>NZ_JBEPLE010000003.1:0-455594 GCF_040545055.1 Leifsonia sp. 563 | reverse complement strand
GTCCGTCCGTCCCGCGGCGTGCTGCTTCGCGCCGCACATTCGTGCCGAATGTGCGCTTTGCGGCGCTCAAAGCGCACATTCGGCACGAATCTCGGCCCGGGTTCTACAGGGCGCGCGCCCACATGTCGCGGTGAGTGGTCACGTAGTGGGTCACCGCCCGCCAGTGCGCTCCGTGCCCGGTCTCGTACATCGTCGCCCACGGCTCGCGACCCGCGCGGTTCGACGTGTGGAGCAGGTCGTACATCGCCTGGGTCCTGCGGCCCATCTCGGTCGGGAGGTTGGCGCGCAGACTCTTGTCGGCGCCGTACCCGTCGACGAATGCCGCGAGCGCCCGGGCGGAGTCCTCGGGGGCGCGGGCCGGGTCGTTGAGCGTGAACGCCTGGGCGGCGTAGGCCAGATCCCAGAGGCGGGTGCTGGGGGCGGAGGCGTCCCAGTCGATGAACAGCCAGCGGTCACCCACAATCAGGTTCCACGGAGCCAGGTCGTTGTGGCAGACGAGCTCCGCGCCGGGTGCAGGGATCGCCGTCTCCCAGACCGCATGCGGCGGCGGGATGAAGTCCGCACTCGCGTCGTGGATAGCGCGGACCATCTCCCCGACCCGATGCAGCTCGGACAGGGTGAGCGGGTCCGCATCCATCGCCAGACGGCCCGGCACGAACTCCTGGACCTGCCGCCCCTCGTCGTCGCGGCCCAGCGGGGCGGGCGCATCCACACCGGACACCCGCAAGTGCTCGACGAACGACACGACGCTCGGCGTCGCCGCCGTCCACGGCTTGCGGACCGTGTCGCCGATGCGCACCACCGCGCCCCCGGCGTTTCCCCCGGCGAGCGCCTCTTCCTCATCCACAGGTCGAGGCTAGCCGCCCCTGGCGACCCACCCCTCCCCACCGCCATACTGACCGGATGAGCAGCGCGGGGAACTCCGGCCGGGATGACGAGAACCGTCTGACGCGGTTCCTGAAACGCAAGTGGCTGGCGATCGTCCTCATCCTGCTGTTGGTGATCGTCGCCGTGCAGAACCTCGTCGGCGGCGACCGTGCGACCATCTTCGTGCTGTGGACGCAGGTTCAGGTGCCGACCTGGCTGCTGGTGGTGCTGGTCTTCCTGGTCGGCGGAGTCGTCGGCTGGGTGCTCGCGCGCAACCGTGCGGCCAGGCGCGCGCGGCGCTGAGGCGTTTCGAAGGACTCGGCTGCCGGCCCCGATGACTCGCCGGCAGCCGAGCGTCGTCAGCCTGCGGCGGGGATCCACACCCGCATCAGGCTCGGTCCGCGGTTCGCCCAGTGGGCGTAGGGGATGAGGCCCGCCGTGACCGCCTGGCCCGACCGGGCGGTCACGGCGGAGTCGAGGCGGAGGTACGGCCAGTCGTCGGTGGGGACGCGGTCGGCGGCGTCGTCGCGGTCGTCGTTGCGCCCATCTTCCACGATCAGCCGCACGGACGCACCGTCTGCGGTGGAAACCGGCGCAGTTCCCGTGTCGACCCGGACGCGATCGAACCCTGTCGTGCCGGGCAGATCCACCGACTCCAGGCACAGCACGAGCGGCCCGCGCTCGACGGCGACGGTCCCGCGCACGGCGTCGACCGCGTCGGGTGCGACGGTGAACCGCGGGGAGGTGTCGAGGTCGAGCACCAGCTCGTCGCCCGGAGCGAAGGCACGGCGCAGACGCAGGACGTCGCCGTCGACGGGGACGGGTTCGCCGTTCAGGCTCGCGCGCGCCCGGCCGCGAGACCAGGCGGGGATGCGCAGGCTCAGGGTGAACTCCGACGCTTCGACCACCGAGACGACCACTCGACCGTCGAAGGGGTAGCCGGTGCGGACGGCGAGCGCGACGTGCCTGCCGTCCGGGAGGGCCGTATCCACATCCAGATCCGCGTACTGGTGGAGTTGGACGCCGTCGTCGTCGGCCGTCGCGAAGTACGCGCCGACGCTCGCCAGCGTGCGGGCGACGTTCGTCGGACAGCAGGACACCTCGAACCAGGGCGCGCGGAGGTTGGCCTCTGCGCGCTCGCTCAGCTCGTCGTCGTGCGTCTCCGACGCCAGCTCTCGCTGGTGCAGAGTGTTGGCGTAGTAGAACGCGCGGCCGTCCTCCCGGGGGGAGACGAGCACCGCGTTGAGGAGCGTCCGCTCGATGAGGTCCGCATGAGCCGGGTCGGCGGTCTGCAGGAGCAGGCGCCAACTGACCATGACGGAGCCGATGGCGGCGCAGGTCTCGGCGTAGGCGCGATCCGGCGGCAGTTCGTCGTCGGCGCCGAACTCCTCGTTCTGGTGGTGCGAGCCGATCCCGCCCGTGAGATAGGTGCGGTGCGCGACCGTCCGTCGCCACTGGTTCTGCACGGCGGCGAGCAGGCCGTCGTCGCCGGTCTCGACGGCGACATCGGCCGCCCCGGCCGTGAAGTAGGCGGCGCGGACCGCGTGCCCGCGCAGCACGGTCGCCTCGCGGACCGGCACGTCGTCGAGGAAGTAGTCGCTGCCCTGGAACAGGGTCGTGGCGAGGGTCCGGCGGCCGCGCCGCTCCACGAAGATCCGCGCCAGCTCGATGTACCGCTGCTCACCGAGGGCGCGCCCGAGCTCGACCAGCGCCGGCTCGATCTCCGGGTGACCGCAGATCGCATCCCGGCCGCCCTCGCCGAACTCGCGGGCGACGTGGTCGGCCAGCCGCCGGGCGGTCCGGACGAGCACGTCGTCGGGATGCCCGCTCCGTGCACGCGCGACCGCCGCCTGGAAGAGGTGGCCGAAGCAGTACAGTTCGTGGCCCCACTCGAGATCGCTGTACCGCGGACGCTGACCGGGACGCCCGAAGGCGGTGTGCAGGTAGCCGTCAGGCTCCTGCGCCGCCGCCACGCGGGCGGCTAAGGCCGAGTAGCGCGCCTCGAGCCCGGCATCGGGACGACGGCCGAGCTCCCAGGCCATCGCCTCGAGCAGCTTGTAGACCTCCGAGTCGACGAACTCGATCCCGTCGTGGTGCTCGGCGACGGTGCCCGCGGCGGCACGGTCGAAGTTGCCGATCCAGCCGATCCGCTCCATCCACGTCTCGCAGTGGTCGAGGATGACGGTCGCGTTGAGCTGCTGCTTGTCGGCCCAGAATCCGCCCGAGATGCGGACCTCGTCCGGTCCGAGCGGCCGGAGGAGGCTGCGGGAGGGGACGACCGGTCCCCCGGTCAGCAGGGCGGTCGAGGTGAGGGTCATCGTTCTCCCGACGGTCGGTGGGTGGCGAGCAGCAGGTAGACCGCTGCCGTCCAGGTGTAGGCACGGTCGCGCAGGCCGTCGCCGGTGAGGGCGTCGAAGTTCTCGGCGAATCCGGAGCGCTCGCAGGCGGCGAGGAAGGCGTCCGCGACCCGGTCGGCCAGCTCGCCGTGCCCGGCGCGGCGCAGGCCGTCGACGATGAGGTGGGTGCTCGGCGCCCAGACCGGTCCGCGCCAGTAGCCGTCGGCGGTGTACTGCGCCGAGTCAGGCAGCTCGGTGGCCGGTCCCCACGGTGTGAGGTGGGCCTCGACCGCGGCGGCGAGCGCGGACGCGATGTCGGCGGGAAGACGGTCTCCGAGCACGATGGGGAGCGACCCGAGCAGGCTCGTGGAGGTGGACGGCCGCCCCGAGGCGACCGACCGGGCGACGAAGTGGTCGCCCGCCCACAACTCGTCGAACAGCGCCCGCTCGATCGCGATGCGCTCGTCCTCCCACTCTGCCGGAGACTCTCCGACCTCGACCGCGAGACTGCCCAGCTCATCCAGCTGCAGCATGAGGAACGCGGCGAGGTCGGGCGACTCGACCACCCGATCCCGGTCGAAGAGCGTTGAGTTGTCCCACCCGCTGTCGTTGCCGTGCTGGTAGTACGGGAGCGCATGACCGGGTGCGCGGCGGCTGTCGAGCCAGAACCGTGTCCAGGCGGAGAGCCTCCGGTACACCAGGCGCAGCGCTCCGTCGTCGAAGGGTGTGGAGACGCGCTCCCGCAGGAGCCGGAACGCCCAGCCGTGGATGGGCGGCTTCACGAAGTTGTAGAGCACCTCGGAGTGCGTGACCGAGTCGGGCAGCGCTCCGCCCGCGTCCTGGTGGTCGAAGGGCAGGAGGAACTGGTCGAGAGCGGCCTCCGCATCGAGCGGTGCGAGGGCGAGGGCGTTGAAGCAGTGGTCCCACGACCAGACCTTGTCCATCCAGTGCTTCGACATCAGCACCGCCTCGCGGCCGACGAAGCCGCCGGGCTCGACGGTGGCCGACCAGAGCACGTACGCGGCCTTCACCGCGGTGGGCGTCGCCTCCGCCCCGGCCAGCAGGCCGGAGCAGTACGCCGCGAACTCCGCACGGCGGTGCCTTACCAGGTCGTCGAAGGATGCGGTGGCGTCGAGTGGACGCGGACCCGCCTCGGTCTGCTCCAGCCGGACCTCCCACGGGTCGTCCGCGCCGAACGCCACCTCCCGGGCTCCGCTGCCGAGCAGCCCGTCGCCCACGATCTCCGCCGAACCGGCCAGGACCGTGAACCGGTAGCGCCGGCCGGTCTCGTAGCTGGTCAACGTGGTGGCTCCGTCGACGGGATCGGTGAACAGGTACCCACCGGTGAACGGGGTCAGCTCGTCGGAGGCGGCGAACCGCATCCCGAGTCCCCGGCCGCGGAAGCGTATGGCTCCGGGATGCTCGAACACGGCCTCCACGAGCCCGTCGCCCGCGGTCCAGGCGACGCGGGAGGCGGTGGCCTCGACACGGGCCGCGGTGGCGGCGCGCGCCACCGGCGTGAGCCGGAGCACGGCGTGCATCCCGGTGACATGGCTGACGAGATGGAGGTCGTCCGACACCTGGTGCGTGCCGATCACCGGCGAGATGTCGAGCCAGCTGCCCCGGACGGAGAACGGGATCTCGGACAGGTCGACGGCGACGTCGGTCGACGCGATGGTGCTGAGGTTCGTCACGGTCAGTCCTTCACGGCCCCGGCGGTGACGCCGGCGGCGACGTAGCGTTGCGCGAGCACGAGCAGCACGGCGGCGGGCACCGACGCGACCACGGCGGTCGCCATGATGGCGTTCCACTCCTGGTTGTTGTTGCCGATGTACTTGTAGATGCCGAGCGTGATCGTCTGCAGAGCCCCGCCGCTGTTCAGCGTCGACGAGAACACGAAGTCGGACCACGCCCAGAGGAACGCGAACAGCGACACCGTGACGATGGAGTTGCGGCTGACCGGGAGCACGATCGAGCGGAACGTGCGCCAGGTGCTCGCGCCGTCGATCTTCGCGGCGTTCATCAGCTCGTCGGGGATGCCGGACATGAACGCGCTGAAGATCAGCACGCCGAACGGCACGGCCAGCGTCGAGTCCGCGATGATCAGGCCCCACAGCGTGTTCAGGATGCCGAGGTTGAGGTAGATCGCGTAGAACCCCATCGCCATGATGATCCCGGGGATCATCTGCGCGATGAGCAGCAGGAAGTTGAGGACGCCGCGGCCGCGTGGGCGCAGCTTCGCCAGCGAATACGCGGCCGGAGCCGAGATCGCGACCGTGAGGATCACGGTGCCGATCCCGACGAGCAGGCTCGTGCCGAGGTACGGCAGCTGCTGGTCGAGCACGGCCTGATAGCCCTCGAAGGTGGCGTGGATGGGGAACAGGTCCGGCGGGCTCTTCCGCATCAGACTCGTCGGAGTCAGCGAGACGTTGATCATCCAATAGACGGGGAAGAGCATCACCAGCGTCAGCACGACACCGACGACGGTCTTCCACCAGGGCCGCTTGCCGTTCATGCGAGGTCCTGCTTCCTCTGGGTGCGGATGTACACGAAGCCGAAGACGAGAGCGAGGATGATCAGCAGGTTGCCGACCGCGGCCGCCGGGCTGAAGTCCGGCAGGGTCGAGGCGAACCCGAGCTGGTACGACCAGGTCGCGAACGTCGTGGACGCCGTTCCGGGCCCGCCGCGCGTCATGATCCAGATGATGTCGAACACCTTGAGCGTGTAGATCAGCCCGAGCAGCAGGGTGATCGCCGACACCGGGCGCAGCAGCGGGAAGGTCACCCGCCAGAAGCGCTGCCATCCGTTGGCCCCGTCGATCGACGCCGCCTCGTACAGCTCCTGCGGGATGTTCTGCAGGCCTGAATAGAGGATGACCAGGTTGAAGGGGATGCCGATCCAGATGTTCGCGATGATGACGCTGGTCAGCGCCCAGTCCGGCGAGGTCAGCCAGTTGATCCCGGGCAGTCCGAACGCCTCGAGCGCCGCGTTGACGACACCGGAGTCGCTGTTCAGCATCCACGACCAGGTGGAGGCGGAGACGATCAGCGGAAGCAGCCACGGCACCAGGAAGAGGGCGCGCAGCGTGGCCGAGAGGCGGAAGTTCTGGTGGAAGAACACCGCCAGCGCCAGCCCGATCGTGAACTGGAACGCGATCGAGACGAGGGTGAAGACGGCGGTGTGCCAGAACGCCGGCCCGAAGGTCGGATCCTGCAGCACCTTGATGTAGTTGTCGAGCCCGACGAACGGGGCGTCGCCCATCACGAACGACCGGACGGTGTAGTCGCGGACGCTGAGCTCGACGTTACGATAGAGCGGCCACGCGTAGAACACGACCAGGTAGATCACGACGGGGGCGAGGAACGCCCACGCCGTCCACGAGCCGCGCCGATGCCGGCGCCGGGGCGCGGGTGGGACGGCGGCTCGCACCGTCCCACCCCCGTCCGTGGCCGTGCCGCGCGACGCTGTCTGAGTTGTCGTCATCGGTGTTTCCTCAGTTGCGTTGCTGGTCGTGCTCGGGTTACTTGGTGGCTGCGGCCGCTGCCGTCTGGGCCGCCTTCAGGGCGTCCGCGGGCGACTGCGCTCCGCTGAGGGCGTTCTGGACCGCGGTCCAGAGCTCCTTGGAGATCTTCGGGTACTTCGTGCCGAGGTCGTCGCTGGTGCGGCCCTTCGCCGCGGCGACGGCATCGACCCACGGCTGCAGCTCCGGGTTCGCGGCGACCTGCTCCTTCTGCGCCGCCTCCGTGGGGGCGATGTAGGAGAGCGTGGTGTCGGTCTTCACGAAGCTCTTCGTGCTGGTGAGGCACTCGGCGATCTTCTTCGAGGTGGCGTAGCGGGCGGTGTCCTTCTGTACGGGGAGCGTCATGAACTCGCCGCCGGTCGGAGCGGGAGCCGCTCCCCCATCCATCGCCGGGATGCTGAGGATGCCGTAGTCGATCCCGGCCTTCTTCACGTTGCCCAGCTGCCAGGTGCCGTTCTCACCAAACGCGAAGTCGCCGGTGGCGAACTCCTGCCACGACGTCGTCTGCGTGTTGTTGATGACCGAGTTGGGGGCGTATCCCTTCTTCACCCAGTCCGTCCACAGCGAGAGCGCCTGCTCGGCCTTGTCCGAGTCCAGCTTCGTCAGGTTGGCGCCGGAGCCCCAGAACCACGGCAGGAACTGGAAGCTGCCCTCCTCGGTCCCGATCGCCGAGAAGGTGATGCCCTTCTTGCCGGCGGCCGTGACCTTGGCGAGGGCGTCGGTGAGCGTCGACCAGTCCTTGATCGAGCTCGCGTCCACCCCGGCGGCCGACAGCACGGCCTTGTTGTAGTAGAGCGCCAGGGTGTTGGCCCCGATCGGTACGCCGTACGTCTTCCCGTCGAGCTGACCGGCAGCCAGGATGTTCTTCTGGATGTCGGACGTGTCAAGCTTGTTCTCCGACGTGGTGGTCAGGATGCCGGCCTCGGCCAGCGTCGAGACGACCGGGTTGTCGACGAGCAGCAGGTCGGGGGAGCTGCCCTGCTGGCCGGCGAGCAGCGCCTTGTTGGTCAGGTCGCTGGTGTCGTAGCCGGTGCGCTTCACGGTCACTCCGGCCTCCGTTCCGCACTGCTCGACGAGCTTCGTCCAGTCGGCCGATGCGTCGAACTGCGGGTACGGATCCCAGAACGTGTAGGTGCCTCCGGCGCTTCCGCTCGAGCCGGAGCCCGAGCCCGAGCAGGCGGCGACGCCGGCGACGACCGCCGCGGCGACGACCGCTGCGCCGAGCAGGCGCGAGGTCTTCTTGGTGATCACAGTATTCCTCCTTGAATCGTGCACTGGGGCGAGTCCGGCCGGGGGCGCTGAGCGTGCTGCGTGGGGCGGTTCATCGGGTGCTCCCACGGTCGGTTATTTCGGGGGCGACGAATCTCGTCACCGCCGGACCGGCGAGATCGGGTGAGGTGATCCGCCGGACGAGCTGCCGGACCGCGGAGCGGCCCAGCTCATCGGGTGAGCTCTCGACTGCCGTGTACGGCAGGGAGAACGCTCGGCCGAAGTCCTTCGCGTAGAGGCTGACGACCGAGAGGTCGTCGGGCGTGCTGACGCCGCGCGCGGTGAGCACCGAGGGCAGCGCCGCGATCGTCGCGTCATTGTGGACGATGAGCGCGGTGGCGGTGGGCCGGGCGTCGAGCATGGCGTTGATGCTCCGGCCGATCTCGGGCTGCCGCGCCTCGCCGTAGTACGGGTGCATCTGCAGGCCGTAACGGGCGGCGCGCTCGAGGGCCGCATCCCGGAATCGCCAGCCGTAGGCGCCGCCGCGCTCGAAGACGTGGAGCGGGGGCGACACGACGATGATCTCGCGGTGGCCGCGCGCGTAGAGGTGGTCGACCAGCATGCGGGCGGACTCGCCGAAGTCGAGGTCGAAGACGTCGAGGCCCTCGGTGTGCTTCGGGAGGCCGACCAGGGCTCCGGGCTGCGCGGCGTCACGGAGAGTGGCCAGGCGCGGGTCTTCGTGGACGACGTCGAGCAGGACGACGCCGTCGACCATCCCGGAGCTGGTGACCCGGCGCAGGGCGGCGACGCTGTCGAGTTCGGTGACGAGCAGGATGTCGTAGCCGAGCTCGCGGGCCGTGTCGGACACCGGAAGGATGTACTCGAGCATGGCGGGGGCGAACTCGTCGGCATGGAACTGCGTGAGCAGGCCGATGACCATCGTCTGCGAGGTGGCGAGCGCGCGGGCGCCCGCATTGACGATGAAGCCGAGGTTCGTGATCGCCTCGTCGATGCGGCGGCGGGTGTCCGGGGAGATGGAGCGCTTGCCGGAGAGGGCGTACGAGACGGTGCTCGTGGAGACGCCGGCTGCACGTGCCACGTCGGTGATGGTGACGGCCATCGCGCCCCTCCTTCGCTCCATCGGGAAGTCGTCGGCCCGACTATTGTCGAACCGCTTCGATGAAGATAGCGCGCTCGCGCGTGCTGCACAAGTCGAACCGCTTCGCTCCTGCGCGAATCGGCACCTTCTCGCTCCGATTCAGCCCGCAGACGGCCCGTTACACCCCCTCTCCGGGCGTGCCCGACCTCGTCACCGAACCGCTTCGACGCATCCCCACCCCGCGAGATTTGGCGCAAATCGCGGGAAACGCGCCGCTATTACCGAGATTTGGCGCAAATCGTGGGAAAGCGGCCGCGATAACCGAGATTTGGCGCAAATCTCGCGAGGGGACGGCGGAGATTCGGCACGAATGTGCGGAGTGGAGCGCTCAAAACGCACATTCGGCACGAATGTGCGCGGCGCGGCTCAGACCGCGCGCGTGCTGCCCCGGTCGACGAACCCCGGCTCGATCAGGCGCACCTGAGGCGGCTCGGCACCCTCGGGATCGGCGATGCGCTCCACGAGGCGGGACACCGCCCACTCCCCCAGCAGCTCCGGACGCGTGTCGACGGAGGTGTACGGCAGCGAGAACGCCGTCCCGAACTCGGCGGAGAACATGCCGACGACGGAGAGGTCGTCGGGCACCGAGATCCCGCGCTCATGCAGCAACGACGGCAGCGCGGCGATCGTTGCGTCGTTGTGCACGACGAGAGCCGTCGCGGACGGATACCGGTCGAGCGCGGCCGTGACGGCCTGCCCGAGAGCGGGCTGGCGCGACTCCCCCTCCACGATGTGCAGCTGCATGCCGTGGCGCGCTGCCCGCTCCGCCGCCGCATCGCTGAACCGCCAGGCGTACGAGCCACCGCGCTCCGAGACGTGCCGTGGCGGCGTGACGACGACGACCTCCCTGTGCCCGAGCCCGTGCAGGTGATCGAGAGCATTCCGTGCCGCCTCGCCGAAGTCGAGGTCGACCGCGTCGAAGCCCTCGGCGTTCTTCGCATACCCGATGAGTGCGGCCGGCTGGCGGGTCTGCCGCAGCGGTTCCAGTCGCGGGTCGTCGTAGGTGACGTCGAGGAGGACCACCCCGTCCACCATCGCCGACGACGTGGTGCGGCGGATGGCCGCATCCACGTCGGGGTCCGTCACCATCAGCAGGTCGAACCCGTGATTGCGGGCCGTCGTCGACACCGGCAGCACGTACTGCAGCATCGCGGGCGCGAACTCGTCCTCCTGGAACTGGAGGAACAGACCGAGCACGTTCGTCTGCGACAGCGCCAGGGCGCGGGCGCCGGCGTTGGGCGTGAAGTCGAGCTCCACGATGGCCCGCTGGATGCGCTCCCGCGTCTCCTCGGAGATGGCCCGCTTGCCCGACAGCGCGTACGACACCGTGCTCGGGGTCACCCCCGCGACCCGTGCCACATCCCGGATCGTCGCCGCCATCGCCCCTCCAGCCGTTCGCCGTGTCAATTCTCACACGGGCTTGCAAGTCGAACCGATTCGAATCTCGTCGCGCGTTGGCTCAGCGCGTTGGCTCACTCCCGCGTCGGCACAGGCCAGACGTAGGGCAGATCGTCGGGCACCCCCGGAAACAGCGGCCCGTAGAACTCGGCGTCCTTGCGGACCAGGTTCGACTGGTGGCTGCGGTGGAAGTCCGGGTCGCCGATCCACGGCGGCGGCTCCAATTCCTCCTGCGACAGCGCCTCGACCTCCGGCGCGAAAGCCAGTACCTGCGGCCGCACGGTATCGGCGTGGCCCTGCTCGATCCATGCGTCCGTCGACTCGAGCGCGTACTTCGTCAGCGCGGGGAGGTATCCACGCCACATCTTCGCGACAGGATGGTGGCGCCAGCCGTACCCGGGAACGGTGATCGCCCGCAGCACCTGCAACGCCTCGACGCGCTGCTTGCCCATGCGCGCGCGGTCGAGCACGCGGACGCTCCGGGCGAAAGACGGATAGGGCAGGAAGGTCTGCACGCCCGTCACGGTACCCGCGTCAGCGCGGGGCGGCGGTGGACCGGCGGACGACCAGTTGAGTGGACAGGTCGACGCGGGGCGGCTCGGTCGCTGCCCCGCCGCCGTCGGAGCTGGCGAGCAGGAGGCGCACCGCCACCGCCCCCATCTCGGAGATGGGCTGCCGAATCGTGGTGAGCGGCGGCGAGGCCCAACTCGCCTCCGGCACGTCGTCGAAGCCGACCACGCTCAGGTCCTCGGGGACACGCAGCCCGAGCTTCTCCGCCGCGTCGTAGACGCCGACGGCCATCAGGTCTGAGCACGCGAACACCGCGGTGGGCCGGTCGGGAGCGGAGAGCAGGGGTGCGACGGCCTCCGCCGCCAGCCGGCGATCCCAGTTGCCGTGCACGACGGCGCACGGCGGCGTCCCCGAGACGTCGAGGGCCGAGCGGAAGCCGTCGATGCGCGCCCGGCTGTACAGGTGGGTGCGGTCGCCACCGACCACGGCGAACCTCCTGTGCCCGAGCGACAGCAGATGCTCGGCGGCGGAACGGCCGCCGTCCCAGTTGGTCACGCCGACACGGGCGACGGGTGCGCTCGGCTCGCTCATCGGTGTCACCAGCACGACGGGGATGCGCGCGGCCTCGAGAGCGGCGAAGTGGCTGGGGGCCGGATCCACCAGCACGACGACCGCGCCGTGCGACGGGCGCCGGAGCAGCCGGGAAACCCAGTTGCCGTCCTCCCGGGCGATGGTGATGACGACATCCACGTTCGCCGTGGTGGCCGCGTTCTCCACACCGGTGAGCACGCCGTTGGCCCACGTTCCGTGGACGTGATTGACGACGAGGTCGATCATCGCGGGCGCATCGGCGTCCGGCCCTTGGGTCTTCCCCCCTCGCGCGTAGCCCACCGAGCGGACGGCATCCATGACTCGCTCGCGGGTCGACGGCGACACATCCGTGCCGCCCCGCAGGACTTTCGACACGGTCGGGACGCTCGTGCCGGCGACCCTGGCCACATCGGAGAGCGTCGGCCGGCCGCGCGAGCCACCCTGATCGACCATGACGCCACCCTACTCGCGGCCTCGAGACCCACGCAAACTTTCGTAATCATGAACGCTTGATCTGGCGCAATTTAGCTGAAATGATCGGGCCTGCGCTGATCACCTCGCATTGATTTTGCGCAACTCCCCGCTATTCGACGGAGAAAGCCGCCGGAATGAACCGGCCGATGGAGGAGAAGACACATGACGAACGGGTTGATCTCGAGCACCGTCTCCCGCAGGGGCCTGCTCGCGGGAGCGGGCGGTCTGGCCGTCCTCGCCGCACTCACCGCCTGCTCCCCGGGAGGGACGCGGTCATCGACGGTGAAGTTCTGGAATATGCCCTGGGGCGGCACCGCATTCTCGCCGCTGGACAAGCGCATCACCCTCGCCTACAAGCCGGCGGACGGGCTCCCCGCGGCCGGATATCAAGCGGTCCAGTGGGCCAACTTCACGACGACCTTCGCCTCCGCGATCGCGTCGGGAACAGGCCCGGCGGTCAGCAGCGGCAGCGGCACGCAGGCGTTCCAGTTCGCGGAGAAGAACCACATCGCCTACGCGGACGGCCTTCTGGAGTCGTGGCGGAAGGACGGCCTCTACGACGACTTCCTCCCCGGCCTGCTGGACACGATGAAGACCGACAAGGGCTACGTCGCCGTTCCGTACAACCTCGACATGCGGGCCCTCTGGTACCGGAAGTCCCTTCTCGAGAAAGCCGGTGTAGAACCGCCGACCGACTGGCAGTCGTACCTCGACGTCTGCGCGGCCCTCAAGAAGATCGGCGTGTTCGGCTTCGGGATCGCCTCCGGCGCCCAGGGGAACGGTTTCCAGTCGCTGGTCGGCCTGCTGATCAACAACGGCGGCGGCCTGTTCAATGCGGACCAGAAGCCCGACTGCGTCACCCCGGCGAACATCGAGGCTCTCGAGTTCGTCGTCGAGCTGGTGCGGAAGGGCTACATGGACCCGGGCAGCGTCAGCTACTCGACCACCAACGCGCAGAGCCAGTGGAAAGCGGGGACGTTCGGGATGGGCTTCGAGGGCCCGGGCCTCGCCCAGGTGCTCGGCGGGTCGCTGGTCTCGGACATGGCGGTCACGGATCCGTTGACCGGAGCCGGGGGAGGCAAGGGCGCGCTGTACTTCCCGAACAACATCATGATGTACCGGCGCACGCCCAGCCAGAAGGGGTCCGAGGCCTTCCTCACCTACTACTACAAGAACATGGCGCCGCTGTGGACCCAGAAGACCGGCGTCGGCCTCCCGGTGTTGAAGTCCATCGCGCAGACGCCCGAGTTCCGCGCGGACGCGAACGCCGTCGCGATGGTCGAGAAGTGGCAGCCGATCTGCAAGACGTGGGCGGCTCCGGGAGGTGACGCTCTCTTCGCCGACGTCTCCCTGGTCGACAGCACGCCGGCGATGAGCACCTTCGCGCAGAGCGTCCTCTCGTTGAAGGCGACGCCGAAGGAAGCGTTGCAGACGCTCCAGCGCACCCTGACCTCCCAGCAGAAGTGACGCCCGTGACGTCCTCCTCCGTCCTCGATTCCGTCCGCCGCGCCCGTCAGGGCGTCGCCGTCGCCGGTCCCGGCCGCCCGGGAGGCCGGCGCCCCCGCCGCTTGAGCTCGCGCGGGCTCACCCTCCTGCTCTTCGCGGTGCCCGCCATCCTCCTGCTGCTCCTGCTCAACCTGTATCCGGTGATCTACGCCGGGCAGCAGTCCCTGCGCGACGGCGATCTCGTCGACGCCGGCTCGTTCGTCGGGCTGCAGAACTACGCGGCCGTCCTGACCTCACCGGAGTTCTGGCGGGCGGCCGGCTTCACCGTGGTCTTCACCATCGTGGGGGTCTTCGGAAGCTGGGCCATCGGGCTGGGTCTCGCGCTGCTGTTGCGGACCCGCGTCCCCGCGCGCGGAGTGCTGAAGGTGCTGCTCCTCCTGCCCTGGGTGGTTCCGATCGTGGTGTCGTCCACTTCGTGGAACTGGCTGGTGGCCACGCCGCAGAGCCCGCTCCCCCTTATCGCGAAGGCCCTGGGGTTCGGGGATGTGCTGTTCCTCGCCGACCCTCTCCTCGCGCAGATCACGGTGTGCGTGTTCAAGGTGTGGGTGAGCTTCCCGTTCATGATGATGATGATGTCGTCGGCCCTGGCGTCGGTCGACACGACCGTCTACGAGGCCTCCCGGGTCGACGGCGCCACGCCGCGGCAGACGTTCCGTTTCGTGACGCTGCCGATGATCGCCCGGTCCACCTACATCAGCTGGATCCTCATGACGATCTTCTGCGTCAACGACTTCCCGACGATCTTCCTGCTGACGGGCGGGGGTCCGGTGGATTCGACCCAGACCCTGGTGGTGCTGGCCTACACGACCGTGTTCCAGAACTTCCAGACCGGCCCCGGTGTCGCGATCGCGTTCCTGATGACGCTCGTGCTCATCGTGGTGAGCGTCACCCTCTATCGCCAGATCCGAAAGGCGGGGATCGAATGACCGCGCTCGCTCAACCGACCACCTCGGCCCCGGCGCGTGCGGTGCGCCCCGCCGGAGACCGCGGCCGCTGGTGGCGGTTCGCCTTGCTTGCCGCGATCAGCGCGGTCGTCCTCGTCCCGCTCGCCGCTGTCGTCGCCCTGTCGCTGCAGCCCTCGCTGGGGAGCAGCGCGACCGGGGTCACACTCGAGAACTACGCGACGGTGTTCACGTCGACCGACATCGCGCTGTGGGTGGGAAACAGTCTGATCGTCACGCTCATCACCGTGGCGGTGTCCGTGGTGATCGCCGCGCCGGCCGGATACGTGCTCTCCCGTGGCCGCGGCCGGCTCGTCGCCGGGTTCTCGCTCACGCTCTTCGTCATCCAGTCGCTCCCGGTGGTCACCGCGGTCATCCCGCTGTTCATCCTGTTCGCGCAGATCGGCCTGGTCGACACGCTCGGCGGGGTCGTCATCCTGTACGTCGGCGGCACGATGTCGGTCGCGATCTGGATGATGGCGGCCTACTTCGACTCCATCCCGATCAGCCTCGAGGAGGCCGCGTGGATGGACGGCTGCTCCGTGTTCGGAAGCTTCACGCGCGTGGTGCTGCGCAACTCGCTTCCCGGAGTGCTCTCCACGGCGATCTTCGCGTTCCTGCTGGCGTGGAACGACTACCTGGTCGCGGTCGTGTTCCTGCGCTCCGACCAGAACTACACGCTTCCGATCGGACTGCAGACCTTCTTCCAGCAGAACCAGACCGACTGGGGTCCGGTGATGAGCGTCGCCGTGGTCATGATGATCCCGCCCATCGTCGTATTCGCCGTGCTCAACCGCTACTTCAGCGTCGGCGGGATCGGCGGCTCGCTGGCAGGTCGCTGACGGTCGGTCCGGTACCCCTGGTTCCGCACCCGTACCGACGGCTAGGTTGAGAGCGCGCCGAACGTTCCGCAGCACCGTCCCACAGCACCCCGCTTCGCCACTCCCGGAGGGAACCATGGGCACTGTCACCACGTCAGATGGCATCGAGATCTACTACAAGGACTGGGGAACCGGTCAACCCATCGTCTTCAGCCACGGCTGGCCGCTTTCGGCCGACGACTGGGACACCCAGCTGCTGTTCTTCCTGCAGCACGGCTACCGCGTCGTCGCCCACGACCGCCGGGGCCACGGCCGTTCCACGCAGTCCGGCGACGGGCACGACATGGACCACTACGCCGCCGACCTGCGCGCCGTGGTCGAGGCGCTCGACCTTCACGACGCCATCCACGTCGGCCACTCGACCGGTGGAGGCGAGGTCGCTCACTACATCGCCACCTACGGCGAGGACCGGGTCGCCCGGGCGGTGCTGATCAGCGCCGTTCCGCCGATCATGGTGCAGACCGAGAACAACCCCGGCGGTCTGCCGAAGAGCGTCTTCGACGACCTGCAGGCGCAGCTCGCCAAGAACCGGTCGGAGTTCTACCGGGCACTGCCGTCCGGTCCGTTCTACGGGTTCAACCGGCCGGGCGTCGAGTCGTCCGAGGCGATCATCGAGAACTGGTGGCGTCAGGGCATGATGGGCGGCGCGAAGGCGCACTACGACGGGATCGTCGCGTTCTCGCAGACCGACTTCACCGAGGACCTCAAGAAGATCTCGGTGCCCGTCCTCGTCATGCACGGCGAGGACGACCAGATCGTGCCGTACGCCGACTCGGGCCCCCTCTCGGCGAAGCTCGTCCAGAACGGCACGCTGAAGTCGTACCCGGGCTTCCCGCACGGGATGCCGACCACGCAGGCGGAGACGATCAACGCCGACCTGCTGGAGTGGCTCCAGTCGTAGCGTCCGCCGACGCGAAGTATCGGGCCACCCGCCTTCCGACGGGTGGCCCGATGTCGTCAGCGCAGGTGCCGGGCGAAGAACCGGGCCGCGTCCTCGCCGGCGAACGCGGGGACACCCCGGTGGCCGCCGAGGTTCGCCTGCAACGTCTTCTCCGTCGAGCCGAACGCGTCGAACAGGTCGAGCGCCGCCTGCCGGTCGTTGCCCTCGTCATCCCATTGCAGGAGCACATGCAGCGGGATGGTGACCTGCCGCGCCTCCTCCTGGATGACGGACGGGATGTAGCTGCCGGCGAAGAGCCCGGCCGCGACCACCCGTGGCTCGGTGAGAGCCAGCCGGACGCCGACGGAGATGAATCCGCCGGAGTACCCGACCGGACCGGTGATCTCCGGCAGTGCGAGAGCCGCATCCACCGCCGACCGCCATTCCGGGACGGCCCCCTCGACGAGCGGGAGCACGAGACGGTCGACGAGGTCAGGGCCGACCGGGTCTCCCGCCGCGAGCGTGCGACCGAGGTCGGCGCGCGCCTCCTCCGTCACCGCCGATGGCGGGCGGTCGCCCGTCCCGGGCAGCTCAATGGTGAGCGAAGCGAAGCCGTCGGCCGCGGCCTGTCGCGCTCGCCCGACGAGCCGCGGGTACATCTGCTCGACGCCGCCGGGATGCCCCAGCAGGATCAGCGGGACGGGCGCGGAGGAGGATGCGGATTCGGGCGTCCACAGGATGCCCGGGATTCCGCCGAGGGTGAAGCGGCGCTCGGTGACGCCGTCGACGAGGTGTGGTGCTGAAGTGAAATCGAAGTGCATGGTCGTGCCTTTCGTGGAGTGCCTGAAGGGCGCTCCCGGACGACCTATCGCCCGACCGTGTCCTCAGAGAAGAGCACCCACGTCGTTTCGTTCATGGGTATCACCTCCTCGATCTGCTGCACGGACGCCGAAAGCGTAGCACCGGCTCGCCCTGCGATCATCCCCGAGCCCCGATCGACTCAGCCGCCCATCCTCCGCATCGCCGCGGCGGTGAGCCGGGTGTGCACCTGGAAGGCGACCGTTCCGGGGACGTAGCGGTCCTCGCCGTACTCGATCGGGCGGCCTCCGGCGTCGGAACTCTCCCGGCGCAGCCGCAGCAGCGGGGACGAACGGCGCACGCCGAGCAGCTGGGCGTCCTCGCTCGTCGCGGCGGTCGCGTCCAGCGTGTTGTCGGCCTGGCCCGTGACGATCCCGAAGCGGTCGAAGAGCACCTGCACGACCGATGCCTCGCGCGGCGAGAGCGACTGGATGATCGGGATCATCCAGGTGGCGTACGTGGTCCGCTCGAGCATCACGCGCCGGCCGTCGAGTGTGCGGAGGCGGACCACCCGCAGCACCTCGTCCCCCTCGTCGAGGTGGAGGCGGCGCCGTTCGGCGACGCGGGCGGGCGCGGTCTGGAGCGACACCACCTGGCCGCCCGGCGTCATCCCCCTGCTCCGTGCCCACTGGGCGAAGGAGCGAAGTTCGTCGAACTCCTGCCCCTGACGCGCCGCGGCGACGACCCACGAGGAGCCCTGGCGCGAGGTCAGGTCGCCGCGGGCGCGCAACAGGGCGAGCGCCCGTCGCACGGTGCCGCGGGCGACGCCGTAGGTCTCCGCCATCCGGTTCTCCGACGGCAGGGAGGTGCCCGCGGCGAACTCGCCCTGGAGGATGCGCGCGCCCAGGTCTTCGGCGATCTCTCGATACAGCGTCGGCATGTTCGGTCCTTCCGCTCATCCTGGTCGCGTGCATCCGCCCCGGTGCAAACACTTGTACAGACCAGTGTGACCGCTCGTCCCGGTATCCCGCGTGTCCGTGCCCCTACGCGCCGCTGCTGAGTGCGCAGACGGTGCCAGGTGGACGGCTCCGGTTCGACGGCCGTTCACCCGTACGTCGCGAGCCCGCAGGGTCCGCGACGGCTGCGGTCGGTTGGGTGAGGACCTGTGCCGACGGGCGCGGTGCGGGTTCGGGATCCCGCCCCGCCCGCGGCCTCACCCGAAGGAGCACCCGTGCGCAGGATCACCCGGTCGACCGTCGCCGCAGCCCTCATCGGCGCCGTCGTCGCCGCGACGGCCGCACTCGGCGTCGTCGCCCAGCCGGCCGCTGCAGCGCCCGCTCCGAACGGGACGCTGACGCTCACGAACACCACGCCGGCGCCCGGCGATCCGCTCACGTTCTCGTACACGACGGACAAGCCGAACACGAAGAACTGGGTCGCGGTGTACAACGACCCTGCCACCGGCCCGACCGACGAGAAGAGCCACGGCTCCTCCACCGACTGGGCGTACGTCAACGCAACGACGGCGGCCTCCAGCGGCACGGTCACGGTCGCGAGCGCGGGGCTCACTCCTGGCCACGACCTCGTCGCGTACTTCCTGTACGCGGACGGCTACACCTGGCTCGCGCAGCCCGTCACCTTCCACGTCGGGTACGCCACCGGGGGTTCGCTCGCCCTCACGACGGCGACCCCGCGGGTCGGCGGCGACCTGACGTTCTCGTACTCCACCGGTGACGCGAACGCGTCAGGAACCGACTGGGTCGCCATCTACAACGACCCCAAGAAATCCCCGCTGAACCAGACCTACCCCGGAGCCGGCTCGACGGCGTGGTCGTACGTGTCCGGCACCTCCGGCACCGTCACCATCCCGGCGGGCGCACTCACGTCGGGACACGACGTGATCGCGTACCTGCTCGCAGACGACGGCTACACCTGGCTCGCGCAGCCCGTCGTCTTCCGGCTCGCCCCAGCGGCCTCGGGACCGACCGATAGCGGGACGCTGACCCTCCTCACGCAGGATCCGATAGCCGGGAAGCCGCTGACCTTCTCGTTCACCACCGCCACCCCCAACGCGAAGAACTGGATCGGGATCTACGACGATCCCGCAACGGCGCCGAGCGGCGGCGCGTCGCACGGAGCATCGACGACCTGGGCGTACGTGCCCAACGCGACATCGGGGACGGTCACGATCCCGGCGGGGGCGCTCACCGGCGGCCACACCGTCGCCGCCGTCCTGCTCTACGACGACGGCTACGTGAACCTGGCACCGCCCATCACGTTCGCCCTGAAAGCCGAGCCGCCGCTCACCGGGTCCACCGAGCCGACCGTCGACCACTTCCTCAGCGACGACATCGTCCGGCCCGCCGCCGCGCCGTCGACGGGCGTGCGCTTCTCCGTCGCCGGGATGTGGACCGGCGTGCGCGGCGCGGCTCCCGCCGCGGCGACGTTCACCGCGCAGGGCGGCCCGGACTGGCTCGCGGTCGCGCCCGACGGGACGGTGACGGGCACGACGCCCGCATCGATCCCGGCGCAGACCCCGTTGCTGACGGTGCTCGCCACCGAGACCAGTGGCCTGACCGCAACGCTGACTATCGAGCTGCCGATCAGCGAACCCGGTGCTCCGCCGGCCGTGCACGCCGCGACGCTGAACATGTGGGATGGCGGAACCCACGTCGACGACGCCGTCGGCAAGCTGGCGCGGTCGGTACTCGTCAACCGCTTCGACCTGATCGCGCTGCAGGAGACCGGCGGGAACGCCACCGCGGTGGCGGAGCGGCTCGGCTGGAACGTGGTCGAAGACCCGACCGGACTCGCCGTGATCGCGCCCTTCCCGCTGACCGCGCTTCCCGCACCGGCCGGGGCCGTCCTCGCCGTGTCGGCCGCCATCGGCGGGACGGACCTGCCGGTGTGGGATGTCGCCCTGGACGCCGGCGGCCCCGACCGGGCAGCGGTCTGCACCGAGGGGGCCGCGGCCGCCGTCTCCGGCGAGAAGGCGAGCACCCGGTACGCGCAGGCGCAGGCCATCGCCCGAGCCGCGCGCGCCGCTCATGCCTCGGCGCCGGAGGGCCGGCTGCTGCTGCTCGGCGACCTGGAGTCGCCGTCGGACGTCGACTGGGCCGGCGCGGCCTCGGCAGCGAACTGCGCAGCGGGCCCGGTGGCCTGGCCGGTCACGTCGGAGCTCCACGCGGCCGGCCTGGTGGATGCGTTCCGCACAGCCCGGACGGACACCGCCGCCGACCCCGGCGCGACGGCCGGCATCCTCGGCGGCACCGTGAGTGCGGCGGCGGCACGACCAGCCCTCCTCGACCGGCTCGACTACGCCTACGTCGCCGGAGCGATGACCGTGCAGGACGCCAACCTCGTCATCGACGGGTTCCCGCAGGCATCGCCGTCGAACGCCAACCGCTGGGTGTCGGATCGGGCGGCGGTGGAGGCGACCATCGTGCTCGCAGCGCCCCCGACCGGCGGCGGCGGCGCGGGCAGCGGAGGCGGAGCCGCGCCTGCCGACCCGGGCACGAGCGCCACCGCCCCGCACTCCGGCCCGCCCGGAGCGTTGGCCCGCACCGGCGACGTCCTCGGCCTGGTGATGGCCGGCCTCGCGATGGCGGCCGTCGTGATCGGCGCCCTGACGATCCTGATCCGCCGCCGGATGGACGCATCCACTCCCTCCGGCATCGCAGCAGCAGAACCGAACGCACACCCGGAGGAAGCGAACCCATGAGCCGATCCAAGCCGGAGCGCCACGCGCCCGAAGTCACGTTCGATGCGGCGCCGCCGCTCGACGAGAACGCCGCGTACGTCAGCTCCGTCCCGCGAGGGGTGAGCCGCCGGACGCTCCTCCTGGGCGGTGCCGCGGCGATCATGGCCGGTGTCGCCTACGGGACCGCCGGCCGGGCCGCCCTCCCCGCCGCCGCGGCCGCGAAACTCACCGGCACCTATAAGGACATCAAGCACGTGGTGGTCCTGATGCAGGAGAACCGGTCGTTCGACCACTACTACGGCACCCTCCCGGGCGTCCGCGGGTTCGCCGACAAGCAGATCCTGGAGTACCCCGGAGGCGGGGACATCTTCCACCAGCCGGATGCATCGCGCGCCGACGGGCAGGTGATGCTGCCGTTCCGCATGGACTCGACGAAGTACAACTCGCAGAACGCGGGCGGTCTCGATCACAGCTGGAGCGGCGGGCACACCGCGTGGAACAAGGGCGCCTGGAACCGCTGGGTCGCCGCCAAGGGCGAGCAGACCATGGGCTACTTCACCCGCGACGACATCCCCTACCAGCACGCCCTGGCCAGCGCCTTCACCGTGTGCGACGACTACCACTGCTCGCTCAACGGCCCGACGACGCCCAACCGCCTGTACCAGTGGTCCGGGATGATCAACCCGGCGGGCGGTCTCGGCGGCCCGGCCATCGACAACCCGGCCGACTACAACCCGGTGTACCGCTGGGGCACCTACGCCGAACGGCTTCAGGCGGCGGGCGTGAGCTGGAAGACCTACGCGAACGACGAGGTCGGCGACAGCGGCAGCCACCCGTACGTCGGCGACTACGGCGACAACCCGCTCTGGCTGTTCCAGCAGTACCACGACGCGCTGGCCTCCTCCGATCCGGCGACGCGGCAGCTCGCGCTCAACGGCGGGCTTCACGACGGCTGGAAGGCCGACTCCGGGCGCGGGCTCGACGTCACCTACCTGCTGTCCGACTTCGGCCGGGACTGCGCGACGAACTCGCTCCCCACCGTCTCGTACGTCGTCGCCCCGTACGGCTGGTGCGAGCACCCGTCGGCCAGCCCCGACTACGGCGCGCACTACACGAACGCCGTCGTGCAGGCGCTGTTCAGCAATCCGGAGACCTGGGCCTCGACCGTCCTGCTCATCAACTACGACGAGAACGACGGCTACTTCGACCACGTGCTGCCGCCGTTCCCGGAGGCGGGGACCGCAGACGAGTTCGTCAACGGCCTGCCCATCGGGTTCGGCTCCCGCGTGCCGCTCACGGTCGTCTCGCCGTGGTCGCGCGGTGGATGGGTGAACTCGCAGACCTCGGACCACACGTCGGTCATCCGGTTCCTGGAGGCGATCACCGGGGTCACCGAGCCCAACATCTCGCAGTGGCGGCGGACCGTCTCGGGCGACCTGCTGAGCTGCTTCGACTTCGCGCATCCCGACTTCAGCATCCCGGGGACGGACGTCGTGCCCGGCCTCGCGCAGACGCAGCAGCTGGTCGCCGCGGCGGACGCGGACCGCAGCAAGCCGCCCGTGGCCGTGCCGGCGGTCGGCGCCCAGTCCATGCCGGGACAGGATGCGGGCGCGCCCCGCCACCGGACGCTCCCTTACCGGCAGAGCGCCGACGTCGCGGTCGACCGCACGAGCGGCCGGGTCACGCTGACCATGCGCAACCAGGGCACGGTGGGCGTCAACCACCAGGTGTTCCCGAACATCGCGCTGCCCTTCCAGGCCGACCCGCACACGCTGGCGGCCGGTACGACGGCGGACTGGGTGTGGGACGCGGCGGCGACCGACGGCCTGTACGACGTCAGCGTCTATGGTCCCGACCGCTTCCTGCGCCGGTTCGCCGGAACCGTCGTGCGCGGTGACCGCCGCGACGTCGGCATCCCGCACGCGACGGCCGCCGTCGGTGCGGTCGGGTCGCGCAGCCTCCGCCTCACGCTCACGAACGAGGGTGGAGCGGCCGTCCGGTTCCGCCTGGTGGGGAACGACTTCACCGACCACGCCGAGCAGGTCACGGTGCCGCCGCGCGGATCCCGATCGGTCGACTGGCCGGTCGACGAGTGGGGCTACTACGACGTCGTCGTGACCGCGGGGACGGGAACGGGCTTCCGCTACCGCTTCGCCGGGCGGGTCTGACGTGCCCCGCTCGACGGCCCTCGAGCAACTATCGTGGGGCGACGACGTCGAGTGGATCCGAGGGCAGGTCATGGCGGGCAGCGAACCGAAGAAGCTGAGAAGGGATGCGGCGGAGAACGCCGACCGGCTGATCGCCGCGGCCGTCCGCTCGGGCCTGGCCGAGGGCAGGTTCGTCCCGCTCGAGAAGATCGCGGCCGACGCCGGGGTCGGCATCGGCACCCTGTACCGCCGCTACCCGAACCGGGAGGCGCTGCTCGAGGCGATGGCGGTGCGCGCCTACCGCCTCATCCTCGCCGAGGCGGAGGACGCGCTCGCGTCCGGCGAGACGGGCCGGGACGCGATCGCCCGCTTCCTGAGGCAGTCGTTCGAGCACCACGATCAGTTGGTCCTCCCCCTGCACGGTGGCCCGATGACCGAGGGGACGGAGTCGGCGGAGCTGCGGGGCCGGATGCAGCAGACGATGGCCGCCATCGTCGCGCGCGGCCATGCCGACGGCTCCGTGCGGCGGGAGGTCGACGCGGGCACCGTTGTCCGCTTCGGGGCCATGCTCGCGCAGCCCATGCCGAACGTCTCCGACTGGCCGCGGGCCGCCGAGGAGCAGCGGGCGATCTTCCTGCGCGGGATCTCTCCCGATACCGGGGAATAAACGGATGATTTCCTCCGCTTGATGAGAGTGCGACGCCGAGGACGGGTGCCGCGACCATCCTGAGAGGAAGTCATGACCATGAAGGCAATCCGTTTCCACGAGACCGGCGGACCGGACGTACTCCGCTACGAGGAAGCCGAACTCCCCGTCCCGGGCGCGGGCGAGGTGCGGCTTCGCGTCGCCGGCTCGGCGTTCAGTCCCGCCGACAACGGCATCCGCGCGGGCAGCCTGCCGATCCCCATCACGCTGCCGCACATCCCCGGCTACGACGTCTCGGGCACGGTCGATGCGCTGGGCGCGGGCGTCGAGGGTCTCGCCGTCGGCGACGAGGTCGTCGGGTTCCTGCCGATGACCGCCGACGGCTCAGCGGCCGAGTACGCCATCGCCCCCGCCGAGGTGCTCGCCCGGGCCCCGCACTCCATCCCGCTGGCAGATGCGGCCGCCCTCCCTTCGGTCGCCCTGACCGCGCGGCAGGCGCTGTTCGACGACGCGGGACTCACGTCGGGCCAGCGAATCCTCATCACGGGTGCGGGCGGGGCCGTCGGCGGCTACGCGGTGCAGCTCGCCAAGCGTGCCGGCGCGTACGTCATCGCCACAGCGAGCCCGCGCAGCAGCGCGACCGTCCGTGAGGCGGGCGCGGATGAGGTCATCGACCACACCGCACGCTCGGTGCTCGACGCGGTCGACGAACCGGTCGACGTCCTCCTCAACCTGGCCCCGCTGGAGCCCGACGAGTTCGCGGCCCTGGTCGCACGGGTGCGCGACGGTGGCGTGGTGGTCAGCACGACCGCGTGGATGCCCGCCCCCGACGACGCGGAGCGGAATGTCCGCAGCGTGGTCGTCTTCGTGCGGAGCGACGCGGAGCAGCTCGCCGAGCTCGTCTCCCTCGTGGACAGCGGCGACCTCCGGGTCGACGTCGCCCAGCGCGTGCCGCTCGCCGAGCTTCGCAGCATCCACGAGCAGGCCGCCGCCGGCACGCTGCGCGGCAAGGTGGTCGCCCTCCCGTAACCGGCGTCGCCTCCCCGCCCGCTCCCGCCCTCGCTCAGGGAGCGGGTTGCGGGCGCGCGAACAGGTTGACGAGGGTGCCGTCGGGGTCGCGGAACAGCGTGGAGCGGTTGCCCCACGGCATCGTCGTCGGCTCCAGCACGATGTCTGTGAGCGCGTCCCGCAGGCGGTCGAACTCGCCGTCGACGTCGTCCACCTCGAACTCGACGATGGCCGGTCCGCCACTCGATGGCCGGGGAGCGTCGTCGCCGAGCATGGCGACCGTCGCGACGTCGGCGACGGCGAGCGCCACCGTTCCCTCCCGGAACTCGGCGAACACCGGGGCGGGACGGGACGCCGTCCTCCCGGTGACGAGTTCGTAGAACCGCACGAGTCGATCGACGTCGTGGGTGATGATCCTGATCGAGCTGAAAGCCATGGTGAACCTCTCCGCCCGGGCCGGTCGACCCGCGCAGAACCATGGTCGCGTGCCCCGACGACAGCGTCCTGTCGGTGTTTCCAGGATTCAGGGTCCGAGTACCGGGCGCAGGTCTCCGTACGGGATGTCGAGGTCGGCGGCCGTGAGCTCCCGCCGCGGCGGCCTCTCGCCCGTCGGCTCGGCGGCGACGATGCGATCGCCGCGGAACGCCCGGATGGCGCTGCGCGTGCGGCACCAGGCGATCAGGTACCAGGTCCCGTCCCGGCCGACGTACCCCTGCGGCTCCACCTCGCGCTCCGTCTCGACGCCCGCCCGATCGCGGTAGCGGAGGCGGAGCACCGTCCCGGCGCGCAGGGCGTCCGAGAACCCGTCGGGCGCAGGCGCGGGAGGGTCGCCCTGGAGCAGGTGGACGCGCGCAGCGAGCGCCCGCGTCTCCTCGGCTCTGCTGCCGTCCATCACCGCGAGTACTTTGCCGAGCGCCCCTGACGCTTCGGCTCCGAACGGGCTGGACGCGAGCATCCCGAGCCCGATCGTGACGGCGAGCGCCTCCTCGACCGTCAGCCCCAGCGGAGGGAGCGTGTGCGCGGTGTCGAGGCAGTAGCCGCCGGTCCGGCCCGGCTCCGCCCAGATGGGGACGCCGGTCTGCTGCAGAGACGACAGGTCGCGCTCGATGGTGCGCGTGCTGACCTCGAACCGCTCGGCGAGGCGGCGCGCGCTGAGCGGTCGCGGCGCCACGGCCCGAAGAGCCTCGACGATCGCGTACAGCCGGTCGGTGCGGTTCATCCGTCGACTCTAGCGAGACCGTGCGCGCGGGCGCCGGACCCGGCCGCGAACGACGAAGGGCCCAGCGGATGCGCGTGAACGCGTCCCGCTGGGCCCCGTGAGGCAGCGCCGGTCAGGCCCGCAGCTGCTTGCTCGCCTTGACCTCGCGGAAGTAGTCGTTCGCGGGCTTCAGGAAGATCAGGATGGTGGCGATGACGCCGACCACGAAGCGGGCGGCGCCGAGGCCGAAGCCGCCGAGGACTTCGAACAGCGACAGCACGGTCACGACCAGGAGGACGATGCGCGCCCAGTTCGCGCCGCGACGCATGAAGAAGGCGAAGAGCACGTAGGCGGCGATGAAGAGGATGCCGAAGATGACCGCGAGCGTGACTGAGACCGCCACGCCGGCGTCCACGGCGCCGGCGGGGACCTGCTGGCCCTGCGCGGCGAGCTGACGCTGGATCTGATCCTTCAGCGAACCGACCGTGGCCAGCGAGACGATGAGCGAGATGAGGCTCAGGGCCGCACCGACGATGTACAGCCAGAACGCGATGTTCACCTGCTGCGGAGGGGTGACCGGACCGCCGGCGGCAGGGGCCGGCGACGACGAGGCGGGGTAACTCGGGGGCAGGTTGGAATCACTCACGGTGGGTCTCCTTCTGAAGCAGGTAGTTCTGGAGCTGATGGATGCGACGGCCGCTGGGCCATTGCATTTGAGCGCCGCTCACGTTATCCCTTCACGGCGCGGTTAGCAACGTCCCGCGCCGCGACGGAGCGCGCGGCCGGGGGTCGCGAGCGTCCGCTCGCCATCCTCGATCACCGGTTCGCCGGCGACGAGGACCCACGGGATGCCCTCCGCAGGGCGCCGCGGATCGTCGAACGTGGCGGCGTCGGCGACCCGATCCGGATCGAACAGGACGAGGTCTGCGACGAAGCCCGGCGCGATGCGGCCGCGGTCCTCGAGTCCGAGCCGACGGGCCGGTCGTGCCGAGAGGTGCACGATCGCCTCCTCGAGGGTCAGCACGCCCTCCTCCCGCACATAATGGCCCAAGTAGCGCGGGAAGGTGCCCCAGGCGCGGGGATGCGGCCGGTCGCCGACGAGGATCCCGTCGCTGCCCGCAGTGTGGCGGGAGTGGCGCATGACCGCGCGGACGTTCTGCTCGTCGCCCACGTGATGCAGGATGGTCGTCCCCAGGCGGTCCCGCTCCAGCAGGTCGACGTACACCTCCCCGGGCGGAAGACCGGCGTCGCGAGCGAGATCGGCGATGGTGCGGCCGACCCGGTCGGCGAGCGATCCGTCCCGCACGCCGGCCACCTGCACGGCCGCCCAGTCCACCGGGACACCGTGGCTCCCATCGCTCCCGGTCGTGTCGAGCTCGTGAGCGATCCGGACCCGCACCTCCCGATCGCGCAGTCTCTGCAGGGTGGCCTGCGGGCCGTCGGTCTGCACCCAGCTCGGCAGGAGCGCGGCGAGCGTCGTCGACCCGGGGAGGTAGGGGTAACAGTCGAGCGTCACGTCGACGCCGGCGGCGACCGCCCGGTCGACCAGGTCGAGCAGCTCGCCCGCTCGACCCCGGTTCACGTCGAAGTTCATGGTGGCGTGCGTGAGATGCAGGGCGCTCCCCGACCGTGCGGCGATGTCGATCATCTCGGCGTAGCCGTCGAGCGCGCCCGCTCCGTACGACCGCTGGTGCGGGGCGAAGAAGCCGCCGTGGCGGGCGACGACCGCGCACAGGGCGACGAGTTCATCCGTGCTCGCGAACATCCCCGGCACGTACGACAGCCCCGCCGACAGCCCGAAGGCGCCGTCGCGCATCCCCCGGTCCACCTCCGTGCGCATCGTCTCGAGCTCCTCCGCCGTCGGCGGCCGGTCCTCCGTTCCGATGACGTTCATCCGAATGGTGCCGTGGGGAAGCAGGTAGGCCGCGTTCACCGCGAGTGGATGCCGGTCCAGCTCGTCCAGGTAGTCGGCGACACGGCGCCAGCCGACGTCGCTTCCGGAGGGCAGGCCGTTCCAGCCGGCGAGCTGTTCGCGCAGGATCCCCCGCGTCCGTTCGGTGGCGGGTGCGTAGGAGAGTCCGTCCTGCCCGAGGACCTCGGTGGTGACCCCCTGCGTCGTCTTCGCCCGATGCTCCGGATCGGTGAGGACCGCGAGGTCCGAATGCGCGTGCATGTCGATGAATCCGGGAGCGACGGCCAGTCCCTCCGCAGCGACGATGCGGGCGTCCCCGGCATGGATGCGGCCTCCCACCCCATCGATCCGCCCGTTCTCGACCAGGACGTCGCCGACGACGCCCGGGCGTCCGGAACCGTCCAGGATCAGGGCGCCGCGGAGGAGGATGCCGCTCACGCGCTCAGCGCCGCCGTCGAGAACTCCCGCGCCCGCGCGGTCACCGTCGCCCAATCGGCGGCCTCGACCAGAGCGGCGCCGACCACGCTGGAACCGGCCGTGACGGCGAGGGCGCCCGCGCGCATCCAGTCGGCCGCATTGGCGGCATCGAGGCCGCCGGACGGCACGACGGGCACACCCGGGAACGGGCCCCGCAGGTCGGTGAGGTAGGCAGGGCCGACCAGCCCGGCCGGGAAGATCTTGACCGCGGCGGCTCCGAGCGCCAGCGCGCGCATCACCTCCGACGGCGTCAGCGCTCCGAGCAGGATCGGGATGCCCGCCTCGCGCGCGACCCCCGCCGCGCCCTCGCTGATCCCGGGCGTGACGAGGAACCGCGCACCGGCCGCGACCGCCGCCTCGGCCGAGCGCGCATTCGTCACCGTGCCGGCGCCGACGACCACGTCGTCGGCACAACGGACCGCCTCGGCGATCACCGCTTCGACCCCCGGCGTCGTGAACGTGAACTCGACCGTGCGGATGCCGCCCGCCGACAGCGCGCGGCACAGGGCTGCCGGGTCGTCGACGCGTGGTGCGCGGACGACGGCGAGCGCACGGTCGCGCTCGAGGGTGGGGATGAGCATCAGGACTCCTAGCCGAATAAGGTCTCGATCAGCCCGACGACCCGCGGGTCGTCGGAGAGCGCGTCGTCCACGAGCGGCAGCGCGCGCCACTTGTCGAATGCGGTGCAGGGATGCGACAGGCCCAGCCGGACGACATCGCCCACCTCGACGAGCGCGTCGGCGGGGACCCGGATGAACGTGTGCTGATCGTTCATAGCGGTCACCTCCGCTCCCTCCACCGGGACAGCGGGTCCTCCGCGCAGCGGCCGCACCGCCTGAACCTCCGGAAGGCCCTCGTCGTAGGGCAGGTCGCGCTTGCCGGCATCCACCAGGACGAGGCCCGGTTCCGGCCGCGACAGGACCGTCGCCCAGCCGTGGATCGCGGAGCGGAGCCGCTCGCCGGAGCCGCCACGGGAGAACGGTGTGATGCCGCGGTAGAAGCCGTCGTCATGGGTGATGTACGCGCCGGACCGGAGCACCACATCGACCGGCCGCCCGCGCTCGCCCTCCGGGTCGCGGAGCGGAGCCAGGACCGCCGCGACATCGTCGAAGTACGCGCTACCACCGGCGGTGAGCAGCACCGGGCCCTCCGCCGGGTAGAGATCCTGCGCATCCAGTTCCTCGTGCAGCCGCACCATCTCGGCGAGGTACGACCGGACACGGTCGAGCGATGACGTCGATGCATCGTGCGCCAGCGCACCCTCGTACCCGCCGACCCCGGCCAGCCGCAGTGTGGGAGCAGCGGCGATGGCACGCGCCACCTCGAGGGCCGCGTCGACGCCACGTGCGCCGGTCCGGCCTCCCGCCCCTCCCAGCTCGACCAGCACCGCCAGCGGCACCGGAGCATCCACCTCGTCCAGCACGCTCGCGAGGAGTTCCACGGCACGCACCGAGTCGGCCCAGACGGTCAGCCGGCCGGCGTGGGGGGCGAGAGCGCGGATCGCCGCCGGCTGAACGAGCTCGTTGGCCAGCAGAATGCGCGGGACGCCCCAGTCGAGCGCCACCGACGCCTGCCAGGGCGTTGCGACCGTGATCCCCCAGGCGCCCGCATCCAGCTGCCGTTGCCAGAGCACCCGGCTCATGGTGGTCTTGCCGTGCGGCGCCAGTCCGACGCCCGCGGAGGCGCACCAGGCCGCCATCGTCCGGAGGTTGTGGGCGAGCGCGTCTTCGCTGAGGGTGACGAGAGGGGTCGGGAATTCGGACAACGACGGGCGATCGGCCGCGAGGGTGTCGATGGCGGGTGGCCCACCGAGGGGCATCGCTTTGACGTCCGGCACAGGCCTCCCTCGCTGGTTGCACGATATGCAACGGTCATTGCGTTTTGTGTGCCTCCCTGTCTAGCATGGAGTCCGTCGATCGAGGAAGGGCACACCGCATGCGAAGCGCCGGTCTCCAGGTCACGATCGGCGAGGCGATGGTGGTCCTCTATCCGGACGCGCAGCAATCGCTGGCCGACGCGAGCACCTTCGGCTCCGACGTCGGCGGCGCGGAGTTCAACGTCGCGACCAGCCTCGCGCGCCTCGGCGTGCCCACGTCGTGGGTGTCGCGGCTCGGAACCGACGGATTCGGCGAGCGCATCCGTCGTGTCGCGGACGAGGCGGGAGTCGACACGTCCGCCGTCGAACTCGATCCCACCCGCCCGACGGGGCTCTACATCAAGGAGACGATCCGGGCCGCGGAGGGCGTCCGCACCCGGATGCACTATCACCGCAGCGGATCCGCGGCCTCTGCCCTGTCGCCGGACACCGTGGCCGCTCCGCCCGTCGCCGCCCTCCTCGCCCGGGCCGAACTCGTGCACACCTCGGGCATCACGGCGGCGCTGTCCCCCACTGCGGCCGACGCCGTCTCGGGCTTGCGGCAGGCGCTCGGTGCGAACACCCGGCTCAGCGTGGACCTCAACTTTCGCCCTCAGCTCTGGAGCGACGGCGACACCTCCGCGCTGACCGCCCTGGTCGGCCAGGCCGACCTCCTCTTCGTCGGTCGCGACGAGGCCGAGGCGTACTTCGGGCACGGCGACGCCGGTCGGCTCTTCGCTGCGCATCCCCGGCTGGACACCATCGTCGTGAAGGACGACGTCCGTCGCGCGTCCGTCCACCGGCGAAATGGTGCGGAGGTGCACGTCCCGTGCCTCACCGTGGACGTGGTGGAGCCGGTCGGCGCCGGCGACGCGTTCGCTGCCGGCTTCCTCTGCGGAGTCGCGGAGGGACGCGACGACGCCGCCAGCCTCCGCCTGGGACACGCGCTGGCGGCGCTGACGCTCACCAGCCGCGGAGACCGCCCGCCCGCCGTTCCGAACGAGACGGAACGCGACAGGATCGCGCGCGCGTCCGACGACGAGTGGGCGAGCTGGTCCGTCGGTCCGGGCACGATTCCCTGGAGCGTGTCGTCGTGAGCCAGTCGCTCGGCCGCGCGCTCGATCTCCTCGGGCTCATCGCCCGGGGCACCACCACCCTCGATCCGCTCGCCGCGGAGCTCGGCGTCCACAAGACGACGGTCCTGCGCCTGCTCCAGACGATGGAGCAGCGTGGGTTCGTCGGCCGCGACAGCCACCACCGGTATCGGATCGGCCCGGCCGTGCTCGCCCTCGCCTCCGGTGCACTGGATGCGCTGGATGTGCGCGGCGCCGCCGGTCCGGAGCTCCGGGCACTCGCCGCCGAGACCGGGCAGACCGTCCACCTCGCGACCTACGACGACGGCGTCGCGACCTACGTCGACAAGGTCGAGTCGCGGCAACCGCTCCGCATGTACTCGCGGATCGGCCTCCCCGCCGCCCTGCACGCGACCGCGGTCGGCAAAGTGCTGCTGGGAGGGCTGGATGCCGCGGAGCGCCGCGCGGTCGTCGCCGGCCTCGACTTCGAGCGCTTCACCGACCGGACGATCACCACCCCCGACGCCCTGCTCGCCGAGGTCGACCGCAGCGTGCGACGGGGCTGGGCGCAAGACCACGAGGAGCATGAGACGTTCATGAACTGCGTCGGCGCGCCCGTGCACGGCCCCGACGGTCGTGTCGTCGCCGCCATCTCGATCTCCGTTCCGAACGTCGTCCTCCCGTACGAGGGCGTCGTCGAGCTCCTCCCGGCGCTCCAGGCCGCGGCCGGGCGCGTCTCTGCGGAACTGGGCGCCCGCGCCGCCTGACCGCAGCCATCCCCCTTCGAAAGGAAGCCATGTCCGAACGCATCGCCGTCTTCACCGCCGAGGCCCCCGCCCCCGCGCACGTCTTCTCGCAGGGGGTGCGGCGCGGTCCGTTCCTCCAGGTCTCGGGACAGGGGGCCGTCGACCCCGCCACCAACGCGTACGTGCACGAGGGTGACGTGAAGGGCCAGACGATCCGGACCCTGCAGAACGTGGAGGCGATCCTCACGGCCGGCGGCGCGACCTTCGACGACGTGATGATGCTGCGCGTCTACCTGACCACGCGCGACGACTTCGCGGCGATGAACGAGGCGTACGGCGAGTTCCTCTCCTCGCGCGTCCGCTCGGGCGTTCTGCCGGCGCGCACCACGGTGTTCACCGGACTCCCCCGCGCGGAGATGCTGGTGGAGATCGACGCCCTCGCCGTGCTCGACTGAGCCGGTCTAGGCGCGTCCGGTCAGCGGCCGGACGGTGAGGATCTGCTCCGCCCGGCCGACCGGCCCGGAGACGTCGTGGAGGGCGGTGCTGGTGAGGCCCTGCCCGGTCGACCCGAAGGTGACAGTCGTGTCGAGGCCGACCCACTCCCCTGTCGGCTGCGCGAACAGGTGGATGGTCAGGTCGAGGTTGGGGAACATCCACTCGGTCGGATGCCGGCGCACGGCGATTCCGTTCGCCGTGTCGACCAGCGCGATGAAGGCGGCGTGGGGGCTGGCCTCCTCACCGGCGACGATCGCCCGATCGGTGCGCAGCCACGCGGTCGCGCGGCCCGGGCGCGGGTCCTCGGCCGCGCGCATCTCGAGCGAGGCCACGTAGCCGCCGGGCCAGGTCTCCGTCATCGGCCAGCGCCGGTCGGGACCGGGAACGGCGATCCGCTCCGGCTCGCCTCCCGCCACCTCGCGGGTGTCGCCGTCGACGGTGTACCAGGCCCGCGCGAGCACAGCGGTACGGCCCGCGATGACGACGGTCGCCTCCACCAGTTCGATGGTCCGGCCGGGACGGATGGTCTCCACGGCGATGTCGCACACGTCGGCGGCGAGGAAGCCGAGGATGTCGAAGCTCACCCGCGCGAGCGAGAGCGGAGCCGCGTCGCGGTCGGCGCGGTGGCGGTCCATCGCGTGCACGATGAGGCCGCCGAGCGGGCTGAAGTGGATCTCGCCGTCGTTCCAGGCTCCCCCCGCATCGACGGTCGGGCGGAAACGGGTGTCGTCGATGCGCTGGAAGTAGGAGTCCATCCCCCGATTATTTCGCGCCCACCGTCGCAGCGGTTCGCTCCACCGCCGGGCGCAGCACCTCGCGGCACCAGGTACGGAAGTCGGTGGGGGCGATCTCGGCCGTCGCCCAGTCCGCGTCGTAGATGCCGGCATCCTGCGCGGCGAACATCTCGATCGTGTCGGTGATCGCCCGCTCGCTCGCCCCTCGGGACCGCAGGAGCGCGGCGAAGTCTTCCATCGCGATCGGCTCGTAGGAGACCGGGCGTTCCAGCTCCTCGCTCATCACCCGGGCGATCGCGTCGGGCGCGAGGCAGTCCGGGCTGAACAGCGGGAGGTTCTCCTGCCCGTGCCAGGTGGGATCGGTGAGCAGGTCCGCCGCGCGCTCGGCGATGTCGCGGGTCGCGACCATGGCGAGCGGCCGATCGGCGGCGAACGTGAGCGAGAAGGCCCCACGGCGCACGATCGCGTCGACCTGCCCGAGCAGGTTCTCCATGTAGAACGGCAGCGACAACGCCCGGTAGGCCGCGCCGGACCGGGCGAGTTCCGCATCCATCGCGAACGCCGCGGACAGCACGCCGGCCGGCTCCCGGAAGTCGTGTCCGGCGCTGGTGACGCCGACCACGCGGCCGACTCCGTGACGACGGATGGCGGCGGAAGCGGCGCGCGCGAAGGCGAGGTAGTGCTCCTCGGCGCTCGGTGCCGCCGGGTTCGGCGGAACGAGCCAGAACAGCGCGTCCGCGCCGGGCAGGGCCGCGTCGAGGACGGCCGGGTCGGCGTGCGATCCCTCCACCACCTCCACGCGGGTGCGGACGGCGTCGTCGAGCTGGGATGCGTCCCGCACGATGACGCGGACGTCGCTGCTCCGCTCGAGCAGCAGGGTGACGAGCCGGCTGCCGATCCGGCCGGTGGGAGTGGTGACGACGATCATGAGACCTCCATAAGATGAACCTGAATTCCGGTTCCGAATGTAGCCGCGACGCCTCCCCGACGTCAACTACAGTGAGGGATCATGACCGCACCGGAACGCTCGCTGCGCGCCGACGCCCGGCGCAACCGTGAAGCCGTCCTCGATGCGGCCAGCGACCTGTTCGCACGCCACGGCGACAACGTGCAGATGGATGAGATCGCCGCCCGGGCCGGGCTCGGCGTCGGGACGCTCTACCGGCACTTCGCCGACAAGCGGGCGCTGCGGGCCGCGATCATCGCGCGCAGGTTCGCGGCGGTCACCGAACTCGCCCGGGCGGCCGAACAGCTCGATGATCCGTGGGCGGCCTTCGAGACCCTCCTCGTCGGCTACCTCGAATCGGCGCAGCCCGACGCCGCGTTCCGCTTCGCCATCCTCAGCCCGGAGGAGCCGACCTGGGCCGACATCACCGCCGAGAAGCACGCGTTCTCGGAGATCGTCGACCGGGTCGTGCAGCGCGCCGTCGACGCCGGGCTGCTGCGCCCCGACTTCCGGCCCGACGACTTCATCCTGATCACCCGCGGAGCCATGGCCAACATGTCCGGAAGCGGCGACTGGCGCCGCTACCTCGACCTCCAGCTCGACGGGATCCGCAGCACCGCCGGCTGAGCGCCGGTGATCAGCCGGCGGAGGCGGCGCGGTCGGTCCGGAAGGCGTCGATGGCGAGACCCGCGAAGCGGCGCGCCGCCGCATCCCGCCGCGAGAGCGACACAGACCCCAGGCCGCGGCCGGCGAGCAGCATGAGCACCAGGTCGTCGACGACGAAGTCGGGGCGCAGCCGCCCCTGCGCCTTCGCCCGCTTCGCGAGACCGTCCAGCATCCCGAGCAGCTCCCTGCGGTGCTGCGCGAAGGCTGCGGAGCTGTGCGCGATCGACAGGAAGGCGTCGACGAAACCCCGGTTCCGCACGTCGAGCGCGGTCAGACGCTCGATGACCAACGTGAAGCCGTGCCACGGATCGGGATCGGCGCAGCCCTCCTCGACGACCGCCCGGCACGTCCGCATCTCGACCCGGAACGCCTCGTCGATGAGCGACTGCTTCGTGGGGAACCGGCGGTAGAGCGTCGCCGGGCCGACCTCGGCGTGGCGGGCGACCTCCCGCATCCCGACGTCGAGTCCGCGCTCCGAGAAGAGGGTGCGCGCCGCCGCCAGGATGCGGTCGCGGTTGTCCTGCGCATCCGAGCGGAGGATCTGAGTCACTCGTCCTCCCGACGGTCTCACTTCGATCAAGTGGACGGGGGCGTCCACTACCGTGCGAGAGTACCGCAACGAGAAGGAGAAGACGTGCGAGCGATTGCGATCCAGGAATACGGCGACCCGAGCGGGATGGCCGTCACCGACGCCCCCGAGCCGGAAGCCGGTGCCGGGCAGCTGCTGATCGAGACGGAGGCGATCGGCGTCGGAGGCGTCGACGCGGTGATCCGGCGCGGGACGCTCGGTTCGAGCTACCCGCTGGGCATGATCCCGGGTAGCGAGGTCGCTGGGACGGTCGCCGGGGTCGGCGACGGCGTCGACCCCTCCTGGATCGGTCGCCGCGTCTGGGCGTTCACGGGTCGATCGGGCGGCTACAGCGAGCGCGCCGTCGCCCTGGTGGAGGACGTGACCCCGCTCCCCGACGACCTGTCGGCGGTGGATGCGGTGACGATCGGCAGCGCGGCCCCCGTCGCGCGATTCGCGCTCGCCCGCGCCCCCTTCGCGCCCGGCGACTCGGTGCTCATCCGCGGTGGCAGCGGCAGCATCGGGATCGCCGCGGTGGAGCTGGCGGCGCGCGCCGGCGCTTCCGCGGTGGCCGTGACGACCTCCTCCGCTGAGCGGGGTCGTCGGCTTGCGGCGCTCGGTGCGACGGACGTGCTCGACCGGTCCGGCCACGGGCCCGACGGGGCTTCCCGTCCGTTCGACGTGATCGTGGACATCGTCGGAGGCGACGGCATGCCGGCGTTCATCGACCGGCTCGCCCCCAACGGCCGCCTCGTGCTCGTCGGAGCGGTCGCGGGCTTCCCGCCCGCCGACTTCGGGGCGCGTCTTCTCCAGGGCTTCCAGGCCTCGCGCTCCGTGGCGGCCTTCAGCCTCGACTCCATCCCTCCGCTCGCGCGCTCCGCCGCACGCGCCGACCTGTTCGAGGCCGCCACCCGCGGCGAGCTGCACCCCGTCGTCCACGAGGTCATGCCGCTCGACCGCGCGGCGGACGCCCATCGCCTCATGGATGACGGCGCCGTCTTCGGCCGCATCGTCCTCACCCCCTGACCCGTCGCCGTCGCCCCCTCCGCCCACCGTCGAGTCCGCACAGACTTACCGCATTTCGCACCCCGAGCGTGCAAAGATCGCGGACTCGACGGTGGGCGGTTGGGAGGAGGGCGGTGGGCGGTATATCGTCGCGGCATGTGCCGGAACATCCGTTGCCTTCACAACTTCGAACCGCCCACGACCGACGATGAGGTGCGGGAGGCCGCACTCCAGTTCGTGCGCAAGGTCAGCGGCTCGACGCATCCCTCCCGCGCCAACACCGCGGCGTTCGAGCAGGCCATCGACGAGATCGCCGAGACGACCAGACGGATGCTCGACCAGCTGGTGACGAACGCCCCGCCGAAGAGCCGCGAGCTCGAGGCCGCGAAGGGCCGACAACGCCACGAGAAGCGCATGGAGCGCGAGGTGAGGATCCGGACGGCGTCGGCATGAGCGCATCGGGCGTGAGAGCAACGACGTGCAGCGCGGCTGCGGAGGAGGAGCGATGAAGCGTCACGAACCCATCCCGGTGCCGGAGGAGGCGATCGCCGACCTCCGTTCGCGCCTCGAGCGGTTCCGGAGGGTGCCGCTGCCACAGCGCGACGGACTCGGCGGCGTCGACCCCGAGGTGCTGTCCGACCTGCTGCGGTACTGGGCGGACGACTACGACTGGCGCGAGCACGAGCGCCGGATCGCCTCCTGGCAGTGGGTGCAGACCGAACACACCGCGGTGCCCATCCGCGCGATCGTCCGGCCCGCCGACCGCGAGGATGCGCCGGTCGTCCTCCTCCTGCACGGCTGGCCGGACTCGGTGCTCCGTTTCGAGCGCATCCTGCCCCTGCTCGGTGACGTGACGCTCGTGCTCCCCGCTCTGCCCGGGTATCCGTTCGCCGCACCGGTGGATGTGGGCGGGATGTCGTCGGTCGAGATGGCGGACGCCGTCGCCGACGCCATGGCTGAGTTCGGGTTCGACCGGTATGTGATCTCGGCGGGCGACGTGGGATGCGATGTCGGGGAGGCCATCGCCGGCCGCCACGGCTCTCACGTCAGCGCCCTGCATCTGACCGACCTCTCGCAGTACCACTTCCTCGTCGGACTCCCCGACGACCTCGACGAGACGGAGCGCGCCTACGTGGAGCGCGGCCGCGACTGGCAGCAGCGCGAGGGCGGGTACATGCACGAGCAGTCCACCCGCCCCCGAACCCTCGCGGTGGGGCTCGGCGACTCCCCCGCGGGGATGGCCGCGTGGATTCTGGAGAAACTCATCGACTGGACGGACTCCGGCGGCGACCTCCGCCGGGCGTTCACCCCCGACGAGGCCCTGACCTGGATCTCGGCGTACTGGTACACCGGCGCGATCGGCACGTCTTTCACTCCGTACGCGGCTGCCGCACCGAAGGACTGGCCGAGGATCGAGATCCCGACGGTCATGACGGTGTTCCCGCGCGACCTCGTCAATGCCCCGCGGCAGTTCGTCGAGCGGTTCTTCTCCGTCGTCGACTGGCTGGAGTTCCCGCACGGCGGTCACTTCGCCGCCTGGGAGCAGCCGACCGACTACGTCGAGGGTGTCCGGCGGGCGCTCGGCGCCGTCCGCTGATCCGCCGTCCGCTGGTCCGCCGTCAGGCGCGCTCCACCGGCAGCCACAACTCGCAGGTCGCCGTGGTGAAGTCCGCCGATCGGTCGAGGACCGCGACGATCGACGGGCCCGGCCGCAGACGCCACGGGTTGGAGGGGAACCACTCGCTCGCCGTCGCGGCCCACGCCGACTGGAGCGCCGCGGGGTAGTCCCCCTCGATGCGGAAAACCGCCCAGGTCCCGGGCGGGACCTCGATGGCGTCCAGGTCGTCCGGTGTCGGCGAGTCCACCGTTCGCGCGACGCCGTGGAGATAGGTGAGCTCGGTCCCCTCGGTGTAGTCGGGGTCGACGTCGGCGCTGACCTGGAGCAGGCCTGCGGGCTCGGTGTCGCTGAGGCCCTTGAGGCGAGCATGCTCGTCCGGCTCGATGGATGCGACGAGGGCCTGGATGTGCGGGTTGACGCCTTCGTGGATGAGCGGCACGCGAGCTGCGTGGCCCACGAGCCGGAAGGCCGGTCGGTCGGTGATTCGGGTGTCCATGGGGGTGTTCCCTTCTACGGTCAGGCGGAACCTGAGCTGCGGTTGCGTGCGAAGGGGGCCGCCATCGCGTCTCACGGTGGCGGGGCTCGCGCCGTGCACCGACCGGAACGCCCGGTTGAACGCCTCCGTGGAGCCGTAGCCGTGACGCACGGCGACGTCGAGCAGGTCGTCGCCTCCGAGCAGATCGGCGACGGCGACGGTCATGCGACGACGGCGCACATACTCTGACAGGGGCATCCCGGCCAGCGACGAGAACATGCGACGGACGTGGTACTCCGTGGTGCCGAGTCCGCGGGCGACCCCGGCGAGGTCGAGGTCGTCGGCGAGGTGGTCTTCGATCACCTCGACCACCCGGTTGAGAATCGCGATCACGGTCCCTCCTTCGCCTTTCAGCCTGGTCGGCCGTGGGACGCCGCACCCGACTATCGCGGTCCGAAACGATCGAGCCGGCGCTACGTGCGTTTCCGTTCCGCGACGTCATCCCGGAGGCTGACGCCCGCAACGGGCCACCGCACTAGCCTCGACCCTATGCTTCGCCGCGCCGCCACCGTCCTGGCCATCGTCTGCGCCGCCGCCCTCATGTCCGGGTGCTCGATGTTCGAGGGGCTGGCGCGGGATGCGACCGACCGCGACTCCGCCGCGCCCGCGGAGGCCTGCCTTCCCCGCGGCGCCGAGCCGGATCCATCCCCGACGCCGGCCCCGACGCTCGATCCGCATGTCGCCGGAGAGGTCCGGGAGGCCGTCGCCGGCGTCCGAAAGCTCGCGGGCGTCGACACGGTGAGCGAGCGCACATCGAACTCCCGAACCGCCTCGGACGATCCGAATCGTCCGGACTGCCGGGTCGTCTCCAACCACTTCTCCAGCCAGGTCGACGTCGTAATGGAGGCGGAGGCGACACCCGCACAGGCGGCGGCGGTCCCGACGACGATGGCGCAGCACCTCGCGTGGACGGGTGTGAGCCTCTCCCTGACGGTGCCGGCCGCGCCCGGGCACATCGAGACGACGGTCCACTACAGCCGGACCTTCGACCAGACCATCCCGATCGAGACCTCCACGGACGTCGCTGAGGGCCTCGCACGTCTGGCGGCGACGCCGAATGTCACCTCGCTGGAGGCGTCCATCCCGTACACGATGCGCGTCGAGTACGGCTCGCTGACGGTGCTCGTCGATGGCGCGGACCCGGCGACGCTGGATGCGGTCCGCGCGGTCATCGACACCACGGTGTTCGCCGACACCACCCTGCACGGTTCGTTCAGCAACGGCGCCAAACCCTGACCACGGGTTGACGAACGAGGCCGTCACCGCCACACTTAGGCACGTGCCTAAGTATCACGACGAGCTCGACGCCGTGCTCCGCGCCCTCGCGGACCCCACGCGGCGAGCCGTCGTGGAGCGGCTGGCAGCGTCACCGGCGGTGGTGAGCGAGCTCGCGGAACCGTTCCCGATGGCGCTGCCGTCGTTCATGCAGCACCTGAGTGTGCTCGAGAACGCCGGAGTGATCACCTCCGAGAAGCACGGGCGCGTCCGAACTGTGAGCCTACGGCCGGGCGCCCTCGACATCCTGCACCTCTGGCTCGGCGAGCAACGCACGCCCGCCGAGCACCAGGCCGACCGCCTCGGCATCCACCTCGCCCGCGCCTCGGCGCCGACCCCGAAGGACACCTGACATGACCCGCGTCCGCATGAACCTCTTCGCCTCGCTCGACGGCTACACGCCGTCCGATGTGTCGCCCGACAACCCGATGGGCGAGGACTGGGGCCGCCTCACGGCCGCTTGGGCATCGACCCGGACGTTCCGCGAGCGCATCTTCGGCGACACGAGCGGGGCCGGCACGACCGGCGTCGACGACCGGGTCGGCCGCGAGTTCTTCGCAGGCGTCGGCGCCGAGATCCTGGGCGCCGGGATGTTCGGCCTCCACTCGTTCCCCGACGACCCGGAGTGGAAAGGATGGTGGGGAGACACGCCGCCCTTCGGAACCCCGGTCTTCGTGCTCACGAGCACCGCTCCCCGCCCCGCGATCGAGATGGACGGCGGCACGACCTTCCACTTCCGCAACGCCTCCCCGGAGGAGGTGCTCGCCGAGGCGACCGAGGCCGCTGGCGGACAGGACGTCCGGGTGGGCGGCGGCTACCGCACCGCCCGCGCCTTCCTTCAGGCCGGACTGGTCGACGACCTCCACCTCATGATCACGCCGATCTTCCTGGGCCGCGGCAATCGGCTCTTCGACGACCTGACCGGCATGGACTCGACGCACACGGTGACCACCGAGGTCGCCGAGAGCGGCACCATCCACGTCACCCTGACCCGCTAGGACGCAGCCATGACGATCGAACGCCGCCTCGCCCGCGCCGGATTCACCCTCACCCGCGACTACCCCGCCCCGCCCGAGCGCGTCTGGGACGCCTTCGCCGACGAGCAGCAGAAGCTCAGCTGGTGGGGAGCCGGCGACGCCATGGAGCCGCGCGAGTGGTCGTTCGACTTCCGCGTCGGCGGACGGGACGTCGCCGAGGGGAAGTTCCACCAGGGCCCGGTCTCTCGGTACGAAGCGACCTACACCGACATCGTCGAGCACGTCCGCATCGTCACCACCTACGACATGTGGATTGACGGAGAACACATGTCGACGTCCGTCGCGTCGCTGGAGTTCGACCCGACCGAGCAGGGCACCCGCTTCACGCACGTGGAGCACGGCGTCTTCTTCGACCGGTTCTGGGCCGACGGCCCCGGACGCGAGAGCGGCACCCGGGGCCTGCTCGATGCCCTGGGCGCCTATCTCGAACGCTCGGCCGGTTAGGCCTCCGCGACCTCCAGCTCCGGCACCTCCGCGGCGCCCGCGGCGGGCTTCCGGACGAAGAGCGCCAGCACGACCACCCCGAGCGACAGGATGCCGCCGGCGAGGAACGCGAGGTGCGAGCCGTGCGCGGCGGCGGCGGCCGTCGGCAGGTCCGGGTCGGCGCCTCCGGTCGAGGCGACGCCCGTCGCGTACAGGGCCACGAAGATGGCCGTTCCTGCGGCACCGGCAACCTGCTGCAGAGTGGCGATGGTGGCACTGCCGTGCGAGTACAGCCGCGGCGGGAGCGAGCCGAGCGACGAACTGAACGCCGGCGTGAAGAGGAACGCCAGAGACAGCATCAGGACGATGTGCGCCCCGAGCAGCACGACCCACGACGACCCTTCGCCGAGACCGAGCGCCAGTGTCCAGAGGGCGACGGCGAGTCCGATCGACCCGGGGATCACGAGCGGCCGCGGCCCGAACCGGTCGTACAGCCGGCCGACCGTCGGACCGGCCAGCCCCATCAGCAGGCCGCCGGGAAGCAGGATCGCGCCGACCCAGAGCGGCTCGAGACCCAGGGTGTAGCGGGCGAACTGCGGCAGCACGATGAAGGCGCCGAAGAGGGACACCATGGCGGCGGTCATCATCGAGACCGAGACCGCGAAGTCGCGGGAGAGGAACGTGCGCAGGTCGAGCAGCGCCGAGTCCGTGCGCTGCAGCACCAGCTGCCGCCACACGAAGAACGCCAGCGTGATCAGCCCGACGACGATGGGGATCCACGGCTGGACCGCCGCCGAGCCGACCGCCGCGGCGCCGATCTGGCTGAGGCCGAACACGAGGGCCGAGAAGGCGAGCGCCGAGAGGATCACCGACGGGGTGTCCAGGCGCACCTTCCGGGTCTCCGACACGTTCGGCACCCGGCGTACGCCGATGGCGAGCATGACGAGTCCGATCGGCAGCATCACCCAGAACAGCCCCTGCCACGGGAGCACCTGGATCAGCGCCCCGGAGACGATCGGACCGATCGCGGGAGCGACAGACATCACGATCGAGACGCGCCCCATGACGCGGCCGCGCTGCTCCTCCGCGACGATCGTCATCACCGTCGTCATCATGAGCGGCATCATGATCGCGGTGCCGACCGCCTGGACGACCCGGCCGACCACCAGCGTCTCGAACACCGGCGACAGGGCCGCGATGAGGGTGCCGATCACGAAGCTCGACATCGCGACGATGAAGACGGGCCGCGTGTTGAGCCGCTGCATCAGCCAGCCCGTCACGGGGATGACCACGGCCATCGTGAGCGCGAACGCCGTCGTGAGCCACTGCCCCTGGGTGGCGTCGATGTGGAGGGACTCCTGGATGCGCGGGAGCGCGACACCCATCATCGTCTCGTTGAGGAAGACGACGAAGACGGCGGCGAGGAGCAGGGCGAGCACGGTGCGGTTGCGTGCTGCGGTGGCGACCGGGGTCGGCTCGCTGGCGAGCTCTGCGCGGTCGATGGTGTCGGTCATGGCGTTCTCCTTCATCGGATGTACTTCAAAAAAGAAAGCACACTGCAAATAATGAAGTCAAGTGCTACAGTGAGATTCATGACGAACCAGCACTACGGGCAGTTCTGCGGTCTCGCACGCGCAGCCGAGATCGTCGGGCAGCGATGGACCCTGCTGATCCTGCGCGATCTGAGCGTCGGCCCGCAGCGCTACTCCGACCTGGTCTCCGGCCTCCCCGGCATCCCCACGAACACCCTCGCCTCCCGGCTGAAAGAGCTCGAGGAGGAGGGCATCGTCGAGCGGATGGCTCCGTCGAGCGGTGAGCGGGCGGTCGTCTACCGGCTGACCCCGCGCGGCGAGGAGCTCGGGCCGGCGATGGACGCGCTGTCGCGCTGGGGTGCCGGCGGGATGCGGACTCCGCGCGACGGCGAGATCGTGACGACCGCATCCATCGCCTCGGCGCTGAAGGTCGCCGCGGGCGACGGCGTCGTCCCGAAGGAGTGGGACACGGCCTACACCGTCCGCGTCGGCGAGGTGGTGACGCACCTGATCATGCGAGACGGCATCATCACCGTCGGCCCTGGCGCGGCCGAGGCACCGGGCCTCGTCATCACCGCGGGCCCGCAGATCCGCGACCTCCTCGCGGGAGAGCTGGATGCGGACACCGCGATCGCGACCGGTGCGGTGCAGCTGGAGGGCGACGCGTCGCTGTTCGCCCGCTTCGCCGACACGCTCCACGTGCCGTACAGCCCGAACGTGCCCGCCTAGAGCCGGCCGCGAGCCGAACGGGACACTCCGAGACGGCTCACCGCGAGCCCCAGGACGACCAGCGCGAGAGCTGCGACGAACGGCGGGACGGGGTCGCTCCCGCTGTCTGCGAGTGATGCGGTCGCGCCTTCCGAGCCGATCGCCAGCACCCCCTCCGTCCCGACGAGCACTGCCGCAGGCGCCGTCACGAAGGTGTACGTCGCCGATGCGTCGGGGCCCTGTCCGTTGGATGCCGTGATGGTCACGGTCGACGAACCCGGGGTGGTCGGCGTCCCGGAGATGACTCCGGTGGTGCCGTTCAGGGTGAGACCGGCCGGGAGAGCCCCGGCGCTCACGGTGAACGTGGGTGACGGCGTGCCGGAGGCGGTCACCGTGAACGCGTACGGTGTCCCGGCGACCGGGGCGGTCGGCGTTCCGGAGGTGATGGACGGGCTCGATGTCGTGACGGGTGTGCCTGGCGGCGGGCATCCCGTCGGGGCCGTCACGGTGTTGGTGTCGAGGGTGACCGCCGCGTTGCTCGCCAGCAGGCGGCCCACGATCGTCGCGCCGGTCGTCGCGGTGATGGACTGGTCGGCGAGCACGGTCCCGATGAACTGCGCGGCCGTGCCCAGCGTCGCCGACGACCCGACCCTCCAGAAGACGTTGCAGGCGGTCGCGCCGCCGGTCATCGTGATGTGCGTCGCCGATCCGATGGTCAGCGTGCTGGCCGCCTGGAAGACCCAGACCGAGGTCGCACTGCCGGCGAGGGTCAGCGCTCCGTTGTCCGCGAGCGAGAGCGCGCCACCCGAGTAGACGCCGGGTGTCAGCGACAACCCGTTGAGCTCGCCGATGCCGGAGGTCGTCGGCGTGAGTCCGCTGGCGGTGTTGAAGGCCGTCGTCACGTCGCTCTGCGCCTGAGCTGCGACGGCGTCGGTCTGATGCAGGGTTCCGGTGAACGTGCCGTCGGGAGCGCCCCCGAACCCGGTGATCGACGAGCCAGGGGACACGCCCACATCGCCGTCGACGACGGTCGGCCCGGTGTTCGTCACCTCACTCGCTCCGAGCACGCCGAAGGGCGCGGCAGTCCCGATGTCCACCGGCCCGTCGAGGGTGGTGTCCGCGTGCGCCGCAGCCGGGCCGAAGCACAGGCCGAGCAGCGCCAGAAGAGCTGCCGCTGTCGCCCCGACGCCGATGCGCGCGCCGAAAGAAGGTGAAGAAGAAGTGGATGTCGAATCGGCCACGAAGGCCCCCGCCCGAATCGGGGGGTCCTGGCATACGACGAGATTCGTCTTCCACACCCCTTGGCGCGGAGTCTGGCACAGTTCCGGGCTCCGTGCCGGATCCGGCCGAACGGGGGGTAAGCGGTTTTCGGCTTGACGCCCGCTCCGCCGCCTGCCTATACTCCCATTTACAACGTTGATTACATCGTTGTAAACCCGATCCGATCGACGATGAGCGGTCGGTCCCATGAGAGGCATTCAATGAAGAAACTGCTCGCGACGCTGGCCGTCGCGGCCGGCGCTTCTCTCGCGCTGGCCGGCTGCTCCACCTCCCCCGGCTCCGGCGACTCCGGCCCCGTCACTCTCACCTTCTGGCACGGCTACACCGAAGCAGACGGCAAGGTGCTCGACGCGATCGTCGACGACTTCAACAAGTCGCAGGACAAGATCACGATCAAGACCACGACCAAGACCTGGGCCGTCATCGGCGACACATTGCTCCCCGCGCTCTCCGCCAAGAAGGGGCCGGACATCGTCGCGATGCCGGCCGAGACCCTCCCGGTGTACGCATCCAAGGGCGCGTTCGCCGAGCTCGACGACTTCTACGCGAGCAGCGCGACGAAGAGCGCGTCGCTACGGCCCGCAGCGGTCGAGATGGAGAAGGTCGACGACTCCTACTACGGCATCCCCACCGGCTTCGTGCCGCTCTCCGTCATCTACAACAAGGCGCTCTTCGAGAAGGCCGGGATCACCGAGTTCCCGAAGACGTGGGACGAATGGGTGGCCGACGCCAAGAAGCTCACCGTCGACGAGAACGGCGACGGCACCCCCGAGCAGTACGGCCTGGCCCTCCCCGACCACGCGACAGTGGGCAACGGCGTCTGGGCGAGCCTGTTCTACGGCAACGGCGGGAAGATCGTCGACGGCTCGAAGTCGGTGCTCGACTCCTCCGAGAACGCCGAGACGCTCTCGTACTGGGCGAAGGCCGTCACCGCCGACAAGATCTCGCCGACGGGCCTCGACGGCGTCGCCTCCGACAAGCTCTTCTCCTCCGGCAAGGCCGCGATGGAGATCGGCGGACCGTGGATGGCGGGCGTCGCCACCGAGAACAAGATCGACTACGGCATCGCCGGCATCCCCGCCGGACCGAAGGGCGCCGCCGCCTCGGCGATCGGCATCTCGGCCGCGGTGACCGCACAGGCAGACGCGGCGAAGAAGGCCGCGGCGGAGAAGTTCTTCGCGTACTTCTTCACCAAGGAGGTCGCCACGAAGTGGTCGTTCGGCTCGGCGTGGCCGCCGCTGCGCACCGACATCCCGTCCTCCGACGTGTCGTCGAACCCGGTCGTGGCGACGCTCACCGACCTGGTCGGGGATGCGCGCCCCCTGCTCCCCGGCGTCGCCAACAGCACGGATGTCCTCTCGGCGGTCGACGAAGCGACGCAGAAGGCCCTCGCCGGCGGCGACCCGGATGCGTTGCTGAAGTCGGCATCCACCCAGGTGCAGCAGGCACTCGGCAAGTGATCCACCCGGTGGACCGCCGCACCCCGGCGGTCCACCGCCCTCTTCCGAAAGCGACCATGACCACACTCACCCGCTCCCGCACGGGCCGCAGGCCGTATCGCCCGCCCGCCCCGCTCGGCGGCCGGCCGCGTTCGGGCCGCCGCCGCGGACCGATGGCCCTGCTCTTCATGCTCCCCGCGACGGTCGTCCTGATCGCGTTCGTGGGATGGCCGATGCTGTCGGCCCTGCGTCTCTCGTTCACGAACGCGAGCGGCTTCGGCCTGGAGGAGTGGGTGGGCTTCGACAACTACGTGCAGGTCTTCACCGACCCACGCGTGCTCGCCACCCTCGGCAACACCGCGCTCTACACGGTGCTCTTCACCCCGACGGCGCTGATCGCGGCACTGCTGCTCGCGCTCCTCCTCACCAACCGACGCCTGCTCGGTCGCGGCTTCTTCCGCACGGCGCTGTTCCTCCCGTTCATCGTCTCTCTCGCCGTCGCCGCCTTCGCCTGGACGTACCTGCTCGACCCGCAGGTCGGCCTCCTCAACTACTGGCTGCGCAGCGTCGGCATCCAGCTCGGAAACGTTCTGCAGGATCCTGCGCTCGCCATGCCGACGGTCGTGCTCGTGGCCATCTGGAAGAGCTTCGGCTTCTACATGGTGATCTTCATCGCCGGTCTGCAGGAGATCCCCGAGTCGCTGTACGAGGCGGCGAAGATCGACGGCGCGGGAGCCTGGCGGCGCTTCATCAGCATCACCCTCCCCCAGCTCAGCAACACCCTCGCGTTCGTCGTCGTGTTCGCGATGATCGCCGCCCTCCAGGCCTTCGACCAGATCTACGTCATGACGGGCGGCGGTCCGTACCGTTCGACGCAGACCGTCGTCATGGAGATCTACCAGGAGGGCTTCAAGAAGCTCGACCTCGGGCTCGCGACAGCGCTCTCCTACGTGCTGCTGGCCGCGACCCTCATCCTCAGCCTCATCCAGTTCCGCTTCTTCGGACGCCGTGAGAAGGACCTCGCATGACCGCCACTCTCGCCCCCGCCGCGCCGGCCCGGGCCGCAACCACGACCCGCCGCCGGCGCGTCGGCCGCACCGCAGAACGCTGGCTGCTCTTCGCCGCCGCCCTGGTGCTGACCGCCATTGTGCTGCTCCCCGTGATCGTGATCGTCCTCACGGCGTTCAAGCCGGCGTCCGAGATCAACGCCTATCCGCCGACACTGCTCCCCGGTACGTGGACGCTGGACAACTTCACCAAGATCTTCAGCGACCTCCCGTTCGGGCGGCTCTTCCTCAACAGCCTCGTGTTCGCGGGCGGGGTGACGGTCTTCGCCCTCGTCTTCGACTCGCTCGCGGCCTACGCCCTCGCCCGCATCGACTTCCGCGGCAGCAGGGTCGTGCTGATCGTGATCGTGGCCAGCCTGATGATCCCGTTCCAGGCGACGCTCATCCCCGTCTACCAGCTGGTGGCGCAGCTCGGCTGGGTCAACACGTTCGCCGGGCTGATCATCCCGCGGGCGGCCGACGCTTTCGGCATCTTCTTCCTGCGCCAGTTCTTCATCGCCCTCCCGCGCGACCTCGACAACGCGGCGCGGATCGACGGGGCCGGCGAGTTCCGCATCTTCCGCAGCATCGTGCTCCCGAACGCCGTCCCGGCCCTCCTCACGCTCGCCATCTTCACCTTCGTGAACAACTGGAACGACCTGCTCTGGCCGCTCGTCTTCACGACATCGCCGGAGATGGGCACGATCACGTCGGGCCTCACCCTGCTGACCGGGCCGAGCGGCATCATCCCCTACGGCACGATGATGGCCGGATCGCTCATCGCGGTCCTGCCGCTCGCCGTCATGTTCCTGATCATGCAGCGCCGCTTCATCGAGAGCGTCGCGACCACGGGGCTCAAGTGACGGCCCCGCGCTGGTTCGAGGACGGCCGCCTGCACCTCGGACTCGGGATCGAGGACACCTTCGTGCCGCAGGAGCGGCCCGGCGAGCGCGCCATCGACGAGTACGAGCTCACCGAGCACTACGACCGGTACCGCGAGGACTTCGCCCTCGCCGCGGGCGTCGGCGCCGAGGTGCTGCGCTGGGGCGTGCCCTGGTACCGGATCGTGCCGGAGCCCGGCCGCTGGGACTGGGACTGGACCGACCGGGCGGTGGATGCGCTGCTCGGCGCCGGCCTCCGGCCGATCATCGACCTGCTGCACTACGGCACCCCCACCTGGCTGGCCGACCAGTTCGCCTCGCCGGACTACCCGCAGCATGTCGCCGAGTTCGCGGACCGCTTCGGCGAGCGCTACGGCGACCGGGTCGTGGACTACACGCCGGTGAACGAGCCGGTCATCCACGCGCTGTTCTCCGGAGAGTACGGCTACTGGCCGCCCTACCAGACCGGCGCCAAGGGCTTCGCCACCATCGCCGCGAACCTGGCGCGCGGCTTCGTGCTCAGCCAGGAGGCGCTGGCCGCCCGCATCGGCGACCGCGCGACCTTCGTGCACGTCGACGCCGCCATCAGCTACGTCGGAGACGACATCGCACCGGAGCATCACGCGGAGGCCGAGCGGCTGCGCCACCAGGTGCACCTGGTCGAGGACCTCGTGACCGGCCGGGTCGACGACGCCCACCCGCTGCGCGACCGGCTCGCCCCGGCGGTCACGGACGCCGAGCTGGACTGGTTCGCCGCCCACGCCGTGCGCCCCGACATCATGGGCGTCAACTACTACCCGCGTCACTCCACCGAGCTGTTCGAGGCGGGCGTCCGGCACGGCGGCGGCTTCGCCGACCCGCGGCCGAGCGTCGACCGCGGAACGCAGGGCCTCCGCGAGGCGCTCGAGCGGTTCGCCTCGCGGTACGGCGCACCGGTGATGGTCACCGAGACGTGCGTGACGGGAACGGTCGAGGAGCGCATCCACTGGCTGGATGAGTCGCTCGCCCTCGTGGAGAGCATGCGGTCCGAGGGTGCACCGGTGGTCGGGTACGTCTGGTGGCCGCTGTTCGACATGTACGAGTGGACGTGGCGGCACAGCGACCGGCCGCGCGCCGACCACCTGCTGACCATGGGGCTCCACGACCTGGTCGAGTCGCCCGCCGGGTTGCTGCGGCGGCCGAACCCGGTCGCCGACCGCTTCCGCGAGTACGCCGCCCGGCTCGCCCCTCTGCCTGCCGATGACGTCAGCCTGCTGACCTGACGTCCAGACGTGACGACGAGCCCGACGTCGTGACGGCCCGCCCGCGCCCGCGGACGGGTCACCAGTGAGAGAAGGAACCGACAATGTTTCCATCACGCACCACATCGGGCGCGTCGCAGCGGCGACGACTCCGGGCACTCGCCGTGGCCGGCGCCGTCGCCGGCGCACTCGTCGCGGCGACGCTGACCGCCGCGCCCGCCTCCGCCGTGACGACCGGCAACGGATCGCTCGTCTACTCCCCCGCCGCCGGCACGTCGTTCAACCCGGAGGGCGGCCGCGCGGCCGGAACGACGTACGCGAAGAACATCGTGCTCAAGAACAGCGGGGCGGCGAACGGCACGCAACTGGTCACCTACGACCAGCTCGTGCTCGTGAACGGCGTGCAGGTCTACCCGATCTACCGCAGTACCGACGACGGGACCAGCTGGACCCACGTCACGGACGTCGTGCCGAGCGCGACGTTCCCGACGCTGACCCGCACCTCCCAGCCGTTCCTGTTCGAGGTCTCGCAGGCGACGGGCGGGCTCGCCGCCGGCACCATCCTGCTCGCCGGGATGATCATGCCGGAGGACCGCTCGAGCAGCCGCCTGGTCGTCTACAAGAGCACGAACCAGGGCACGTCGTGGTCGTATCTGAGCACCATCGACACCGGCGGAGCCGCCGTCTACGACCCGAGCCCGACCTCCACGACCTCGACCGTGTGGGAGCCGTCGCTGGCCATCGACGGGCAGGGCGGCCTGGTCGCCTACTTCTCGGACGAGCGGCAGAAAGCGAGCGGCGTCCTGCAGGCGGTGTCGTATCGGCGGTCCACCGACGGCGGCACGACCTGGGGTGCTGAGTCGAACGTGTCGGCCCCGAACAACCAGTCGGATCGGCCCGGCATGATCACGGTGACCAAGCTCCCCGACGGCCGCTACCTCGCCACGTTCGAGGTGGTCAACCGGCCGTCGCAGAGCAAGAACACCGCGCCGGTGTACTTCAAGACGTCGCCCGACGGCCTGAACTGGTCGCCGACGACCAGCATCGGCACGCCCATCACCCTCGCAAACGGCCGCGGCATCGGATCGTCGCCGTACGTGAAGTGGGTGCCGGGCGGCGGGCCGAAGGGCATGGTCGTCGTCGCATCCAAGTGGTCGCTGGATGCCACGGGCACCATCGACGGCGGTCAGAACTTCTACGTCAACTACAACCTCGGCGACGGGCCGTGGGAGCGACTTCCGATGGCGGTCACGTACGACGGACCGGACGCAGAGGGCGGCACCTTCAGCGGCTTCGCCCAGAGCATCGACTACTCGGTGGACGGCCGCACGCTGTACCAGGCGACCAACGTCGAGAACCTCACGACCACCTACAACGACATCCGCGTCGGCTCCATCCCGCTGGACGCCCAGCAGTACGAGGCCGAGAAGGCCGCCCGCACATCGGACACCTCCCTCGTCACGGATCCGGATGCGTCCAACGGCAGCAAGGTCGGCAACATCAACAACACGACCAGCTCGGTGACCTTCACCGTGCGGGTCCCGTCGGCCGGCTCGTACACGATGAACGTCCGCTACGACAACGGAACGGGCGCGGCATCGACGCACAACGTCAGCGTCAACGGCGGCACCGCATCCACCCTCAGCTACCCGGCGACGGTGAACTGGGGACGCTACGGCTGGGTGCAGAAGACGGTCACGCTGAACGCGGGCGCGAACACGATCGCGTTCACGAAGGGCACCTCGTTCGCCGAGCTCGACGCCATCCAGCTGTACAAGCCGGGGACCGCCCTGGATCCGCAGTTCCGCGTCGTGAACCGCAACAGCGGCAAGTACCTGGAAATCGCGAGTGCGTCCCTGGCGGACGGCGCGGGAGCCGGGCAGTGGGGTGACACCGGCAACGCGTGCCAGGTGTGGAACGTGCACCCGGTGTCGAACGGCCTCCAGCTGTTCAATGTGAACAGCGGCAAGCTGCTCGAGATCCCCGGCGCTCAGACTGCCGACGGTGTGCGGGCGGCGCAGTGGGGTCCGACCGGCAACGCCACGCAGGTGTGGTCGCCGAGCACCTCGGGCGGCTGGTGGACGCTGACGAACGCGAACAGCGGCAAGCCGCTCGAGATCGCCGGATCGTCGACGGCCGACGGCGCCTTCGCCCAGCAGCGCACCGCCGACGGCAGTGCGACGCAGCAGTGGCGGCTCGTGCGCGAGGGCATCCAGTAGGCCATCCAACCGGGGCGACGGCGATCGGGCCGCCGTCGCCCCTCCCGGCGCGTCGACTCTTCGAGTGCTCGGCGCGGATCACGTCCGGCGAGGCGCCGCCTGCCAGACTCGCTGCGTGGGGACCCTACTTACGGCGGGCGGTCTCGCCCTCGCCTTCTCGCTCTTCCTGACGCCGCTCTTCATCCGATTGTTCCGACGGCTGGAGTGGGGGCAGTTCATCCGGGACGACGGACCCCAGTCGCATCATGTCAAGCGCGGCACCCCGACGATGGGCGGCATCGTCTTCATCCTGGCGACGCTCTTCGGGTTCTTCGTATCCGCCCTCCTCAACGGCGGGGACGGCATCTCCCCGTCGTCACTCCTGGTGCTGCTGATGTTCGTCGGCATGGCGGCGGTCGGGTTCGTCGACGACTTCCTGAAGGTGCACCACCAGCGCAGCCTCGGACTCGGCGGATGGGCGAAGATCGCCGGGCAGGCGATCGTCGCGACCGCGTTCGCCGTGCTCGCACTCCAGTTCCCCACCGCCGACGGCACGACGCCGGCGTCCATGGCCGTCTCGGCGATCCGCGACATCCCCGCGCTCGACTTCGCCCGGATCGCCACAGCGGTGCCCGTGGTCGGCTTCGTCCTCTACCTGGTCTGGATCAACCTCCTGGCGTCGGCGACCACCAATGGCGTGAACCTCGCGGACGGTCTGGACGGACTGGCGACGGGCGCCTCGGTCCTCGCGATCGGCTCGTACACGCTGATCGGCTTCTGGCAGTTCAACCAGTCCTGCTTCAACCCCAACATCAACCCGGCGAACGTGGCCAAGTGCTATCCGACGAGCGACCCGCTGTCTCTGGCTGTCGTCGCTGCGGCGATCTGCGGCGCTCTGGTCGGATTCCTCTGGTGGAACACCAGTCCCGCCAAGATCATCATGGGAGACACCGGCGCGCTCGGTCTCGGCGGAGCGCTGTGCGCCCTCGCGATCCTCACCCACACCGAACTGCTCCTGATCCTCATCGGCGGCCTCTTCGTCATCGAGGCGGGCTCGGTCATCGTCCAGCGCGCGTACTTCAAGGCGACCCACGGCAGGCGTCTCTTCCCGATGACGCCGATCCACCACAGCTTCGAGCTGAAGGGATGGCCCGAGGTCACGATCGTCGTGCGGTTCTGGATCATCGCGGGCGTGCTGATCGCCGTCGGCGTCGGGTCGTTCTACTTCGAGTGGCTCGCCTAGCGCGTGCGGTTGACTGATCCCATGCGCGAGCAGGCACTCTTCCTCAACGGCACGGTCGGCGTCGGCAAGAGCACGACGGCGGATGCGGTCAGCGCGCTCCTGATCGAGCGCGGCATCCCGCACGCGATCATCGATCTGGACGCACTCCGCGCCGGCTGGCCGGCCCCGGAGGGCGACCCGTTCAACTCTGCGCTGGAGCTCGCGAACCTCCGCCCGGTCGCCGCCAACCATCGTGCCGCGGGCGCTCAGGTCCTCATCCTCCCCGGCGTCATCGAGGACGCCGCGGAGCTGCCCCGCTATCGCGACGCACTCGGCGGACTCCCTCTCACGGTCGTCCGCCTCACCGTCGACCCGGCGATCGGCGAGGCCCGGCTGCGCGCACGGCACCGCGACGAGGACGCGGCGGCTGCCTGGCACCTGCACCGCTTCGGAGAGTTGGATGCGGTGCTCGACGCGGCGCGCATCCCCGGTCCGGCGGTGGACACGAGCCGGCTCACGCCCCGCGAGGCGGCGGCGCGGGTGCTCGACGGCGCGCTCTGACGTGGGGACTAACGCCGCGCGGAATCCGACGGACCGGCCGTCGCTCCGGCCACGGCGTCCAGTTCGGCCAGCTGCTCCGCGGTCAGCACCAGCGCGCCGGCGGCCACGTTCTCCTCCAGGTGCGGGACGCTCGCCGTGCCCGCGATGAGCAGGACGTTCGCCGCGTGCGCGAGCAGCCACGCGAGGCCGACCTGGGCAGGTGTCGCGCCCGTCTCCGTCGCGATGCGCTGGACCGTGGGGTCGTCGGCGACCTTCGGGTACTGCGCGAAACCGCTGCCGAGCGGGAAGAACGGCACCCAGGCGATCCCTTCGGCGAGACAGAGGGCGAGGAGGTCCTCGTGCTCCCGACTGAGCAGGGAGTAGGCGTTCTGCACGCAGGCGATCCCGGCGGGCAGGGCGCGGCGTAGGGTCGACGCACCGACGGCGCTCAGCCCTATCGCGCCGATCAGGCCGTCGTCTCGCAGCGCGATCAGTTCGGCGAGCTGGTCGTCCAGGTCGACCAGCTCCTCCACTGGCACCGTGAGACCCGGCCCGACCTCCGGGCGGCGCAGGTTGACCACGTCGAGTCTGCTCCGCCCGAGCGTCCGCAGATTGTCCTCGACCTGGGCGCGCAGCTCCGCGGGTCGCTGGGCGAGAGCGAGTGGCACGGGCGCATCCACGCGCACAGCACCCACCTTCGTGGCGATCGCGACCGTGTCGGAGTCTCCGAAGGCCCGGCGGATGATGTCGTTCGAGACGCTGGCGCCGTAGAAGTCGGCGGTGTCGACGTGGTCGATGCCGAGTTCGGCCGCACGGCGGAGCAGAGCGGCCCCGGTCTCGCGGTCGTCCTCGTAGCGCTCCAGGGACATCGCGCCGTAGCCCACGCGGGCGACCTCCCGGTCGCCGAGAGCGAACGTCCCCCCGGGTCGGATCGTCGTGTCGGTCATGTCTCCTCCTAGACTGGGTCAGAAGCGGAGGCCCCTCCGCCGCCATGACGCTACCACTTAAACCGGAGGTACCTCCACTTTGAACGCCGATCCCGCATCCACTCGCGCGCGCAGACCGCGTGCCGACGCGGCACGCAACCGGTCGGCCATCCTCCACGCCGCCCGTGAGGCGCTCACGACCGAGGGCCCGGATGCCTCCCTCGAAGGCATCGCACGTGCGGCCGGGGTCGGCATCGGGACGCTCTACCGCAACTTCCCGACCCGCGAGGACCTGGTCGCCGCGGTCTACGAGAACGAGTTGGACGCCGTCCTCGATCGCGGCGCCTCGCTTCTGCCGACGGAACAGCCGGATGTCGCACTCCGCGAGTTCATGCGCCTCTACTCCGGGTTCATCGCCACCAAGCGCGGGATGGCCGAGTCGCTCCGGGCGGGAGGCGCACGAACCGCAGCCGCCTCGGCGCAGACACGGCAGCGGGTCGACGCGGCCGTGCAGCCTTTCCTCGCCGCCGGCATCGAGCGCGGGCTCTTCCGCGACGACGTCTCGGCCGACGACGTGACCGCCGCCATGGTCGGCGTCTTCCTCACTACCGCGGAATCGACCGACAGCGCGCAGGTCGAGCGCTTGCTGGACCTCGTCGTGCGGGGGCTGACAACCGCATAGAGGCGATCGCGCTGCTCAGCTCGCGAAGAGCTCCGCCCGCGGAGTGTCGATCAGCGCGGTGATCGGCATGAGCGCGGAGCCGAGGGCGACCGTGTCGCCGCCGAAGGTCGCCGGCACGAGCTCGAACTGGGCGCCGAGGCGGTCCAGGCAGTTCCGCCGCACCGCCGCAGCGATCTGGTCCGCATGCTGCTCCATCAGGCGCATCCCGACCCAGCCGCCGATGACCACGCGCTGCGGGTTGGTCAGGTTCACCACGCTGCCGAGCGCGGCTCCGAGCGCGTCGATCGTGTCGTCCAGCACAGCCGTCGCGTCCGGGTCCGAGGAGGCCGCCGCGGCCAGAAGCGCGCCGAGAGCCTGCCAGCCGCTGCCGTCGAAGGAGCCGCCGCGGGCGCGCCACGCCTCGAGGATGGCGTCGGCGCCGAGGTACGCCTCCACGCAGCCGAGCTGACCGCACCGGCAGAGCGCGCCGCCGTAGCGGATCTTGGTGTGGCCCCACTCGCCGGCGCTGCTGTGTGCGCCGTGCGCCAGCTCGCCGTCCGTGATCACGCCGAGACCGACGCCACGGCCGAGGAGAGCGACGACGGCATGGTCGATGCCGCGCGCGGCGCCGTACCAGAGCTCGGCTCGCGCCTGCGTCTTGGCTCCGTTCTCCGCGTAGACGGGGAGGTCGGGGTCGAGGTCGAGCGGGATCGGCCGGGGCGCCCAGCCGAGGCTCTGGGCGTACAGCACCTGGGTGCCGTCGGCCTCCGTCTCCACCACGCCGGGAAGGCCCAGCCCGATGCCGAGGACGCGCGGCCAGCGCTCGCGGTTGCGCTCGCGCAGCTCGGCGATCGCCTCGCTGAGGTCGCGGTGGATGTCGTCGGGTGACTCCTCCCGCCGGCCACCGCGGAACTCGCGGTCGACCATCGTCAGTGAGAGGTCGAACAGCTCGACGGCGACGCCACGCTCTCCCACGTCCACCCCGATGGCGTACGCGCCGTCGGCGCGCGGTGCGAGGAGCGAGATGGGGCGCCCGCCCCGGGATGCGACAGAGCCCACCTCGGCGATCAGGCCGTCCTCGATCAGCTCGGCGGTGATGTTCGCGGCCGAGGCCGAGGAGAAGCCGCACCGGCGGGCCAGTTCGGCGCGGGTGGTCTCGCGCTGCTGCAGCACGAACCTCAGTGCGGCGGCACGGTTCTGATGGCGCAGCGACGTCACGGTGGCGGACTCCCGGATGCCGGGTGCCGCGGGCCGTGACTGTGCGCTCATGGCTCGACGATATCCCGTCATACGCTGACCTCGAGTCTGCGCACCAGCACGCGCTCGGCGACCGCGAGGGTGAGCGCGCCGTCGTCCCAGCTGGCGGTGACGGCGTGCGGTCGGTCGGCATCCACGGTCCACGATCTCGGCGGTGCCGAGAACCCGAAGGAGAGCCGGGAGCCGGGATGCAACTCCACCGGCACGTACTCGTCGTGGGCGTACGGGCGCCCGGCGGTGTGATGCCAGATGCCGTCCGGCACCACGGACGGAGTGAGGTCGTCGATGGGCGTCTCGGCCGCGTCCCGGACGCCGGTCCACGCCGGGAGGTGCAGGTCGGGACGGGCGAAGAGCGCGTCCAGCACCGGTGTGCGCACGTCGCAGCGGTCCGCAGGCAGAGCCGCGAGGAACTCATCGAGGATCCGCGCGGCCTCCTCGGGTTCGGGATGCTCGGCCGGGTCGGCGATCCGGTCCCATCCCTCGGGTGGCCGCACGGACAGCGGAGAGGTGAGCGTGTCGAGCTTCTTCCACGGCCAGAAGTTCCAGCCGATGCCGTGCCGCTCGTACAACCGGGTGGCCGCGTAGATCCAGCCGGGGGTGTTCTCCCCGCCCTCGCCCATGTAGATCGGGACGCCGAGCTCGTTCCGCAGCTGCACGAAGTCGGCGATGCTGGTCTCGTCGGGCGGGCACCAGTAGCGGTGGAACTGGACTGCCTGATTGTCGTCGAAGCGCCGGCGCACGGGCTCGGGGTTCGTCGCCCAGTGACTCCCTTCGTACATCAGCAGGTGCCGGTCGTCGATCGCGCGGATCGCCGCCGTCAGCTCGCGGTAGAGGTCGACGAGCTCGTCGTTGTAGCGGTGCTGCCACTCGTTCGGAAGCGGCTCGTTGAGGAGGTCGTAGCCCAGCACCGCCTCCCGGTCGCGATACCGGCGCGCGAGCTCACGCCACAGCTCCACGGTCTGCGCTCGGTAGCGGGGCGACATGAACAGCTCGGGCAGACCGTTCGGAGAGTCGTCGATGTTGGTGCCGGTCTGACCGCCGGGCGCCCCGTGCAGGTCGAGCAGGATGCGCAGGCCGTGCTGCTCGCTCCAGCGCACCGCGCGCTCGATCAGCTCGAAGCCCTCCTCCCGGAGTCCGCCGTCGTCGTCCATCACGCCGCGGGCGTTGATCGGGAGCCGGACGTGGTCGAACCCCCGCTCGGCGATGAGCGCGAAGTCCCGCTCCGTCACGAACGAGTCCCGGAAGCGTCGCCAGAACACCCCCGCCCGCTCGGTGCCGACCAGCGCTTCGATGCGCGCCTCGATCTGACGCGGGGAGGACATCTCGTCGCCGAACCGCCACATGTACCCCTCGGCCAGCAGCCAGTTGCCGAGCCCCACCCCGCGGAGCAGGAGGGGGCCGGAGTCATCGACCAGCTGGGTCCCCTCGGCGCGCACGAAGCCGGCCGGGCGGGGGCGGAGGGAAGAGTCCATGGTGTTCCTCATCGGTTCGGGTGGGTCACTTGAGTCCGGAGAGGGCGAAGCCCTGCACGACGTAGCGCTGGAAGACGACGAAGACGATCAGGATCGGGACGACCATGAGCGTGGAGGCGGCCATCTGCAGCGACGGGTTGGTGGCGATCTGCTGGTTGAGCAGCGAGAGCCCGACGGAGAGCGTGTAGAGGTTCTGGTCGTTGGCGATGATCAGCGGCCAGAGGAAGCTGTTCCAGCCGGCGATGAAGGTGAGAACGACCTGCACCGCGAGGATGGGGCCGGACATCGGCAGGATGATGCGGAAGAAGATGCGCCACTCCCCCGCCCCGTCCATCCGGGCCGCCTCGACGATCTCGGTGGGGATGGTCGCCATGAACTGCCGGAAGAGGAAGACCGCGAAGCCCGAGACGAGCATCGGCAGGGCGATGCCGATCAGGGTGTTCGTCAGTTTCATCCCGTTGAGGATGAGGTAGCTCGGGATCATCGTGACCTGGCCCGGGATCATCATGGTCACCAGCACGAGGAAGAACAGGGCGTCGCGTCCCGGGAAGCGGAACTTCGCGAACCCGTAGCCGGCCGCGGCCATCAGCAGAAGGCCCAGCATGCAGATGACCACGATGATCAGCGTGTTCAGGAGGTACCGGCCGAAGTCGAGCTCGGTGAAGAGCTGGACGAAGTACTGGAAAGTGGGCTCCTTCGGCAGCAGCTGCGGCGGGTAGGCGACGGATTCGCTGCGCGGCTTGACCGACGCGAACACCATCCAGAGGAAGGGGAACGCGGTCGCCAATGCGCCGATGGCCAGCAACGCGCCGATGATCACGGTGCCGACGCGGCCGCGGCGCACACGGCGACGGGGTGCGGCCGCGGGCTCGTCGTCGCCGGGCCCGTCGGTGACGAGCCGGCGGCTTCCGCGGGCGAGCAGCTCAGTAGTCGACATCGGATCTCCTCAGACGCAGCTGGACGACGGTGATGATCGCGATGATCGCGACGAGAACGACCGAACCGGCGCTGGCGTAGCCGAACTGGCTCGACGAGAAGCCCTTCTGGTACAGGAAGAGCGAGATGGAAGTGGAGGCGCCGAGCGGGCCGCCCTTGGTGAGCACGAACGGCTCGTCGAAGAACTGGAGCCAGGCGATCACCGTCGTGATGGTCACGAAGAAGATCGCGAACCGCAGCAGCGGGATCACGATCGACCACGTGCGGCGAGCCCCGGAGGCCCCGTCGATCGATGCGGCCTCCAGATACTCCTTCGGCACGCCCTGCAGGGCGGCGAGGAAGATGATCACGTTGAGACCGAGCCCCCGCCAGACGGCGACGAGCACGACCGAGAACTTGACGACCGTCGGGTCGGAGAGCCAGGGCACGGGTGGCAGCCCCACCAGCGACAGCAGGTAGTTGAAGAGGCCGAACTGCGTGTTGTAGAGGTACCCCCACACGAGCGCGACGGCGACGATGGCCGTGATGGCCGGGACGAAGTAGAAGGAGCGCAGCGCACGGAAGAACCGCCCCTGCGACCGGTTGAGGGCGAGCGCGATGAGGAGCGAGAGCACGATCACACTGGGCACGCCGATGAAGGCGAACAGCGCGGTGTTCCCCAGCGCCTGCCAGAAGGCGGGATCGGCGAACAGGGCCGCGTAGTTGTCGCCTCCGACGAACTGGATGCGCGACCAGTTGCCGAGTCCGGCGAGGTTCATGTCGGTGAAGCTGACGAGGAGGGCGACGGCGATCGGCAGGATGCCGAACGCGATCAGGAGCAGCATCGCCGGGGCGACGAACGTGTAGGGGACGAGTCGGGTCTTCATGGCCTCATGGTCGGCGGTGCGCGGCGACCGGGGCCACCGCGCACCGCCGGGTCTCATTTCGCGGACGTTCCGCTGGTGGTGGTGAACAGGTTCTTCAGCGTCTCGTCGCGATTCGCGCCGGTCAGCACGATGGAGTTCAGCGAGTCGAGCAGCGCCTTGCCGGTCTCACCGTCCCAGTTCGGGACGAGGGGCAGCAGCCGCGACGAGGCGAGCTGCTTCGTGTAGACCGCGACCATCGGGTCGGCGGAGAGCTTCTCGTCCTCCAGCGCCTTCGTGACCGTCGGGAGCTGCCCGTCGGACTCGTACCACTTCACCTGCACGTCGGGCTGGGAGAGGTAGTCGAGCAGCTGAAGGGCACCCGCCTTGTTCTTGGTGGAGCCCCAGACGCCGAGGTTGGAGCCGGCGAGGAGGGACGTGTCCTTCTCGGCCGCCGGGACCGTCGTCACGTTCCACTTGCCGGCGAGCTCGGGAGCCGCCTGCGAGATCGCCGCGGCCAGGTACGGTCCGCTCACCAGCATGGGCGTCGTGCCGGTCACGAACCCCTGGGTCTGGTCGAAGTCGCTGTTGGTGGGAACGCTCTTGTCGGCGTAGAGGCCGGTGTAGAGGTCGACCGCCTTCTCGAACTCGGGCGAGTCGAAGTCGATGGTGCCCTTCGAGTTCACGATCTCGCCGCCCTGGTCCCACGTCATGATGACGGGGAGGGCGCTGTCCCACTGCGGGATGTAGTAGCCGTACGAACCGTTGCCGCGCGCGGTGAGCTTCTTCGCGTCGGCGCGCAGTTCGTCCCAGGTGGCCGGAGGAGCGTCGATTCCCGCGGCGCCGAGGATGTCGCTGCGGTAGAACAGCACGCGGGTGTCGGACACCCAGGGCACCGAGACGACCTTCCCTCCGATGGCGGTGGCATCGCCGGCGACGCCCTCGACGAAGTTGGATGCGGCGAGGTTCGGGTAGTCGCCGAGCGTGGCGTCGTCCAGGGTCATCAGAGCGCCGCTGTCCGCGTAGGTGCGCAGCTTGGAGAGACCGATCTGGACAACGTCGGGCCCGTCTCCGGAGGCGACGGCCGTCGTGAACTTCTGGTCGACGTTGTCCCACGGGATCGCGACGGTCTTGACGTCGATCCCGCTCTTCTCCTCGAACGGCTTCACCAGCGCGTCGAAGTGGGCGGAGCTGTCTCCCATGACCCAGACGGTCAGGTCCTTTCCGGCGGTCGCGTCGCCGGACGAGCCGGAGGAGGAGCAGCCGGCGAGGGTGGCGGCGGCCAGGGCGGCGGTGCCCAGGGCGAGCCAGCGCATTCTCTTCATCGAGATTTCCTTTCGGGTGTGCAGGGGTGTGCAGGTGGGTGCGGGTGGTGGATGCCGGCTATGGGAGGTCGGCGGTGGTGAGACGGGCGTGCTGCGACACGAGGTCGCGGTACCAGCGGGCGCTGAGCTTGGGGATGCGCTCCTGGGTGCGGTAGTCGACGTAGACGATCCCGAACCGTTTGGAGTAGCCCTCCGCCCACTCGAAGTTGTCGAGCAGGGACCAGACGAAGTAGCCGCGCAGGTCGACGCCGGAGGCGATCGCCCGGGATGCGGCGGCGAAGTAGCCGGCGAGGTAGGCGACGCGTTCCGTGTCGTCCACACCGCCTTCCGGGTCGACGTAGTCGTCGAAGCTGGCGCCGCTCTCGGTGATGTAGACCGGCAGGCCGGAGTACTCGCGGGAGATGCGGAGCAGCACGGCGTGCAGCGAGTCCGGGATCACGGACCAGCCGAACGATGTGGTCGCCGGCTGCGCGGGGGTCTCGCGCACGCCGAACGGGGCGGCCGGGTCGGCCGTGGCGATCACACGCTGGTAGTGGTTGAGGCCGACGAAGTCGACGGGTGCCGAGATGACTGTGAGGTCGCCGTCGTGGATGAGGTCCGCGAGCCCGTGAGGATCGAGGAGGGCGTGCACGCCGGCGCCGTACTCCCCGCGGTACACCGGGTCGAGGAACACCCGGTTGCTCACGGCGTCGAGGCGGTCCGCGGCAGCGGCGTCGTCCGGCCCCTCCCCCGCGACGATGTCGGTGACGATGTCCGTCACGCCGACCCGCGCACCGGGCAGAGCAGAGCGCAGAGCGCGCAGGGCCAGCCCGTGCGCGAGGTTGAGGTGGTGTGCGGCAGCGGTGGCGAGCCGGAGGTCGCGCCGGCCCGGCGCGTGTGCTCCGTAGCCGTAACCGAGGAAGGCGGAGCACCACGGCTCGTTGAGGGTGATCCAGTCCTGTGCGAGGTCGCCCAGCGCGTCGGCGACGCGGGCGGTGAACTCCTCGAAGCGCAGCGCGGTCTCCCGCTCCGGCCAGCCGCCGAGATCCTCCAGCCGCTGCGGCAGATCCCAGTGGTAGAGGGTCACGAAGGGCCGGATGCCGCGCTTCGCGAGCCCCGTCAGCATCCGCCGGTAGAAGGCGACGCCCTCCGGGTTGAGCGGGCCGCGCCCGCTCGGCTGGAGTCGCGACCAGGAGAGCGAGAACCGGTACGCGGTGAGGCCGAGCGACGCGATCAGGTCGAGGTCGGCGTCGAGCCGGTGATAGTGGTCGCAGGCGATGTCACCCGTGTCTCCGCGATGCGTGAGGCCGGGCGTGTGGCTGAAGGTGTCCCAGATGCTCGGGCCGCGTCCGCCCTCGGCCGCTGCGCCCTCGATCTGATAGGCCGCGGTGGCGACGCCCCAGAGGAAGTCCGGGGGGAAGTCGACCGGGAGGCCGCTCGGGTCGGTGAGAGTCATGGAACTCCTTCATTCTTTCTCTAGGTCTTAGAATAAGGCATGGATCAGCAGGGATGCAAGAGGCCGGCCCGCAGGCCGGCCTCTTGTCCCCGTGTTCTCAGTACGACGAGTAGACGGTCACCTCGTCGATGGTCCACCACTGCGGCGCGACGCCGGTCTGGGTGATCCGGATGTAGCGCGCGGTGGTCGGGGCGATCGAGATCGGCCGCTTCCAGCCGTACGCGATTCCGTTGGCGGCGGTCGACCAGGTGGAGCCGTCGAGAGACGTCTCCACCGTGAAACCGCGCGGGTAGTCCCACTTCGAACCGCTCGCGGTCTGCACGGTCACCATGGCGACCGTGCGGTTCGCGCCCATGTCGATCCGGTACCACTCACCGCCGGCCATCGCCTGCCCGCTCTGCCACGACGTGCCGTTGGCGCCGTCGATCCCGGCGGCCGCGGACGAGCCCGCCGCCGTCGTGGAGGCGGTCGCCGTCCACCCGGTGTGACTGATCGCCGTCGGCGAGAAGGTGGACAGGCCACCCGCGTACTTGGCGATCGTGCCGACGAACCGGGTGTTCTGGGTGAAGTTCGACGTTCCGAACTGCGCGAGCTTCGACTGGAACGTGGCGGCGTCGTCGCTGTTGATCACCGGGACCGGCTTGCGGTTGTCGTAGTAGAGACCCCAGTAGGCGAAGCCGTCGTCGGCGGAGCCCTTGACCTTGTACGACCAGTTCGACCACGAAACGCTCGACGCGTTCAGACCGGCCATGAACCGGGCCCAGACGTCGTCGTTGTAGTACAGCGAGTACTCGCCGTAAAGGATCGGAACCCCGGGGTTGGAGAGCTTGGCCGCGAGGCCGCCCAGCTCGTTCGTCACGAGCTGGTTCTGCGCCGTCCAGTCCTTCGAGTTCGGCATGTCGTACGGGTGGTACTCGTAGGCCACATTGGTCCAGCCGTACGTCGACGGCGGCGCGATCTTGTCGAGGCCGAAGAACGCCCCGAGGAAGATCGTGTGGTCGGCGTCGATCGCCCGGACGGCGTCGTAGAGGCGGTCGTAGTACGCGCTCTTCTGGGCCACGTCGTCCGCGTCCTCGCCGTAGTCGATCAGCGGCTCGTTGATGAGGTCGTATCCCGCGACGGCGGGGTTGCCGTTGTAGCGCGTCGCGATCTTCTTCCAGGTGTCCTCGACCCAGTTCTGGTAGGTGGCACTGCCCCAGAACCCGTTCGGGTTCGGACCGATGCGGCCGCAGGAGCCCCACGGGCAGCCTCCGCCCGGCACCGTGTGCAGGTCGATGAGCGTGTAGATGCCACGGGAGGCGGCCTGGCTCACGACCCAGTCGATCTTCGTCCATGGGTTCGACTTCCACGTGCCGTCGAGGTTGAGGAACACGTTCCAGCCGATGGGCACGCGGATGAAGTTCATCCCGGTGGCCTGGATGTTGTCCAGGTCGGTCGCAGTGAACCAGGTGTCCTGATGCGTGCCGACCACCGAGGCCGTCGTCGCCGTTCCGAACCGCGAGGTCATCGTGTTCGTCAGCGAGTAGTCGTCGTTGTAGAGGCCCGCCGTGAGCTCGCCGATCGACCACCAGTTGCCCGCCGATCCGGTCTGCGTCAGGCGCACGTAGCGCGCGGCCTGGGCCGTGAACCCGATCGTGGTGGCCTTCCGCGTTCCAACACCGGAGGCGACGGTGCTCCAGGAGGAGCCGTCTCGCGACAGCTGGAGGCTGTAGCCGCGCATCCAGTCGTCCTCATCTGTGGTGTTCTTCGCCGTGTCCGTGGTCACGTTGTTGAGCGTGACGAGCGCGCCCATGTCGACGGTCACGGTCTGCCCGGGCGCTTGGGCCGCCCCGGTCGTCCAGCGGGTCCCGGTGTTGCCGTCGAGCATGGCGGCCGGGGTCGCACCGACCGACGAGACGACGGACCAGCCGCCGCGGTCGAGGGAGGTGCCGCTCGAGATCGCGACCTCCGCCACCGACCACCATTGCGTGGACGTCCCGTTCGAGACGATCCGGAGGTAGCGGCCGTTCTTGCTGCCCTGGAAGTCCGCCTGCGTGACCCGGTTCGAGCCGTATCCACTCGCCACCTGGGTCCAGGTGGTGTTGTCGTAGGACGTGAACACGTCGTAGATGCGCGGGTAGTCGTTGGCCGTGGCCGCGCCGGCGTCGAAGAGCACCTTGTCCATGTCGACGTTGCGGCCGAGGTCGATCGTCAGACTCTGCCCGGGCGCCTGAGCGGCTCCCGTCTGCCACACCGTCGAGGTGTTCCCGTCGAGGACCATCTGCGCGGTGGTGCCGGGCGCGCTCGCCGAGGCGGTGGCGGTGTGCGTGCCGTTGAAGAGCACCGGGTCGCTGTAGAGGTTGATCTCCCCGACCGACCACGGCGTCGCCGCCGTGCCGGTCTGAGTAGCGCGCACGTACCGGGCGACCTGCGGAGTGAACTTGACGGTGGTCAGGCCGTCCGTCCCCGCCTGGGTCGCGACGCTCGTCCAGGTGGTGCCGTTGGTGGACGTCTCGATGTTCAGGGCGCGCGGCCACTGGCCGGCGTTGGCCGTGTTGTCGACGGTGAGCCGGTTGAAGAGCGTGTTGGCGCCCAGGTCGAGCCGGATCCACTCCCCGCCGGCCTGGTTGGCCCCGGTCGTCCAGCGGCTGGTGCCGGAGCCGTCCAGGGCGTTCGCGGCGGTGCCGGCCGACGCGGTCACGGTCCATCCGGTCCGGTCGGCCGCGAACGCGCCGAGCGGGGACATCCAGTCCTCTTGCGTGAGCCAGCCGCCGATGTTCGTCCCGCGGAGGTTGACGGTGGATCCGGTCCCCGACGCCTTCTTCAGGACGTTCCCGTTGGCCTTCAGGAAGTCGGTGGCGGTGAGAGCCGCGGCGTTGGCCGCGGTGACGGGCAGGACGGCTGTCGCCGCCACGGCCGCGGCTGTCACCAGCGCGGCCACTACGTATCGTTTCACGATCCTCCTTGATCGGTACGCGGAACGTCTGGTCGTTCCGTCGCACGTAGCATCGCGAGGACCGCGCCACTTTGTCAAGAGCTTAAATTAAGTCAAACCCTAAGCGGCGACGTCACGCCGAGCCTCCGGGAAAGGCCCGGAGCGCGCGCTCCGCGACCGCCATCAGCGCACGGCGGGATGCGCCGGCGGCGGCCTGCACCGCGAGGCCGGCGCTCACGGTCGAGAGGTAGCGCGCGAGCTCGGTCGGGCTCTCCCCCGGCGGAAGGTCGCCCTCCGACCGCGCGCGCCGGAAACGCTCGGCGAACCTCCGCTCGCCTGCTGCTCTGCTGTCGGCGAGGAAGCGCACGATCCGCTCGTCCTCCGGACTGCCCGCGAGGCCGCCCTGCACCGAGAGGCACCCCGCCGGCTTGCCGGGCCGGGTGATCGCCACGACGTTGCTGCGGAGGTAGTGCTCGGCGACGGCCCGTGCCGTCGGCTGGGCCAGCGCCTCGGAGACATACGCCATGTCCACCGCTGAGTAGCGCTCGACCGCGCGACGGAACGTGGCCTCCTTGTTGCCGAAGGCCGCATAGAGGCTGGGCCGTTTGATGCCCATGGCATCCGTCAGATCGTCGAGCGTCGTCCCCTCATACCCCTGGCGCCAGAACACCTCGATCGCGCGGTCGAGCGCGTCATCGGTGTCGAATCCCCGGGGGCGCCCGCGCGTCGCCGTCATCTGCGACCCCTTTCTGTACTGAGCTGGAAAAAATTATCGCTCAGACGGAATACTCGGGCAAGCCCGTGGTTTTCTGTACCAACTGGAACAGAATCCAGGACAGAGAACCGGAGGACATCATGAGCACCGCATCCACCACCGCAGCACCGACCACGCCCCTCACCCTCGCCGGCAAGCGAGCCCTCGTCACCGGGGGCTCCCGCGGCATCGGCGCCGGCATCGCCCGCTCGCTCGCCGCCCACGGCGCCGAGGTCGCGATCACCTATTGGTCGTCGCCCGAGCGCGCGACGGCTCTGGTCGATGAGATCACCGCTGCGGGGGGCACGGCTGTCGCCATCCGCGCGAACAACGGAGACGCCGCGGCGGCCCGGGAGGGCGTCCGCGACGCCGTCCAGGCGCTGGGCGGCCTGGACATCCTGGTCAACAACGCGGGAGGCGGATGGTTCGAGCCGTTCACCGAGACGCCGGACGAGCACATCGAGCACACCATCGACCTCAACGTGCGCGGCACCGTGTACACGACGCAGGCGGCGCTCGAGAGCCTCCCCGACGGCGGGCGCATCATCACGATCGGCAGCGTCAACGCCGAGCGGATCCCCTTCACCGGCGGTGCGGTCTATGGGCTCACGAAGGCCGCGATGGTCGGCTTCACCAAGGGGCTCGCGCGCGACCTCGCCGCGCGCGGCATCACCGCCAATGTGGTCCAGCCGGGCCCGATCGACACCGACGGCAACCCGGCCTCGGGCGAGGCCGGCGACTACCTCGCCGGGTTCACGGCGTTCGGCCGCTTCGGCCACAGCTCCGACGTCGGCGAGCTGGTGTCGTGGATCGCCTCCGACGCCGCGGGTTACATGACCGGCTCCGCGGTGACGATCGACGGCGGCTGGACGGCCTGAGCCGATCGGCCCGCGGCCGAAGTCGGACATCGATCGACTTCGGCCGCAGGCCTGGCGCGGGGTAGACCGCTCGGTACGATGGGGGCATGGTCGTCGACGCGGACTCGGTACAGCAGGCGGAGTTCCGGCGACAGCGGGCGCTCGCAGGCCTCGGCATCCTCGATTCGGGGCCGGAGGCACGGTTCGATCGCATCACGCGGTTGGCCCAGCAGCTCTTCGACGTGCCCATGGTGAGCATCACGCTCATCGACCAGAACCGCCAGTGGCGCAAGTCGCAGCTGGGCCTCACCACCGAGGCACCACGCGAAGGCGCGTTCTGCGATGTCACCGTGCGGCAGGATGCCGCCCTCATCGTGAGCGATGCCTCCGTCGACGATCGGTTCAGCGACAACCCGTTCGTCCTCGGCGACCCCCACCTCCGCTTCTACGCGGGCGAGCCGCTGCACGCCCCCGGCGGCGACGCCGTCGGCACGCTGTGCGTGCTGGACACCGTCCCCCGCGAGCTGAGCCCGGAGCAGGAGCGCGTGCTGCGCGACCTGGCGGACTGGGTGCAGGCCGAGCTCGACCGCGACGACGAGCTGGACCGCGCGGCCATCGCGCAGAAGGGGCTCCTCCCCCGGCGCCAGCCGCGCGCTCCCGGCTTCGACGTCGCTGCAGCATGCGAGCCGTCCCGCGGCGTCTCCGGCGACTTCTACGACTGGTACGACGTCGACGACGACTTCTGCGTCTCGGTCGCCGACGTCATGGGCAAGGGTATGGCCGCCGCGATCGTCGCCGCCTCCGTGCGCACCGCTCTCCGCAGCGCGATGGACCTCGCCGACCTTCAGGCGTCCGTCGAGGCAGCCTCGCGCGTCGTCGAGGAGGACCTCGACCAGCTGGCGACGTTCGTCACCCTGTTCCACGCCCGCGTGCATCCGGACGGAACCATCGACTACCTCGACGCCGGTCACGGGCTGGCGATCATCGTGCGGCACACCGGGCGGTTCGAGCGGCTTCCCGCCGGATCCCTGCCGCTCGGCCTGCCGGTGTTCGAGCCGCGGACGCCCGGACGCATCCAGCTCGGCCCGCGCGACGCCCTCCTGTGCGTCAGCGACGGCATCCTGGATGCACTCGGCGGCGACCACGCCCTGACCCGGCTGGAGGCCATCGTGCGCGGCTCGGCGACAGCGGCGGGTGCGGTGTCCCGCATCCTCAGCGCTGCCCGGCAAGGCATCCCGATCGACGACATGACGGCCGTGGTCGTGCGACGGAGCGATCGGTGAGGCCCGTGCTGCTGCGCGTCGTCGCGCTGCTCGCCGTCCTCGCGGGCGTGAACTACGTGGTCTGGCGGTGGCTCGCGTCGGTCAACTGGGAGGCGTGGTGGATCGCCGTCCCGCTCGTCATCGCCGAGACGTACAGCCTCGTCGACACCTTCTTCTTCGCCCTCACCATGTGGCGCATCCGCATCCGCAACGGTCCGGACGCCCCGGCCGCCGGCACCGTCGACGTGTTCATCACGACCTACGACGAGCCGGTCGACCTGGTCATGACGACGGCGGCCGCGGCTCGCCGCATCCCGTACCCGCACACCACCTGGGTGCTCGACGACGGCGACCGGCCCGAGATGCGCGCCGCTGCCTCCCGGGAGGGCGTCGGCTACATCACGCGCACCGAGGACTGGACCGACAAGCCCCGGCACGCCAAGGCCGGCAACCTCAACAACGCCCTGCTGCAGACGGACGGCGAGTTCCTGCTCATCCTCGACGCCGACCAGATCCCCGAGCCGGAGATCCTCGAGCGGACGCTCGGCTACTTCGCCGACCCGAAGGTCGCGCTGGTGCAGACACCCCAGTACTTCTCGAACGTCGACGACGCCGACCTGCTCGGCAACCAGGCGCCTCTGTTCTACGGACCCATCCAGCAGGGCAAGGACGGCTGGAACGCGGCCTTCTTCTGCGGGTCCAACGCCGTGCTGCGCCGCGACGCCCTGATGCAGCTCGGCATCTCCGGCTACGTCCGGGACGTCGAGCGGACCGTGCGCACGTCCCTGCGCGCCGCCGAGCGGATGCTCACCAAGACCGAGCGCGCCTCCCACCTCGACCCGGAAGCAGCCGCCCTCGTCGGCGAGCTGCGCGGACACGTCCACGAGGCGAGCGAGAGCCTGCGCGCCGGACAGAGCGTCGGCGAGGTGACCTTCCGGCTCCGGGAGCAGGTGGATGCGATCTCGCGCGCGGCCGTGCGCGGCCACCTGACCTCGGTCGAGGCGGACCTCGCTGCGATCGCGCAGCTGCCCGTCCAGGCCGACTCCGAGCTGCCGGCGTTCGTCGTCGACGAGGTCGCCCTCGACCGCCTGGCGGAGCGCGACTGGTCGCCCCTCGGGGCCATCGAGTCGGTGCAGAGCATCACCGAGGCCCTCGCCGTCGACCGTCCGGACCAGGCGCAGCCGGTCATGCCGATGGCGACGATCTCCGTCACCGAGGACATGGCGACGGCGATGCAGCTGCACGCCAACGGCTGGCGGAGCGTCTACCACCACGAGCTGCTCGCGACCGGGCTCGCCCCGGAAGACCTCGGGACGATGCTGAAGCAGCGCCTGCGCTGGGCGCAGGGAACGCTCCAGGTCATGCTCAAGGACAATCCGCTCCTCAAGCGCGGACTCGACGCCGGGCAGCGGCTCATGTACTTCGCGACGATGTGGAGCTACCTGGCCGGCTTCGCCGCGATCGTCTACCTGGCGGCTCCCGCGATCTACCTGCTGGCGGGCGTCATGCCGGTGACCGCCTGGAGCGTCGACTTCTTCGCCCGCTTCATCCCGTACTTCGTGCTGAGCCAGCTGATGTTCCTGATCGGCGCGCACGGCATCCGCACGTGGCGCGGCCAGCAGTACGCGCTCGCCCTGTTCCCGCTGTGGATCAAGGCGTGCTGGACCTCCGCGGCCAACGTCTGGTTCAAGCGTCCCCTCGGCTTCGTCGTGACACCGAAGGAGCGCAACGGCCGTGCGCCCGTCCCATGGCGCGAGATCTGGCCGCAGCTGACCGCGATGGCACTGCTCGTCATCGCCGCGATCGTCGGAATCCTGCGCGTCATCGCGGGGACGGCCGACGGCGTCGGGACACTGGTCAACACGGTGTGGGTCGTCTACGACCTGGTGGTGCTCAGCATCATCCCCCGCGCCGCCCTGTACCGAGGCCCCGCCGCTCACGCGGCGAGGAAGGAGAACCCCCCGCGATGAACATCACGACGACACTCCGCGACGACGGCGTCGCCGTCCTCGCGGTGGAGGGGCGGATCAACCTCGTCAGCGCCCCGGACCTCCGGCGCGCCGTTCAGAGCGTCGTGGACGAGGGCAGCGCGCGCGTCGCCGTCGATCTCAGTGCCGTCGAGTTCATCGACTCCTCCGGCCTGGGCGCTCTCATCAGCGGCCTGAAGACCGCCCGCACGGCCGGTGGCGATCTGCGGCTCGCCGCTGCGACCGAGCAGGTCACCAGCGTGCTGCAGCTGACCAACCTCGACCGCATCCTGCGCGTCTACCCGTCGCCGGACGACGCCTACCGTGACTGAGCCGTTCCGGGATGCGTTCCGGGCGCCGGCCGACCTGGAGACGATCGGTCGCGTCCACGAGAGCTTCGAGCGGCTCGCGGAGCAGCGGCCCGACCTCCCCGCGCAGGTCCGCGGGGCGTTCGAGCTGGCCGTCGTCGAGGTGGTGACGAACGTCGTCACGCACAGCGAGGACGACCGTCCGGTCCGCGTCGAACTCGTCATCCGGACCACGACCGGTGGCCTGGAGGCGATCATCACGGATGACGCACCTCCCGCCGATGTGGATGTGGTCGACCCGGCCATGCCGGAGGCGGAGGACCTCGCCGAATCCGGCCGCGGCCTGGCGCTGGTGACCATGCTCGTGGACCGCTTCGAGCACGACACTCTCGACGGGACCGGCAACCGCTGGCTGCTGGCTCTCGGCTAGGCCGCGTTCGACCGTCGCGCGGGACTCACCCTCGCGCCGGTCTCACCATCGCTGGTCTCACCGTGCGCGGGCGAGGAACGGGTCGATGACGGCCCAGGTCGCGTCCGGCGCCTCGAGGTGCGGGAGGTGCCCGGCGGCGGGAACTTCGGCGAACTCCGCACCGGGGATCGCGGCGGCGACCGCACGGCCGTAGGCGGGCGTGACGATGCGGTCGCTCTCGCCGAACACGACGAGGGTCGGAATGTCGATCGTCGCGAGCCGATCGAGGAGCGTCGGGTCGCTCATGCTCGCCCCGGCGACGGCGGCCATGGTCCGGCCGTTGGACAGCTGCACGGCACGCTGCTCGTCCGTGAGCTGGGCCGGGTCGCGGTATCCGCGGTCCGGGTCGTGCCACGCGGCCTCGGCCAGCCCGCGGGCGTCGAGGGCGAAGAAGTCGGCGACCGGCTCCCCCTCGACGACCGCGCCGACGCCGTCGATGTCGATCACCGCGCCGATCACCCCGGCACACCGTTCGTCGGCAGCGGCCTGAACGGCCATCTCGAGGGCGATCCACCCGCCGATCGACGATCCGATCAGGACGACGCCGTGCTCGCCGTCATCGAGGAGACGCGCCAGGTACGCAGCGGCGAGGTCGCGGATCGACGCGATGTCCTCCGGGCGGGCGGTTCCCTCCCAGCCCGGATGGGTCGGCGCAGAGGCGTGCATGGTGGCGCCGAGATGGCCGACGATCGGGGCGACGGTCTGCGGGCCGCCTCCGCCGTGGAGCACCAACGCGGTGCGGCCGCTCGGGTCGCCGGCCTGGAGGGTGGGCAGATCTTCGGGAAGTGAGGGGTTCATGATGCGCCTATCTAAACATGTTTATCTACGAATGTTGATACAGTAGCACCATGACCACGGATCTGGAACAGCTCGGCCTGGCGATCAAGCGCGCGCAGTACCGCAACCACCGGACGATGGACGCCGCTCTGCGCGACGTCGGCGTGAGCCTGGTGCAGTGGGACGCGTTACGGGCGATCGAACGGATGCCCGGCGCGTCCGGCCACGACCTCGCGGTGACGACCTTCCAGAGCGATCAGGCGTTCGGCACGCTGGCGAACCGCCTGGTCGAACGGGGTCTCATCTCGCGCACCGCCGGCCGCGGGCGACGCATCGAGCACTCGCTCACGGAAGCCGGGAGGGATGCGCTGCGCGCGGGGCACCGCGTCGCCGCGGACGTGCTCGAGGATCTCTTCGCACCCCTCGACGAGAGCCAACGTGCCGCGCTTGCCACCGGACTCCGGCTCCTCACGGACGAGCAGGAGGCCTCGGGGCTCGGCTAGGCGCCCATCGCCCGTCGGGCGATGGCCGTGATGACGCGGGCAGGAAGCAGCCGGATGGCGGCAACGGTCACGGCGTTCGCGGCGCCATCCACCACCGCGGGGCCGGTGCCCTCCAGCGCCCGCAAGACGGTGCGCGCCACCTGGGCGGGCTGCCGCATCCCCTTCCTCTGCGAGGTGTTCATCGGGGTCCGTGTCGGTCCCGGGCTGACGGCGACCACCCGCACCCCGGCACCCCTCGTCTCCGCCCACAGCGCCTGGGTGAACGAGAGGACGTACGCCTTGGACGCGGCGTATGCGGCCAGGATGGGCGCGGGAGCGTAGGCGCCCGTGCTGGCGACGTTCACGATCGCGCCGTGCCCGCGCTCCACCATTCCGGCCACGACGGATGCGGTGAGTTCGGTCAGCGCACCGACGTTGAGCTCGACGAGGCGGCGGAGGACCGTGGGATCCGAGTCCGCCACGAACCCCCGCGAGCTCATCCCCGCGCTGTTGACCAGGAGCTCGATCTCGATGCCGGCGTCTTCGACGGCCTCGAGCACGTGGGCGACCGCTCCCGGCTCGGCGAGGTCGACGGCGATCGTGAGCACGGCGACGCCGAACCGCGTTTCCAGGTCGGCGGCCGTGACCTCCAGCTGACGCGCATCCCGGGCGACGAGGACCAGGTGGGTTCCGTTGCGCGCGAGCTCCGAGGCGACGGCCGCGCCGATCCCGGTCGAGCCGCCCGTGACCAGGGCATGGCGATCCTTCAGCTGCATCAGTGATGTCATGACGGCTAACCTAAACATTGACGTCAATGTCAAGGTCAAGCGGAGGTGGATCGTGCGGATCGGCGAGTTGAGCACGCAGACCGGTGTCAGCACGCGAGCCCTCCGTTACTACGAGCAGCAGGGCCTCATCCACAGTCGCCGCCTCCCGAACGGCTACCGGGACTATGGCCCGCAGACCGTGGACGTCGTGCTGTTCGTCCAGGACCTCTTCGCCGTCGGCCTCCCGTCACGGCTGCTTCGCGACATCATCCCGTGCGTCGCCGGGGGCGGCACGTCCTCCCCGCCCGAGGATCTCCTCGCCCGCGTGATGGCGGTCCGCGACGACCTCCTCCGGCAGGAGCGTCGCCTCCGCGAGCGCCGGAAGACGCTCGACGACTATCTCGCCGGCCGGTTGCTCCCGTCCGGGGCCGCCGCCGTGCACGAGTCCCAGTCTGTGTAATCGTTCAGAAACACGTTCGCCCGCTCCGCGAAACAGCGGCCCCCTAGCGTCGACCCTGTCGATGGCGCCGCTCTCTCAGCCGCTGGCCCACCCCCGGGGCCGGTACTGGACCGTTCGCCGGTCGTGCTCCTCGACGCCGCGAGTCTCCCCTTCCTGCCGCTGACGGCGGTCGCATCGGCGACCCCACCCGCCCGCGAGCCCCCTCGCCCGCTCAGGAAGGCACTACCCGATGCATCACACCCCCAGGCGACTCGTGCGCCTCCTCGCCGCCGCGGCGGCCGCGCTCGCCGGCCTCGGCCTCGCGGTCGGCGCAGCGGCGCCCGCTGTCGCGGCGCCCGCGGTGACCGGCACCACGGTCTCCGCGCCGTCCGCCGTCACCGCCGGCGACTCGTTCACCGTGACCGTGACCCTGACCGGCGCGACCGACGTCTTCGGCTACGAAGCGGTACTCGCATTCGACCCGGCCGTCGTGGCGTATGTCGACGGCAGCGCGGTCGTGCCCGCCGGAGGATACGACGCCGTCACCACCTCCTCCGGCACCGTGGACGTCATCTACACGCGGCTCGGCACCTCCCCCGCGCTCTCCGGCACCATCGCGTACACCCTGACGTTCACCGCGAAGGCCGCGGGCTCGACGGCGTTCACGCTCCGCTCGCTCTCGCTGGTGGACCCCGCATCGGCCGTGACGCCGCTGTCGAACGCCGCAGTGAGCCCGGCCGTCGTGGTCTCGCCCGCCTCGGTCCCCGGCCCGCCCACCGGCAGCGGTCCGTCCACCGGGTCCTCGCCTGGCTCGGGCTCCGGCTCGGGCGCGGCGACGAGCTCGTCCGCATCCACCTCCGATGATGACCTGGCCTCGACCGGCTCCGATGTCGCTCCGTACCTGATCGCCGGCGCCGTGCTGGTCGTACTCGGCGCGGCCGTCGTCCTGATCGCAGTCCGCCGCCGCCGTGCAGGAGAAGCCCGATGACCGCCCGCCGACCCGCCCAGAGGAGCGCCACCGCCATGCACACCCGAACAACTGCCCGCCGCGCCACGACCACCGTCGGCGCGGTCGCAGCCCTTGCCGCACTCGTCGCCACCGGCGCCGTCGTCGCTCCCGCCGCAGCCGCCCCCGCGGCGAGCGCCGCCGAGCCGTTCCTCGCGCCGTATTACACGGCTCTCGACCTGACCGGGGACAAGCAGGTCACGAAGGCCGACCTCGACGTGCTGACCGATCACCTGGGCGCCACCCCTGCATCGGCGGGCTGGTCCACCGTCGCGGCTGCCGACTCCGACACGGACGGCGTCATCACCGTCAAGGACGTCGTCGCGCTGTCGCAGCGGATGATCTACGACGACGGACCGTTCGAGCTGGTCGAAGCCTCTGCTCTGGACATGCAGGCCGCCATGAACGCCGGCGTCACCACGTCCGTGAAGATCACGCAGGAGTACCTCGACCGGATCGCCGCGCTCGACCGGACCGTGGTCGACCCGGGGGCCGGCGGCCGCGCGCTCAATTCGATCATCTCGACGAACGCCCAGGCGCTGACGATCGCGGCGCAGGCCGACGCCACCCGCGCGCAGAAGGGGATGACGAGCATGCTGCTGGGCGTCCCGATCGCCGTCAAGGACAACTACGACACCGCCGACATGCCCACGACCGGTGGATGCGGCTGCTGGGACGCAAACCAGACGAGCGATGACGCGACCATGGTGAAGAACCTCCGTGCGGCGGGGGCCGTCATCCTCGCGAAGGCCAGCCTGGACGAGTTCGCGTACGGGTTCGTCTCCGAGTTCTCCTCGTTCCAGGACCCGGGCAAGACGCTGCTCGTCGCCAGCCCCCTGAACACCACCAAGACCGCCGGAGGCTCCAGCGGCGGGACGGGCGCGGCCATCGCGGCGAACCTGGCGGGCATCGGCTTCGGCACCGACACGGGAGGCTCGATCCGTGTGCCGTCGACCTACAACTCGCTGGTCGGCATCCGCCCCACCGTCGGCCTCACCAGCCGCGACGGCATCATCCCGCTCGCCCTCACCCAGGACACCGGCGGCCCGATCGCCCGCAGCGTCACCGACGCGGCGGTCGCGCTCGACGCCGTCACCGGAGTGGATGCAGCCGACCCGATCACGGCGGAGCAGCAGGGCCACGTCCCGGCCTCGTACACCGCAGCACTCGACCCGACGGCGCTGAAGGGCAAGCGGATCGGCATCGTCACCACCATGCTCGGCAGCAATGCGACGGTCCTCCGACTGTGGGCGGACGCGAAGGCGAAGCTGGAAGCGAAGGGGGCGACGGTCGTCGAGATCACCACCGTTCCCGCCGCCTTCACGGCGACGCTGAACGAGGGAAGCGGCAGCACCAACGAGTTCAAGCACGACCTGAACATCTACATCCAGAACCACCTGGCCCCGAACGTCACCGCCCGGTCGATCGACGACATCCTGGCCAGCGGGCGCAACGTCACCTCCCGCAACAGCATCTACACCTCGCGCAACAACGTGACCGACGCGCAGTACCAGGCGTGGGCGGGCCCGAGCGGAACGCACACGGCGGCGATCGCCACCGGCAACGCGACCGTGACGCAGCTGATGAACGACAACGCGCTGGACTCGCTGGTGTATCCGAGCGGATCCCCGTACAGCACCATCAGCACGAACATGCGTCTCAGCCCCAACACCGGGATGCCCGCCATCACGGTGCCGATGGGGCAGGCCGTCGCCACCGACGGAACGAACCCCGTCGTCGGCGCCAACGTCAACCTCGAGTTCCTCGGGCGCGACTACGACGAGAGCGGCATCATCGGCCTGGCCTACGCGTTCGAGCAGGCGACGCACGCGCGGGCGACCGCGCCGCTCTACGGCCCGCTGAAGTAGGGCGACCGCCCGTCCGAGACGAGCGTCCCGGCCATCCCGCCGGGGCGCTCGTCTCCCCTGGCCATCGCGGACGCCACGAGCCATAGTGAGCGCATGCGCGAAGTGATCAGCACCTCGGATGCACCGAGCTCCCCGTTCTACAGCCAGGGTGTGAAGGCGGGGGACTTCATCCATATCTCCGGCCTGGTGGGGGTCGACGTGAACACGGGGAGACCCGCCGGCCCCACGATCCAGGAGCAGACGCGGCAGGCACTCGCGAACTGTCGCGCTGTTCTCGCGGCGGCGGATGCCACGTTGGACGACGTCGTCGAGGTCGGGATCCTCCTCAGCGACCCGGCCGACTTCGCCGGGATGAACGAGGAGTACCGATCGTGGTTCCCGAGCGAGCCGCCCGCTCGGTATGCGGCGAAACTCGGCGCCGTGATCCCCGACGTGCTGATCTCCATCCGCATGACCGCGTACGTCGGCGACCGCCGGAGCGGCTCCTGATTCGTTTCTCTGCGACGCCACCTCGATAGGCTCGATCGCAGCAGCCGACCGTGAGCAGAGAGGAAGAGACGCATGCATGCCGTGCTCGAGTACACCTACGGCGACGACTACCTGACCGCTCGGGAGGCGCACCGCTCGGCCCATCTCACGGCAGCGTGGGCTGCCGTCGAGCGCGGGGAGCTCGTGCTCGGAGGCGCTGCCGGGGACGGCCCGTTCACCGGCCTCCTGATCTTCACCGGCGAGGACGCGCTCGAGACCGCGCGTTCCTTCGCCGCCGTCGATCCGTACGTCACGGAGGGCGTCGTCAGATCCTGGACCGCCCGCCCCTGGCGCACCGTCGTCGGAAACGACGCAGCCACGCCGGTGCGCCCGTAGGCGCAGCTCGGCTCTCAGCTCACCAGCTCTGATCGGCCGCGCGGACGAAGACCTCGTTGACGGCCACGCGCCGGTCGCTCGTCACGATGTACGCCACGGCGTCCGCGATGTCCTCCGGCTTCAGCCGTTCGATGGCGCCGGTCTGCGCCTCGACACCGGCCCGGAGTTCCTCTCGCGTATGTGATGCGAGTTCGGTGTCGACGTTCCCGGGCTCGACGACACTGACGCGGACCCGCTGTGCCTGCATCTCCTGCCGAAGGGCTTCGGTGAAACCGTTGACGCCGAACTTGGTGAGGTTGTAGACCGCCGTCCCCGGACGGGCGACGCGCCCGGCCGAGGAGCTGATGTTCACGAGATCCGCGGTTCGCCGCGGTGCATCGGAGGCCGCCTTCACCAGATGGGGCAATGCCGCTCGCGACATGTACAGGAGCCCGAGGATGTTGACGTCGACCATCCGCTCCCACTCGCCTTCCGGCGCATCCGCGAAAGGCCCGACGAGCATCGCGCCGGCGTTGTTGACGAGCGCATCCAGCCGCCCGAACGCTGCGACGGCCTGCTCCACGGCGCTGTCTGCGCCCGCGCGAGTGGTGATGTCCGCGACGACCGCTCTCGCCACACCACCGTTCGACTCGATCTGCTCGACCACCTGATCCAGGCGCTCGCCTCGGCGCGCGACGAGCACGACCGCGGCGCCCTCGGCCGCGAGCTTACGAGCCGTAGCGGCGCCGATACCGCTGCTAGCGCCGGTGACCAGCGCGACTGTCCCTGTGAGTGCGTTCGACATCTTCCCTCTCCTGACTGACGGCATGCGGAGCCGACTCCGGTTAATGTAGCACAAACGGAGCCGACTCCGTATACGGAGCAAAACGAGTCAGGGTCGCTGCGCCACCAGCCCGTCGATCAGGAGGGAGACGAGGCGCGAAGCGAGTTCACGCTGACGCTCGTGCTCCGCGATGAGGGTGATGCCGCCGAGCGCCATCAGCACATCGTGGGGAACGATGTCAGGACGGAGCACCCCGTCTCGCCGGCCGGCGTCGACGAGCGCGCTCACCGCACCCTCGAGGGCCTCCCGGCTCTGCGCCCTCAGCCCGTCGCGAGCGGCGAGGATCATCGGGAGGGCGTCCGACATCCCCTGTTTCGTGAGCATGTAGTCGACGAAGCGCTCCATCCACGCCCGCAGCGCATCGATCGGCGCCTGCTGTTCCAGCAGTTCTCCGGCTGCTGCGGCCAGCCGAGCGTTCTCACTCCGGTACACGGCCTCGATCAGGTCCTCGCGCGTGGGGAAGCGACGGTACAGCGTGCCGATCCCCACGCCCGCTTCCGCGGCGATCGCCTTCAGCGAGGCGTCCGCGCCCTCCCGCGTGAAGGCCGCCGCGGCGACCTCCAGCAGTCGTTCGTGATTGGCCTGCGCATCGGCCCTCAGGGGTCGAGCCACGGTGTCCTCCTTGCCGGATGGACGATGTCGTCTCATCCTCCGCCGTAAGCGGATCTAGCTCCGCTTAGATCCTAAGCGACCGACGCGGAGCTACTGCAGGCAGAACTCGTTGCCCTCCGGGTCGCGCATCATGATCACGAACTCCTCGTAGGGGCCCCAGTACCCGAGAAGGGTCTTCTCCTCGGTGGCACCGAGGGCGATCAGGCGGTCGCGCTCCGCTTCCAACTCCTCACGCGAGGCGCGGCGGTCGTCGAACGGCGTGATGTCGAGGTGCACGCGGTTGCGCTGCCGTCGCTCGCGCCGGTACCGACTGAAGTAGAACCGTTGATGCGCCGGGTTCTGATCCCACGCTTCGGCGCGATCCGCGATCTCCTCGTCCGTCATCCCGGAGGCCTTGAGCTCTGCCACATCCTCCGGGTCCCAGCCAGTCGGTTCCGGGTAGCCCATCACGGCGCTCCAGAAGCGCGCCAGCTCGGTGGGATTCTCGGCGAAGAACGTCACGTTCGCAATCCGGGCGGTCATGCGTCGAGGATAGCGATCCGCGGTCTCAGCCGCCGCGTCGTTGCAAACTGCTCGGCGACCTGATCGGCCGCAATACGAATGGAAACCGTTGCACGGCAAGCAGGGCCCGGAAGGGCTGCTCCCCGACGTCCGAGCGCAACGAGGGCCGCCGCGGAAGCGGTTCGGCGACTACTTCGCTGTGGCGTTCAACACAGCGTGAAAGAGGTAGTACAGGCGCATGGCCATCGCGAACTTGGCTTCCCACGACACCGAATCGGGATCATCGAAAAACGCTTCCAGCTCCTCCATCTCGATTCGGGCGAGCCGTGCAATGTTCTCGTGAGTCAGCTCGAACTGTGCCGTCAGCGTCTCGACGATCGCACGGAGGCGCTCATAGTCGCCGATTTCTGCCCCGCACGTCAGCTGCCCGGCAAGCCCGGAGACGCGCAGAATCTCATCCTCGGAGAATTCGTTTGCGGCTGCAGAAAGACCCGGCTCCAGATCCAAGAGCCTTTTTAGGCGTGCAGGTGCAATGCCGGTGATTGCCGTGAGGGCTTGCATAGAGATGCTTCCCTCCGCAATGAGCCGTTCCAACTCGTCCCCGACGTTCAATCCCTGCACTGTCATGGCGGTTACCCTCGCGATCTTTAGAGCAATGTGGTTCCTCGGATGCAGGGCCGACGCTACCCGAGCGCCGCCCCTGCATCGACAGCGAATCAGCGATTGGGCTACGTCTGCAGTGGAGCAGACCTGAAGGCGCCCCGCCACATCACGCCGCGGCGATCACCTCCTCGATGAGCGACGCGGTCTCCGTCCAGTCCCTTACGGCACGCGTCGGGATGCCGAGCGCGAGCACCGGGTAGTCGTTGCCGTCCGGGTCGAGACGGTCCCCGACGAAGAGCATGTCCGAGAGCGGGATGTGCGTGATCGCCGCGAGCCTCCTCATCCCGTAGGCCTTGTCCACGCCACGGCGCGTGATGTCGATGCTGGTCGAACCGCCCGCACGCACCTCCAGCCCGGGCAGCCGGGACTGCACCGCCGTGCGGAGGCTGCTGCGCCGCGTTCCGGCCGGATCCCAGGCGGACTTCTCGGCGACGGGTGCGAACTGGCCCAGCGCGGAGAACGTGATCTGCGAGCCGCGGTCCTCCATGACCGGCCCCCACGTGCCCGCCTCCCACAATCCCAGGCGGGACGCCTCCTCCTCGACGACGGCGAGCGCCTCCTCCCGCTCGGCGTCGCTCAGGTTCTCGGCGTACCTGAGGCGCCAGCGGGCTCCGTCCCAGTTCAGGTAGCGCGTCCCGCAGGTCGGCATGAGGTGGAGGCGTTCCAGCGGCGCAGACGCGGGCAGACGGGACAGCAGCTGGTCCCGGAACTGCTCGAACCGGCCTCCCGAGATCACGCACACCTCCTTCACCTCGAGGAGGAGTCCGAGCAGCGCGGCCATCCGGGGGTGGACGGGCGACTTCGACGGAGCGAGGGTGTCATCGAGATCGAAGGCGACGAGACGGGGCATCAGCGGGACCTTTCGTGGTCGAGTGGATGGGGTGGCGGGCCGGTACTGCCCCGCGCGACGAGTTCCGAGGGAGCAAGCGCGAATTCGCCGGGTTCTCCACCGCCGATGCGGTCGGCCAGGAGGCGTCCGCATGCCCGACCCCAGGCGTCGGCGTCGCTGCGTACGGCCGAGAGGGAGGGCGTGGTCGCGAGGGCAATCGGCCCGTCGTCGAGAGCGACGACCGACAGTTCCTCCGGGACGGCCATGCCCCGACGCTGTGCGGCCTGCATCCCGGTGGCCGCGAGGACGTCGCACTCATAGAGGATCGCGGTCGGCGGGACGGTTCCATCGAGGAGACCTACACTGGCGGCCGCGACGGAGGGCGAAGACGAGTCGGCACGGAACACGCGGGCGTCCACGTCGAGGAGGCGCGACTCCTCGACGAACACGGCGATCCGCCGGGCCGACCGGACGAGCGATCCGTCGGCGACCAGCGCGACCCGCCGGTGGCCGAGCGCGTGCAGGTGACGGATCGCCAGCCGCATCCCCTCCGCGTCGGCGCCGGACGCCCCCGCGTCGTCGGCCACCACGAACGGCAGACCGAGAGCCGTCAGAACGTCCGGACGCTCGTCGCCGATCCGCATGCCGAGGAGAAGGACGACGTCGACCTGGGACTCGCGGACGAATCCGGAGTAGACCTCCTGCTCCTCCACGCCCGTCGTGACGACGCGGACGACGAGGACGGCGCCCGTCGTGGCGAGCGCATCCCCGAGTCCGTGGAGGAACCCGCCCAGATCGGAGTCCGCTCCCGAACCGTCGCTGCGGATCACCACGCCCGCACTCCGCGGCCGGCGCGCCGAGAGCGCCCGGGCGCGGGAGTTCGGCCGCCAGCCGAGCTCCCGCGCCGCCCGCACGATGCGGTCGGTCGTCACCTGGCTGAGGCCGCGACGACCGTTGAAAACGAACGAGACGGCGCTCTTGGAGACACCCGCTCGCGCGGCGACGTCCGCGATGGTGATGCGCCGCTCCCCCGGCTGCTGGGCGGCGCCGAAGGCGGGATCCGGACCCGAACCGGCTCCCACCTCGGCGCCCCGTCCCCTACCGCGCCACGGCCCACGGGCCGTTGACGTCACCCGGAGCCTGGTTGCGGGTCCACCACTTCGCGACGTAGACGACTCCCTTGTAGCTGGCCCGGTCGCCCGCGGTGAAGATGCGCGACGGCGTCCACAACGCGGTGCCGTCCGGTGCGGTGGCCATCTCCTGCCACGGTCCCGTCACCGACCCCGGGACATCGCCACGGCTGTACCAGCCGGCCAGGAAGGTCTTGCCCTGGTACACGACGGCGTCACCCGCAGCGAAGACGCGGGACGGCGTCCACACGGCGGCACCGCTCTCGGTCATCGCCAGTTCCTGCCAGGCTCCGGTGTTGCTGAGCCCGGGCTGCTCGCCCTTCGTGGACCACCCCGCCTTGTAGACGGAACCCTTGTAGCTGACGATGTCGCCCGTCTTGTAGGACGTCGTCTTGCTCCAGGCGGCAGGCAGCACCACGGTGACGGTCAGCGTCGTGCTGGCACCGGCGACCGTGTCGCTGCCGCTGTAGGTCGCGGTCAGCACGTGGTCGCCCGCTGCGAGACCAGGCGGCAGGGTGAACGTGGCGACACCGCCCGTCAGGGATGCGACCCCGCGGTCCTTGTCCCCCTCGGTGAGAGCGACCTTCCCGGAGACCGGGAGCGGTGAGGTGACCGTGACGGTGACCGTCGCCGCCGTCCCCCACTTCGTGCTGACAGCGGGCGCGCTGACGACGGCGGTGGCGCGCAGACCGTCGAGAGCCGCCTTCAGCGCAGCGGTGCTCGCGTCGATCGCGGGCTGTGTGGCGTCGGCCGCCGTGAGCGTCGCCTTCGCGGCCTCCAGCGCGGGCAGCACGGGCGACCAGGTGGCCGGCGTGTACACCGTGCTGTCGAGACCGTTGGCCCGATCCACCTGTGCCTGCAGAGCGCTCGTGTCGACCGCCACCGTGACCGGGCAGCGGACGAACTCGTCCCCTGCACTGTGCACGAGCACGACGGACGTGCTGCCGGGCGCCCCGGTCTTCAGGCCGACGGAGACCGTCCCATCGGCGGCCGCCTGGGGTGCGGACGCCACCGCCGCGACGGACGGGTCGAGCGAGTACGCCGTGAAGGAGTCGCCGTCGACGAGCGGGGTGACGGTCGCGGCGAGGGTGGCCGTGCTGTCCCTGTCCGCGTTCACCGGCGCCGGGCACGCCAGGCTGTATCCGCCGTAGACCTCGAACTCCCAGATGTTGAGTCCGTACTTGGTCGCCGGCGACCCGATGACGCGGACGTACCGCACTTCCGCGGTCGGGAACGAGGTGGTGTCGCGACGGTGGTCGGCGGTGCCGGTGTTCTGCACGCGGGCCAGCGGCGTCCAGTCGCTTCCGTTCACCGATCCCTCGAGCTGGTAGTCGGTCGAGTTGCCGCTCTCCCACTCGACGACCGCCTGAGACACCGGACGGACCGTGCCCAGGTCGACCTGCAGCCAGTTGCGGTTGGTGTACGGCGCCGTGCCGGAGGGTCGGGCGGAAGACCACTTGGTGGTCTTCGAGCCGTCCGTCGCCGCCGGAGCCTGCACGTTCGCGAGGTTGTTGTACACGCTGTCCGCTGTGGTGGGCTTCCCGAGAGCGAGGTTCACCCGCCCGGCCGATGCGGGCGCAGTGGTGATGGCGCTGTCGCCGAACACCTCGAACTCCCACACCGAGACGCCGTAGGTGGTGAGCGCCCGCTTCACGGTCTGCATCCGGACGTAGCGTCCTGTCGCGTTGAGCGCGACGAGGTCGGTGCCGCCATCGCTTCCGGCGGCGGGCGTCGTGTAGGCGTCGCGCCAGGTGCTGCCGTCATCCGAGACCTGGATCTTGTACTGGCTGGCGTAGGACGCCTCCCAGAACAGCCTCGCGGCGCCGATCTTCCGCACGCTGCCGAGGTCGACCTGGAGCCACGAGGTATCCGGCGATCCGGTCCTGTCGGCGATCCAGCGGGTGGTCGCGTTCCCGTCGGTCGCGCTCGCCGGGCTCGTCCCGTCGGAGGCGGTGGTCGGCGCGCCGAGCGCGAGGTTCGCGCGGGCGAACGCCGCGAACTCGGTCACCGAGTAGGAGCCGCCTCCCGGGCCGTCCAGGGGCAGGATGCGGACGAAGTTCGCCGCGACCGCCGGGAAGTCGACGTGCTGGTGTCCTCCCGTGCCGTTCTGGACCAGCGACTGATCGGTCCAGGTCGTCCCGTCGAGAGAGGTCTGGATGAGGAAGCGCGTGGCGTAGTCGGCGCCCCAGTCGATGTCCGCGCCCATGGCGTAGGTGCCGGCGGCGAGCCGCTGGCTCAGCCATGGCGCCGCACCGGACGACTGCCATGCGGTCGTCTGGTCGGCGTCACCCGCACGCGCGGGGCCGTGGCCCGCGACCGAACCGCTTGCCGTGTAGGGCGAGCCGTCCGAGTCGTCCGCCACCAGCGGCTCCGTGACGGTCTTCCCGAGGTTCGCACCGGTGCCGAGCACGAAGGTGCCGCGCGACGCCGACGCGCCTCCGCTCAGCGCCACATCCACGAGCAGGCCGGGCTGGCTGGGGTTCGACAGACTCACGACCGGGGTGCCGGAGGACTCGTCGAGCATCACGATGCTCGGCTGGCTCACCGAGAGCGTGCGGCCGTCGCCGAGGTCGAGCGAGCCGGCGCGGTAGAAGGTCGCCATCGTCCGCTTGAGGCCGGGATGCTGCACCGCCTGCACCGAGGTGTCGTTGCGGAGGATCTTCACGGCGGGGTTCGCCGCGTAGGCCTGGGTCTGCGCTGCCGACTTCGCCGGCAGCACGATGTACTGGTATCCGGCGCCGCTGGGCGTCGTCCCGTGATCGAAGTACAGCGTGAACGCGTCGTGGCTCTCCGGCTGGTCGCCGTAGTAGCTGCCCGTCTGCGTCTTGTCGGACACCGTCACCGCCTGGTCGGACGGGAACACGTACCCGACCTTGTCGTTGTACGCCCACGACGGATCGGCGACGACCTTCCCGTCGGTGCCGGGCGCGACCTTCTGACCGTCGACCGAGGCGTTGTCCTTCGCGGCGACCTGGTTGACGGTGGTGTGGATGGGCGCGGTCGAGGACGACTGGATGCCCGCGCCGAGCGCCACCATCTCGTCGTCGAAGTAGTAGTAGCTCTTCTGCGCCTGCGTGCCCGCGCGGTCGAGGCTCTCCACGCTCGCACCGTAGGTGCCGTCCGAGACGCCGCCGGTGAACGCGCCGCCATTGGCGGAGCGGCCGTCCTTGCCGAGCGTGGTCTCCTTCACGTAGGGCACGGTCGTGCCGGGGTAGTGGTACCAGTCGAACGCCGGTCCGAGGTCGGTGTACTCCTTGTTCGTCACCTGGATCGCCGTCGTGCCTGTGCGGTTCCAGACGATCTCGTTGCCGACGTCCTTGCGGAGGGTGGAGCGGTACTCGCTTCCCACGGTCCGGCTCGAGTTCAGACCGGTCACGATGCCGTAGTCGGCCCGCTGGTGCGAGGAGAACTCGGAGCGCCAGAAGTACTTGTCACCGGTGACGCCGTTGCCGGCCGTCTTCCCACGGATGTTGTCGGCCATCTGCCGGTAGGCCGTCGCGTAGAGCGGGTCGGTGCGCGCCATCCGGTCGAGCGGGTCCAGGAAGACGGCGCCGTAGCTCGTGATCCCGTCGACCGTGGTCGCCGGCCGGTAGAGGAGGTACAGCATCTCGATCTCGCCGCGGATCAGCCAGCGGGTGCCGTCGACGATGTAGAACGCGATCGTGTCCAGCTGGTCGCGGGTGAAGGCCAGGCTCGTGCCGCGGGCGGAGTCCGCCCACATCGCCACCATGGTGAACAGGGCCATCCCGTAGCCCTCGCTGTAGAGCTGCGCGCCGTGCGCCCAGAACGTCGAGTCCGGCTGCACCGCCTCCTGCACGGTGCCCGAGTCGTCGACCGCCACCGTCTGCACCATCGTGGCGAATCCCGCCGTGATCGCGGCGGCGTCGCGGGTGGCGAGCGCCTTGTACAGGTAGTCGGAGGTGCGCCAGGCGCCGTTCGCGCCGGCCGGGTCCAGCTTGCCCTGGTTGTGCTTGATCGCCAGAGCTGCGGCATCGGCGCTCAGCTCGTCGCCGACGAAGATCGAGATGCGACCCATCGCGATCGACTCGCCGATCTCGGTCTCCCACCAGTTCGTGTTCCCCGGGTTCACCTGATCCCAGTACGCGAGCGCGCGTTCCTCCGCGGCGATCAGCGCGGGGTCGTGGTAGCCCTTCGCCGACGTCTCGCGGTAGGCCTGCGCGATGGCGACCATCCGGTAGAGCGCCTTGTAGGCATCCCACGTCTTGCCGTTCGCCGAGCTCGTCGTGTCCTGGTAGTTCACGTCCGACCACGAGCCGTCAGCGTTCTGCGAGGCGACGTAATCGAGCGCGTTGCTGGTCTGCGCCAGGTAGATGCCGTTGGCGATCTGCACCTCATCCCCCTGGCTCAGGTAGTAGTCCTGCAGCCGGGTGACGATCGTGGAGACGTCTGTCTGCAGGTCCGCCGCCTGGGCGGGCGCTGCGAGACCGGCCGCGCTCAGGAGGGCCGCGACGAGGAAGGCCACGAACGCCGAGAGGCGCGAGCGGCGGAGGAGCGTTGGACGTGGAGCGTTCGGGTCTTCGGGATGACGCGTCATTGCGTTGGACTCCTTGTTCGCTGGAGGTGGGTCAGGGGATGCGGACGAGCCGGGCGACGCAGATCCGCGTGTCGGCTGCGCCGTAGAAGACGACATGCTCTCCGTCGATCTTCTCGATCGCCGTGGGGAAGAGCACGTTCGCCACGGTTCCCGCGGTCTCGTCCGCGGTCTCCGGGGCCATCAGGGGCTCGCTCGTGCGGGCGAGCACGCGCGAGGGGTCGTCGGCGTCGAGGAGCATGGCGCCGACCACGTAGCGGACGGTGAACGCCTGGGGCACGAACGATCCGCCCGGCAGGCTGCCGGTGACGCCGTGGTGGAGAAGCAGCCAGCCCTCCGGCACGCGGAGAGGCGCGGGGCCGGCGCCGATCTTCAGGGCCTCCCACTCGTATTCGGGGCCTGCGACGAAGCGGTGGCCTCCGGGGCGGGTGAGCGCGGTGATGTCCTGCACGGCGTCGTCCACCGGCACGTAGGAGATCCAGATGCTCGCGCGGTCGTCCGTCACGCCCGCGGGAAGCGGCGGTCGCTCGTCCGGCCGGACGAACCCGAAGTCCCACATGGGCCGGTGCAGCATGGCGAAGCTCGGGCGGCCCTCCGGGTCGGGCACGACCTCCGGGAAGAACACGACGTCCTTGTTCGGAAAGAGGTTGAGGTCGGTGTCGAGGGCGTCGTCGTAGGCGAACTGGATGGGGCCGAGCCGCCTCCACTCGCGGCCGTCGGTCGACACGGCGAGAGCGGGCTTCGGTCCGAGCGGCCCGAACGCGACGTAGCTCATCACGTGGATGCCGAGGTCGTTGAGCGGGGTGATGCGCGGGTCCTCCACCCCGCCGTGGGCCGTACCGTGCTCCCATCCCCGCTGCGCCTGGAGGGCGATCTCGAGGTCCGCGACGCCGGTCGGCACACCGTCGGTCACGACGACACGCGCCCGACCGATCCGCGACACGTTCTGCTCGGCGACCAGCCGCGGGAACAGGTGCACCGTGCCGTCCGGGTCCTGCACGGTCGCGGGGTTCAGCACACCCTCGACCTGGCGCGGGTCGGCCGGGTCGGGCTCCATGACGATGCCGATGCGCTCCAGCGCGTACGGGATGGCGACGGCGGTGGTGCGGGCGGGGATGGTGGTGGACAACAGGACCTCTCTAGCGGATGGGGTGATGCGTGGACGGGGTCAGCCCTTGACGGCGCCGACGACGCCGTTGACCAGGTAGCGCTGGATGAAGATGTAGCCGACGATCAGCGGGGCGGCGACGATGAACGTCGCGGCCGCGAGCAGCGGCCACTGGTTGCCGTACGTCCCCTTGAAGGCGTAGAGCCCGACGGTCACCGGAAACTTGGTGGGGTCGGCGAGCAGGACGGTCGCGAGGATGATCTCGTTCCAGATCCACACGGCCTGCAGGATGAACACGGTCACCAGCGCCGGCCGGGCCAGCGGCAGGATGAACGTGAAGAGGTAGCGCCAATAGCCGACGCCGTCCATCGCGGCGGCTTCGTCGAGTTCGCGCGGGATGGACTTCACGAACCCGCTCAGCAGCAGGGGCCCGACGCCGACCCCGACACCGACCAGCAGGATGTAGCCGAGCTGCGTGTCGTAGAGCCCGAGCCGCAGCAGCAGCTGGAACTGGGTGATCAAGGCGTTCGGAAGGAACAGCACCAGCACGAAGACGATGGACCAGTACTTCGCGCCGCGGATGTAACCGCGTGCGACGGGGAACGCCAGCACCAGGGTGAGGAGGGTGCCGATCGCCGACCCGGCCGCCGTGTAGAGGACGCTGTTCAGGATGTACGCGCCGAAGTCGCCCTTCTCCCACGCCGTCGCGAAGTTGCCCCACTGCGGGTTGGAGACGATCCCGACCGGGTTCGCGACGAACTCGGCCTGGGACTTCAGCGCGGTGTTGAGCAGGTAGAGCAGGGGGAAGAGGAACACGACCATGAGGATGAGCGCGCAGATGTACGCGCCGATCGGCAGGCGCCGGCGACGGCGCGACACCGTGACGCGGTGTGGGCCGGATGCCTCCGGCAGCGACTCGGTCGTCGGCGTCGTCACCTGTTCGGTGGTGGTCGTCACAGTCTCGCCTCCCGTCGGCGGAGAATCAGCAGAGCGATGATCGAGACGATGGCCACCAGAAAGAATTGGACCATCGATACGGCCGCCGCATAGCCCTGCGACTGCGACAGCGTCGTCCCCGAGGCGCCGCCGAAGCCCTGCACGTAGACGAGCAGGGAGAGCACCTGGGTGGAGCGGTTGTTCGGACCGCTGAGCACGTAGATGAGCTGGTAACTCTGGAGCGCGTTGACGATGCCCAGCAGGACGTTCGCGGTGATGGACGGCGCCAGCAGGGGGATGGTGATGCTGCGGAAGCGCTGCCAGCCGCTCGCCCCGTCGATCTCCGCCGCCTCGTTGAGCTCCTCCGGAACGGCCTGGAGGCCGGACAGGAAGATGATGACCGAGACGCCGAGCACCATCCACACCTGGACGAGGATCACCAGGGCAAGCGCCAGCTTCGGGTCGCCGAAGAACGCGGAGTGCCCGCCGAAGAGGCCGAGCAGGGATGCGGCCGGTCCGCCGCTCACATTGAAGATCAGCGACCAGACCAGCCCAGTGACCGTCACGCCCAGGATCGTGGGCATGAACACCACGGCCCGGTAGAAGTCGCGGCCCTTCAGCCGGCGGTTGAGGAGCACCGCGACGGCCAGGGCGACGACGATCTGCAGCACCGTGCTCACCACGGCGAAGATGATCGTGTTGCGCAGGGCGTTCGCGCTGTCCGCCCACTTGGCGGGCGAGAAGAAGTCGATGTAGTTCTGCAGGCCGACGAAGTTGATCGGGAGGCCGGGGAGGCCGCGCAGGTCGGTGAGCGAGGCGATCAGCACGCCGACCGCCGGAACGAAGCCGAAGATGCCCAATAGCAGCATCCCGAGCCCGAAGGTGACGCGGACCGGCGTGCGGCGGGGGAAGGGGAACGATTCAGTCATGTGTCTCTCGACTCCCGGGAGGGTGGCCGGCCCGTGGTCGGCCACCCTCCCGACGGAGGGTCAGCCGGCGGCCGACCACGCCTTCTGCGCGGCCTCGGCGGCCTGCTCGGGCGTTGCGGAGCCGAGCGGGCTCAGCGCCGGGTAGTTGAACGGGAAGACCGCGTCCTGGCCCGCCTTGTTGTTGGCGAACCAGACCTGGTCCCAGGCGGGCTCGTACGACTTGGTGTAGTCGCCGATCGACTGGAGGAACGCGCTGGTGGAGATTCCGGGCTGAGCCGACGAGAAGCCGGACTTCTGCAGGAACAGCTCGTAGTTCTTCTTGTCGGAGAAGAACTTCAGCCACGCGAGCGCCGCCGTCTTGTTCTTCGCCGAGGTCGGGACGGCGAGCTGGAGCTCCGTCTTGCCGTTGAGCAGGGCGTTGTCCGCCGCGTTGTCGGAACCCGGGAACGGGAAGTACCCGTAGTCGAACTTCTTGGCGACGGCAGCGTCGATCGTCGGCTGGTCCCAGGTGCCGTCGACCGTCATCGCGAAGTCGCCCGCAGCGAAGCCCGACGGGATGGACGTGTAGTCGGCTCCCGCAGCTCCCTCCTGCGAGTTCTGCAGCACGTACTCGGTCTGCTTCAGCACCTTGACCTCGGTCGGGTCCGTGAGCTTGGCCTTGTTCGTCCAGAGGTCCTTGGCCAGCTGCTGCTTGTCGGCGAGCGTCGGATAGTTCGCCGTGACGGAGGCGAGCATCGGCAATCCGGCTGGCCAGCTGTCCTTTCCACCCATGCCGAACGGCGTGACGCCCTTGGCCTTGAGGGCGTCGACCACAGCGGTGAACTCGCTCCAGGTCGTCGGGATCGTGAGCCCGTTGTCGGCGAAGATCTTCTTGTTGTAGAAGACGCCCGTGTAGTAGCTGACGCCGGTCGGGACCGCGTACTGCTTGCCGTCGATCGCCTGCGTTTCGAGCAGGGTCGGCGTGTACTGCTTGAGGAACGACTCGCCCGTGAGGTCGACCAGGCCGCCCGCCTTGGCGAGACGCGCGTCGTCGGTGGCCGCGTCCTTCGCGTACGACGGCGTCTCCATGAGGCCCTTCACGACGAAGAGGTCGAGGTTGCCCGCCGTGAGGCGCGACGACTTTGTCGCGGGGTAGTTGTCGTTCGAGACGGTGGAGAAGACGACGTCCACCTTCGGGTACTGCTTCTCGAAGGCCTCGTTGATCGCCCGGAAGCCGGCGTCCGTGGCGTCGCTGCTCGAGACGAGAAGCTGCAGCTTCCCGCTCGGCTCTCCATCTGTCGATCCGCCGCCGCTGGAGCAGGCGGCGAGTGCGCCGATCGTGGCTGCGGCGACCGCGCCGGCGATCAGCCGCCGGCCCAGGGTCGCGCCGCGCAACCTCTTCGTTGCCATGTGTTGTCTCCTCGTCGAGTTTCGGGATGTGTGCAGGTGTATCGGGTACAAAAACGTTTCGGTTCTGCAAGCGCAGGTTACCGAAACGTTTCGGTGACGACATGGTGGCACGCCTCGGCATGCAAATGCAAGCCCGACCGAGCTCGCCGCCCGACCGCGATCAGCGCTGCGCGCGCGCCGGCCCCGTCGAATCGCGGACGATCATCTCGGCGTCGGGGATCCGGACGTCGTCGACGACGCCCTCCTCGATCAGGTCGACGAGCATCCTGCCCGACTCCCTCCCCAGCGTCCGCGGCGAGGTGTGCACCGTGGTGAGGGACGGCCGAACGTAGGTGCCGAGCCGGATGTCGTCGAAGCCGGCGACCGACAGCTGGCCCGGCACATCCACGCCGAGGTGCTGCGCCTGGGCGATGAGGCCGATGGCCGACAGGTCGTTCGCGCACATCACCGCGGTCGGCGGGTCGGCCGAGTCGAGCAGGATGGATGCGGCAGCCGCGCCGCCGAGGTAGGTGAACTCGCCGGGGACCACCGGTCCGGGCTCCAGCCCCAGCTCGCGCAACCCCGCACGCCAGGAGTTCTCGCGCTCCACCGAGTGCGTCATGTTGGGGCGGCCGCTGACGTAGGCGATGCGCCGGTGCCCGAGGTCGACCAGGTGCCGGAGGGTGGCCCGGATCCCGGCGTCAGGGTCCTCGCGCACCGCGGGGATCGGGAAGCCGCTGCCCGGGTTGATGGCGACGGCGGGCAGCCCGAGCCGCTGGACCAACGCGATGCGCGGGTCGTCGACCTCCAGGTCGTTGATGAACACGCCGTCGACGCGACGGTCGGCCGCGAGCTTCTCGTACCGCTGGAGCACCTTGTCGGATTCGGCGCTGATCTGGAGGACGAGCGCGTACCCGCGGGGATCGATCGCATCCTCGATGCCGCCGATGAACCCGCCGAAGAACGGGTCGAGCTCGAGCACATCCGGATCCCGGTGCAGGACGAGGCCGACCGTGAACGCGCGCCGCCCGGACAGGCTCTTGGCCCGGAGCGAGGGGACGAAGCCGAGTTCCGACGCGATCCGGATGATGCGCTCGCGCGTGACGTCCGAGACCCCGGGCCGCCCGTTGAGCGCGCTCGAGACGGAGCTGATCGCGACGCCGGCCTTGTTCGCGACGTCGACGATCGTCACCCGCTCATCGCCCACCGACCCGCCTCGCCTTCCGCCCTGCATCGAGCGACGGACATCCTATGCCGAAGAGGGCGGCGGGCGCTCCTCAGCCGCCGGAGGCGACGGTCATCCCTCGTGGTTGTAGTACGGCCAGGGGAGGAAGCGTCGCTCGCCTCGACGGTCCGGGCCGTTCAGCGTGACATCGCCCGTCGCGGCCCACTCGACACCACGGGGGAACATCCGTATGAACTCGATCCGGCGGAAGGTGTCGATGTCGTGGCCGATCGTGATCGTGAACGAGCGGCCCGCGCCGTACTCGTTGATCCAGGCGATCGGCTGATCGGTGTTCATGCCGGGAAGCGCGGCGACGCCCTCCGGAGGGATGGCGACCGGGTAGTGCGACATGGGCCAGACCGGCGCCTTCTCGTACGACTCGAGGTCGTCGAACGTCGTCAGCAGGACCTGCGCGCCGTCGAGGATCTCGACACCCGTGAGGATGTCGTCGCCCGTGACGGTCCAGCGAGCGCTGATGCCCTCGGTGATCGCGTGCCGTGGCTCCGTCGTGTCGAGCTGCGCCTCTCCCCAGGGACGCGGGCGTAGACCACCGCCCACCGTCAGCCGTGAGCCGCGCATCACGTTGTACTCGTCCGGGTAGCCCCAGTCGTCCTCCTGCGCGGCCGAACCGTGGAACCACACGATGCCCTTGCCGTCGTCGTGGACGAACTTCAGGAGGGCGGCATCGGTCTCCGGGCCGAAACCGGTCGCCTTCTCGTGGTAGCCGTCGCGCCCCTCGAAGACGACGATCACCACGTCGTACTTGTCGATGATCTCGGGCCCGAGTCCTCGGGGGTCCTCGACGACCCGGACCCGGAAGCGCCCGGTGTCCTCGAGCAGGGTGGTGAGCCAGACGTTGTGCTGCCGGAAGCTGCGGAACTCGTTGTCGTGCTCCCGGGTCATGTGACCCGAGAGGATGAGCGCGTCGAGCGTTTCAGACATGTTCGGGGCCGTGCCTTTCTTCATTGACGGGCGTAGCGGGAGCGACGAACGCGAGATAAGTCTGTTTCATTTTGACTTACGTCTGATTTCAGCATAACTTATCGCTCAGTCCTACCGCACGATGTCGAGTCGGTACGCTCGATGTCGCACACGATGAAGTGTTCGGAGAACCATGGCAACCACGACCGACCAGTCGAGCGCTCCCGCCGCCGTCACCGCGGCGACCGGCACGATCACCGCCGGCCCGGCGCTTCCCCTGCGCACCCGCGTCATCTACGGCTTCGGCGACATCGCCAGCCAATTCATCTGGACGATCACGAGTTCCTTCCTCGCGGTCTTCTACACGGACATGGTCGGGATCGCCGCAGGAACAGTGGCTGTGCTGATCCTCGTCGCCCGCGTCTTCGACGCCGTGATCGACCCGTTCATCGGCGCACTCGCCGAGCGCACCCGCAGCCGCTTCGGGCGCTTCCGCCCGTGGATCCTCTACGGGATGGTGCCTCTCTCGATCATGGTCGTGCTCACCTTCACGGCCCCGTTCGACGGCAAGAGCATCGGCGCGGTGATCTGGGCCGTCCTCACGTACGGGCTGCTCGGAGCCCTCTACTCCAGCGTCAATGTGCCGTACGGCGCGCTGAGCACCGTGATGTCGGAGCGGACGGCCGACCGTGTCTCGCTCAACTCGTGGCGCATGATCGGCACGAACATCGGCGGCGTGGTCCTGGGTGTCGCGATCCTCCCGATCATCCTCGCCTTCAGCGGTGGTGACGGGAGCCACCCGACGGCGCAGGGATACACCATCGCCGCTGCGGTCTTCGCCGTCGCCGCGCTCCCGCTGTTCTTCCTGGTGTTCGCGACGTCCAGGGAGGTCGTGAAGCCGGTACGCAGGGATCATGTCCCGTTCTCGACGACGTTCCGGCTCGTCCTCGGCAACGGACAGCTCATGCTGCTCTTCGTCGTGCTCCTGCTGTCGCTGACCTCCCTGTTCGGCCGTCTCAGCGTCGTGCTGTTCTACTACCTCAACAACGTGGGGAACTACGCCCTCGTCTCGCTGCTCATGGCGCTGGCACCGCTCTCGACCGTGGTCGGCATCCTGGTGTTCTCGCGGCTCGGCCGCCGCTTCGGCAAGCGGAACATGCTGATGATCTCGTTCGCCGCGCAGGCCGTCGTCCTGACCGCGCTGTTCCTCACCGGCTGGGAGGACATCGGCGTGGTGATCGGGCTCACCGCCCTCTACGGCCTGAGCTCGTACGGCATCCCCCTGGTTCTCGCGATGGTCTCCGATGCCATCGACTACGCGGAGGACAAGACGGGCATCCGTACGGACGGCACCTCCTACGCACTGACGAGCCTGGCGACGAAGATCGCGAGCGCGGTCGGCGGCGCCGTGGGCATCGCGCTCCTCGGCGCGATCGGGTACGTCGCCTCGGCGCACCAGCAGCCCGCCGAGGTGCTCCACGGCATCAACCTCGTCGTCAACATCGGCCCGGCGATCGCCGCCGCGCTCGCCATCGTCCCCCTGCTCTTCTACCGGATCAGCGAGGCGCGCTATGCGGAGATCCGTGAGCGGCTGGACACCAAGGCGCTGGCTGCGATCAAGCTCCAGCAGGAGGGCTGAGCTCCGTTCAGAGACGCTCGAAGACGGCGGCGAGGGCCTGGCCGCCGCCGATGCACATCGTCTCGACGGCCAGCGATCCGTCGAGGGCCGAGAGCTCGTGCGCGAGCGTCGCGAGCATGCGCAGGCCGGTGGCCCCGATGGGATGACCGAGGGAGATACCGCTGCCGCGCGGATTGAGCCGCGGGTCCTCGGCGTCGATGCCCCAGTCTTCGAGGCAGGCCAACACCTGGACCGCGAAAGCTTCGTTGAGCTCGATGACGTCGATGTCCGACCAGGTGAGGCCGGCGCGCTGGAGGGCGCGGTTCGCCGCGGGAACGGGCGCGACCCCGAACACGCGGGGGTCGTTGCCGGCGACCGCCCACGAACGGAGCCGGAGCAGAGGCACGAGCCCCAACTCCCCGGCGCGCTCGGGGGTGGTGACGATCGCCGCGGCGGCCGCGTCGTTCTGGCCACTCGAGTTGCCCGCGGTCACGGTCGCATCCGGGTCGTCGCGGCCCAGGATGGGGCGCAGTCCGGCCAGTGCCTCCAGCGTCGTGTCCGCCCGGGGATGCTCGTCCCGGTCGACGACGCTGTCTCCGCGCCTGCCGCGGACCGTCACGGGCACGAGTTCGGCGTCGAAGGCGCCGGACTTTTGGGCGGCGACGGCACGCTGGTGCGATCGCAGAGAGAACGCGTCCTGCGCCTCCCTCGGGATGCCGTACTCACGCCGGAGCTCCTCCGCCGACCCGACGTTGCCCTCCGGGGTCGGGAAGTTCCGGCCGCCGACCGTCTCCCGTCCCCGCGCCAGCGCGTCGTGCAGCAGGAGGCCGCCCGCCGGAACGCCGCGGCGCCCCTGCTCGGTGTACAGCGGCGCGTTCGACATGGACTCGGCGCCGAGGGCGATGAGCACCTCGCTGGCGCCGGTCTGGATCTCCATCGCCGCGTTGATCACGGCCTGGAGGCCCGAGCCGCAGCGGCGGTCCAGCTGGTAGCCCGTCGTCGTCACCGGGAAGCCGGCATCGAGGGCGGCGACCCGTCCGAACGCGGGCGCCTCCATCGTCGGGTACCCCTGCGCGCCGATGACCCCCTCGACCGCGGACGGATCGATGCCGGTGCGCTCGAGAAGCGCGCGCAGCACGGTCTCGGCGAGGTCGACGGCGGCAACACCGGCGAGCGCTCCGCCCAACCTCCCCACCGGGGTGCGGAGCGGCGAGCAGATCACGGCCTCACGCAGCTCAGGCATCGACCGCCTCCAGCGCGACGACGATCGGGGCACCGGTCGCATCGATCACCTGCTGCTCGGTCACGCCGGGCGCGAGCTCTCGGAGCACCAGCCCATCGTCGGTGACGTCGATGACCGCAAGGTCGGTGATGATGCGGTCGACGCACCCGCGCCCCGTGAGCGGGAGGGTGCACTGCTCGACGAGCTTGGGCGAACCGTCCTTGGCGACGTGCTCCATCACCACGATCACCCGCTCGGCGCCGTTCACGAGGTCCATGGCCCCGCCCATCCCCTTGACCATCTTCCCGGGCACAGCCCAGTTCGCGATGTCGCCGCTCGCCGACACCTGCATGGCTCCGAGCACCGCGGTGGCGATGCGGCCACCGCGGATCATCCCGAACGAGGTGGCCGAGTCGAAGTAGCTGGCGCCCGGCAGGACCGTGACCGTCTCCTTGCCCGCGTTGATCAGCTTCGGATCCTCTTCGCCCTCCCACGGATAGGGCCCGACGCCGAGTATGCCGTTCTCGGAATGCAACACGACATGCACGTCTTCCGGCAGGTGGTTCGGGATGAGCGTGGGCAGGCCGATGCCCAGGTTGACGTACGTGCCGTCCTCCAGCTCCCGTGCGGCCCGGGCGGCCATCTCGTCGCGGCTGCGTGCCATGTCAGGCTCCTTCGGATCGTGGGCGGACAGTGACCTTCTCGATCGGAAGGTCCGCGGACTGCTCCGGGGTGAGGGCGATGACGCGGTCCACGTAGATGCCCGGAAGGTGGATGTCATCCGGGCCGAGCACTCCCGGCTCGACCAGTTCGTCCACCTCGGCGATGGTCACCCGACCGGCCATCCCGGCCAGCGGGTTGAAATTGCGGGTCGACTTCTCGAAGCGGAGGTTGCCATGGCGGTCGCCGACCGCGGCGCGCACGAGCCCGAAATCGGTGCGGATGGCGGTCTCCAGCACGTATTCGCGCACCGATCCGAAGACGTCGAACGGTCGCAGTTCCTTGGGCGCGCTCTCCTCCGCGACGGAGCGGTCCGGAGCGTACCGGATGGGCATTCCACCGTCCGACACGGCCGTGCCCGCGCCGGTGGCCGTGAAGAACGCGGGGATGCCGACGCCGCCCGCCCTCAAACGCTCGGCGAGTGTTCCCTGCGGCGTGAGCTCCACCTCCACCTCGCCACCGAGGTACTGGCGAGCGAACTCCTTGTTCTCGCCGATGTAGCTCGCGATGACGCGGCGGATGCGTCCGGCGGCGAGCAGTTCACCCAGGCCCCAGCCATCCACGCCGCAGTTGTTGCTGACCACCTCGAGACCGCTCACGCCGCGTTCGAGCAGCGCCCGGATCGTCACGATCGGCACGCCCGACAGGCCGAAGCCGCCGACCGCGAGCGATGCGCGGTCCGCGATGTCGGCGACCGCCTCGGCAGCCGACGCATACGTCTTATCCATGAGACTCCTCTGTCTGGTCGGATTCGTCGAGCACCTCGCGCAGGACGGCCATCGCGCTGTTCGCCGCCGGGAGACCGGCGTAGAGCGCGGTGTGATGGACGACCTCCGCGATCTCCGCCCGGGTCAGTCCGTTGCGCAACGCCGCGTGCACGTGCATGCGGAACTCGTTCTCGTGCCCGCCCGTGACCAGGCTCGCGAGGGTCGCGATCGAGCGCTGCTGACGCGTCAGCTGCGGGCGCGCCCAGACCTCGCCCCAGGCGTACCGCGTGATGAAGTCCTGGAAGGCGGCCGTCTCCGGGGTGATGTTCGCGTTCGCGCGGTCGACGTGCGCGTCCCCGAGCACGGCGCGGCGCACGCGCATCCCCCTGTCGCCCGCATCCGACAGAACGACGGCGGCCACCAGCAGGTCGGCGGATGCGTCCGGGTCCTCCAGCGGGATGAGATGGGCCGCGTCGGGAAGTTCGACGAACCGTGCGCCCGGGATCCCGTAGGCGAGCTCGCGCATGAGCGTGGGGGTGGTGACGGCGTCGTGGGCGCCGGCCACGACGACGGCGGGCGCGGCGACCGCACCGAGGTCCGCGCGCCGGTCGAAGGCGGCGAGCGCCTCACAGCACAGGGCGTACGACTCGTCGTCGACATCGACAAGGGTGCGCAGAGCGCGACCGCCCGGTCCGTCCGGGTGGCGGTCGAGGTATCCCGGCGCGAACCAGCGCTCGGCGCTTCCGGCCACGACCGACGCGGTCCCTGCGGCGCGGACCTGCGCGGCGCGGTCCGCCCAGCCCTCCGGGGTACCGATCGCCGCTCCGGAGCAGAACATCGTCAGAGAGCGCACGCGCTCGGACGCCGCGATGGCCAGCTCGAGGGCGATGGCACCGCCCAGGGAGTCGCCGGCGATGTGGAACGCACCGCCGCCGACCTCGTCGACCACGTCGAGGACTCCGCGAGCGAGGTCCGCGACCGTGAAGCGGGACCGCGCCGCCGGTGACGCTCCGTGACCGGGAAGATCGATGCGCAGGATGCGCGGCCGGTCGTCCCGAGCGGCCAGCCGTTCGACCACCCCGTCCCACAGCTCTGTTGTCGTCCCCAGTGACGGCAAGAGGACGAGGAGCGGCGCCTCGACCGCTGTCGGTGCGGCCGGCGCCATGGACCCTCGCAACCGGATCGGAGTCATGAGCGGTCCCCTTCCCTCAGGCGCTCGAATCGGGCGATGGCCGCATCGACCTCGCGTGCTCCGCGCGGAGCGGTCGTCGTCGTCGCAGGGGCGCGCCGCGCCTGGATCACGAGATCGTCCGCGGCGTTCTGGAGCAGCGATGCGCTCTCAGCGGCCAGCCGGAGCGTCTCCCGCCAGGCCTGCCACTCGGCGTGCCACTCGCCGGCCGGCCGGGCGTCGTAGCTGAGCGAGGCGACCTGGAGGACCGCGACCGGTCCGCTCACGCGGAGCCCGTTCGCGACCAGGAGGACCGCATCCACCGGGTTCTTCTTGTGCGGCATGGCGGACGATGCACCGCCGTGCAGCGGCGTGGCCACTCCGTCGCGTGCCAGCAGCGCGAGGTCGCGCCCGACGCGCCCCCCGGCCGAGCAGATGCTCGCCGCCGCGCGCGCCACGGCGAGCACCGGGGAACGATCGGTATGCCAGGCGCGACCGGGGTCGGCGAGACCGAGGGCGGCGGAGATCCGACGGCGCAGGATCGCGGCGGCGTCCGGACGGCCCGCGAGCCGCGCGAACGCCTCGCCGTCGCCGACAGCGCCTCCCAGCTGGAGCGGGAACTCCGCGACATCGACGGTCTCGACGGCCGACGAGACGACGTCGAGCCAGCCCCCGATCACCGCGCCGAGCGTCGTGGTCTCGGCCTCCTGGCTGAGCGTCCGGACGGCGAAGGGGGTGCCACGGTGTTCGCGGGCGAGGGCAGCGAACACCCGCCCGGCCGCCCGCAGGGCATCGCGCGCGCCGGTCAGCGCATCCCGCGACACCATCATCAGCGCGGAATCCACGACGTCCTGGCTCGTCATCCCCTGGTGGACCAGGGTCCCGCCCTGCTGCCGCAGCGCCTGCGCGAGGCCGACGACGGGCACGCCGGAACGCCGCGACTCGCGCAGCAGTGCGTCGCGGTCGAGCGCCGTGGCGTCCAGCGTTGCGGTGTTCTCCACGTCGATCAGGCTGCTCCAGGCGGCCAGGTGCGCGCTCTCCAGCTCCACCATCGCATCCAGGATGCGGTCGTCGGACACCACCGAGCCCGCCCGGCCCGCCGGCTCGAGCAGCCCCCAGTCGAACGCGTCAGCCACGGCCGTCACCGATGAAGTCGAGGAACACCGTCTCGCCGTCGCCCTGCAGCCGGATGTCGAACCGGAAGCTCCGCTCGCCGTCCTGCTCCACGATCAGAGTGTGACGGCGGTCGGCGGGAAGGCTCGCCAGGAAGGGGTCGTCGTCCGCGAAGTACGCGCGGGTGAAGAGGTGGTGCAGCAGGCCGCGGGCGAACACCGTCACGAGGAGGTACGGTGCCCGCCCGTCCCCGGGGGCACCCGGACGCACGGTGGTGAACGTGTAGTGTCCAGCGCGGTCGACGGCCGCGCGGCCGAAGCCGGTCACCGTGTACCCGTCGCGATGGAGGCTGCCGCGTTCGCGGATAGGTCGGCCGGAGGCATCCGGACCCCAGATCTCGAGGATCGCGTCGGGCACCGGCTCGCCCGCGCCGTCGTAGACCGTGCCGTGCAGACGGATGGATGCGGGATCCGCGCGCGGAGTCACCTCCGGTCCGCCTTCGTAGGGCAGCGCGTAGCCGAAGAAGGGTCCGACCGTCTGGGAGGGGGTCTGGCCGAAGTGGGCAGCGCTTTCGATGTCGTCAGGCATGCTCGCCCTCCTCCGGCTCAATCCAGGTCGCCGTGCTGCCCGTCAGCACGATGTCCCAGCGATAGCCCATCGCCCACTCCGGCACGCTCAGGTCGTGATCGTAGCGGGCTTTGAGCCGTTCGCGCGCGGCCGGGTCGACGATGGACTGATAGATCGGGTCCAGTGCGAAGAGCGGGTCGGTCGGGAAGTACATCTGGGTGACCAGCCGTTGCGTGAAGGCCGACCCGAACACGGAGAAGTGGATGTGCGCCGGGCGCCAAGCGTTCCGGTGGTTCTTCCACGGATAGGGGCCCGGCTTGATCGTGACGAACCGGTAGGAGCCGTCGTCGCCGGTGATGGCCCGCCCGACCCCGGTGAAGTTCGGGTCGAGCGGCGCCGGGTGCTGGTCTCGCTTGTGCACGTAGCGGCCGGACGCGTTCGCCTGCCACACCTCGATCAGCTGACCCCGCACCGGCCGACCCTCGCCGTCGAGCACCCGGCCGGCGACGATGATGCGCTCCCCCAGGGGTTCTCCGCTGTGCTGGATCGTCAGATCGCTCTCCTCGGGCGCCACATCGGAGTGTCCGAACGCGGGCGAGACGAGCTCGATCTCCTCGGGGTCCGCCCGGACCAGCTCGTGCGTCGGGTGGCGCAACGTGGAGCTCCGGTACGGAGCGAAGTCGCGCAGCGGGTGGACGGGAAGCGGCCCGGCCGCCGCGGCCGCCGCGTGGGCCTCGGCGATCTCCCGTGTGATCTGGTCCTGGCTGATCTCTGGCATCGTTCCCCCTCAGAAAGGAAGGCCGGCGTACTGCTCGGCGAGCGCCGCCTGAGCATGACGGGAACCGGTCGTGTACTCGAGCTGTCCGACCTGACTGCGGTAGCGGAAGGCCCGTGCGGATTCGTCGGTGATCTCCCGGTGCACGTGAAGCATCTCGGTCATCCACTGCGAGAACTGCTGCACCTTCCACTGCCGCGACAGCGCGGACGCGCTGTAGTGGGTCAGCGGGGAGTCATCGCCGCGGTACCGCGCGGAGATCGAGCGCCCCAGCAGGGCGACGTCGGCGATGGCGGAGTTGAGCCCCTTCGCACCGGTGGGCGGCACGATGTGCCCGGCATCGCCCGCGAGGAACAGCCGGCCGTGCTGCAGCGTCGATGCCACGAAGCTGCGCATCGGGGTGATCGACTTCTCCGTGATCGTCCCCTCCTGCAGCGTCCACCCGTCGACGCCGAGGCGCCTCTGGAGCTGCTCCCAGATCCGTTCGTCGGACCACTCGTCGATGGACTCGGACGGATCCACCTGCAGGTAGAGCCGGGAGACCTCCAGGGACCGCATGGAATGCATCGCAAAACCGTCGGGGTGGAGCGCGTAGATCAGGTCGTCCGTGGAGGGCGGGACATCGGCGAGGATTCCGAGCCACGCGTACGGATAGCCGCGCTCGAGGGCGGTCACGCCGGGGATCGCCGCGCGGCAGACGCCGTGATAGCCGTCCGCTCCGACGACGAAGTCGCACTCGATGCGTTCGCCCTCGCCGGTCAGCACGGAAGGGGTGGTCGAGTCGACGTCATGAGGTGCCACTCCCTCCACATCGAAACGGACATCGGAGCCGAGCCTGTCGTGCTCGGCGAGCAGGTGCGCGACGAGCGCCTGCTGGCCGTAGACCGTGACGGTGCGTCCGATGAGGTCGACGAAGTCGATGTGGTGGCGCCGCCCCTCGTACTGCAGGTAGATGCCGTGATGCGTGAGGCCGCGCGCCGCGAGGTCCGAGTCGAGGCCCAGCTCGCCGAGGATGTCGACGGAGCCCTGCTCGAGCACGCCGGCCCGGATCCGGCTCAGGACGTACTCGCGGCTCTTCTGCTCGAGGATGACGAAGCCGATCCCGGCACGCTGCAGGATGTGGCCGAGGAGGAGACCCGCGGGGCCCGCTCCGATGATGGCGACCTGGGTGCGCATGCTCCGCCTCTCACGACGTCGGGAAGGTCTGTTCATGCTCGCCCTCATCGCGCCCCCGCGGGGCCGGTCTTCCACTCAGCGGAAAACAATCACGGAGAGTCAGGCTCCGCCCGGACCGAGCGCATCCGAGATGCCGCGCGCGGCCATCCGGACGCCCAGGGCGAACTGCGGCTCGTCCTTCCTTTCGGCCTTCGCGATGATCGAGACGGCGGCGATCACCTCCCCTCCGGGCTCCCGGATCGGGGCCGCGACCGAGAAGGCGCCGCGGGTCAGCTCTTCGACGGTCACCGAGATCCCGGTGGCGCGGATGGTGGCCAGCCGGGCGCGCAGTTCCCGCTCCTCGGTCAGCGTGTTGGGCAGGAACTTGCGCGGATGCGCGGCCAGGACCGCGTCGAAGACCTCGGGGCCCGAGTGCGCGAGCAGCACGAGTCCCACCCCGGTCGCATGCAGGGGCAGCTCAGATCCCACATCGCTGATGACCGGCACGGCGCCTTTCCCCGAGAGCCGCTCCAGGTAGACGGCGCCGAGGCCGTCCCGGATGGCGAGATGGACATGCTCTCCCGTCGACTCCAAGAGGTCGTCGAGGTAGGGGCGGGCGACGTCGCGGAGCCGCCGGGCGGTCGGCTGCCGCGCTCCGAGCCGCCACATCCGGATCCCGACGCGGTAGCGACCGTCGTCGCCCCGGACCAGGCCGCCCCACTCGACCCACTCGGACAGCAGCCGATGGGTGGTGGAGAGAGGGAGTCGCGCGCGCCGGGCCACCTCGCTCAGCGTGAGCTCGTCGCCGCGCTCGAAGGCGTCGGCGACCGCGAACACCCGGGCGGCGACGCTCCGGTGATCCGCCGCGCCTCCCGCCATGGCGTCAGCCTAGACTCAGGCGCCCAGATCGGCGATCGCCTGCCGTGCCCCGCGGACGGCGATGGCGACGCTCATCAGCGTCGGGTTCATGGTGGTCGCCGTGGGGATCAGCGCGTTGCCGCCGACGATGAGGTTCTCGTGACCCCAGACCCGCGAGTACGGGTCGGCGACCGACGTCCCGTCATCCGCCTGCCCCATGCGCATCGTGCCCTGGTAGTGCAGGCTCGACCCGTTGGGGAGCAGTCTCGGCTCGGCGACGAAGGTGCCGAGCGCCGTACCGGCACGCCGCAGGTGCTCTGTGCCGTCGGCGATCTCCGCGTTCTCGCTCTCGGTCAGCTCGTACGCGATGGTCATGTTCGGGAAGCCGCGGTAGTCCAACTCCGCGTCGTCGAACGTGACCGCGTCCTCGAACCGGGGGCTCTTGCGCATCCCGTAGCCCATGTTCACGTACCCCCAGCGGTTGCCCGCGGCGGGGTGGGCGGGCTCGAGCTGGAACGGCGGGTTCTCCGCGTACATCACCTGCAACGAGAACGGATGGTCGGGCTCCGAGAAGGGGATGCGGTTGACGGCAGCGACGGGATCGGCGGGGTTGGTCGCCCGTCGGGCCAGCTCGGCGTCCAGCTGCTCCTCGGTGGCGTGCCGGCTCATCCGCTCGCCGTCGAGTGCGACGGTCGAGATGACCACCGGGTGCTCGGTCAGGTAGTGGCCGAGGGCCGTCGGGCGGATTCCGGACGCCCAGAGGAGCTGCGGCGAGCGGAACGCATCCGCCGCGACAACGACCAGGTCGGCCGCGACGAAGGAGGTCTCGTGCGTGCGGAGGTCCTCGACCGTCACGCCGGACACGCGCGAGCCCTCGTGCTCCACGCGGCGCACGAGCGTCAGGTCGCGCAGCTCGAACCGTTCCGCGAGCTCGCTGGAGGGATCGGCGAGCGGGCCGAGGACGACATCCGCGCCCGCCCAGCGCATCGAGCCGTCGGGCTGCGGGTCGCCGGAGACGGGGAGAGTGCTCGGGCCGTATCCGTCGGGGAGCTCGGAGCCGAACTCCTCGGCGAGGATCTCCCGGATCGCCGCCCCGACGCCCGAGTCGCCGAAGGCCGACCGCTGCACGTGGAGCAGGTCCTCGGCTTTCGCGATCAGGCCGTCCCACTCGTCGTCGGGGATGAACGGGATGCGCTCGGAGAACGCCGGCGCCGGGGTCGCGCACGTCCAGTGCGCTCCCATGCCGCCGACGTTCGTCGAGGCGGCGGCCGCGGGGAAGGTCTCGGCATGCGCCGATCCCGGGCCGCCGAAGTCGAGGAGGTGTGTGCCGCCGCGCGCCGTGAACATGCCTTCGACGACCGCGGACTCGGGGATGCCCAGGGACTGGCGGAACGAGCCCGCCTGCGGCCCCTGCGAGCGCTCGCGGGCGCGCTCCTTCTCGTCCGGATCGGGGATGTTGCGCACGCTCTCGCCCGGGATCTCGGTCAGCTGCGGGCCCGCCTCGAACATGATGACGTTCGCGTCGGGGAGGTCCTCCAGGAGCAGCCGGGCGTACGTGGAGCCGATCGGCCCGCTGCCGACGATGGCGATGGTCGGTGAAGTGGTCATGGTGGATCTCCGGTGATTCAGGCGGTCAGGGATTCGGTAGCGGGGGCGACAGCGGGTTCCGGCTCGTCCGCGAGGGTGCCGGCCGGCAGCAGCAGCGCGGCGACGAAACCGACCGCGTAGGTCGCGGCCAGGGCGACGAACACCGGCACGAACACGTCGCGGTAGATGTGCGCGACGGAGTCCTGGACGCCCGGATCGGCGCCGTGGACGATGGCCGGGGTCAGCGTCGCGGGGTCGAGCCCGCTGGGCAGCAGGACCGCGACGCCGGCACCGACGACTCCGCCGATGACCGCGGTCATCACGGTGGAGCCGATCTGGCGCACCAGGTTGACCGTCGCGGTGACCGTGCCGGTCTCGCTCCTGGGAGCGCCGGACTGCACCACGGCCACGATCAGGCTCATGAAGGCTCCCGTGCCGAGGCCGACGACGGCCATCACGGCCATCGGCGCCCAGAGCGGGAGTCCGACCGGGAGGGTGGCCATGGTGGCGAGCCCGGCGGCGCCGAGGGCCGTTCCGACGATCGGGTAGACCCGGTAGTGACCCGTGCGACTCGACAACCAGCCGGTGAGGAGGTTGCTCACGAGCATCCCGAACACGGTGGCGATCGGCACGAGACCCGACACGGTCGCGCTGGTGCGGTACGCCATCTGGAAGTACGTCGGCAGATACGAGGTGATCGAGAACAGGCCGACGCCGACGACGGCCGACACGACCATTCCGGCGGCGATGGTCCTGCTGCGGAAGAGCCCGAGGGGCACGAGCGGATGAGGGGCACGCAATTCGAAGAGCACGAACGCCGAGAAGAACAGGGCCGCGATCACGAAGGCGACGGCGGCACTCGACCGACCGCCCGCCTCGCCCGCCCAGGTGACGCCGAGCACGATGGCGACCAGCGTCACGGTCAGCGTCACCGTTCCTCCGACATCGAAGCGTCCAGGTCGGCGGTCCGAGACGTGCGGGACGGCGAAGATGGCGAGGGCCAGGGCCACGACGCCGACGGGGCCGTTCACCCAGAAGACCCACGGCCATCCCCAGTAGTCCGTGATCAGACCGCCGAGCACCGGACCGAGGAGGATCGCGATCGGGAAGGCCGCGCCGATGATCGCGAGGTACTTGGGCCGCTGACGGGGTGTTGTCGCGTGAGCGATGATCGTCTGCGACATCAGCTGCAGACCGGCGGAACTCATCCCCTGGACTACCCGGGCGGCGATCAGCCAGGCCATGCTCGTCGCGAAGCCGCACGCGATCGAGGCGAGGATGAAGACCACCAGCGAGACCAGGAAGATGGCGCGGGGGCCGACCACATCCCCCAGCTTCCCCAGGACGGGGAGCAGGACCGTACTGGCCAGCGTGTAGCCGACGACGATCCAGCCCATGTGCTCGAGTGCGCCGAGCTGACCGGCCACGGTCGCGAGCGCGGTGCTGACGATGGTGTTGTCGAGCGCCCCGAGGAACGAGACCGTGAGGAGGGAGGCCACCAGGAGGCGGAGCCGGAGAGGAGAGAGCTGCATAGTCGGGTCACCCGAACGATCGGGCGGTCGACGCGACCTTGTGTGCCCCCGTTCGCTGCTTCGCGACGAGGATCGGACCATGGGCCCCAGCGTCATGTCGATTTTAGTCATACTTCAGCCGAAAATCAACATAAGCCTAGAGGCGCACTACGCGCTACGCGCTGCGGGCTGTCCGCTCCCGCGTGCGGGGACGGACCCGGGCCGCGGGAAGCGCGGGCGCCGGGACGGCAGGTCCGATCGTGTTCTCCAGCACCCCGATCCCCTCGACGCTCATCAGCACGACATCTCCCGTCTGAAGCGGAGCCGGGTCCAGTGAACCGCGGCGCCCCCACAGCTCGGCGAGACATCCGCCGTTGCCGGTGGTCCCCGACCCGAGGACATCGCCGGCGACCACCCGTGAGTTCCGCGATGCATAGGCGACCAGCTCGGGGAACGGCCATCCCATGTTCGACACCAGGTCGTGGCCGACGCTGTCGCCATTGACCTCGACCTCGGCGCGGATCGCGAGGAAGCCGTCGTCGTCGACGAAGGCGTCCAGTTCGTCCGCGGTCACGATCCACGGTCCGAGGCTCGTGCCGAAGTCCTTGCCCTTCGCCGGCCCCAGCCGCACCTTCATCTCGCGGGACTGCAGATCGCGCGCCGACCAGTCGTTCATGATCGTGTAGCCGAAGATCGCCTGCGCCGCCGCCTCGGCCGTGAAGTTCGAGCCGCCCTCTCCCCCGATGACGGCGGCGACTTCGAGCTCGAAGTCGAGCCGCTGGGTCTCCGGCGGCGCCAGTGTCTCCCCCGGACCGAGGACGGTGTGCGGGTTCGTGAAGTAGAACGTCGGCGCTTGATACCACTCGGGGACGACCTCGCTCTTGCCGTCGACCGACGCGCTCACCCCCTCCACGTGCTCCTCGAAGGCGACGAAATCCCGGATGGATGCGGGCACCAGCGGCGCGAGCAGGCGCACGGCGGCGAGCGCCTCGCCGCCCGCAACGGACGCGCGCTCGTGCAGTTCCGCGGCCGCGGCGAGGCCGCCGGCCAGCACGTCCGCGACGGCGAGCCCGTCTGGAAACGGGACGACCCGGTCGCCGATGACGAACCCTTCGCCGACGGCCCCCGCGCTCGTCCAGCGCGCCAACCTCACGACCGCACCGCCTGGGCGAGCAGTGCTGAGGCGTTCCCGCCGAGCACCGCGGCCTCGACCTGCTCCTCCAGTCGCGCGGAACGGACGAAGCCCACGGGGTCGTCCGGACCCATGTCGAACGGGAAGTCGCTGCCGAGCAGCACGCGCTCCGCTCCGACGACCTCGATCAGGTGGCGCAGACCGGCCGGATCGTGGACGACGGTGTCGAACCAGAGCCGGCGCAGATAGCTGGAGGGTGCGTCCACGCAGCCGTGCGCCTCCGGACGGACGCGCCACGCGTGGTCGGAGCGTCCGATCGCCGTCGGCAGGTAGCCTCCGCCGTGCGCGGCGACGAGCCGCAGACCGGGGTGTCGATCGAGAACCCCCGCGAAGATGAGGTGCGAGAGCGCCACCGCGTTCTCGACCGGCTGCCCGACGGTGTTGGAGAGGTAGAACCGGTCGAGCCGCTCATCCAGGCTGCATCCGAACGGGTGCAGGAAGACGATCGCTCCCAGCTCCTCCACCCGGGTCCAGAGCGGTTCGAGGCGGGGGTCCGAGAGCTCGACATCGCCGGCGAATGACGAGATCTCGATCCCGGCGAGGCCGCGCCCCAGCACGGCGTCGTCGACGAGCTCGAGGATCCGGGAGGGATGCTGGAGCGGGACGAGGCCGAGTCCGCTCAACCGGTCCGGCGCGCCGGCGACATGCTCGGCGATCAGGCGGTTGGCCTCCGACGCGATCCAGACCGCCAGCTGCTCCTCCGCCCATGGATAGAAGTGGCTCGGCGACGGGCTGACCCACTGCCGCTCGACCCCCTGCTCGTCCATGGCGGCGAGCCGCGCGCCCAGATCGGTGAGCCGCGGGAACCGCTCTCCGATCATCCGGCCGGACGCGGCCATACTCTCCGGCCCGTTGCGACGCGCTTCCAGCGCCTGGGCCTGGGCGAACGCCTCCGGTGCTCGACGCTCGACCTCCGCCTGCAGTGCGGGGAGCAGGAGGTGGGCGTGCACGTCCGTGATCGGCGCCCGCTGCTCGCCGCTCATGCCGGCTCCGCCATCCGGTGCGCGATACCGAAGATCAGGCCGGCGGCGTCCGCATCCCTGTCGCCGTCGATCTGCCATTGCCCGAGCTGGACGGATGCGTCGACGACGGCCTTGGCGCGTGGGAGTCGCCGGGCATGGAATTCGTCCCACAGCGCCTGGTCGAGGTGGTCGCGTTCGGTGAGCAGCTCGGTCAGCACGAGCGCATCCTCGAGGGCCTGCGCGGCCCCCTGCGCGATCGTGGGAGGGCAGCTGTGCGCGGCGTCGCCGATGATGACAGCGCGCCCGCGATTCCAGGGCGCGTCGACCAGGTGGGAGGTGAACCACGTGTAGTTGACCCGGGCGCCCGCCTCGAGGTCGCGACGGATCGCCTCCCACGGCCCCTGGTACGCCTGCGACTCGGCGATCATGATCCGGTTCGCCTCGGCGTCGTCCACGCCGAAGCGGTCCTCGGCCTTCTCGACCAGGAAGGCGTACATGGAGTCCTCGCCGGTGGGCGTGTAGCCCGCGATGTAGACCGGGCCTCCGTAGTACAGCTCGCTCCGGGTGACGTCGGCCGGCCGCGAGACCGAGGAGCGCCAGATACCCATTCCCGTCGGCCGGGGAGCAGTGTCGATCCCGATCAGCCCGCGCACGGTCGAGTTGAGGCCGTCGGCGCCGATCAGCAGGTCGAATCGGCCGGCCGATTCGCCGTCGACCAGCACCTCGACGGCCTGGCCGTCGTCCGACAGCCCGGTCACCTTCGACGCCCAGTGGATGCGGACGCCCACCTCTTCGGCGCGGTCCACCAGGATCCGCGCGAGATCCGGGCGGTACATGCCCATCCCGGCGGGGTAGTCCGGGCCGCCGGTCTTCACGTCGGGGAGTTCCGCGACGATCGGCGCCCCAGGGCCGGGTGCGCGAAGGTTCAGCCCCTCGAAGGGATACCCGGCGTCACGCACCGCCTCCCAGACGCCGAGCCTGTCGAACACCCGCAGGGCGTTGCCCTGGAGAGTGATCCCCGAGCCGAGAGCACTCAGCTCGGGCTTGGCCTCGAAGACGTCGACCTCTACGCCGGCCTTCGCCAGCTGGATGGCGGCCGCGAGTGCCGCGACGCCGCTCCCCGCTATGGCGACCTTGTTGACTGCGGTCATGTCAGAACCTCACTGTTCTCGTTCTCGTACCGGGCTCTGCGGAGATCAGAGCACCGCGATCGGGTTGATCGGCGACCCCACGGCGCCGGTGATGCGCAGCGGGGCAGCCGTGAGCAGGAATTCCCAGCGACCGCGCTCCGCGCACGCGGTGCTGAGACGCTCCAGATCCCAGAGCTCGCCGATCGTCAGTCCCATGTTGGGGATGGCGACCTGGTGCAGCGGCTGGAACGCGGGAACGTCGAACTCGTTCGGGCGCACTTCGAAGCCCCAGGTGTCGGTCGCGACGGCGGCGATCTCGGTCCTGTGCAGCCACCCTGCGGTCGTCAGGGAGAGGCCGGGAGCCGCGCCGCCCGCGTAGTCGCCCCAGCCGTCCCGCCGGGCGCGGGCGAGGTGGCCGGTGCGGACCAGGACGATGTCTCCGCGCCCGACGCGCGCCGTACCGCCCTGAGCGTCGATGCAGGACCGGAGGTCGGCGGCTGTGATCGCGTAGCCGTCCTCCAGCTCCCCCGTCTCCGGGCGCAGATGCCGGCCGACATCGAGCAGCACGCCGCGGGAGACGACGACGTCGGCCGCATGCTCGATGCCCGTGACCAGGTCTCCGTCACTCGTCACCACATCGCCCGCACGGCGTCCGTTCCACGCGAAGCCGTGGTCGAAGATGTGGCCGAGCCCGTCCCATTGCGTCGAGCACTGCAGGGGCATCGCGATCACGTCGTCCGCCCCGCCGAGACCGTGCGGGAACCCCTGGGTGCCGCGTTCCGCGTCCGTGCCGGTGTCGAGCATCGTGTGGACCGGGTTGGTCCGGCGGCGCCACCCCTTCTGCGGTCCATCCATGTCGAACGACTGGCTCAGCGACAGAGCGAGGCCGTCGCGCACGAGGCCGGCGGCCTCCCGTCGCTTGGACTCGTCGATGTAGTTGAGCGTGCCGAGCACGTCGTCGTCGCCCCAGCGCCCCCAGTTGCGGAACGCTTGTGCGCGCGCCGCGATCTCCGTCTCCGGGTCGTTCCGGTCGAGCAGGGCCGGGTCCTCCGCCGGCGCATCGGCGCGAACGTCGCTCATCGTGCTTCTCCTTCCGCGACACAGCGGACGACCTGCGTGCCCAGACCCTCGATACTGCCGGTCATCACGTCCCCGTCGCGCAGGAATCGCTTCCAGTGCTGCCCGTTGCCGGCAGGGCTGCCGGTGAGCAGCAGATCGCCGGGGAGCAGCGGCATGGTCTGTGAGGCGCCCGAGATGAGCGCTGGGATGTCGAACAGCAGATCGCTGGTGGAGGCGTCCTGCATCACCTGACCGTTCAAGTCGAGCCGCAGGTTCAGATCGGCCGGCTCGACGAACGGCGAGGGGACGAGGAAGGGACCGGTGGGGAGGAAGCCGGGCGCGTTCTTCGCCCGGTACCAGTCCGTCCCGATCTCCTTCATGTCCTTTCGGAAGACGAGGTCGCGGGTCGTGATGTCGTTGGCGATCGTGTATCCGGCGACGTGGGACAGGGCGTCCTCCCGGCTCACCCGGAAGGCGGGGGCGCCGATCACGACGACGAGTTCGAGCTCCCAGTCGTGCACCTCGCTGTATCCGGGGAGGACGAGCGGCACGTCGTCGCCGACGACGCACGCGGGCAGCCCGATGAAGAAGTACGGCTCGCCGTTCGCCTTGCGCTTGTCCATGAGGTCGGCGGCGAACGCTCGCGCCTCCTCCGGGGTGCGGGAGCCGTCCTGAGTCAAGCCTGCCGCCACGAGCTGGATGACGTGCTCACGGTAGTTGGCGCCGGTCTGCAGCACCTGGCGCGGCTCGACCGGCGCTCCGAGCGTGACCTCCTCGATGGGGCGCCACGGCCCGTCCGACGCCGCGAGCGCGCCGAGGCGATCCCAGTCGGGCGCCGCGAGGAAGTCGTTCAGCCCAGGTGCACCCAGGTCGTCCGCGTCGAGCGGGCGGATCCGCTCACCGGCGACCAGACCGAGACGCAGGGAATCCCCGTCGCGGAATCGTGCGAGCGCGAACGGGGCGGTGAGTCGGTTCGTCGTCATTGAGGTCCTTCTCCGATGGTGCAGATGGTGCGGGGCTGGTATCGGGGGCGGCCGCGTGGATGGAGTGGAGCGGCCGCCCCCGGGTGGGGGTCGCGTCAGCCGCGTCCTTCCTTGGCGTACGGGTTGAGCAGCGCGTCCTTGATCTCGTCCGGAACGCCCTCCTCCGTCGCGCTGGGGCCGTCGGCGGGCGGGAACGATTCGGTCATCGACATGGGCATGGCGCCGTTGCGGTAAAAGTTGTTTGATCCGAGCGACGGCTTCCAGGTGTTCGGCTCCCAGTCGGGGACGTAGTTGCGGTAGCCGCCGGTGTTCAGCTCGATGCGGAGGGTGGACGGCTCGCGGTAGTAGAGGAAGTTCTGCTCGCCGATGCCGTGGATGGAGGGACCGTACTCGATCGGGATGCCGTTCTCCATGAGGACGTCTGCCGCGATGAGCAGCTCCTCACGGGTGTCCACCCAGAACGCATAGTGGTTGACGCGGCCGGCGCGGCTGGAGCCGTCGAGCACGACGCCCAGGTCGTGCGACTTCTCGTTCGTAGTGAGGACGGAGAACACCGAGATCGGCGCCTCGTCCAGCACGGTGCGGGCCATGATGCGGAAGCCGAGCACGTCGTTGTACCACTTCGCGAACGCGTCGACGTCGCTGGTGGCGATCGTCACGTGGTCGAGCTGCCGAGGAGCACCTGCCACCGGGCTGCGCTTCTCCGGGCGGTCGGGATAGATGGAGGCAACGTGTCCAGGCGCCTGGTGGCGCATGACGTCCCAGTGCAGGGTCATGCTGTGACCCCACGGCCCCGTGAAGCGGTAGGCGCGACCGATCTGGTGCACGTCGACCCATTCGCCGTCGATGCCGGCCGCCTCGATGCGACGTGCGGCCTCCTCGAGCGCCTCGGCGCTGGAGGTCCGCCAGGCCATGGTCTCGAGCGACGGCTCGTCGCCGGGCACCACCACGACGGAGTACGCGTAGTAATCGCCCCAGCAGCGGAGGTACACGCGGCCATCGACCCGGTCGACGACGGTGAGACCCACCTGGTTGACGTAGAACTCCACCGATGCTTCGACGTCCGGCGTCGTGATCGCCACGTACGAGAGATGGGAGAGAAGCTTGATCATCTTCGATCCTTTCCGAGAGGGCGACTGTTCAGCCCTGGCTCTCTACTATTCGTGGACGGGTGGGTATCAGGGAAGCGCATATTGCCTATCCCCGGGATCGGACTGATTTATGTCCTCGCGTCGACCGCTCGCCCGGCGAGGAGCGCCCCCGCGAGCGCCGCATCGGCCCTCAGTGCGTCGAGTTCGTCTCGGGGGACGCCGCTCTCGACGGCATCGACGGCACGTCGCAGAGCGACACGCTCGGCGCGTTCGAAGCGCTCCGGCGCGCGGAGCCGGCCTTCGCGCGTGAGCGTGTCGACGGTGATCCGGCTCGCCGCGAGATCGACCCCGATCTCGCTGCGCACGACCCCCAGCACGGTGATGCGCAGCATCCCGCCGTCCGCGGCTCCGCGCTGCGCGACCCACCCGATGCTGACCGGCGAGTCGTCGGCCGCGCGTAGCGAGGCGAGGCCGGCGCCGGCGGTCGCGTGAGATTCGTCGAGCCGGATGTCGCTCGCAGCGAGGGCACGCACCCACCCGATGGCGTCGACCAGCATCGCCGGTAGTTCGGTCGCCGCTGCGACGCATTCCACGACGATGGCGGTGTGGGGCGAACCGCCGCGTCCTGCGAGGACGTCCTCCAGCACGTCGGGACGGAGCCAGCGGCGCTGCACGATGACCGAGCGGCCTGCGCCGCCTTCGATGCCCTCTGTCTCGGCACTCCCGAGGATCACGGCCTCGGCCCGTGGCGCCGCGGAGCGGGTCGACGGGGGCGCGCCGTCGCCCACGACCACGATGCGGGCGTTGTCCGCAGAATGCGCGTGCCGGGTCCGCGCGGGCAGTTCGGCGATCGCGGCACGGTAGCCGCGGTCCGCAGCGAAGACCGCGATCCTGGAGTCGCTCATGCCGCCCCTCCCGACCGAACGAGGTCGCTGGCCGCGTCGGCGAGTTCGATCGCATAGTGCGCGTCGGCGCGGATGTCGTCGTATTCCACCGGATCCGTCCCGTCGACCAGCCGCGCGAACGCCTGCCACTCGGCCACGTAGCCGTCCTGATCGTCGTGCCGGTACTCCGTCAGGCGGCCGTTGTGGTCCCGGACGGTGACGGCGGCACTGCCGGCGTGGACGAAGGCGGGCGGGAAGTCGACGTCGACGCGGTCGCCGTCTGTCGTGATGGTCAACCGCCACAGCGCGTCGTGGCCGTCGGGCAGCATCGTCAGCACGAGCTGCACGATGACACCGCTGGCCACGAACCCCACCGAGTAGCCGATGGGAGGAGCGAGTCGGGCGTACAGCACGCGCTCGATCCGAGGCGCGAGGTCCCGAACGGCCGGCATGTCGTGGACCGCGAGGCCGGTGAGCAACTGGCGGAGGACGGCGGCCGCGACCACCGGGTCGGCCAGGTCCGGGCGTCCGCGGTCGGGAGACGGGAACGGTCCGGCGTCCGACACCACGTCGTGGTACCGGTAGTTGGGCGGAAGGGCCAGCGTGAGCGCGACGCTCTGCACCGCACCGGAGCCGGCGGTCAGATGATGGGTGGCCCGGCCCCACGCGGCGTCGTGCAGGTGGTTCGTCCCCACCAACAAGGGGATGCCCGCACTGCGGCACGCGTCGACCACGATGTCCACATCCGCGTGTTGCGTGGCGAGCGGCTTCTCGCAGAAGATTCCCCTGACGCCTGCGGCGACCGCCGCGCGGATCTGGCGCGCATGCTGATCGGGGGGCGACACCAGTGCGACGACCTCCACCGCCGGGTCGGCGAGCGCCTTCTCGATGTCCACGGAACTGCGGGCGCCCCAGAGGGCGGCCAGTTCGGCTGCACGGCCGCTTCCGCTGTCGGTGATGTGGACCAGCGTGAACAGGTCCTCGAGCGCACCCAGTGTCGGGATGTGCAGAGCGCCCGCTCCCGGGCCTGCGCCGATGACGGCGACCCCGTATGGCATCATTGCCTCCATTTTGTCGTTATTATGCCAAAGTCCGAGGCTTCTCGTCCATAGTGGGCGCCGGTCGCCGCTTTTCGCTGTGCCTTGTGTCAGAATTAACCATGGCCACAGGATCAGCGCTGCGCTTCGGCGCACAGACGGACGAGGTCACGAGCCTCCTGCGGATCGTCAATCTCGTCCGCACGGGCGAGGCGGACACCCGCCCCGAGATCGGCCGCGTCACCGGCCTCGGCCGCGGCGTGGTGACCCAGCGCGTCGAAGCCGCGATCGACATGGGGTTCCTGGCGGAGGGGGACGTCGGCCCCTCCTCGGGAGGGCGGGCACCGCGCACGCTGCGGTTCCGCTCCGACCAGGCCGTCATCCTCGTCTGCGCCCTGGGCGCGCTCCACATCCGGGTCGGCCTGTCCGATCTCGACGGCAACATCCTCGCCTCCGACCACCGCCCCTGGGACATCGCGAAGGGCCCGGAGGCCACGCTCGCCGCCGCGACGGCGATGCTCGACACCCTGCTGGCCAACGGGGGCGACCCCGAGATCTGGGCCGCCAGCGTCGGCGTACCCGGCCCCGTCGACTTCGAGACGGGCACGCCCGTCGCCCCGCCGATCATGCCCGGCTGGAACGGCTTCGACCTCCGAGGGGTCTTCCAGGAGAAGTACGCCGTGCCCACCTGGGTGGATAACGACGTCAACCTGCTGGCCCTCACCGAGCGGCGGCATCGGAAGGACGAGACCGTCGACCTGATCTACTGCAAGGTCGGCACGGGGATCGGCGCCGGGCTGGTGTCGAAGGGCCGCATCCATCGGGGGGCCAATGGGGCCGCGGGTGACATCGGCCATGTGCGCGTCCACGACTCGGTGACGGTGTGCCGCTGCGGCAAGGTCGGGTGCCTGGAGGCGGAGGCCGGCGGCTGGGCCGTCGTCCGCGACGCGCAGCAGGCGATCGACGACGGCGCCTCCGGCATCCTCGCTTCGCGCGTCCGGGAGGGCGCCGACCTCACTCCCGAGGAGATCTCGATCGCAGCCATGGACGGCGACGCTCTCGCCATCTCGCTCGTCCAGAAGTCCGCGCGACTGGTGGGCGAGTCCATCGCCGCACTGGTCAACATGTTCAATCCCAGCGTGATCGTCATCGGCGGCGCCATGTCGTCGGCGGGAGAGGTCTTCCTCGCCGAGGTGCGCCAGCGGGTCTACGAGCTGTCCCTCCCGCTGGCCACGCGCGATCTCAGCATCGTCCGCTCCATCGGCGATGAGGACGAGCCGCTGCTCGGCGGCGCCGAGCTCGCGATCGAGCAGTTGTTCGAGACGACCTTCCCGCGCTGGTTCGCGGACGGACGCCCGACGGTCGAGGGCATCCACCTCGCGGCCTGATTACTTCTTCCGCTTTTCTGCTTAAGTCGGTAGCTTTAGCGCTTATGACCCTTCACATCCTTCGGGATGATGCGCTCACCGTCGACGCAGACCGGTTCGAGCTCCGCATCTCGCTGCCCTGGATCCGCTCCCTGCCCGTCTCGAGCCTGCACGACGTCTCGGTGACGATCGACGGAGAGCACACTCCTTCCGCACCACGGTTGGGCGACTCCACGTCCTGGTGGTTCATCCAGGACCGGGTCGTGGTCGACGGCGCGCATTCCCTCGACGACGGCGCGCACGACGTCGAGGTCTCCTTCGACCTCGTCATCCCCTACCTCCCCGCGGGCCCGGACCGGCCGTTGACGCTGCCGTTCCGGGAACGTCGCGAGCTCCGCCCAGGAACCCGGGTCGCCTCCGTCTCGAAGGACGTCGCATGAACGCCGCGCTGCCGACGGGATGGACGCTGAGCGCGAGCGTCTTCAACTGGACGCCGGAGATCATCGACGCAGAGCGCGATGCCGCCGAGATCGCCCTGGACGTCGTCCGCAGCGGCGTCGCCGACACGATCGAGCTCGAACTCGGGCAGCTGTGGCGCTCCTTCCCCGTCCTGGCCGGCGAGGAACTCGACGCGTTCCGCTCCGAACTGGAGAGCGCAGGCGGCCGGGTCAGCATCGTCGGCGCCAACATCGACGACTGGGCCTCACCGACGCGGCGCCGGGATGACGACGAACGCTACGGCTTCCTGCTGCCGCAGCTGCAGGCTGCTGCCAGGCTGGGAGCGACCGGAGCCCGGCTTCCGATCGGTCAGGCGGGCACGGCGCTGCTCCAGCGCATCCGGCCGGTCCTCGATGACCTCGACCTCACCCTCTACGAGGAGATCCAGGGGCAGCAGCATCCCGGATCGGCCTCCGCCCCCGCCATCGATGCCATCGCGGAGTTCGACGACCCCCGCATCCGCCTCCTCATCGACATCAGCATGCTGATGCCGAGCCTGCCGCCCAGCTACCTGCGCCGACTCGCGGTCGCGGGGGTTCCCTCGCAACTCCTCGACGCGCTCGCAAAGAACTGGCGCGAACCGGAGACGGCCGACGAGGTCGTCGCATACCTGCGGTCCGGCGCGGTGCCGCCCGACGTGCATACCCTCTACATGAACCTGCTCATCCGGTTCGGCCGCTCCACCGTCGACGACCTACGGCCGGTGCTCCCGCTGACCGGAGGCTTCCACCTCAAGTTCTGGGATCTCGACGACGGCGACTCCCGAGTCTCCGCGCCGATCCGTCAGCTCGGCACCGCGCTCGCGGGCACCGGGTTCACCGGGACGTTCTGCAGCGAATGGGGCGGCCACGAGTGGCTCGACGACGAATCGCCGAGCGACATCACCCGCCGCCAGCTCGCGCTGGCGGACCGCGCCCTGCAGGCCGGGGTCGCGGCCGCCTGAACCGCGCCCCTACCTGGTCGAGAAGGCCGCGTCGAAAGCGGCCTCGGACGGCTCGTAGGTCGACAGGCGACGGACGAACTCGAGCGCCTCCGGAGCACCGACGAGCCGGTTCATCCCCGCGTCCTCCCACTCGACCGAGAGCGGACCCGCGTAGCCGATCGCGTTGAGCATGCGGAACGCGTTCTCCCAGGGCACGTCGCCGTGACCGGTCGAGATGAAGTCCCAGCCGCGGCGCGGATCGGCCCACGGCAGGTGCGACGACAGCCGGCCGTTTCGGCCGTTGCCGAGGCGCTTCTTCGTGTCCTTGCAGTGCACGTGGTAGATCCGATCCTGGAAGTCCCAGAGGAAGGCGACAGGGTCGATGTCCTGCCACACCATGTGGGACGGGTCCCAGTTCAGCCCGAACGACTCGCGGTGGCCGATCGCCTCGAGTGCCCGGACGGTCGTCCAGTAGTCGTAGGCGATCTCGGACGGATGCACCTCATGAGCGAAGCGGACGCCCTCCTCCTCGAACACGTCGAGGATCGGGTTCCACCGGTCGGCGAAGTCCTGGTACCCGCGTTCGACCATCGCGTCGGACGCCGGCGGGAACATCGCCACGTACTTCCAGATGGACGATCCGGTGAAGCCGGTGACCGTCTTCACGCCGAGCTTCGCTGCGAGGCGGGCGGTGTTCTTCAGCTCCTCGGCCGCACGCTGCCGCACGCCCTCCGGTTCGCCGTCGCCCCAGACCGAATCCGGAAGGATGTCGCGGTGCCGCTCGTCGATGGGGTCGTCGCAGACGGCCTGCCCCTTCAGGTGATTGGAGATCGTCCAGACCTTCAGGCCGTTGCGCTCCAGCACATCCAACTTGCCCTGCACGTAGGCGTCGTCGTCCCAGCGCGCCGGGTCGAGGTGATCGCCCCAGCAGGCGATCTCCAGTCCGTCGTATCCCCATTCGCCGGCGAGCCGGGCGACCTCCTCGAACGGAAGGTCGGCCCACTGGCCCGTGAAGAGTGTGATCGGTCGTGCCATCGTCGTTCCTCTCTTATGCGCGTGCCGGGACGGCGTCGTCCACCCGCACCCATGCCGAATCGTTCGCCGCGCTGTCCTCGACCGCGGCCAGCACCCGTTGTACCCGCAGACCCTCCGCGAAGCTCGGGTCCGGATCGGTGCCCTGCACGATCGCCGTGACGAAGTCGACCACCTGGTGCGAGAACCCGTGCTCATAGCCGAGCATGTGGCCGGCGGGCCACCACGCCGACACGTACGGATGCTCGGGCTCGGTCACGAGGATGTCGGTGAAGCCCTGCAGCTCCGCCGGGGCCGTGCGGTCGTAGTGCCGGAGCTCGTTGAGACGCTCCAGGTCGAACGCCAGGGCGCCCCTCTCCCCCGAGACCTCGATCGTCAGGGAGTTCTTGCGCCCGGTGGCGAACCGCGTCGCCTCGAACGATGTCAGCGCGCCATTGGCGAGCCGGCCGGTGAAGACGGCGACGTCGTCCACGGTCACCTCCCCGTACTCGTGGGACGCCGTCCCGCCCAGGCCCGCGCGCTCGGCCAGGATGGGCCGCTGCTTCACGATCGTGTCCACCGTTCCCGAGATGGCCGTGACGTCGAGGCCGGTGACGAACTGGGTCATGTCGATGATGTGTGCGCCGATGTCCCCGAGCGCGCCCGACCCGGCGTGCTCCTTCTGCAGCCGCCAGGCCAGCGGAACGTCCGGGTCGACGAGCCAGTCCTGGCGGTACGCGGCGCGCACCTGGCGGACCTCGCCGATGAGCCCCCGCGCGATGAGGTCGTGCATGAGGGTGACCGCCGGGACGCGACGATAGGTGAACCCGACCATCGACCGGATGCCGTCCGCGACGGCCCGTTCGGCAGCCTCGGCCATCGCCTCGGCCTCGTCGACCGTGTTCGCGAGCGGCTTCTCGCACAGCACGTGCTTGCCCTCCCCGAGCGCGGCGATCGCGATCTCGGCGTGCGAGTCGCCGGGGGTCACGATGTCGACGATGTCGATGTCGTCGCGGGCGATCACCTCGCGCCAGTCGGTGGCCGCCTCCGCCCATCCCCACCGGGCTGCGGCGTCGGCGACCGCGTCCGCGTTGCGCCCGACGACGACGGCCATCTCCACGTCGTCCGGGAGGTCGAACACCCGGGGCGCCTGCCGCCAGCCGACCGAATGGGCGGCCCCCATGAAGCCGTATCCGATCATGGCGACGCGCAGGGTCACGACAGCACGACCTCTCGCTCCACCGGAACGCGGTTCGTGACGTAGCGGCCGGGGCCGCCGTCCGTGCCGGGCATGATCTGCATGTAGAGGAGACGCATCGTCAGCACGACCTCGACCGTGAGCTCCTCGCCCGCCTGCGGGTCGTGGCCGAGCCGGATCACCACGTCGGGCCGATCGGCGACGAACCACAAGGTCTCGGACTGCTCGGGCAGCTCCTCGATGCGGTAGCTGCGGCCGTTCAGCTCGAAGCGCAGATCGTCCCGAGGGATCGGGACGCCGTTCACGGTCGCGGCGACATCGTCGACGGCCGACAGCCACAGGCTGCGGTACCAGGGGAGCTGCACCGAGACGGCGATGCCGTCGTCCGTACGGCGGACATCCTTCTCAGAGAAGAGGGAGTTGTGCGTTGCCATGTTCTGAATCCCTTACTTGAACGTGTCGGTGAAGGTCGGGTGCGCGACCGGGGGCACCGGCTCGAGCGTCTGAACGGTGCTCGGGCTGTACGGGTGGTTCTCGGTCGGCACGGGTTCGTCGGCCGGCGGCATGAACACCGGCTTGCCGTCGTCGCCGAAGTACATGAGATCGAGATCGAAGGCGGCCTGGTTCTTCTCGCCGAAGCTCACCCAGTTCTCCTCGAAAGGCGCCCGTGCGAGCTCGTAGCAGCGGAACTTCCAGATCTTCCACTCGCCGTCCTGGCGGAGGAAGTCGATCGCGTACTTGCACCAGACCCAGTGGGCCCACACCTTCTTGCCCTGTACCTCGCCGGGCGAGTACATGAAATCCGGGCTGTTCTTGGCGACCTCCGGGTCGGTGAGACCCGACTCCGTCCCCGCCATCAACCAGACGCCCTTGGCGGTCTCGCCATCCGCGGCCACTTCGATCACCGGCGTGGTGGTGGCGTGCAGGATGAGCTTGCCGACGGGCGCCGGCCGGCCCCGGTGGTAGCGGATGACACTCTCGTACGTCGTGTACTGGCCGGCGTTGGTGTACCGGGCACGGATTCCTTCCGTCCCCTCCTTCACCCAGAGCGGGATGATCTGCTCGTCCTGGAACGCGTTGTGCAGGTACATGTAACGGCTGAACAGGTTCTCGATCTCGCCGCGGTCGGCGGCACGACGGGCGAGGTCCTGCGCAGCAGCGACCTCGCCGCGGAGGCGCGCGACCTCCGCGACGAGGTCCGACAGGGTGGCTTCGGCGGTGGTGTCTGACATCTTCTGGACTCCGTCCGTATCAGGCCGAGGGCACGCCGCTGGTCACGGCGTCCTCGATGGTCCGGCGCATCAGGGCGTGCTGCTTCTTGACGAGGTCGATCGGGTCGGACTCCCCCAGGTCGGAGAAGGCGTGGCCCTCCCACTCGCTGGAGAGGTACCCCGTGTAGCCGCCCTCGACGAACTGCCGCACGATGCGCGGGATGTCCATCGCCGGCTCCTGACCCTCCGCGTCGATGTCGTAGAACTTGGCGTGCACGTGGAAGATCTGCGGCATGATGTCCAGCCACTCCTCCGGTGGCACCAGCCCGTGCATGTTGAAGGCGAGCCGCGTGAACGGTCCGAACCGGGTCGGGTCGACTCCCTCGCCGCGCAGGTAGTCCTCGAACTTCTGGTTGCGCACATGCATCGGCGTCGGCTCATGCCAGATCTCGTCCATGACGGGGAAGTGCTTCTCGTCGAGTCCCATCTGGCCGAGGGTGCGCAGCAGGGTCGGCGAAAGGCTGTGCATGGTGGAACTGAAGTCGGCGGTGAAGCCGAGCCGGTCGCTCCCCAGCTCCTCATACACCTCGCGGATGCCGACGACGGTCGGGTCGTTGGGGCCGGAGGGCGCGTGGATCTCGTAGCCGAGCTTCTGGTCGTACTTCTCCGCGAGGGGCAACAGCCGCCGCAGCAGCTCCTTGCCGGCCGAGCGGATGACGATCTTCCGGAAGCCCAGGGCGTTGGCCGTCGCGAGCTGCCGGGCGAGGAAGTCGAACTCCTCGTCCGGTGTCATGTCACGATCCTTGCGGCGCCCCATGTCGAGGTTCGTACCCACGGCGCTCGGCTCCAGCCCGTACTTCTCGGTGCTGTCGCGCCAGAGGCGGACGAAGTCCTCGTCCACGTCCGGGTAGGTGCGCAGCATCTGGGCGATGTTGAACTCGATCCCCGGGCCGAGGCCCTCGTCGTGGACCGCCTTGATGAGTGTCTCGGGTGTGTAGAGCCCGGCCGCGAATTCCGAGGTCAGGGAGTAGAGGGTGATGCCGAGCTTGATGCCCGTTCCGGCGATGCCGTTCTCTTCGGTCATGGGGTGGCTCCTTTCAGGCCTGTACGGGCTGGGCGAGGTGGGCGGCGAGCTGGGCGCGCGCCTCATCGGCATCCACGATCATCCGGGAGCCGGCGGACTCTGCGGCCGAACGCTGCACGGCCTGCTCGCCGGCGATGATGTCGAACGGGCTCTGCCAGTAGTTCCAGTGCCAGCCCTCGTACTCGCTGGAGATCGCGCCGTCGTAACCGTTCTCCACCAGAAGTCGGATGAGGTCGCGGACGGGCACGGACGGCTCCTCGCCGTTCTCGTCGATGCCGAAGAACTTGCCGTGCACGTGGCGGATCCACGGCATGATCTCGAGCCAGTCGTCCACCCGGGCGGGCCCGAACAGGCCGGTGCCGTTGATGGCCATGTCCACACCCAGATCGGGCCGGCCGTTCTGCGCGGCCAGCGCGATGAACGCTCCGAACCGCTGGCCGTGATCGGCCTGATCGGCCGGCGGGCCGGCCCGGTAGAAGTCGTTCCACAGGTCCACGACGCGGGTGAGCAGCTCCTCGGAGGCGCCCCGACGGCGGTACGCCTCGATCAGCGATGGCGCGAAGCCGGACGTCGTCGCACCCCAGTCCGCGGTGAAGCCGAGGTACGGCGATCCGACCTTCTCGTAGCGGTCGCGCAGGGCGAGGATCCGCGGGTGAGACGCGTACTGGTCGGCGTGGACCTCGAGCGCGAGCGTGACGCCGAACTTCTCCGCGATGGGCGCCAGCCGCTCCATCGAGTCCGGCTCGATCGAGATCTGCACGCGTGCGATCGGGAAGCCCAGTCGGGCGGCCGCCTCGATCTGCAGGGTCATGTAGTCGACGAGCTCGTCCTGGTTCAGCAGCCGGTCGCGGTGGATGCCGATGTCGGCGTTGATCGCGAGCGAGGTCTGCACCAGCCCGGTCTCGGCGACGAGGTCGCGGAACCAGCCGACGTACGAGTCGTCGAGGGCCGGGAACCCTCGGAAGCTGGAGAACCCGATGATCTCGAGTCCGGGGCCGTAGCCGTCGGAAGCGACCTTTCGGATCAGCTGCTCGAGGTCGTACTCCCGCCCGTGGAACGCGCGGGTGAAGCTGTAGAGGGTGACCCCCTGGATCGGCTTGCCGAGCTCGCTCATGCCGCCACCGCCTTCATGGTCTTGCTGTCGTGCTCCTCGATGCGGAGCACCTGGTCGTTGTCGATGATGATGTAGGGGATGTAGAGCTTGAGCTCCACCTCCACCGTGTGCTCGGCTCCCGGTTCGTCGACCGGGATGTCGCCGGAGACGACGGCGGAGTCGAGGGGGAACCACCACTCCTCGGTGTCGTCCGCCAGGTCCGGCAGACGGAACGTCTTGCCGTTCATCTCCCAGCGGATCGAGTCGGCCGGCGCCGGGATGCCGTCGACCGCGAGCGACACGTCCGAGATGCACGAGGCGGGCAGGGCCCGATACCAGGGGATGCGCACCTCCACGGCGGCGCGGGCGCCCTGCGTCTTCAGCGTTCCCTGCTCGATGATGCGATCCGGGATCATGCGTGAACCTCCTTGTCGTGGGTGCGCTCGCGCGCATCCGTGTTCTCAGTGATGTCTTTCGCGATGCTGCGAGCACCGCGCACGGCCAGGGCCACGCTCGTCAACGTCGGATTGCAGGCCATCGGCGTCGGGATGACTCCGTTGCCTGCGACGAAGACGCGGGGCGCGATCCACACCTCGCTGTCCGGGCTGCACACGCTCGTGCCATCGTCGGTCGCGCCCATCCGCACGCTGCCCTGGTAGTGCAGCGACGAGCCGAGCGGGAGGGTGAACGGTTCGGAGCCGATGGGGTCTCCGACGGCCTCGGCGAGGCGGACGATCTCGGCGCGCGCGCCCGCGATGGCCCGGCGGTCGGCGTCGGTGAGCCGATAGTGGATGCGCATGGCCGGCATCCCGTAGGAGTCGACTTCGTCGTCGGCGAAGGCGACGCGGTCGTCCCACTGCAGGTCCTTCGCGCAGAACAGCCCGAGTCCGACGATGGACCCGGGGACGACGGGATCGTCGTCGGCCAGCGGGATCGGGGACGCATCGAGCTGCATGACCTGTCCGTGGTACGGCACATCGTCGGTGTACGGCACCCAGCTGACACCGCTCTGCTCGCGCAGCGTGCCGGACTCGGCGACGTCGACCCCGGGCGGAGGAGCGACATCGCGGAGCCGGGAGGCGTAGACCACCTGGGTCTGATCGTTGAGCATCCGGCCGAGCGCGTCCGGACGGATGCCGGAGGCGTAGAGCACCTGCGGCGTGCGCAGCGCGTCGGCCGCCACGACGACGTAGCGGGCGGCGACGCTGTGCACCTCTCCGGTCCGCAGGTCCTTCACCTCGACGCCTGCAGCCTCGCCGCCCTCCAGGAGCACGCAGGTGACGAGCGACTCGTCGAACAGCGTGAAGTTGCGGTTGGCGCGGGTCTCGTCGCCGAAGACGACGTCCGAGCCGGACCACACCAGGCGGCCGTCCTCCCGGCGGTGGACGGCGAGCGGCATCCGCTGGACGCGCTCTGCCGCGCTCCGGCCGTGGTCGACCACGGCGGCGAGGAGGTCGCGCACCAGCTGCGAGTAGGGCGCGCCGTCGAAGGCGTCGGTGGTGACGCCGAGCACACGGCGGGAGTCCTCGAGGAGGTCGTCGAATCCGGGCACGAAGTCGGGGCGCTCCTTGCCGCCCGGCGCGGGGCAGGCGCCCGTCCAGTGCACGCCCATCCCTCCGACGTTGCTGGAGAAAGCCGCGACGGGCAGGCCGTCCTCGCCCTCCGCCTGGTAGCCGTCCTGCAACAGATACGTGCCGGGCCTGCCCGCGCGCGTGCCGGCCGTGACGGCCCCCGGGGAGTCCACGGTGGCCGCTCCGGCGCCCGGTCCCTCCGAGCGCTCCTGCGCGAGGGCACGCTGCCGCACGTCCTCGATGTTCTTCACGTGCGCACCGGGCGGGTTGGAGACCGTCGGGCCCACCTCGAACATGGCGATCGTCGCCTCGGGCGCCTCCTCGGAGAGGATGCGCGCGTAGGCGGCGCCGGTGGGTCCGCTGCCGACGATCACGACGTCGACGGCGTCCGGGTAGCGGCGATCGTCGGTCATGCCGAGACCAGCCTGCGGATGTACTCGACGGAGGCGGCGGACTCGGTCGTCGGGTAGTACTCGAGCCCGATCGGGCCGTCGTATCCCGACTCGCGGAGGATCCCGAGGGCCTCCTCCCAGTCGATGGCGCCCGTCCCCGGTTCGCCGCGGCCGGGGGCGTCCGCGATCTGGACGTACCGCACGAGGTCGCCCGCGTTGGCGAGCTCCGCCCGGACGTCCTCACCCTCGACCGTCGAGTGGTACAGGTCGTACAGGATGCCGAAGAAGGGCGAGTCGACGGCGCGCGCGACGTACGCGGACTCGGCCGTCCGGTCCAGCAGGGAGCCGGGGTGGTCGACGCGGATGTTGACCGCCTCCAGCACCAGGGTGATGCCTGACCCCTCGATCTGGGCGACGGCCTTCTGGTAGATCTCGACCAGCTTGTCGAGCTGGACCTGCCGCTTCCACCCGCCGAACCCGGTGCCGCTGCCCACGACGATGCGCGGGCAGTCCAGTTCGTTCGCGATGGCGACGCCCTCGTCGAGCTTGCGGTAGAACTCCGAGTGGTCCCACGGCGGGATCATGAACTGGGTGCGCGGTTCGGCCAGCTGTGCGGTGAGCACCGTGTCGGTCTCCTGCAGCGCCGCCTTCAGCGCCGGAAGGTCCTTCGGCTTCGCTGGGGCGTCGACACCGGTCGGCCCCCACATCTCGACCGCGGTGAATCCCGCCGCGGCGGCAGCGCGCACGCGGTCCTGGTAGTCGCCCGCCTCGGTGAAGAGCAGTTCGATGTTGGGTGCGAGTTGGTACATGGCTTCCTCCGGATCGGGGACGGGCGGTATGGTGCGGGCGTCGGCGGCGCTCATCCTTTGAGTCCGCCGGCGAAGCCCTGGATGAAGCGCTTCTGCGCGAACAGGTAGAAGAGCAGGATCGGGACCATCGAGATGATGACGATGGCGAAGATGGAGTTCCACTTCGAGACCAGTGCGCCGATGAAGAAGTACATCGACACCGGAAGCGTCTGGTTCGCGGAGCCGCCCAGGAAGATCAGCGCGGTGAAGAAGTCGTTCCAGACGATCAGCCCGGCGAGGATGGCGACGGTGCCGGTGGCAGGCGACATCAGCGGGAGCACGATCCGGAAGAAGATCTGCGTCCGGCTCGCGCCGTCGATCGCGGCCGCCTCCTCGTACTCCGTGCCGAGGCCGCGGAAGAAGCCGGCGTACAGGAAGATCGCGAGCGGCAGCAGCATCCCCGAGTAGAGGATGATCATGCCCCAGATCGTGCCGGTGAGGCCGATCGAACGGGCGCCGATGTAGAGGGGGACCGTTCCCAGCTGGGTCGGCAGCACGATCGCGATGAGGAAGAGATAGTAGATCCCGCGGCTCCACCGCCGGGTGCTGCGCGAGATGACGTACCCGGTGAGCGATCCGAGCAGCACCAGGATGAGCACGGCGCCGGCCGTCATGATGACGCTGTTCATCAGGCCGACCAGGATGTTCGACGGGCCCTGCCCGGAGAGCGCGGCCCCGAAGCTGTCGAACGTCGGACTCTTCGGCCAGGCCAGCGGCGAGGTCGAGTAGAGCTCGCCGTCCGGCTTGAGAGAGGTGGCGACCAAGAAGTAGAAGGGCAGCAGGAAGACGATCGCGACGATCCAGAGGCCGATCTCGCGGAACAGGGTGAGCTTGGTGTACCGGAACACGTCAGGACTCCTCGGGCCGGGCGTTCGTCAGACGCTGCTGGATGATGGCGAAAATTAGGATGATGACGGTCAGCAGGAGCGCGAGCGCGGCGCCGTAGCCGAAATTGCCGAGCGAGAAGGCCTGCTTGTAGACCTGGGTGGCCAGGGTCTCCGTGGCGCCGGAGGGCCCGCCGGCGGTGAGCGCCATGATCTGATCGAAGATCCTCAACCCGTTCACGAGCCCGAGCGTGGTGGCGATGGCGACCGATGGGCGGATGGCAGGGAGCACGATGCTGCGGAACCGCTGCCACAGGCCGGCTCCGTCGATGGCCGCCGCCTCCTCGACCTCGATCGGGACGGACGCCAGGCCGGCCAGGTAGATGACCATCGCGAAGCCGGTCTGCTGCCAGACGATCACGATGAGGATGGCCCAGATGGCGAAGTTCGGATCGCCGAGCCACGCCTTTGCCATCGAGCCGAGCCCGGCGGACTTCAGCACCGCGTTGATCGGCCCGTTGAAGTCGAAGATGAACTTCCAGATGTAGGCCGTCGCCAGCGGGCTCAGCACGACCGGCATGAAGAAGAGGACGCGGAGGGTGTAGCGGGTCTTGACCAGCCGGTTCACGCCGAGAGCCAGCACGAGGCCGGCGACGTTCGAGAGGATGACGGACGCGAAGGCGAGGAACAGCGTGTTCCAGAGAGCGCCGATCTTGCTCGGGTCCTGGAAGATCTTGACGAAGTTGTCGAGTCCGATCCACTGGAACGCGCCGATGCCGGTCCAATTCGTGAAGGCGAAGAAGCCGCCGACCGTCGTCGCGACGTAGTGGATGGCGAGGACGAGGAGGACGCCGGGGATCGCCCACCACCAGTAGCCGAAGCTGAGATTGCCGCCCTTGCGCGGCTGGGCGTCGGTCCGTCGCCCGCGCCTGGTGCGCTTGGGGACGATCAGCTCCTCGGATTCCGAGTAGAGGGTGGTGGTGCTCATGGTGTCCTCGAGTTCTCACATCGTCGTCATCGTCGTGCGGAGAGGGCGGGCCGCCCGTGCCGCGCGGGCACGGGCGGCCGCTCGATCACTGGCCCCAGGCCGAATCCATCGACTTCAGGACGTCGTCGACCGTCTTCTGACCGGTCAGCAGGCCCTGCACGCCCGAGCCGAGTGCGTCATAGACGTTCGAGTTCGGCCAGGACGAGTTCGGCAGCGGGATGTAGCTCTTGTCCTTGACGATCTGGGAGACCGGCTCGAACACCGTGCCGGCGAAGTCGCTCGAGGTCGGCGGCATCCCCCCGCCCGCCTTCGCGAAGGTCGACTGACCCTTCTCGGTGGCGGTCCAATCGACGAACTTCTTGGCCGCGTCGGCGTTCTTCGTGTTCTTCGCGATCGAGATGGCGTAGTCGGCTCCGGCGATGCCGTAAGCCTTGCCGCCGGACGCCGGGGGCACCGGCTGGATCAGGAAGTCCTGGTCCTTGGCGTTCTGCTTCAGGTCGGCCGCCGCGCCGCTCGGGATGAAGGCGGCGACGGAGGTGCCCTGGATGATGCCCTGCGTGATGGCGTCGAAGCCGCCGCCCTCGACACCCGGCTGGAAGCATCCGGCCTTGTTCATGTCGACGATGTCGTTCAGCGTGTCCTTCCACCCGGCGGTGCCGGCGAAGGTCGTCTTGTCGGCGGCGCGGTCCTCGTTCCACTTCGGGTTCTCCGCGTAGACGCGGGTGGCAGAGATGCTGAGGGCCATCAGGCCGGTGTTGGGCGGAGCGGCACCGGCGAGCGCGTAGAGCGACTTGCCCTTGCCCTTCAGCTCCTTGCAGGTGGAGATCAGGTCGGCCCAGGTCTTCGGGTAGTCGACGCCGGCCGCCTTGGAGGCCGTCTCGTTGCTGACGGCTCCGACGAAGGTCATGCCGAGCGCAGAGCCGTAGGTCTTGCCGTCGACGATGAACTGGGAGTCGGACCCTTCGGGGATCACCTTGGTCGCGGAGTCGGAGAGCGGCATCAGCAGGCCGGCCTTGGCCAGCGTGAGGATGCTGTAGGTCTGCCCGACACCGGGCGCGGCCTGGAAGACGTCGGACGAGTTGCCGGCGTTGAGCTGGGTGGTGAGAGTCTGGCCGTAGGTGTCGTTCGGAACCTCGTTGTACGTGATCTTCACGTCCGGGTTCTCTTTCATGTACTCCTCGGCGAGCGCCTTGTACGGCGCGGTGACGGCGCTGTTGGTGACGGCGTAGGAGAGGGAGAAGCTCTGCGAACCGGAGCTGCTGGTGCCGCCGGAGCCGGAGCATCCGGCGAGGACGAGGGCTCCTGCGGTCGCGAAGGCCACCAGGCCCGCTCGGGCGACGCGGGAGCGACGGTGCTGTGTCATGTTGAGCCTTTCTGACTTCGTTGTCTGCGACTCGTCGGGTAAGCGACGTCGCTGTCCGGACCAGTATCACGCAGTTATGTCGGAAACGCACATAACTCTTTCGGATAGACGACATAACCGGGACTGCGGCAGTCGAAAGCCGCGGAATGGCGGAGCATGGACGTGCATAACGATCAGCTATGCAATCCGCGAATGCCATCGGCGAGCCTTATACTCTGGGCAATACTGGCTTCGCCCGAAAGGTCACATGGACGTGTCCGATCAGTCCCCGCTGTACCGCCTCGACTTGAACCTGCTCGTCTCCCTCGACGCGCTCCTGACCGAGCGCAGCGTCACACGCGCCGCGGAGCGACTGCACCTCAGCCAACCGGCCCTCAGCGCTTCGCTCTCGCGCCTGCGCACCCACTTCAACGACCCGATCCTGGCCCGCCGCGGCAACACGTACGAGCTCACCCCCTTCGCGATCCGTCTCACCGACCACACGACGACGGCGCTGGAGGCGGCCCGGCGGGTCTTCGAGAGCCAGGCGACCTGGGCCCCGACCGAGTCGACACGTGAGTTCGCGATCTACGGCTCCGACTACGGATTCGTCACCATCGGCCGGATCGTCTCCGACCTCGCCGCGCAGCGTGCTCCGGGCGTCCGGTTCCGGTTCATGCTGCACAACCCGACCATCGTCGAGGACGCCGCGACTCGGCTGCGTTCGGTGGACGGGATGGTCATCCCCCACGGCCACGTCACCGACCTGCCGTTCCTGGACCTCTGGCATGACCAGTGGATCGCGATCGTGTCCGAGCACAACGACACCGTCGCGGACGAGCTGACCATGGAGGCCATGTCCGAGCTCCCGTGGGTCATGACGTATCAGTCGCGCTCGGCCTACACGTCCGCCGCCCGCCAGGTGCAGCAGCTCGGCGTGGAGCCGCGCATCGAGGTCGTCGTCGAGAGCTTCCTCGCCGTGGCCCACTTCGTGGCCGGGAGCCGCCGGATCGGTCTGGTGCAGGCAGCCCTCGCCCCGGCCGTGCTCGCCGTCGGCGGCGTGCGCATCGTGCGCTTCCCCTTCGAGCCGACGCCTCTCACCAACGCGCTGTGGTGGCACCCCGTCCACACCCAGGATCCCGAGCACGCGTGGATGCGTGGCCTCTTCGAAGAGGCCGGCCGGGTGGTGGAGGACGACGTCCGCGCCACCACCCGGGACGACGTGGCCTAGACCGAGGCGAGCGCCGCACGCATGCTCGCGCGGATGAGGTCGTGCTGCTTACGCACGAGCACCAGCGGGTCGACCTCGCCGATCTCGGCGAAGGCATGGCCCTCCCACTCGCTCGACCAGTAGCCGCGGTAGCCGCCCTCGACGAAGACGCGCGTGAGCTCCGGGTAGTCGATCGCCGGCTCCTGCCCGCTCTCATCGATGTCGTAGAACTTGGCGTGGACGTGCAGGATCTGCGGCATGATGTCGGCCCATTCGGTCGGCGCGACATGCCCGTGCATGTTGAACGCGAGATGAGCGAACGCGCCGAGACGCCCCGGGTCGAAGTCGCGGCCTTTCAGGTAGCCGATGAACTCCTCCTGACGCTCGCGCATGGATGCGTCGGTCGCCCAGATCGACTGCAACCGATCGATCGCCTCGTCGTCGAGCCCGGCTCGCCGAACCGCCCGCAGCAGGGTCGGCGACATGCTGTGCATCGTCGACGAGAAGTCGGCCACGAAACCGAGCAGCGGCGAGTCGAGCTCGGCGTACACGTCACGGACCGCGAGGATCTCGGGCGAGTTCGGCCCCAGCGGCGCGTGGATCTCGTACGCCAGCTTCAGCTCGAGCTCCTCGGCGATCGGCAGCAGGCGACGCAGCAGCTCGGGCTTCGCGCTCTGGATGCGCACAAGTGGGAAGCCGAGCTTCTTCGCCCCCCGGAAGAGGGTCTCGCTGAACGCGAACTCTTCGTCCGGCGTCATGTCGCGGTCGCGGCGCCGGCCCATGTCGAGGTTGGCGCCGAACGAGCTCGCCTCGAACCCGTGACGGTCGAACGCCGCGCGCCAGGTCGCGACAAACGCGTCCGAGACGACGGGGTACGTCGGCAGCACCTGGGAGGCGACGATCTCGATGCCCGGCCCGATGCCGAGCTCGGCGACGCGGTCGAGCAGGCCGTCGAAGTCGAACCATCCGGCCCGGAACTCCGCGCTGGCCGAGTACAGCGTGAGGCCGAGCTTGAACGGGTCCTCCTCGGCGGCGGCAGGCGGCGCCGCGATCCCGGTCTCGAGGACGGGCGGCTCGGCATCCCGGTCGGTCGCCGTGAGCGTCAGCGCTTGGTGCACGACGTTCGGGACGTACAGGCCGGGCCCACCGTCGTCGCCCGGCTTGATCTGCATGTACGGCAGTCGCAGTTCCCCGTACACGTCGATCTCGTGCGTCTCGCCGAGCCGGACTGCGGGGTCGCGGCGGACGACGAGAAGGGGATGCGCTTGCAGGTACCAGAGCGTCTCGGACTGCTCCTTCAGCTCCGCGATGCTGTAGTGCACGCCGCCCAGCTCGAAGGCGACGTCCTCCTCCGGCACCGGCACGCCGTCCACGGAGAGCCGGATCCTGGTCACCGACGAGAGCCAGAGGCTGCGGTACCAGGGAATGGTGAGGGCGAGTGCGAAACCATCCGGGTGCACCCGGAGTGCGGCGTCGTCGATGAGTCCGTTGGGCATGGTGCCTCCTGATGGTTCGTTGTTCAGCCGAGCGAGTCGGCGATGGTGCGGATGAGGGAGTGCTGGCGGCGGACCTGCTCGATGGACCGCCACGGTGCGCGCTCCCCCTCGTACTCACTGGAGAGGTACCCGGTGTACCCCGCCTCCTTCAGCGCCTTCAGCACGGGACGCCACGGGATCTGCTGATCCTCGAGGTTCTCGTCGATGTCGTGGAACTTGGCCTGGATGAACACCACGTACTTCGCAATGGCCAGGAAGTCCGCCGGGTCGACGCCGATGCCGTCCAGGAACGCCGGACGCGTCTCCCGCGTCTCGCCGTCGCGCAGCGGTATCGGCCGGTCCTGGAAGATCCCGGTGTCGATGAGCAGGCCGAAGTGTTTCGTCCCCGTGCGCTCGATCAGCGCGATGTAGTCGTCGACCACCGGGTGCTTGATGGGCGTCGGGGAGTGGATCTCGGGGCAGATGATCACGTCGAGCTCTGCGGCGAGGTCGAGGGACCACTCCACGGACTCCGTCCAGATGGGGTCGGGGATCAGGTCACTGGAGACCACGCCGATCTTGGGGCGGACCGTGGTGAACCCGAGACGTTTCGCGAGCCGCAGGTCCCCCTGCAGCTTCTCGGCACCCTCGCGGGCCGTCATGGGACGCGCGTTGGGTCCGCTCGAGTGCAGCCGCGTGTCGATCCAGGAACCGTAATTGGTGGGCTGTAGCGAGTACTTCTCGAGCAGCTCGAACCAGCGGTCGATCCACGCGCTCGTGGGCTCCGGGTAGTTCTCGACGTGGCCCTCGCCGAGGATCTCGACACCCGTGGCGCCGACGTCGGCGACGGCACGCAGCGCGCTCTCCAGGTCTAGCACCGTGCCGAAGTCCGTCATGAAGCTGTACAGCGAGACGCCGTACTTGAAGGGCGCGCCGCGTCCTTCGGGCGACAGCGTGACGTGCTTGGTCTCCCGGAAGACGGACGGCTGGTGCTCCTCCGGGATGTACGACATGCGCAGGCGCAGATCGATGGAGACCTCATGGACCCCTTGCGGCAGTCCGCCCTCGAACGGCACCGTCACCACCGCAGCATCTTCCAGCTGCCACCGGACCCCGTCGCTGTCCCACAGCTGCTGGAGCGTGTAGGTGCGGTCGCCGAACGTCCACAGCGGCACGTCCGCGGGAATGTCCACGAGTCCGCCGACTCTCACCGCGACGCCGTCGATCAGCGATGCCGCGAGGCCGCGGTAGTTCGGCATGCGGAGGCGCAGCTGGAATCCGACGATCCGGTCACCTTCGCGCACATTGCGGAAGCCGACGGACTGGATGAGGTCTCTCTCGAGAAGCATCGTTGCTCACTCTCTCTGGGGATGTGTCGAAGGCCGATTCCCCATTCTGTCGCTTTTCGACAGAAGAATGCAAGACGCTAACAAAACCTCCGTGGCCGGTGAGCGAGCCTCCCTCAGCCGCGCCGCGGCTTGCGCGGCGGCCGGTCGTCGTCCTGCCACGAGCCGGACCGGCTGCCGCCTCGCCCGCGATCGGGACGGAGCTGGATGAGCTTCCCGCCGATCCGCGTGCCCGAGAGCCGGGACAGCGTGTCGCCCGGCAGGTCGGCCGGCAGCTCGACGATGGAGAAGTCGGGCATGATCCGGATGTGCCCGAAGTCCTCGCGGCTCAGGCCGCCCTCGTTGGCGAGTGCGCCGACGATCTGGCGCGGCTCCACCTTCTGACGCTTGCCCACCTCGAGGCGGTACGGCGCCATGGGGGTGTCGTTCCGCTCCCGGCGCCCCGGACGGTCGGAACGGTCGCCGCGAGCGCCCCGGCCACCCGCGCGGTCGGCGCCGCCGGCCCGGTCGCCGCGCGTCTCGCGCTCCACCGGCTGCGACAGCTCGTCCCGTTCGCTGAGCAGGAGCGGCTCGTCGCCCTGAGCGACGACGGCGAGCGCCGCCGCCACATCCGTCTCCGGCACATCGTGGTGCTCGACGTAGTGGGCGATGATCTCGCGGAAGCGCGAGATCCGGTCCTCCTGGGCGAGCGCCTGGGTGATGGCGTCGTCGAAGCGGGCGAGGCGGGTGACGTTCACGTCGTCGACGCTGGGCAGCTGCATCTGTGTCAGCGGCTGGCGCGTGGCCTTCTCGATGGCGGTCAGGAGCCGGCGTTCGCGGGGCGTCACGAAGCTGATCGCCGCGCCGCTCCTGCCTGCGCGTCCGGTGCGGCCGATGCGGTGCACGTACGACTCGGTGTCGACCGGGATGTCGAAGTTGACGACATGGCTGATGCGCTCGACGTCGAGGCCGCGCGCCGCGACGTCGGTGGCGACCAGGATGTCCAGCTTGCCGGACTTGAGCTGGTCGACCGTGCGCTCCCGCTGGGCCTGCGCGACGTCGCCGTTGATGGCCGCGGCCGAGTAGCCGCGTGCGCGCAGCCGCTCCGCGAGCGTCTCCGTCTCGTTCTTGGTGCGGACGAAGATGATCATCCCCTCGAAGTTCTCCACCTCGAGGATGCGCGTGAGCGCGTCGACCTTCTGCGAGTACGAGACGACGAGGTAGCGCTGCGTGGTGTTCGCCGACGTCGTCGTCTTCGACTTGACGGTGATCTCTTCCGGATCGTGCAGGTACTTCTTGGAGATGCGCCGGATCTGCGCGGGCATCGTCGCCGAGAAGAGGGCGACCTGCTTGTCGTCCGGGGTGTCGGCGAGGATTGTCTCGACGTCCTCCGCGAAGCCCATCTTCAGCATCTCGTCGGCCTCGTCGAGCACCAGGTACTTCAGCTGGGAGAGGTCGAGGGTCCCCTTCTCCAGGTGGTCCATGATGCGCCCGGGCGTTCCGACGACGATGTGGACGCCGCGGCGCAGCGCGGACAGCTGCACCCCGTATCCCTGCCCGCCGTAGACCGGCAGCAGGTGCACCCCCTTCAGGTGGGTCGCGTAGCTCTCGAACGCCTCCGCCACCTGCAGCGCGAGCTCACGCGTCGGGGCGAGCACGAGCGCCTGCGGACTCTTCTGAGACAGGTCGAGGCGCGACAGGATCGGCAGCGCGAAGGCCGCCGTCTTGCCGGTTCCCGTCTGCGCGAGGCCGACGACGTCGCGGCCCTGCAGCAGCGGCGGGATGGTGGCGGCCTGGATGGCAGACGGCGTCTCGTAGCCGACATCCTTCAGAGCCTTCAGGACGGCCCCATCCAGCCCTAACGACGAGAAGGTCGGAGCATCGTCGGCGGTTTCGGAGCCGCTGTGTGCGGAATCTGGCGTGGTCACTGTCCCACGGTAGTCCCCGGGGGCGGATTCTCGGCGTGGCGAAGCACGCCGAGCGGCGTGCGGCAACCGCCGAGGCAGGGGCTTCCGGGTGGGGCCTAGGCGAGCTGACGCGCCAGCGCCGCCGCCTGGTGCCGGTGCCCGATCGTCTCGTATCCGACCACGACGACCGCGGGCGACAGGGCGATGACGACGAGGCTCACCCCGATCGGAGCCCCCGCGGCCGCCAGCCACACCGACGCGACGAGCGCGACGACCGTCCCCGCGAACAGCCCGATGTGGAACGGGTCCCCTTCGTGAACGAGATACGTGTACAGCAGGAACAGGACCACCGAGAACACGAGCACCGGCACGGCCACGCTCGCCACAGCACCGGCCACGCCGAGTTCCCCGACCCCCTCGATCTCGTACGCGACGACGTGAAGCCCCGCCCCGGTCGCTGCGATCGAGGCGAAGAGCAGGATGTGGCTGTAGCCCCACGCCACCGCGCGCCGGCGGTGCCGTCGGAGGATCTGTGACGACGGGATGATGAAGTACGTCCACCAGAGCCCGAAGGTCAGCCCGACGCCAGCCACGGCGATCAGGGCGGCCTGGATGCTCCATCCCTGCTTCTCGACGAGCGCCGCGACCGACGTGACCGTCCCGAACAGCACCTCGCCGAGCGCGATGATCGTGAGAAGGCCGTAGCGTTCGGCGATGTGGCCGGCGTTCCAGGGCGTCCCGCCGAGCCGCACCTCGGCGAGGACGGGGCCGCCCAGCTCCACAACATAGAGCAGCGGCGCCACCAGCAGTACCGTCTCGAAGCTGGGCCGCGCGAACGCCAGCAGTACCCAGCCGATCTGGGCCGCGGTGACGAAAGCGGCGTAGACGAGGGCGGTGCGCCGCCGGGCGGCATCCTGTGCCGCCGCGCGCAGCCACTGGGCGACCAGGGCGATGCGCATGACGACGTAGCCCGCCACGAGCACACCGACCTCGAACTCGCCTCCGGCGTCGACCGACGCGAACATCTCCGGCAATCCGAGCGCCAGGATAACAACGCCGACCATCTGCACCATCGTCGTCACTCGATAGAACCAGTCGTCGGTGTCGTAGGCCGACGCGAACCACGAGAAGTTGATCCAGGCCCAGCAGATCGCGAACATCGCGAACGAGAACGCGCCGATCGCCGGCCACACGTGTCCTTCCGAGAGCAGGTGTGCGAGCTGGTCCCCCGCCTGCCCGAAGGCGACCACGAAGGTCAGATCGAACAGCAGCTCCAGCGGTGTCGCCGCGCGGTGCGCCTCGCCCGGGTCCCGGCCGCTCATACGCAGCAGCCGGTGACCGAGGTCGTCTCGCGTGGTCTCGGACATGTCGCCTCCCGAATGGACGCCCGGCCCCCGCGGCCGGGTGGCCCTATTCTGCGCCGGGTCTCGTCGGTTCGGCAGGTTACGATGGTCGCCCAACGCCGGGTTCCGCACCGTCGCCGTCCGCGACGCCGAATGACGAGGAGAACCCCATGACCTCCGACACCGATCAGTACACCCCAGCCGAGTCCGTTCCGGACTGCTGCGCCCCTGCAGCTGCCGGAAGCGATGGCCCCTCGGACGACCGCGGATGACGGACGACAAACGCTTCCCGCGGTCCGTCTTCTCCAGTGGCGACGAGCCGGATGCGCGCTTCTCCCTCGCCAACGAACGGACATTCCTCGCCTGGCTCCGCACCGGCATCGCCCTCCTCGCCGGCGGTGTCGCGCTCGAGGCCCTCGGTTTGGGCATCCACCCCGGGTTCCGCCTCGCCGCGTCCCTCCTGCTGCTGATCGCCGGCGCGGCCGTGCCTATCCAGGCCTGGTACGGCTGGAAGCGCACCGAGTCCGCCCTGCGACACGGGACCCCGCTGCCGTCGGCACCATTGACCGTCGTCCTGAGCGTCGTCGTCACCGCGGTCGGCGTGCTGGTCCTGGTGGGCGTCCTGCTGCGATGAACGCCCCGTTCGACCCGGGCCTCCAACCCGAACGCACCGCTCTCGCGTGGCGGCGGACCGGGCTCGCCCTTCTCGTCGGATCGTTCGTCGCCGCACGCATCCTGCCCGAGCTGCTCGGCGCCTGGTCGGCGCTCCTCGGGCTGACCGGCGTGGTGATCGCCGGCATCCTGCTCGCCATGATCCATCGCCGCTATCGCGGGCACCACGGACAGCTCACCGCCGCCGGCGATCGTGCACCGATCGCCGAAGGTCGCCTCATCGCGGCCACCGCGGCTTTCGTCTTCGGCGGCGCTCTCGTCAGCATCATCGTCGTGATCGTGCTCGCAGTGAGCGGTGCCCTCGGCGCCTCGCTCCCGCGATGAGGTCGGACGCACCCGCGGAATAGGGTGGTCCGCATGAGCGCAGTCCATCCGCGAGGCGGGACCTCGTCGGTGCCGGAGACGATCGCCCTGATCGGCCCCGGCGCGATCGGCACCACCGTTGCCGCGGCGCTGCAGGAGGCGGGCACCCCCGTTCAGCTCTACGGACGCACGGCTCGAGACCAGCTCGTCCTTCATCGCGGAGATCACGACATCGTGGTCCCTGGACCCGTCATCACTGATGTGTCGCAGGTCGCCGGTCCGGCAGATCTCGTCTTTCTCGCGGTGAAGACCACCCAGCTCGAGGCCGCGTCACCGTGGCTGGCGGCACTGGTCGGGCCGCAGACCGTCGTCTGCGTGCTGCAGAACGGCGTCGAACAGGAGGCGGCGCTGGCGCCTCTCCTCCCGGAAGGACGTGTCGTCCCCGCCGTCGTGTGGTTCCCCGCCGAGACGCAGCCCGACGGCTCCGTACTGCTGCGCGGCGACGCGCGCCTCACCCTGCCGCATTCCCCGGCAGCGTCGGTCGCGGCCCAGGCGCTGAGCACCACGTGGTGCGAGGTCGAGCTGTCCACGGACTTCACGTCGGTCGCGTGGCGCAAGCTGCTCCAGAACGCCGTCGCCGGTCTCATGGTGCTGACGGGCCGCAGGGCGGGGATGTTCCGGCGAGACGACATCGCCGGACTGGCGCTGGACTACCTCCACGAGTGTCTCGCCGTCGCGCGGGCCGAAGGGGCTGCGCTGGACGACGATGTCCCGGCCCAGCTGCTCGCGCGGTTCCAGTCGTTCCCCGCCGACCTGGGCACCTCCATCCTCGCCGACCGCGAAGCGGGTCGCCCTCTGGAGTGGGACGCACGGAACGGTGTCGTGCAGCGCCTCGGCCGCGCTCATGGCATCCCGACGCCGATCAGCGATGTGCTCGTGCCCCTTCTCGCCGCAGCGAGCGATGGAACGGGAAGCGACGCCGGGCCCGCGGCGGTCACGCCCGGCTGATCGAGGTGAGCCCCGAGAGCATGACGTCGATCGCGAAGTCGCGCCGACGGCGCTCGTCCGCTCCGGTCAGCGCCGGGGCCAGCCGCCGGACGCGCGGGAACAGCTCGGGGTCCGCGGTCGAGTAGACGGCGAGAGCATCCGAATCGGGGATGTCGGCGACAGCTGACCGATCGCGCACGGTGCGTTCGACGGCGGTGGACGCCGCGAACTGGGCGATGAGGTCGACGGCGAGCGCGGCATCCGCATCGGGGATGCCGCCGGCCTGCATGAGCGCGAGCTCGTGCTCTGCGAGACGCAGTGCCCCCGGAAGCGTCGGGATGGTGCCGAGCGCCACCGCGCCCAGGCCCGGGAACGACTCGAGCGCGTCTACTGTGTTGACGACCGTGGCCGCCAACGCCGCCCGCCAGTCCCCGTCGACCGGATTGACGAGCTCGATGCCCGCGTAGACGTCGTCGAGCGCGTGATCGAGCAGCACATCCCGACCCCCGAAGTACGCGTACAACGACGCCGGGCCCGTGTTCACCGCCGCGGCGACGTCGCGGAGCGTCACGGCCTCGACTCCACGTTCCCGGATCAGCCCGAGGGTGGCGTCGAGGATCGAGCGCCGCGACAACGGCGGCTTCGCCGGGCGGTCACGGCGCGAAACGGGCTCAGCGGGCAGCGGCATCCCCCCAGTGTAGCGAATTGACACGATCGCCATTCTCTACGAACATTGTTCGCGAACACTGTTCGTCATCACGTGAGAAGGAGAACCCATGTCGGTGCTGGTAGTCGGCGCGAGCGGGGCGGTCGGCGGCCTGGTGGTCGCCGGGCTGCTGGAGCGCGGAGAGCGGGTGAGGGCGACGAGCCGGCGACCGGAGAAGCTGACGCTGCCGGAGCGGGTCCAGGTGCTGGCCGCGGACCTGAACGACCCACCGACGCTCGGGCCGGCGCTGGCGGGCGTTGATCGCGTGTTCCTGTACGCGGATCTCGACGACCCGGAAGCCGTGGTCGCCCAGCTGGCGGGCTCGGAAGTTCGGCACGTGGTGCTGCTGTCGTCCTCCGCCGTGACGTTCCCCGGGGCCGAAGAGGACTTCAACGGTGCGAGGTTCCTGCGCGTCGAGCGGGCGATCGAATCATCCGGGCTGAACTTCACGTTCCTGCGCCCGGGTGGATTCGCCAGCAACGCGGCGCGCTGGAGCTGGAGTGTGAAACGCGAGAGCGCGGTGCCGCTGCCCTACCCGGACGCCGTGCAGGTCCCCATCCACGAGGCGGACATCGCGGAGGTGGCCGTGATCGCCCTCACCGGAAACGCTCTGCTGAACGCGACCCCCGTGCTCACCGGCCCGGAGCGGCTGACCCTGCGCCAGCAGGTCGAGACGATCGGCTCGGTGATCGGCCGACCCGTCGCCGTGGTCGAGCAGACGGAGGCGGAGTCGGTCGCGATGTTGTCGCAGTATGTGCCGGAGGTCTGGGTGACGCAGATCGTCACGGACTGGCGGGAGGCCGTCGGAACCCGCCCGGACGTGTCACGCGAGTACACCCGCATCACCGGACGCCCATCCCGCACGTTCCGCACCTGGGTCAGCGACCACGTCGAGCTGTTCCGCTGACCGCCGCCCACCCGGGGAGCGCATCCCGAGCGCGCTCATCACGTCGCGCGCTGCGGGCTCCGTCCCCGAGCGCGACACCGCGGGGTCGGTGTCCACGATGCCGAAGGGCCCACGAAGGTTCCACAGCGCCCAGCCGATGCCGTGGTCGCCGAGCACGCCGGTGACAGCCTCCAACCACGCGAGCCGGACTGCGGGCGGCAGTGTCGCGTAGGCCCCCATCTCGCCGACGTGCACAGCGGCGCCGGCGTCCGCGAGCGCGATCCACGGCTGCAGCACCCGCTCGATGGCGGCCGCATCCCACGTCGCCGTCGTCTCGCCGGGCAGCGGCACGTACCCGTCGCGGCGCGCCGCATCCACATCGATCTGCAGCGGCCAGTGCGGCTCGGCCGTCGTCGCGGCGACCCACGGCGCTCGGTGATGCGTGATCTCGAAGGGCTTGTACAGGTGCACGGAGGTCACGACCCGGGGATGCGCCGACCACTTCGCAGGAGGTGGCTGCATTCCCGCATCCCAGCCCTCCAGCACCACCAGGCGTTCGGGCGAGATCCTCCAGATCCCCTCCGCCGTACGGCCGAAGACCTCGTCGAAGGTCGCCTCGTCGGTGCGCGGTGGCTCATTGAGCAGGTCGAAGCTCAGCTCCTCCGGCGGTACATCGGCGTACCGCCTGGCGAAAGTCGTCCAGTAGTCGCGGAACAGCCGCTGACGGTCGGCGTCGCGGAAGAGGTCCCCGGGTTCCGGCACGTCGAACTGCGACAGTGAGTTGACGCAGTACCCGGGGGCGCGGTGGAGGTTGAGGCTCACGTGGATGCCGTACTCGCGCCCCAGTTCGACCGCACGGTCGACGAGAGCCAGGCGATCCGGATCGATGGACTGCCCGCGCGGGCCGGTGCCGAACCACAGGTACGACAGCGGGATGCGCGCGAAGGTCATCCCAAGCTCCGCCATCATGGCGAAATCCGACTCCTGGATTCCGTGCCCCAGCCGGATCGGGAAGAGCTCCATCCAGCGCGCGCTCGTCGAGAAGAGCTCGATCAGATTGGCGCCTCGCCAGTGGGAGGCAGGGGATGTCGTCGGCATTCACCCTCCTTCGCATGCGCAATCGTTTGCGTCGCGCAGGCAATGCTACTTGCGCACCGCGGACATTTCCAGCAGAATCGCGATGAACAAGCATTTGCGCGCTTTGCTCAAAATGCATTCCAGGACGACCATGAGCATCGTCCAAGACCAAGGAGTTTCAAGGATGAAACCAACGCGGAAGCTGGCTGTGATCACCGCCACCGGCCTCGCCGTCGCCGCTGTGCTCGCCGGCTGCTCGAGCTCGCCGAGCTCCGACAGCGCGAACGGCGCTGTGAGCATCACCATCGGAGACCGGCCGGCGTCGTCGGACGCGGACAATCGGGCCTACTACGACAAGCAGGTGAAGGCGTTCGAGAAGGCGAACCCCGGCATCACGCTGAAACCCGTCGAGACCAAGTGGGACGCGACGACGTTCCAGGCCCTGGTCGCCGGCGGGAACCTGCCCGACGTCCTCAGCGTCCCGTTCACGGAACCGCAGGGCCTGATCGCGCGAAAGCAGGTCGCCGACCTGACCGACGTGCTCAAGTCCTCCGGTCTCGCCGACGAGCTGAACCCGACGGTCCTCAAGGTGGCTCAGGCCGACAACGGACACACCTACGCCGTCCCGACGTCGGCCTACTCGGTCGGCCTCATCTACAACCGTGAGCTATTCGCGAAGAGCGGCCTCGACCCCGACAAGCCGCCGGCCACCTGGGACGAGTTGCGGGCCGACGCGAAGCAGATCACCGAGAAGACCGGAGTCCCCGGCTACGCCCAGCTGACCACGAAAGGCCAGGGTGGCTGGATGTTCACCACCCAGACGTACGCCTTCGGCGGCACGGTCGAGAACGCTGAAGGCACGAAGGCCACCTTCGATGGGACACCGTCGCAGGAGGCGCTGAAGGCGCTGCATGAGATGCGGTGGACCGACGGCTCGATGCCGTCCACGGCCCTCTACGATCTCGACGGCATGGCCCAGGCGTTCGCCGGCGGCAAAGTCGGCATGTTCATGTCCGCGCCCGATCAATACCGCGCCTCCATCGTGACCAACGGCATGGACCCGAAGAACTTCGGTGTCGGGGGGCTGCCGCAGAACGGCGGCGACCACGGCACGCTCTCCGGAGGCTCGGTGCAGGTGGTGAGCCCGAAGGCCACCGCGGACCAGCAGAAGGCCGCGCTCAAGTGGATCCGCTTCTTCTACCTCGGCCCGTACGAGAATCAGAAGGCGGCGGTCGACCAGGCAAAGGCACAGGCGGCGGACAAGCAGCCTGTCGGTCTGCCCGGCCTGCCCGTCCTGAGCGCGGAGAAGCAGGAGACGTACAACGGCTGGATCAAGCCCTACGTCAACGTCCCCACCGCGAACTTCGCACCGTATGTGGCGGTCGCGAAGGACCAGAAGATCATCCCGGAGCCGTCGTCGCACGCGCAGGAGGTCTACGCGGCGCTGGACCCGGTGGTGCAGAGCGTGCTCACCGACCAGAACGCCGACATCCCGGCTCTGCTGTCGCAGGCGGCGAAGACCGTGCAGGGCAAGCTCGGACGCTGACGCCCCGTGGTCCGGCGCAGGGCGGGGAAGCCACGCGCCGGACCACCGCGTCCGGAAGGAGAGATCATGGCGCTGAGGGAGCAGACCCCGACGCTGAAGGAGGCGCCGCCGGCGGCGACGTCCGGAGTGAGGGATGCGCGGCGCCGGTCGGCGCCGGCGAGGCGGCGCAACCGTGTCGTGGCGTGGTACCGGAGCGGCGGGCTCACCGTCGTCCTGTTCGCCGTGCCGATCGTCCTGATCTTCCTCTACTTCTCGTGGGGGCCGATCGTCAGCGGGCTCGTGATGAGCCTGCAGCGAACGAACCTGGTCGACCCCGCGACGTGGGTCGGGCTGGACAACTTCGCGTACGTCCTCTCCGATCCGGGACTCGGCCAGGCGGCGATCAACACCCTCTACTTCACCGGCCTGGCGATCCTCCTCGGCTTCCCGCTGCCGATCCTCCTCGCGGTGTTCATCGCCGAGCTGCGCGGCCGGTCGTGGATGTACACGACGCTCGTATACCTGCCGGTGATCGTCCCGCCCGTCGTCTCCATCCTCCTCTGGAAGGTGTTCTACGACTCCTCGCCGAGCGGGCTGTTCAACTCGATCCTGGGGGTGTTCGGCATCCCGCCGCAGCCGTGGCTCGACTCGCCTGCGACCGCGATGCCCTCGATCGTGATCGAGGCGACCTGGGCGGGAGCCGGCACGGCGGTGATCATCTACCTCGCCGCCCTGACATCGGTGCGAACGGAGCTGTACGAAGCCGCCGAACTCGACGGCGCCGGCATCTGGTCCCGCGTCTGGCACATCACCCTCCCGCAACTGCGCGGCGTGATCCTCGTGATGCTGCTGCTGCAGGTCATCGGCACCATGCAGCTGTTCACCGAGCCGTTCCTCTTCACCGGGGGCGGTCCGCAAGGGTCGACGACGACGATCCTCCTCCTCATCTACAACTACGCGTTCGTCAGCGGCGACTACGGCGCGGCCACGGCCCTCAGCGTCCTGCTGGCCGCCGGGTTGTGCCTGCTGTCGGCGATCTACCAGCTCGCGACGCGGAAATGGAGCAGCGACTGATGAGCGCACCGCTTCCCACCGGCACCCGGCGCCGTAGTCGTCCGGCCGCCGAGCGCAGCGTGATCTCCGACAGCGACCGCAGGCGACCGGCGGTGCGGATCCCGCTCACCGTCGTCCAGGTCCTCATCCTGATCGGTCTCATCGTCGCCGGCCTCGGTCCGCTGCTGTGGCTGCTCAAAGCAGCCCTCTCCCCCACCCAGGACATCCTGCGCGACCCGCTCGCCTTCTTCCCGTCCGGCGTCGTCGAGTGGGGGAACCTCGCGACGGCCTGGAACCAGGGACACCTCGGCTTCTACCTCGGCAACACGGCCATCCTCGCCCTGGGCTCGATGATCGCGAATCTCTTCGTGTGCGCCACCGGCGCCTACGTGCTGAGCGTGCTCCGGCCCAAGTGGGGACCCGTGCTCTCCGGTGCCATCCTGGCGACCCTGTTCATCCCGGGGATCGTCTCACTCGTCCCGCTCTATCTGACGGTGCTGAAGCTCCCGCTCGTCGGCGCGGATCTCACCAACACGTACTGGGCGGTCTGGCTCCCAGCCGCCGCGAACGGCTTCAACGTCCTCGTCATCAAGCGTTTCTTCGACTCCATCCCGCGCGAGTACTTCGAGGCCGCCCGCATCGACGGCGCCGGCCATGTGCGGGTGTTCACCACGATCGTGCTCCCGCTGTCCCGCCCCATCCTCGGCGTGGTCGCCCTCCTCGCCGTCATCGCCTCCTGGAAGGACTATCTGTGGCCACTCCTCGTGCTACCGAACCCGGATCTCCAACCGGTCTCGGTCGCCCTGCCGAAGATCGCGCAGTTCAGCCCGCTGAACATCCAGCTGGCGGGCCTGTTCCTGGCCCTGCTGATCCCGGTGGTGCTCTTCATCGTCTTCCAACGCTCGTTCCTGCGCGGCGTCGGGATGTCCGGAGGAGTGAAGGGATGACGGAGCTTCCCCGCCGCGTGCTGGTCACCGGTGCCGACGGCGCGATCGGCCGAGCCACCACGGAGCAGCTGGTCGCAGACGGCGTCGCCGTCACGGCGCTCTCTCTGAACTTCGATGGCGACAGCGCAGCCGACCGGGTCATCGCCGGCGACGCGCGCGACGAGGCCACCGTCGCGGAGGCGCTGGAGGATGTCGACGCGATCGTGCACCTGGCCGCGATCCCGCATCCGTCGCTCGGGACGCCGGCGACCGTCTACGGAACGAACGTCGTCGCCACGTTCACGGTGCTCGCTACCGCCGCCGAACGCGGCGTCCGGCGCGCCGTCGTGGCGAGCAGCATCAACGCGTTCGGCGTCCCGATGAACAGCAACGACGTGGAGCCGGCGTACTACCCGATCGATGAGGAGATCCCCACCGACATCGCGGACGCGTATTCGCTCTCCAAGACCAGCGACGAGACGACCGCGCGCATGATCTGGCGGCGCTGGGGCATGGACGTCGTCTGCCTCCGCTTCCCGCTGATCAAGGATCGCGCCACCCTCGAGCGCGTCGCCGCCGAGGTCGAGCTCGACCCGGCGTCGATGGCGCGGGAGGGCTGGGCCTACCTCGACCTGCGCGACGGCGTGCGGGCCATCCGCTCCGCACTGACCTCCGCGCCACCCGGACCTCACGTGGTCGGCCTCAGCGCCGACGATGTGCTGCCGGCCATCCCGGCCGCCGAACTGCTGAGGAGGTTCGCGCCCGCTGTCCCGGTCCGCGGGCCGATCGCCGAGCACGGACCACTCGTCGACACGTCGCGGGCACGGGAGCTGCTGGGCTTCACCCCGCTGTACTCCATCCATCACGCGGACCCGCTCGAGGATCCGCTCGCCCTGGGAGCCGTGAATGCCTGAGACCGCCGTACTCGACCCCGTCGCCGACCGCGACTTCCGCACTTTCGACCAGCCGTGGCCCGCGCGGGAGGATGTCCGGATCACCGGCGTGCGCGCCATCGTGACGGCGCCGGAAGGCACACCCCTCGTGGTGGTGCGGGTGGACACGGACACGGACGGCCTCTACGGGCTCGGCTGCGCGACCTTCACGCAGCGCTGGCACGCGGTGGTCGCCTTCGTCGAGCAGCACCTCGCACCTCTCGTGGTCGGCCGCTACCCGGGCGACATCGGCGACCTCATCCGGCTGGCGCGGTTCTCGGGCTACTGGCGGGAGGGCCCCGTCGGCAACAACGCCATCTCAGGGCTCGACATGGCGCTGTGGGACATCGCGGGCAAGCGGGCGGGGGCGCCCGTGCACGAACTGCTCGGCGGCAAGGTCCGTGCGGCGGCCGACACGTACATCCATGCAGGAGGGGCGGGCGTGGAGGACACGCTCGACCAGGCGGAGGAGTTCCTCGCCCGGGGGTGGCGGCACATCCGGCTGCAGTCGGGCCAAGCCGGTATCGGCACGTACGGAGCCCCGCCGATCGCGGGCGTCCCGCGAGCCGGGGCGCCGTACCCGCGCGGCTGGAATGTCGGCGAGTACCTCGCGGCCGCCCCGCAGCTCTTCGCCCGGGCCAGGGAGCGGCTCGGTGACGGAGTCGAGCTCCTGCACGACGTCCACTCCCGGCTGACACCGAAGGAGGCGGTCGTGCTCGCGCGATCGCTGGAGCCCTACCGGCTCTTCTTCCTGGAGGACGTGGTGGCGCCCGAGCACTGGGACCGCCTGCCGGACGTGCGCGCGCAGTCGCCCGTCCCGCTCGCGGTCGGTGAGCTGGCCACGTCGGTGTCCGATGCCGCACGGCTGATCACTTCGGGCGGCGTCGACTTCATCCGCTCGCACATCTCGGCCGTCGGCGGGCTCACCCCGGCCAAGAAGCTCGCCGTGCTGGCGGAGTTCTTCGGGGTGAAGACCGCCTGGCACGCCCCAGGCGACACCTCGCCGGTCGGCGCGGCCGCCAATGTGGCACTGGATGTGACCTCCGCCGCCTTCGGCATCCAGGAGGGGCACGTCTACAACGACGCGACCCACGAGGTGTTCCCCGGCACCCTCCGCATCGTGGACGGCTGGCTGCGCCCGAACGAGGACCCGGGATGGGGGATCGACATCGACGAGGCCGCGGCAGCGCGGTTCCCGGCCGGGTTGTCGGGACACGACGAGTGGGCTGCCGGGGTCCGCGGGCTCGACGGCGGCCTGATCGCACCGTGACCCCGGCCGACGCGCACCGTCGTGGATGGCGCGTACAGCGACCACCTCGTCCGGTGCGGTGCGTCATGCCATCATGAGGGAGCCGATCCGTCGGGACGGCCCACAGGAGGAGGACAGGGATGGGTGACCGCGCGAGCATGAGCGATGTCGCGCGCGCGGCAGGCGTCTCGGTCTCGACCGCCTCACGCGCGCTGCGCGGCATCGGCCGCATCTCCCCCGAGACCCGCGCTCGCGTGATCGACACGGCCGCCCGCCTGCAGTTCGAGCCCGACATGATCGCCCGCTCGTTCGTGACCGGCAAGAGCTTCATCGTCGGCGTGCTCGCCGAGAACGGCTTCGGCCGATTCAGCATGCCGCTGATCATGGGGGCCAGCAACCATCTGGGCCGTGAGAACATCGCGGCCGTCGTGCTCGATGCGCAGGGGCGCCCACGGGTGCTGGCCAGCTACCTGAAGCGGCTGCGCTCGCGCCGCATCGACGGCATCCTCGTGGTCGGCGACGACCCCAATCGGGCCAGCCTGGTGCTGTCGGAGGAGTTCTCGGTGCCGGTGGTGTTCGCCTCCTCATCGGCCACGCCGGAGACCGACTACGTCGTCGCCCCCGACAACCGCGAGGCGGGCCGGGTCGCGGCGGAGCACCTCATGGGTCTCGGGCGGCGCCACATCGCACACGTCACGGCCACGCTCGGGGAGCCCGCGGTCGCCGCGCGCTCCTCCGGCTTCACGGACGCCCTGCGCGACGCCGGCCTCCAGCCGGCCTTCGACGCCCCTCTCTTCGGCAGCTACCTACGCGAGTGGGGTGCCGAGTCCGCGCGGCGCATCCTGGCCGGGGGCGCACGGGTGGACGCGGTGTTCGCCGCGAACGACGAGATCGCCGTCGGCCTCTTCTCGGAGTTCCACCGGGCGGGGGTCCGCGTGCCCGATGACATCGCGATCGTCGGCTACGACAACCGGATGGGCGAGGTCAGGCGCCCCGACCGTCCCCTCACCTCCTTCGACCCGCTTCTGGGCAAGGTCGGGGAGGAGGCGGCGGCACGCCTCCTCCGCGTGCTGAACAGCGACGACGAGGCCGGGATCGAGTACGTACAGCCCGAGTTCATCGTCGGTCGCTCCACGGTCGGGCCGACGCTCGAGCCGTACGACCTCCTCTGAGCGCGACTTCCCCGCCGGATCAGACGTCCGGGTGGGCGGCGACGAACGAGCGGTACGCCGAATACGGCGGGTCCATGTGCGTTCCCGCGTCGTCGACCAGCCCCCACTGCGTGCCGCCGTCGAGTTCGTAGAACATCGACGACAGGAAGCCCTCGGTGTTCCGTCGCGGCCCGAACTCGGCGAGCTGCGCGGCGATGTAGGAGGCCCGGTGACTCTGCGACTGATTGGGGTCGGAGTTCCACTCGGTCAGCAGGAACGGCACGCCATAACGGGCCTTGCAGTAGATCGGCAGATCGAAGGACGGGCCGGCTCCGTCGGTGCCGATGCGGAAGATGTCACCGTCACCCTCGTAGTTGTGCCACGTGGTGAGGTCCCAGCGGACAGGGGGATGGCCGATCGAGCCGTCCGGCTGCCACCCCTCCCACAGCCCGTCCGCGGCGGCGACGTCCGACTTGCAGAAGTTGATGCCGCACTGAGCGCCCGGCTGCACGCTCTTGACGCCGTCGATGAGCCCGCGCATCAGCCCGCGCATGAGCGGCCAGTTGTCGTTGTCGAAGTCGACCAGTTTGGTCCCTGCGTCCGCCTCGTGCTCCGGCAGGATGATGGCCGAGTTCCTGGTCAGTTCGTTGCCGCACTCGAACATGGTCACTCCGTGCGGTGTCAGAGCATTCGCGACGGCTTCCCCGATCGAGCGACCCGAGGCATAGGCGGCGTCCTCGGAGGCGTACAGCGCCCCGCTCGAGTCCTCCAGGCCCGAGTCGATGACGGGCAGGACGGTGATTCCCGAGGCGCCGAGGGACTGCGCGAGTGTCGTCACCGGCCCCAGGCTCGCCGGGTCGTCCGTGCAGTTGACCCGATACACGGTGCACCCCAGGTCGGTCATCAGGCTCGCGATGAGCGCGGGACTCTGGGGGGTGTCGTGATGCCCGTTCATCCCGTAGAGCATTCCGGCGGGAACGGACAGCGGAATGCGGGGGTCGGTGCAGTGCAGCCAGGCGTCGTTCCAGCCGGCGTACCACTGGCCGCTCGTGTTGACGCAGTAGATCACTCCGCCGTACCAGAGCAGGAGCGCGACGTCGTAGGTCACGCCAACGGTCGAGCCGTTGCGGTAGATGACCCCGCCCGACACCGTCCAGACATCGCCGCCGTTATCGGTGATCGAGGTTGCGGAGGGGATGGTGGTGCCGTCCGGAGACGCGTTCGGCGAGTCGCCCATCCGGAGCCTGGGGGTCGGCGCCGCGAGGACCGGCCCGACGTCGAGGGCGCCGAGAACCGCTCCCGCGGTCAGTGCCGTCGCGCCGAGGAAGACCCTCCTCGACATGCTGCGTTCGTTCATCCTGAGCCTCCATCGCCTCACACCTGATGACATCTGCGCAATCGCTTGTGCACCACAAGAGTGCACCGACGCCGCGATGCCGTCAAGAGCCCGAGAGAAGCGATTGACACTCCATCGCGCGGCCACTAGTCTGACCGCGCCGCGAGATATGGCGGCACATCACCTTCTCGAACGATGGAGTTCCGCGTCATGAAGAAGCATCCGCTGTACCTCCTGGCATCGACGGCCGCCGCCGGCGCGCTGCTGATAGCCCCATCTGCGCAAGCCTTTGCGCACACCAACCCTTCGACATCGCCGACCGTCCGCGCGGCGACCTTCACCCCGTCGGAGTGCCCGGCCACCACGCCCAACCCGACGACGGACAATGTGAAGGACTACCAGCTCGCGTCCAACACCATCGGCCCGGGTCGCTGGTCCTACGAAGCACTGAGCGACACCGGTGCAACCCTGCTGCAGAAGGGCGGCTCCGGCGCCTTCGCCGCCGACGAGTGGGCGCTCGATCTCACCAAGCCCGAGCACGCGTGGTACGTCAAGGCAGACGGCTCGATCGGCACCGACTGGCGGCCCATCGCGCAGACCTACACCGTCCCGGATGAGGCCGACGGCAAGCCTGTCCACCTCACCGGATCGTTCACCTCTCCCGGCGGCCGCTTCCGCATCCTGCTGGCGCACGACGGCGACAGCGCCGCCATCGCCGGCTCGCTGCAGGAGCTCTTCACGTACACCGGTACGTCCACGAATTTCGATAAGACCTTCACGGCCGCGAAGGGCGACGACATCCTCTTCGTCAGCGACTCCGTGCAGACGTGGTGGGTGCCAGGCAAGCTCCAGGCCGACATCACCTCGGAAGTGAATCAGCCTGCCGCGCCGGTCACTTCGTTGCCCGCGCCCGGCACCATCGACGTGAGCACGCCGGTCACGCTGACGACCAAGACCGCCGGCGCCTGCATCCGTTACACGACCGACGGGAGCGACCCCGCCACGTCGGCGACGGCCATCACCTACACCAAGCCGGTGCCGATCACTGCAGACACCGACCTCAAGGCGGTCGCGATCGGGGTGGGCGGCGCGCCCAGCACGGTCAGCGACCTGCCGTTCGTGCTGAACGAGCCCTTCCGCGCCTTCGCCGGCGTCAACCAGGGACCGACGTCGGCCGCCAATGTCGCCGACATGCAGTGGGGCCGGCAGGACTTCGACTGGGGCACGATCGAACCGGAGAAGGGCAAGATCGACCAGGCCGCCCTGGACAAGTACGTGCAGCAGTTCACGGACGCCAAGGCGCACGGGGTGACCATCCTCCCGGTGCTCGCCTACACCGCGGGCTGGGCGGCGAACCGAACGGGCTACAGCTACGAGTTCCACGGCAAGACCTATCAGTACGGTCCCGTCACCGGCACAGAGGGCTGGAACTTCATCCGCCAGCTGAAGGTCACGGACTCCTCCGGAAAGGTGATCTCGGACGCGTCGGTGCAGACCAACATCGGCCGCACTCCCCCGCAGGATCCGAAGGACTGGGCCGACTTCGTGAAGCTCGCCGTCGACACCCTGAAGCCGCTCGGCATCACGTACTTCCAGGTGTGGAACGAGGCCTACCCCGGCTCGGGCTTCTGGGAGGGCGGCATGGACCAGTACATGCAGGACATCCAGCTCCCCGCCGCCAAGATCATCCACGCGGCAGGCATGAAGGTGGTCTACGGAGGCTGGATCTGCGGCGCCCCGCTCAGCGAGTACATCGCACTGCTCGACAAGTGGAAGGCCTGGAAGAGCATCGACGTCTACGACATGCACTACATGCCGATCGGTACGATGCAGACGATCTACGCCGCGGCGCAGAAGCGCGGCATCAAGAATCCGTCGGTGTGGCAGACGGAGATCGGCTTCACCACCGAGGACAAGTTCATCGCCGACATCTACCCGCGCGTCTTCCACTGGGCACTGTCCAAGGGCGGCAGCAACCCCGACCAGGTCAAGCTGATCTACTTCGCCGACTGGTCGCCGAACGACCCGGCCGCCTTCGGCTACAACCGCACGATCAAGAGCGGCGACGGGCTCAGCACCAAAGGCAAGACGCTCGTGACGCTCGCCGACCTGCTCCGCGGTTCGAAGGCGACGACCTACGACAGCTTCACCACGGATCCGGGCCTCAAGCCCGAGCTGAACGAGGCGCTGTCGACGGCGAACGGGTTCCTGCTCGACGGCAAGCGGATCGTGCTGGCCATCGATCTGAAACGCCAGAACCAGGCCGACATCTTCGAGGACCAGAACACGGGTGACACCATCCACCTGGACTTCGGCGAGCCGACCATCACCGTCACGCTCCGCAACGTGCACAACGTGAAATCGCTGGACCGGGTCGATCTGCTCGGCAACCGGACGCCGCTGACCTGGACGTCGGCCGGCCGGAACGCCATCCAGGTGCAGGTGCCGATCCGGGACACCGACCCGACGGTGCACGACCTGAACCAGACCGAGAACGAGGACGTGTTCTACCTCTCCGTCAACCAGGGCTGAGGCCCAGCGGCGCGCCCGTGTCGATCCCCGATACGGGCGCGTCGCAGCCCGGGAGAAACCATGCACCGCCTCATCATCGAGACCGACCTGTTCAGCGACGTGGACGACGTCGGTGCCCTGGCCATTGCGCACGCTCTCGCCGACGATGGCCGGTGCGAGATCCTCACCGTCGGCGTCAACACGCCGAGCATCTACGGCGTCCCTGCCGCACGCGGCGTCAACGGGTTCTTCGGGCGACCTGGCATCCCTGTCGGGCGCTTCCCCCTGCAGGACGAGTCCGTGTCCGAGCCCGACTATGCGAGGTTCATCACCGAGAACTACGTGGTTCCTCGGGCCCAGGACGCTGAGCTCGCCGTGACGGTTCACCGCCGCGCACTCGCCGAGGCGGCGGCCGCATCCGTCACCGTCGTATCGATCGGCTTCTTCGGCAACCTGCGCGACCTGATCGAGTCGCCGCCGGATGACATCTCCGACCTCGACGGCAGATCGCTGGTCGCGGGTGCGGTCACTCGGCTGATCGTCATGGGCGGCCGGTTCCCCGAGGGTCACGAGTTCAACATCGCCCACGACCCGGTCGCCGCGGCTTTCGTGCTCTCTCGGTGGCCGACACCGGTGGAATTCGTCGGCTGGGAGACCGGCTTCGAGGTCGTCACCGGCCGGGGGCTGTCTCGGGACAGCGAGCACAACCTCGTCGGCGCCGCCTACCGGAGATTTTCCGGAGAGGGCTCCGGCCGCGCGAGCTGGGACCTCATCGCGATGCACTACGCCGTCGTCTCCGACCCGGACCTGTATGTGCTTTCGCCGCGGGGAAGGCTGACGGTGGGGCAGAACGGGTGGACCCGCTTCGTCACTGACGACCTCGGCCCCCACCGCCATATCTCGCTCGCCGCCGAACCGGCGAGGGTGGGCGACGCCCTCGATGCCCTCCTCGAGCGGTCCACCCGCGCGAGACGACTCCCTACTCGAAGACCGGCGTGAGGAAGCGGCGCTCGTACCGTCGGATGCACCCGGTGTCGCGGGCGAACTGGAAGGCCTCCTGGCACTCGGGGTCCGATGCGGACGCCTCGCGGTAGCGCTCGTAATCCGCCAGGGACGGGAAGGTGAACAGGGCGAAGGCTTCGTCGCTGTCGCCTTCGCTGGGCATGAAGTACCCGTGGTGGGTCCCGCCGAGCTTGTTGACGAGGCGGATCCAGCGCTGCCCGTACTCGGTGAAGTCCGCCAGCTTGCTGTCGTCGATCTCGTAACGCAGGTGAACGGTGATCACGGATGCTCTCTCTCGTCGGTCAAAGGGGCGAGCCCATCCTGGCAGAGGGTGCGGCCGGTGCGGGTCGGCGGAGCTAAGGTGGCTCGCGTGAGCGCCCACGCACTCCCCGCTCGTGTTCCGGCGGTGGTGATCGGGGCCGGCCCCGCCGGTCTCGCCGCTGCCGCCGAACTGAAGCGCGCGGGCGTCGACGCTGTCGTCATCGACCGGGCCGACCGGGTCGGGGCGAGCTGGGCCGGACATTACGACCGCCTCCATCTGCACACCGCGCGCAGGCTCTCCGGACTGCCCGGCCTCCGCATCCCGCGCCGCTACGGTCGCTGGGTCGCGCGCGACGACGTGCTGCGCTACCTCGCCCAGTACGCCGCTGTGCACGATCTCGACATCCGACTGGGAGTCGCCGCTCTGTCTGTCGAGCGGTTCGAAGACCTCTGGCAGGTCGCCTGGAGCAGAGGCGACGAGCGCGGCGTCATCGCGGCCGGCACCGTCGTCGTCGCGACGGGCTATAACCACAGCCCGAAGACGTCCGACTGGCCCGGGCTCGGCGCCTACTCCGGCACGGTCCTGCATTCGAGCGCGTACCGGAACCCCGCGTCGCTCGGAGCTCGCGACGTGCTCGTCGTCGGACCGGGAAACAGCGGAGCGGAGATCGCCGCCGACCTCGCTGAGGCGGGTGTCGCCGTCTCGCTGGCAGTGCGTACTCCGCCCAACATCGTGCGACGCGCCGTGCTGGGCATCCCCAGCCAGGCACTCATCCTGTCGATGGCGCCGCTCCCGCTGAGGGCGCAGGATGCGCTCGCCGGCGCGCTTCAACGAGTGGCCGTCGGCGACCTGCGGGCGTACGGCATCCCGAGGGCGCCACGCGGGATCGCCACCCAGCAAGCCCGCGACGATGTCACGCCGACGCTCGACGTCGGTCTCCTGCGGGCCCTCAGGGCCGGTCGCGTCACGGTCGTGGCGGCCGTCTCGAGGTTCACTCCGGATGCCGTGGTTCTCGCCGACGGCACCGAACTGCATCCCGACGCCGTCGTCCTCGCGACCGGGTTCCGCCGCGGCCTCGAGCCGCTGGTCGGCGGCCTCGGCGTTCTCGCCCCCAACGGTCGTCCGCTGATCAACGCGGAGGCGCAACTGCCCGCATACCCGGGCCTGTTCTTCCTCGGATACTCGAATCCGCTGACCGGCAACCTCCGCCAGCTCGGGATCGACGCCAGAAAGATCGCCGCTGCGACGACGAGCACCATCGAGTCGGACCGGTGAGCAGCAGCGGGATACTGTACCGTTCTGGTCATTGCATGTCGCCTCGGGGGGAGCGCTGTTTCATGTCATCGTCACGTCATGGTCCGACGTCTGTGAGTCCACGCGGCCGAGCCGAGTCACTCGTCATGGGAGGGGCGCTGGGCTTCGCATCCGGAGTCATCGGCCTCCTACCCTGGCTCGTGACGGGCGGCCGCCTTCCGCTGCAGAACCTCTGGCAGACCGACACGCCGCCGGACGAGATGCCGTTCGCACTGCTGCCGGTGAGCCAGTACTCCGCCACGACGCTCCTGGTCCTGCTCCTGGTGGGCGGGGTGCTCGCGGGCGGCGCGACCCGGCTGCTGCATCGGACCGGACAGGTGGAGGCGTGGAGCGTCTCCATCGGACTGCTGCTCCTCCAGCTCGCCGCCCTCCTGCAGGCGTTCGTGGTGATCGCCGACGGGTTGGGCATCGGGCGGCCCGGCGTCGATAGCCGCGCCTCGCTCTACTTCGCCGGGATGCTCGGGGGCGCGATCGTCTCTGTGCTGTTGGCTCAGGGACTGTTCTGGCTGGTCTCCCGGCGCGCCGTCGGTCCCGCGGCGCTGGGCCTGGTGCTGGCGGCGGTCCCCGTCACCTCCTGGATCGTCGGCGCCGTCACGGCGTTGGTCGACCCGTACAGCGTCGCGCTCGCACTCGGGTCGATCTTCCGCTGGCTGCCCGCCGTCATCGTCGGTGCCGTGCTCGGGTGGTGCGGCGTGGTCCCGCTGCGCCGCCTCGGCGTGTGGGTGGTGGGGCTGATCGCGCTCTGGGTGACGCCCGCCGTCTTCACGGCCGTCTCGAACGCGCTCGGCATGCGGGTGCTCGACGGCGACCTCCGAGAGATGGCGCAGATCGCCGTCAAGATCTTCCCCGCCGCACTCGACATCGGCGTCGGCCCGGTCATTCTGGCGGCGCTTCTGGGGGCGGCCATCGTCGTCGTCCGCTGGGCCGTCGCCCGCGGTGGACGCAGACGTGAGACGCTCGCCGAGCCCGAGGCCTGAGAACGCCGGTCACGAATCGAACGAGTACCCCAGGGCGTCCGCCACCTTCAGGATCACGCCGTCGCGACCGCCGTTCCGGTCGGAGCGGACGATCTCCCGCTTGATCACCGCGACCGCCGCCGATGCGATCGGTTCCGGCGGGATGGGGAGCGGTTTGGTCCGGACCAGCCGCGTCCGGGTGATCTCGGTGTCCGCGCCGTCGAGCAGCTCGAGCATCACCTTCGCCGCAAAGCGGGTGGCCGCGACGCCGAGGCCGGTGAAGCCGCTGCTGTAGGCGACCTTGTCTCCCATCGCCGTGCCGTGGAAGGCCACCAGCCGACTGGACATGTCGATCATGCCGCCCCACGCGTGCGTGAACGTGATGTCACCGAGCTGCGGGAACGTCCGCAGGAAGTGGTCGGCGAGGCGCCGGAACGTCTCGTCCCGCACGTCGTACGACGGCTTGATCCGGCCGCCGGGATGGTACACGGCGTCGTAGCCGCCCCAGAGGATCCGGTTGTCGGCCGACTTCCGGTAGTAGTGGAACTGGCGGGAGGAGTCGGTCATCCCGAAGCGCTCCGTCCAGCCGATCGCCTCCAGCTGCTGCTCGCTCAGCGGCTCCGTCATCAGCGCATAGTCGTAGACGGGGATGGTGCGGAACCGGTTCCGGCGCAGAAGCGACGGGAAGCCGTTGGTGGCCAGCACGACCCGTCGCGCCGACACGACACCCCCGGTGGCCGTCGCACGCACGCGATCGCGCTCGTCCGACAGCCCGCGCACCGGAGTGCGCTCGTAGATCTTCACGCCAAGACTCAGGCACGCCTGCTTGAGTCCCCACGCCAGCAGCGCGGGATGGACCAGGGCCTCGCCGTCGCGTTCGAAGAGTCCCCCGCGGAAGAGCGGCGACGTCACGTAGCGCCGGAGCGCACCCTCGTCCAGGAACTCGCTGTGCTCTCCGGCCGCCTCCCGGAGCGCGGAGACCTGATGCGGTTCGGTGGCGACGGTCAGGACGCCGGTCGCTTCGTACTCCGCCTCGATGCCGTGCCGCTTCAGGTCGGCGGCGAATTCGACCCAGTTCTCCATCCCGAGCCGCTCCAGGGTCTCGAGTTCGGCCGGGAAGTACCGTTCGCCGTTCTCGGAGCCATGCGTGAGGCTCGCCTCGACGAAACCGCCGTTGCGTCCGCTCGCGGCCCAGCCCACCTCCTTGCCCTCCACGAGGACCACCTCGAGGTCAGGCTCGCGCTCCTTCGCCAGGAGAGCGGTCCACAGGCCGCAGTAGCCACCGCCCACGACCAGGAGGTCGGCGCTGACGTCGCCCGACAGCGCCGGTTGCGCGGCGGGCCGGCGCGGGTCGTCGAGCCAGAACGAGACGTTCTTCGCACCGCGGAGTGCGCGGTCGATGACGGCGGGGTCGCTGCGGAGGTCGAGGTCGTAGGCGGGAATCGGTGCGGACACGGGGTCTCCTGTGGAAGCGGTGGCGCTGGACGCTCTGCCCACCTTCCACACTAGGAGAACGCATCCCGTGGAGGCTCGGACAGTGCGTCAGCATTCTGCGTCGGCCGCAACAGGTTGTCGCGGCGCACGCCTGAAGGCAGCGTTGATCGATGCGTTGCTGAGCGACGTGGCCTGACTGCTCAGCGCGTGACGCGCACCCCGGAGGCGATCAATGGGCCGACAGCCCGCGGTGCAACACCGAGATGTTGGCGGAATGCTCGATTGAGGTGCGAGAGGTCGCTGAATCCCCACTTCGCTGCCAGAGAGGTCAATGTCGTGCGACCTTCCATGGACACGATGTCATCGGCGCACTTCTCCACCCGCAGACGCATCACGGTTTGGCTGAATGTGAGGGGCGCACTCTCGTAAATCTGATGGAGCTTCCGCACGGAGATTGCGAAGTGATGGGCGATCGCGCCAGGCGAGGTGTCGCCGTATTGAAGATGCCGTACGACGAAGTGCTCGATGCTGCTGCGTAGCGCCTCGTCGCGAGCGGGTTCTCCCGTGAAATCGTCGGACGGCTTCGCCTCAGCCAACACGCCGACGAGCGCCGCGATCGCTGTGCCCGCTGTGGTCGCCTGCGTATCGGTCAGCTCCGCGGCCCGCGCCCATGCTGAGCGCATCGTGTCGGCGAGCACCGCTCCGATCCCGCGCCCGGCCGAGAAGGGCCGCGCAATCACGTCGTCGGTGATACCGCCGGGGATCCGCGCGGATGGCACGCGGAACGAGATCGTGCGCCAGGGGTCGATGTAGTCGAGACGGAACGGGCGCGTTGCATCGACGATCGAGAACGTTCCGGGGCCCGACATCGTCTCCTGCGACCCCTGGCTGACCAGACAGCGACCGCGCAGCATCAAGTTGATGAACACCACCCCATCGGAGACGCGCGCGACCTCCTCGTCTCCGTGGCGCATAGTCTGCACGCACGTGCCGATCTCCGCCCCGTTGACGGCGCCGAACGCGTGAGAATCGACCCAGCCCTCGAGGCCCGCCTCCCGCCAGGAGTCCCGCGAATCTCGGGCAGTCGGCCGAAGTGGGGTGAAGGCCTCGCATACAACTTCGCGCCAATACGCGTATTGCTCGGATGCGGGTCGGTCGGTCGTGTTCCACCGTTGCACAACTCCACTCCCTTCCGCCGTCTGCGGACCCTGTGCGATGCGAGGGCTACAGAACCAGCAGACCAATCCAATGTTTCCGTTTGCTTCGTCGCGAGTTTCCGCGCTGTAACCGATCGCTCACATTCCCGTCGTCTGCACTGTCATCCCACCCGCACTGCACGCTCATACAATTCGCCGCATGTTCGAGCCTGGGACGCTACCCGAACCGATCCCGACCCAGCAGAATTGGAGCCACCCCGATGCCCATCGATTTCACACTCTCCGAAGAACAACTCGGTCTTCGTCTCCAGGCGCGCGAGTTCGCCGAGACCGTTCTGAAAGGCGTCGAGAGCGCTATTGCTCCGGCAACCGATCCCCTGGTCCGATTCCGCTTGCTCAAACCCTTCTACCAGCAGATGGTCGATGCTGGATTCGTCAGCGGTCTTGTCCCCGCCGAGAACGGCGGGAACCGCTTCAGCAACCTGGAGTTCGCACTCGCTTGTGAAGAACTGGCCAGGGTGGACGTCAACGTTCCATCGGCCATCCTCGGCACCGGTCTCGGGCTGTTTCCGATTATCGCGGCAGGTACGCCCGAGCAGAGGGAGCGCTTCTTCGCCCCCTTCCTGGACGGCAGCCCGGCACTCGCCGCCATTGCCTTCACCGAGTCAGCGGGCGGCGCGAACTTCGATCACCCGGATCCCCGGTACGGAGTTCAGACCTTCGCCGTCCAGGATGGCGACGAATGGGTCATCAACGGCAGCAAGGCTTACACCACGAATGCCTCCGGGTGGGACGACGGGGGCGCGGACCTGATCAGCGTGGTGTGCCGGATCGACGAAACGAAGCCTCCGGAGGAGTCGCTGGCGATCATCGTGGTGGAGAAGGGGACGCCGGGAGTGGAGATCACCGGGATCATCGACACCGTCGGCCACCGCGCAACCAACTCACCGGTTGTGGAGTTCCGGGACGTGCGCGTGCCGCTCTCCAACCTGGTCGGCGCGCCCGGCGACGGTCTCAGCCTGACGAAAGGCTCCTTCTCCTGGACATGCTCGAGCATCGGCGCGGCAGCCGTCGGCAAGATGCGTGCCGCCTTCGAGCTCGCGTATGACTTCGTCAAGACCGAAAAACGATCCGGAAGCGTGCCGGTAATCGAGCACCAGAACGCGGGCTACATGCTCGCCGACATCAAGACCCGGATCGAGGTGGGACGCTACTTCGCCTGGAAAGCTGCCGACCACTTCGATAAGACCGGAGGGCTCGATCGGGAGCTGTCGAACATGGTGAAGATCTACAACTCGGAGCTTTCGGTGCAGACCGTCTACGACGCGATGCGCTTGGTCGGCGTCGACTCGTACGGAGATCGCTCGGAGCTCGGTGGAATCATGCAGGATGTCCTCTGCTTCCCGGTCTACGACGGCGGCAATATGGGCGTCCGCCGGCGTCACCTGCACGAATTGCTTCGCAACCCCCGCTACGACCACCTGGCGGCGGGCGAGAACCGTCTCTCAGCCTAGGTCGACCGCTGGCGGTGAGCACGGGGCTTGTGCTTGCCTCATGTAAACAACATGTGACTTTTCCGTCCGCGAAGAAGCTCGCCGGATCGGATCTTCCTATGCTGCCTCCATGACCACTTCCCCCACGGCAGGGATAGCGCCCGCCGACGCGCAGCATGTCAGCGTCACCAGCGTCGAATCGGGCGGCATCGAAGCCATTCCGCCGGAGCGCCGGCACGGTTCTCCATGGCAGCTTTTCGCCACCTGGACCGCCCCGAATCTCGAGTTCGCGACGATCTTCGTCGGCGTGATAGCGGTGGCGTTCTTCGGGCTGGGCTTCTGGCAGTCGATGACCGCGCTCGTCTTCGGCACGGCGCTAGGCGCCCTCACCCAGGGCATCCTGTCCACCTGGGGTCCCCGCGAGGGGCTCGCCCAGATGGTGATCGGCCGCACGGCATTCGGCAGCCGCGGCAACATCCTGCCGTCGGCCCTGAACACGGTGATGGCCGGGCTCGGTTGGTTCGCGGTCAACTCCGTCAGCGGCGCTTTCGCACTCACCACACTGACCGGGATGCCCGCCGTGCTGTCGCTGCTGATCGTCGTCGTCGTCGAGGTGGTCGTCGCCTTCATCGGCCACGACCTGGTGCAGCTCTTCGAGCGGTACGCGACCTACATCCTGGGAGCGATCTTCCTGGTCGCGACGATCACCGTGTTCGCGCATGCGAACCTCGGCGCTCCGGTCAAGGGCGGCGGCTTCAGCTTCGCCGGCTGGACTCTGACCGCCGCTGCCGCGTTCGGCTATGCCGCGGGCTGGAACCCCTACGCGTCCGACTACAGCCGGTACCTTCCGGCGAACTCCAGCCGCCGGGCGATCGGCTGGGCGGCCGGTCTCGGCAACTTCATCAGCTGCGTCGTGCTCATGGCCGCGGGCGCGGCGGCGGCGACGATCGCGGGATTCAACCCCGACGATCCGACGGCCTCATTCACCGCCCACATGCCGGTCGTCATCCGCGACCTCACCCTGCTGGCCATCGCCGTCGGAGCGATCGCGGCGAACGCGCTCAACATCTACTCCGGGGCGATGTCGTTCCTCGCCGCCGGCATCAAGATACCGTTCGCCTGGCGCCGTGCGATCGTCGCGCTCGGCTTCGGCGTCATCGGGTTCTTCATCGCATGGAGCGCTCTGCCGGACGCGGGAGCGAAGTACGAGAACTTCCTCCTCGTCATCGCCTACTGGATCGCGCCGTGGCTCGGCGTCGTCCTCACCGACCGACTCCTGCGCCGTGGCACCGAGATAGCGAGCCTGGTCACGAGCCACGCGAACTACCGCAACCCGGCGGGTTGGATCTCGCTCCTGGTCGCCGGCGCGGTGTCGATCTGGCTGTTCTCGGCTCAGACGTTCTATACGGGCCCAGTCGCAGCGGCAGCGCCGATCGGCGACCTGACGCCGCTCGTCGGGTTCGTGCTCGCGGCCGCGCTCTACTGGATCCTGTTCCGCGCCTTCAAGGTCCGGCTCGGCGCCTCTCTCGCGACGGAGCCGTCGGTGATCGTCGGGGTGGACGCCGCGGACACGGTCGCGTGAGCGCCGCCGAAGCGGATGGCCGCATCTATACGACAGACGCCGAGAAACTCTCCGTCGCGACGGCGGAGGCGCGGCGCGGCGCGGGGGCCGGTGGCATCCCGATCGGCGCCGCGCTGTTCGACGGGGAGGGCAGACTGCTCGGCAGCGGTCACAACCGCCGGGTGCAGGACGGCGACGCCTCCATGCACGCCGAGACGAACGCCTTCCGAAACGCCGGACGCCAGCGCAGCTACCGCGACACGGTCATGGTCACCACCCTGTCGCCGTGCTGGTACTGCTCCGGCCTGGTCAGACAGTTCGGCATCGGCCGCGTGATCGTGGGCGACGACCGCAACTTCCTCGGCGGCCAGGACTGGCTGGCAGAGCACGGCGTGGAGGTCACGGTCGTCAACGACCCGGAGCTGGTCGCGATGATGGGTGCATTCATCGAGTCCAACCCCGAGCTGTGGAATGAGGACATTGGCGAGGAGTGAATGAGGCGGGTCGCACCTCCTCCCCCGAGAACGAAGAAACCGGTGTTTCGAGTCTCTTGACATTCGTATGTTACCGAACGACAATCGTTCGGTACCGAATCGATAGGAGCAGAACATGACCGGAGAACGCATCGCCCTGATCACCGGGGCGAATCAGGGGGTCGGGTTCCAGGTCGCGAAGGAGCTCGTGGCGAACGGCGTCACGGTGCTGCTCGGCTCTCGCGACCCTGCGCGCGGACAGGCCGCGGCTGAGCAGATCGGGGAGGGAGCACACCCGATCCAGATCGACGTGACGGATGCCGCCTCGATCGCCACCGCCGCCCAGCGCATCACGGACGAGTTCGGGCGGCTGGACCTTCTGGTCAACAACGCCGGCATCTCCCGCGCCCGAAGCAGCGATGGGGACTTCCTCGGCGACTATGCCGCGGCGAACAAGGCCAGCACCGCGTCCATGGACGAGATCCGAAAAGTGTGGGAGACCAACGTCTTCGGCACTCTCGCGGTCTACCAGGCGATGCTGCCGCTCTTGCGGAAGTCGGCCGATGCCCGCATCGTCAACGTGTCGAGCGGGGTCGGGTCGCTGACAGCCAACGCGGACCCGGACTACCCGTACCATTCGATGTTCGGACCGGTTTATCCGGCGTCCAAAGCGGCCCAGAACGCGATCACCCTGGCGATGATGGTCGAGCTGGAGGCGACAGACATCAAAGTCAACCTGGTCTCGCCGGCCTTCACCGCCACGAACCTGAACAATTTCGCGGGGACCGAGTCTGTCGAGGACGGCTCCCGCGAGGTGGTGCGGGTGTGCCTGTTGGGACCGGAGGGTCCGAGCGGAACGTTCACGCGTTGGGAGAACACACCTATCCCCTGGTGAATACTGAACGCATGACCGAGCCCGTTTCCGAGCCAGAGACCGTCGGCACCTGGGCCAAACGGTATTACTACGCCAACCGCGGCGCCGTCGATCGCGTTCTTCGACCGAGAGGCATCGGCTCGACACAGTGGGCAGTGCTCTACCAGCTCGCCACCAGCGGACCGACCTCACAGCGCGACCTCGGCCGCGCACTGCACATCGAACGGGCGAGTCTCAGCGGCATCATCGCGACGCTCGTACGCAAAGGCCTTGTCGAGCAGGCCCCCTCTGCGACGGATCAGCGGCAGCGGCTCGTCACCCTGACCACCGACGGTCGCGCCCTGTGGAGCACCCTCCCCGACCCGTTCGCTGAAGTACGCTCCGTCGCGCTCGTCGGCATCGACCCCGACGACCTCGCAACGGCCATTCGCGTGCTGCGCACAGCGACCGAACAGGTCGAGGCCCACACCTTCGGAGGCTCATGAGCCAGCAAGACGTTGGAGTGCGTCCGCGTTGCGCGCGAAACCCTCCGCAAACCACAGAACGGCGGCTGATGATCAGCCGCCGTTTCCGTGTTTCAAGAACCTGTAGCGAGGGCGGGACTCGAACCCGCGACACCACGATTATGAGCCGTGTGCTCTAACCACCTGAGCTACCCCGCCGTGGCATCCCCACGTCGAGCGAGCCAGTCGCAGGACGGGAGACGGAGCCCCCTGTGGGAATCGGACCCACTACCTCTTCCTTACCAAGGAAGTGCTCTACCAATGAGCTAAGGGGGCGGAGCCGTGACGGCCGGAGGCACGTCGTTTTCGGCAACCGTTCGAGGATACCACCCACGACAGGGTGCTCCGTACCATTGCGGACGCCCGGCAGCGGCGGCCCCGCCCCCTGCGAGGGTCAGGCCGCCTTGGCCGCCTCCGAGGCTCCGGCGAGCGCCTCCAGCTCGTCGCCCGTGAGCTCGAGCTCGACGGATGCGAGGAGGTCCGGCAGCTGCTCCGTGGTGCGCGCGCTGGCGATCGGGGCGGTGATGGTCGGCTGCGCGGCCAGCCAGGCGAGGGCGACCGACGCGACGGAGGTGCCGTGGGCGGCGGCCACCTCGTCCAGGGCCGAGAGGACGGCGCGGCCGGTGTCGACGAGGTACTTCGCGGCACCGCCGGCGCGAGCGCTGTCGACCGTGACGCCGTCGCGGTACTTGCCCGTCAGGAAGCCGGCCGCGAGAGCGAAGTACGGCATCACACCGAGGCCCTCGCGCTCGGCGATCGGGCGGTACGTCGTCTCGTACCCGCGCTCGACCAGGTTGTAGTGGGGCTGAAGGGCGACAGCGCGGTGGAGCCCCTCGCGCTCGGTGATCCGGAACCACTCCTCGATGCGCTCGGGCGAGTAGTTCGAGATGCCGATGTAGCGGACCTTGCCCGCATCGACGAGGCCGGAGAGCGCCGCCACCGTCTCCTCCAGCGGCACCGTCTCGTCGTCGAAGTGGGCGTAGTAGAGGTCGATGTAGTCGGACTTCAGCCGCTCCAGCGAGGCGTCGGCCGCCCGACGGATGTTGTCGGCGGCGAGTCCCTTGAAGTCGGGGTGCTGGCTCACCTTCGTGGCGAGCACCACCTGGTCGCGGTTGCCGCGCGCCTCGAACCACTCGCCGAGGATGCGCTCGGAGTCGCCGCCCGTGTTGCCAGGGACCCACGCCGAGTAGCCATCGGCGGTGTCGACGAAGTTGCCGCCCGCCCCGGTGTACCCGTCGAGGACGTCGAACGATGTCTCGCGGTCGGCCGTCCAGCCGAAGACGTTACCCCCCAGAGAGAGCGGGAAGACCTCGAGGTCGGACGAACCGATCGTGCGGCGCGGTGCAGTCATGCTGTTCTCCTTCGTTGTGTCGTTCTTCCACGCTAACGCGGTCGGCCCAGGGCTATTCCGTCTCTTCCTGAGGGTGTGGAAAGGTTGCGGCTGCCCCGTACTGTGGACGGGTGCGCACCGCTGAAGACCCCCGCCGCGAGCTGAGAGCCGACTGCTCCCGGTGCGTCGGACTCTGCTGCGTCGCCCTCGCCTTCGCGCGCTCCGCCGACTTCGCGTTCGACAAGCCCGCCGGCGACCCCTGCGTCAACCTCGACCACGACGACCTCTGCACCATCCACCCGAGGCTCCGCGAGAGCGGCTTCCGCGGCTGCACGGTCTTCGACTGCTTCGGAGCCGGCCAGCAGGTGACGCAGCACACCTTCGACGGGATGGGGTGGCGCGACGACGCCGACCGCCGTCGCGAGATGTTCGCCGTCTTCCCGCTCATGCGCCAGCTGCACGAGCTCCTCTGGTACCTCGAGGAGGCGCTCGCACTGCCCGCGGCAGCCGGGATCCATCCCGCGCTCCGCCGTGCGCGTGCGGAGGTGCTGGAGCTGACAGACGCGCCGAGCGCGGTCATCGTCGACTCCGACATCGACGACCTGCGCGCACCGGCCGCCGAGCTCCTCCGCGAGGCCGCTCGGCTCACCCGCGAGGCCGGACCCGTCAGCACCGGGCCCCTCGGTGCCGGCAGGAAGCGCACCGCGCGTTCGCGCATCCAGCCGGGCGCAGACCTCCTGGGCGCCGACCTCCGCGGTGCGGACCTCCGGGGGGCGGAACTCCGCGGCGCTCTCCTGATCGCCGCCGACCTCCGCGACGCCGACCTGTCCCGCGCCGAACTGATCGGAGCCGACCTCCGCGACGCGCGCCTCGACGGTGCCGACCTCCGCGAGGCGATCTATCTGACGCAGGTCCAGGTCAACGCCGCGACCGGCGACGGCCGCACCCTCCTGCCACCGACGCTCGACCGCCCCGGCCACTGGGCGTGACCGCATCGCGTCACAGAGTGCAAACGCTTCCACCCCACTCGCTATACTGCCGCTGTGCGCGGCCGACCGCGGGACACCGGCGGACGCAAACGCTTCCACCGCATCAGACACGACGCGAGACGCAGGAGGTGGGATGCCCGGGATCGACGATGTCGCGCGTCTCGCCGGCGTCTCCACGGCCACCGTCTCCCGCGCGCTGAGCGGCAACGGCCCGGTCTCCGACCGCACACGGGCGCGCGTCGTCCAGGCCGCGTCCGAGCTCGGGTACGTCGTCTCCTCCGACGCGTCGAGCCTCGCCTCCGGTCGCACGCGCAACATCGGCGCTGTCGTCCCGCACCTCAACCGCTGGTTCTTCACCTCCGTCATCGAGGGCGCCGGGCGCGTCCTGCTTGGACAGGGCTACGACCTCACGCTATACAACCTCAGCGGGGACGGCGGCGAGCGGCGTCGCGTCTTCGACCACCACCTCCTGCGCAACCGGGTGGATGCCGTCTTCACCGTCTCGCTGGAGCTCGCGGAGGAGGAGGTCGGCCGGCTCCTCGCGCTCGGAAAGCCCGTCGTCGGCGTGGGCGGCCCCCTTCCCGGGGTCAGCACCCTGACCATCGACGACCTGGCCGTCGCCCGCCTCGCGACCGATCACCTGATCTCCCTTGGGCACACCCGCATCGCCCACATCGGCGGCTCGCAGGAGTTCGACCTCGACTTCCACATCCCGACCAGCCGGCGCCTGGGATACGAGCAGGCTCTGCGGGATGCGGGTCTCCCCGTCGACGAGCAGCTGCACCGCGCCTCCGACTTCACCCTCCCCGGCGGTTACGACGCGGCGAAGCAGCTGCTCGGTTCGCCGCACGAGCGCCCGACGGCGATCTTCGCGGGCTCGGACGAGATGGCCATCGGCGCCATCCTCGCCGCACGCGACCTCGGACTCTCCGTGCCCCGCGACGTCTCCATCATCGGCATCGACGACCATCCTCTCGCCGACTTCTTCGGGCTGAGCACGGTCGCGCAGCATCCCGACCGGCAGGGCGAACAGGCCGCCGCCCTGCTGCTCGACGCCCTCCAGGCCGCGCGGGCCGCTCCGACTCGAGCACGCCCCGAACCCCTCAGCCACACCGCTCCGGCGGATCTGATCGTGCGGTCCAGCACCGCCGTCCACCCCTGACCATCGCAACCGACACGAACACGAGGTGACCACCATCGCCGCTCCGACCCCCCTCCCCCACACCGAGCTCACGCCGTCGGCCCCCGGCCGCGAATGGTGGCGCTCCGCCGTCATCTACCAGGTGTATCCGCGCTCCTTCGCCGACTCGGACGGCGACGGGATGGGCGACCTGCCCGGCATCACCCACCGCCTCCCCGCTCTCCGCGAGCTGGGTGTGGATGCCGTCTGGCTGTCTCCGTTCCAGAGCTCACCGCAGCGCGACGCCGGGTACGACGTCTCCGACTACTGCGACGTCGACGTCCGCTTCGGCACTCTCGCCGACTTCGACACGATGCTCGCGACCGCGCACGACCTCGGTCTGCGCGTGATCATCGACATCGTCCCGAATCACTCGTCGAGCGATCACCGCTGGTTCCAGGAGGCGCTCGCGGCCGGTCCGGGAAGCCCCGAGCGGGCGCGGTACATCTTCCGCGACGGCAAGGGCGAGGACGGCGAACTGCCGCCGAACAACTGGGAGTCGATCTTCGGCGGCGCTGCGTGGACGCGCATCACCGAGGCCGACGGTCGTCCCGGCCAGTGGTACCTGCACCTGTTCGACAAGTCGCAGCCGGACTTCGACTGGGAGAACCCGTGGGTCTGGGAGCAGTTCCGTGACATCCTGCGCTTCTGGCTGGACCGCGGTGTCGACGGCTTCCGGGTGGATGTCGCCCACGGCATGGTCAAGGAGGCCGGCCTCCCCGACTACACCCCGCCCGCGCACATGGGCAGCATGGGCGGAACTGCGTCGACGCAGGAGACCGGTGGCATCCCGCTGGAGCCGGAGATCGCGGCGCACGCCGACGGCGAGCCGCCGACGCCTCCCTACTTCGCTCAGGACGGCGTGCACGCCATCTACCGCGACTGGCACAAGGTCCTGGATGAGTACACCGGCGACCGTGTGCTGTGCGGCGAGGCCTGGGTGGAGCCGCTCGACAAGCTGGCCCGCTGGGTCCGGCCGGACGAGATGCAGCAGACCTTCAACTTCGCGTACCTGGAGACCCCGTGGAACGCGTCCGCTCTCCGCAGCGTGATTGACCGCTCGATCGCCGCGTTCAGCAGCGTCGGCGCCCCGAGCACCTGGGTGCTGTCGAACCACGACGTCGTCCGCCACGCCACGCGCCTCGCTCTGCACGGCGAGAACCTGCAGGGGCACGGCATCGGTCCGAAGACCACCGGGCTCCCGGACCCGGTCTTCGCTCTCCATCGGGCGCGGGCGGCGACGGCGCTCATGCTGGCCCTGCCCGGTTCCGCCTACCTCTACCAGGGCGAGGAGCTCGGGCTGCCCGAGGCGATCGACCTGCCGGACGACGCGCGCCAGGACCCGACGTGGTTCCGCACCAACGGCGAGCGGTACGGCCGTGACGGCTGCCGCGTCCCCATCCCGTGGGAAGGCGCCGAGGCGTCGTACGGTTTCGGGCCCACCGCCGCGAGCTGGCTGCCCCAGCCGGCGACCTGGGCGGCATACACCCGGTCGTCGCAGGCGGGCGTTCCGGGTTCGACGCTGACGATGTACCAGGACGCCCTGGAGGCCCGCCGACGCTACGACCTGGCGTTCGGCTCCCCCGAGTGGATCGATCTGGGCGGCGACACGCTCGCCTTCCGCTCCGGCGAGGTCACCGTGGTGGTCAACTTCGGGGAGGAGCCGGTGGAACTGCCCGAGGGCGAGGTCGTCCTGGCGAGCGGGGCGCTCGACGGAGGCACGCTTCCCCGCGACACGACCGCCTGGCTGGTCTGAGCCGCGCTCGGCGTCACTCCCAGTCGGCGTAGAAGCGCTCGACGCGGGGGTGCAGCTGCTCGAAGAGGTCCGGCGCGGCCGCCACCGTGAGGCGGCGGTCGGCCGGGCCTCCGCCGATTCCGGCGACGCGCGCTCCGGCCTCCTGGGCGATCAGGGCGCCGGCGGCGTGATCCCACGGGTTCAGTCCGCGCTCGTAGTACCCGTCGAGCCGACCGGCGGCGACGGAGCACAGGTCGAGCGACGCGGCGCCGATGCGGCGGATGTCGCGCACGTCGCCGATCAGCTCGGCGACGAATCCCGCCTGCCGGCGCCGCACCTCGGCGTCGTAGCCGAAGCCGGTGCCGATGAGGGCGAGCGGCAGCTCCACCCCTTCGGTGACGTGGATGGGCTCCCCGTTCAGCCGCGCCCCTCCGCCGGTGTACGCGGTGAAGACCTCGCCGGAGATAGGGTTCACCACGGCACCGGCGAGGGCCTTCCAGGTCGCGGGTTCCGGGTCTCCCTCGACGACGGCGATGCTGACGGCCCAGGCCGGGATGCCGTAGAAGTAGTTGACCGTCCCGTCGATCGGGTCGACCACCCACGTCAGTCCGCTCTGGCTGCTGCCGCCGCCGGACTCCTCCCCGAGGAACCCGTCGCGCGGGCGTGCGGCCGAGAGCGCGTCGCGGATCAGCTGCTCCGTCTCGCGGTCGGCTCGCGTGACGATGTCGCTGAGCGACGACTTGGACGCGGCGATCTCCACCCCGTCCTGACGGCGCTGCAGCGCGAAGGCGGCGGCGCGGCGGGCGACGGTGGCGGCGATCTCGAGCAGCTCGGCGTTGGAGGTCATGCCTCCAGCCTGTCAGACCTGTGTGGCATGCGTCTCATGACGAAAGCCCCCGGCCGGTGGCCGAGGGCTTTCGCGAAGCGTTCTGAACGCGGTGGCGAGTGAGGGATTCGAACCCCCGAAGTCGTAGACAGCTGATTTACAGTCAGATCCCTTTGGCCGCTTGGGTAACTCGCCATTGGCGCTTTCGACCACCAGTTCACTCGTGACCGAAGGCGCCACACAAGAATACTCGGCGGGCGGCTGCAGACGAAATCAGCGCCCGCTCAGCGGCCACACGGCCGGCGTCAGGCGGCGAGCGCGACGACGCCGGAGGTCTGCGCGGTGCCGCCGACCGCAGCGGACTGCAGCTCCAGAGTGGATGCGGGCTCGCGCTCGATCTCCCGCTCCGGCACCAGGGTAAGCACCTGCGCCCCCGCGAACTCGGCCGCGACGCGGGTCAGGAGCTCGCCCTCGCTGATCCCGAGCACGCGGCACAGCGCGGCGAGGATCTCGGACGACGCCTCTTTGCGGCCCCGCTCGATCTCGGAGAGGTACGGGACCGACACCCTGGAGGTCTCGGAGAGCTCGCGCAGCGTCGTCCCGCGCTCCGTCCTGATCCGGCGGAGCACCGATCCGATCGCATGCCGTACGAGCATGCCGCCAGCCTATGTCGGCTCGGCCGCATCCGCGCCCGTCGATTTCGGCGGTTCTGCTCTGGGCAGAATCACCGATAGACAGGTATCGGGCCCAGCCGCCCGCGCATCCACTCAGGAGGACCCGACCCATGATCGCAGCAGCAGCGACCGAAGACCATGTGCGACGCGCGATCCAGGTGTCTGTCGACGCCCGCGCCCACGGCAACCACCCGTTCGGCGCGATCCTCGTCGCTCCCGACGGCACGATCTCCCTCGAAGCGGAGAACACCGTGGTCACCGAGAACGACATCACCGGCCACGCGGAGACCAATCTGGTGCGGAAGGCGTGGGAGGCCATCCCGCACGCCGAGCTCCCCGGATACACCCTCGTCACCTCGTGCGAGCCGTGCGCCATGTGCAGCGGCGCGATCTACTGGGCCGGGATCGGCGCGGTGGTCTACGGCCTCTCCGAGCAGGGTCTGCGCACCCTCACGGGCGACCACCCCGAGAATCCGACGCTGGACCACCCGTGCCGCCTCATCTTCGCCGACGGGAGCCGCGAGGTCACCGTCCTCGGCCCGGTCCTCGAAGACGAAGCGGCCGATCCGCACCGCGGCTTCTGGCACGACTGAAGGCCGCGATCGCGACACCCCGACGGGCCTGCGGCCGATGTCGGTGGTCGGGCGCACAATCGGGGGCATGAGAACGTTGGAGATTTGCGAACGGTGCGACGGGACCGGGGCCGACCCCGCCCAGCGCAGTGAGGAGATCACCCTCTGCGTCGAGTGCAACGGTGACGGCTGCCACGTCACCTACTACGCCGAGCTCGCGCAGACGGCCTGATCCCGGCCGCGATCGATGGCATCGCCTCGATCGGGCGGCCCCGCCGACGCTGAGCGAGCACGGGACGCCGCGCTCCGCTTCTGCGATGCGGAGTACCCCGAGGCCACCACGGTTATCCTGGGCGGCAGCTCTTCAACCGGGAAACGGACGCCGACCAGCGACATCGACATCCTGCTGATCGCGCCACCATCGACCTTCGAGCGGCGAAACGGCAGCCCGACCTCCGAGGCCCGCGTCACGCACCACGACGGCGAGCGCTTCGATGTGTTCGCCTACACGGTCGAAGGATACCGCGAGTGGGCGGAACGCGACTTCGCCTCGCTGCGCCCGGTCCTGCCCGTCCTGCTGACCGAGGGCATCCCGTTGCGCACGGGCGACGAGTTCTCGGAACTGCGTCGCTGGTCGGCTGATCGCCTGGCGCCGGGTCCGCGGCCGACCGCGCATCAGCTGGCGCTCCGACGCTACGCGGTCACGGATCTGATCGACGACCTGACAGATGCGATGGACGAGTTGGTGTCGGCGGCCATCCGCGCCGATCTCCTCCGCGGCCTCGGAGAGCTCGCCCTGCTCAGTTCCGGCGCGTGGCTGGGTAGCGGCAAATGGCTTAGCCGTCGGCTTCGTGCATTCGACCCGGAGTCGGCCGATGCACTGGCCGCTTTCGCCCGCGAGCGGGACCATCGTGAGGCTGTCCGTGTCGCCGCCGCCCTGCTGGACCGCCTGGGCGGCCGCGTCGACGAGGACTTCGTGCGCTGAGACCCTGGATTCGCCGAAAGGCGGGTCAGCGTCAGGCGGCGGCCTTCGCCGTCGCCAGGTCGTCGAACAGTTCCGTGTTGAAGCGGAAGGCCAGCGACACCTCGCCGATGACGCGGTCGCGCTCCTCCTCGGTCCACTCGACCGCATCCAGCTGCGACCGATAGGTGTCCTTGAACAGCTTCGGCTTGGCGATGTCGGCGAACAGGTAGAACCCGACGCCGTTGGTCTCGAACCCGTACTGGCGCTGGAGCAGCGTGCGGATGATCTGGCCGCCGGACAGGTCGCCGAGGTATCGCGTGTAGTGGTGCGCGATGAAGCCGCCCGGCCAGGTGCGCCCGACCTCGCGGATGCGGGCCGTGTACCGCGCCGTCGAGGGCAGGGGCGCGATCCGCTCGCGCCAGTCGTCGCCGAGCAAGAAGGCGAGGTCGGCCTCGATCGCCGGCAGGCGCGTCAGCTTGGGGCTGATGAACAGGGCGGCGACCGGGTCTTCGCGCATCCACACGGCCGCCTCTTCGAGGGCCTCGTAGATGAAGTAGTGCTGCGAGAGAAGCTGGATGTAGTCGTCGCGGCAGCCCCGCCCGCTCATCAGGTCTTGCATGAACCCGGCGCCCTCGCTCTCCTGATGGACACCCCGCGTGCGTTCGCGGAGGGCTTCGGAGAAGGGGATCAGATCAGCCATCGGGTCTCCTGACTTAGGGGAGGCTTGCCTAAGCCTCTCCTACCCGCGCGACTCCCGTCAAGACGGCCTGCCGCTGCTCTGCCGACACACCGGGCGAGCGAAGTAGACCGAGGCAAGCAAGGATCAGCACGGCGCCCACGACCCATCCCGCCAGCGCCGACCCGGAGACCAGAATGAGCAGGACACCGCCGGCTCCCGCGGCCGCGGCGCACACCGCACGAACCGGCCTCGCGACGCGCCATCCCATCCCAGCGCCCGCGTCGGACCGCCGGGCCTCGAGCCGCCCGGCGACCGCCGCGACCCCGGCCACCGCCACCCCGGCGGCGGCCAGCCACAGCGGCCGCGTCAGCCACCACCCGGCCGACAGAGGCTGAGGCAGCGACTCGCCGCCCACCACGAGCAGCACACCCGCCAGCAGGACCAGAACGAGCATGTGCCACGAGTACACGGTCATGGCGCGCCGGTTCATGGCGGCCACGTACCGGCCGAGGATGCGACCCTCCGCGAGACGCGCGAGCCGGGTGCGAAGGAGGGAGAAGACGGCGAGCTGACCGACGCCGAGGAGCACGAGGGCTCCGGTCGGCGGATTGAGATTAAGGTAGAGGTCGGGAGAGTAGACGCCGGCGGCGCACAACACGGCCAGAGTCCCGAACGCGGCGACGGCCATCCACCTCGCACGACGCGCTGACCATCCGTCCCGGGGAAGCGTTGCGAGAACGAAGCCCAGCTGCTGGACGAGCAACCACACGAAGAGCAGGTTGATCAGGCCCACGGCGGCCACGCCCGTGGATGCGCGGACCACGTCCACGGCGAGCACCGCTGCCCCCAGACCCGCGAGCGCAAGCAGGGGACGACGCCGATGCAGGGCGGCCAGCAGAGGCAGCGCCGCCGTGCACACGACGTAGACGCCGAGGAACCACAGCGGCTGGCTGAGCCGGAAACCCGCGGTCGCCACGATGTCCTCCGGCACGCCGGCCAACTGCAACAGGGCCAGCACCACCACGATCGCGAGTACCGCCGCGACCGCCGGCACGAACAGGCGCCGCAGGCGACCGGCGAGCTGCGCGCCGTACCCGTCACCGCGCACGCGTGCGCGCTCCCACTGCAGGAACCCGGAGAACCCGCCGAGCACAAAGAAGAGCGGCATCACCTGGCCGAACCAGGTCAGGATGCCGAACCCGCCCCAGTGCTCCATCGCGTTCTGGAGCAGCGGCCCGTCCGCCGTAACGGAGACGCCGACCATCAGAGCGTGAAGGGCGACGACGACGGTGAGGCACCAGGCGCGGGCCACATCCACTGCGGCGTCGCGCCGAGAGGACGGAGCGCGGTCGGGATGCGGACCCGTAGCGGTTCTCGCCCGAGTCGGCGGGGAGTCGGGCGCGAGCGTGGCGGCTGCGAGAGACATCGGACGTTCCTTCCGTCCGGTCGGGGTGACCGGTCGGTACGAGCGTCTCGATGCGGTGTCGGCCGCCGCGTCCCTCCACAGAGCCAACCCCGGGCACTACCGCGGTAGGGGTGGCGTCAGCGGCCCAGCGCTGCCAGCGCTGTCGCCCCTGTATGTGGCGTTACGGCGCCGGTTCGACGAGCCCGGCATCGAAGGCCAGGATCACGGCCTGCACCCGGTCGCGTAGGCCCAGCTTGGTGAAGATGCGGCTCACGTGCGTCTTCACGGTCTGCTCCGCGATGAAGAGCTGCGCCGCGATCTCGGCGTTCGACATCCCCCGCCCGATGAGCACGAGGATCTCGCGCTCGCGCTCGGTCAGGTCGGCGAGCAGGAGAGCGCGGCTGGAGGTGGCGGGCCGCTGGGTCGCGAACCGCTCCAGCAGTCGTTTGGTCACGCGCGGAGCGAGCAGCGCCTCCCCGGCCGCGACGACACGGACGGCGTGGACGAGGTCGTCCGGCGGCGCGTCCTTGAGCAGGAACCCGCTCGCACCGGCGGCGAGCGCGTCGTAGACGTACTCGTCCGCGTCGAACGTGGTCAGCACGAGAACGAGCGGTCGATGCGGCTCACCGCGCGACGGATGGACGAGCTCGCGCGTCGCGTCGATGCCGTTCATGCCGGGCATTCGCACGTCCATGAGCACGACGTCCGGTCGCAGGCGGCGCGCCAGTTCGACACCCTCAGCGCCGTCCGACGCCTGGCCGAGCACGTCGATCCCGTCCTGGGCCGCGAGGATGGCGGCGAAGCCGGCGCGGACCATCGCCTGGTCGTCGACCACGAGCACGGAGATCGTCACGGCGTTCCATTCTTCCCGGCGAGCGGGAGGACCGCACGCACGAGGTACCCGCCGTCGGGTTGGGCGGCGGCGGTCAGCGTGCCGCCGAGCAGCTCCGCCCGCTCCCGCATCCCGCGGATGCCGTGCCCTCCGCCGTCGGGAGCAGGCGGTGAGGCGGGGCGACCGGGGGCCGGGGCATTGCGGACCTCGATCGCGAGCGAGTTGTCCACCCGGTCCAGGCGGACCACGGTGGCGGCGTCGGTCGCGTGCCGCGCGACGTTGCTGAGCGACTCCTGCACGATCCGGTAGGCGGCGAGAGAGGTGATGGCGTCCATGCCGCCGGTGTCGACGTCGGTGCCGACGAGCTCCACCCGTCCGCGCCGCGCCGCGTCGGCGACCAGCGCCGGGATGTCCGTCACGCCAGGCTGCGGCGCCGTTTCCACCCCGGCGTCGTCGCTGCGGAGCACCCCGAGCAGTCGCCGCATCTCCCCCATCGCGGTGCGCGCGGTGGCGGCGAGGTCGTCGAACTCGGCGACCGCTTCGTCCGGAAGCGACGGGATGCGGTACTTCGCGCTCGACGCCTGCACCTGGATCGCCGACATCCCGTGCGCCACGATGTCGTGCAGTTCGCGCGCGATGCGGGTCCGCTCCTCCGCGACCTCACGCCGTGCGAGCTCCCCCGCGGAGGTCTGCCGTTCGCGCACCAACTGGCGGCGAACATCCTGCCAGCGCGAAACGAGCAACGCCCCGAGGAGCACAGCTCCGCTGACGGACGCGAACACGATCAGGTCGGCGGTCGCGGCGCCGTCGACTTCGCTCGCCGTGCCGGCAGCAGCGCCGCCCACCACTCCGATGGTCACCGCTCCCGCGACCGCGACGGCCCACGCCACCAGTCCGGGACGCCAGGCGCCCCGCACGACGACGAGGGCGATCGTGGCCGAGAACGCGACGATGGATGGGGCCGACACCGGCCACGGAGCGGACGCCGTCGTGGGTGAGACGACGGCGAAGCCCAGCAGCGAGGCCGCGGCGGCAGCGGCCGCGACGCGCGGCCAGAGCAATGCGCCGACGATGGACGCCCCCTGGAGGAGCGCTAGAAGCAGGGCGAGAGCGACGGGCACGCGGTAGACGGCCGGTCCGATGGAGGCGGCGACCGCGACGATGGCGACGGACGCTGCGGACGCTGCGATCCACAGCACGAGGAGCCACCGGTCGACCCGGGCGGTGGTGGGGAGGCTGTTCGCAGTCATCGGCGTCCTCCCTCCAGCGCGGCGCGTCGCGCTCCGGTCTGCGCAGGTCGGGATGCGACGGCGGCAGGCGACTCGACGCCCGCCCGCGACGCGCGCCGGCGAGCGGAACGCCGTAGGAGCGCATCCACCACGACCCCCGTGCCGACCCCGAGTGCGATGCCGACGACCATCGCGAGGAACGCGTTGCCGTGCAGCCACTGGGCCGCGACCACCCCCACTGTAACGGAGTAGAGCGCCCACGAGACGCCCGCGATGACCGACAGCCCGACGAACCGGCGCCACGCCAGACCGGACGCCCCGGCCACCAGATTCACGGCCACCCGACCGACCGGAACGTATCGCGCCGACAGCACCAGGACCCCGGCGCGGGCGTGGATGCCGCGCCGTGCGCGCTCGACGGCGGCGGCCATGCGTGGCCTCCGCAGCACCCGGAACCGGTCGAGCCCCAACGTCCTCCCGAGCGCGAAGGTGAGGTTGTCGCCCACGATCGCCCCCGCGGCGGCGCATGCCAGCACCAGGGGCAGGTTCGGGACGCCGACGGCGACCGCCGCAGCAGAGGCGCCGATCACGACAGACTCGCTCGGAACGGGCGGGAAGAAGGCGTCCACCAGCACGACCGCGAAGACGACGAGATAGACCCACGGAGATGCGGCCGCTGCCGCGATGAAGTCGTTGATGGCGTCCATGGTCCCGACGATAGGAATCGGAGCGCCCTCCGCGCGTCCCCCGGGAGTACCGGTCCGACCCCTACCGCGGAGGGACTTGTCCCGCCTCGTAGACTGGGAGCAGCTCACTACGGGAAGGACGGACACCATGGCAGACTCCTCGTTCGACGTCGTCAGCAAGGTCGACAAGATGGAGGCGGACAACGCCGTCAACCAGGCCCGCAAAGAGGTGGATCAGCGCTACGACTTCAAGAACGTCGGCGCATCCGTCGAGTGGAGCGGCGAGAAGGTCCTCCTGAAGGCGAACACCGAAGAACGCGTGAAGGCCGTGCTCGAGGTCCTCGAGTCGAAGTTCGTCAAGCGGGGCATCACCCTCAAGTCGCTCGACACCGGCGCGCCGTACGCGTCCGGCAAGGAGTTCCGCATCGAGGTCGGACTCAAGAACGGCATCGAGCAGGATGCGGCCAAGAAGATCAACAAGCTGATCCGCGATGAGGCGCCCAAGAGCGTGAAGTCGCAGATCCAGGGCGACGAGCTGCGGGTCAGCTCCAAGAGCCGCGACGATCTGCAGGCCACCATGGCGCTGCTCAAGAACGCGGACCTCGACGTCGCCCTGCAGTTCGTCAACCTGCGCTGAGGTACCCGCGCATCCACTGCGTGATGGATGCGTACGCCGCCCGGCGCACCGGCGGTCGCGACAGGAACACGTCGTGGAGGGCGTCCTCCAGCCACGACACGGTGACGGTCGGCCCGAGTTGCAGCGCGCGCTGAGCGATGTCGCGGACGACGAGCACCACGTCCGAGGTCAGCATGTCCGGCGTCCAGTGCGGCAGCAGCGTCGAGCGCTCGGACAGCAACGTGAGCACGGGCGCGTCGATGTGCAGGCCCGCAGCGACACGCGCGTGCCCGGCCAGCACGGCCACCAGCCAGGCGGGGTGGACCGGGAAGCCGCGGATCGGGCGCCAGGCCAGGTCGTAGTCCCACTCGCCGTCCATGGTGCGTGACACCGTCCGGCTGTAGAAGCCCAGGTCGACGTTGGGCATCGCCGCTTTCGGGTCGATGCGCGCGTGCAGGTCGATGAGCGGCGTCAACGCGGCGCGACCCGCCGACCGGGCTTGGAACTCGAGCCAAGGGCTGTTCAGGATGAGCGCATCCGCTCGGCCGGGGTGGCGGTCGGCCCACAGGCTGAGGGTGAGACCGCCGGTCGAGTGGCCCAGCAGGATGAGGCGGCGCGACCGCGGGCGGTGTGCCCCCTCCGGGTCCTGCGGCTCACCGTGGCCGATCGCGTCCAGCGCTGCCGCGATGTCCTCGTCGTAGACGGCCAGGTCGTCCACGAACCCCGGAGTCTGCCCCTGGCGGAGACTGCGGCCGTACTTGCGCAGATCGAGCGCGTGGAACCGAGCGCCCTGGTCGTGCCAGAACTCGGCGAGCTCGGTCTGGAAGAAGTAGTCCGACCAGCCGTGCACGTACAGGACGTCGGTGTCGGCGGCGGGCCGACGGTGCAGGTGGAGGCGCGGCGGCGGCGAATATCGCACGAGCGTGGCGACGACGTCGCCCTCCGCGTCCGGTCGCAGCGGAAGCGTCAGCTGCTCGAACGGCTCCCCGAGGATGTCGGGGACCCACTCGCGCGCGTTCGCCATGCCGCCGGGGCGCCTACTCGGCGGCCTGCCCGCTCGCCGGCCCGCTGCCGACCGGCTCCCCGTTGGAGGCCCGCACCATCTCGTCGCGCGGGACGACCTTCACCCGGACCCGGCCGCGCTCGGCGCCGAGAGACTGCTCGTACGCGTCGAGGTTGTGCCAGCCGTCGAGCGTCGTGTACTCCACACCTCGCTCGTGGAGGAGGTTTTCCACAGATTGCTCGTCAGGGTCGGACGGCGACCACCAGTTCCCCTGATCGTTGATGACATGTTTGATCGTCTCCATGGCATCCGATTTGGTGTGACCGATGAGCCCGACGGGCCCGCGCTTGATCCACCCGGTCGCGTAGACCCCGTACATGCGCTCGTTGTCGCCCTTGCGCAGCACCTGGCCCTCGTGGTTCGGGATGACGCCGTGCTTGCGGTCGAACGGGATGCCGGGCAGCGGCGAGCCGAAGTAGCCGACGGCCCGGTAGATCGCATCGATCTCGAGCTCGCGGATCTCGCCCGTACCGCGCACGCCCCCCTCGCCGTCGGGCTCGGTCCGCTCCCAGCGGAAGGCCCGCACCTGGCCGTTCTCGTCGCCCACCACCTCGAGCGGCTTCGCGTAGAAGTGCAGGTGGAGCCGTCGCGATGCGTTGCCGACCTCGCGCTGCCGCCACTGCTGCAGCACGCGGTCGATGACCATCACCTGCTTGTTGCTCGCGATCGCCGCCTTCGACTGCTCGTCGTAGTCGAAGTCCTCGTCGTAGAGGATCATGTCCACATCGCGCAGCTCGCCGAGCTCGCGCAGCTCCAGTGGAGTGAACTTCACCTGCGCGGGGCCACGACGGCCGAAGACGTGAACGTCGGTGACGGGCGAGTTCTTGAGCCCCTCGTAGACGTTGTCCGGGATCTCGGTCGGCAGCAGGTCGTCGGCGTGCTTGGCGAGCATGCGGGAGATGTCGAGTGCGACGTTGCCGTTGCCGATGACGGCGACCGACTTAGCGTCGAGCGGCCACGTGCGCGGGACGTCGGGGTGTCCGTCGAACCAGCTGACGAAGTCGGCCGCTCCATACGAACCCCGAAGCTCGATGCCCGGGATCTCGAGGTCGGCATCGCGCACGGCGCCGGTGGCGAAGATGACGGCGTTGTAATGGCGCTTGAGGTCGTCGAGCGTGATGTCGCGGCCGTACTGGACATTGCCGAAGATCCGGATGTCACCGCTGTCGAGCACCTCGCGCAGTGCGGTGATGATGCCCTTGATGCGCGGGTGGTCGGGGGCCACGCCGTAGCGGACGAGGCCGTACGGGGCGGGAAGCTGCTCGAACAGGTCGATCGACACGTCGAAGCCCCGCTCCGCTTTCAGCAGGATGTCGGCGGCGTAGATGCCCGCCGGTCCGGCGCCGACGATGGCCAGTCGCAGTTTGGTCATTCGTTGATTCCTTCTGGGGTTGCTGGTCGCTCAGCTGGAGCGTTCGACGATCGTGTCCGCGAACCGGATCAGAGCCTTCTTCACCGGGCCGTCCGGAAGGGGCTCGAGGGCCTCGACCGCCTCGCGCGCCCAGCGGTGCGCCTCCTCCAGCGTCTGGCGGGTCACGTCGTGCTCACGGAGCGCGGCGATCGCCTCCATCGCGGCGGGCGTGACTTCGCCGTCCTCGGCGGAGCCGATGACGTCGCGCTCCAGGCGCTCGAGCAGGGCTGCGGCCTCCGGGTCGGTGGAGGCGCGCTCGCGGAGGCGCAGGACGGGGAGGGTCGCGACGCCGGCACGCAGATCGTTGCCGGGGGTCTTGCCGGTCTCGGCCACCCCCTCCGACGACAGGTCGATGACGTCGTCGATGAGCTGGAAGGCCACGCCGATCTTCTCGCCGAACACCACGACGGGCTGCTCGTACTCCTTCGGAGCGTTCGAGAACAGCACGCCCATCTGGGCGGCGACCGCGATCAGGGAGCCGGTCTTGTCCTCGAGCACCCCGATGTAGTGCTCGATCGGGTCCTCGCCCTCCTGGGGTCCGATGGTCTCGTGCAGCTGGCCGAGACACAGCCGCTCGAACGTGTCGGCCTGCAGCTGGATGGCGCGCTCACCGAGCGCGGAGACCAGCTTGCTGGCGCGGGCGAACAGCAGGTCGCCGGTCAGCACGGCGACGGAGTTGCCCCAGACGAACTGCGCGCTGGGCACGCCGCGGCGCATCTGGGAGTCGTCCATGACGTCGTCGTGGTACAGCGAGGCGAGGTGGGTGATCTCGACGGCCTCGGCCGCCTGGATGACGTCGGCGTTCGTGCCGTCGCCGAGCTGGGCGGCCAGCAGGGTCAGCATGGGACGGACCCGCTTGCCGCCGGCCTCGAGGAGGTACCGGGCGGTCACGTCGGCGAGGTTGTCCGCGAAGTGCATCTCGCGGTGGAGGCTCTCCTCGACCTGCGCGAGACCGGCGTCGACGGCGTTCGCGAGCTGGCGGTCGTCACCGCGGAGGAAGATCCGCTCGGTGAAGCCGAGCTGGCTGGTCAGCGACGGGCGCCGCACAGCCGGGACACTTCGTGGCACTACTCCCCCTCGGACGGGATGGTGGACGCAGACTCTTCGGAGCCGGCGGTTCCGGCGGATGCCGGACGCGACTCGGAGCCGGCGGAGGTCGAGCGCTTCGGCTTGGGTGCCGCGGGCTTCGGTGTCGTGGGCTTGGCGGCGGCAGACTTCGGAGCGGCGGGCTTCCCAGCAGCGGGCTTCGCAGAAGCGGGCTTCGCAGAAGCGGGCTTCGCAGCAGCAGGCTTCGCAGCAGCAGGCTTCGCAGCAGCGGGCTTCGCCTTCGTCGGAGCGGCCTTCGGCTTCGGAGCGGCCTTGGGCTTCGTCGCGGCAGCCGGCTTCTCGGCCGGCGCCTCGGGCTGCGGATCCACGGCGGGCGTGGCGGCGACCGGCTCCACCGGCGCTGCCTGGCGCTCGGGCTTGAAACCGCGGTGCACGGCGACGATGCCGGCCGTCAGATTGCGGTACGCGACACGCTCGAAACCGGCCTCGCGCATCCACCCGGCGAGCGCGCGCTGGTCCGGCCACGCCTGGATGGACTCCATGAGGTACTCGTAGGCCGCCGGGTTGGAGCTGGCGACGCGCGCCAGCACGGGCATCCCGAACTTGAGATACGCGGAGTATCCGGCGCGGACGGGAGCGAGCGGCGGCTGGGAGAACTCGCACACCACCACGCGGCCCCCGGGCTTGACCACACGGAAGAACTCGGCGAGCGCCTTCTTCGGGTCGACGATGTTGCGCAGACCGAATGAGATCGTCACCGCGTCGAACGTGTCGTCGTCGAACGGGAGGTCCATGGCGTCGGCCTGGACGAAACGGATGAAGGGGTTTCCGGCCTGGCGCTGCCGGCCGACGTCGATCATCCCGGCCGAGAAGTCGGCGGCGACGACGGACGCCCCGTTGCGGGCGAGGGAGGCGCTCGACGTGCCCGTCCCGGCCGCGACGTCGAGGATCGTCTCGCCGGCGCGCGGCGCGACCGCACGCGTCGTCGCGACGCGCCACAGGGCCGCATTGCCGACCGACAGGACGTTGTTGGTCCGGTCGTAGCGCGTCGACACCTGGTCGAACATGGCGGCGACCTGGGCGGGCTGCTTGCTGAGGTCGGCCTTACTCACCCCACCAGCTTAGGCTGCGGCGTCAACGGGTGCATGCCGACGACAGGATGCACGCCGAACGGTCAGCCAGGCGAGGCGCTCCGGCACGACGGCTTCCGACCATCAGAACCGCTGCCCCAGCGCCTTCGCCCTCAGAGCGTCGAACTCGCCGCGCGAGATGACACCCTGGTCGAGAAGCGCCTGCGCCTGCTGGATGTCGGCCGCCGGTGTCGCCGACGCCGTCGGCTTCGACCCCCAGTCGTCGTCCTCCGGCACCTGGGCACGGCGGGCCATGCTCCGCTCCGCCATCCCCCGTCCGCGGGCGATCAGATACACGAGCACCGAGATCAGCGGGACGAAGATGAAGAAGATCACCCACAGGGCCTTCCACCATCCATTCAGCCCGCTGTCGCGGAACAGGTCGACCAGCACGGTGAACAGGATCATCACGAAAGCCACGAACGCGAAGATCCAGAAGACGTACAAGAACGCATTCCAGAAGGTGCCCATCTCAGTCCCCTCTCATCGCGCACACCGTAATGCTGCGTGCCGACCCACGGCTAGACCACATCTGAACGGGCGGGACTACCATGGCGATCCCAGAGATCGCGGAGCGGACGGCCGCCCCACGGGTGAGGAGCGACGGTGTCCCACGACACGTTTTGGACGACGGATCCCTCCGAGCTGCTCCGGGTGCGACCCGGCTTCCGCCTCGCCGACCAGCCCACCGACGGCGCCCCCGGCTTCGAGGGCGGCAAGGACGAGGGGAAGGATGCCCTCTCAGCGGGGAAGGACGTCCTCGCCGAGCTCCAGGAGAAGCTGTTCGCGTGCGGCAGGGAGGGCGCCCCGCGATCCGTCCTCCTCGTGCTCCAGGCGATGGACACCGCAGGCAAGGGCGGCATCGTCTCGCACGTCATCGGCGCGATGAACCCCGGCGGCGTCCACTACGCGGGCTTCGGCAAGCCGACCCCGGAGGAGCTCTCGCACGACTTCCTGTGGCGGGTCTGGCGGGAGGTCCCCGCCGCGGGCCAGGTCGGGGTCTTCGACCGCTCCCACTACGAGGACGTGCTGATCGGCCGTGTGCGCCAGCTCGCGCCGCCGGAGGAGCTGGAGCGCCGCTACGGCGCGATCACCGGATTCGAGCACGAGCTGGCGGAGTCCGGCACCACCATCGTCAAGGTGATGCTGCACCTCGGGAAGGCCGAGCAGAAGAAGCGCCTGGCCGCCCGGCTCGAGAACCGCGCCAAGCTCTGGAAGTTCAACCCCGCCGACGTCGACGAGCGCCTCCGCTGGGACGACTACCAGGAGGCGTACCAGATCGCCCTGGAGCGCACGAGCACGGCGGAGGCGCCGTGGTTCGTCGTCCCCGCCGACCACAAGTGGTACGCGCGGGTCGCCGTGCAGCAGCTGCTGATCCGCGCGCTCGAGGGGCTGGACCTGGAGTGGCCGATGCCCGACTACGACGTCGAGGAGCAGAAGCGCCGCCTGGCCGACTCCTGATCGCGGGTCGGCCGGTCAGTGGACCTCGCTCAGCCGAACGCCTCCACGATCGGCCGGAACTTCATCGTCGTCTCGGCAAGCTCCCGCTCGGGGTCGGAGTCCGCGACGATGCCCGCCCCCGCATATGCGGTCAGGTCGCCGTCCGGAGTCACCTGTGCGCACCGGAGTGCGATCGCCCACTCGCCGTCGCCGTCCCCGCCGACCCAGCCGACCGGGCCCGCGTAGCGTCCGCGGTCGAACGGCTCCAGTTCGCGGATCAGCTCCAGCGCCTCGCGGCGGGGCGTTCCCGCGACCGCTGCCGTCGGGTGCAGCGCGGCGGCGAGGTCGAGCGAGCTGGATCCGTCGCTCAGCATCCCGGCGATGTCCGTCGCGAGGTGCCACAGGTTGGGGAGCTTGAGCGTGAAGGGCTCGTCGCTCGCTGCCAGGTCTGCACTGTGCGGGCGGAGCGCATCCATCACGCTGGTCACAGCGAAGCGGTGCTCGCCCTGATCTTTCGCGCTGGCCACCAGCTCGGCGGCAGCGGCAGCGTCGAGGGAGGCGTCCGAGCCACGCGAGATCGTCCCAGCCAGCACGCGTGCCGTCACCGTTCCGTGGTGGACGCGCACCAGCGTCTCCGGAGACGAGCCGACCAGGCCGTCCACCGCGAAGGTCCAGCAGTCCGGGTAGCCGAGCGCGAGCTCCACCAGCGCGCGGCGGAGGTCCGACTCGATCGGCAGGTGCCCGCGGAGGTCGCGCGCCAGCACGACCTTCGACAGATCCTGCTCGCGGATGTGCTCGACCGCGGCCGCGACGGCCGAACGGTACCCCTCGCCACCCAGTTCGCCGGGGAGGAGGGCCAGCCGGTACTCGTCACCGAACGGGGTCGGGCGCGGCAACGGGGCCGTCGCCTGGGCGTCGGCGCGACGGATGCGGGTGATCCAGCTACGGCTGCCGCGGCGGCCGATGATCACCTCGGGCACGATCAGCGTGCTCGTCGCCGTGCTCTCGTCGTCGAACGCGAACGTGCCGAACGCCACGAGTCCCGTCCCCGGCGTGCGGACGGCGTCGTCGACCTCCGCGGCGGCCGCGGTGGCCCGCCAGGCGGCAGACGCCTCTTGGATGCGGTCCGGGCCGGTGAAGTCGAGCCGGAGCACCTCCCCGATCGCCGCCATCCCTTCGCCTTTGCGCAACCAGAGCAGGGGTGCGCGGGAGTCGAGGAACGGGATGAGCTGGCGGACGTCGTCGAGCGGTGCGGTCTCGGCCACGAGCACCGTAACGCCCGTATCCCGCCGAGCGGTCGGGGCTGATCTCACCAGGCCAGCCTACGCCCGCGATGCTGTACGCCCGTTGGGGAGCGGATGGGGAGTCGATGGATGCGGCGCGCGGCGCGTCCGGGCGCTCCCCCAGACAAATAGAGCAGGCAATGCGCGCGTTCGACACTCAGTACATCAGCCCGAAGACCGATCCACCTGGATGTAACATCCAACTATGCCCGTGCCCGTGACCGGAGCCGCCAGCCCCCGGCGGCTGATCCGAGACGAAGTCTTCCTGCGCCTGCTCGACGCCATCGTCGACGGCGACCTGCTCCCCGGCGAGCAGCTCTACGACGCCGAGATCGAACGCTGGGTCGGGGTGTCCCGCACCCCCGTCCGTGAGGCGCTCAACCAGCTGGCGGCCATGGGCCTGGTCGAGATCCTGCCCCAGCGACGCACGCGCGTCACGCCGATCGAGTCGCGCCGGCTCCGCGAGCTGCTCACCACCGTCGGTGTGCTCGTCGCCGGTGTCGTGCGCGACGCGACGCCGCTCCTCACCGAGGGCGACCGCGAGACGCTGCGCTCCTTCGCATCCGCCGACGCGTCCGAGGCCGTCCGCACCGGGCTCTCCGCCGACGGCTTCCTCGGCGTCTTCGTCCGCCGCCTCGACAACGCGACCGTCGCGCGCCTGCTCAAGCGACACCTTCCCGAGGTGCAGCGGGCGCTCAAGGCCGCGCCCTCCTCCGCGCCGCTCGAGAAGGCGCTCCCCTCGATCAAGGCACTGATCGACGCCGCCGTCGCCGGCAAGGCGGACAAAGCAGCACGGGCCGCCGGCGACCTGTTCGACAAGTCGATCGTCTCGATCGCCGACGAGTTCGGCACGCCATCGAAGGAGGCCCGCTGATGCCGCTGCCCGTGAGCGACACCGCACCGGTCGAGCGCCGGCTGCTGCGCGATGTGGTCTACAACCGCCTGTACGAGGGCATCCTCGACGGCACCCTCGAGCCGGGTGAGACACTCCTCGACGAGAAGCTCACCGCGTGGCTCGGCGTCTCGCGCACCCCGATCCGCGAAGCGCTGATGAAGCTCGCCGACATCGGCCTCGTCGAGATGGCGCCCAACCGGTACACCCGTGTCGCACCGATCGATCTCAAGGCGATCGACGAGGCCATCTACACGACCGGTCTCCTCCACGAGCACGCCGCCCGCGCGAACGTCCCCGAGCTCGAGAACGCCGTCGTCACTCGTCTCGACAAGGCGCAGAAGGAGGTCAAGAAGGCCGCGAAGGCCCGCGACCTCCCCGCTCTCGGCCGCGCCTTCAACGACTTCTTCCTCGAGCTGACGCGCGCGGGCGGAAACGATGTATTGGCCTCGGTCAGCGACGGCCTCAGCCCGCAGCTGCTCCGCTACATCTCGGTCTGGGAGACGCCGTTCGGGATCGACGACCTCCCGGGTGCGCTGGCCGGCATCCTCGCCGCCGCGAAGGACCGCGACGGTCAGAAGGCCGGAGACCTCGTCAAGGATCTCTACGCCGGCACCCTCACGCAGTTCCTCGAGGACTACCGCCGCCGGGACGCCGACATCACCAAGACGCCGGTCTTCTGACCCGCGGGCGTCGCACTGCGGCGTCAGAACTCGAAGTCGACCGCGGCTCGAGATCCCACAACGGAGCGGATGTATCCCGCCACCTCGAGGTGCGCCGGGTGGTCGAGGTACGCCTGGATGCCATCCACGTCGTCGAAGTCGCTGATCAGCACGACGTCGAAGTTGTCGCCCGGCACCGCGTTGACACCGACCTGGAGCGAACGCAGCTGCGGGATGACGGCGGGAAGCGACTCCAGGCCGCGCTTGATCTCGGCGGCCTGCTCGGCGCGCTCTGTCTCATCGCTCGTCGCGAGCTTCCACGAGACGACGTGGCGGATGGTCATTCGGCCTCCAGAAGAGCGGTGCGCAAGCGTGTCGGGTCGACCCGCCAGTAGGTGTGGACGCGTCCATCGACGAGCACGACGGGGATCTCCTCCACGTACTTCTCGTGGAGTTCGGCGTCCTGCAGGATGTTGCGCTCCTCCACGGTCACCGTGGGCGAGCCGTCCGGCAGCTGGTCGATGACCGAGTGGATGACCTCCCGCGCGTCATCGCACAGGTGGCATCCGGGCTTGCCGATGAGAGTCAGGGAGACGCTGGACACGAATCCACTCTAGACGCAGCAAAAAGCGCCGGACCGGACGGACCGACGCTTGGAGCCGCAGACTCGAGGTCTACTTCTTGTTGCGACGCTGGTGGCGCGTCTTGCGAAGAAGCTTGCGGTGCTTCTTCTTCGCCATACGCTTGCGACGCTTCTTGATAACGGAACCCACGTGGACCTCACAAAGAATCGGGGGCATGCCGCGGGGCGCGCGGCGACACGAGCAGCCAGTCTACCTGACGTCACGCAGAGTCCGCGACGCCGCCCTCTCGGAACGTCGCGGCTTGCAGCAGCTGGTCGACCGCGGACTCCGGAACACGGAACGATCGACCGAAGCGGATGGCGGGCAACTCGCCCGAATGGACGAGCCGGTACACGGTCATACGGGAGACGCGCATCATGTCGGCCACCTCGGCGACCGTCAGGAAGCGCACGTCCCTCAGATCGTGTGCCATGCGTCCGTCCTCCTCTTTCCGGTCATCGTACTCGCGGAGGGTCAGTCCTTGCGCCACTTCTTCGGCGTCACGCGCTCGGTCGCCGACGACACCCGGTGACGCGTGTCGGCGAGCACCTTGCCGACCGTGCTCGCGAACTCGCGCGTCTCCTCCGCCAGACGGACGCTCAGCTCCATGTCCTCATCGGATGCCGTGAACGGAATGATCCAGTCCTCGACCGCCACCAGCGGGCCGGCATCCAGGCTGTAGTAGCGGTGCTGGCCCTCCTCGCGCACGGACACCAGACCCGCCTCGCGCAGAACTTTCAGGTGCTTGGACACCGTCGGCTGGCTCAGCTCGAGCGTCGCGACGATCTCGGAAACGGATATCTCGCCCACGGAATGCGCCGCGTCCGTATTGCGATCGAGCAGCACGCGCAGAATGTCGCGCCGCGTCGGATCGGCGATCACGTCGAAGATGTCGGCCATGTCCCCAGGCTAGCCATTCCCCCGACGCAGTACCATGTCCGAAGCCCGCCCGACAGCCGAAGACGACGGGAAGGACGAGACATGAGCGCCACCACCCGGGCGGTCCCCGGACGGCCCGCGTCGGCCGTCGGGCGCATCCGCGCCGCACTCAACGGGTTCGCGGCCCGCAGCCCGTCCCGGTTCGCGATCCTCGTGTTCGCCCTTCTGATCCTCGTCTTCACGCTGCTGTTCTCGCTGCCGATCTCCTCGTCGAACGGGCGGTGGACGCCACTGGCGGACTCCCTGTTCACCGCGGTCTCGGTCATTTGCGTGACCGGGCTCGCGACCGTCGACATGGCGACCCACTGGTCCGTGTTCGGGCATCTGCTCGTCTACATCGGCGTGCAGGTCGGCGCCGTCGGCGTGCTGACCATGGCATCCATCCTCGGGCTGGTCATCTCGCGGAAGCTCGGGCTGCGCGCCAAGCTGATGGCGGCGAGCGACAGCAACCCGCTCCGCGTGCACGGCGGCCCGGTCGCCGAAGGACAGGCGGTCCGGCTGGGCGAGGTCGGCAAGCTGCTCACCACCGTCGCGATCAGCATGGTCGTCATCGAGGGCGCCGTGGCCCTGCTGCTGTTCCCGCGGATGCTCATCGCGGGCATCGACGTCGGCACGGCCGCATGGGAGTCGATTTACTACTCGGCCATGGCGTTCACCAACACCGGGTTCACACCCAATCGCGAAGGCATCGACGCGTTCGCGACCGACTACTGGTTCCTGAGCGCACTGATGATCGGCGTGTTCCTCGGCGCGATCGGGTTCCCGGTCATCCTGGCCATCGCATCCAATCTCCGTCAGAAGCGGCGGCGCTGGTCCATCCACGTGAAGCTGACGCTGCTCACGTCGGTCATCCTGCTCGTCGCCGGGGCGGTGCTCTACATCGTGCTCGAATACGACAACCCGAAGACGTTCGGCGACCTGGACGCCGGACACACGGTGTTCCAGTCGTTCTTCCTGTCGACCATGGCGCGGTCGGGCGGGTTCTCGACCATCCCCATCGACGACCTGCACGGGTCGAGCCTGCTCGTCACCGACATGCTCATGTTCATCGGCGGAGGGTCCGCATCCACCGCCGGTGGCATCAAGGTCACGACGCTGGCCGTCCTCTTCCTGGCCGCCTTCGCCGAGGCGCGCGGGGTGGAGTCGATGGATGCGTTCCGCCGCCGCATCCCCATCGACGTCCTGAGGCTGTCCGTCGCCGTTGCGCTCTGGGGCGCGACGATCGTGGCGGTGTCGAGCATCCTCATCCTGCAGATCACCAAGGCGCCGCTCGACCACGTCCTGTTCGACGTGATCTCGGCGTTCGCGACGTGCGGTCTGTCCACCGGTCTGACCGAACAACTGCCGGACGCCGGCATCTACGTCATGGCCGCGACGATGTTCTGCGGACGCGTTGGTACAGTGACTCTCGCCGCGGCGCTGGCCCAGAGCCAACGCCGCCAGCTGTACCACAACCCGGAGGAGAGGCCGCTCGTTGGTTGACCGGATCAGACACAACGCGCCCGTCCTCGTCATCGGGCTCGGCCGGTTCGGCGCCGCGACTGCCGGGCAGCTCGACCGCCTCGGCCGCGAGGTGCTCGCGATTGACACGGATGCGAATCTCGTGCAGAAGTGGGCCGACCGTGTGACCCACACCGTGCAGGCCGACGCGCGTTCGATCGAGACGCTGCGGCAGATCGGCGCGGAGGACTTCTCCATCGGGGTCGTCGCCGTCGGGTCGTCGATCGAGGCGAGCGTGCTGATCACGGCGAACCTCGTCGACCTGAAGGTGCCCCAGATCTGGGCGAAGGCGATCTCGAAGTCGCACGGCAAGATCCTGGAGCGCATCGGCGCCAACCACGTGATCTACCCGGAGGCGGAGGCGGGCGAGCGGGCGGCGCACCTGGTGTCCGGCCGGATGCTCGACTTCATCGAGTTCGACGACGACTTCGCGCTGGTCAAGATGTACCCGCCGAAGCCGATCCGCGGCCTGCGTCTGGGCGCATCCGGTGTCCGCTCCAAGTACAACATCACGGTCGTCGGCGTGAAGAGCCCCGGCAAACCGTTCACGTACGCGACGCCCGACACGGTGGTCTCCGACCACGACCTCGTCATCGTCTCGGGCGCCTCCGCCGACATCGAGCGCTTCGCCGCCCTCGACGCCTGACCCTCCCCAGTCACAAGCCAACAGCTCCTGAGTTTTTCTGCGTTTCGCGCGCAATTTGGCCGAAAAACTCAGGAGCTGTTGGCTTGGTTGTGCATAAGTGCGTCGGGGCGGCCGCGGGCCGCGATGATGTGCGGATGCAGGAGAGCTTCACCATTCGCGCAGCGCTGGAATCGGGGATGTCGCGCACGCAGCTGTATCGGGATGCGTCCACGCGACCGTTCCGCGGCGTGCGAACCCGATCAGGCGTTCTGACGGACCATCTCGCGAAGTGCCAGGCCTATGCGCTGCTCGAAAGAGACGCACACCTCTTCAGCCACTACTCCGCCGCGATGATCCACGGCCTCCCCTTGTCGCGTGCCCGCGTACCCGATGACGTGCACGTAGCGACATTTGCGCCTGCGAAGCCACCCCAGATGAAGGGTGTCGTAGCTCACGAGCTGCGACCGGCGGGACACCGCATCGTCCGGGTGGATGACCTGCGCTGCTTCTCACCAGAGGATTCGTGGGCGCAGTTGTCCCCGACGCTGTCTATCCCTGAGCTCGTCGTGATCGGCGACTTCATCGTCACCGGCGACGAGCCGTACTCCGGCGACACCGACCACGGAACGAAGGACGACCTCGAGCGGGCGCTCCGTCACCATGCTCGGCGCCCCGGCATCCAGCGTCTCCGGCAGGCGATCGAGCTTGTGCGGTTCGGATCTCTGTCTCCGCAAGAGACCCGGCTCCGCCTGTCGCTCGTCGACTCCGGGCTTCCCGAACCCGAGTTGAACTACCGCGTCTTCGATCGGGACCGCCGCATCGCGATGGTCGACCTTGCTTATCCGGCCGAGCGCGTAGCGATCGAGTATCTGGGCGATCATCACCGCACCGACCAGGCGACGTATCAAGAAGACATCAACCGACGCGAACGGCTCGCCGGAGCAGGATGGGACACGGTCTTCGTCACGTCGGCCGACTTACGCGAGCCCGTCCCTCGCGCGGTCATGCTCGTCCGCCGGGCTCTCGCGCGCGCCCAAGCCAACAGCTCCTGAGTTTTTCGCCCCAATCGCGGCGTTTCGGGCGAAAAACTCAGGAGCTGTTGACTTGAGAGGGTGGGGGTGGGGGCGGGTCAGCCGGCGGCGAGCTCGCGAGCGCGGGCGAGGGCGGCGTCGGTCGCGCGGGCGAAGAGAGCGGGGAGATCGGCCTCGGAGAGGACGGCGATCGCCCGCTCGGTGGTGCCGTTCGGGCTGGTGACGCGACGACGCAGTTCAGCCGGGTCCTCGCCGGAGGAGACCAGCAGCTCGGACGCCCCGAGGAACGTCCCGTTGACGAGGGTCGCCGCCTGCTCGGGCGTGAAGCCCTTCTGCACGGCCGCCTCGGTCAGCGCCTCGATGAGGAGGAACACGTACGCCGGGCCGGATCCCGAGATCGTGCTCAGCGCATCCAGCTGCGACTCCGGCACCTCGACCACCTCGCCGACCGTCTCGAACAGGGCGCGCACGACCTGCAGGTCCTCCGGGTCGGTGCGCGAACCCGCGCTGATGCCGGTCACCGCCTTGCCGACGACGGCCGGAGTGTTCGGCATCGCGCGGACGACGGAGACCGAGTCCGGCAGAAGCGACTCCATCGTCTCCGTGGTGACCCCGGCCGCCACGCTGACGACGACGGTCCCCTGCGCCAACGAGTCGGTGATCTCGGCCAGGAGGTCGCGGACCATCGCCGGCTTCACCGCGACGATCACCACCTGCGCTCCATCGACCGCGAGCCGGTTGGCGTCCGCCTTCGTCTCCGTCGCGTAGGAGGTCACGCCCGGCGTCCCGGCGAGCTCCGCCGCTCGCGCCTCCGACCGGTTCGTGACCCGAATCCCGGCGACCTGCACGCCCGGCCCGAGCAGACCGCTCAGGATCGCACGGCCCATGGAGCCCGCACCGAGCATCGCGATGGTCGGAAGGGTCACGTTCTGCGCGTCGTCCATGCGGCCATCCTAGGATGAAGGGCATGAGCGCATCCGGCGGTAACAGAGCGATCATCGCTGCTTTCGCGGCCAACCTGGGGATCGCCCTGACCAAGTTCATCGCGTGGGCCTTCTCGGGCTCGTCGTCGATGCTCGCGGAGGGTGTGCACTCGGTCGCCGACTCGGGCAACCAGCTGCTCCTGCTCCTCGGCGGTCGGCAGTCGCGCCGCAAGGCCGACCGCGAGCATCCGTTCGGCTACGGGCGTGAGCGCTACGTCTACGCCTTCGTCGTGTCCATCATCCTGTTCTCGGTCGGCGGCGTGTTCTCCATCTACGAGGGGATCGAGAAGCTCACCCATCCGCACCCGCTCGAGAACGCCTGGCTGCCGATCCTGGTGCTGCTCATCGCCATCGGTCTGGAGTCCTTCTCGCTGCGCACGGCCGTCCACGAGTCCCGCCCGCACAAGAAGGGGATGTCGTGGCCGCAGTTCGTGCGCCGCGCGAAGGCTCCCGAACTCCCCGTGGTCCTGCTCGAGGATGTGGCGGCGCTGACCGGCCTCGTCTTCGCCCTGATCGGCGTCGGCCTGACGATCATCACCGGCAACAGCGTCTGGGACGGCATCGGCACCCTCTTCATCGGCGCGCTGCTGGTCGCGGTCGCCGTCGTGCTCGGAATCGAGACGAAGAGCCTGCTCGTCGGCGAGGGCGCGTCGGACGCCGATCTCGCCGCGATCGAGAGCGCGGTGACGTCCGGCCCCGAGGTCGAACGCATCATCCACATGAAGACCCTGTACCTCGGCCCGGACGAGCTGATGGTGGCCGCGAAGCTCGCGTTCTCGGGCGAGCACCGCCTCGCGGACGTCGCCGCGGCGATCGATGTCGTCGAGCACCGCATCCGGGAAGCCGTCCCCGCGGCGCGCGTCATCTACATCGAGCCGGACGTATGGGTCGACCCCAACGAGGCCGCTCCCGCAACCGACACCATCGTCATCAAAGGACTCGAGTGACCCGCACCGCCGTCATCCTGCAGCACGACCCCAGCATCCACCTCGGCAACATCGGCCCGGTCCTGACCGAGCACGGCTACGACCTGCGGATCGTGGATGTGACCACGGAGGACGTTTCGGCGATCGACCCGGCGGAGGCCGATCTCGTCGTCGTCCTCGGCGGGGAGATGGGCGCCTACCAGACCGACGAGTTCCCCTTCCTCGAGCAGGAGAAGGAGCTGCTGCGGGAGCGCATCGCCGCGGAGCGTCCCGTGCTCGGTGTGTGCCTTGGCGCTCAGCTGATGGCCGGCGCGCTCGGCGAGCAGGTCTACAAGGGTGAAACCACCCAGATCGGTTACCGCCGGGTCGAGCCGACGACGGCCGGCACGGACTCGCCGATCCGCCACTTCGACGGCGTCCCCGTCGTGGAGTGGCACGGCGACACGTTCGAGTTGCCGGAGCAGGCGACGCTGCTGGCCTCCTCCAGCGACTACTCGAACGAGGCGTTCGCGATCGGCGGCTTCGCCCTCGCCGTGCAGTTCCATCCCGAGGTCACGGATGAGATGCACGAGGCGTGGGTCGCCGACGGATACAACGAGCTGGATGAGCTGGCCATCGACCCGGACGCCCTCCGACGCGACCGCGAGATGTACTCGGCGCGGATGCAGGAGGCGTCGCGCGCGGCGTTCTCCGAATGGCTGGAGCGCCTGCCCGCCTGACGGGTCGCGTTGTGAGCGCCCAGCGTTGAAAGCCCAGCGTTCAGCGCTTGGCGCGGAAGAAGTCCAGAAGCACCTCGCCGCAGTCCTCCGCGAGCACGCCCGCGAACACCTCGACGCGGTGGTTGAGCCGGCGATCGCGCAGGACGTCGTACACCGACCCCGCGGCGCCCGCCTTCTCGTCCCAGGCGCCGAACACCACGGTGGGCACGCGTGCCGCCAGCACGGCGCCCGCACACATCACGCACGGCTCCAGCGTGACCACGAGCGTGCATCCCTCGAGGTGCCAGTCGTCGCGGGTCGCCGCAGCCTCCCGCAGGGCCAGCACCTCGGCGTGCGCCGTCGGGTCGTGCCGGAGCTCGCGTTCGTTGCGGCCCCGTCCGATGACCTCGCCGTGCTCGTCGAGCACGAGGGCGGCCACCGGTACGTCGCCCGTGTCGAAGGCGAGCCGGGCGTCGTCGAGCGCGCGCCGCATCCACTGCTCGTAGTCGCTGGGCACGGGCAGGCTCACGGCGGTCCTCTCGGCGTTCGGGGGTTCGGCTGTTCGGGGTTCGGCTAGCCTTGAGCCTATGCGAGTGCACGTTGCGGACCACCCACTCATCACCCACAAGCTGACGGTGCTCCGTGACAAGCGGACGCCGTCGCCGGTGTTCCGCCAGCTCACCGAGGAGCTCGTGACGCTGCTCGCGTACGAGGCGACTCGCGGTGTCCGTGTGCAGCCCGTCGAGATCCAGACCCCGGTCACCACCACGACCGGCGTCGCCCTGAGCGAGCCGCGCCCGCTCGTCGTCCCGATCCTGCGTGCGGGCCTCGGGATGCTCGAGGGGATGGTGCGGCTCATGCCGACCGCCGAGGTCGGCTTCCTCGGCATGGTCCGCAACGAGGAGACGCTCGAGCCGACCACGTACGCCGAGCGACTCCCGATGGACCTGTCCGACCGGCAGTGCTTCGTGCTGGACCCGATGCTCGCCACCGGCGGGTCGCTCGGCGCCGCGATCGAGTTCCTGTTCGCACGTAACGCCGTGGACGTGACGGCCATCTGCCTGCTCGCGGCCCCGGAGGGTCTCGAAGCGCTCGAGAAGGCGACGGAAGGCCGCAATGTGACCATCGTCCTGGGCGCGCTCGACGAGCGCCTGAACGAGAACGGCTACATCGTCCCGGGCCTCGGAGACGCCGGCGACCGCCTCTACGGCACCGTGTAGCCGCACGAAACATTGCGTAATGATTTGACACGTCGAGTCATCGTCGGTTTTACTAACCTGCATGACTGACAACTCGCGTACCCTGACCTCCTTCGAGGCCCTTGGGGATGCCGGCATGATGATGGCCGGCCGCGACTCCGTCATGTGTTGCCGAATGTGTCGCTGATCTGACGACCCTTCGCCGAGCAGCAGCCCTCCGACGTCATCTCGTCGTGACCGGGCGCACGCTCCCCGGGAGCGCCACACTCACGCTCCCGCGCATCCGCCCCACCGTCTAGGGGCACACAACACGACATTCCCCGGAATCCCTGCACTCCGCCGTACCCGCGGAGCTTCATCGCATCGGGATCCGGAACATCATCACTAAGGACTCGATTCCCATGTCTCTGGCCACCATCGACACCGCTTTCCCCCGCACTTCCGCCGTCTCCCCCGTCAGCCCGGTCCGTCCGGCTCCCGCGCCCGCCGCTGAGCCGGCTCCCCGCATCCGCGCCGTGCCCGAGGGCACCGAGGCCCGCGGCTTCGTGCTCTACGTCGGCATCGACGAGGCGAAGGCCGCCGCCGCTGGCACCGACCTCGGTCGCATCGTGGAGGCGCTGAAGCGTCTCACCGCCGAGATCGCCCCGACCGCCGAGACCTACGCCGCCGTCGCCCTCGCCCCGGCCGGCGCTGGTGGACGCGACGTGGATGTGGTGCGCCTCGCCCTGCAGGACCCGGCCGCCATCGCGAAGCACCGCCACGCTGTCACCGTCGACGAGGATGAGGACCGCGCCGCATCCGGCGTCGTCGTCGACATCTCGCGGAAGCGTCTCGTGCTCGACAACCAGACCGTCGCGCTGACCTACAAGGAGTTCGAGCTGCTGCAGTACCTCGTGCTCCGCGAGGGCCGCACCATCGAGCGCTCCGAGCTCATCTCGTCGCTGTGGAGCGGCGCCGATGAGGACGAGATCCCGAACGAGCGCACCATCGACGTGCACGTGCGCCGCCTGCGCGCGAAGCTGGGCCGTTACGAGGACATCGTGCGCACCGTCCGCGGTGTCGGCTACCGCTTCGACCGTCACGCCGACGTCTCGATCCGCTACGCGAGCGCCCCCTCCCCCGACCTCTTCTAACCGCCCCGCCCCGCCCCGCCCCGCCCCGGGCGCCCACCGCCGAGTCCGCAAAGACTTACCGCTTCTCGGGGGAGAAACGTGCAATTTGTGCGGACTCGACGGTGGGCGGATGGGGCGTAGAGCGCGGGGCGAGGCGCTAGGCGGAGCGCTGGTAGACGCGGAAGGCGCTGGTCGCCCAGGCGGCCATGACGACCGCGAGTGCCGCCAGCAGACCGGCATGCACCCACAGTGTCGCCCAGTCGGGATGCGCGCTGAGCGCCTGGCGACCGACGATCACCGCCCACTCGAACGGGTTGTAGGCGGAGACGTTCTGCACCCACTCCGGCGAGAGCTTCGTGTTCATGATCGCCGAGCTGAGGAACATCAGCGGCAGCGTGATCAGCTGCGAGATTCCGATCAGCGCCGTCTGCTCACGAGCCAGTAGCGCGACCGCGTTCGACAGCGAGCAGAACACCGCGGTCAACAGCACCACTCCGAGGAGGAGAAGCAGGATGCCGACGACGCCTCCCTCGAACCGCGCCCCCGCCCAGAACGCGATGCCGACCACCACCAACGACTGCACCACCGCGAGCAGCGACTGGTAGACGAGCGTCGACACGATCATCGCGCCGCGGTTCGTCGGCGAGGTGAGGAAGCGGTCCATCACGCCGCGATCCATGTCCTGGATGTACACGGTCCCCGACCACGCGGATCCGAACAGCGCCAGCATCATTACGACGCCGGGCGTGAGGTACTCCAGGTAGCTCTGGCCGACGCCGAAGCCGGGGATGTCGATCACCGACTTGAACAGCTGGCCGAACAGCAGGAGCCAGATCACCGGCTGCACCAGGTTCATCACCAGGAAGGCCGGCATCCGCCAGGCGGCGCGCAGCTGCCGTCCGGTCAGCAGCAGCGTGTGCGTCAGGAAGGTGGGGCCGTTCCGCCGCTGCGGACGGGATGCGGGAAGGGCGGTCGCGGTCATGATGCGTTCTCCAGGACGAACTCGGCGGACTCCTGCGCCCGCGTGAAGGTGCGGCCGGTGTGCCGCAGGTAGACGTCGTCCAGGCTGGGCCGGGCGACGGTGGCGGAGGCGACGGCGACGCCCGCGGCCTCCAGCGCGGCGAGTGCCAGCGGGAGCGTCGCAGCGCCGTTGTCGGCGCGGGCGCGCAGGGTGCGGCCGTCTCCGCCCACCTCGCGGAGCGCATCCACCCGCTGCAGGGCGGTGAGCCCCGCAAACGGATCGGCGTCGCCGGCCAGCTCGACGATCACCGCGTCGCCGCGGAGGTCGTTCTTGAGCTCCTCGGGCGTCCCGCCGGCGACCACCCGGCCGTGGTCGACGATCGCCAGCCGGTCGGCCAGACGGTCCGCCTCGTCGAGATAGTGTGTCGTCAGCAGCACGGTCAGGTTCTCGGCGGTCGTCATCCGTTCGAGCTCCAGCCAGAGCTCGGCGCGCGCCTCCGGGTCGAGGCCGGTGGTCGGCTCGTCGAGGAACAGCACCTCCGGCCGGTGCATGAGGCCGATCGCCACATCCAGCTTCCGTGCCATGCCGCCCGAGTAGGTCTTCACCTGTCGGCGGGCGTGGTCGGTCAGGCCGAACCGATCGAGGAGTTCGCGGGCGCGAGCCGCCGCCTCGCGCCCGGACATGCCCTGCAGCCGGCCGGCGAGCACGAGGTTCTCCACTCCGGTGTCCATCGGGTCGGACACCGGCTTCTGGGCGACGAACCCCAGGGCACGGCGGACGCGCGCGGGATGACGTGCGACATCGATGCCCGCGACGTAGGCCGTTCCCGAGTCCGGGCGGGTGAGCGTCGACAGGATCTTCATGGTCGTCGACTTGCCGGCGCCGTTGGGCCCGAGCAGGCCGAACACGGTGCCTTTCTCGGCCACGAAGCCGAGGTCGTCGAGGGCGCGGAGCGGAGGCTTCCCCCGCCTTCCTGGATAGGTCTTCACGAGGTGGTCGGCGGCGAGCGCCGGCCCGTTTGCGGTTGCCATGGTGGCTTCTCTCTTTCAGGTAGGCAGCCACCGACAGGGATATCCTTGAAGACAGCCCTCGGTGACTGTTGACGCAGGTTCCTCACGGAACGACTGAAGGTGTGGATGGCCGGAGAGTTGCCGCTCTCCGGCCATCGTTCTGTGGCACGAGGCCTTACGACAGGAACAGCTCGGCCGCCTCCTTTCCGAAGGCACCCGCGGCGATGCGCTCGCGCAGCTCCTCCATGCCGATCCCCTGGGCGAGCAGCTCGTGCAGCTGCTCCCACCAGTCGTAGCCGCCGATCGAGCGGTCGCGGATGCGTGCGGCCAGGTCGGCCACGAACGCGCGCTCCGCCTGGAGCACAGCCATCCGGTAGTGGAACTCGACCATGAAGAGCTCCGGAAGGCCGCTCGTCTCCGCCAGCAGGACGGTGCGCTCGGCGATGTCGGCGTCGATCCGATCGCGCCGGCGCTCGAGCAGGTCGGCTGCGACCTGCGGCGGCAGCATCGGAAGGAGCGAGAGGCCGGTTTCGATGGCCGGGTACTCCTTGACCGGGATCTCGACGAGCTCCCGCAGCCATTCCTCGGCCTCCTGCCGCCCGGCCGGCGTGATCGCGTAGACGACGCGCTCCGGCCGGTTGCCCTCGCGCTCGGTCTGCGCCACCTCGATGAAGCCGTGCTTCTCGAGCGACTTGATGACGGCGTAGAGCGACCCGAAGTTCAGGCGGATGCTGTCTTCCTTCCCGCGCTCCTTCATGGTCGTCGTCATCTCGTACGGGTACATCGGCCGCTCCCAGAGGCAGGCCAGAACGGCCAACGCCAGCGGGTTGGATACCGCACGCTTCGCCATGATGCGTCCTCCAGGTGTCGATTACTCTGAGTAGAGTATTCGATTCAGAGTATCGTTGTCCACCCCAGCGGCTCGCGGGGTTCGGCTACCCGTACTCGCGGCTGTCCGCCTCGACGCACGCGGTTACGGTTTTCGTGTGGACGACCCGACTTTTCTCCTCCCCGAGGTGGCGGCTTCGCGGATCGGCATCGGAGAGCTGCAGGTGCACGAACTCATCGCAGCCGGCGGGCTTCGTACCGTGTTCTACCGCGGAGCCGTGCGGATAGCCCTCGACGAAGTGAACCGTTATCTCGAGAGCCTGTCGGGTGTCGGGGCTCAACGAGTTGGAAGGTGAGACGGGGGGTCGATCACGTACCCTGACAGAAGTTTCGGAATATGGATGCGGGGCGCGATGGCGGCAGGAGGAGGAGCACCATGAGCGTTGCATTCCCGGAGGGGATGATCTCAGTCACGACCGCGGACGGCGACATCGTCATCCTCCGCATCTGTGATCTGTGCGGTGCGGCCGTCGTCGAAGGTGAGGGCACCGACCTCGCGTTCCATAAACGCTGGCACCGGCTCACCGGCTCGGGCAACTGGATCGACCCGGCGACCGGCCGCCACCACGGCCCAGGGAACCCGGCTTACCCGGGCGGCTCGCCCTCCTGAGCGGGTGCGGTGCGTGTGGCTGATGTCCACGTCGCGTCCGCCTGGTTCATCGCGCCGTCGTGCGTGCCATGATCGATTTTCGTGGTCGCCCTCATTCCGCTTGTCCTCGTGCTCGCCGTGGCGGCAGTCGGCGGGTCATCGATCTGGCTCATGGAGCGCTCGAGGCGCCGCGTCATTTCACCCAAGGGCGTCGTCGGAACGGTCCGCGAGAAGCGGCATGTCGATGAACACGGTGAGCTGCGGCTGCCTTCTCGGGGCGCCGGGGCCGGCGAGATCAGCGTCTCCCCGGAGTCGTACATGCTCGGCATCCAAACATCCACCGACTATAGAGAGATCGTCGTCGATCGCGATGTGTTCGATGCCGTGGAGATCGGCGACACGTTCCCAGGCACCGACTGACGGTCACGACACGAGATCGCGATCGATTCGGTTCACCTGACACGCCGCTGTCCGGCGATTCCCGGAGCATGTCCACCGGCGCTCCAGAAAGCGTTGCGAGGGTAGACCGCACGGTGCATCCCGCACCGGACGTCACCACGACCTGGAGGACTCCATGAGCCCACGCGCAACGTCTCGACCGTCGACCCGCGACCTCGGTCTGCTCCTGCTCCGCATCGCCGTCGGAGGCATACTCATCGCCCACGGCATCCAGAAGCTGTTCGTCTACACCCTGCCCGGGGTGACGGAATCCTTCGCGGGGATGGGTGTCCCCGCCGCGGAACTCGTGGCGCCGGCGGTCGCGACCATCGAGCTGCTCGGAGGTGCGCTCATCGTGGCAGGAGTCGGCACACGCATCGCCGGGATCTTCGCCGCGGCCGCGATGCTGGGCGCCGTATTCACCGCGCACCTCTCCGCCGGCTTCTTCGCCAGTGACGGCGGATTCGAGTTCCCGCTGCTGCTGGCCTGTGCGGCCGTCGCGCTCGCCTTGACCGGTCCCGGACGCCTGTCCCTGCACGCAGCCGTCCTGCACGGGCGCATGCCGCTGGCGGCCTGAGCCCGGTCGGTCGAGTTCGAGGGAAAACCGCGGCGTGCGGGATCGGCGATGTCGTTCCCACGACCGTTCTCACGTACGCATAGCGAACTCGCAGAAAAAATAACGACTTGATAACTAGATGCCGTTACCTCTTCGTTATATAGTTCAAGAGCAATGGTTGTTTGCTGTGGCAGCCATCGCGGAATGTGATTGCAGGACACTCTTGGTGCAAGGGAGAGGGCCGGCCGCTAGCCTCTGCGGCCGGCCCTCAATCTTTTCTCCCCGTCCTCTCCTTCCACCCTCGCCGCTCCCCCGTGGTGGCACGGATGTCGGCCGCGCGCGCATGATGAGAAGATGCGAATGCATTGAGCTCGCGTAGGGAGGACGGGTCATGGTCGAGAGCGCGATGGCGGCGGAGTCGACGAAACGCGCCCGCATCAGCGCCGTCTCCGCGTGGGAGTCGCTGTTCCGGGCCCAGGTCGCCGTGATGCGGACGTTGGCGGCCGAGTTCCCCACCCGCGATATCTCGTTCAACGAGTACGACGTCCTGTTCAACCTGTCGCGGCAGCCGAACCGCGAACTGCGGCTGCGCGACCTGAACAAGCACGTGCTGCTCACCCAGCCGAGCGTGAGCCGCCTCGTCGACCGGCTGGTCGCACGCGGACTGGTGGCGAAATGCCCGGAGCCGTCCGATGCGCGCGGCACGGTGATCCGGCTGACCGACACGGGATACGACATGTTCCGCCGGGTCGCCGTCGATCATATGAAGACCATCACAGATCGCGTCGGCGGTCGGCTGACCCCCGACGAACTCGAGACCCTCGCCGTGCTCTGCGACAAGCTGCGCGACGCCTCCTGACGAAGGTTTCCACAGGCCCAGCGGTCTTCGTTCCTTCCACCAACCTGAGCGTGCGCGTCCCGGACCCGTCGGATGCGACGCGTATCATTGCCGCCACGGACGGATGGTTGTTCCACGAGGGAGAAGACGCATGAGATGGGGATGGGCGCCTGCCCTGGCCGGCTTCGTGGCACTGAGCGGACTCGCTGGTGTGCTGGCTGCGGCGGCGGTGACACCGGCCGTGGCGCTCACGGGCAGCGCGGCCGATTCGACCATCAGCGTCTTCGACGGTCTGCCCGAATACATCAAGGTCGAGCCGCTCGCACAGGCCTCGACGATGTACGCCCTCAGCAACGGCCAGCAGGTCCCGATCGCCAGCTTCTACTCGCAGAACCGCGTCGAGGTCGGCTGGGACGGCATCTCGCAGAACCTCAAGGACGCCGCGATCGCCACGGAGGATCCGCGGTTCTATGAGCACGGCGGCGTGGATGTCACGGGCACCGTGCGCGGGGCCGTCCTGACGGCGCTGCACAAATCCGTGCAGGGTGGATCCTCGATCACCCAGCAGTACGTCAAGAACATCCTCGTGCAGCGCTGCGAGAACAAGCAGCCCGACCCGACCGCGAGCGATGCGGTCCAGAAGAAGCAGCTGACCATCTACGAGGCCTGCTACGACGACGCGACGAAGGTGGACCCGTCGCGCAAGCTGAAGGAGATGCGCTACGCGATCGGGCTCGAGAAGGAGTACTCGAAGAACGACATCCTTCAGAGCTACCTGAACATCGCGCTCTTCGGCGGCCGTGTGTACGGCGTCCAGTCCGCTGCCGAGTACTACTTCGGCGTTGCGGCGAAGGATGTGAACATCCAGCAGGCGGCGACGCTGATCGCCATCCTGAACAACCCCGACAACCTGCGCATCGACCGTCCGGACGACAAGGAGAACGGCGCGGCCAACGGGTACAAGGAGACCCTGGATCGGCGCAACTACGTGCTCGACCGGATGTTCGCCAACGGGAAGATCACCAAAGAGGAGCACGACGCGGCGCGCGCCACCAAGGTCGAGCCGAAGATCACTCCGACGCAGAACGGCTGCATGACCGCCCAGCAGTACAACGCCGCGTTCTTCTGCGACTACGTTGAGCGCACCATCGAGCAGAACCCGATCTTCGGCAAGACCGAGGACGACCGCTCCAACTTCCTCACCCGCGGCGGCCTCAAGATCTACACGACGCTCAACCTCGACCTGCAGAGCCAGGCGCAGGCGGCGGTCAGCGCGTACATCCCGCCGGCCGACCCGCGCCTCGACCTCGGATCGTCGAATGTCTCGGTGGAGGTCGGCACCGGCCGCGTCGTGACCATGGTGCAGAACCGGCCGTACGACAACACGGCGAATCCAGCCCCGGCGACGACGGCCGTCAACTACAACACCGACTACGACTACGGCGGCTCCGAGGGCTTCCAGACCGGTTCGGCGTACAAGGTGTTCGACCTGCTCGAATGGCTCCAGGAGGGGCACTCGCTCTACCAGACGGTGAGCGGAACCCAGCACGTCTTCCCGCAGACGCAGTTCCACGCGAGCGATCCGTGCAACGACATCGGCGGGGCCCCCTGGAACGTCTCCAACGACGAGGGCGAGAGCGTCACGGCGACGACCGTGATGAATGCGACCGCGCAGTCGATCAACACCGTGTTCGCGAAGATGGCGACCCAGCTCGACCTGTGCGGCATCAAGCAGCGCGCCCAGGATCTGCTGGTCCACGGCGCGGACGAGGCGGCGAACCCGTTCATGGCCAACCCGTCGGCCGTGCTCGGTACGAACTACATCGCGCCGATCACCATGGCCACCGCCTACGCGGGCCTCGCCAACAACGGCGTCGCCTGCAGCCCGATCGCGATCGACAAGATCGTCGACGCCGACGGTGCCGAGCACGCGGTGCCCAAGACGGCGTGCTCGCCGACGCCGATCGACCCGCAGGTCGCCGCTGCCGCGATCTACGCGCTGCAGGGTGTGCTGCGCGGAGGCGGCACGGCGTCGTCGGCCAACCCCGGCGACGGTATCCCGATCTTCGGCAAGACCGGCACGACCGACAACTCCGTCGAGAACTGGCTCGTCACCTCCACCACCAAGGTCGCTCAGGCCACCTGGGTCGGCAACGTCCAGGGCGGCGTCGCGCTCCGCAGCCAGAGCTTCCAGGGCATCGGGGGCGGCAACGTCAAGTTCTCGATCGTCAAGCGGATCCAGACGGCGCTGAACGCGGCGTACGGAGGCGGGGCCTTCCCATCGCCGAGCGGCAAGTTCACGACGGCTCCGGTCGCACCCAAGCCGCCGACCGCTCCGGGAGCGCCGACGGCACCTGCACCAGGAGCCGGCGGCAACCCCGGGAACGGTGGCGGCCAGGGCGGTCCGGGCAAGCCCGGTAAGCCCTGATCGAGCCGCGAGTCGGCCCGGCCTTCGCACGCCGAAGGTCGGCAGCAGAGTCTACTGCTGTCTAGCCAGGCCGCCCGATATCCGGACTAGTGTTATCGCGTGGGACGCACACCAGATCCGAACCGCAAACCGGAACTGCTCGGCCGCATCATGGAGCACGTGGCGACGGAGCCGCTCTCCCGCATGACCTTTCGCAGTCTCGCCAGCGCCCTCGGGGTGAGCACCTACTCGTTCGTGTACCACTTCGGCTCCCGGCAGGAGATGATCGACGCCATCCTCGAGGAGGGCGTCCGTCAGCAGACCGAGTCGCTCGCCGGCGTCGATGTCACGGCGTTCGACCGCGACCAGTTCCACGACTGGTACAAGGAGGCGTTCCGCCACTCCCTGCGCGAGAACAACCGCACCGGGCTGCGGTTGCAGTTCGAGGCGGGAGCCCTGGAGCCGATCGACCCCGACATCGGCAAGCGCGTGACCACATCCTTCATGCAGTGGCGTGACACGGTCAAAGCGTGGCTCAAGAAGCAGGGCATCGAGACCCGGCGGGCGGGCATCCTCGCCACCTGGCTCGTCGACTCGGCGGCCGGACTCCACTTCGGCTTCTTGATGACCGGCGACCGAAACGGCACCGTGCAGGCGTTCGACGTGTTCCTCGTCGCGTTCCTCCGCGAGGCATTCGACGCCTGATCGGGCGACCGCGCCGCCCAACCGGCGACCGGACCCTACTGCGCGTCGCGCTCGGCCACCGTCTTCACGCCCTCCAACATCTGCGCCCAGTTCGCCCGGGAGTGCTCGGCGGCCTCCCGCGTCGGGTTGTTGTCCTGGTCGAGGGTCACGCGCGTTCCGCCGGGGATCTCATCCAGCTCGAACCGGAGGGTGTGATAGTTCTCCGGTTCGTCGGGCAGGCCGCTCAGCGGGCTGAAGTGCGTCAGCACAATACGCCACGGCTCCTCGCGATCCTCCAGCTCGATCACCCGACCGTGGTCCTCGAACGCCTTGCCCTGCCATTCGCCGCGCCAGACGATCTCCGACCCCAGGCGCCAGTCGGACACCACTTCCGCGCCGAACAGGATCTCCGGACGCGCGCCGTTCGTGGTCAGCACATCCCACACCGCACGCCGTGGTGCAGCCACGTCGATCTCCGCACGCGCCACATAGTTGCCCATCGTCGCCTCCCGGGTCGTGTCGCCCATCCCACACCCGGCGCGCCGCCCGCGCAAGGACGACCTGTCGCGAGGCTCAACCCCGGGAGTAGACCACGGCCTCCCAGGGGCGGAGCGATCCGCTCGTCGCCTCGGTCGCGGATCCCAGGTTGGAGAGCACCAGTTCGGCCGCAGGCGCATCGCCGCCACCGACCGCCCAGGCGGGAAGCTGCGCGGCATCGAACGTCGCCGGCTCGCTGCTGAGGTTCGCGAGCACCAGCAACGACCGGTCGCTGAGGCTGCGGGTGTATGCGAAGACCTGGGGATGCTCCGGCAGCACGAGCGCGTAGTCCCCGGCCGCGACGACCTCCGACCTGTGGCGAAGGTCGATGAGCGCGCGGTAGTGCGCGAAAACCGAATCGGGATCGGCCACCTCGGCTTCGGCGTTGATGTCGGCCGCATTCGGGTTGACCGTGATCCACGGCGTCCCGGTGGTGAAGCCGGCGTGCGGGCCGGACGTCCACTGCATCGGAGTGCGGGCATTGTCGCGGCTCGTCCGCCGCAGCGCCGCGAGCACCTCCTCCGCGGGAGCGCCCAGGATGTCGACGGCTTCCGCGTAGTGATTCAGCGACTCGATGTCGCGGAAGTCGTCGATCGAGGAGAACGGGACGTTCGTCATCCCGAGCTCCTCTCCCTGGTAGACGTACGGAGTGCCGCGCATCAGGTGCAGGACCGTCCCGAGCGCCTTCGCCGACGGGATGCGGTGCTCGCCGTCGTCGCCGAACCGGCTGACGACGCGCGGCTGGTCGTGGTTGTTCCAGTACAGGCTGTTCCAGCCGAGGTCGGCCAGTCCTTCCTGCCATGTGGAGAGGTTGCGCTTGAGGTCGAGCACGCTGAGCGGCCGGTGATCCCACTTGCCGCCTGGTCCGTGGTCGAGGTCGACGTGCTCGAACTGGAACACCATGTCGAGCTCGCCGTTGCGGGGGTCCGTGAAGCGTCGGGCCTGCTCGATGTCGACGCCCGGCATCTCGCCGACCGTCAGGTACCGGTCCTCGCGGCCGGCGAACACGCGCTCGTGCATCTCGTGCAGGAACTCGTGGATGCGCGGGCCCTGCGCGAAGTACGGGTACGCGTCGCCGTAGAGGGCGCCCTCCGGGACGACCCCGTCGGGCAGCGAGGTGACCTTGGAGATGAAGTTGATGACGTCCATCCGGAAGCCGTCGACCCCGCGGTCGAGCCACCAGTTCATCATCTCGTAGACCGCGTCGCGGACCTCCGGGTTCTCCCAGTTGAGGTCCGGCTGCTTGCGCGAGAACAGGTGCAGGTAGTACTCGCCGGTCTGCGGGTCGAGCTGCCAGGCAGGCCCGGAGAAGAAGGAGCCCCAGTTGTTCGGCTCCGCGCCCTGCTCGCCCGGCTGCTTGCGCGCGCGAGCGGGACGCCACCAGTACCAGTCCCGCTTGGGGTTGTCGGTGGAGGACGCCGACTCGATGAACCACGGATGCTCGTCGGACGTGTGATTGACGACGAGGTCCATGACCAGCTTCATGCCGCGGGCGTGCATCCCCTCGAGCAGTTCGTCGAAGTCGTCGAACGTGCCGAACAGCGGGTCGATCGCACGGTAGTCGCTGATGTCGTAGCCGTTGTCGTCGTGCGGGGAGGCGTAGATCGGCGAGAGCCAGACCACGTCGACGCCGAGTTCGTTCAGGTAGTCGAGGTGCTCGATCACCCCGCGCAGGTCACCGATCCCGTCTCCGTCGCTGTCCGCGAAGCTGCGCGGATAGACCTGATAGACGACCGCCGACTGCCACCACTTGTCGCTCACGCGCCCACCCTACCGGGGCAGCAGGATGCGTCGCCCGGTGCGCGCGGACTCGCGCGCCGCGACGGCCACACGCAGTGCCTCGACCGCTGAGGAGACGGGCGCTCGGGTGGTCGGCACGCCCGCGGTCACGCAGTCGAGGAAGTAGCGCGCCTGCGCGGCGAACGCATCGCCCGCCTCCGGCTCCGCCGCATCCACCCCCGTGTCGCCGACGACCTCGAACGTCGTGCGGAACGGCTGGCCCTCCGGGAGGTCGGACACGCTGAGCACCTGCGCGACACCGCCGCCCTCGTACTCGATCGTCGTGGTGACGGGGACGCCGAAGCCCGCACCCGCCGACGGGATGCTCGTCACGGCGACAGCGCGACCCAGGTAGGCGGACGCCTGGTCGATGTCGTGGATGGCGAAGTCGACGAGCATGCCGCCGGACCGCGATTCGTCCTCGAGCCAGTCGTAGCCGACCGGCGCCGCCGAGATCCGCGACGCGCGCACCACGCGGGGACGGCCGACGGCGCCCGCCGCGACGCGCTCCGCCAGCGCCGCGTATCCGGGGAAGAACCGGACGACGTGCGCGACCATCAGCGTCCCGCGCGCCCTGCCAGCCGCGGCCTCCACGCGCTCGGCGTCCTCCACGGTGAGCGCGATGGGCTTCTCCAGCAGCACGTGACGGCCCGCCTCGAGCGCCTGGATGGCCAGATCGGCGTGCGATGGCGTGGGAGTGCAGACGGAGACGATGGTGACGGCGGGGTCGTCGAGCGCCTCCTCCAGCCGGGTGGCCCAGCGGGCGTCGGGCGCCTCCGGGAGATCCGGACGGCGGCGCGGCGACACCGCGTAGAGCACCGGGACGTCGTTCGTCGCCCACGCCGCCGCGTGCGCCCGGCCCATCCGGCCGACGCCGACGATGGCGACGGCCTGGGTCATCGGACGACGAGGTCGACGCGCGCGGGGTCGAACACCGAGTCGAGGATGAGCCGCCCTGCCCCGCGGATGCCCGCCTGCTCCTTGGCGACGGTCACCGCGATGTCGAGCTGGTCGGTGATCATCGGCAGGCAGTCCGAGTAGATGGCGGAGCGCACCCCGGCGACGAACGCCTCGGCCTCCCCCAGGATGCCGCCGAGCACCAGGCGCTGCGGGTTGAAGAAGTTCATGATGGTCGCCAGGACGCCGCCGGTGCGGAGGCCCGCCTCCCGGAGCTCCTGTGTTGCGCGTGGATGCGCGTCCCTGGCGAGTGCGAGCACCTCGCGGGTGTCAGAGATCTCGACGCCGGAGGACCGCAGTGCCTGGACGATCGCGGCGCCGCCGGCCACCGCATCCAGGCAGCCGATCCGGCCGCACGAGCAGAGCACCGCGGGCGCGCCCGGGACGGTGACGTGGCTGATGTCGCCCGCCATGCCGTGGTGACCGTGGTAGACGCCGCCGAAGGCGACGATGCCGCAGCCGATGCTCGATCCCGCCTTCACGAACACGAGCTCGCCGACATCGCCGCCCAGGGTGTCGTACTCGCCGAGCGCCATCAGGTTGGCGTCGTTGTCGGCCGCGGCGGGGAGGCCGGTGATCGCGGAGAGCTCGGCCGCCACATCCACACCGTTCCAGCCGGGCATGCGCGAGGGCGACACCATGCGACCGGTGGTGGAGTCGACGGGGCCGGGGAGTCCGATGCCGAACCCGCGGAGCGTCTGGCCCGGCTGCGCGTGCGCCTCCGTCAGCTCGGCGCCGACCTCGGCGATCCAGCGGAGCACGGCGGCAGGGCCGGTGGAGATGTCCATCGGCTCGGTCCGGGAGGCGAGCACGCGCCCGCTCAGATCGATGAGCCCGAAGGTGGCGTGGTGAGAGCCGAGGTCTGCGGCGCAGACGACGCCCGTGGACGCATCCACTTCGAGGGCGCGGGGGCGGCGACCACCGTGGGAGACGCCCGCACCCGCCTCGCGGAGGTAGCCGGCGGCGATGAGGGCGTCGACGCGCTGCGAGACCGTCGAGGGCGAGAGGCCGGTGCTGCGGGCGAGATCCGCCCGCGACCGGGACCGGCCGGAGCGGACGAGCTCCAGGATGCCGCCCGGAGTGCCCGGTCCGGTCAGGACGGGCGTCCCCTCCATCGTGCTCGTCATCGCGGCATCCCCTCTGCGGCGATGGGCCTGCTGCCCGCCGTCTTGCGTCGAGAATACTGTACCGACTTCGTTCGATTTCGGATTAACTAATTTCGATATTGCGATCAAAGGTTGATACTTAGTACGCTCATCGAAACCTTCCCGACGACGATGCGAGGATCCCCGATGACAGCAACCGACGCCCGGCCGATGGTGAGCCTGCGCGCGGTCGACAAGCACTTCGGCGACCTCCACGTGCTGCAGAACATCGACCTCGACGTCGCCGAGCGCGAGGTCGTCGTCGTCATCGGGCCGTCCGGGTCCGGCAAGTCGACGCTGTGCCGGTCCATCAACCGCCTGGAGACCATCGACTCCGGCGAGATCCGCGTCGACGGCGAGCTGCTGCCGGAAGAGGGCGCGCCGCTCGCCAAGCTCCGCGCCGAGGTCGGGATGGTGTTCCAGTCGTTCAACCTGTTCGCCCACCAGACGATCCTCGACAACGTCACCCTCGCTCCCCTCAAGGTGCGCAAGCTCGGCAAGGATGCCGCACGCGCCCAGGCGATGGAGCTGCTCGACCGGGTCGGCATCGCCGACAAGGCGGACAGCCACCCGGCCCAGCTCTCCGGCGGCCAGCAGCAGCGCGCGGCCATCGCCCGTGCTCTCGCCATGCAGCCGAAGGTCATGCTCTTCGACGAGCCGACCAGCGCCCTCGACCCCGAGATGGTCGGCGAGGTGCTCGACGTGATGACCTCCCTCGCGAAGGAGGGCATGACGATGATCGTCGTCACCCACGAGATGGGCTTCGCCCGGCGCGCCGCCGACCGCGTCGTCTTCATGGACCGCGGGCAGATCGTCGAGCAGGCCGCCCCAGCACAGTTCTTCGACTCCCCCGCCACCGAGCGGGCGAAGTCGTTCCTGGCCTCCGTGCTCTCGCACTAGCGCCCGCACCGCACGAGGCCGCGCACCACCGTTCCACATCACACCGAAGTCCAATCAGAAAGGGATGCATCCCATGACCCGCAGCATCCGCAGGAAGAGCGCCGTCGCCGGCGTCCTGCTCGCGGCCGTGACGCTCGCCGTCACCGCCTGCTCCGGCAACACGGCACTGCCCGGCAGCGACGCGAGCTCGACCGCGTCGGGAGACTCCGTCCTCGCCGGCGCCCCCGTCGCGAAGGCCGACCTCATCCTCTCCGACTCGACCATGGAGAAGATCAAGAAGCGCGGCAAGCTCATCGTCGCCGAGGCCCTCGACGCCCCGCTGCTCTCGCAGCAGGACCCGACCGACCCGCAGAAGGTCAACGGCTTCGACGCCGAGCTGGCCAAGCTGCTGGCGATCTACATCATCGGCAAGCCGAACGTCGAGATCGTTCCGCCGGCCTCCGAGACCCGCGAGGCGATGCTGCAGAACGACACGGTCGACGTCGTCTTCAACACCTACACGATCACCGAGGAGCGGGCCAAGCAGGTCGACTTCGCCGGCCCCTACTTCGAGTCCGGTCTTGCGGTCGCGGTCAAGAGCGACAACAAGGACATCAAGAGCTACAAGGACCTCGACGGCAAGAACGTGATCGTCGGCGCCAACACGCCGGCCGTCACCGAGGTGCCGAAGATCGCCCCGAAGGCGACGGTCACCGCGTTCGGCACCGACCCGGCCGCCGTCCAGGCGCTCATCCAGGGCCGCGGCGACGCCTACGTGCAGGACTACACGCTCCTCGCGAGCGACGCCGCCAGCGAGAAGCAGATCAAGGTCGTCGGGCAGCCCTTCACCAAGGAGCCGTACGGCATCGGCCTGAAGCACGGTGACGACGACTTCAAGAAGTTCGTCAACGAGTGGCTGAAGACCATCCAGAAGGACGGCCAGTGGGGCAAGGCGTGGAAGACCACGCTCGGCACCGTGACCGACTCGGACATCCCGACGCCGCCGGAGATCGGGTCGGTTCCCGGCTCCTGATCCGACCGCACCAGACCGGCCGGATGCGCGCGAGAGGCACCCACACAGGCCCGCGCGCATCCGGCCCCCCACTCCCCGACCGCCACTCCCCCGACCACTCGACGAGAGAACGATGAACCCCCTGATCGACAACCTCGGGCCGCTGGCCCAGGCACTCGGCACCACGCTGCTGATGGCCGTGGTGGCCGGCGTCGGCTCCATCGTGCTCGGCGTGCTGGTCACGATCGCCCGCGTCAGCCCCATCCCGGTGCTGCGCGCGGCTGCGTTCCTGTACGTCCAGTTCTTCATCAACGTCCCGCTGCTGGCCCTGCTGCTGCTCGCGGTGTTCGCCCTGCCGGATGCGGGCATCCTTCTCCCGCTGACCCCGACCGCGATCATCGTGCTCACCGTCTACGAGGCGGCGTACGTCGCCGAGGCGGTGCGATCGGGTGTGAACACCGTCCCCGTCGGCCAGGTCGAGGCCTCCCGTGCGCTCGGCCTCACCCTCTGGCAGTCATTGCGCTTCGTCGTCGTCCCGCAGGCGCTGCGCGCCGTCGTGCAGCCCATCGGCAACGTCATGATCGCGCTCGCGATGAACACGGCCCTCGCCGCGGCCGTCGGCGTCGTCGAGCTCACGGCCGAGGTCAACAAGGTCAACCTCGTCGCCGCGCAGCCCATCCTGATCTTCTCCAGCGCCGGACTCATCTACATGGCCATCGCCCTCGCCATCGGCCTCGCCGCCGGCTGGGTCGAGCGGAAGGTGGCGATCGCCCGATGACCGCACAGCTCATCCCGGACCGGCCGGTTCCCGCCCGCGCCCGGCGCCAGAAGCGTCAGTACGGCGCCTCCTTCATCTACGACGTTCCCGGCCCGCGCGGCCGTCGCAACATCCTCATCGGGTCGATCGTCAGCGTTGTCGTCTTCGCTGCGATCGTCGGCCTGGGGCTCTGGCAGTTCGCCGCCCACGGCCAGCTCGCGCCCGAGCGCTGGGCGCCGTTCACCGAGTGGGCGATCTGGCAGTACCTGCTGGTCGGTCTGCTCGGGACGCTGGAGGCGGCGGCGATCGTCGCGGTGCTCGGCGCTGCGCTCGGTACGGTGCTCGCGCTCGGCCGGGTCAGCCAGGTGCGCTGGGTCCGCTTCGTCTGCGGGCTCTACATCGAGATCGCCCGCACAGTGCCCGTGCTCCTCGTCATCTACCTGATGCTCTTCGGGCTGCCGCAGATCGGCATCAACCTGCCGACGCTCTGGAAGCTGGTCGTGCCGCTCACCATCGCGAACGCCGCGGTGTTCGCGGAGATCATCCGAGCCGGCATCCTCAGCCTGCCGCGCGGACAGCGCGAGGCGGCCCTCAGCCTCGGGATGCGTCCGGTCCAGGCGATGACGTACGTGGTGCTCCCCCAGGCGGTGCGCAACGTCACGCCGTCGCTCGTGACCCAGTTCGTCAGCCTCCTCAAGGACACCTCGCTCGGCTACATCGTCGCCTTCACCGAACTGCTGTACCGCGGGCAAGTGCTCGCCTCGTACCTCCACCTGCTCATCCCCACCTACGTTGCGGTGACGGTGATCTACCTCGTCGTCAACGGCAGCCTCTCCGCCTTCGCGTCGCGGCTGCAGCGCGGCTCGCGCCGGCGCACCTCACCGCAGCCGGTCCTCCCGACGCTCCCCGCCGTCGTCGCCGTCGAGCACGTCGACGACGGCACCGATTCCACGAAAGCCGACCATGTCTGACGCCCCCACCGTCTCCGTCCGCACCGCCGACTCCACCACCGGACTCGCCGAGCTGGCCGTCGTGCGGCGTTCCGGGCTCATCGAGAGCCGGCACTTCGGGAGCCTCGTGGCGCTCGACCCCGCGGGCGACCCGCTGATCGAGCTCGGCGACCCGGATGCCGTGGTGCTGCCGCGCAGCACCGTGAAGCCGCTGCAGGCCCTCGGCTGCCTGACCGCTGGCGCGCCACTGGCCGGTCCGGAGCTCGCCATCGCTGCGGGCAGCCACACGGGCGAGGACGAGCACGTCCGGCTGGTGCGCGAGCTGCTGACCCGCGCTGGCGTCGACGACTCGGCACTCGGGTGCCCGGTCGACCGCCCCGAGGACGAGGCGACGTTCGAGCGGATGCTGCGCGACGGCGAGGGACGCTCGCGCGTGCGGATGAACTGCTCCGGCAAGCACGCCGCGATGCTCCTCGCCGCGGCGACCAACGGGTGGCCGACCGACGGCTACCTCGACCCGGAGCACCCGCTGCAGCAGCACATCCGCGCGACCATGGCGGAGCTGACCGGCGTGCCGGTCGGGCACGATGCGATCGACGGCTGCGGCGCACCGCTCTTCGGCACGAGCGTCCGCGGGATCGCGCGCGCCTTCGGCCGGCTGGTGCAGGCGGAGCCGGGCACGCCCGAGCGCGCCGTCGCCGACGCGATGCGCGAGCACCCCTATTACGTCGGCGGCACGGGCCACCAGAACACGACGCTCATGGAGACGGTCCCCGGAGCGCTCGCCAAGGGCGGCGCCGAGGGCGTGATCGGAGTCGCGGCAGCGGACGGCACGGCCGTCGCCATGAAGATCGTGGACGGCAGCCCCCGGGCGACGACCCTCATCGCGCTCCGCGTGCTCGAGGCGCTCGGGACCCCGATAGCGGATGCGCGCGCTCTCACCGACCTCCCCGTGCTCGGCGGCGGCATCCCGGTCGGTGCGATCGAGCTCGGCGCGGACCTGACCGCCGCGCTGGAGCGCCTCGCGTGACCGTCGTCGAGATCTGCCTCGACGACCTCGCCGGCGTCCGGGTGGCCGAGGAGGCCGGCGCCGACCGGATCGAGCTGTGCGCGGCGCTGGGCGACGGCGGCATCACGCCGTCCATCGGCACGGTCGCAGGAGCGCTGCGCGCGGCGACGCGGATCGGCATCCAGGTGCTCATCCGCCAGCGGCCGGGCGACTTCGTGTATGACGACGATGAGCTGCAGGCGATGGTGGACGACATCCACTCGATCCGTGCGCTCCCCAACCCCTCGGGCGTCGTCCTGGGCTTCGTCGTCGGGGCACTGCGCGCCGACGGACGGGTGAACGTGGATGCGACCCGCCGCCTGGTGGCCGCGTGCGGCGACGCGCCGGTGACCTTCCACAAGGCGTTCGACCAGGTCGCCGACCGGGCGGAGGCGCTGCAGCAGCTCGCCGATCTCGGCGTGACACGCGTGCTGACCTCGGCCGGTGCCGCGACGGCGCTGGAGGGCGCGGATGAGCTCACGCGACTGGTGGAGCTCGCCGGTGACCGGGTGACGATCCTCGCGGGCGGCGGAGTCCGTCCCGCCAACGTCGCCGAGGTCGTGCGGCGGACCGGCGTCGCGGAGGTCCATCTGCGGGCACCGCGGGCGGTCGCGACTCCCGGCGCGGGCGCCCCGACGGCGTACGACTCGGGCGAACGCGACGTCACCTCGGCCGAGGTGGTCCGCGCCGTGGTCGCCGCCGTCCGCGACACGGCGAGCGAGCCGTCCGCATGAGCGGCCTCCCGGTCGTCCTGGCCGTCGACCTCGGCGGTACTGCGATGAAGGGCGCGGTCGTCCGCGAGGACGGCGCGACCGTGGCGGAGACGACGCTCGCGACCCCGACGGACGGCATCCTCACCGCGCTCGTCGGCTTGCTCGGCCAGCTGCGCCGAACCGCGGCCGACGACGGTCACGACGTCGTCGGCGCGGGAGTCGCCACTCCGGGGATGCTCGACGAACAGCGCGGTCTGGTGCACTACGCGTCCAACCTCGGCTGGCGCGACGTGCCCCTCCTCGACATCCTCCGCTCCGAGCTGCACCTGCCGGTGGCGGTCGGTCACGACGTGCGTGCCGCCGGGCTCGCGGAGCGCAACAGCGGGGCCGCGCGCGGCTTCGGCGACTTCGCCCTCGTGCCGATCGGCACCGGGGTTGCGGCCGCTCTCGTCTCGTCCGGCGGCGCCGTGACCGGCGCGACCGGCGCCGCCGGCGAGTTCGGCCACATCCCCGTCATCCCGAACGGCGAACCGTGCACCTGTGGCCAGCGCGGCTGCCTCGAGGTGTACATGTCCGGCGCGGGCGTGGCCCGGCGGTACCGGGCGGCGGGTGGAGACGCCCTCAGCACCCGGCGCATCGTCGAGCGGCTCGGGCTCGACCCGCTCGCCGACCGCATCTGGTCGGAGGCGCTCGACGTGCTCGCCCAGGGCCTCAACATCCTGACCCTGCTGCTCGATCCCGGACTGATCGTGCTCGGCGGCGGTGTCTCGCACGCCGGCGATGCCCTGTTCGAGCCGCTCGGAGAACGGATGTCGGCTGGGTTGGCATGGCGCGAACGGCCGCCGGTCGTTCAGAGCGCCCTCGGCGGCGACGCCGGTCGGGCCGGGGCTGCCCTGCTGGCTTTCGACGCGGCTCGCTGAGCGTTCCGCGCTGAGCCGGGCTGAGCTCCGCCTGCCGGGCTCCGCCGCGCCGCCCACTTCTCCTCCCACGCGGTGAGAGGATGTGCCGGTGGGCACGCGGCAGATCGGCGCCATCCTGGCGGACGGGACGACCGCGCTCGTCGCCACCGCCGCTGCCGCCGCCGCGTGCGCGATCGTGTGGTGGCTCGGGTCCCTGCTGGCGGGCGGCGCGACCGCGGGCGTGACGAGTGCCGCGGTGCTGGCGACGGTCGTGGCGCTCAGCCTCGGTCGGCGAACCTTCGCATCCCGGTCCGAGTTCGCACGCTCGGCGGTCGTGCTGCCGTTCATCGGACTCGTGGCGGGAGGCGTCGGATGGCTGCTCGTCGTCGCTCCTCCCGTGGGCGCGGCGCTCTTCGTCGCCGGGATGAGCGTGCCGATCTGGCTCCGGCGGTTCGGTCCCCGCCTCTCCCGGCTGGGAGCCCTGGTCGCCTTGCCGTTCACCGCGATGCTGATCGCGCCGGTGTCGCCCGTCTCCGGCCAGCCGGGATGGATCACGACGCTGCTCGTCCTGCTCGCCGGTGTGATCGCAACCGTGTCGGTGGCCGTCGCCCGCGAGATCCTGCGCCTGCTGCCGGGGCGGCGGCAGGAGGCCGCACCGGCCGACCCTGCTCCGTCGGCGGCCCGCGGCGCTGCGACCGGATCGGGCCGGGCGCGTCTGCCCGCGAGCACCCGGATGGCGATCCAGCTCGCCGTCGCGCTCACCGCCGCCTTCCTCCTCGGGTGGCTCCTCTTTCCCGAGCATGCGATGTGGGTGGTGCTGACCGCCTTCCTGGTGTGCTCGGGCAACCGGGGACACGGGGACGTCGTGCACAAGAGCGCCCTCCGCGTGGTGGGAGCCCTCGCCGGAACGATCGCTGCCGTCGCGTTGACCGCTGCCGCCCCGCGCGCCTCCGGTTTCGGCGGCGTCGTCATCATCTTCGTCGCGCTCTTCGTCGGCACCTGGCTGCGCGCGTATAGCTACGCCTTCTGGGCGCTCACCGTGACGCTCGTCCTGACGCTTCTTCAGCAGCTGACCGGGACGGCGTCGCTCACCGGCGAGACCGGGATGCTGGCCGAGCGGATGCTGGCGATCGTCCTCGGCGCCGCACTGGGCATCGCCGCCAGCTGGTTCGTGCTGCCCGTCCGCAGCATCGACGTCCTGCGGCGCCGGCTGTCGGAGCTGCTGACGACGGTCGGGGCGGCGATCGCGGTGCCGTCAGAGGACGAGGAGGAGCGGACCCGCGCGGTCGCCGCCGTGCGGGCGTCAGCGGCGCGCGTCGAGCAACTGGCACCTGCGCACCGCGCGCGTCGGCTGCTCCGACGCCCGGGACGGGGCGTCGGCCCGGCGGACACCTCCCCTTCCGTGCTGCCGATCGACTGCATCGACGCCGCCGCCGACCTCCCGGATGCCCTCGACGAGCATCTGTCGCGGCGCGGACCTGAGGACGCCGACCACGTGCTCAGGGCGGTCAAGCGCGCCCGCGCGAGCCTCGCATCCCCTCCGGAGCTCGCCCGCGTCCGAGCGGCCCTCGTCGCCCTCGCCGCCGCGCTGCGCGCATCCCCCGCCCCCTGACCGTCCGTGGGGCGCCACACGCCGTTATCCGCTCCGCATAACGGCGTGTCACGTCCCCTGGCCACGCATTAAATTGTGCACAACTTGATTGTGTGCAACTATTAGCGCATGCCGGTGACCGATGAGATGGTGTGCTTCTCGCTCTACGCCGCCACGCGTGCCACCACGCAGGCGTACCGTACGCTCCTCGAGCCCTGGGGGCTCACCTACCCGCAGTACCTCGTCCTCATCACCCTCTGGGTCGAGGGCGAGCAGACCGTCGGGTCGCTGGGCGAACACCTCCAGCTCGACTCGGGGACGCTGTCCCCGCTGCTGCGGCGGATGGAGCAGTCCGGTCTCGTCCGGCGCGAACGCCGCGCGGGCGACGAGCGCGTCGTGACGGTGACGCTCGGCGATCGCGGCCGGGAGCTGCGCTCCGAGCTCGCCCACATCCCCGCCCGGATCGCGGCAGGCACCGGCCTGCCCGACCAGCAGGCGGCGGGCGCCCTCATCGACACCCTCCACCGGCTCACGGAGACCATGCACGCTGCAGCGCAGCCGCAGGCCCCCGCGCACAACAGAACACCCTCCGAAAGGAACTGATGAACGTCCTCTACACCGCAGAAGCCCTGTCGACCGGCGCCGGCCGCGACGGCCGTGTCGCCACCAGCGACGGCTCGTTCGCCCTCGACCTCGCCGTCCCCAAGGAGATGGGCGGATCGGGAGCCGGCACCAACCCGGAGCAGCTGTTCGCCGCCGGTTACGCGGCCTGCTTCCACTCGGCGCTGCAGGCGGTCGCCCGCAGCCAGAAGGTGAAGCTCGACGGCTCGTCGGTCGGAGGCCGCGTGGAGATCGGCCCGAACGGCAACGGCGGCTACCAGCTCGCCGTGCTGCTCGAGGTCGTCCTGCCCGGGATCGAGGCCGAGCAGGCCCAGGCCCTCGCGGACGCGGCGCACCACGTGTGCCCCTACTCCAACGCTACGCGCGGCAACATCGACGTCACCATCACGGTTTCGGAGGACTGAGCCATGACAGACGCCACCACGATGCGTGCCCTGGTCCACCACGAGTTCGGCGACCCCTCCGAGGTGCTCGCGGTCGAAGAGCGCCCCCTCCCCCAGCCGGGCGCCGGCGAGGTGCGCGTGCGGATGCTGCTCTCGCCCATCCATAACCACGACCTGTGGACCGTGCGCGGCACCTACGGCTTCAGGCCCGAACTTCCCGCCCAGGCCGGCACCGAGGCACTCGGCGTCGTGGATGCGGTCGGCGAGGGCGTCGAGCAGCTCACGGTCGGCCAGCGGGTCGTCACCGGCGGGACGTTCGGCGTGTGGGCCGAGTACTTCGTCACCCGGGCCGCGGGCCTCATCCCCGTGCCCGACGGGCTCCCCGACGAGTCCGCCGCTCAGCTGGTGTCGATGCCGTTCAGCGCGATCAGCCTGCTCGAGTCGCTCGGACTGAGCGAGGGCGACTGGCTCATCCAGAACGCCGCGAACGGCGCCGTCGGCCGGATGGTCGCCCAGCTCGGCGCCGCACGCGGGCTCAACGTCGTCGGCCTCGTCCGCCGGTCCGCCGGTGTGGAGGAGCTGCGCGCCCAGGGCATCGAGCGCGTCGTCGCGACCGACGACGCGGGCTGGCGCGACCGGCTCGCCGAGATCACCGGGGGCGCCCCGATCACCGCGGGCGTCGACTCCGTCGGCGGCTCGTCGGCAGGGGATGTGCTCTCCACGCTCGCCGAGAACGGCACCCTCGTCGTGTTCGGCGCGATGGCGTCGCCCACGCTCGAGCTCGCCTCCGGCGACATCATCTTCAAGCAGGCCACGGTCAAGGGCTTCTGGGGCAGCGTCGTCAGCCGCGAGATGCCGGCCGACCAGCGCGGGCGGCTCTTCCAGGAGCTGTTCGCCCGCCTCCAGGACGGCACGCTGACCCTCCCGGTCGCAGGCGTCCACGGGCTGGACGACATCGCCGGAGCCGTCGCCGCGAGCGGCGAGGCCGGACGCGTCGGCAAGGTGCTGCTGCGCCCCTGACGATGGCCACGACGACGGCCGCGACCGCGTGCGGGGTGGGCACCGCCCGATAGCCTGGGCACATGCTCACCCCGCCGGTCACCGCCAAGAAGCCCGTCGAACGCATCCACCACGGCGACGTCTACGTCGACGATTACGAGTGGCTGCGCGAGAAGGACGACCAGGCGGTCATCACGCATCTCCACGAGGAGAACGCGTACACCAACGCCCGCACCGAGCACCTCGCGCTGCTCCGCGAGCGGATCTTCGACGAGATCAAGGCGCGCACCCGCGAGACCGACCTGAGCGTGCCGGTTCGCGAGGGCGACTGGTGGTATTACACCCGCACGGTCGAGGGCAAGCAGTACGGCATCCACTGCCGGGCCCCCATCGCCTCCGCCGACGATTGGGTCCCCCCGACGCTCGACGAGGCGGCCCAGCGCAACGGCCTGCCGGGCGAGCATATCCTGCTCGACGACAACGCCGAGGCCGAAGGGCACGACTTCTACGCGCTCGGCAGCTTCGACGTGAGCGCCGACGGCACGCGCCTGCTGTGGGCCGTCGACACCGAGGGCGACGAGCGCTACACGCTCCGCGTCCGCTCGCTCGTCGACGACGGCGTGGCCTTCCCCGATGAGATCGAGGGGACCGCGGGCGGCGCGCTGTTCGACCAGAGCGGCGCCTACATCTTCTACACGACGGTGGATGAGTCCTGGCGCCCCGACACCGTCTGGCGGCACCGGGTGGGCGATGCTCCTGCCGTCCCTGACACCCAGGTGTTCCACGAACCGGACGAGCGCTACTGGATCGGCGTCGGCCTGACCCGCAGCCGGCGCTTCCTGGTCATCGAGGCCGGCTCGAACATCACCAGCGAGGCGTGGCTGCTCCGCTCCGACGACCCCACCGGCGAGTTCCGCGTGGTCTGGCCGCGGAAGGAGGGCGTCGAGTACGACGTCGAACACGCCATCGTCGGCGGCCACGACCGCCTCCTCATCGTCCACAACGACGGCGCCATCAACTTCGAGCTCGTCAGCGTCTCGGCCGACGACCCCCAGGGGCCCCGCCGCGTGCTCCTCGCGCACGATCCGGCCGTGCGCATCGAGGGCGTCGATGCGTTCCGCGACTTCGTCAGCGTCGAGTACCGCCGCGAGGGGATGACGCGGGTCGCCGTCGCTTGCGTGCCCGATCCGAACAGTGAGCAGCCAGCGGACGACACCCCGCACGAGCTGCATTTCGACGAGGAGCTCTTCACCGTCGGGGTCGGCGGCAACCCGGAGTGGACGCAGCCGTTCCTGCGCCTCGGCTACGGCAGCTTCGTGACGCCCTCCACCGTGTACGACTACGACGTCCGCACCCGCGAGCTCGCCCTGCGCAAGCAGCAGCCGGTACTCGGGGCGTTCGACGCCTCCCTGTTCGAGCAGCGCCGGGAGTGGGCGACGGCATCGGACGGCGCACGCGTCCCGATCTCGCTCGTCTACCGCCGCGACCTGGTCACGCCCGGCGAGCCGGCCCCGCTCGTGCTCTACGGCTACGGCTCGTATGAGGCGAGCATGGATCCGTCGTTCAGCATCCCGCGCCTCAGCCTCCTCGACCGCGGCGTCGTGTTCGCCATCGCGCATGTCCGCGGCGGCGGCGAACTGGGCCGGCTCTGGTACGAGAACGGCAAGAAGCTCCACAAGAAGAACACCTTCACCGACTTCGTGGCCGCCGCCCGCCACCTCGTCGACCGTGGATGGACAGATCCGTCGCGCATGGCGGCGCAGGGCGGAAGCGCCGGCGGCCTGCTCATGGGAGCCGTGGCGAACCTGGCGCCCCGCGACTTCGCCGGGATCCTCGCCGAGGTGCCGTTCGTCGATCCGCTCACCAGCATCCTCGACCCGTCCCTGCCCCTCACCGTCATCGAGTGGGACGAGTGGGGCGACCCTCTGCACGATCCGGAGGTCTACGACTACATGAAGTCGTACTCGCCGCTCGAGAACGTGCACGCGACGCACTACCCGCGCATCCTCGCCATCACGAGCCTCAACGACACCCGCGTGCTCTACGTCGAGCCGGCGAAGTGGGTGGCGAAGCTGCGCGAGGTGGATGCGGACCCGCTGCTCAAGATCGAGATGGCCGCCGGCCACGGCGGGGTCTCCGGGCGGTACGCCGCCTGGCGCGAGCGGGCGTTCGCGCTGGCGTGGCTTCTCGACGTCGTCGGGGCGCATCCATCGGGCGAGTGACCGTGAAGACCGACCTGAAGAAGGAGCTGGGGCTCTATGCTCCCCGGCGCGGGCGCTTCGAGGTCGTCACCGTTCCGCCGCTGCGCTACCTGATGGTGGACGGTCACGGCGACCCGAACACCTCGGACGAGTATCGCGATGCGATTCAGACGATCTTCCCGCTCGCCTACGCGCTGAAGTTCCTCAGCAAGCGCAGCCTCGACCGCGACTACACGGTCATGCCGTTTGAGGCGCTGTGGTGGGCGGACGACATGGCGGCGTTCACGAGCGCCCGCGACAAGTCTCAGTGGCGCTGGACCGCGCTCAACCTCGTCCCCGACTGGATCACCGACGCGCACGTCGAGGAGGCGACGGCGACCGTGCGAAGCAAGGGCGGCGCCCCGCGCCTGGACGAGCTGCGCGTCGAGACGCTCGACGAGGGGCTCAGCGTGCAGACCCTCCACGTCGGCTCCTATGACGACGAGGCGCCCGTGCTGGCGGAGCTGCACGACGTGTTCATCCCGGATGCGGGGCTCACCATGACCGGCCGCCACCATGAGATCTACCTGAGCGATGCCCGCAGGGCGGCGCCGGAGAAGCTGCGGACGATCCTGCGCCAGCCGGTCAGCCGAGTCGACTAGGACGCAGCGGGCTCAGCCCAGGTCGTCCGGGTCCTTGCCCGTGCGCTCCCCCGACTCGAGCGTTGCGATCGCGGCCAGGTCCTCCGCATCCAGTTCGAAGCCGAAGACGTCGATGTTCGACCGGATGCGCTCCGGCGACGTCGACTTGGGGATGACCACGTTTCCGAGCTGCAGCTGCCACCGGATCACCACCTGCGCCGGTGTCACTCCGTGCTTCGCGGCGAGCGCGTCGAGGACGGGGTCGCCGAGCACTCGGCCGCGCGCCAGCGGGGACCACGCCTCCGTCACGATCCCGTGGGACGCGTCATACGCGCGCACCTCGGCCTGCGGGAGCCAGGGATGCAGCTCCACCTGGTTCACCGCGGGCACCGTGCCGGTCTCGCGCGCCAGCCGGTCGAGGTGATGGATGTGGAAGTTCGCCACTCCGATCGACCGCGCGCGACCCTCCTGCCGCACCCGCTCCAGGGCCCGCCAGGTCTCCACGTACCGGTCGCTGCGCGGCGCGGGCCAGTGGATGAGGAAGAGGTCGATCGTGTCGAAGCCGAGCCGTTCGAGGCTGGCGTCGAACGACCGCAGCGTCGAGTCGTAACCGTTCTCGGTCCACCACACCTTGCTCGTGACGAACACGTCCGACCGGTCGATCCCACTGCGCCGCACGCCTTCGCCGACCCCGCGCTCGTTCTCGTAGAACGCCGCCGTGTCGATGTGGCGGTAGCCCGCTTCCAGCGCCGTCACCACCGCCTCCGCCGTCTCGGCCTCCGGGATCTTGTACACGCCGAAGCCGAGCTGCGGAATGGTGTTGCCGTCGTTGAGAGTCAGCTGCGGGATGCTCGCCATGGGTTCATTCTGCCGTGCCCCCGGCGTACAGGTGGGGCATCGGAAGGAGACGAACACCATGTCATTGACCAACAAGACGATCGCGTTCCTGGTGGGCCCCGAGGGCATCGAGCAGGCCGAGCTCGTGCAGCCCTGGCAGGCGGTGACCGAGGCGGGCGGCACGCCCAAGCTCGTGTCGAAGGACGAGGGCGAGGTGCAGGCGTTCAACCACCTGACACCGGCCGACACCTTCCCCGTGGATGTGACCCTCGGCTCGGCGAGCGCCGACCAGTTCGACGCCCTCGTGCTTCCGGGCGGTGTCGCCAACGGCGACCAGGTGCGCACGTTCCCCGAGGCCGTGTCGCTGGTGAAGGACTTCGCCGCGGCCGGCAAGCCCATCGCCGTCATCTGCCACGGAGGCTGGGTGCTGATCGAGGCGGGCGTCGTGGGCGGCCGGACACTGACCAGCTGGCCGAGCCTGCAGACGGACTACCGCAACGCAGGGGCGACCTGGGTCGACGAGGAGGTCGTGGTCGACGACGGCCCGTTCACCCTCGTCTCGTCGCGCAAGCCCGATGACCTGGACGCCTTCGACCGCGAGCTCGTGAAGGCCTTCGAGTAGAGCCGCGTGAGCGTTCCCTGACAATGGCCTCGGAGCCGGTTGCGGTCGGCCGGAGTGCGCGGGAACGTAGTCGACTCCTGGACCATCGATAGGAAGGAGAGCACATGCTCACCCTCACCGAGAACGCCAGCACCATCGTCAAGACGCTGACCGACCAGTCCCCGGACGACTCCGCGGGTCTGCGGATCAGCAGCAGCAACCCCGACAACACCGCGTTCGCCGCGGCGGTCACCCCGGAGCCGGACCCTTCGGACCAGGTGGTCGAGTCGGGCGGCGCCCGCATCTTCCTCGAGACGCAGGCGGCCGAGGTCCTCGACGACAAGGTGCTCGATGCACAGGTCGACGACCAGGGAGCCGTCAGCTTCGCGATCGGCGTCACCGCGTAACGCGGCGCGACGCGACGAAGGCCCGGAGCCGCTCGGCTCCGGGCCTTCGTGCGTTGTCAGGCCTGTCTGCTCGCGTCGGCTTCGGGCTCGGGCTCGGGCTCGGCGGACGGTTCCGGAAGGGCGTCGGCGACGATGGGATGCGGCGCCGTCCGGTCGTCGGGGAGGCCCCACAGCGCCTCGCCCTTGCCCGCATCCAGCAGGAACTCCACCGCGAGCGTCCACAGCGGCACGATCTTCATCGGCGGGATGTCCTCCTCGCCCGGGAAGTGCGCCGCGAAATGGACCTCGGGCTCACCCCGGAGCGGCTCCGCCGCGGCGACCAGACCGTAGTAGTTCTCGTCGTCAACAACGCGCCAGCGCCCGGTCTGCCCGTGCTCGGGCTCCAGCTTCACCGTGTACCCGCCGTAGGAGAAGTCGGGGCCGGGAGGCAGGGAGGCGCGCTCGTCTTTCGTCATGTCCCCGTTGTACGGCGCTCCGACCCGCTCGGCAACTCGTTCACTTGCCTAGCAAAAAGGTGTAGGGCTACACCGCCCCTCCCGGCTGTCAACTCCTCGATTCACTCGTGCATCCGGCATGAAGTGGGTCGGGACGAGAGGAGAGCCATGTTGGCGATGACGTACCGCGGCCCGTACAAGGTCCGCGTGGAGGAGAAGGACCGACCCAAGATCGAGCACCCGGGAGACGCCATCGTCCGGGTCACGCTGGCCGCGATCTGCGGATCCGACCTGCACCTCTACCACGGCATGATGCCGGACACCCGGATCGGCCACACGTTCGGCCACGAGTTCATCGGGGTGGTCGACGAAGTCGGGCCGGACGTCGAGACGCTGAAGGTCGGCGACCGGGTGATGGTACCGTTCAACATCTTCTGCGGCACCTGCTACTTCTGCCAGCGGGGGCTCTACTCCAACTGCCACAACGTGAACCCGAACGCCACCGCAGTCGGCGGGATCTACGGCTACTCGCACACGACCGGCGGCTACGACGGCGGCCAGGCCGAGTACGTCCGGGTCCCTCTCGCCGATGTCGGGCCGACGATCATCCCGGACTGGATGTCGGACGAGGACGCCGTCACGCTCACGGACGCCCTTCCCACCGGCTACTTCGGCGCCCAGCTCGGTGACATCGTCGAGGGCGACACGGTCGTCGTGTTCGGTGCCGGCCCGGTGGGCCTGTACGCCGCGAAGTCGTCGTGGCTCATGGGCGCCGGCCGCGTCATCGTGGTCGACCACCTCGACTACCGGCTGGCCAAGGCGCGGGAGTTCGCGCACGCCGAGACGTACAACTTCGTCGAGCTGGGGGATGTGGTGCTCGCGCTCAAGCGGGCGACCGACGGTCTCGGCGCGGACGTCGTCATCGACGCGGTGGGTGCGGAGGCCGACGGCGCTGCGCTGCAGCACATCACCGCCTCGAAGCTGAAGCTGCAGGGCGGTTCCCCGATCGCGCTGAACTGGGCGATCGACTCCGTCCGCAAGGGCGGCACGATCTCCGTGATGGGGGCGTACGGCCCGCTGTTCAGCGCGGTGAAGTTCGGCGACGCCATGAACAAGGGCCTCACCATCCACACCCACCAGTGCCCGGTGAAACGTCAGTGGCCCCGCCTGTTCGAGCATGTCCGGAACGGATACCTCACGCCGTCGGACATCGTCACCCACCGCATCCCCCTGGAGCACATCGCAGAGGGGTACCACCTGTTCTCGTCGAAGCTCGACGGGATCATCAAGCCGCTCGTCGTGCCGAGCGCCGCGTAACCACGGATCGAGGGAGGACAGCAGATGCCGTACGTCGCCACAGATCACACGAAGAAGTACGACCCGGAGGAGCTCCGCAGGCGCATCCCCGGCTGGGGAGTCGACAGCGACCCGGCCGACCGGCCGTCGCACCCGCGGGAGCGTCTCGACCTGGAGCCGCCCGGTGCGCACTGGGAGATCCCGGAGCAGCAACAGCCCGTACAGGGGCGAGAGCGCTCGATCGAGCACACCCGGATGACGCCGGTGTTCGGAACGGCTCAACCGCTCCACGGCGTCTCGGGCGCGATCCGCCGCTTCGCCTACGACCGCTACAGCGAGGGGCAGACCGCGCACTGGCTGCTGCTGGTGCTGGGCGACCGGGTGGAGTCGGTGGGCGCACATGTGAAGTCGCTCGCGTCCCGCCGGCCCGACGACCCGATCACGGAGTCGGGCGTCCTGGGCGAGGCAGGCCACCATCCCGTGTCGTCTCGGTTCGGGGTTCGCCGCGCGGACGTGAAGCACACGTGGCTCGACCCGATCATCGTGGTGGGGCCGTGGGTCCTCGCCGGAGTGTTCGCCGTCCGTACGGTGGTGAAGATCGCCCGACGCTAGGTGCACCAGACCGCTGAACTGTTCGGTCTAGCCGCACGCCGCGGCACCGGTGTCAACGAGAGTGACCCGGTGCCGCGGTGGTTGTTCACTGGTGTCCGGCGTGCGGACCGCCCCAACCCCGCTAGGCGGTCCGCGCGCCACCCCTACGGGGCGGCGACCTCTTCGGGCACGCCTGCCTCATCCTGCTGGTCGACCTCGGCCCCCGCGTCGTCGCCGCGGAACTGCGTCATGTACAGGTCGTAGTACGCCCCGCGCCGCTCGAGAAGCGTTGCGTGGTCGCCCTGCTCGACGATCCGGCCGTGCTCCATCACGAGGATGGTGTGCGCGTCGCGGATGGTGGACAGGCGGTGCGCGATGACGAACGACGTCCGGTCGGTGCGCAGCGCCGCCATCGCGTGCTGGACGAGCAGCTCTGTACGGGTGTCGACCGAGGAGGTGGCCTCGTCGAGGATCAGCAGCGACGGGTTCGCGATGAACGCCCGCGCGATGGTGATGAGCTGGCGCTCACCGGCCGAGACGTTGCCGCCCTCGGCGTCGATCACCGTGTCGTAGCCGTCGGGCAGCTGCCGGACGAAGCGGTCGACCATGGTGGCCTTCGCCGCCTCGATCACCTCGTCGTCGGTCGCCTCGAGGCGCCCGTACCGGATGTTCTCGCGGATGGTCCCCGAGAACAGCCATGCGTCCTGCAGCACCATTCCGACCTGGCCGCGGAGTTCATCCCGCGACAAGTGCGTCGTGTCGATGCCGTCGAGGCGGATGGTGCCGCCGTTCAACTCGTAGAACCGCATGATCAGGTTGACGAGCGTGGTCTTGCCCGCTCCCGTCGGACCGACGATCGCGACCGTGCTGCCCGGCTGGACGCTGAGCGAGAGGTCTTGGATCAGCGGCGTCTCGGGGTCGTACGAGAAGTCCACCTTGTCGAGCTCCACCCGGCCGTCCGCACGCTCCGGGAGGTGCTGCGTCGGCGTCTCGGGCATCTGCTCCTCCGAGTCGAGGAACTCGAACGTCCGCTCGGCCGAGGCGACACCCGACTGCAGCATGTTGGCCATGCCGGCGATCTGCCCGATCGGCTGCGAGAACTCGCGGGAGTACTGGATGAACGCGGTGGCGTCTCCGATGGTCAGCGTGCGCCCGGCGACCATCAGGCCGCCGACGACCGCGATGAGCACGTACGAGAGGTAGGAGACGAAGTTCATCGCCGGCATGATGCTGCCCGAGACGAACTGCGCGCCGACCTGCGCCCGGTGCAGCTTCGAGTTGCGCTCGTCGAACTCGCCGAGCATGACCTCGTCGCGGCCGAAGGCGCGCACCAGGTCGAGACCGGAGTAGGACTCCTCGATGTGGCCGTTGAGCGAACCGGTCGAAGCCCACTGCGCGGTGAACAGCTTCTGCGAGCGCGAGCCGATCACGCCGGCGATCACGCCGGAGAGCGGGATGGAGATCAGCGCGATCAGCGCGAGCTGCCACGACACGATGAACATCATGATCCCGATGCCGATGACCATCAGCACGGACTGGATCAGCTGCGAGAACGCCTGCTGTAGAGCCGTCTGGATGTTGTCGACGTCGTTGGTCACGCGCGACATGAGGTCTCCGCGCTGGCGTGTGTCGAAGTAGCTCAGCGGGAGGCGGTTGAGCTTCGACTCCACATCCTTGCGCAGCCCATAGACCACGCGCATGACGAGGGCGTTGAGCAGGTAGCCCTGCCACCACTGCAGCAGCGACGCGACCAGGTACATCGTGAGAACGATGAGCAGGAGGCGCCCGAGCTCCGTGAAGTCGATGCCCTGCTTCGTGACGTAGATGCCGTTGAAGATGACGTTGGTGGCGTCACCGAGGATCTTCGGCGCGATGACGACGAGCACGACCGACACGACCGTGAGGAGTGTGACCCAGGCCATCCCGAGCCACTCGGGCTTGAGGAGTCCCATGAGCCGCTTGAACGACGGCCAGAAGTTCTCCGCCTTCTTCGCCGGTGCTCCGCCGAACATGTCGCCGTCGGCTTCGGTGGGCGTGAAGTCGTATTCCTCCTCGAGCTCGTCGAGGACGATGTCCTTCGCGGTCGGGTTCTGCCCCTCCTCGGGGCGTCCGCCGCGCTTCTTGCGTTCTGTGGTCCGTGCCATCTCAGGCCACCTCCAGGCTCAGCTGCGACTCGACGATCTGGCGGTACGTCTCGTTGGTCTCCAGCAGTTCGTCGTGGGTGCCGCGTCCGACGACCCGTCCGTCGTCCATGACGATGATCGTGTCGGCTTCGCGGATCGTGGAGACGCGCTGCGCGACGACGATCATCGCCGCGTCCCCGATGGATTCGGCGAGCGCGCGCCGCAGGCGGGCGTCGGTCGCGACATCGAGCGCCGAGAACGAGTCGTCGAAGAGGTACACCTTCGGCTGGGCGACGAGCGCGCGGGCGATGCACAGTCGCTGGCGCTGTCCGCCGGAGACGTTCGTGCCGCCCTGGGAGATGCGCTCGTCGAGGCCGTGCTCCTTCGCTCGGACGAAGTCCTCGGCCTGGGCCACGCGCAGCGCCTCCCAGAGCTCCTCGTCGGTCGCATCCGGACGCCCGAAGCGCAGGTTGGAGGCGATCGTCCCGGAGAAGAGGTACGGCCGCTGCGGCACCAGCCCGAGCACCCCGGCGATCTGCTTGCGGGTGAGCGCGTCGACGGCGACGCCGCCGATGTGGACGTGTCCGCTCTGCGGCGTGAACAGGTTGGCGATCACCGAGACCAGCGTGGTCTTGCCGGAACCGGTGGAGCCCACGATCGCGGTCACCTTGCCGGGCTCGGCCGTGAACGTCACGTCGCTGAGCACCGGCTTCTCGGCGCCCGGGTAGCCGAAGGTGACATCCTGCACCTCGACCCGGCCGTTCGTCGGGACCTCGTCGGCGTCGGCCTGAGCCTGAGCGGTGGTGGGCGTCGCACCGAGCACCTCTTCGATGCGCTCCGCGCAGACCATGGCGCGCGGGATCATCATGGCCATGAACACGCCCATCATGACGGCGACCAGGATCTGCAGGAGGTACTGCAGGAAGGCGGTCAGCGCGCCGATCTGGATGTCGCCGGCGTCGACCCGGTGACCACCGAACCAGAGCACGGCGACGGTCGCCGCGTTGAGGATGAGCATGATGATCGGGAACATCAGCACGAAGACGTTTCCGACCTTGACCGAGATGCGCGTGAGGGCCGCGTTGGCGTCGTCGTACCGCTTCGTCTCGAAGCGCTCGCGGACGAAGGCGCGGATGACCCGGATGCCGACGATCTGCTCGCGGATGACGCCGTTCACGCCGTCGATGCGCTCCTGCATGATGCGGAACATCGGCAGCAGGAGCGAGACGAGGACGCCGACGACGATGAACAGCACGGCGACCGAGACCCAGATCAACCAGGAGAGCCCGGCGTCGACCTGCACCGCGAAGATGATTCCCGCGATGCACATGATCGGGGTGGACACCATGAAGTTGAACGTCATCAGCAGGAGCATCTGCACCTGCTGGACATCGTTCGTGTTTCGCGTGATGAGCGTCGGCATCCCCCAGCGGGCGAGGTCGAGCGACGGCAGCGCATCCACCTTGCGGTAGAAGGAGCGCCTGATGTCCTTGCCCGCGGACATCGAGGCGCGCGCCCCGAAGTAGGTGGCCGTCACGGCGGCGATCACCTGGATGAAGCAGACGACGAGCATCATGCCGCCGGTGCGCCAGATGAAGTCGGTGTCGCCGGTGACGACGCCTTTGTCGATGATCTGGGCGTTGAGGGTCGGAAGGTAGAGGGCGGCCATGGTCGCGATCAGCTGAAGGACCACGACCGCGGTCACCGCGCGCCAGTAGGGGCGCACGAAGCGGAGTGAGAGACGAAGCAGAGTCACAGTGATTCCCGGGTGTGCTGTGTATGGATGTGATGGCGGAGCAGCCCCGCCATGAGCGAGGCTAACGTCGATTGCGGACGATGAGCGGCCTCAATTGAGAACCGGTCCGGCGGCCGCGATGGGTGCGGTCGCACGCGGGCGGTGTCAGGCGGCCGTGTAGTGGAGGTGGAGGACGCCGTTGTCGTAGGCGTCGTGGTGACGCAGCCGCAGCTTAGCGGGCGCGCTTCCCTCGGGGAACAGGCGTGCGCCCGTCCCACGGACCAGCGGATAGACGAACAGATGGAGCGAGTCGACGAGTCCGTCGGCCAGCAGGGCCCGCACCAAGCGAGCCGGACCCGCTGATGTACACCCCGCCGCTGAACTCGTCGGCGAAGGCCCGGATGCGCTCGGCGTCGTACGCGCCGAGCGACCGCGAATTGCGCCACGTGCGCTCCGCGGTCTGGTCGTCCAGGGTCGAGCTGACGACGCCCTTCGGGCTGTCGTTGAAGAAAGGCGCACCCGGATCGTCGTCGGCGGTGCGCGGGGACCACGCGGGAGCGAACATCTCGAACGTGCGCCTGCCGAGCAGGATCGCGTCCGACGCCCGCGTGATGCGGCCGATGTCGTCGCCCATGTCGGGATCGAACCCGAACTCGAACGTCCAGCTCGGATCTTCGAACACGCCGTCCAGCGACACGAACTCGTGCACTGCGATCGCGCCCATCAGAATCCCCTTTCCCCCGGAACAGCATAGGGGGTGACGCCTTTTCGCGAAACGGCCCGCGGCGCACCCGATCAACGGTTCGACGGTGCGTGGGGGCGATGTGGCGGGACAGTTCCCGTACTCCCCGCCACATCGCCTGAAGGGGTCCGGCCCATTCGCCCGAACCCTTCACATAGGAAGACGTGGGCGGTCTCGTGATCGTGACGCTGCTCATCGAAGTGGTTTCGAACGAACATCGCGCAGAAGTCGAGCCTTGGCCCCCGCCTGGGGGATGTGCATACTCGGAGGACTGAACCGCTACCGATCCAAAGGGGGATCCATGCGTAAGAGAATCCTGGCCGCCGCCATCGCGCTGGCCGCATTCGCCGGACTGGCCGTCGGCACACCCGCCGTCGCCAGCACGGGAGGAGCCGCCGACGGGGACAAGCATCCCGACGTCGGCCTGATCCTGTTCTACGACGCCGACGGGCGCTTCCGGTGCTCGGCGACGCTGGTGTCGCCGACGGTGGTCGTGACCGCCGCACACTGCACCTCGGGGACGCTGGGCAAGACACTCGTCACGTTCGACTCCGTGATCGCCGAGCAGCCGCCCGCTCCGTTCCCGGTCGCCGCCGACCCGACCGTCGGGTTCACCGCCGCCGAGATCACCGCGGCCGGTTACTACTCGGGAACGGCGTACACGCATCCGGACTACTCGGACTTCACCGACACCGCGAACTGGAACGACGTCGGCGTCATCGTGCTCGACCAGCCCGTGGCCTCGTTCGGATCCGGCTACCCGCAGATCGCGCCCGTGGGCACGCTCGACGCGATCAAGACGAGCAACCTGTCGAAGACGCTTTTCACCGCAGTCGGCTATGGAACAGAGGTGCGCAAGCCGGAGTCCGGCCCCCAGAAGCCGCAGCCGATGAGCTATCCCCTCATCCGGCGCTACGTGGACATGCCCGGCCAGAAGCTGACCCCGCAGATCCTGCAGACCAACGGCAATCCGAACGACACCCGCGGAACCGGCGGGACCTGCTTCGGCGACTCGGGCGGCCCGGTGTTCCTCGGCGACCAGCTGGTCGCGGTGACGAGCTACGGCTACACGGACAACTGCCGCTACCTCGGCGGCTACCAGCGTCTGGACATCCCGGTGGTCGATTCCTGGCTGGCCACATTCGGGATCTAGCCGCCGCCGGGCAATAAACGACGATCCTCCATTGTTATTGAGAATAGGTTTCATCAAGGGAGGTCCGTCATGAAGGTACGCAATTCGGTGAAGTCGCTCAAGGCGATGCCCGGAGCTCAGGTGGTGCGTCGCCGGGGCCGCACGTTCATCATCAACAAGAAGAACCCGCGCATGAAGGCCCGCCAGGGCTGAGCGGCGCGGAAGAAGGGCGCAGGGTCACGGACCCTGCGCCCTTCTTCGTCTGAGGTCAGGCGGCCGGACTGACGACCTCGAGCAGTCCGCCGTCCGTCACGGCCGAGAGCGAGAGGACCTTGTAGCCCGCGTCGTCGAAGAACACCGTGAGCCGGTCCGCCTCGGTGTGCATGACGACACCAGGCCCCCACGTCTCGTGGCGTACGCGCGCGGCGAGTGGGAACGGGTCCTCCCGGGCCGCGTCGTGCTCCGCCGCCCAACGCTGCGCGCTTCCGGAGGAGCAGGTGTCGCAGTTGCCGCACGGCTCGGGAAGCTCCTCGCCGAAGTAGCCAAGCAGGAACTGACGACGGCACATTCCGGTTTCGGCATACTCCTGCATCAGCTGCGCGCGGGAGTGCTCGATGCGCTGTCGCGACTCTGCTTCGGCGACCGCCTTCGAGGCTGCATCGCCCGGTGCGACGTCGGCCGGGCGCAGGTCATCGTCGCTCCCGGACAGCACGTCCGCATCCCGCAGCAGGCCGAGAAGCCGCCCGAGCGAGCGCACACTGATCTGCACGCGCTCCGCGAGATCTGCTCGGGTGATGCCCGGCTCGCGGGCGATCGCCCCGAAGACGCGGGCGAGCTCGTCGGCGTCCGGTCCGCCGCCGGAGAAGAACTTGGTGAGGGCGAAATCCTCCGGTCGATAGTGCAGGGTGACCCGAGCCGGCTCGCCGTCGCGGCCCGCCCGTCCCGCTTCCTGGTAGTAGCTGTCGAGGGAGTCGGTCACCGACGCGTGGACGACCGAGCGCACATCGTGCTTGTCGATGCCCATCCCGAAGGCGCTGGTGGCCGTGACGACGCGCGCGCGACCGTCCATGAAGCGCTCGTAGACGTCGTCGCGCTCGGCTCGGCGCAGTCCGGCGTGATAGGCCGCCGCCGGGACGCGGGCTTCCTCGATCTCATCGGCGTACAGCTCGGCGTCCTTGCGGGTGGCGACGTAGACGAGCCCGGCCCCCTGCAGCCCGCGGACCTGCTCCACGACGGCGGCACGCTTCGCCGCATCCTCTTCGTGGCGCACCACCTCCAGCCGGAGATTCGGGCGGTCGAACCCTGTCGCGAACAACCGCGGTGTGCGGAGGCCCAGCCGCTCGGAGATCTCGGCGCGCACAGGAGGCGCTCCGGTCGCGGTCATCGCGACGACCGGTGGATGGCCCAGCTCGTCGATGACGTCGCCGAGCAGCAGGTAGTCGGGGCGGAAGTCATGGCCCCACGACGAGACGCAGTGCGCCTCGTCGACCGCGAACAGCGAGACGTCGACGGCGCGCAGCCGCTCACGCACCTCCGGGTTGGCGAGCTGCTCAGGAGCGAGGAAGGCGAATCCGGCCTCGCCCGACTCCAGCGCCTCCCAATCCCGTTCTCGTTCGCGCTGCCCGGCGGAGGAGTTGATGGCGACCGCGCCCGGCACATCCCTCGCCTCGCTGAGCGCGCGCACCTGATCCTCCTGCAGGGAGATCAGCGGCGAGACGACGATCGTCACGCCGTCGAGGATGGTTCCGGTCACCTGATAGAGCGACGACTTGCCGTACCCGGTCGGCATGATGGCGAGCACATCGCCCCCGCCGAGCAGCACCTCCATGGCCTCGGCCAAGCCGGGGCGCAGCTGCTCCCAACCGAAGGACTCGCGGGCGACTTCCTGGATGCGCGACACATCAGAACCGTAGCCGCTCCCGCTCACGGGGTGGTCCGGGCTCATGCGTCGTAGGCGCGCTGCTGGTCCCGCTCATCTGCGACGCGGACGCCGTGACGGTAGGCGAGCTCACCGCCCAGGAAGCCGGAGACACCGACGACGAGGATGCCGATCAGCGCGAGCACGAAGCCCGCAACGCTGGGATGGTCGGGGTCCCCCGCGCGGACGATCGCACTGATGATGAACAGCACGAGCGCCGTGGAGTTGAAGATCAGGTGCCAGACGGCGGTGCGCTTCACCTTGGTGCCCGCCGGGAGCTGGGAGAAGTCGAGCAGCCCGAGGATCGCGGCCACGACGCCGCCGATGACACCGATCACCACGAGCCACAGAGCACCCGTCGCCAGCGCGCCCGGCGCGGCACCGAGCAGGGCCGCGATATCGAACACGACAGCGGCCGTCCAGGCGCCGATCGGGATGGTGACGACGGTCGCGTGGAACGGGTGGCCGTAGGGGCCGGCGATGACGGAACGGGGCCGCTTGGCGCGGCGGAAGCCGGTGTCGTTGTCAGTGGCGGTCATGGTGTGCTCCTTCTTCTGTCCCCCGATCGTCGGACCGGCGGTCGGCGCGCGGCAGACCCTTCACGCGCGGCCACCGCGCGAGTATGGCGCTGTCAAGGCCTCACGGCATCCGGCCGCAGCGCCTACCGTCGGCGGCATGAGCGCATCCCCTGTCGTCGTCATCACCGGAGCATCCAGCGGCCTGGGCCGGGGAACCGCCGTGGAGTTCGCCAAGCGCCACGCGAGGCTGGTGCTCGTCGCCCGCGGCGCAACCGCCCTTCAGGACGTCGCCGCCGAGTGCACGGCCAAGGGAGCCCGCGATGTCGTCACTGTGGCCGGCGACACGGCCGACCGCGAGACGAGCGACCGCGCCGTCGACACCGCCATCGCCCGTCACGGCCGGCTCGACGTGTGGATCAACGCGGCCGCGGTCAGCAGCTACGGAGTGTTCTGGGAGCAGCCGCTCGCCGAATTCGAGCGCATCATCGACGTCGACCTCCACGGCTACGCGAACGGCAGCCGGAGCGCCCTGCGCGTCATGCTGCGCCAGCGATCCGGCACCATCATCAACGTCGCATCCATCCTCGGAGAGGTGCCGCAGCCGTACACGGCGGCGTACTCGATGTCGAAGGCCGCGGTGATCGCCCTCGGGCGCAGCCTGCGTTCCGAGCTGTCGCTGGCGAAGTCGCCGGTGCACGTGGTGACCGTGCTGCCGCCCACTCTGGACACCCCGATCTTCCAGCACGCGGGCAACCGCACCGGCCGCGCCCTGCAGGCCCTTCCTCCGGTCTATCCGCCGACGGATGCGGTGAAGCAGATCGTCGCCGCATGGAAGCGGCCGGGGACACCGGAGCGGACGGTCAGCGGCGCCGGCAGGGCGATGGTCCGCCAGCACCGTCGGCACCCTCAGGCGGTGGAGGCGGCGATCGCCCGGCAGACGGAGATCGGCCAGTTCCGGAAGGCGCCGGCCGCTCCGACATCCGGAAACCTCGACAGGCCGTCCGGCGCTCCGCTCGGCGTGACGGGTGGCTGGGGCGGCCGGCGCAAGCAGGCCGGCCGCGTGCTGCTGCTCGCAGCACTCACGGCCGGCACCGCCTACGCCATCCGTTCGAGGCGCGACCAGCGCAGCTGACCGTCACCCCCCTGCGGCAGTTACTGGACCGACCAGCCGCCGTCGCTCGGAAGCACCGCGCCGTTGATGTTGACGCCGTCGTCGCTGAGCAGGAAGGTGATCGACGCGGCCAGCTGCTCGGCGGTCGCGATGGTCGGGATCTGCTGCTGGAACGGGGTGAGTCGCGCGGTCCCGGCCTCCGACGGGTGCGCGGGCATCGGGATGCCGGTGGCCACTCCGCCCGGGGCGACGGCATTGATCCGGATGCCCTGCGGGCCGTACATGAACGCCGTGCTGCGGGTGAGACCGATGACGCCGTGCTTGGAGACGGTGTACGCGGTGCCGGACGCGTTCCCGCGCAGGCCGGCCTCCGACGCCACGTTGACGATCGAGCCGGCACCCGCCTGCAGCATGGCGGGGAGCACCGCCCGCGTGAGCTTGAACCCGCCGGTCAGATTGATGCCGATCGTACGGTCCCAGACGGCGTCGGAGGTCTCGTGCGCCGGCGAGAAGTCGTCGTTGACGCCCGCGACGTTCGCCAGGGCGTCGATGCGGTCTCCGGCGGCGGCCACGATGCCGTCGATGTCGTCCTGTTTGGTGATGTCGCCCACCACGGTGGTGACCGCGCCGGCCGGAAGGCTCGACGCGAGCTCGTCCAGGCGCTCCGCGGAGATGTCCACGGCGATCACCCGGCCGCCCTCGCGGGCGATGCGGGACGCGGTCGCCCGGCCGATCCCCGACGCGGCGCCGGTGACGATCACCGTGCGGCCGTCGAAGCGACCAGGGGTGACCTTCTCCACCCAGCCGGTCTCCACATCCTCGGGCATGACACCGTCGTTGGCCTGCAGCACCAGGTCGTCGACGACGGACTGCGGCAGCTGCCCCTGGCTGAGCGCGACCAACTGCTGGAGCGGAAGCCCCCGCACCGGTGCGAGCATCTCCTCGCCGACTCCCGCCTGGGCGAGCAGCCCCTGGATGAGCGGAGCGCCCTTCGGGTGATCCAGCCATTCGCCGATGGTGCTGTGCGCCGTCAGCGGCTTCGATTCGGTCATCGTCGTCCCTTCCTCGTCGGGTTTGTGAGCCGATTATGACACCAAGTGCCAGAAAGAATGCTGCCAATCGACGACAGGATGCCGGCACGCCAGGGCTTGCCACGACGACGTCGGGGCGTAACGGTGGGAACAGACGATCCATCCGTCGAGGGAGGGCCACCATGGAGACAGTTCTCGCCGTGCTGGAGCGCGACGACGATGCCTTCGAGATCGAGTTCGAACGGACAAGCGAACCGCCCTTCGAGCTGCGCCTGCCGTCGCACATCGGCGGGGCGGCAGTGATGGATGTGTTCGACCTGTGCGATTCGACGCTGTGGCCCGAACTGATCCGGTACCGCTTCTCGGAGTGCGTGCCGGTCGTCATCGGCTCCGACGACGACTTCTGACGGCCCTGGGCGCCGACGTTCTGCTGCATTCCCGGCGGCCGGGCCGCTGGCTATGCTGTGCGCCATGAGCACCAAGAGCCGCCAAGGGCCGCACCACGAGGAGACGCTCCAGCTGGGCGAGAAGCGGGGGCTCTGGGGGGCGTTCGCAGGCCTCATCACCGCCGTGCTGATCGCGTATCCGCTGTCGGCCTGCATCGCGTTCGCGACGCATCCCACGACCCAGAAGCTGTTCGGCGGGCGCCTGGAGTCAGCGTCGGCGGGCGGTTATGCGGCCTTCTGGTGGGTGCTGGCGCTCGGCTGCCTGGCGCTGCCGTTCCTGGTCGGCTTCGGGATCGCGCGCCTGTCGGCTCGCGCGGTGGTCACCATCGCGGGGATCGTCGTGCTCTTCATCATCGCCGTGGTCGTACTGGGGCAGATGTTCGCGTTCTGAGCCGGCTCAGACCATCGTGAGGACGACCTTGCGTCCCGGCGCCGCGGACTCGGCCGCCCGGTGCGCCTCCCACACCTCGGAGAGCGGGAACTCCACCGGCTCCGCCGTGCGCAACCCGCCGGCGGCGATGTCGGCGAGGAGCGACGAGAGGAGGCGGCGGTAGGCGGTGCGGCGGGTTGCGATGAACAGCGGGGCGCTGCAGATGCGCTCCGACCGGTCGCGCGCGGCCCGGGCGAACCCCCGGACGGCGTCGGCCCGCTCCTGCCCGGCGCGCCCGGCGAAGCCCGTGCGGACGAGCACGCCCTCGGGGGCGAGCACCTCACGGACGCGCGGTGAGCCCGTGTGGTCGATCGCCGCATCCACCCCGCCGCCCGCCGCCTCGCGAACCAGGGCGGGCCAGTCGGAAGCGCCGTAGTCGACCAGCGGGATGCCGAGGTCGGTGATCGCGGCGCGGCTGCGGGCGGAGGCGGTGCCGATCACGGTCCGTCCGGCTCGCAGGGCCAGCTGCGCGGCGAGCATCCCGACGGCTCCGGACGCGCCCTGCGCCAGGATGCTGTCCCCCGCGCCTGCGAGATCGAGGGCGTGGCCCGCGGTCACCCCGTCGAGCGGGAGCACCGCGGCCGTCGACGGGTCGAGGTCCGCGGGGAGGGCGACGAGCAGTGTCGGAGCGACCGTGACGAACGTCGCGTGAGCGCCCATCCGCGGAAGCGCGGCGACCACGCGGGCGCCGACGCGCAGGCCCAGGGCGACCGACACCGCCGACTCCGTGACGAGCTCACCGACGAAGTCGTATCCCGTGATGAAGCCGGGAGCCGGTTGCAGCACGTACCCGCCGCGCCGGGCCAGCACATCCGTCGCGCCGAGGGAGGCGTGCGTCACTCGCACGACGACCTCGTTGCCCCGCGGCGGACGCACCGCCTCACGGGCCAGCACCATGGCCGTCGGGTCGCCGAACCGCGAGACCCGCGCGACGAGACGCGAAGGAACGGCCGACCCCTCAGCTGTCATCGGGCGGCCAGCCCGCCCGGCGCTGCAGCAGGGCAGCGCGTTCCGGGTGCGCCTCGAACCAGTCGGCCACGTACCAGCACATCGGCACGATCCGCAGCGTCCCGCCCTTCTCGATCTCGCCGACCGCGTACTCGACCAGCTGCGCGGCGTAGCCCCTGCCCCGCCGGTGCGGCACGGTGAAGGCGCGCGTCAGGGAGATGGAGTCACCGAGGATGCGGTAGTCGAGCACGCCGACGAGCTCGCCGTCGACGTGCATCGCGTAGCGGCTCGCATCCGTCTGATCGCTGAACTCGGTGGCCATGTGGCCCATCGTACGTCCGTCGTGCTCGGAGGGAACCCGCGGTAGTGTGAAGGCGTGGGAACCCGACCCGCACCCGACGGCTCCCGCGCGCATCCCGCGACCACGTCACAGCAGACCCGGCCGCCGACGGCGCCTGCCGTCCGCGCGACGTGACGACCCAGGAGCCGCCCTGTGACGAACGACAGCCCGTCGCCCGCTCTCGCCCCCGCCTTCCAGGCCCTGCTCGAGCAGGTCCCGATCGGTGAGCGCTCGGTCATCGAGGCCGAGACGGTGGCGTACGAACACGAGGGAGTCCCGCTCGAGGGGTACCTGGCGCGGGATGCGCAGGCCGACGAGCGACGGCCGGCGGTGCTGGTGCTGCACGACTGGCACGGCGTCGGCGACAACGTGCGGATGCGCGCCCAGATGCTGGCGCGGTCCGGGTACGTCGCGTTCGCTGCCGACATCTACGGGGCCGGCGTGCGGCCGGCCGGAGACGCGGCGCCCGCCGAGGCCGGAAAGTACTACAACGACCTCCCGCTGCTCCGCGCGCGGGTGGCTGCAGGATTCAGCTGGTTGCAGCAGCATCCCGCTGTCGACCCCGCACGCCTCGCCGTCATCGGCTACTGCTTCGGGGGGACGGCCGCCCTCGAGTTCGCGCGCACCGGCGCCCCGGCCCGCGGCGTCGCCTCGTTCCACGGCGGCCTGATCGCGCACGATCCGTCCGACGCGGCGCAGATCGCCGCCTCCCTGCTGGTGCTGACCGGCGGCGACGACCCGGTCGTTCCCGATGAAGCGGTGGTCGCGTTCGAGCAGGAGCTGCGCGGCGCTCCGCACGTCGACTGGCAGGTGAACACGTACTCGGGTGCACCGCATGCGTTCACCATCCCGGGCACGGACCGGTACCGTCCCCTCGCCGACGCGCGGAGCTGGCGGGCGCTGGTGTGCTTCCTGGACGAGGTCTTCCGGTGACGAGGGGCTGGCGCTGATGGAGCACCCACTGCTGTTCGAGGAGGGCGATGCTCTCGTGGAGCGCATCCGAAGCCTCTGCCTGAGCCTGCCCGAGGCGGTCGAGACGCTGAACCACGGCCGCCCCTCGTGGAAGGCCGGCGAGAAGGGCCGGGCGTTCGCCGTGCTCGGTGCGTCGATGGACCGCCCGGACACCCTCGTCTTCAAACCGGATCCCGCGGAAGCGCCGGCCTGGCGTGAGGACCCGCGCGTGTTCGTCCCGAAGTACTGGGGCCCGAGCGGCTGGCTGGCCATCGACCTCGATCGGGGCGCCCGGGACTGGTCGGAGACCTTCGAGCTCATCGAGACGTCATACCGCCAGGTCGCTCTCCGCCGTCAATTGGCGGTCTTGGATGGCGTCATGTAAGCTCGTATCCGGTCCGCGTGCGGGTCATGCGCCACTAGCTCAACGGATAGAGCATCTGACTACGGATCAGAAGGTTGGGGGTTCGAATCCCTCGTGGCGCACTGTGTTTATACACACCCCACTGGTTGAGACAGTAGAGAAGCCCCGCTGAACAGGCATTGCCGTTCAGCGGGGCTTTTCATGTGCGGCCGACCTCCGCGTCGGGGAGCTAGTCCTGTGACGGGGCCACGGCCGTCATTCGTGTCGCCCGACGGCGACGCCACCCCGCCAGCAGCAGCGCGGCAACTCCGGCCAAGAGCACTCCGGAGCCGACGCCGAGCGGCAGTGCCACCGACGAGCCGGTGCTGGCGAGTGCGCCGGAGCCCGTGGCGGCCGACTCGGTCTGCGGATCCGACGAACCCGCGGCGGCGACCAGGGTCAGAGCGCCCCAGCCGATCAGGTCGCCCTGGGCATCGACGATCGCCAGCTTGTGCGCTCCCAGTGGGGCGTCCGCCGGAATGGTGACCGAGAAGGCTCCGCCGGAGACGACGGCCGCCGCGAGCGGCCGCGGGGTCGAGAAGAGCACGGGAGTGACCGTCTCGCCCTCGTGCGCCCCGCCGACGATCGTCACGCGGACCACGCCACCCGGAACGGCTGTCGCCGGCACGCGCACCGGGCCGCGGGTCGCATCGGTCAAGTCGGCCTCGGTGATCGGGTCCGGACCGGAGATGACCGGGGTCGTGAGGGTCGAGGAGCAGTCCGCACAGGTCGCGCCCAGTGCTCCCACCGAGGCCGTCGCGGTGAGCGTGCCGCCCGAAGAGGTCTTCGCGACGACCGCGGTGAAGGCGACGGTCGCCGTGCCGCTCGTCGCGGTGTCCGGCACGGTCCAGGTGAGGGTCGTGCCGTTCAGCGCCAGACCCACCGGGAGCGACGATGCGTCGATGGCCGCATCGTCGAGCACGTCGGCGAGGTCGACTGTCGCGGTCGCGCCGGTCAACGGGACCTGGCCCGTGTTGTTCGCGGTCAGGGTGTAGGTGATCTCCTGTTCGGGGGCGACCTCGCCGTCCACCGGGTCGGAGGTCAGGCCGAGCGTCCACGTCGACGGCCACGCCGGCTTGTCGGCGTCGTACACCCAGTCCTGAAAGAAGGCACTCAGATCGCGACCGGAGAGTTCTTCGGCGAGCGCGATGAAGTCCTCGGTCGTCTTGCTCTGACCGGCGTAGCGCTGCACCCAGGTCTTCATGATGGCGTCGAAAGCGGTCTGGCCGACGGACTGGCGCAACGCCTCCAGGGTCATCGCTCCCCGGGTGTAGACCTGCCAGTCGAAGAGGTCGGCCGGGTCGGTCATGGCTGCGGAGGGGATGGTCCAGCGGGCGCTGCTCGCCGCAGTCGTGTTCCAGGTGGTGAACAGCGACGAGGCCGTCGTGGTGCTGCTGCCGTGGTCCTGGTTGTACTGGGTGGGGATGAAGGTGGCCGGGCCCTCGTTGAGCCAGATGCTGTTCCAGTCGGCCGGCGTCACCGAGTCGCCGAACCACTGGTGCGCCAGCTCGTGGATGAACGTGCCCGACGAGACGGAGCGTTCGAAATAGGGGCGATCCTGGGTCTCCAGGGCGTAGCCGAGGGAGGTGATGTCCACCACGAAGCCCGTGCTCCCGCCCGGATAGGCGCCGTACTTCGACTCGAGGTAGTTGAGGATCTCGGGGAGTGCAGCACGGCGCGTCTGGATCGTCGCCTGGTTCGTGGTCGTGACGGCCGGGTCGACGAAGGTCCATTCGTGGATGGTCCTGCCGCTCACCGCGAGCGCGATATCCGACTCGTAGACGAGGTACTTGCCGATGGTGATCATCGCCAGTTCGGTGGCCATCGGCCGCGTCTGCCGCCAGTGCCAGGAGGTGCGGCTCCCGTCGCCGCTGGGCGTCTTCGCGACGAGCTCACCGTTGCTGACGGCGGCAGCGGAGACGCCGTCGATCGTCGTCGGGGCGTCGATGGTGATGTCGTAGGTGGCCTTGTCGGAAGGGGTGTTGTTGCTGGGAAGCCAGGTCATGGTGCCGACCGGCTGGCCGAGAGCGGTCGCCCCGTCTGAGGTGGAGACCCATCCCTCGCTCGATCCGTCGGGATCCACGTGCGTGACCGGGGTGCCCGAGTAGGCGACCGCCACGGTGAAGTCGCCGGTGACCGTCGACGCCGGCGTGACGACCAGCTTGTACGAGCTGATGCTCGGATCACTCGTCCGGCTGAACGTCGCCGGGGTTCCGTTGACGAGCACCGACGAGACGGTGAGACCCTCGAAGTCGAGGGAGAACGAGGAGAGCGCCTGCGTCGCCGTGGCGGTGATCAGGGTCGTGGCGGTGATGCTCTTGTCGGCGTTGAACGCGAGCGCCACGTCGTAGTGCGTGACGTCGTAGCCGCCGTTCCCGATACCCCGGAAGAGCGAGTCCCCGATCGCTGTCGCACCGGGTGTGCCGTCAGCGGCGGCGGCCGGAGTGCTGAGTGCGATCTGGCTGGCGCCGATCAGGGTGGCTGCGAGGACGACGGGGAGGAGGCGCCGCAGCCGCCTCCGAGGTGCGGTGTTCCGTGGTTCCAACGGTGATCCTCCAGGGATGCTTCGTCCGTGAGCGTTCGGTGGGCGAGACCATACCGGACGTTTGTTTCGAACATGAGTCGATTCTCAGGAACGGCTCGAGGCACTCCGCTCGTGCCGGGTCTACGAGAAGATGAGGTGTCGAGAGGGGAACCCATGGCGAGACACCGGCACGAGGACGAGGCGAGCGAACTGGCGGAGGCGCAGGCCGCGGCGGCCACTGAGGCCACCGAGACCGACGACGATTTCGTGGATGCGGACGAGTCGCTCGAAGCGGACGAAGAGCCCTCGTAGCGAGCGGCCCGCCGGTCAGGAGGCCGGCGGTGCGGCCGTGCTCGCGCGCACGACCAGGCGCGTGTGGAGCACCGAGGAGCGCACCGGCTCCGGGCGCGCCTCGATCTCCGCGATCAGCAGTTCGAGGGCGCGGCGGCCGATGGCCTCGAACTCCTGATGGATGGTCGTCAGCGGCGGCCAGAACGAGTCCGACTCGGCCATGTCGTCGAATCCGACGACGCTGACGTCCTCCGGCACCCGCCGGCCGGCCTCGTGGAGGGCGCGCAGAACGCCGAGGGCCATCTGGTCGTTCGCCGCGAAGACGGCCGTGATCTCGGGGCGCGCGGCGATCTCCTGCCCGTGGCGGTAGCCGGCCGAGGTCGACCAGTCGCCGCGGAAGACCTCCGGCACAGGAGCTCCCGCCGCCTCCAGAGTCCGGCGCCACGACTCCTCCCTGCGTGCTGCCGAATACGAGTCGCCGGGACCGGAGATGTGCCAGACCGTGCGATGGCCGAGGTCGAGCAGGTGCTGGGTGGCCTGCCGCGCACCCTCCGCCTGGTCCGTGTCGACCTGCGGGTAGTCGGGGCGCTCGGTCGAGTCGACGACCACGACCGACAGCCCGGACGGCAGCTCGACGTCGGCGCGGTCGACGATGTGCGCCTCGATCACGACGATGATGCCGTCGACCGCCTGCTCCAGCAGACGGCTGAGCGCGACGCTCACATCCTGCTGTGTCGGGCGTTCGACCGGGACGACCGTGATCGAGTAGCCGGCGGTCGCCGCCGACACGGCGATGGCATCCAGGGTCCGCATGTTGCCGTAGGACGACAGGGTGAACATGACCACGCCGATGTTCCGGAAGCGGCCGGACCGCAGCGCCCGCGCCGCGCGATTCGGACGGTAGCCGAGCGCCTGCATCGAGGCGAGGACGCGCTGACGCGTGGTCTCCTCGACGTTGGTGAGGCCGTTCGCCACCCGCGACACGGTCTGCGTGGAGACGCCCGCGTGCGCCGCGACATCGCCCAACGACGGACCGCGTTTGCGCCCGGTTGCACGGGCGGACGGGGATTCGGCCAGCGACTCTGCCATGGTCTCCACTTCTCGGTGTTCAACGCGAGTGTCAACACGACCTTGCATCATGTTGACGTGAACATGTTAGAGTAGCCGCCACGATGTTGACGTAAACATCCGCACACCGATCTCGAACTCAGGGAAGACATGACAACGACGTCCCTCACGCGGGCCACCGCGCCCGGCACCCCCCGCCGCGGCCGCCGGTCGCGCCGCGACTGGCGCGGCTGGGCCTTCGTGGCCCCCTTCATGGTCGTCTTCGCGGCGATGATCATCGCGCCGGTGGTCTACGCGATCTACCTCAGCCTCTTCCGCCAGCAGCTCATCGGCGGCAACGCGTTCGTCGGGCTCGGCAACTACGTCGCCGTGTTCCAGGACGAGAAGTTCTGGGCATCCCTCGGCCGCGTCTCGCTGTTCCTCGTCGTGCAGGTGCCGATCATGCTGGTCCTCTCGCTAGTCGCCGCCCTCGCGCTCGACAGCGCGCGGCTGCACGGCGCCGGTTTCTTCCGGATCGCACTCTTCCTCCCCTACGCGGTGCCCGGTGTGGTGGCCGCGCTGATCTGGGGATTCATCTACGGCGACCAGTTCGGTCTGACCGCGAGCATCAACCAGCTGCTCGGGACCGGGCTCGCGCCGCTCAGCGGACAGTGGGTGCTCGCCTCCATCGGCAACATCGTCACCTGGGAGTTCATGGGCTACAACATGCTCATCTTCTACGCGGCGCTGCGCGTCATCCCGGGCGAGCTCTACGAGGCGGCCGAGATCGACGGCGCCGGAGCGTTCCGCACGGTGTTCAGCATCAAGCTGCCCGCCATCCGCGGCGCGCTCGTGATCGCGACGATCTTCTCGATCATCGGCAGCTTCCAGCTCTTCAACGAGCCGAACCTGCTCAAGCAGCTGGCGCCCAACGCGATCAGCAGCTACTTCACCCCGAACATGTACGCCTACAACCTCTCGTTCGCCGGCCAGCAGTTCAACTACGCCGCGACCGTCGCGATCGTGATGGGCGTCCTGACCGCCGTCATCGCGTATGTGGTGCAGGTGCGCGGCACGAGGAAGGAGGCCCGCTGATGGCCACGCTGACCGACACCCGCAGCACCCGCCCGCGCAAGGCTCCGTCGCGCGCCGCCGCTCGCGTCCGGGCCGGCGCCTCCTCCGGCCGCCGCATCCGCAAGTCGCCGCTGCTGACGATCGTGATGGTGCTCTTCGTCATCTACTCGTTCGTGCCGCTCATCTGGCTGATCGTCAACGCGACGAAGACCCAGCCGGACCTCTACTCGTCGTTCGGGCTCTGGTTCGGCAAGGACTTCAACCTCTTCCAGAACATCGCCGACACCTTCACCTACCGCGGCGGCATCTTCGTGCAGTGGCTGGGCAACACCCTCCTCTACGTGGTCGTCGGTGCGGGCGGGGCCACGCTGCTCGCCACCGTCGCCGGCTACGGCATGGCGAAGTACAACTTCCCCGGCAAGCGCGCCGTGTTCGCCGTGGTGCTCGGAGCGATCGCCGTCCCGGGGACCGCCCTGGCCGTCCCGACGTTCCTGCTGTTCAGCCAGGCCGGGCTCACCAACACCCCCTGGTCGGTCATCCTGCCCTCGCTTATCAGTCCGTTCGGCTTCTACCTCATCTGGACCTACGCGAGCGAGGCCATCCCGACCGAGCTGCTGGAGGCGGCGCGGATGGACGGGGCAGGCGAGTTCCGCACGTTCTTCACCATCTCGCTGCGGCTCCTCGCGCCCGGCATCGTCACGGTCGCACTGTTCGCGATCGTCGCCACCTGGAACAACTACTTCCTGCCGCTCATCATGCTGAGCGACCCCACCTGGTACCCCCTCACGGTGGGCCTCAGCCAGTGGAGCGCGCAGGCGACCGGGGTCGGCGCCCAGCCGATCTTCAACCTCGTGATCACCGGATCTCTCATCACGATCGTCCCGATCGTGGCGGCGTTCCTGGTGCTCCAGCGCTACTGGCAGTCGGGTCTGGCCGCCGGAAGCGTCAAGCAGTAACCCCATCCCCCATCCGCAATCTCATTCCACGAAGAAGTGAAAGGAAGCTCATGAAGAGCACTCTCGCGTCCCGGCGCATCGCCCGGGTCGTCACCGCCGCGGTGGTCGGCGCCGTCGCCGCCGCCTCCCTGGCCGCCTGCTCCGGCGGCACCTCGTCCGGCGGCGGAAGCGCCTCCGACATCGACGCGGCGCTCAAGCAGGGCGGGACCATCACGTACTGGTCGTGGACCCCGTCGGCGGAGGCCCAGGTCGCCGCGTTCGAGAAGGAGTACCCGAAGGTCAAGGTCAAGCTGGTCAACGCCGGCACGAACACGACCGAGTACACCAAGCTGCAGAACGCGATCAAAGCCGGATCGGGCGCCCCCGACGTCGCGCAGGTCGAGTACTACGCCATCCCGCAGTTCGCTCTCTCCGACTCCCTCGTCGACCTCAAGCAGTACGGCTTCGACAAGCTTCAGGACGACTACACCCCCGGCCCGTGGGGCTCGGTGAACGTCGGCGGCAAGCTGGTCGGCCTCCCGCAGGACTCCGGCCCCATGGCGATGTTCTACAACAAGACCGTCTTCGACAAGAACGGCATCGCCGTTCCGAAGACCTGGGACGAGTACGTCGCGGCCGCGCAGAAGCTGCACGCCGCCGACCCCAACGCCTACATCACGAGCGACTCCGGCGACTCCGGCTTCACCACCTCGATGATCTGGCAGGCGGGCGGCCGCCCGTTCGACGTCGACGGCACCAAGGTGTCGATCAACCTCCAGGACGAGGGCACCAAGAAGTGGACGGGCACCTGGGACAAGCTGGTCGAGGGCAAGCTGCTCTCCAGCGTCCCCGGCTGGAGCGACGACTGGTTCAAGGCGCTCGGCAACGGCTCCATCGCCACGCTGATCACCGGCGCGTGGATGCCCGGAGTGCTCGAGTCGTCGGTGAAGGACGGCGCTGGTCAGTGGCGCGTCGCCCCGATCCCGACCTACGACGGCAAGCCGGCCAACGCCGAGAACGGCGGCGGCGGCCAGGTCGTGCTCAAGCAGAGCAAGAACCAGGCGCTCGCGGCCGGCTTCCTCAAGTGGCTGAACAACGACGAGGACAGCATCAAGGTGTTCCTCGAGTCCGGCGGCTTCCCGTCGACCACGAAGGACCTGAACTCCTCCGAGTTCCTCGCTTCCGCCCCCGAGTACTTCGGCGGCCAGAAGATCAACGAGGTGCTGGTGGACGGCTCCAAGAACGTGTCGACCGGCTGGCAGTATCTGCCGTTCCAGGTCTACGCGAACAGCATCTACGGCGACACGGTCGGACAGTCCTACACGTCGAACTCCAGCCTGAACCCCGGCCTGCAGGCCTGGCAGAAGGCGCTGGTGGAGTACGGCAACCAGCAGGGCTTCACCGTCACCGGCAAGTAGCAACAGCAGTACCTCCGTGGCCGGCCGCGCACGCCGCGGCCGGCCACGGCCTTCCCACCCCTTCAGGAGAACCATGACCACCTTCGAGATCGCGGGCGACGACTTCGTCCTCGACGGCGAGCCGTTCCGCATCCTCTCCGGAGCGCTGCACTACTTCCGCGTGCACCCGGACGACTGGGCCGACCGCATCCACAAGGCGCGCCTGATGGGGCTCAACACGATCGAGACCTACGTGCCGTGGAACGCGCACGAACCGCGCCCCGGCGAATGGCGTGCCGACGGCGCGCTCGACCTCGCCCGGTTCCTGAAGGCGGTGGCCGACGAGGGGATGTACGCGATCGTGCGCCCCGGACCGTACATCTGCGCCGAATGGGACAACGGCGGTCTGCCCGCGTGGCTGTTCACGGATCCGGAGGTCGGCATCCGCCGGTCGGAGCCGCGCTTCGTCGCCGCGCTCTCCGCCTATCTGCGGAACGTTCTCGACATCGTCCGGCCGCTGCAGGTGACCGAGGGCGGCCCTGTGCTGCTCGTGCAGGTCGAGAACGAATACGGCGCGTACGGCGACGACAAGGACTACCTGCGTCAGCTGGTCGAGGTCATCCGCGGCGCCGGGATCACGGTGCCGCTGACGACGGTCGACCAGCCGCAGGACGACATGCTCGAGAACGGTTCGCTGCCGGAGCTGCTGAAGACCGCGTCCTTCGGCTCCCGTTCGGGCGAGCGGCTGGCGACGTTGCGCCGGCACCAGCCGACCGGGCCGCTGATGTGCTCGGAGTTCTGGGACGGCTGGTTCGACAGCTGGGGCGGCCACCACCACACCACCTCGGTGGAGGAGTCGGCGGCCGATCTGGATGCGCTGCTCGCGCTGGGCGCGTCCGTCAACCTGTACATGTTCCACGGCGGAACCAATTTCGGCTTCACCAACGGCGCCAACGACAAGGGCGTCTACCAGCCGATCGTCACCAGCTACGACTACGACGCCCCGCTCGACGAGGCGGGCGAGCCGACCGAGAAATTCTGGGCGTTCCGCGATGTGATCGCACAGTACGCCCCGGTGCCGGAGCTCGAGCCCGTCGCGGCCGCGGCTGCGCCCGCGTTCACCGTCCCGTTCGGCTCCTCGGTTCCACTGTGGTCGGTCGCCGACCGGCTGGGCGAGTGGTCGCACACGGACTCCCTGCCGACGTTCGACGAGCTGGGCCATTACAGCGGTCTCGGCCTGTACCGCACGGAGATCGACACGACCGAGCCCGCGGTACTGGAGTTCGGCGAGGTCCGCGACCGCGCGTACGTCTCCGTCGGCACCAGCCGCCTCGGCGTGCTCGCCCGCGATCACCACGACTCGGCCATCGCGCTCTCCCCCAGCCGCGGAACGCTCACCGTGCTCGTCGAGGACCAGGGCCGCGTCGACTACGGTCCCCGTATCGGCGAGCCGAAGGGACTCATCGGTCCGGTTCAGCTGAACGGCGAGGAGCTGCGGCGCTGGAGCGTGCTCCCTCTCGAGCTGTCGTCGCTCGCGCCCGTGCGCGACGCCCTCGACGCCGCCGGCGCCGAGACCCCCGAGCGCCTGGCCGGTCCGGTCTTCGCCCGCGCCGTCTTCGGCCTGGACGAGCCGTGCCCCCTGTTCCTCGACACGACGGGATGGGGCAAGGGCGTCGCCTGGATCAACGGCTTCCATCTGGGCCGCTACTGGACTCGTGGGCCGCAGGAGACGCTGTTCGTCCCGCGCGGCGTTCTGCGTGCCGGTGCGAATGAGCTGATCGTGCTGGAGCTGGAGTCCGCCGCCGAGGCCGTCGCCGCCTTCGTGCCGGAACCGCGTCTGGGCCACACGGAGGTCTGATCCGGTCAGAGACCAGCGGCCGACGGTGCCTCCGCGACCGTTCCGGTAGCCGGGCGCCCTCGGACGCTGAGCACGGTGACGCAGACCGCGATCGCGGCGAGCAGGATCAGGCTGACCGGTCCGGTCCCCAGCGCCAGTCCGCCGCGAGCGTGCGACACGGCGAGGCCGTCGGACAGCGACGCCCCGAACGGCCGGGTCAGCACGTACGCGGTCCAGAACGCCGCGGTCGCGCCGAAGCCCCACCAGCGATAAGCCGCGCCGGGAAGGGCGAACAGGATGCCGAACAGCAGGGCGGAGGCGAAGTAGCCCAGCCCGAGCGTGGTCGCGGTCAGGTCGCCGACCGCTGTTCCGAGGGCAAAGGTCGCCAGGACCGCGCACCAGTAGAACACCTGGCGCGCCGGAGTGTCGATGCGGTGCACCGACAGGGTTCGCTGGGTGGCGAACCAGAGGACGAAGACCATCGCGAGAGCGACGGCGAACACCACCGTCGAGACGAGGTACGGGACGCCGAGTTCGACATGCAGCACATCGGCCACCATCGTGCCGAAGACGGCGACCATCAGCACGGCACTCCAGTAGACCCACGGGATGTACCGCCGCACGGCGAACTGCAGCCCGAGCGCCACGGCGAACACCACGAAGGCCCCACCGACGGCGACGACAGGGTCGATGGTCTTCACCAGGAAGTCGGACGCCGTCTCCCCCATGGCCGTCGTCAGCAGCTTGGTCACCCAGAACAGGGCGGTGACGGCGGGAACGGTGTTGCGCATCCACTCAGCATCCCGAACGGAGGCGGCTTCGCGCCTGTACGGAGGGGGCGAACGCCTGAAAGGGCTCAGAGACTCCGATCACGCGCAGGCCGCACGGTGAGCACGACGCGCTAAGGTCATACCTATGGCGACCGACTCCGACGCTGCAGCCCGGCTCATCCCGCAGCGGCTGCCCGCCGCGCGGCTGGGCGTCGCCGTGGTGGCCGAGCTCGTCGAGATCATCGTCACCGGCCAACTGAAGGAGGGCGACCTCCTGCCGCCGGAGGGCCCGCTCAGCGAGCACTTCGGGGTCAGTCGAACGGTCCTCCGCGAGTCCGTGAAGCGGCTCGAGGAGAAGGGCCTGGTGATCGTGTCCCAGGGTCGCGGCACGCAGGTCCAGGCGCCCGGCTACTGGAACATGCTCGACCCGGTGGTGCTCTCTGCGCTCATCGACAACGACGAGAGCCTCGGCGTGCTCGACGAGCTGACCGTCGTGCGCGCGAGCCTCGAGTCGGCGATGGCGGGCGCGGTCGCCCGCTCGCACACGGCCGACGGGCTGCGGCGCCTCGAGAACGCGCTCACCGCGATGCGCGAGAGCGAGTCGGAGACGGACTCCTTCCGGCAGGCCGACGTGGTGTTCCACTACGCGCTCATGGAGATCTCCGGCAACCGCCTCGCGGAGAACATCGCCAAGCACCTCTACAAGCGGGCCGTCGAGTCCAGCCGATACCAGGGCATCAACCCGCCGGACGCCGTGGCGCTGACTCTCGACGAGCACGCGGCCATCGTAGAGGCCATCGCCAACGGGGATGCCGCCGCCGCCGAGCGGGCCATGCACGACCACATCCACATCTCGTGGGAGCGCCGCCGGCTTCCGGACCACGCGCCCGGCGCCCGCGCGAGCCAGTCGAGCTGACGGACAGGCGGCGGGTCGTCGGTGATCAGGGCGTAAGCGCGGCCTGGCGCCAGTAGCCGCCGTCCGGGTACGAATACCACGCGACGGATTCATCGAACATCTCGGCGCTGTACCCGGGCTTCGACGGGAGCGTGTAGTTGCCGTCGACGACGATGCACGGGTCGGTGAAGTGTTCGTGGAGGTGATCCACGAACTCGGTCACCCGGTTCTCCAGAGTCCCCGAGACCGCGACGTAGTCGAAGATGGACAGGTGCTGGACCAGTTCGCACAGTCCGACACCTCCGGCGTGCGGGCAGACCGGCACGCCGAACTTCTTCGCCATCAGGTACACGGCGAGGATCTCGTTGACGCTCGCGAGCCGAGCGGCGTCGAGTTGGCAGAAGTCGATGGCTTCAGCCTGGAACATCTGCTTGAACAAGACCCGGTTCATGCCGTGTTCGCCCGTGGCGACGCCGATGGGCGCGACGGCCTTGCGCACAGCGGCGTGCCCGAGGACATCGTCCGGGCTCGTTGGTTCCTCGATCCACAGTGGCGTGAACTCGGCGAGCTGCCGCACCCATTCGATGGCCTCCGGCACATCCCACACCTGATTGGCGTCGATCATGAGCGTGGCGTCCCAGCCGATGACCTCGCGGGTGATCCGAAGTCGACGGATGTCGTCATCCAGGTTCGCGCCGACCTTGAGCTTCACGTGCCGGTAGCCCGCATCGACCGCCTCCCTGAGCAGACGACGGAGTTTGTCGTCGCTGTAGCCGAGCCAGCCGGCACTGGTCGTGTAGCAGGGATAGCCTCCGCGTGCTTCGAGCTCGGAGATGCGCTGAGCGCGGGTCGGCGCCATCTCGGCAAGGATGTCGATCGCCTCGTCGCGAGTGAGCGCGTCGGACAGGTAGCGGAGGTCGGCGGCGCCGACGAGCTCCTCCGGTGTCATCTCCGCCAGGAGACGCCAGAGCGGCTTGCCTGCACGACGGGCGGCGAGGTCCCAGACGGCGTTCATGACGGCGGCCATCGCCAGGTGCACGACGCCCTTCTCCGGGCCGAGCCAGCGCAACTGGGTGTCGGACGCGAGCAGACGGTACGTTGCGCCGAGATCGCCGACGACCTCCTCCACCGAGCGGCCGATCAGCGGAAGCGCCCGCTGGCGAGCGGCCTCGACGCACAGGTCGTTTCCGCGGCCGATCGTGAAGGTGAACCCGAACCCGCTGAGCTCGGGGTCGTCGGTGTCGAGCACGACGTAGGCGGCCGAGTAGTCGCCGTCCTTGTTCATCGCGTCCGAGCCGTCGAGACTGAGCGACGTGGGAAAGCGCACGTCGAAGACGCGGGCGCCGGTGATCGTGGTCATGGTGGCGCCTACAGTGCGAAGACCGACGCCACGGCCCACGGGGCCAGGGCGAGGTCGATCTCGAGGGTCCCGTTCTCCGAGGCGATCAGGGTCTGCCGCTGAAGGGCGTCGCCCTGCTCGCGCAGGTAGGTGGCCTGGGCACGGGAGAGGTTGAGGGGCCGGCCCATGGCACTCCACGCTTCGGCCGCGTCGCCGTGCCCGGGGGCGAGAATCTCGACCGCGAAGACGGCGCCCGGCTCCAGCCCGCCGATGGTGTGCCGCACGCGCTCGTCGGCACCTATTCCGATCAGGTCGCGCGTCGCCTCATAGGAGGTGCGCGAGCCGACCGAGCGGCCGTTCATGTCGTCGGGGTAGTTGTAGAAGACCGCGGCCAGCTTTCCCGTCGCGCTGTGCTGCGAGACGACGCCGCGTTCGGTGGAGGCGATCAGCCGATCTCCCAGCCGGTTGAGCATCTCGAAGGCGTGGAAGGTCGGCTTGTGGATGCCCTGCTCGTTCACCAGGCCGAATCCGCCATGGAACGGGCCGATCCCGGCGCCGCCCTCCTCGAAGATGTCGGTGAAGGTCCAGTAGGAGATGGAGTCGGCCAGGTCGGCGCAGCGGAGATAGGCCCGCGTGATGTAGGTGGCGGCGAACACCGTGTCGTGGATGTGGTCACGGCTCGACGGTGAGCTCGACCACTCGGTGATGTGCACCTCCGCGTCCGGGTAGGCGCTCTGGCCGATCAGCCGCCGGAGCAACGTCAAGTCGTCCGAGGTCGCATCCGCGTAGCGGGTGAGACTGACGGCCTCGCCGTTGGCTCCGAAGGCGAAGTCGGTGGGGTACAGGTGCGTCGAGATGAAGTCGACCGGGAGCTCCCGCTCAGCGCACCAGGCGAGGAAGTCCTCGATCCACACCGGTCTCCAGTCCAGTGCGTCCGGGTCGGATGCCGCGGCGGTGGCGTGCTCAGCCGAGCGGTCCTCGGTCTCTCCCGCGTACCGCTCGTCCGGCACGAAGACGCTGGTCGACGGGCCGCCGACCTGGAGTTCGGGATCGATGGCCTTGATGGCCTGCGCCGTCCGGGCGTACAGCTCGAAGTACTCGGTCTTCGTTCCGGTCCAGAAATGGGGAACGAGGTTTGGTTCGTTCCAGACCTCGAACCGCCACTCCCGCACTTCGGCGAGACCGTAGCGCTCGATCCAGTGCTCTACCGAACGCACCACCAGTTCCACCCAGCGATCCATGTCCTTCGGCGGGCTGCAGTGCGCGCCCCACCAGAACACCGTCTCGGTCTGGGTGGCGAGCTCGCGCGGCATGAAGCCGAGTTCCACGAACGGGCGCACCCCCAGATCGATGAGGAAGTCGAACACCTTGTCCACGTAGGAGAAGGTGTGCACCGGGGTCTCGAGAGGCACATCCGGCCCGAAGCCTCCACCATAGGAGCCGCGGTACACGAACATGTCGTCGTGGAAGACCCCGTGGAAGCGGAGGTAACGGAACCCGAGGCGATCCACGGCCTCACGGAACTGCTGCTGCCAGTCGGCCCGAAGCGCTTCATTGGCCCGGCCCGCCCCCGCGCAGAGGCTCCAGACGTGGGGAAGGACGGTCGACTCGGCGACGCGGTCGTCGACGGTGATGACGGGAAGCGAGGCGGGTGCCATGGGAATGATCTCCAGATGGTGGTGGGCGAACCGGATCCGCGTCAGCGCAGACCGATCGTGAGCAGCAGGTTGCCGTACAGGCGTTCGTCCCCGGTGGCGATGACGACGCCCACGTCCGGAGAGCGCACCCGGTCGTAGAACGCGAAGCGGTCGACTCTCTCCATGGGCACGTCCGCGCCCAGCCGGCGTTCATAGTCGTCCTGCGCCGGCGCCGCGACCCCGGGCGGGGTCTGCATGACGGTTGCCGCTTCGATGTTGACGACGGTGAGCACGGCGTCGAGCACCGATGTGACGTCGAGCAGGCCTGGGCGCAGATTGAGATGGATGAGGCGCACACCCGATCCGGTGGCGGTCAGGTACGGGTAGTTCCCGTCCGCGATCAGCACCCCGGAGCCGTGGCCCGACGAGGCGAGCGCCTCCAGGAGCGGAGGATGGACGAGCGGGCCGGTGATCATGCGGACACCTCCGCTGCTGCGCGGCCGGCCGCGCGATCCGCGGCGTAACCATCCCAGCTCGGGATCGTTCCGTCGACGTCCCACAGGTCGAGCCAGCTGCCGGCGCCGGGCCACAGGAACACCTGACCCTTGATGAGGCGGTTGTTCTGTTCCGCCGATCGCAGCTCCTCGAGCTCGGCAGGGGTCAGCGGGTCCTCGACGACCGACCGCAGGTTGGCGATCAACTGCGACTCCTTCACCGAGAACGGGATCGGGATCTGGCCGCGCTGCACCGCCCACTTCAGGCAGATCGCCGCCGGATGCACTCCGTGCGCACGGGCGATCGAGACCACGACGGGATGCTCCATGTCCGACACATCCGAGAGGACGCGGTCGCGTTCGGGTCGCGACGGCGAGCCCAGGGGCGAGTAGCCCACCGGCTGGATGCCGTGATCGAGGCAGAACCGGAAGAGTTCGGGCTGCTGGAAGCAGGGGTGCAGTTCCATCTCGTTCAACGCCGGTGCGATCCGCGCATCGGCGAGGATCGCCGTCAGCTTGGGGATGGTGACGTTCGAAGTCCCGAGGTGCCGCACGACCCCCTCGTCGACGAGACCCTCCAGCGCGTGCCAGAGCGCCATGTACTCCTCGTGGATGTACGGGCGCGCGTCCGGGTCGCGGTCGGCCGCGTCGGCGAACGGTGCGTGATGGTTCGGGAACGGCCAGTGCACGAACACCGCGTCGAGAACGTCCAGGCGCAGGTCGCTCAACGATCGGCGGACCGAGGCGACCGCGGCGTCGGGGTCGTGGGCGTCGTTCCACACCTTCGACATCACGAACAGCTCGTCACGGGGCACGCCGCCGGCGATCGCGTCCTGCAGGACCACGCCGACCTGTGCCTCGTTGCCGTACACGGACGCGCAGTCGATCAGGCGGTACCCGGCTCGGATCGCGCCGCCCACGGCAGCGGCCACCTCGTCCGGCCCGTAGTGGTCGGATCCGAACGTCCCGACACCGATCGCGGGCATCACGGCCCCGCTCGCGAGGCGGCGGGTGGGCACGGTGTCAATCGTGGTCATGTGTGTTCTCCGTTTTTCGATGTGAGCGGGCGGATGTGTCGCGGCGCCCGCACTAGATGCCCAGGCCGTGGAAGAAGTCGATGCGTGTCTCGGCGACAGGCGGCTCCAGCTCGATACGCACCACCGCGCCACCGGGTCCCGTGGTCTCCGCGGGCGGGAGCACCACTTCCAGGGCCTCGCCGGTGCGCGTCCACTCCGGCCGCTCCGACGAGCCGAGGACGCGCACGTCGGCGATCGGACGGTCGAGGAAGCGGCTGCCCGACCCGAAGCTCCGGATGCGCATCCGGCCGTCCTCCGGCCGCACCATCCCGATCGCGTAGACGTAGTCGTGGCCGACCTCCGTCATCCTGGTGAAACGGAGGTCCTCCGCCGAGTACACGGGAGCGGCTGCGTCGGTGAACGAGCCGGCGGCGGGAGCCGTCGGCCCCTCGCCGAAGACGACCCACGGGCTGGAGCCGTAGATCGCTTCGCCGTGGACGGCCAGCCAGTCGCCCACGGCCTCCAGCAGCGCGGCCTCCTCGTCGGGGATCGTCCCGTCAGGACGGGGGCCGATGTTGAGCAGCAGGTTCCCGTTCTTCGCGACCACGTCGACAAGCTCCTGGATGAGCTCGGAGGCGTCCTTGTAGTCGTGTCCTTCCACCCAGCTCCACGATGTCCGCGACACCGACGTGTCGTTCTGCCAGACGTCGGGGCGGATGCCGCCCATCGTGCCGCGCTCGATGTCGAGCACCGCCGAACCCGGCGCGAACGACTCCCACTTGTAGTTGATGACGACGTCGCGCCCCCACTCCGCCGCACGGTTGTAGTAGTACGCGGCGAGTCTGCGGATGTAGGGCTCGAACGACGGCTCCTCGATTCCGGTGTCGAAGTAGAGGATCTGCGGCCGGTAGGAGTCGATGATCTCGACGGTCCGCAGCAGCCAGTCCTCCAGGAACCGCTCGGTGGGATTCATCTCCTTGCGGAGGGCCGGCCCGTACAGGTCGGCGTACGCGGGATCGCGGACATCGGAGTCGAACTCCGCTCCCCCGTTCATGAAGAACCAGTGCTCCGCCCGGTGGGTGGACGCGCCGGTGATCAACCAGGCCTGGTCGACCGCCGCCAGCAGGTCTCCCATCACGTCGCGCTGCGGGCCGACCTGCGTCACGTTCCAGCGCGAACGCGCCGTGTCGTACATCGCGTAGCCGTCGTGATGCTCGGCGACCGGCACGACGAACTGCGCGCCCGCGCGCTTGAACAGTGCGACCCACTCCTGCGGGTCGTAGTGCTCCATGCGGAAATGCGGAAGGAAGTCCTTGTAGCCGAAACGGTCATGCGGCCCGTACGTCGCCAGGTGGTGGTCGAACGCCGGCGTGCCGCGCCGGTACATGGTGCGCGGGTACCACTCGTTCCCGAACGCCGGCACCGAGAAGGCTCCCCAATGCAGGAAGATGCCGAACTTGGCGTCGCGGTACCACTGCGGAGCGCGATACCGGGACAGCGACTCCCAGGTGGCGTCGTACGGCCCGGCGTCGATGACAGCGTCGACCATCGCGAGCGCCGGACGGTTGTCCGAGACGTCGACAGGCGCCGGCAGGGTCGAGGGGTCGAGCGGTTCGAGATTCATATGTCTCCGTCGTTGGGGGCTCAACGGCCGCCGAAGGCGCCCGCGCCGATCGCGGCCACCAGCTGTCTCTGGGCGAGAGCGACCACGACCACCACCGGGGCGATCGTCATCACGCACGCGGCCATCAGCAGTTGCCATTGCGTGCCGGTCTGCGTCGTGAAACCGGCGATGCCGATGGGGATGGTCCACTTCTCCGAGCTGTTGAGGATGATCAACGGCCACAGGAAGCTGTTCCAGCTCCCGAGGAAGGCGAAGATCGCCAGGACGGACAGCGCCGGGCGCACGAGCGGGACGATGACGCTGATCAGGATGCGCCAGGTGGAGGCCCCGTCAAGGCGGGCGGCCTCCTCCAGCTCCCCGGGGATCTGGAGCATGAACTGCCGGAGCAGGAAGGCTCCGAACGCCCCGAACAGGCCGGGGAGGATCAGCGCGACCCACGTGTCGGCGAGCCCCGCCTGGTCGAAGCCGAGGAACAACGGCACCACGGCGACCTCGCTCGGCAGGGTCAACGTGATGACGAACAGCAGGAAGACCGCGCTGCGACCGGGGAAACGCAGCCGGGCGAACGCGAACGCCGTCAGGGTCGCCACGATCAGGGTGAGGAACGTGGAGATGGCGGCCACGACCAGGCTGTTGAGAAGCAGGCGACCGAAGTCCACCTCCGTCCACGCATCCACGAAATTGGACCAGAGGACTTTCGAGCCGATGAAGGTGATCTGCGCAGCGAACACCTCGTTCGCCGGCTTCAGCGCCGTGAAGACGGTCCAGATCAGCGGAAACGAGAACACGAGCGCGAACAGCCACGCGGCCGTGGTGTTGGCGGCGAACCCGATGGTCCGCCCGCGGCGACGCCAGCGTGGAGCGGAGGCCGGCAGCTGGTGCTCAGTCATAGTGGACCCACTTCCTCTGTCCCCAGAGTTGGAACAGCGTGAAGATCGCGATGATCACGAACAGCACGGTCGCGATGGCGGACGCGTAGCCCAGCTGGTTGTTCGTGAAAGCGGTCTGATAGAGGTACAGCATGATCGTCATCGTGCTGTTGCCCGGGCCGCCGCCGGTGATCACGTAAGCCTGGGCGAAGGTCTGCCAGGCGCCGATGACGGTCAGCACCGTGGTGAAGAACAGGGCGGGGCTGACCAGCGGCAGGGTGATCGAGACCAGGCGGCGGAAGCGACCGGCGCCGTCGATCCGCGACGCCGCGATCACATCGGGGCTGATCGAGTCGATCCCAGCACCGAGCACGATCATGTTGTAGCCGAACGACTGCCAGAGGGACACCCCGATCACGGTGGCCAACGCCCAGTTGCCGTCACTGAGCCAGGGGATCGGACCGAGGCCGAAGACCGCGAGGCCCTGGTTGACGGCGCCGTCCTTCTGGAACAGCAACCGGAAGACCGCGGCGTTCGCCACCATCGGGGACAGGGCTGGGATCAGGAAGATCACCCGGAGCCAGTTGCGGCCCGCGATGCGGGTCTTGAGCCACATCGCCATCGCCAGGGAGATCGCGATGTTCGCCGGGACGTACACGAGCACGAAGATCGCCGTCACCATGACGCTGTTGAGGAATTGCGGGTCGCGGAACAGCCGGATGTAGTTCTCCGTGCCCGTGAACTGGACACCCCCGAGCAGGCTCGAGTCGGAGAACCCCAGGATCAGCGAGGCGACCTGCGGGATGACGATGAACACGGCCAGCCCGATGAGCCCGGGGAGGACGAAGGCCCACCCCACCCAGCGGGGCCCCCCGAGGGGCCGGCGGCGAAGCCGGCCCCTCGGGCGCTCCGGTTGGGCGACGGACCCCTCGGAGACCTCTTCCTCCGCACGGTCCAGACGCACGAACGTCATTGCGGAAGGCCCGCCTTCACTTGCTGGAGGACCTGCTCGACCGTGCTCTTGCCGGAGAACGCATCCACCTCGTACTGGGTCAGCAGCGTGTCGAGCTGCGCCTGGCTGGAGGGCACCGGTGACGGAGTCGCGTCACCGGTCATCTGCTTGATGACCGCGGTGAACGCAGGCGACCCGACGTTGGTGGACCACGCGTCCAGCGCATCGAGCCGCGCCGGCACGGAGGCCTGCGACTTCGTCACGAACTCCAGTCCGCTCTTGCTCGTCATCGCCTCGATGGCCTTGAAGGCCTTCTGCTTGTCGCCGCAGGTCTTCGTGATGCCGAAGCCCGAACCGCTGATGAAGCCCTTGGAGGTGCCGCTCTTGCTCGGGACCACAGCAATGCCGACGTTGTCCTTGCCGAGGGTCTGCTGCTCGTGCTGCAGATCCCACAGACCCTCGAGTTCCATGGCCGCCTGACCCGTGCTGAACGCATCGATGTCCGGGAAGGTGCCGCCCGCGGCAGCCTCGAGCGGCTTCGCGACCTTGTACTTGTTGGCCAGGTCGACGAGCAGCTGCAGCGCGTCGCGGAAGTTCGGGTCGTCCAGCTTCGGACCGTTCTTGTCGGCGTAGGGGTGGCCGTCGGCCGCCATGAGAGTGCTGATGGGCGTCGAGCCCTGTCCGATCGCGAAGCCGTACACGCCATTCTTCGTGGTGGCCTTCGCTGCGGCGATGAAGTCATCGACCGTCCAGTCGAGGCCGGGCTCGGCCACCCCGGCGTCCGCGAACATCTTCTTGTTGTAGAAGATGACGTTGGGACCGGCATTGAACGGGATGGAGTAGAGCTTGCCGTCGACGCTGAGCTGCTCGAGCATCGCCGAGCTGTACGCCGACAGGTCGACCTTGTTCTTCTTCACCAGATCGTCCAGGGGCTCCAGCCCCTGCACGTACTGGTTCACCCGGCCGTTCTGGAACGTGACCAGGCACGGCGCACTGCTGCCCTTCATCACGGTGGGCAGCTTGGTGTAGTAGTCACCGATCGGCGGGCCGGAGAAGCTGACAGCCATGTCCGGGTCGGCGTGCTTGCCTCCGGCGATGTAGTCGCTCCACTGCTGCTTGTCGGCCTTGCCGCCGATCCACGTGTACATCTTGAGCGTCTTGCCGTCGAGGCCCGACGTTCCACCGCCGCCTCCGGAACAGGCGGCGAGAGCGAGGGCCAGAACGCTCGCGACCGCGACGGCGACGCCGACGCGTCCCCGTCGCCTCGGGCTTTTCAACCGTGACTTCATGAACTCCTCCTTGAGTATGAGAGCGAAACGTTACGACTTCAGTGATGGTAAGAGCACCAGGAATGCGAAGTCAATAGATAACACCGGTCACTAAACGTTTCGTTCGCTCGGTTTCTTTCAGTAGATCGTGCGCCAGGATGGTCTCGGCGACGGTCATCGTCTTCAGCGCATCGCCGAAGTGCGACGAGGGAAGACGGCGCGAACGCACCGCCTCGATGAATTCGGCGCTCTTGGCGAGGAAGCCTCCGCGGACATAGAGGTCCGGCGAGCCCGCCACCTCGCCGGCATCGAGCTCCTCCCGCCCCTCCGCGTCCCAGATGGTGGCCCCGACCTCGAGGTCGCCTTCCGCCATGATCCCCGGCCCGTGGACCTCCACGCCGAACGTCCTGCGGCCGCTCGTCCAGTTCGTGATCATGACCCCGACGGCGCCCGTGTCGAACTCGAGCGTCGCCGCGACGAAGTTGATCTCGTCGACGATGACCCTGCGCGTCACATCCGAGACGGCGACGACCTCGCCGCCGCAGAGGTGCCGGAGGGTGTCGATCACATGGACGCCGTCGTCCATCATCCTGTCGCGTGCCGACACCATCGGGGTCGGATCGTTCTTGTAGAACCGGCACACGGCATGGACCACCTCGCCCCGCTCGCGAACGCGCCCGACCATGCGCTCCAGGAGCGGGGACGAACGCCGCTGGAAGCCGACCTGGGTGATGCAGTTGTTCTCGTCGGCGAGACGGGCGAGCGTTCTCGCCTGGTGGACGGTCAGTCCCAGCGGCTTTTCGACGAAGAGGTCGAGCCCGCGAGTCAGGCAGCCGCACCAGATGCCGAACATGAGTTCGGGGGGACCGATGACATAGACGGCATCCGGGCGCGTCTCGTCGAGCATCGCCGACCAGTCGTCGAACAGAGCGGTGATGCCCCAGCGCTCGCCGGTCGCCCGGAGGCGCTCCGGTGAGAGGTCGCAGATACCCACGATCTCCACGTCGGGCAGCGACGACAACGACGGGTAGTGGACGAGGTTCGCCATCTGGCCGGCGCCGATGACGGCAACGCGCACCGGCCGGGTCCCGCCGGCGGTCATCGGGCCACTCCGGCGCCGGCCGCGGCCCGCAGACTCTGCGCGTATTCGAGATCGCGCGTCACCTTCGCCACGAGGTCGCTCTCGTCGGTGTACTCGGCGGTGAGGCAGATCGGCCCGGCGAACCCGCGCTCCGCGAGGTAGGCGAGCGCGCGACCCCACTCCGCCATGCCACTGCGGGCGTCGGTGAACACCGGCTCCCAGACCGGATCCCCGAACGCGGACGCCGGTTCGTCGACCCGCTCGTAGTAGGCGCTCTTGAGATTGACGATGCCGAGCCAGGGCCAGAGCAGTTCCAACCCGTGCTCGGGCCGTTTGCGCGCGAGGGCGTCGTGAGCCGAGTCCCAGATCGCCGCGACGTGGCGGGGGTCGACATCCTGGAGCAGAGCGAAGAGCTCCGAGGAGTCGGCGATGTAGTCGTCGTAGTGCGGCTGGACGGCAACGCGGACCCCGTAGCGTTCGGCGCGTTCGGAGAGTCCGGCGAGCACCCGGCGGATCTCCGTACCGGTCGCGGCGTAGCCGTTCACCCCGATCGGCACCATGATCCGGATGAACGGCACGCCCGCGTCCGCGCAGGCCGCGAAGGTCGCCTCATCCGTTCCGGAGGCGATGCTCGCGACCCTCACACCCGAGCGCGCAAGCTCGCGCGCCGCGGCGGGCAGAGCTGTCGACACCTCGTCCGGGGTGACCTGGTAGCCGGGGCGCACCGGAAGCTCAACGGCGTCGAATCCCATCCCCGCCACCAGCTCACCGAGAGCTCCGACCTGCGGCTCGCGCCACGGTTTCGTGAAGACACTCCACGTGGTCGTCGGATCATCATGCGGCATGGCGAACTCCTTTGTCGGGACGTCGGGGGAATTTTGTGCAACGATACAGTGGTTTGTGCAACGATACAGTGATTCCAAATCACGTCAACAGGAAGTCAGGTGAGAGCGATCGCAACGATCAGGGATGTCGCCCAGGCCGCCGGAGTCTCACCCTCCACGGTCTCGAACCTGCTCAATGCGCGCGAGCACCTCATGCAGCCGGAGACGCGCCGACGCGTGCTCGAGGCGATGGAGTCGCTCTCCTATCGGCCGAGCCGCGTGGCGCAGCAACTCCGCGGCGCCCCCAACCCCACCCTGGGTCTCATCGTCCCCTCCGTGGCCAACCCGTTCTGGGGATCGTGGGCCGCCCATCTCGAAGCGGCGTTCCACGCGCACGGACGGCAGATCTACCTCTGCAACAGCGAGCGCGATCCCGAGCGCGAGCGCGCCTACGTCGAGCAGCTCTGGGCCGACGGCATCGAGCACATCGTGCTCTCCACCTCGCTCCCGTCGCTCGAACACCTGCGCCCCGCCATGGACGCGGGCGTGCAGATCATCGCGTTCGACCGCGAACATCAGGAGACGGACCCGCCCGAGCTTCTGAACGTCAGCATCGACAACGAAGCCGGCGCGTGGATGGCGACGCAGCACCTCCTCGAGCGAGGTCACACCCGCATCGCCTTCGTCTCCGGTGCGATGCGCACGATCAGCCGCCAGCGGCGCTTCGCCGGCTACCGCCGGGCGCTCGACGAGAGCGGCATCCCCTTCGACGACGCCCTCGTCCCCCGCTCCCCCGACTTCGGGGACGCGGACAGCAGCCCGCTCGCACGGGACGCGGTGCACGCCCTGCTGGCGCTCGACCAGCCGCCGACGGCCCTGGTCGCCGTCAACGACATGTTCGCCCTCAGTGCCTCCGCCGCCATCCGGGATGCCGGCCGCGATATCGCCGAATTCGCCGTGGTGGGCTTCGACGACATCCCGATCGGCAGGCTCGTATCGCCCGCCCTGACGACGATCCAGCAGCCGCTGGGCGAGATGGCCGAGGCCGTCGTCCGGCTGACGGCCGGCGGAGGCGGCGACCGCGAGACAGGTCCGTCACTCGTCTTCCCGCCGACCCTCGTGGTGCGGGCCTCCAGCGAACGGAGAATCGCATGACCGCATCCGGAGCCCGAGTGCTCGTCGCGGGAGCAGCCGGCGGTGTCGGCCGCGCCGTCGCCCGTGCTGCGGCGGCGGACGGCGCGACCGTCCTGCTGCTCGGGCGCGACCGGAGCCGTCTCGAGGAGGTGCGAGCGGACGTTGCCGCTGTCGGCGGGACCGCGCACGTCGCGGTCGCCGACACGACCTCGGCGCCCCAGCTCGACGACGCCGTGTCATCTCTGCGGCACGACGCGGGCGGCATCGACGTCGTCGTCAACGCCGTCGGCGTCAACCTCAAGGGCCGCCGCCTGGACCAGCTCGACATCGCCGGCTGGCGGTCGGTGCTGGAGAGCAACCTCGACTCCGCCTTCCTCCTCACGCAGGCGGTGCTTCCCGGGTTCCGCGCGGACGGCGGCGGCCTGCTCATCCACATCTCCTCCGTCGCCGCTCTCGTCCCCGACATGTCGGGAGCCGCCTACCAGGCCAGCAAGGCCGGTCTCGCGGCGCTCGCGCGCGCCACCGCGCTGGAGGCCGGTGCCGACGGCGTCCGGGTCACGACGATCTCGCCCGGGCTCATCGACACCGACTTCGTCCGCCACCGCCCCACGGCGCCGACGCCCGACGAACTGGCAGGGGCGCTCCGCCCGGAGGACGTCGCCGACCTGTGCCTCGCCGTCATCCGGTTGCCTGCCCGGGCGACCGTCAGCGACATCGTCGTGCGGCCTTCCGCGCGCTGATCGGCGTCGACCTCCCCTGTACCGACCGACCGAGACGGAGATCTCCATGACCGCACCCTCCACCGCACGAAACGTCCTGATCACCGGAGGCGCGACCGGAATCGGCCTGGGCATCGCCGAGGCGTTCCTGGACGCGGGCGACCGCGTTGCGATCACGACGAACGCCTCGCCCGTACCCGAGCACGTGGCCGGGCGGGTCGTCGCCGAGCGGATGGACGTCACCGACAGCGCTCAGGTGAAAGCGGCCGTGGCGCGGATCGGCGAGGCGCTCGGGGGCAGGATCGACGTGCTCATCAACAACGCCGGCGGCCTCGTCGCACGTCGTCCCCTGGAGGACGCGGACGACGAGCACTGGCACCACGTGATCGAACTCAATCTCTCCAGCGTCTTCTACGTCATCCGCGCGGCCCTGCCCGCGATGGCCGAGGGCGGCCGCATCGTGAACATCTCGTCTCTGGCGGCGCACAACGGAGGCGGCCAGGGAGCTTCGGCCTACGCTGCGGCCAAGGCCGGCGTCGAGGGCCTCACCCGGGCTCTGGCGAAGGAACTGGGGCCACGGGGGATCGCCGTCTCCGCTGTAGCCCCTGGCCTCATCCTCGAGACACCGTTCCATGAGCGCTTCACCCCGGAAGCCGACCAGCGTGCGACCATAGCCGCCACCCCGCTTCGCCGAGCCGGCACACCCGCCGATGTCGCCGAGGCGACGATGTACCTCGCGTCGGAGGCAGGCGGCTTCGCGTCGGGAACTGTGGTCGCGGTCAACGGCGCTGCCGCCTTCCACTGAACGAAGCGGTCTCCGCGCCTCCGTGGCGCCTACCGGAAAGAGAGCAGACATGCGCATCGTCGTCATCGGAGCAACAGGCCACATCGGCGGCTACCTCGTGCCGCGCCTCATCCAGGATGGGCACGACGTGGTCGCGATCACGCGCGGCAGCTCGGCGCCGTATCGCGAGGACCCGGCCTGGCAGAGGGTCGAACGCGTGATCGCCGACCGCGAGGCGGAGGATGCCGCCGGCATCTTCGGCTCGCGCGTCGCCGAGCTCGAACCGGACGTGGTGGTGGACATGATCTGCTTCACCCCGGAGTCCGCCCGGCAGCTCGCCGATTCCCTCCGCGGACGGGCGCGTCAGCTGGTGCACGTCGGCACGATCTGGACGCACGGAACCCTCACCGAGGTTCCGGCTCCCGAGGACGCCGTCAAACAGCCCTGGGGTGAGTACGGCACCCAGAAGGAGGCGATCGAACGTCTGCTGCTGGCCGAGTCCCGACGCCAGGACGGCCTTCCCGTGGCGATCGTGCACCCCGGTCACATCTCCGGTCCCGGCTGGCCCATCATCACCCCGCAGGGCACCACCGACCTCGAGGTGTGGCGGACCCTGGCGAACGGGCGTGAGCTCCTGCTGCCGGGATTCGGGCTCGAGACCGTGCACCACGTGCACGCCGACGACGTCGCACAGCTGATCCGACTCTGCCTCGAACAACCGGACGAGGCGAACGGGGAGGCGTTCCACGCCGTCTCCGAGCGCGCTCTGACGCTGCGCGGCTTCGCGCAGGAGGCGGCTCGATGGTTCGGGGTGGAAGCGAGGCTGCGCTTCGTACCGTTCGACGAGTTCAGCGCCTCCCTTCCCGAGGAGCACCGCGACTCCGCCTTCCAGCATGTCGCCCGCAGCCACGCGATGAGCATCGAGAAGGGGAGGCGACTGCTGGGCTATGCACCGGCGTACTCCTCGCTCGCTGCCGTGGCGGAGTCGGTGGAGTGGCTCCGACAAGCCGGCCGTCTGGGCGACGGCATCCCGCCCGTCCGATTCGGCTGAGACGCCGCGGGGTGGACATCGTCTCTCTCGGCCGAAACGATTCACGCCGCGCTGACGCTGGATTATGCTGAGCGGACGCTACGCCCAGATATCGGCGACCGTGGAGCGTGTAGGCGGCAACACCAGGAAAGACGGGGATGTGACGACATACAAGGACATCCAGCGGGCAACGGGACTCTCGCTCGCAACGATCTCCAAGTACTACAACGGGCGAAACGTTCTCGAGGCCAATCGAGAAGCCATCGAGGCGGCGGCACGCGAGCTCGACTTCCGGCCCAACCAGTTCGCCCGGACGCTGCGCTCCCGCCGGTCCCGGACGGTCGGGGTGCTGCTGCCGGCGCTCGACAACGACTTCCACCTGACGATCATCGCCGGTGTCGAGGAAGCTCTCCGCCCGCGTGGGATCAGCGTCATCGTGGCCGCCAGCCCCGACCCGAGCGAAGATCCCGTCAACCTGCTGATGGACCGGATGGTGGATGGAATCGTCGCGGTCACCCCGCCGCACGATGTGCCCGCACTGCGCGCCGCGGCGGCGCGCGTTCCGGTCGTGATGGTTGACTGGTACATCGATGACGTCGCCGCGGACGGTGTCTTCATCGACAATGCGGCGGCCGGAGCGCTCGGCGGCCGGCACCTCCTCGACCACGGCCATCGCCGTATCGGGCTCGTCGGCGGCGAACCGGTGATCTCCTCGATGCGCCTGCGCACCGAAGGGTTCGAGCGGGCACTGGCTTCCGAGGGGGTTCAGGTCGACCCGTCGCTGGAGCGTCTGGTGCCGCTGACGATCGAAGCGGGCTACCGCGCCGCCCAGGAGCTCCTGGCCCTGTGGCCGCGGCCCACCGCGCTCTTCGCCACGAACTACGAGCTCACCCTGGGCGCCGTCACGGCCGTGAACGATTCCGGGCTGCGCATCGGACGGGACATCTCGGTCGTCGGGTTCGACAGTCGGGAGCTCGCCCAGGCGCTCGTGCCGAAGCTGACGGTCATCGTGCAGCCGACCCGCAAGATCGCCAAGCACGCGGCGCGCCTGATCGCCGACCACATCGAGTCGCCGGACGAGCGCCCCGCCCCGACGATCGAATACCTCGACGCGCACCTCATTCCGGGCGCCTCCGTGACGCGCCTGGACGACTGACGCGTTCGGGCGGACGGCTCAGGCGAGGGAGTAGACCCGCTCCGCGTTGCCGCCCAGCAGGGCGTCCCGCTCCGCCGGCGAGAGCTCCGAGACCAGCGTGTCGAAGGCCTCGCGCCACGCGGGAGCGCCGCCGCCGAGCTCGGCGAGCGGCCAGTCCGAGCCGTAGAGCAGGCGGTCGGGACCGAACGCCTCCAGGGCCGTCGAGACGACCCCGCGGAGGTCCGCGGCCGTCCAGGCCCCCGGCACCAGCCCCGAGGTGAGCCCGGAGACCTTGGCCGAGACGTTCGGGAGGGCCGCGAGCGCACGCAGCCCCGCCTCCCATCGCGACGCCTCCGCGTCGTCGGCGAGCGGACCCCCGAGGTGGTCGAGCACGAACGAGACGCCGTCGTTGCGCGCAGCCACGCGAGCCGCCTGCTCCAGCTGCCAGTCGCGGATCACGAGATCGAAGGCCAGCCCCTCGCGGCCGAGGGCGGCGAGACCGTCGGCGGTGTCGGCCCGCAGCATCCACTCGGGGTCGGGATCGATGTGGGCGAGATGCCGGACGCCGACGACCGGAACCGATCCGGCGCGCACCTCGTCGAGCTGCGCGCGGACATCGCCGGCGAGATCGACCCAGGCGACCAGCCCCGCCACCACCCGCGGGTCGCTGCGCGACAGCCGGACGCTCTCCTCGAGGCTGTTGCTCGCCTGCACCAGCACCGCGCGGTCCATCCCCGTCGCCGCGAGCATCCCGCGCAGATCATCGGTGGCGAAGTCGCGGTCGATCGCCGCCATCGAGACGGGATCGATCCAGTCCTGCGGATCGGTGGAGCGGTCCCACAGGTGCACGTGAGCGTCGATCCGGGCGGTCACCGCTGGCGCCACACTTCGTCGATCGGCTGCCAGAGGGAGCCCGGGTCACGCTCCTCGGCGATACGCACCTGGCACGGGTCCGTGTGCGTCCACCACTCCTGCGACAGCGGGTCGTCCGCGATCCGCTGCAGGTCGGCGGCGTGATCGTCGCCGACGTACTCGTAGTGGGCGAACAGGATGTCGCCGAAGACGTAGATGCTGTAGTTGCGGATGTTGCACTCGGTCATCTTCGCCTCGACGCCCGGCCACACGGCGCGATGGAGTTCGAGGTACTCCTCGCGCTTCTCGGGCCGGACGCCGACGACGAACGCGAACCGCTGCGGTTCGCCGCTCACGAGACCGGCCTCAGCGGCACGGTCGGGTCGTCGATCACGTCGGGCTCGGCGACGAGTCGCAGCGCCGCGCGCTCGGGGCGGATGTGCGGACCGGTGGCGGGAGGTGCGGGAGTCCCGCCCTCGCCGGTCAGCTTGGCCTCGTCCACGATGATGCCGATTCCCGGCCGGTCGCCGAGGACGATGCCGCCGTCGTCGAACTCCTGGTCGACATCCAGTCCGATCGGGAAGGAGAGGTCCTGCACCTCGTGCGTCAGCAGGTTGGGGATGGCGGCGGCTGCATGGGCGGCCGGATTGGTGTTGTAGGTGACCGGGCTCACCGGCAGGTCGTGCCCGTGGGCGAGGGTCGCGACACGGAGCAGGTGCGTGATGCCCCAGACATTGCCGACCTGCACGATGTCCACCGCTCCGCTGTCGAGCAGCGGCCGGTACTGCTCCAGTCCGGTCAGGTTCTCGCCGCTCGCCACGGCCGCGCGGATCTTGCCGCGCAGCGAGGCCATGCCCGCCGCATCCCATCGGCGCAGGGGCTCCTCGATCCAGGTGAGGTCGAGGCGTTCCTCGATGGCGCCGATGTACCGTGCGGCCTGCGCGTGGTTCCACGACTCGTTGACGTCGAACATGAGCGCGGGATGCCGCGAGTTGCGGCTGAGGATGTCGCGCAGCAGCTCCAGACGCGGGAGGTCGCGGTCGAGGTCGCGCCCGCCCTTGAGCTTGCCCGCCTTGAACCCGCGGTCGGCGAACCGCCCGTAGAGGTCGGACAGTTCGTCGTCGGTCAGGCCGTACTCGAGCCCGGATGCGTACCCGGGCACGAACCGCTCGCGCGCACCGAGCATCCGCCAGAGCGGCTCCTCCGCCGCCTTCGCCTTGAGATCCCAGAGCGCCATGTCGATGGCGCCGATCGTGCCGAACGTGGTTCCGGAGTGACCGGCCTTGAACACCCAGTCGAGCATCCGGTCGTAGAGGGCGACGACCGAGCGCGGGTCCTCCCCCTCGACCGCTGGGAACACCCGGGCGATGTCGGCATGTGCGCCGACCCCGACCCCTTCGATGCCGCTGTCGGTCTCGATGATCAGGACGGGGACGGGCGTCGTGTTGCCGGTCTGCACGCCGTTGACGTCGCCGGTGACCCGGCCCCAGTCGTGGACGGTGCTCAGACTGCGATAGCCCGTGATCTTCATCGGTGGTTCTCCTTCGGTGCTGACGTGCTCATTCCTTGGTCCCTCCCGCGGTCATCCCCGAGACGAGGAACCGCTGCGAGAACAGGAAGACGATGAGGACGGGCAGGATCGACACGATGGTCGCCAGCGCCAGGGTCGGCAGCTGGACCGAGTCGGAGCCCGCCGAACTGGGATTGAAGGCCGGCGTCGCCGAGAGCAGCGAGGTCAGCCCGACCTGGATCGGGTAGCCGTCGCTCGAGGGCAGCATCACGAACGGCAGGAAGAAGTTGTTCCAGTTCTGCACGAAGCTGAAGAACGCCACCAGTGCGACGATCGGAGCCGCCAGCGGCAGCGCGACCCGGGTGAACACCTGGAACTCGGTGCAACCGTCGATCCGTGCGGCCGCGAGCAGGTCGCGCGGGATGCTCGTCGAGAAGTAGATGTACGTCAGGTAGACGCCGAACGGGAAGAACGACATCGGCAGGATCACCGACAGCGGGCTCCCGATCAGGCCGACGCTGTTGAGCTCCAGGAAGATCGGCAGCACCAGCGCCGTGCTCGGGATGAGCATGACCACCAGGGTGAGCACGAGCAGCGCCTTGCGGAGCCGGAACTCGGTCAGCGCCAGCGCGTAGCCGGCCGGGATGCTCACGATCAGCGTGATGATCAGCGCGCCGATCGAGTACAGCGCCGAGTTGCCGATCCACAGCGTCACCGCGCCGTCCTGGAAGCCGAACAGCTGGTTCCAGTTGGCGACGAAGTCCGACCACGACCCGACCGAGAACGGGTTGGCGACGATCAGCGCCTTGGACGACTTGGTCACCGCGAACAGCAGCCAGACGATCGGGATGGCGAAGAACAGCACGAAGACGACGAGGATGACGCCCGCGATGGAGCGTCCGCTCCAGCCGCGCAGACTGGCGCGGCGGCGCTCTGCGGTGAGTGCGGTCATGGTCATTCCTTCTCGAACAGGCCGCCGCGGGTGACGAACACCCAGGACAGCAGGAGCGCGACGATCAGCAGCAGGAGCGAGATCGCGGCGGCGCCGTTGAAGTCGTTCTGCTGGAACGCGTACTGGTAGGCGAGCTGGTTGAGCGAGTAGTCGTTGGGGACGACAGCGTTGCTCGCCTGGCTGAGCAGCTGGGGCTCGACGAACAGCTGCGTGCCGGCCGCCAGCGACATCACCCCCATGTACGCGATCCACTTGCGGAGCATCGGCAATTGGATGCGGAGGGCGATCTGCACGGCATTGGCCCCGTCGATGCGCGCCGCCTCGATCACGTCGGTGCTGATGTTGTTGAGCGCGCCGTACATGATCACGATCCAGCCGCCCGCGCCCGTCCAGAACGCGATGATCGCGAAGATGGCCGGCAGGTTGCCCGGCTGGATGACCTGTACGAAGCTGTTCATCCCCATGAGCCGGAGCAGTCCGCTGACCGGGCTTGCCGTCGGGTCGAGCACGAACAGCCAGAGCAGGACGCTGGAGGCGCCGGCGAGCGCGCCCGGCAGGTAGTAGATGAACCGCAGGCCGGTGCTCGCCCACCGCACGCGCAGGGCGTGGACGACGAGCGCCAGCAGCACGACGAAGATCACGAGGCCGATCAGCCAGATGACGAGGTAGATCGTCACGTGCAGCACGGCCGGCCAGAACCGGAAGTCGGTGACGACCGTGATGAAGTTGTCGATTCCGGCGAACCCGCCGTCCGCCCGGGTGAAGGCGAGCAGGACCGCGTACAGGGCGGGCAGGATGCCGAAGGCGATGGCGAGCAGGGCGTAGAGCGAGACGAAGACGTAGCCGATGGGCGTGCGTCCTGGTGCCCGGCTGCTCCGCCGGGCTGACCGCCGGTGCTCTGGGGCGCCGGCGGCCAGCTGGTCGCTCGGTGGAGCGAGGGTCATGTCAGTTCACCTTGTATCCGTCGACCTTGGCCTGGTTCGCGATGGCCTCCTGCCAGGTGGGCAGCAGGCTCTCGATCGACTTCCCGCCCGTGATGGCCGGGGTCATCGTCTTGGCCCAGACGGCCTCCTGGCTGAAGACGCCGTAGCCCCAGCCGTCCCACACCTGGGAGGCGGCGGTCGCGACCGGCTCGAGGGAGGTGGCGTAGTACTTGCTGGCCTCCTGCTTCTCGATCCACTTCTTGGCCGCCGGCGCATACGCCGGGTAGCCGGGGGCGACATCCACCTGGTAGTCGTCGGAGGTCGTCACGAACTGCGCGAACTTCTCGGCGGCCTTCAGGTTCTTGGAGTGGCTGGAGATGAACCAGGTGCCGCCGCCGACGTTGCCTGTCACGGCCTTGTCCTCGCCCTTCCAGGGCAGCGGGGCCGCGACGCCGAGCTCGCCCGCCGGCACGTTGAGCGACTGCGGGTTGTTGAAGATGGCGCCGGCGTACCAGGCAGGGCCGGGCATCATCAGCACCTTGCCCGCGTAGCTCTTGACGAACTCCGGAGTGAAGACGCTGACGGCCGGGACCGTCTTGTTCTCGCGGAGCGTGTCGAGCAGGGTGGCGGCGCGCTTGCACTCGGTGCTGTCGGTCTTGACGGTCACCGACTTCGGGCCGGTGATGTCGTTGGCCTGGCACTTGCTGCCCCACATGAACACCTCGGGTGTCCAGGCGTCACCGGCGGTGCCGATGATGTAACCGGGGTGCTCGGCCGCGACCTTCTCGCCGAGCGCCTGGTACTCCTCCCAGGTGGTGGGGACGGCGTAGCCGAACTTGTCCATCAGGGTCTTGTCGTACCAGAGCACGGCTTGGGCGAGGTCGTTGCGGAGGCAGTACACCTGCCCGTTGACGGTGCACGGGTTGAGGGCGCCCTCGGTGAAGTTGTCGAGGGTGTCCTTGGGGACGAGGCCCTTGTCGAGCACGGCGGCGAAGGCCTGCTTGCCGTTGCTCTTCTGGCTCGCCCAGGCGGCGTCGTTGTTCTGGCTGGAGAAGACCACGTCCGGCCAGCCGCTGCCGGCACGGTCGAAGAGCTGCATCTTCGTCCTGAAGGAGTTGGAGCCGTTGGCCGACCCGTCGTAGGTGACGACCTTGATCTTGGTGTCCGGGTTCGCCTTCTCGAATGCCTTCGCCGCGGCCTGACGGTCCGCGTCCACCCAGACGGTGATCGTCGAGGAGGTGTCCTGCTTGGCTTCGGGAAAGCCGTACGACCCGTTCGCCGAGCTCCCGCCGGTACTGCAACCGGTGAGAGCCAGGAGCGCCGTCGCGGCGCCAAGTGCGGCGACGGTCAGCGCCGGCCTACGGCGTGAACGCACCACAGTGTGGATTCCGACCATGAGATGTCCTTGTCTTGTCGACTTCGTTGACGACTCCGAGGAGGCGTGATCTTGACTATAGGGCATACGTATGATGTTTGCCAAGCGGCTGACGCGACTAACGCGGCCGGTCATCGTGCCGCCTCGACCGCCGTCCGGCATAGCGCCTCGACGCCTGTGAAATCGCCGGCCGCGATGGCGGCACGCGGCACCATCCAACTGCCCCCGACCGCGATCACGGACGGCAGCGCGAGATAGTCTGCGGCTCGAGACGCGTCGATCCCGCCGGTCGGGACGAACGCCAGGTCCGGGAACACGGACGACAGCGCCGATAGAGCGGCAGGTCCGCCCGAGGATTCGGCAGGGAAGAACTTCAGGGTCCGCAGGCCCAGCGACCGGGCGCGCATCACCTCGGTCGCCGTCACCGCGCCGGGAACGGCCTGCACTCCGCGCCGCTCGCACACCGCGAGGACGGACTCGGAGAGGCCCGGGCTCACCACGAATGTCGCGCCGGCGTCGATCGCGGCCTCCGCCTGCTCGGGCTCCAGGACGGTTCCCACGCCGACGCGCAACCCCGGCATCCCGGCCAGAGCGCGCAGCGCACTCAGAGCAGCCGGCGTCCGCAGCGTGATCTCGGCCTGGTGGATGCCGCCGGCGAGGAGCGCGCGGCCCAGGGCCTCAGCATCTCGCGCATCGTCGATCACGACGACCGGGAGGATCGGTTCGAACCCCGTCATCGCCCGAGCCATCCGCCGTCGACGGGCAGGATCGCGCCGGAGACGTAGCGGGCGGCGTCGGAGGCGAGGAACACGGCCGCTCCCCCGATGTCCTCCGGCGTCCCCCATCGACCGGCCGGGATGCGCTCGAGGATCGACCGCGAGCGATCGGGGTCGTCCTGCAGCGCGTGGGTGTTGTCCGTCGCGATGTACCCGGGAGCGATGCCGTTCACGGTCACGCCCCTCCCGGCCCACTCGTTCGAGAGGGCGCGGACGAGCCCGGCCACGCCGGATTTCGCGGCCGCGTACCCCGGAACGTTGATGCCGCCCTGAAAGGACAGCAGGGATGCGGTGAAGACGACCCGGCCGCCGCCCGCTTCCAGCATCCGGCCGCCCAGCGCCTGGCTGAGCACGAACCCGCTCGTCAGGTCCACCTCCAGAACCTCGTCGAACCACTCCAGCGGATGCTCGGCCGCCGGGGCCCGCCGGATGGTCCCGGCGTTGTTCACGAGGATGTCGGCGTGACGGTCGCGGGCGGCGAGCTCCGCGGCGAACGCGCTCACCTGGGCGCGGTCGGCGAAGTCGACGCGGTGCCCCTCGAAGCTCCGTCCGAGCGACCGCACCCGGTCGCCGATCGCGGAGCCCTCGGGGTCGAGCGTCGCGGAGACGCCGACGATGTCGGCGCCGGCCGCGGCGAGCGCCTCCGCGATCGCGAAGCCGATGCCGCGCTTCGCCCCGGTGACGACCGCCAGCCGGCCGGAGAGGTCGAAGCCGCTCATCGGCCGACCTCCACGAGGATCTTCATCGCCCCGCCGGCCTCGAGGGCCTCGAGCGCCGACGCCGTCTCGGCGAGCGGAACCACCCGTGTGATCAACCGGTCGGCGGGGATGTCACCTCCCGCGACGAGCTCCACTGCCCGCTCGAAGTCCTGCCGCTGGTACACGCGCGCTCCGAGGATGAGGAGCTCGCGCCAGAACACCCGGTGCAGATCGATCGGCCGCGGCTGGGAGTGGATGGCGACGACGACGAGCGTGCCGCGGACCTTCGCCAGCGACGTCGCGCCGAGCACGGCCGCCGCCGAGCCGGAGACCTCGAACACCACGTCCGCGCCGGCTCCCCCGGTCCACTCCTCGACCCACGCGACCTGGTCCACCGCACTCGGGTCGAGGGTCCGCAGGCCCATCTCCTCCGCAGCGGCCCGGCGGCCGCGATCGATCTCGGCGATCACGACCTCGGCGCCGAAGGCGGTCGCGACGGTGGCGATGAGCACGCCGATGGGACCTGCGCCGATCACGACGGCCCGGTCGCCGGGCGCCAGTTCCGAGCGGCGCACGTCGTGAACGGCGACCGCGACCGGCTCGACCAGCGCCGCATCCCTCAGCGACACCCCGTCCGGCAGGCGGACGAGCGTGGAGGCAGGGACGTTCCAGCTCTGCTGCAGGGCGCCGGGGCTGTCGATGCCGATGAAGTCGAGGTTCTGGCAGATGTGCTCGTTGCCCGCACGGCAGGCGGGACACGTGCCGTCCCACGCCAGCGGCATGACCGTGACGGCGTCGCCGACCGCCCATCCCTCGACGTCCGGACCGATCGCGGAGATCGTGCCGGACATCTCGTGGCCGATCGTCGCCGGCAGCGTGACCCGCGCATCCATGTCGCCGTGGTAGATGTGCAGATCGGTGCCGCAGATCCCCGCGTAGGCGACGGCGATCCGCACCTCGCCGGGTCGCAGCTCCGCCGCCTCCCGCTCCTCGATCGTGATCGTGCGCTCGCCTGCGTAGTTCGCCGCCAACATCGCCGGCCGCTCCTTCCTCGTCCCTCGCCCGTCCCGAACGGACCTGGCGTGACGTCCTCGTCTCGAATGATCCAAACATAATACGTATGCTGAAAGGAAGCGATTCTGCTCCTCCGACGAAGAAGGCCCTGCGATGACACCGACACTGCCCACCCGCACCCTCCGCACCGGGACCGACCTGACGGAACTCGGCTTCGGCGCCGCCCAGCTCGGCAACCTCTTCCGCGAGACCACCGACGAGGAGGCTCAGGGCGCAGTGAACTCCGCCTGGGAGGAGGGCCTCCGGTACTTCGACACCGCGCCGCACTACGGGCTGGGCCTCTCCGAGCGCCGCCTCGGTCGCGCCCTCGGCGAGACGCCGCGCGACCGCTTCGCGCTCTCCTCCAAGGTCGGCCGGCTGCTCGTCGACAGTCCGGAGAGCGCCGACCGCCTCGACGACGACGGCTTCGTCGTTCCAGCGAGCACGCGCAGGGTCTGGGACTTCAGCCGCGACGGCATCCTCCGCTCGGTGGAGCAGTCGCTCGCCCGACTCGGCATCGATCGGCTCGACATCGCCTACCTGCACGACCCGGACGACCACTGGGAGGTCGCATCCACCACCGGCGTCGACGCGCTGGTGGAGCTGCGCGAGCAGGGTGTGGTGGGGGCCATCGGCGCCGGCATGAACCAGTCCGCGATGCTGGCGGAGTTCGTCCGTCGCACCGACGTCGATATCGTCATGGTGGCCGGCCGCTTCACCCTGCTCGACCCGTCGGCGCTCGACGACCTTCTGCCGATCGCGGCGGAACGCGGCGTCGGCGTCGTCGCGGCGGCCGTCTACAATTCGGGGCTGCTGAGCTCCGAGACGATCGATCCGGCCGCGCATTTCGACTACGCATCGGCGCCGGCCGAAGTGATCGAGCGCGCACGGAGGATCGCGGAGATCTGCCGCGACCACGGCGTCAGCCTTCCCGCAGCCGCCATCCAGTACCCGCTGCGGCATCGCGCCGTCGTGTCCGTCGTGACGGGGATGCGCACGGAAGACCATGTGCGCAGCACCGTCGATCGCTACCGGGCGGACATCCCGGAGGCCCTCTGGGAGGAGCTGGATGCGGCGGGCCTGGCCCCCGACCCATCGTGATCGCGACGGATCACGCAAACATCATACGTCTCTTGCAGTAAACATCATACGTATGCTAACCCTGTTCTGGGGGCACCGACGCCCTCCATGACAGGAAGCGATCGAACATGACATTGACGTCAGACTCGCGACGATCGATGGCCAGGAGACGAGGGCGACCCGCAGTGCTTGCGGTCCTCGGAGCCGCAGCCGTCATCGCCTCCGCGCTGATCCCGCTCAAGGCGCAGGCCGCGCCGGCGACCATCTTCTACGCTGCGCCCGACGGCAAGAACGCCGGGCACTGCTCCCAGTCGCAGCCGTGCTCCCTCGAGCGCGCCCAGCACGTGCTGCGGCCATCGGTCAAACACGGTGACGTCACCGTGCAGCTGGCCGACGGCACGTACCGCATCGACAAGCCGCTCACCTTCGACGCCGACGACGGCGGAGGCACGAACACGGTCCACTGGGCTGCCGCACCCGGTGCGCACCCGGTCATCAGCGGGGCGTCCGACGTCTCCGGCTGGACGAAGTCGGACGCCGGCGTCGGGATCTGGGTCGCCGACACCCCGGCGGGGCTCGACACCCGCCAGCTCTACGTCGACGGCGTGATCGCTCCACGCGCATCCATCCGCCTGGCCAACGCCGACGTGACGCCCACCGCCACCGGGCTGACGATCAAGAACCCGGCACTCGCGTACCTCGCCGGGCTCCCCGACCAGAGCCGCATCGAGTTCGAGTCGCTCGGCGACTTCACCAACCGATACTCGCCGGTCCAGAGCATCAGCCCGACGCAGATCACGATGGCGCAGCCTGCCTGGGACAACAACACCTGGGGCTGGGACACCGTCCAGAACTCCTTCCTGGCCGGGCCGAGCTGGTACCTCGACAACTCGCTCGCCTTCCTGACGCAGACCAACCAGTGGTACATCGACCCACGCGGCGGAAAGCTGTACTACAAGCCGGCCGACGGGGTCGACCCGAACAAGCTCGACATCGAGCTGCCGCGGCTGCAGTCGCTGATCAGCATCGGCGGCACCTACGACAAGCCGGTGAGCGGTCTCTCGTTCGAGGGCATCCAGTTCTCGGGCACGTCGTGGCTCGGCCCGTCGACCGACGGCTACGCCGACCAGCAGAACGGCCTCTTCATCAAGGGCTCCTACGACTACCGGCCCGCCGACGCGTTCACCAGCTGCTCCCGCGGCTGCGAGATGTTCGAGCGCGCCCGCACGAGCTGGTACCAGGAGCCCGCGGCCGTGCAGGTGTCGGCGGCGAGCCGCGTCTCGTTCACCGGCAACACGTTCACGAACCTCGGGTCGTCGGCCCTCGGCATCGGCAACGACACCAACGCCATGGCGAACGGGGTCGGATACGGCGCAAGCAGCATCGACGTCGTCGGCAACCGGTTCATGGAAGACAGCGGACACGGCATCGCGGTCGGAGGCGTCCTCCCGGACGCGCACCACCCGAGCGATCCGCGCATGGTCAACCAGGACATCCGCATCCAGGACAACACGATCGACCGGGTGTCGGTGGACTACAAGGACAACAGCGGGATCCTGAGCACCTACGTGACGCGGGCGCAGATCCTGCACAACGAGGTCTCCAACGTTCCGTACGACGGGATCGACACCGGCTACGGCTGGGGCATCAACGACGCGGGCGGATCGAACGACTACGTCGACCGCGGTTACTACAAGTGGAACACGCTGTACACGACGCCGACGACCCTGAAGGACAACCGGGTCGAGGGCAACCTCGTGCACAACACGAAGGCGCGTTTCGCCGACGGCGGCTCGGTCTACAACCTGTCCGCCAGCCCCGGATCGGTCGTCGACAAGAACTACCTGTTCAACATCTCGGGCGTCGGCCTCTACCTCGATGAGGGGTCGCGGTACATGACGTACGAGAACAACGTGGTCCAGGGCGGCTCCTTCGTCTTCACGAACGCCTACAGCCTGAGGAACAACACCAGCGACAACACCATCCAGAACAACTGGTACAACTCCGGAGGAATCTCGGCCCCGAACGCCGCGGCCCACAACAACACGCTGGTCAACAACGTCAAGGTCTCCGGTGCCAACTGGCCCGCCGGCGCCCGTGACGTGATCTGCGCGGCCGGTGTGGCGCCGCAGTACCGGACGTCGCTCAACGCCAACCAGTTCGGGTTCGCCGGCTGCCCGGTGGATGCGCCCGTCACGGGCCTGTCGACGGCCGGCTCCTCCGCGGTCAGCTCCTACTTCGGACAGGCCGGTGACGCCTACGGGATCGCCGCAGCCGGAGCGGACGTGTGGGGCGCGGGCGGTCAGCACTCCGACCAGTTCGGGGCGATCTACAAGGCCGGGTCGTTCACCGCGAACTCCGCGGTGTCGGCACGGGTCGTATCGGTGAACGACGCGAACGCCTCGGCGAAGTCGGGCGTGATGGTCCGCAACGACATCACGAAGGCCGGTTCGTCGGCCGGCTACGCGGTCGTCGCGGTGACGGCACGCAACGGCGTGGTGTTCGAGTGGGATGCCAACGGCGACGGCTACCTCGACACGGAGGCGAAGGCGTCGGTCGACGTCTTCCGGCCGATCTGGGTGCAGCTCGCCCGCACCGGCACGTCCTACACGGCGTCGTACTCGTACGACGGCGTCAACTACGTGCCGATCGGTTCGCCGGTCACCCTCGCCTCTGCGGCGGCGACGCAGGACGCCGGGATCTTCTCGACGTCGCACGACGTGACGCAGTCGGCGATCAACCAGTTCGACGGACTGTCGATCACGGCGACACCGTAGCGCGGTTGGCCCGAGGTCTCGGCGCCGTCAGCGGTCACGACTGCTGGCGGCGCCGATTCCGTGTGCGGTCGTGGGTGTTCAGAGGATGCGCCGGGCTAGCCGCGGATAGTCGATCACGATGCCGTCCTCATCCACGGTGAGATCGGCCATGAACGTTTCGCCCACACTGCGGTACCGCACCACGCTGTGACCGGAAGCCGGGTCGTACGGTTTCGCGGCGCTGTACGCCTGCCGGCTCGGGATGACCGCGAGCGACGGCAGGTCGACCCACGCCATCGTGAGCTCGGTCTCCGCCAGCCCCTCTCGGGCACGCAGGCGCAGGATCGGCATCGTGTTGGTGACCGGACAGAGCGCGAGGTCGCAGTCGAGTGCGTCCTCCAGGGCTTCCGGGTGTGCCGCGCCCGGATCGGGCATCGGTTCGCCGTGGTAGCGCACGTCGCCGTGGGCGTACGTCTCGGTCGCCCAGGTGCCGTGGGTGCTGCGCGTCAGCACGAGCCAGCGCGTGAACCCGCGGCCGGCGACCGACACCGAGAGCCGCGAGGTCACCCAGTCCGGCCCGGTCTCCAGCGCCCAGCTGGTGACGTAGTCGGTGGTCCGCGAGGTGCCGAGGGCGTCGAGCCTGTCCGGCGCGAGGGTCAGCACCGCGGCCTCCAGTCGTTGCGGGTCCTCGTCGCCCACCCACTCCACGTGCCGTACAGCTCCACGCATGCTGCTCGCCTCCGCCCAAGACCGCCGTGGCCGAACCATATCCCAGCGCGCGGTCGGTGTGGAGAGGTGTGCGCCCGGCCTCTCTCGCCGTCGTCATCGTCGTTCCGCTTCAGCGGATACCCTCCTGAGGAGGGGCCGACGAGAACGGCGACGGCGACTGGCTCGCCCCCGCGAAGGAGCAATGACCATGCGCAGGAGCGACCTTCCCGACGATTTCGTCGTCGGAACCGCAACGGCCTCTTACCAGATCGAGGGGGCGACCCGGGAGGACGGTCGGGGCGAGAGCATCTGGGACACCTTCGCCCGGCGACCCGGCGCCATCGCCGACGGCAGTACGGGGGATGCGGCAGACGACCACTACCATCGCTCGGCGGAGGACGTCACGCTGATGGGCGACCTCGGTCTCGACGCGTACCGCTTCTCGATCGCCTGGCCGCGCATCCAGCCCGACGGCACCGGAGCGCCGAACCGAGCGGGCGTCGACTTCTACCGCCGCCTCGCGGAGTCGCTGCTGCAGCGTGGCGTGACGCCGTGGGCGACGTTGTACCACTGGGATCTTCCCCAGGCTCTCGAGGACCGCGGGGGCTGGCTGCAGCGCGACACTGCACTCCGCTTCGCCGACTACGCCGCGCACGTCGCCGACCAGCTCGGCGACCTCGTCTCGCACTGGATCACGCTCAACGAACCGTGGTGCTCGGCCTTCCTCGGGTACGCGAGCGGGTATCACGCGCCGGGACACACGGTCGGCTCGCGGGCGGCGCACGCTGCGCACCACCTCCTCCTCGGGCACGGACACGCACTCGAAGCGCTGCGCGCGAGCGACTCCACGTCCCGAGTCGGCACGACGCTCAACCTCTACTCGGTGCAGCCGGCCGGCGACACCGACGGGGATGCGGACGCCGCGCGCCGGATCGACGGGCTCAGCAATCGCCTCTTCCTCGAACCCGTGCTGCGCGGCGCCTACCCGGCCGACGTGCTGGACGACCTCGGCGAGACGGCGTGGTTCGCCGAGAACGCCACCGACGACGACCTCCGCCGCATCTCGGCGCCGATCGACTTCCTCGGCGTCAACTACTACAGCCGCCACACCGTTGCCTCCGGCTCGACGCCCGCGACCGGCAGTCCCGCCAGCGCCTACCCGGGCAGTGAGCACGTCCGCTTCGTGAGGACGGGCGCGCCCGTCACCCAGATGGGCTGGGAGATACATCCTGACGGGATGGTGGATGTGCTCCGCATGGCACACGACCTTGCACCCGACCTCCCGCTGTACATCACGGAGAACGGCGCCGCGTATCCCGACCGGGTCGACTCGGAAGGAGCCGTCGAGGACCCGGAGCGCGTCGACTACCTGCAGGCGCACTTCGAGGCGGCCCGGGATGCGGTGGCCCAGGGCCTGCCGCTCCGCGGCTACTTCATCTGGTCGCTGATCGACAACTGGGAGTGGGCCTGGGGCTTTTCCCGCCGCTTCGGGATCGTCCACGTCGACTACACGACCCAGAAGCGGACGCCGAAGCGGAGTGCCCGCTGGGTAGCCGACTTCCTGCGCAGCTGACGAGCAGAGACCCGGCCGGCGTCAGCCCTGACCGCGCCCGGTCTTCTGCTGGAGCCGGTCGATGTGCTCCGATGCCTGCGCCTTCGTGAGGTCGGCGGGGAGCTCCTCACCGGCCTCGCGGGCGAGGGTGTCGAGGTAGCTGCGCTGGGATGCGGTCATCGGCTCGTCGCCGGTGACCCACTCCGACGGGTCCTTGCTCGCGGGGTTGCTGTCGTCGCCGCGGGCGCCGAGCACATCGTCGCCGGAGCCGTTCGTGGTGCCGCTGGTGTCGCTCATGCGGCAGACAGTACGCCGCCGCACCGACATCGTGAGGGGCCGGCCGCAGAGCGACATGCATTGAGAGGCTCATAGACCCGACCCGCCGGGCCACGCGTCAGAAGGGGGTATACCACTTCGTCTTCATCAGTAGCACCGCCGAGCAGAACGCCCGGCCGATGGGAGACGACATGAGAAGAATTCGCAGGCTGACCGCCCAGCTGGCTGTGGCCGCGGTGGCCATCGCGCTGATCCCCGGCACGACGGGCGCCGAACCGGCCTGGGCCGGTCCGGAGACGAGTCGCGTCACAGCCGAACTGAGCAGGATGCTGGACATCGGGACGGTCGACACCAGCGGGAAAGCCCTGGCCGCGCTGAGCGCCCCCGAACTCCTGGACCTCGGGCGGAAGAAGTTCGCCGCACTGGTCGAGAAGGGCGGGGACTTCTCCGACCTCGCCGGGGCCGGCGCGAAGGACGGCAACGTGTTCACCGCCCTTCCCGCCACACGGGCCGAACTGAACGAGTTCGCCCACACCGCCAAGTTCCGCGACCTCAAGGGTCTCGAGGCTCTCGACGGCGTCGAGGCGCTGCGGTGGATCTTCGACGTCACGGGCGCCTTCGACTCCGACCTCTCGAAGCTCCAGAAGGCCGAGATCTTCGCCGGACAGGTTCCCGTTCTCGCCGAGGCCCTCGGGCTGGCGAACGCCATCACAAGCGGCGACGACATCGACATCGCCCAGAACGTGGTTGCTCTTCTGGCCAACTCGGCCGGCTTCGTGGTGTCCTTCGCAAGCCCGGTCGTCGCCATCGTGATCGTGCTGATCGGCGCCCTGATCGGCGCGTTCATCGCCGCGTTCCGGGACACCTCGCCGATTCAGCTCGACTACATGAAGGGCATCCGCGACAAGCGGTTCCAGGAGTGGCTGCCGGACCACATCGACGAGCTCACCACATCCATGTCCGCGGCCGCAGGAGACATGTTCGCGGCCTGGCAGGCGACCGAGGTGTTCAACCTGGGACTCGTGGATGCCGCGGTCGACCGGGCAGCGCTCGCGGCCGAGGTGGCCGATCCGCGCTCCGGAGCGGAAGTCGTGGCCAAGGCGGCAACGCAGAAGTGGCACGCCCACGCGGCACTCCAGGCCAAGCTCGCCGCGGACCGCGAGGCGTTCATCGCGCAGAGCACGGACGGGTTCGCCGCCGCCATCACGAAGGCGATCGCCGATCCCGAGATGGTCACGAAGATCACGGATCAGGTGTTCCCTCTGTCCTCCGCCACGATCGGGTCCGTGGTCTACGGAACCTCCTCGCAGGACGGCCGCCTGGGCAGCGACAGCAACTGGGCGACCCTGTTCCCCGAGGGGGACGACGCGACCTGGCCCTGGGCGAACGCCGAGGGATCGACCGGCGGCTGGGACATGTTCGCCGCCGATGCCGCCGCCGTTGAATCCAACCGGTTCCCGTTCCTCCCGCGCGAGCAACCGTACTGCTTTGTCAGCGGTCGGGACGGCGCGTTCTACGCCGGTCAGTCCGTCGATTGGCTGAATGAGAACTGCTACGCGACCCTCACCCGGATGGCGGAGCGGTATCGATCGATCGTGGAGGACCTGCGTGGCACGCCTCTTCCCACGGTCGACCAGGACCAGCTGAAGAGGCTGTTCACGCAGCATCTGAACGATCCCGAGATCCAGAAGGATCTCACGGTCATGACGCTGCCGATCGCCAGCATCCCCGGGAGCTGACGATCCCGCCCCGGCTCAGCGGCGCAGCACGCTGGGCCGGGGCAGGCCGAGCTCCTCGAGCAGGTCGCCGAGCATCCGATCGAGTTCGAAGCCTGCTTGGGTGACCTTGTTGTTTCCGAAGCTCGCCAGCCGACTGCTCGGCTGATCGACGCTCAGCACCGTGCCGCCGCCACGCGCAGCGTGCAGTTCGACCCGGATCGGGGTGTACAGCAGTGTGCCGGGATCATGCCGGAACATCCGCGCGGCCGTGGCGTAGTCGCCGATGAGGTACACCGCGCTCGGGATGTCGGCGCCGCCCACGCGCATCACCGCCGTCGGGTGGTCGGTCCAGAACCGCACGAACCGATGGATGCCGGGTCCGGCCGTCTCGCGGGTGAGCCGGCGCCAGTCCGCATCGTCCGCGAGGAGGTCGCGCAGCTGCGCGACGTCGAGCGGGGGCACCTCCGCTTCGAACGCGCGGCGGAGGGTTCCGAAGGCGACGGCGGCCTCCAGCTCGATGCGGGTGACCGGGACGGGGACGATGCGCTCGGTCGCGGGGAGGGCCATCACCCCATTCTCGCCGCTGCCGGGCGGCGGCTCAGCCCCGGCCGGTCACGCCGCGCTTCGGCGGGACCTGCGGCAGGTCGTCCGACGACCCGCCCGCGCGCAGCCGGGCAACGTACGCCTGCTCCCGCTCGAGCGTGTCCGTCTCGGGGATCCCGAACCGCGACGGGTCGGGACGGTCGGCGTCCTGCTCGACCGTCAGCAGGCCGTCCGGGTCCCGCGGGTCGCGCACGCCGGTCAGGCGCACGTCGATCGTCGACTTGTCCTCGTCGTGCCCCCGCCGGTCCTCATCGCGGCTCGTCGCATCCATGTCCCCACCATCGGCGCGTACGAGAGCCGCGGCAAGGGGTCAGCGCGGTTTGCTCCCCGGGATCGCGGAACCGAGCGGCGCGGACTCCTCAGGCGAGCCTGTGTCGTCGGGTGCGACGCCGTCGGCCGGGTCGGAGCGATCCGCGCGCACCAGCGCGATCCCGCCGAGGATGAGCAGGCCGCCCAGCAGCTGGAGCAACCCGAGCTGCTCCCCCAGCAGCAGCCAGGCGTACAGGGTCGCCGCGACGACCTCCAGCAGACCGGTGAACGACGCGAGTCGAGAACCGAGCAGCTCCGTCGCGGTGATGCTCGCAGCGTAGGCGACGGCCGTGGCGAACACCCCGACAACGGCGAGCGGCACCCACCACGCCACCGACTGGCCGAACAGCGGCACGTCGGCGAAGCTCACCGTGACCGGCAGCACGCCCGTCGCGCCGACGGCGCCGAGGGCGATCGCCCCGATCAGGAGTCCGCCGGAGGCCAGGGCGACGGGCGGGAGTCCGTCGCTCGGTCTCGCGGCGATGACGTAGAAGGCCGCGCATCCGCCCATGGCGAGCACCGCCAGCACGAGCCCGAGCGGGTCGAGCGCGCCGGACCCGCCGGGCGAGACGACCAGCACGAGTCCGCCGATCGCCAGCACAGAGCCGGCCAGGACGACGACCCGCGGAGCGCGACGGGTACGCATCCATACGGCGACGACAAGCAGGACGGGCGCGAGGTACTCGACGAGGATGCCCGTGCTCACGGGGATGCGCTGGATGGCCGCGAAGTACAGCACCTGGGTGCCGGCGACGCCGACGAGCGCCATCCCGAGCAGCCGCCAGCGGCCCCGCCAGACGGCAGCCCAACGGCCGCGCACCGCGATCAGCGCGAACGGCAGCAGCACGACCCCGCCGATCAGAGCCCGCGCGGTCACGGCGGCGACGGGCGACCAGCCGCTCTCGAGCAGCGGTTTGATGAAGGCGCCCGACATCCCGAACGTGGCCGCAGAGAGCACGGCGATGAGCAGGCCGAGAGAAGTCGGATGCCGATGCGTCATAGGGTCACCTGTCAGGGTCGTCAGCGATGATGGTCCTGACGGTACGCTCGTAACGAGTAAGGAGTCAACTTGCATTTTGCCCCTGACACAGAGGATGCTCTGGAGTTCGCCGTCCTGCTCGGCAACACGGTGCCCGACGCCTCGCGCAGCGGCGAGGACGAGCTCGCGACCCCGGAGCAGTTGGTCGCGCTGCTCACCGAGAACCGCTACTCGGGCCGGGTCGACGGCGACGAAGCCGAACTGCGGGCCGTCCACGAGACGCGCGACCGCATCCGCCGCACCTGGACGCTCGACCGCGACGAGGCGGCCGTCGAGGTCAATGCCATGCTGGCAGAGGCGCACGCCCTGCCGTACCTGATGCGCCACGACGGGTTCGACTGGCACCTGCACGCCACGGCCCAGGATGCGCCGCTCGCCGAGCGCATCCGTGTCGAGATCGCGCTGGCCCTGGTGGATGTGATCCGTTCCGACGAGACCGGCCGCCTGCGCGTCTGCGCGGCCGACGACTGCACCGGCCTCCTGCTCGACCTCTCCCGCAACGGTTCCAAGCGCTTCTGCAGCGTGCGCTGCGGCAACCGGATGAACATGGTCGCCTTCCGCGCCCGCAAGGAGCAGGACGCGTAGCCGACCGGCTCAGAAGTCGGACAGGTTGCCGCGGATGCCGCCGTCGCCGAACTCGCGCCGCAGGATCCCGCGCCGCCGCAGCACCGGGACGAGCTCGTCCAGGTTGCGGTGCAGCGTCACCGGGTGCAGGTCGCCGGAGAAGATGAAGCCGTCGTTCGACGCCTCCTCCCCCAGTTCTTCGATGAAGTCGGCGATCTGCTCGGCCGTTCCGACGAACCCTTCGCGGTCGGCGATGCGTCCCTTGACGACCTTCGGTGCGACCAGGTCGCGCAGCGTGACACCGTCGCGGATGCCCTGTTTGCCGAACAGCCCCTTGATGCTGCCCTGCGACACGTGGTCGCCGAACACCGAGACGTCGAACGGCTCGTCGAGCGACAGCTGCGTCAGATCGGTCTCCAGGTCGCTCGACTGGCCGGCGAGCTCCCGGTACAGCTCCGCGTCAGTGGGATGCTTCGACGCCTCGACGACCCTCCGCGCCTCCTCGTCGCTCGGCACGACCTCCGGCTTGAAGACGAACAGCACCTTGATGGAGTCGGGGTCGCGCCCGGCCGCCACCGCCGCCTCACGCACCTTGGCCCGGTAGTCGCGGATGCTCTGCGCGTCCAGCGGGGCGAGGGCGAGCTGCACGTCGGAGTGCGTCCCAGCGAACGCGATGCCGCGCGGCGAGCCGCCCGGCGAGACGATCGCCGGGTCGCCCTCGGTGAACGGCACGGCGTTGAGCGGCCCGGCCACCCGGAAGTACTCGCCCTCGTGTTCGAACGGCCGGATCTTCGAGCCGTCGGCGAAGTGGCGCGTCGCGGCATCCTCGATGAGCGCGTCGTCATCCCAGCTGTGCCACAGCCGCCGGATCACGGTGAGCCACTCCTCCGCGCGGTCATAGGCCGCGTCGTGCGAGAGCGCCGGGAGCCCGAGGTGCCGCGCGCTGCCGACGTCGGTGACCACGTTGACCCCGAGCCGGTGACCGCTCAGGTGGTGCAGGCTCGCGAACTGGCGGGCGGCGACGTACGGAGGGTAGGCGCCGGCGTTGATCGTCGGAGCGACACCCAGGTGCTGCGTCGCATCCAGCAGATAGGGCGAGAGGATGAGCGGGTCGTGCTTCGGGCCGCCGTACGCCTCACGCACCCGCAAGTCGACGGTCTCCGGGAAGCCGATCGACAGGGCGTCCTCGATGATGACCAGATCGAGTCCGGCCTGCTCGAGTTCGCGCGCCGACTGCTGGTACAGGTCGGGTCGCGTCCAGCGGTAGTCCCACTCCCAATACGGCCGGCCCCAGCCCTGGGGCCCGAAGCCGCGGCTGAAGAACCAGCCGAAATGCTGCAGTCGTGCCATGCTCGCCTACCTCCCCGCCACGGCGCTCAGCGGCGCCGATGTCAGCTCTGCGTCCCCCGCGACGGTCGCATCCGCGACGGCTGCACCGGCGACCACCACGTCCGCCGTAGCGACCGCCGCGATGCCTCGCGCCAGATCCGCGATCAGGTCGTCCGCGTCCTCCAGGCCGATCGACAGGCGCAGCAGCCCCGGGCCGATCCCGATCCCGTCGCGCACGTGCCGCGGCAGGTGCGCGTGCGTGGTCGAGGCGGGGTGGAGGATGAGCGACCGAACGTCTCCGATGTGCGTCATGCGACTGAACAGCTCGACGGCGTCGTAGAACCGTTCGGCCGCTGCGGCACCGCCCGCGAGCGTGAACCCGAGGACCGCGCCCTGACCGCGCGGCAGGTACCGCTGGGCGAGGGGATGCGACGGGTGCGACGGCAGGCCCGCGTACTCGACCCCGGTGACCTCGGGCTGCGCTTCGAGCCAGCGGGCGACGGCGAGCGCGGTGTCCGATTGCCGCTGCACGCGGAGCGAGAGCGTCTCGATGCCCTGCTGGATGAGGAAGGCGTTCAGCGGGGACAGCACCGGCCCGAAGAGCGACGCGACGACGGATCGGGTGAACGCCGTGTAGGCGGCCGCGCCGTGTGTGGCCACGTAGCTCGCGCCGTCCAGCCAGTCGTCGGGTCCGGTCAGGTGCGCGAACGGCGAGGCCGCCCAGTCGTAGCTGCCCTGGTCGACGACCAGGCCGCCCAGCGTGGAGCCGTGGCCGCCGAGGTACTTGCTGGCGGAGTGCACGACGATGTCCGCACCGTGGTCGCCCGGCCGCAGCAGGTACGGGGTGGCGAGGGTGTTGTCGACGATGAAGGGGATGCCGTTCTCGTGCGCAACGTCCGCGACGCCGGCGATGTCGAGGATCTCGGTGCCGGGGTTCGCGATCGACTCCCCGAAGAGCACACGTGTGGTGGGCCGGATGCGCCGCCGCCATTCCGCGAGGTCGGTCGGGTCGTCGACGAACTCGATCTCGACGCCGAGCCTGCGCAGGCCGTTCTCGAACAGCCCGCGGGTGCCCGAGTAGACGCTCTGGGCCGACAGGATGTGGTCGCCGGCCTGCACGAGGCCGAGCACGGCGACCGTCAGCGCGGCCTGGCCGCTGCCGACCGCGATCGCCTCGCGGCCGTGCTCCAGGGCGGCGACGCGGCGCTCGAGGGCGGCGGTCGTCGGGTTGCCGGAGCGGCTGTAGGTGTATCCGGGCTCGTCGCCGCCGAAGCGGCCTTCCGCCTGCGCGAAGCTGTCGAACTCGAAACCCGCGGTGAGGTAGATGGGTGTGACCCGGGCGCCGTGGGCGGCATCGCGGGTCTCTCCCGCGTGCACCTGGGCTGTGCTGAACTCCGACATCCCCCTATGGTGCGGCACCACCCCCGCTGCGGCGCCTTCTGTTGCACAAAGCTACGCGGTGCAGGCATTACGGGATGCGGTACTCTGGTCGCGCGATATGCGAACGGTGCGTTCGCATAATGAACGACTTACAACGAAGTGAGGTTCCCGTGCAGTTCCACCACCACGGCTACGTCTCCGGCGACCCGCGCATCCACGAGCCGGCCGGCACCGGGATCGACCGCCCCGCCGAGCTGCCGGACGAGATGGATGTGCTCATCGTGGGCACCGGCCCCGCCGGGATGATCGCCGCAGCCCAGCTCTCCCAGTTCCCGAACGTCACGACACGGATCGTGGAGCGCCGCCCGGGCCGGCTCGCCATCGGGCAGGCCGACGGCATCCAGGCCCGCAGCGTCGAGACCTTCCAGGCGTTCGGCTTCGCCGAGCGGATCATCGCCGAGGCCTACCGCATCACCGAGATGGCGTTCTGGAAGCCGGACCCCGCCGACCCGTCCCGCATCGTCCGCACCGCGCGGCCGGTCGACGACCCCACCGGCGTCAGCGAGTTCCCCCACCTGATCGTCAACCAGGCCCGCGTGCTCGACTACTTCGCCGAGGTGATGGCGAACTCGCCGGCCAGGATGACACCCGACTACGGCTACGAGTTCGTGCGGCTCGAGGTCGGCGAGGGCGAGCATCCCGTCGCCGTCACCCTGCGCCGGACGGCCGGAACGGACGAGGGCGCCGAGCGCGTGGTGCACGCGAAGTACGTCGTCGGCGCGGACGGCGCGCGCAGCAAGGTCCGAGAAGCCATCGGCTGCCACCTCGCCGGCGACCAGGCGAATCACGCCTGGGGTGTGATGGATGCGCTGGCCGTCACCGACTTCCCGGACATCCGCACCAAGTGCTCGATCCAGTCGGAGGCGGGCAACATCCTGCTCATCCCCCGCGAAGGCGGCTACCTGTTCCGGATGTACGTCGACCTCGGCGAGGTCTCGACCGAAGATAAGGGGGCGATCCGGGCCACCTCCATCGAGCAGATCATCGAGCAGGCCAACCGCATCCTGCACCCGTACACGCTGGATGTGCGCAACGTCGCCTGGCACAGCGTGTACGAGGTCGGTCACCGGCTCACCGACCGCTTCGACGACGTGCCGCCGGAGGAGCTCGGGATGCGCACCCCGCGCGTCTTCATCACCGGCGACGCCTGCCACACGCACAGCGCGAAGGCCGGCCAGGGCATGAACGTCTCGATGCAGGACGGCTTCAACATCGGCTGGAAGCTCGGGCACGTGCTCGACGGCCGCAGCCCGGAGAGCCTGCTCGCCACCTACTCCGCCGAGCGGCAGGTCGTCGCGAAAGACCTCATCGACTTCGACAAGCAGTGGTCGACCCTGATGGCGAAGAAGCCGGAGGAGTTCGAGAGCCCGTCGGAGTTGGAGGACTTCTACGTGCGCACCGCCGAGTTCCCGGCCGGGTTCATGACCCAGTACGCGCCGTCGCTGATCGTCGGGAAGCAGGTCCACCAGGAGCTCGCGACCGGTTTTCCGGTCGGCAAGCGCTTCAAGTCCGCTCCCGTGGAACGGGTGTGCGACGGCAACCCCGTGCACCTGGGCCACCATGCGCGCGCCGACGGCCGGTGGCGCATCTACGTCTTCGCCGACGCCGCCCGGGCCGGGGAGCCGTCGGCCGTGGCCGACCTCGCCGGCTGGCTGTCATCGTCGCCCGAGTCGCCGCTCGCCGCGACGCCGGCCGGCGCCGACCCGGACGCCTGGTTCGACGTCAAGGTGATCTATCAGCAGGACCACACGGCGGTCGACCTCGGCGCGGTCCCCGAGTTCTTCCTCCCGCGCGTCGGGCCGTTCGGCCTGATCGACTACGAGAAGGTGTACGCCGCCGACCCGGACGACGACATCTTCGCGGACCGCGGGATCGACCGCGCCGGTGCGATCGTCGTCGTGCGGCCCGATCAGTACGTGTCGGCGGTTCTGCCCCTGGCGGCCACGGACGAGCTGGCGGCGTTCTTCCGTCCGATCCTGCTCAGCCGGGAGCTGGCCGGCTGACGCGCGAGGGTCCGACGGTCGTCTAGCCTGGCGGTCGTGGACCGCTTCGAGACGATCGCCGAGGGCGTGCACGCCGTACGCATCCCCATGCCGGGCGGCGGGCTGCCGTACAGCCTGGCCTACCTCGTCGAGGACGATCGTGGACGCCTCCATGTGATCGACCCGGGCTCCCCCACGGTCGAGGCGGCCGGCGCGCTCCTGGGCGCGGTGGATGCGCTGGGCCGCGCGCCGCGCGACATCACGTCGATCGTCATCACGCACCTCCATGCCGACCACGCGGGAGGCGCCGCGGCCGTGCGCGCAGCGAGCGGCGCCACCCTGATGATGCACGCGCGCGAGGCCGAGGCCGCCGCGGCGATCACCCGAGGGATCCCCGAGCCGGACCTCGACGCGTGGGGCGTTCCCGCCGACCGCCGCCCGGAGCTGCTCGCGGCCGTCGCCTCACCCGTCGCGGCCGGGCTGCCCGCACCGGACGCGGTGCTCGCGGACGGGGACCTTCTCGACATCCCGGGCCGTCGCCTCCGCGCGTTGTGGACGCCCGGGCACACTCCCGGCCATCTGTGCCTCCACGACGAGGATGCCGGGCTCGTCTTCACCGGAGACCACGTGCTGCCGACCGTCAACTCGGGTCTCGGCCTCGGCGGCCCGACGGCCACCAACCCGATCGCCGACTACCTCGCCGGCCTCAGCCGCATCGGGGAGCTGGACGCGCTCGCCCTGCCCGGGCACGAGCATCCCTTCACCGGCCTGGCGGAGCGCACGGCCGCCCTGCGCGAGCACCACCTCCGCCGGTCACGGGAGGTCGCCGCGCATCCCGGCGGCACCGTGTGGGAGATCGCGCGCGACCTGACCTGGACCGGCGGCTGGGACTCCCTCTCCGGCTTCACCCTGCTCTCCGCCCTCGCCCAAACCGCCCAGCACCGCGACTTCGTCGCCCCCTGACGCTCTCACCCACCGTCGAGTCCGCACAAATTGCACACCAAACGCCGTGCGAGCGTGCAAAGTTTGCGGACTCGGCGGGGGGGGGAGGGAGGGGTCAGCGGAGGTCGGACTCGATGGCGGCGGCTGCGGTGCGCAGGCGCGCTCCGATCGCGGCGGCGTCCACGTCGTTCGCGACGTAGACGACGGCGAGCGCCGCCACCGGCTGCCCGGGCGCCACGACCGGCACGGCGATCGACGCGAGACCCGCGATCACCTCGTCGTGGCTGGTCGCGTATCCCCGCCGCTGCGCGAGTGCGGCGTCGTCGCGGGGATGCTCGCCCGGCAGCGCCCGCCACTGCGCCTCGGTCAGGGCGGACTGGATGGCGATCCCCGGCGCACCCGAAGCGAGCGGGTGCCGCGTGCCCGGCCGCTGGGCGACCGTGGCGTGCGCGTGCGACGGCTCCACGGTCACCAGCGTGACCACGTCGTGGCGGTCGAGCACTGCGAGGAAGGCCGTCATCGTGAGCTCGTTCGCGACGGCCGTCAGCTGCGGAAGGGCCGCCGACTGCAGGTCGCGCGACACCGACCGTGCGAGTGTCGCCATCCGCGGCCCGAGCTCCACCGCACCGGCCGCGTCGCGCACGACGAGCCCGTGGTCCTCGAGCGTGCGGAGGATGCGGTACGTGATCGAGCGATGCAGCCCTAGCCGCGACGCGATCACCGGGATGCTGAGCGGCTCCCCCGCGTCGGCGAGCAGTTCGAGCATCCGGATGCCGCGCGACAGGGTCTGCAGCGGCGGCGTCTGCGTACTCGTCTGGCCAGAGGGTTGCGCGGCATCATCGATAGGCACGTGTTCGATTATAGAAACACGCCTCCGCCGCGGTCTGCCCTGCGCAGATTCGCGACGGGCAGAAGCCGCAGACACCGCGGTCCGCGGCTCCCACACTGGGCTCATGGACACCGACAAGACCTCTCCCGTGCAACGGCTGCTCGACGAGCGCATCGTCTTCCTCGGCAGCGAGGTGACCGACGAGGTCGCCAACGACATCTGCGCCCAGCTGCTCCTGCTGGATTCGATCGCGCCCGACCGCGACATCTTCCTCTACATCAACTCCCCGGGCGGTTCGGTCACCGCCGGGTTCGCGATCTTCGACACCATGAACTTCGTGAAGGCCGACGTCGCCACGCTCGCGCTGGGCTTCGCCGCCTCCATGGGCCAGTTCCTGCTGTCGTCGGGGAAGCGCGGCAAGCGCTACGCCCTGCCGAACTCCTCCGTGGTCATGCACCAGCCGCACGGCGGCTTCGGCGGCACCTCGGCCGACATCCAGACGCAGGCGAAGCAGATCCTGCACTTCAAGCGGCGGATGGCCGAGCTCACCAGCGAGCAGACCGGACGCCCGGTGGCGCAGATCATCGAGGACGGCGACCGCGACCGCTGGTTCACCGCCGACGAGGCCCGCGACTACGGCTTCGTGGATGAGGTGGTCGGCTCGACGACAGCGCTCAAGCCGTAGCCGGCCTCCAGCCGCGGATCCGTCAGGCGGAAACGGGCTGCCGGGTGTTGACCACATCCACCCGGGCGTCGATGAACGAGTGCACGCTCTCGTGGATGTGGTACTGCGTGTGCGAGAGGCGCGCGTCCCTGCTCCGCAGCAGCGCGCGTGCGGCCGCCCGACGAGCCCGAAGACGCCCGAGCGAGATCGCGGAGGCGAGCAGCACCGCCAGAGCCAGCGCGGCGCCTGCGCCGTCGACCGCCGCCTGCCACCCGGGAGCGGTCACGGCGAGGGCGACCGCCCAGGCGGCACCGATCACGACGAGCGCCGTGCCGGCGGTCCACAGCGTGACGCGGGCGAGCCGCAGCGGATGCGTCGCGAGCAGCGCCCGGGCCTCCGCGTTCTCGCGCTCGTGCTGACGACGGCGCTCCTTCGCCCAGTGCAGGTCGCGCTCGTGGCGGCGGGCGAGCAGTTGGGCCCGGTCGTGGGCATGGTTGTAGGGCAGGGTGGTGTGCACGATACGTCCTTTGCGCGTTCGGGTTCTCCCGCGGACCGGTTTCGGGTCGGCTCCCGCGGGGCTCAAGACAGTAACTCGGGTGTGACATCCGCGAGCATAGCCAGAAAGACCGGTCTGTGGGTCGTTTGGAGGACACGGCTCTGTACCCCAATCCGGGCGACACGGATGCGGTCCACCCGGCGCTGTTAGGGTGTGGACTTCCGGGAGTGCGCGGAAGGGGAGCGGATGCGGAAACCGGTCGTCGCAGCAGTCGTGGGGGCGCTCGCCCTCATAGCGGTCGCCGCGGCCGTCGGCGTGGGCCTCAAAGCCGCCACGCCCGCCCCGGCGGCGAGCGCACCCTCCAGCCCTCCCCCGACCACCGACCGGCAGGCGCCGGCGTTCGCGTCGCCGCGGCTCTATCTCGATCCGAACACCGAGGCCGCCGCTGCGCAGAAGCGCCTGCTCGCCCTCGGGGACACCGCCGGTGCGGCCGTCGCCGATCAGATCGCCGCGGTACCGACGGCGGTCTGGCTGGGCGAGTGGTTCCAAGGTGACCGGCTGGTGACCGAGCTCCGCAACGACATCACGGACGCCCGAGCGCAGAAGGCCACCCCGGTCTTCGTCGCCTACGGCATCCCGAACCGCGACTGCGGCGGATACTCGAAGGGCGGCCTCGCCGCCGACCAGTACCTGCCGTGGATCCGCACCATGGCATCCACCCTCCAGGGCAGTGGCGCGGTCGTGCTGCTGGAGCCCGACTCGCTGGCCATGCTGTCGTCCGAGAAGTGCGCGGGGTCGGCGGAGGTCCGTCTTCCGCTGCTGCGCTCGTCGGTGAGCATCCTCGAGGGGGCGGGCGTCGCCACCTACCTCGACGGCGGGAACGCCCGCTGGCTGTCGCCGGACGACCAGGCCGCGTGGCTGAAGCGCGCGAACATCGAGGAGGCGCACGGCTTCTTCACCAATGTCTCGAACTTCGACACGACGCAGCGCGAACGCGACTACGCGGGCCGCCTCTCGTCGAAGGTCGGCTGGAAGCACTACGTGATCGACGTCTCGCGCAACGGCAACGGCTGGACGGGCACCTGGTGCAATCCGCCGGGCGCCGCTCTCGGGCAGGACCCGAAGGTGACGGAAGGAAGCGACGGCAAGCTGGATGCGCTGCTCTGGGTGAAGCATCCCGGCGTCAGCGACGGCAGTTGCAACGGCGGTCCGGCCGCGGGCGTCTGGTGGCAGGCCGGAGCGGAAGCGCTCGTGAACGGCCGCGACAAGTGACCGTGAGCGCCTGCGAGCACCTCGCCGCTGCCTGCGACCGCCTCGCCACGCGGACTCCACCCCTGTCGCCGGGGCGGTTCCTTCGCGACCTCGGCCACGAGGTCGCGGGGGTCCGGCGCGGTCCATTCTGGTTCCTCGACGCCGGGCGCGGCGGCTCCAACCGCATCCGCGGCCGCGGCTTCCGCCGGCACGTGGACGACGGGACGGAGGGCCAGGCGCGCCACTTCGCCGGGATCGTCTCGGTCGCCGCCCGCGTGGGGCCGGGTCCGGCCCGCTGGCTGTCCATCCACGTCGGACGAGACGCGCCCGACACCGCCGACGGCCGCCTCACGGACCTCGCGCTCGACTTCGTGCGGTCCGTCCGCTCGGGCGAACTGCCGCTGAGCGACACCGGCGGCTGGGTGCGGGCGCGGCTCTGCGCGGGCGCCGCATCCTTCCAGCGCTCCTGAGCCGCCGCTACTCCGTCGACGGCAGGTGACGCCCGCGGTGGATCTCGTACAGGCTCGCGTGCCCGGGCGAATCGGGGTCGTCGACGATCGGCTGGTCGGCCATGAACAGCCGGATGATGTGGGCCAGCTCGCCGGGATGGCTGAAGTTGATCGCGTGCGCCGCTCCCTCGATCCGCACCACCAGCACGTGGTTGTCCGTCGCCGACGCGATCTCCCGCACCCGGTCCGGGCCGGGCAGCAGCGGGTCGCGGTCGCCGATCACGACGAGGGTCGGGATGCGCAGCTCCAGCAGCCGCTCCAGCGACGGGTACGACGTGAGGGCGCTGAACATCTTGAACGTGCTCGGAACCCCGAAGCGGAGGTAGTCCGGCGTCGCCACCCGCATCATCCGGGGCGGCTCACGCCCTCCGTCCCGGGTCAGCTGGCCGATGGCCCGACGCAGCGGCCTGTTGTAGACGCCTCCCGCCGGCGAGACCAGGATGGCGCGCTCGATGCGCTCGGGATAGTGGTGCGCGAACTCGAGGATGACCGGGCAGCCCATGGAGTTGCCGACGAGGGTGACCGTCTCGATGCCGCGGTCGTCGAGGAACCGCGCTGCGTCGCGCGCGAGGTCCGGGATGTCGAGACCCTGCGGCACCTTGCCGCTCCGGCCGAAGCCGGGCAGGTCGGGGACGAGGGTGTGGAACTCGTTCGCGAGCCGCTCGGCGGTGGGCAGCAGGTACCGGCCGGACAGGCCGAAGCCGTGCACGTGCATCATCGCCGGGGCGTCCGGAGGGTTCGGCGATTCGCGGTAGAACACGTCGACCCCGTCGACGACCGTCCATCGCTCGGAGAGGCTCGACGCCGGTCGGCGCGGGAGGCGCCGCGGCACGCTCTTGGTGCTCATGGCGCGATCCTGCTCGCCTCAGGCGGCCTCGCGCAATGCAGTACCTGTCAGCGCAGCGCGGCCCGGAATCCGGCGTAGTCGTTGAGCCGGTCGAGACCCGCGGTAGCCGCGGATTCGTGCGACCCCACAACGACGACGCGAGCGCCGGACGCCACGGCGGCGGCGATACCGGCCTCCGCGTCCTCGAACACGACACAGTCGCCGATCGGGACGCCGAGCTGCTCGGCGGCGCGGAGGTAGCCCTCGGGATCCGGCTTGCCGCGGGTGACGTCCTCCGCGGCGACGAGAACGTCGGGCACGGGGACTCCGGCGGCGCGGAGTCGGCCGACGGCCAGCTCGCGCGGCGCGCTGGTCACCACGGCGACCGGCACTCCGTCGGCCACGAGACGGCGGAGCAGAGCGACCGCACCCGGGATCTCGACGATGCCGTCGGTGCGGGTGACCTCTTCTGCGACGAGCCCGCCGACCAGGCCGGCCCGCTCGTCGTCGGTCAGTGCGGGGAGGAAATGCGCGACCGTGTCGACCGCCTGCCGGCCGTGGGCGTACGCGAGCAGTGCCGACGCATCCAGCCCGTGCCGGTCGGCGAAGGCCGTCCAGACGGATTCGACCACCGCCGTCGAGTCGACGAGCGTCCCATCCATGTCGAACAGGAAGCCGGCCGCCGAGATCTCATCCACGCTCCGAGCTTAGGAGACGGCAGGGGATGCGCCCCCAGCCAGACGAGAAGGGCGACGAGAGGCGCGACGACAGGGGCGGAGGGGGCCCATCCCACGGTGCCGCCGGAGCGGCGGACCCCCTCCGCGACGTTCACACCAGGGCGGCTGAGAAGCGCGCGGGGCGGAACGTGTCGAGGAGCGGCGACTTCTCGCCGGTCAGGATCTCGCGGGCGAGGAGTTCGCCCGCGATCAGCCCGAGCGTCGCGCCGCTGTGAGTGAAGGCCACGAAGTAGCCGTCGATCTGCTCCAGCTCGCCGAGCACGGGCTCGCCGTCGCCGGGGATGGGCTTGCCGCCGATGCCGAAGCCGTCGAGCTCCAGCGTCGGATGGCCGTCGAGCACGCGCGACGCCTCCTCCAGCAGGCGGTCGACGATGCCGTCCGGCACGGTCACGGAGCCGTCGTCTCCGACGATCAGCGCCTCCTCCGACCAGGCCGAGTCGAGGGCGAGGGCGCCGGTCGGGGTCGGACGGACGGCGACGTTGGGCGTATTCAGCACGGCCGTGAGCCCGGTCTGCACCGGCTTGGTCCAGACGAGGAGCGCCTCGGGGCTGCCGTCCTCGATCGTCACGCCGTGCTCGGCCACCTGGGCGGGGACGCCGGGGCCGGTCGCGAGCAGCACGGCGTCGGCGTCGAAGCGACGGCCGTCGGGGGTGACCGCACCGACGGCGCGGCCGTCCTCCACCACGACCTCGACGTGTCCGGCGTTGGTGATCAGTGTTCCGCCGCGCGACGTGAACTCCGCCGCGAGGTACGCGATGAGCGACGGCAGGTCGACCCAGCCCTCGCCCGGGTTGAAGATGGCGCCCTCGGTGGCGATGGCCGCCGGGTCGACCCCGGGGGCCCACTCGGCGATGTCGTCGGCGCTGAGCCACTGGGCGTCGTAGCCGATGGCACGCTCGTGCTCCAGGATGTGCGCGAACGACTCGCCCTCCGGCGCCCAGGTCAGTCCCCCGTCGAAGCGAAGGAACTCCGCGACGTCGGCGCGGGCCGCGAGGGTGCGGTAGCGGTCGATCCCGAGCTGGCGCAGCGCATGGTACTCCGGCGAGCGCAGGCCGGCCGTGTTGAGCCAGGACAGCGAGCGTCCGCTTGCGCCGCTGGCGAGCTCCGCCTCCGTGAGCAGCGTCACCTGGGCGCCGGAGCGGACCAGCTGGGTCGCGGTCGAGACGCCGAGGATGCCGCCGCCGATGACGACGACGCGGGTGCGGGTGGATGGTGCGGTCATGGTGCTCACTTTCGGTTCAGCGTGTGGATGGTGTCGATCAGTTCGAGGGCCGCCAGGCTCTCCCGCGGGTCCACCGGAAGCGGTGTTCCGTCCTGGAGCGCCGAGGCGAGCCCGCGGTAGAAGGCGGCGTAGTCGCCGGGCACGAGAGGGATCTCGTCGGGATGCGCGTCCGTGCCGAGACGCCCCGGCGCGGACGCCTGCCCGAGCCGCGGATCCCCGGGGAGGGTGCCGCCTGCGAGCTGCGACTCCTGCGGGTCGAGGCCCCAGGAGACGAAGCCGGAGCGTGAGCCGAGCACCCGGAACCGCGGCCCGGCGATCGGCGCGACGGCGCTCATCCAGAGGTGGCTGGTGGTGCCGGCGTCGTGCTCGAGGACGACGAAGACGTCGTCGTCGGCCCCCGCGCTTCGTCTGTTGCGCAGCTCGGCGTTCGCCACCCGGGCGGGGCCGAACAGCAGCAGGGCCTGGTCGATGAGGTGCGCGCCGAGGTCGAAGAGGATGCCGCCGCCCTCCTGCACGGACGTGGTCGACTTCCACGACTCGTCGGCCGCGGGCTTCCACCACTCGAACCGGGACTCGAAGCGGCGGACCTCGCCGAGCGCTCCCTCGTCCACGAGGCGCCGCAGGGTGAGGAAGTCGCCGTCCCACCGGCGGTTCTGGAAGACGGTGAACGGCACGCCCGCCGCTTCAGCACGCTCGATCAGGGCGCGGCCGGCCGCCGTGTCCGGCGCGAACGGCTTGTCGACGACCGTCGCCAGACCTGCCTCGATGGCGGCTGTCGCGTGGGCGACGTGCAGCGGGGTCGGCGAGGCGACGACCACCAGGCCGAGCCCGGGATGCGCGAGCAGCGCATCCACGTCCGGCACCGCCGTCGCGCCCGGATGGTCGGCGGCCAGCCGGTCCGTCCGCGAGGTGACGACCGCGGCGAGCTCGAACGCGGGGTCCGCCGCGAGGAACGGCGCATGGAAGACCCGCCCGGCGACGCCGTAGCCGATCAGGCCGACGCGGATCACAGCACCTCCGAGAGGAAACGCTGCAGGCGCGGGCTCTGCGGCCGGTCGAACAGATCGTCCGGTCGTCCCGCCTCCACGACCCGACCCTCGTCCATGAACACGACCTGGTCGGCGACCTTGCGGGCGAAGTTCATCTCGTGGGTGACGACGACCATGGTCATGCCGCGGCGACCCAGGTCGGCCATCAGGTTCAGCACGCCCTTCACGAGCTCCGGGTCGAGCGCGCTGGTGACCTCGTCGAACAGCATGACCTCGGGCTCCATGGCGAGCGCACGGGCGATGGCGACGCGCTGCTGCTGGCCGCCGGACAGGTCACGGGGGCGGTGGTCCATCCGCTCGCCGAGCCCGACCTCGACGAGGCGCTCCTCGGCGATCCGCTGCGCTTCCGCCTTGGGCATCCGCTTCACCGACCGCAGAGCCAGCATGACGTTCTGCAGCGCGGTGTGGTCGGGGAACAGGTTGAAGTGCTGGAACACCAGGCCGATGCGGCGGCGGAGCACATCCGGCTTCGTCCCGAGGATGCTCGCGCCGTCGAGGCGCACATCCCCGCCCTTCGGCTCGTGCAGCCGGTTGATGCCGCGGAGCATCGTCGACTTGCCCGAGCCCGAGGGGCCGATGACGCAGGTGGTCGTGCCGGGTGCGACGGAGATGCTGACGCCGCGGAGCACGTCGATGTCGCCGTACGCCATCGTCAGGTCGACGAGGTCGAGCGCGGAGCCGCGGAAGTCCGGCGTCTGCTGCGCGGGAAGCGGAGAGGTGTACGTCATGTGTTGCTCCCGAGGGTGATCGGCGCCGGCGGCTGGACCTCGTCCAGCTCGTCCAGTCCGCTCTTCGGCGGGGCCGGCTTGCGTCGTCCGGTGCGGAACCGGTTGTCGAAGTAGTTGACGAGGTGCGTCAGCGGCACGGTGATCACCAGGTAGAACAGTCCGGCGAGCACGAGCGGAGACAGGTTGCCGGTGAGAACCGCGGCATCCTGGCCGACGCGGAACAGCTCCCGCTCGCCCACCAGCAGCCCGAGGAAGTACACGAGGCTGGAGTCCTTCACGATGGCGATGAACTGGTTCACGAGCGCGGGGAGCACCCGGCGGATGCCCTGCGGCACGACCACCAGTGCCATCGCCTTGGCGTAGCTGAGGCCGAGCGCCCGGCAGGCCTCGAGCTGCCCGCGGTCGACGCTCTGGATGCCGGCGCGGAAGATCTCGCCGATGTACGCGGCGGCGATCAGCGACAGCGCCAGGATGCCCAGCGGGTACGGGGACGGCCCGAAGATCGACTGCGAGAACCGCGCGAAGCCCTGGCCGATGAGCAGGATGGTGAGGATCGCCGGGAGTCCGCGGAACACATCCGTGTAGATGCGGGCGGGGATGCGGAGCCAGCGCGAGGTGGAGATCCCCATGACGGCGACCACCATGCCGAGCACGACGCCGATGACGGTCGCCGCGATCGAGATGATCAGCGTGTTGACGAGTCCGACACCGAGGAGCTGCGGGAAGACCTGCAGCATCGACGGGATGTCGAAGAAGGTGTGCGTGATGGTGGTCAGCCAGTCCATGGGGATCTCCCTGAGCTCCTACTTCGACGGGGTGGGCGTCGAGGTCTGCTCCGCCTTCGGCAGGTACTGGGTCGGCATCGGGGACCCAGGGAACCACTTCTGGTAGAGCTTCTTCCAGGTGCCGTCCTCCATCGCCTCGTGGAGCGCCTTGTTCAGCGCGTTCTTCAGGGCGGGGTTGCCCTTCGCGATGGCGAAGCCGGCGGGGGCGTCGAACGAGGGGATGTCCTCCGCGTCCTTCAACGTCGGGTACTGGGCGACGTAGCTCTTGGCCGCCTCGTAGTCGAGGAAGTGCGCATCCACCGATCCGCTGTTGACCGCGGAGACGGCCGCGTTGTTGTCGGGGAAGCGCACGAGGCTCGCCTTGGGGAAGTTCTTGACGGCGTACGCCTCCTGCAGGGTGCCCTGGACGACGCCGAGGCGCTTTCCGGCGAGGTCCTTCGCGGAGTCGATGCCGCTGGCCTTCGTGGTGAGCACGGTGAGGTAACCCGCCAGGTAGCCGTCGGAGAAGTCGACCGTCTTCTTGCGCTCGTCCGTGATGCCGATGGCGGCGACGCCGACATCGAACTGGTGGTTCGCGACGGCGGCGAGCAGGCCGGAGAAGTCCTGGCCCGTGAACACGGCCTTGCCGAGGCCGGCGCGCTTGGCGACGTCGGTGAACAGTTCGACATCGAAGCCGGTGAAGTCGCCCTTGGCATCGGTGAAGGTGTACGGCTTGGCGTCACCGAGGCTGGCGACCCGAACCGTGCCCGCCTCGATGAGGCCGTAGGGGTTGTCCTTCGTCGCGGAGCCGGAGGCGCCGCCGGCGCTGCAGGCAGCCAGGACCAGGGCGGCGGTTGCCGCGGCGGCCAACAGCCCGGCCGGCCGGAGGATGGTGCGTCGTTTCACTGCGGGGGTCCAATCGTCTGGGGGATGGTCGGCGAGAAACGGGACGTGTGATCCTCGTCGATCGGTGCGGGTTGCTGAGACCGGTCTCTGGCGATTACGCTGAGACCGGTCTCAGTTGGTTTTCTGGGACGCTACATCACGTTTCCCGCGTTCGTCAACACTCGGAGTTCGCAGGAGGAAGGCGGCACCGATGTCCCCACGCCCCGCATCCCGGCGCGCCGTCACGGTCGCCGACATCGCCCGTGCGGCCAAGGTGTCCAAGGCGACGGCCGCCCGCGCCCTGGGCGATTACGGGCAGGTCAGCGACGCCGTCCGCTCGCGCGTGCTGGCCGCGGCGGAGGAACTCAACTACCGCCCGAACGCACTGGCCCGCTCCATGAACACCGGCCGCTCGAACACGATCGGCGTGGTCGTCGGCGACATCGAGAACCCGTTCTTCGCGCACGCCATGCGCGGCATCTCCGACGTCGCCAGCAAAGCCGGTTACGACGTCATCCTCACCAATTCCGACGAGGACGTGGATGCGGAGGAAGCGGCCGTCGACGTCCTGCTGGACAAGCAGGTCGACGCCCTCATCGTGGCCCCCGCATCCTCGGCTCGGGTTGCCCATCTGGCCGCTGTCGGCGCCGCCGGCCGGCCCCTCGTCCTGCTCGATCGCCGGGCCGACGGTGAGCCCTACGACTCGGTCACGGTCGACAACCGGTCAGCCGCCGCACGAGCCACCGCCGAACTCCTCGCCGAGGGGCATCGCCGCATCGCCTTCATCTCGACGCACGACCACCCGGCGTCGCACTACACGCCCGGCGATCGCATCACCATGTCCAGCGTCGCCGACCGCGTCGCCGGCGTGCTCGAGACGCTCACCGCGGCCGGCATCCCGTCACCCGAGCGCAACATCCGCCTCGACGCCCGCCGCCGTGGAGTGGATGTGGTGGCGCGCGAGCTGCTCGACGACGACGACCCCGTGACCGCGATCATCGCGTCCGACAGTCTCATCGCCATGACGGTCTTTCAGACCATCCGGACGCTCGGGCTGCGCATCCCGGACGACCTGTCCCTGATCTCGTTCGACAACCCCGAGTGGACCAGCATCACCACCCCGCCGCTGACAGTCGTGGAGCAGCCGATCTACGAGCTGGGCGCCGCCGCGGCCCGGCGGGCGCTGGAGCGCATCCACGGCGAGCGGGTGGACGACGCAGCGGTCGTCTTCGACGCCGATCTGCTGCATCGCTCGTCGGTCGGACCGGCGCCCCACGCCGCTGCCCGGCCCGTCGCCGCCCTCATCGATGCCGTGGGTCGCGACACGCCGTAATGGCGGCGCCATAACGGCGTGTTGCGCCCCCCTGCATGCGGCTGGGCCGACGTCAGCGACCCGTCTCGCGCGCCGCCTGGATCGCCCGCAGGTCGCCGAGCGCCCGCTCGCTCTCGCGGTTCACGTGTCCGCCGCGCGCGAGGATCGCCGCGGGCAGCCAGTCGCTGAGCACGAACCGGCGCCGGCGCGGCGGTTCTCCGCCGTTCGTCCGGGCCGGACGCGCGACCCAGCTGTGTTCCATCCCCTGTGTCCATGTCGTGTTCGCCATGACCTTCACGTTACGGACGTAAAGATTCGGACACGAGATGGCTTCAGGTCTATCTTCGCAAAGATACGGCCATTACACTGACGGCATGATCCGATCGGTCGCGGTTCCCCTCATCGACGAGTTCGCCATGTTCGAGTTCGGGGTCGTCTGCGAGGTCTTCGGCCTCGACCGCAGTTATGCCGGGCTCGAGCCGTTCGACTTCCGCGTCTGCTCCATCACCCCCGGCACTCCCGTCGTCAGCCCGGTCGGCGTCAGCGTCACCGCCCCCTACGGCCTCGAGGCGATGGACGACGCCGACCTTATCGCCGTCCCCGCCGCCACCATCCGCGACGAGTATCCGGAAGAGTTCCTGGATGCGCTCCGCCGGGCATACGACCGTGGCGCGATCCTGCTCAGCGTCTGCTCCGGTGCGTTCGCCCTCGGCGCCGCCGGCCTGCTCGACGGGCACGACTGCACCACGCACTGGCGCTACTCCGACCAGCTGCAGCGCCGCTTCCCGGAGGCCCGCGTCGACCCGGACGTGTTATTCGTCGACGACGGCCGCATCATCACCAGCGCGGGCACCTCGGCCGGCATCGACGCCAGCCTCCACCTCGTCCGCCGCGAGCTCGGCAGCGCCGTCGCGAACACGATCGCGCGCAACATGGTCGTGCCGCCGCAGCGCGACGGCGGCCAGCGCCAGTACATCGACAAGCCGGTCAGCGACTGCGAGGACGACACCTTCAGCGAGCTCATCGACTACCTCACCGAGCGCCTCGACGAGACCCACACCGTCGGCAGTCTCGCCGAGCGGACGCACATGTCGACCCGCAGCTTCTCGCGTCGCTTCGTCGCGGAGACCGGCGTGCCCCCGATGCAGTGGCTCACCACCCAGCGCATCCTGCACGCCCGGCTGCTGCTGGAGACCACCGACCTGCCCATCGACGAGGTGGCGCGCCAGTGCGGTTTCGGCAGTGCCACCCTCCTGCGCCACCACTTCGACGCCGAGGTCGGCGTGCCCCCGACGCGCTACCGGGCGGCCTTCGCGCGCGCCTGACGTGCCGGCACGTGGCGCCGCGCGTCCGCATCCCGCGAAACCGGATGGTGCGGCGGCACCAGATCGTCGCCACGGTAGTGCCGCAGCAGCCGCCGGTTGCGGAGGGCGAAGTCGCTGCACAGGCCGACAGTGACCAGCCCGCACACGATCACGCCCCAGGCACGCGGGTTCTCCCCCTGCGTCGGGATGGCGACGGCGAGCGCGATCGTCGCGACCAGGGTGAGGAGCGCCAGCAATGCGCCGATCCCCGCCCTCCGCGCCGCCCTGGCGCGATCCGTCCGGTCTCCCATGCACCGGAAACTACTCCGCGGACCGGGTGAACGATAGGCAACATCCGTTCGACATGCCGGTGAACACGACGAAGCCCCCGACCGGAATCCGGGTCGGGGGCCTCGTGGTCGTCTGAGGGTCAGTGCTTGAAGGCGTCCTTGATCTTCTCGCCGGCCTGCTTGACGTCGGCCTTGATCTGGTCGCCCTTGCCTTCGGCCTCGAGACGCTCGTCGCCGGTGGCCTTACCCGTGGCCTCCTTGGCGTTTCCGCCCAGCTTCTCTCCGGCGTTCTCGATCTTGTCGTCCAGTCCCATGACGTCCCCTTTCGTGGTCCGTTTCGTCATCGACGCTCCCACCGTTGCAGAGGCGGGTCTACCCCCGCGGAGCGACCTCTCACGTGACGCTCAGGAGGGGCTGTCGCCGCGGTCCAGGTCTTCGAGCGCGGAGGACATCCGGCCGAGGAAACTCTTCACGATCTCCGCCTGGCGCTCGTCCAGCTCCGAGGCGGCCTCGAGCATCCGGCGGTGCATCGCGTCCAGGGTGTGCCGCACCTCTTCGTCGGCTCCGGGCGTTGCGACGATCACCAGGCTGCGCCGGTCGACAGGATGCGGCTGCCGGGTGACCCAGCCGGCCACGGTCAGGCGGTCGAGCATGACGGTGACCGACGACGACTTCAGCTTGAGGAGAGCACCGAGCTCGGCGGGGGTCGCCGGGACCCCCTCGTTCTGCCGCTTGAGCAGGAACCGCAGAGCGCGCAGATCGTTCTCGCCCATCCGCATGGACTCGCGGGTACGGCGACGCATCGCCTGCTCGGCGGCGCGGTAGTCGCGCAGCGCATTCAGGACGTCAACGGTATGCGGGTCCGCACGGTCGTACCAGTACCGCCCGCCGGTCTGTGCTTCGATGGTCCGATTTTACGTGCTGCTGCGCGTGCGGTCGCCGGACCGGTTCGGTGTACCCGCCGCTTCCGCCGCGTCGATGTGGTCGACCGCCTCGCGCATCCTCTGCAGGAAGTCGATGACGACCGCAGCGTCTTCCGGGTCGAGGGATGCCGCCACGTCGACCAGCTCCTGGCGCATGTCGCCGAGGATCGCCCGCTGCAGTTCGTCCTCCGGAACGGTCGGGACGACGATCAGAGCGCGCCGATCGAAGGGACTCGACTGGCGCTGGATGTGGCCGGCGCGCTCCAGCCGATCGAGCAGGGCGGTCACCGACGAGCTCTGGATGCCGAGGTACTCGGCCAGCTCCTTCGGACCGACCGTGCGGCCGGCCTCCTGCGCGCGGAGCAGGTAGCGCATCGCGGAGACGTCGTTCTCGCTCATGCGCAGCACGCCCTCGGAGCGTCGGCGCATGGCCGACTCGGCGACGCCGTAGGCGCGCATCGCCTCGAGCACCTCGATGCCGGGAGTGCGCTGGCCCGCGCGCTCCTCGTACCAGTAGTGCGCCGATCCCTGGGTCTCGGACGTCATGCCCTTAACGATAGAGCACCTACAAACTAGACGGCCTAGCTTTTCCCTTTCGGACCTGACGACGGCGAGGGTTCTGGCGTGACGAGGAGCCCGTTGGGCCGGTGCGTGCCGTCCATCAGCGACTCGAGCCACTCGCGGTTGAGCGGCGCGATCACTCCCTCGTCGTAGCGGAAGCGGATGGGAAGACCGTTGTCGACCCAGATGGCCTCGCGGCCACCGTCGCCCTCGCGAATCCAGCTGAGGGCGAAGGACTCCCGGCGCCGCAGCTTCGTCGTGATCACGACCTGCACGTGGGCCAGCAGCCGATCCGAGAACTCGTAGTCGGCTCCCCCGTAGCTCAGTACTCCCACCCCACGTCCTCCTCGGTTCCTTCGCTGATCCAGCGGATATGTAGTTAGTCTAATCATATTGCTTGCTCGTCTAGCAAAATGCCGGGCGATCCATTTCAAGCCCTACTCGGCGGCCCCGCCCTCCCGGAGAATGAACGCTGTGAGCACCTACCGCCTCCAGATCTCGCCCGCCTTCACCCTCCGCGACGCCACGCAGGTGCTCGACCACATCCAGCGCCTCGGCGCGGACTGGGTCTACCTGTCGCCCCTCCTGGAGGCGGAGCCGGGTTCGATGCACGGCTACGACGTGGTCGACCACAGTCGAGTGGATGCGTCGCGCGGGGGCCCTGCGGCGCTGCGCGAGTTCGCCGACGCCGCGCACGGCCGGGGCCTCAAGGTGCTCGTCGACATCGTCCCCAACCACATGGGCGTCGCCACCCCCGCGGTCAACGCCTGGTGGTGGGATGTGCTCGAGAACGGCCAGGAGTCGCCGTATGCCTCGTACTTCGACATCGACTGGGAGTTCGGACACGGACGTCTGCGTCTCCCCATCTTCGGGGACGGCCCGGACGAGGAGGACGCGCTCCGCATCGAGGACGGCGAGCTGCGCTACTACGACCACCGCTTCCCGATCGCGCCCGGCACCGGCGATGGAACACCTCGCGAGGTCCACGCCCGCCAGCACTACGAGCTGATGTCCTGGCGCCGGGCCGACGCCGAGCTCAACTACCGCCGGTTCTTCGCCGTCAGCACCCTCGCCGGGCTCCGCGTCGAGGACCAGCGGGTGTTCGACGACACGCACCGCGAGATCGGCCGCTGGCTCAGCGAGGGGCTCGTCGACGGCCTCCGCGTCGATCACCCGGACGGCCTCCGCGACCCCGGCCAGTACCTGGAGCGCCTGCGCGACCTCGCCGGCGACGCCCCGATCTGGGTCGAGAAGATCATCGAGGGCGACGAGCGGATGCCGGACTGGCCCGTGCAGGGCACCACCGGGTATGACGCCCTCGCGATCATCGACCGCGTCTTCGTCGACCCCTCGGGAGAGGGACCGCTGACCGCTCTCGCGGGTGAGATCGACGAGCGCGAGGAGAGCCAGGACTGGGTGGAGCTCGTCCACCGCCGCAAGCGCGCCGTCGCCGACGGCATCCTGCGCTCCGAGGTGCTCCGGGTCGTCCGCGAGCTCGGCGAGGGGACGGACGAGGAGATCGCGGACGCCGTCGCGGAGCTGGCGGCGTGGTTCCCCGTGTACCGCAGCTACCTGCCGTACGGCGACGAGTACCTGGAGGAGGCACGTCAGGCCGCCGCGGCGACGCGGCCGGACCTCGCACCCGTGATCGCTCGTATCGTCGACCGCCTGGGCGACCGGTTCGAGCAGACCACCGGCGCCATCATGGCGAAGGGCGTGGAGGACAACGCCTTCTACCGCTTCACGCGGCTCGTCTCGCTGACGGAGGTCGGCGCGGACCCGTCCGAGTTCGCGCTCTCGCCGGAGGAGTTCCACCGTCGGCAGAGCGACCGCGAGCGCCGGCTCCCCGAGTCGATGACGGTGCTGTCGACCCACGACACCAAGCGCGGAGAGGACACTCGGGCGCGCATCCACGTGCTGGCCGAGCTGCCGGGCCGCTGGGAGCGGTTCCTGCGGACGGTGCGCGAGCGCGTCGGCTTCGGCGACGGCTCGCTCGAGAGCCTGCTGTGGCAGTCGATCGTCGGCGCGTGGCCCGCGTCGCGCGAGCGCCTGCACGACTACGCCCTGAAAGCAGCGCGCGAGGCGGGCGCATCCACCGGCTGGACCGATCCCGACGAGGCGTTCGAGGAACGGATGTTCGCCGCTGTCGACGCCGCCTTCGACGACGAGCGCGTGCGGGCCGAGGTCGAGGCGCTGGCGGCGGTGATCGAGGCGCCCGGCGCGAGCAACGGCCTCGGCGCCAAGCTCCTGCAGCTGATGGCGCCCGGCATCCCGGACGTGTACCAGGGGTCCGAGCGCTGGGAGCGCTCGCTCGTCGACCCCGACAACCGCCGTCCCGTCGAGTTCGACGCGGCAGCCGCCCTCCTCGCCCACATCGATGAGGGATGGCAGCCCGAGATCGACTCGTCGGGCGCGGCGAAAGAGCTGGTCACCGCCAAGGCGCTCCGCCTGCGCCGCGACCGGCCGGAGCTGTTCAGCGGCTACCGCCCCGTCTACGCCGAGGGCTCGCGTGCCGGCCACCTCGTCGGCTTCGACCGCGGCGGTGCGATCGCACTCGCCACCCGCCTGCCCGTCGGGCTCTCCGCGACCGGCGGATGGGCGGACACCACCATCGACCTGGGAGAGGAGCCCATGCGCGACGAACTCACCGGACGCGACTACTCGGGCCGCGTCCCGCTCGCCGCCGTGTTCGAGACCTACCCGGTCGCCCTGCTGGCGGTGGCCCGATGACCGCCGCCGACCGCCGGTTCCCCGTGTGGGCCCCGGAGGCGCGATCGGTGGATGTGGTGCTCGGCGGCCTGGGCACCTTCCCGCTCGCGCGTGTGCCCGCGTCCGACGCGAGCCCGACCGGGGGATGGTGGGAGCTGGCGGAGGCGCCGGAGCTCCCGACCGAGCCCCTCGACTACGGCTTCCTCGTCGACGGCGACGGCCCTTTCCCCGATCCGAGGTCGCGCCGCCAGCCGAACGGCGTGCACGAGCTGAGCCGGGAGTTCGACCCGCGTGCCCACGCCTGGGACGACGGCGCGTGGGAGGGCCGCGACCTGACCGGCGCCGTGATCTACGAGCTGCACATCGGCACGTTCACACCCGAGGGCACCCTCGACGCCGCCGCCGCGCGGCTCGACCACCTGATCGCCCTCGACGTCGACGCGATCGAGCTGCTCCCGGTGAACGCCTTCAACGGGACGCACAACTGGGGCTACGACGGCGTGCTCTGGTACGCCGTCCAGGAGCAGTACGGCGGACCGGCGGCGTATCAGCGCTTCGTGGAGGAGTGCCACCGCCGGGGTCTCGCCGTCATCCAGGACGTCGTCTACAACCACCTCGGCCCGAGCGGCAACTACCTGCCGAAGTTCGGCCCGTACCTCGGCCAGGGCGCCAGCACCTGGGGTGTGAACATCAACCTCGACGGCCCGCAGTCCGACGAGGTGCGCCGCTACATCCTCGACAACGCCGAGTACTGGTTGCGCGAGATGCACGTCGACGGTCTGCGGCTGGATGCGGTGCACGCCCTGCAGGACCACCGAGCCACCCACCTGCTCGAGGAGCTCGCGCTCCTCGCCGACGAGCTCGCCGGGGAGACCGGCCGGCCGCGCACCCTGATCGCCGAGAGCGACCTGAACGACCCGAAGCTGATCCGCACCCGCTCGCACCACGGCTACGGCCTCCACGCACAGTGGGACGACGACGTGCACCACGCGATCCACGCCACCCTGAGCGGCGAGGACACGGGCTACTACAGCGATTTCGCCCGACCGGAGGCGCTGGTGAAGGTGTTCCAGCGCGGCTTCTTCCACGACGGCACCTGGTCGAGCTTCCGCGAGCGCCACCACGGCCGCCCGATCGACCCGGACATCCCCTTCACCCGCCTGGTCGTGTTCAGCCAGGACCACGACCAGATCGGCAACCGCGCCGCGGGCGACCGCCTCACCGCGACGCTCGACCCCGGACGTCTCGCGGCGGCCGCAGCCCTCACCCTGCTCGGCCCGTTCACGCCGATGCTCTTCATGGGCGAGGAGTGGGCCGCGACAACCCCGTGGCAGTTCTTCACCTCGCATCCCGAGCCCGAGTTGGGGAAGGCGACCGCCGAGGGCCGCATCGCGGAGTTCGCCAAGATGGGTTGGGACCCCGCCATCGTGCCCGACCCGCAGGACCCGGAGACCTTCCTGCGCTCCAAGCTCGACTGGTCGGAGCCGGAGCGACCGCAGAACGCGCGGATGCTCGACTGGTACCGCACCCTCACCGGCCTGCGCCGGACGATCCCCGCCGACGCGCCCGCGACCGAGGTGGCGTACACGGACGGCGTCTTCCGGTTCCGGCGCGGCGAGCTGCTCGTCGAGGTGAGCCTGTCGGGCACGGGCCTCGGCGAAGCCCCGACGGATGCGGTCGCGGCGTTCGGTGAGGCGGTGCGCGCGACGCGGCGGTAGGTCCGCTTATATATGCAATACTTCTCTCGATAGGGTGGAGGGATGACAGCCGCGGCGCATGACCCCACCACGCAGCAGATGATCGATCGCATCGTCAGCCGCAACTCCGGCCTGCTCGAGCGCCTGCGCGACGCGTAAGCCGCGCGCCTAACGGTCCGCAACCCCCGTGTCAATGCCTGGATGGGTGTGTCACCGCGCAGGTATCGTGGCGTTCTACCGAACGGAGGCACCGTGTCCCGACCCTGCCCCCGGCCCTATCGCCGGACCACCCCCAGCGCACGCCGCTCGCAGGGGTCGTCCCTGTGACGGCCGCCTCCACGCCGTACCCGCTCGGGGTGACCCTGCGCGACGGCGGTGCGAATGTCGCCGTCTACAGCGAGCGCGCCGACAAGGTCATCGTCTCGATCTTCGACCACCGCGGCCGTGAGAAGCAGACCGTGCTCACCGAGCGCACGGGGCATGTCTTCCACGGGTTCGTCCCCGACCTCACCGCAGGAACGCGCTACGGACTCCGCGTCGATGGACCGTGGGATCCGGCCAACGGGCTCCGGTTCTCCCCCGCCAAGGTCCTCCTCGCGCCGCAGGCCCGTGCAGTGACCGGGTCGTGGGACAACACGCAGGCCGTCTTCGGCCACCAGCTCGGCCGCCCGAAGCGCCGCAGCGACACCAACGGCGCCCGCCACGTCGCCCTCGGCATCGCCATCGACCCGCAGGAGTTCGACTGGGGCGACCATGAGCGCCCGCACACCCCGCTCAGCGAGACCATCATCTACGAGCTGCACGTGAAGGGCTTCACGAAGCTGATGGAGTGGGTGCCTGAGGAGTTCCGCGGCACCTACGCCGGGCTGGCGCATCCCGCCGCCGTCGAGTACCTCAAGAACCTCGGCGTCACCGCAGTGGAGCTTCTGCCCATCCACCAGTTCGTTCAGGATGCGCACCTGCAGGAGAAGGGCCTCCGCAACTACTGGGGCTACAACTCCATCGGCTTCTTCGCCCCGCACAACGAGTACTCGGCGACCGGTGACACCGGGCACCAGGTCGACGAGTTCAAGGGCATGGTGAAGGCCCTGCACGCCGCCGGCATCGAGGTCATCCTCGACGTGGTCTACAACCACACCGCGGAGGGCAACGACCTCGGGCCGACGTACAGCTTCAAGGGCATCGACAACCCGTCGTATTACCGGCTGGTCGAGGGGGATGCCGCCCATTACTTCGACACGACCGGCACCGGCAACAGCTTCAACGTGAGCCACCCGGCCGCCCTGCAGGTCATCATGGACTCGCTGCGGTACTGGGTCGAGGACATGCACATCGACGGGTTCCGCTTCGACCTGGCCACGACGCTGACGCGCCAGGGCGGCGACGCCAGCCTCCACAGCGCCTTCCTGACGCTGATCCAGCAGGACCCGACGCTCGCGCAGGTGAAGCTGATCGCCGAGCCGTGGGACGTCGCCGGCTACCAGCTGGGCGGGTTCCCTGCGGGCTGGGCGGAGTGGAACGGCAAGTTCCGCGACGACGTCCGCGACTACTGGCGCGGCACTCCCGGGGTGCTGTCCACCCTGTCCCAGCGTGTGCTCGGCAGCCCGGACATCTACGAGGATTCGCGCCGCGCCCCTCTGTCGAGCGTCAACTTCGTCACCGCGCACGACGGCTTCACGCTCGCCGACCTCACCAGCTACAACGAGAAGCACAACGAGGCGAACGGCGAGGACAACCGCGACGGCGAATCCGACAACCGCTCCAGCAACTACGGCGTCGAGGGTCCGACGGACGACCCCGGCATCAACGCTTTCCGCACGCGGCAGCGCAAGAACTTCCTCGCCACCGTGCTGCTGTCGGCCGGCGTCCCGATGATCCTCGGCGGCGACGAGATCGGGCGCACGCAGCGGGGCAACAACAACGCCTACTGCCAGGACAACGAGATCTCCTGGTTCGACTGGCAGAACGCCGACTGGGAGCTGCACGAGTTCACCTCCAAGCTCATCCGCCTGCGCCGCACCGAGCCCGCCCTCCGGCCGGAGTGGTACCGGCACGCACCCGACGTCGGCGGCCCGGATGTCGTCTGCATCGTCCGGGCGGACGGCGAGCCGTTCGCCGACGAGGACTGGGCGGATCCCGAGGCGCGCTCGATCGCGTTCGAGCTGCGGCACGAAGGGGCCGACTCGTTCCTGCTCATGCTGAACGCGGCCGGCAACGGTGTGGAGTTCGTGCTCCCCGACGCCCCGGGCTCGCACTGGGAGCTGGAGCTCTCGAGCGACCCCGAGCTTGCCTTGGCCGACGGCGAGAGCGTCATCCTCGGCGAGTCGTCCTTCGCCCTACTGAGGTCGCGGAGCAGCTGATGCCCGAGTCCACCATCCCCGCGCTGCTCGGTCGCTACCGGCCGCAGCACGTCATCGGCCGCGGCGGCGAGGCCAGCATCTTCCGCGCGACCGACGAGCTGCTCGGGCGCGAGGTCGCCATCAAGCTGTACCGGTCGGGCGGCGAGGAGGAGATGGCGCAGTACCGCACCGAGCAGGCGGCGCTCGCGCGGTTGAGCCACCACGGCATCGTCTCGCTGATCGACGCCGGGATCGACTACTCCTCTCCGAAGGACCCGCGGCCGTTCCTCATCATGGAGCTGGTCTCCGGCACCGACCTCGCCAGCATGCTGGCCCAGCGGGAGCTGACGCTGGAGGAGATCGCGGAGGTCGCCTACGACATCTCCGAAGCGCTCGAGTACGTGCACGCCAACGGGGTGGTGCACCGCGACATCAAGCCGTCGAACATCATGCTCGTGTCGTACGGCACGACGACCTTCCGGGCACGGGCGCGGCTCACCGACTTCGGGATCGCCAGCGGCATCGTCGGGACGCCCTCCCAGCCGGACGAGGGCAAGACGACCGGCACGGCGGCCTACCTCAGCCCCGAGCAGGCGATGCGTCAGCCGGCCACCTCGGCGAGCGATATCTACTCGCTGGGGCTCGTCCTGCTGGAGTGCTTCACACGCTCGGTCGCGTACCCCGGCGCCGCCGTCGAGTCGGCGATGGCCCGGCTGGAGCACGAGCCGCCCATCCCGGACGGCCTGCCGGACGACTGGTCACGCATCCTCCACGCCATGACCTCCATGGATCCGGCCGCGCGTCCCACCGCCGAGCAGCTGACACCGCTGTTCCGCGAGGCCGTCATCTCGGCGGCCGGTCTCCAGCAGCGGGCGTGACGGCGGACCGGATGGAGGCTGCGGCCGCGATCGAGGACCACGCCGCCCTCGGCGACGGCCGCACCGTCGCCCTGATCGACCGCTCCGGCACGGTCGACTGGCTGCCCGTCCCCAACCTCGACTCCGCCCCCGCCTTCGCGGCGCTGCTCGATCCGGAGCGCGGAGGCCGCATCCTGCTGCGTCCCGTCACCGCGTTCCGGACCCGTCGGCGGTACCTCCCCGGCACCAACGTTCTCGAGACGACCTTCATCGCGGAGAACGGCACGGTGCGGGTCACCGACGCACTGGTCACCGGCGTCGCCGGACGCCTGCCGTGGCTGGAGCTGGCACGCCGCATCGAGGGGGTCAGCGGAACGGTCGTCATGGACTGGGCGGTCGAGCCCGGCACGATGCTCGGCGGGAGCAGCCCGTGGGCGGAGCGCGTGGACGGCAAGCGCATCCTCCGCGTCGGGAAGGTCAACATCGGGGTCACCGGCCTCAACGACGCCGAGGAGGATGCGGATGCGCCCCGGTTCCGCGGCCGCATCCGGGTCGTCGAGGGCTCCCGCCGGACGCTCACCATCGTCGCGACCGACGACGAGCCGCTGCACCTGCCCGACCCGGGCAACGTCGACATCGGGATCGACCGGACGATCGGCAACTGGGAGCTATGGTCCCGGACCTTCTCGTATCAGGGGCCGTGGGATGACGCCGTACAGCGCAGCGCGCTCGCTCTGAAGCTGTTGCTGTACGCGCCGACCGGCGCCATCGCGGCCGCCGCGACCACCTCCCTCCCCGAGACCGACCGCGGCGGCAAGAACTGGGACTACCGCTTCGCGTGGGTCCGCGACACCGCGTACACGCTGCGCGCCCTGGCGCGCTTCGGTCTGCGGGAGGAGACGCACGCCGCGATCTCGTGGCTGCTCCGCGCCGTGAAGGGCGACGTCTCCGAACTGCGGGTGCTGTACGGGCTGCGGGAGGAGTCGACAGCCGAGCCGCAGACGCACGACGTGCCCGGGTGGCGCGGCATCGGACCGGTCGTCACCGGCAACCGGGCGGCCGGCCAGCTGCAACTCGGCGTGTACGGCGATCTCCTCAGCGTCGCGCTCGCCTACGCCGCCGCCGGCAACGTGCTCGACGTCCCGACCCGCCGACTGGTCGCAGACGTGGCCGACCGCGTCTGCGACATCTGGCGCCTGCCCGACTCCGGGATGTGGGAGCTCAGCGAACTCCGCCACCACACCTCGTCGAAGATGGGATGCTGGCAGGCGCTGCAGGCCGCCCTGCAGCTCGTCGGGCTGGGCCAGATCGAAGGCAATCCGTCGCGCTGGCGTCGGGAGGCCGACGCCATCCACGCCTGGGTGAATGAGCGGTGCTGGTCCGAGCGCCTCGGCGCGTACACGATGGCCGCCGACGAGGACGAGCTCGATGCGTCGGTGCTGCTCCATGCTCCAAGCGGCTTCGACCGGGGCGAACGGATGCGCTCCACCATCGTCGCGCTCCGGCGCGAGCTGGGCGACGGTCCGCTGCTCTACCGCTTCACCGGCGCGGCAGCCGAGGGCGAGCGTCCATTCACCGCGTGCTCCTTCTGGCTCGCCGCCGCCCTGGCCTGCGTCGGCGAGATCGAGGGGGCGACGACGCTGATGGATGACCTGGTCGGCCGCGCGAACGACGTCGGCCTCTACGCCGAGATGATGGATGCGGACGGCGCCTTCTGGGGCAACTTCCCGCAGGCGCTCTCCCACCTGGGACTGATCGACGCGGCCCTGACCATCGCCGACCTGCGTCCCTGAGCGCGCGCGCCGCCGCGGGAAACGGAGGACATCGTGCGGGCTCCGCCCCGCACCCGCCTCCGTTCGGCCCATTCCGCCGGCGTGTCGGCCCGCGGCACCTCCCTTTCGCGCACGCCGCCCGGTCAGCGCGCCCGTGCGGCCAGCGTCTCCGCGATCGCGTGCGGAACCGTCTCGTCCTGCAGCGATGTCGTATCGCCGAGCGGCCGGCCGTCGAACAGGTCGACCAGCAGGCGGCGCATGATCTTGCCCGACCGCGTCTTCGGGAGGTCCCCGACGATGACCACGTGACGCGGCTTCGCGATCGCGCCGATCTCGCGCGTGACCTGGTCGCGGAGGTCGGCCTCCCCCGGCGTCTCCCCCGACGGCACCACGAAAGCGGCCACCGCCTGGCCGGTCGTGTCGTCGCCCACGCCGACGACGGCCGCCTCGGCGACCCGGGGATGCGCGACCAGCGCCGACTCGATCTCGATGGTCGACAGCCGGTGACCGGAGACGTTGATCACGTCGTCGAGACGGCCGAGCAGCCAGATGTATCCATCGTCGTCGACCGCGGCGCCGTCTCCGGCCAGGAAGTACCCGCGGTCGGCGTACGGCCGCCAGTACGAGTCGCGGTAGCGCTCCGGGTCGCCCCATACCGTGCGCGACATGGCCGGCCACGTGCCGTCGATGACGATCGAGCCGCCCGAGCCGCGGGGCACATCCTCGCCTCGCTCGTCGACGACCCGCACCGTGACGCCGGGCACAGCGACCGTCGCCGAGCCGGGCTTCAGCGCGGTCACCCCGGGCAGCGGGGCGACGATCGCGGCGCCGGACTCGGACTGCCACCACGTGTCGACCACCGGCGCGCGTCCCGCACCGAGGTTCTCGCGGAACCAGACCCACGCCTCCGGGTTGATCGCCTCGCCGACCGTGCCGAGAAGCCGGATGCTGGAGAGGTCCCAGCCCTCCCCCGGCCCATCCGGGAACCAGGTCATGAAGGTGCGGATCAGCGTCGGCGCCGTGTAGTAGGTGGTCACGCCGTAGCGCTCGATGATCTCGAAGTGCCGGCCGGTGTGCGGGGTGTTCGGCGTCCCCTCGTAGATGACGGAGGTCGCGCCGTTCGAAAGCGGACCGTACAGCACGTAGGTGTGCGCGGTGACCCAGGCGAGGTCCGCCGTGCACCAGTACACGTCGTCGTCCTTGGCGTCGAACAGCGCCCAGTGGCTCCACGACGCCTGGGTCAGGTAGCCGCCGGTGGTGTGGACGACGCCCTTCGGTCGCCCCGTCGTCCCGGACGTGTAGATGATGAACAGCGGCGTCTCGGCGTCGAAGGATTCAGCCTTGTGCACGTCGGGCGCCGTCTCGACGACCTCGTGCCACCACACGTCGCGTCCGGGCGTCCAGGGCACGTCCGGCGTCAGGTCGCCCGTCCGCCGGACGACCAGCACATGCTCGATCGCGTTGTCGCCGACGACCGCCGCATCCGCATTCGCCTTGACGGCCACGGCGGATCCCCGGCGGAACTGCCCGTCGGAGGTCACCAGCAGTTTGGCTCCCGTGTCCTCCACCCGGAAGCGCAGCGCCTCCGCCGAGAAGCCACCGAACACGAGCGAGTGGATGGCGCCCACGCGCGCGATGGCAAGGGTGATGACGACCGTCTCGGGGATGACGGGGAGGTACACGACGACGCGGTCCCCCTTCCCGACGCCCAACGCCGTGAGGGCGTTCGCCGCCTGCGCCACCCGCCGCTGAAGGTCCGCGTACGTGATCGTCTCGCGGTCGCCCGGCTCGCCCTCGAAGTGCAGGGCGACGCGGTCGCCCCGGCCCGCGGCGACGTGTCGGTCGACGCAGTTGACGGCCGCGTTGAGGCGGCCGCCCGCGAACCACTCGGCCCGCGGGACCGTCAGCTCGCCGTCGACACCGGGCGCGGCCGGTTGCCACGTGTGTGCCGTGTGCCACGGTTCCGCCCAGTCGAGGCGGGCGGCCTGGCGCTCCCAGAACGCCACCGGGTCGGCGGCGGCCTCCGCGAACACGGAGGCGTCGACGTTCGCCTGCGCCGCGAACTCCTCGGACGGCCGGTACAGCCGCGTCTCGCGGCCGAGGTTCTCGATCGGGGTGCTCACCCTCCGACGCTATCCGCCCCGCCGCGTGCGCCCCTCCGCCCTCGCAACCTTCCGTAACCCGCCGCATCCCCACCGTCGAGTCCTCAAACTTTGCACGCCGCGACGGTGATTCGTGTGCAATTTGTGCGGACTCGACGGTGGGGGGATGCGGGGTCAGGCGCCGACGTAGCGGGCGAGGTGCTCGCCGGTGAGGGTGGAGCGGGCGGCGACGAGGTCGGCGGGGGTGCCCTCGAAGACGAGTCGGCCGCCGTCGTGGCCGGCTCCGGGCCCGAGGTCGATGATCCAGTCGGCGTGCGCCATCACGGCCTGGTGGTGCTCGATCACGATCACCGACTTCCCCGCGTCGACCAGCCGATCGAGAAGTCCGAGCAGCTGCTCCACGTCTGCCAGGTGCAGGCCGGTCGTCGGCTCGTCGAGCACGTACACCCCGCCCTTCTCGGCCATGTGCGTCGCCAGCTTGAGCCGCTGCCGTTCGCCGCCCGAGAGCGTGGTGAGCGGCTGACCGATCGTCAGATAGCCGAGCCCCACATCCGACAGCCGCTGCAGGATGGCGTGCGCAGCGGGCAGCTTCGCCTCCCCTCCCGCGAAGAACTCCTCGGCCTCGGTGACCGGCATCGCCAGCACCTCGCTGATGTCGCGGCCGCCCAGGTGGTACTCGAGCACCGACTCGTCGAAGCGCTTGCCCTCGCACACCTCGCACACCGTCGAGACGCCGGCCATCACGCCGAGGTCGGTGTAGATGACCCCGGCGCCGTTGCAGTTCGGGCACGCGCCCTCGGAGTTGGCGCTGAACAGAGCCGGCTTCACCCCGTTGGCCTTCGCGAACGCCTTGCGGATCGGCTCCAGCATCCCGGTGTAGGTCGCCGGGTTGCTGCGGCGCGAGCCGCGGATCGCGCCCTGATCGACCGACACGACGCCGTCGCGCGGCGCCACGGACCCGTGGATGAGGGAGCTCTTCCCCGACCCGGCCACCCCCGTGACGACCACCAGCACGCCGAGCGGGATGTCGACATCCACTCCCTGCAGGTTGTGCTCGGAGGCGCCGCGCACCTCGAGTGCTCCCTTCGGCGTCCGCACCGTCTCCTTGAGGTGCGCGCGGTCGTCGAGGTGCCGCCCGGTGAGGGTGTCGCTCGAGCGGAGCTCCTCCACCGTGCCCTCGAAGACGACCTCGCCTCCGGCCGAGCCGGCTCGCGGACCGAGGTCCACGACGTGGTCCGCGATCGCGATCGCCTCGGGTTTGTGCTCGACCACGAGCACCGTGTTCCCCTTGTCGCGCAGCTGCAGCAGGAGTTCGTTCATCCGCTGGATGTCGTGCGGATGCAGCCCGACGGTCGGCTCGTCGAAGACATACGTCACATCGGTGAGCGACGACCCCAGGTGGCGGATCATCTTCGTGCGCTGCGCCTCGCCGCCCGACAGCGTGCCGGAGGGCCGGTCGAGCGACAGGTAACCGAGCCCGATGTCGACGAACGAGTCGAGCAGGTGCTGCAGGTTCTTGAGCAGTGGACGGACGGACGGCTCATCGAGCCCGCGCACCCAGTCCGACAGGTCGGTGATCTGCATGGCACAGGCGTCGGCGATGCTGATGCCGGCGATCTTCGACGACCGGGCGCCCTCGCTCAGCCGGGTGCCGCCGCATTCGGGACACGTCGCGAAGGTGACGGCGCGCTCCACGAACGCGCGGATGTGCGGCTGCATCGCGTCGACATCCTTCGACAGCATCGACTTCTGGACCTTGGGGACGAGTCCCTCGTAGGTCATGTTGATGCCCTCGATCTTCACCTTGACCGGCTCTTTGTAGAGGAAGTCCTGGCGTTCTTGCTCGGTGAACTCGCGGATCGGCTTGTCCGCGGGAACGAAGCCCGAGCTCCCGATGATGCGCACCGACCAGCCGTCGGCCGTGTAGCCCGGGATGGTGATGGCGCCCTCCGCGAGCGACTTGCTGTCGTCGAAGAGCTGGGTGAGGTCGATGTCGCTCACGCTGCCCATGCCCTCGCAGCGCGGACACATACCGCCGAGCTGCGTGAACTCGCGCGATTCCGTCTTGCCGCCGACGGTGATCGCGCCGCGTCCGGTGACCGAGGGGATGTTGAACGAGAAGGCCTGCGGCGAGCCGATGTGCGGCTGACCGAGCCGGCTGAACAGGATGCGCAGCATCGCGTTCGCGTCGGTCACCGTGCCGACCGTCGACCGCGCGTTCGCGCCCATGCGCTCCTGGTCGACGATGATGGCGGTCGTCAGCCCTTCGAGCACGTCAACGTCCGGTCGGGCCAGCGACGGCATGAATCCCTGGACGAACGCGCTGTAGGTCTCGTTGATCATGCGCTGCGACTCGGCGGCGATCGTGCCGAACACCAGCGAGCTCTTGCCCGACCCCGAGACGCCTGTGAACACCGTCAGCCGCCGCTTGGGCAGCTCGACGCTGACGTCTTTCAGGTTGTTCTCGCGCGCCCCCTGGACGCGGATCAGATCGTGGCTGTCGGCCGCTGCGGTCATGTCGAATCCCTCCGTCGAACGCGACCCACGGTATATCAGGCGGTCGATTCTGCGGCCAGGATGCGGTAACGCAGCCGGGCGAACTGACCGACCGCCTCCGCGGATTCGAGGTGCAGGCGGTCGGACTCCACCCGCCGCGGGAAGAGCGGCGCGCCGCCGGTCAGCGCGACCGGCGCGATCGACACCGCCAGCTCATCCAGCGCGCCTGCGTCGAAGAACTGCCCCGCCAGGTCCCCTCCCCCGACGACCCAGATGTCGCCGTCGCCCGCCGCCTCGCGGATCGCGGGCAGCGCATCCGCCACCGAGCCGGAGACGAAGCGGATGTCCGCTCCCTCGGGCACCGGCAGCTCGCGGTGGGTGAACACGAAGGTCGGGCGCGTGCCGTGGAATTCCTGCCACTTCTCCGGCGCCTCGAGGATGCCGCTCTCGCGCAGCACCCACTCGTACGTCGTGCGCCCCTCGACCATCACGGTCGCTCCACGGGGGATCAGGCTCTCGTCCGGCTCCTCTCCGCCGGGCACCGCGAACAGCCAGGACAGCGAGTCGTGCTCATCGGCGATCCACCCGTTGATGGTCGCGGCCGTGTCGAAGACGATTCTCCCCATGCGCCCGACGGTACCGGCCACCACCGACACGGTGGGAGCATGGTGCGCATGGATGCCGTCGACGCGCTGAACGAGATCGCCTTCTGGCTGGAGCGGGAGCTCGCCCCGAGCTTCAAAGTGCAGGCCTTCCGCCGCGCGGCCGCCACGATCGCGCCCTTCGACCAGGAGGAGCTCGCCGCGCGGGTCGCCGACGGCAGGCTCAAGCGCACCAAGGGGATCGGCGACCGCACGTTCCAGGTCATCGCGCAGGCGGTGGAGGGCGGCGTACCGGACTACCTGGCCGACCTGCGCGAGCGCAACGCGCAGCCCCTCGAGACGGCAGGCGCGGACCTGCTCGCTCAGCTCCGAGGCGACCTGCACAGCCACACCGAGTGGTCCGACGGCACCGTCCCGATCGAGGTCATGGCCGCCGCCGCCGCGACGCTCGGCCGCGAGTACCAGGCGATCACCGACCACTCCCCCACACTCACGGTGGCGAGCGGGCTCAGTGCCGAGCGCCTGGAGGAGCAGCTGGACGTCATCGCAAGCCTCGACACCGGCTCCGTGACCCTGCTCCGCGGGATCGAGGTCGACATCCTCGAGGACGGCACGCTCGATCAGACGCCCGACCTGCTCGGCCGATTGGATGTGGTGGTCGGCAGCGTCCACTCCAAGCTCCGCTCCGACAAGCTGACGATGACGAAGCGCATGCTGGGCGGCATCCGCGACCCGCACACGAACGTCCTCGGCCACTGCACCGGCCGCCTGGTGCAGGGCTCGCGCGGCACCCGGCCGCCGTCGGAGTTCGATGCGGATGCGGTGTTCGCCGCGTGCGTCGAGAACCAGGTCGCCGTCGAGATCAACTCGCGGCCGGAACGTCAGGACCCGCCGGACGACCTCATCCAGCGCGCCCTCGACGCGGGATGCTTCTTCTCGATCGACACGGACGCGCACGCACCCGGCCAGCTCGACTTCCTCGCGTACGGCGCAGCGCGCGCCGCCGCGAACGGCGTTCCCGCCGACCGCATCATCACGACCTGGCCGCTGGACCGCCTGCGCACCTGGCTCGCCAAGTCCTAACCAGCATCGTCGAGGTGCACGTCGTTGTGCCCAACACGCCGCAGGAGTGCGCAACAAGGTGCACTTCGGCGGAGGAGGGGGTCAGAGCCCCCAGGCGGAGGCGGGAGCCTGCACGATCTCGACCGGGCGCGTGCTCCAGTGCGTGCCGTTGCCGTAGTGGCTGGTCGCCCAGGGCGAGGCCCAGATCGCGGCGGCGGTCGCATCGGCGGAGGTGCCGGCTTCGAGCCCGGCCACGATGTCCGGGTAGCCGCGCTGCAGGTTCTTCGCGCAGTACTCGGCCGCGGTGATCAGGTCCGGGTAGCTGCCGAGGCCCGCTCCACCGCCCGAGCCGTAGCCGTTGTTGAGAGGATTGTTACGGTTCCACCAGTCCGGCGGACCGTTCTCCTGGCGCATCCAGCGCAGCATCACCGTCACGTTCGCGTCGGTCTGCGGCCAGCCGCCGAACATCAACACCAGCTTCGCCCAGGCCTCGTTGGTGCCGACACGGGCGAGCGTCTGCAGCCCGTCGGTCGCGCTCAGGTCCTCGCGGTTGACGACAGGGGCGGCGATCGTCGCATCGACCAGCAGCTCCTGGGCGGGCGCCGGTGCAGCCGCAGCGGCCGTGGTCGAGCCGGACGCGCCGTCACCCGGCGCGAGCGTCGTCGACGGCGCGACGAGGAGGGTGGATGCGAGCGCGTCATCCGTCGGAACGATCGAGAATCCGCACACCAGGCCGATGACCGCGAGGCTCACGCCGATGCGGTGCTGAAGCGGCAGCAGGGGGCGTCTCCGCGACCTCGGCAGCCGGATCCGCACGCGCTGCGTCGGCACAGCGGCGCGACGGCCTGCCGAGCGGCGGCCGCGGGAACGACGGGGGGCGGATGCGGACTGCATACCCGACGAAGGGTACCAGCGTCACGCTGAATCGCCACCGGGAGTTCTAGCCGGTGACCTCGTTGAGGCGGCCGAGCAACTCCGCCAGGCGACGCACATCCTCTTCGCCCCAGCGCCGGAGGCCCCGGTACAGCGTCGCCTGGTCGGCGGCGCGCACCTCGTTGACCTTCTCGATGGCCTCGGGCGTCGCCGCGATGAAGCTGGCCCGCCGGTCGGTCGGGTCGGTCTTGCGCTCGATGAAGCCCATGTCCTCCAGCAGCTTCACCTGCCGGCTGATCACGCTCTTGTCGGTGTAGAGCATGGCGGCGAGGGCTCCGGCGTGGATGGGGCCGCTGCGCACGATCGTCGTCAGCAGTTTGTAGCTTCCCGGCTGCAGGTCCGGGTGGATGCGCACCGCGCGATCGCGCATCGCCGTGCCGACCTGGTTGAACAGCCGGGTGAACTGCTCCTCCACCTCGGAGATGGCCGCGTCGCTCGCCGGTTCCGGGGCGGCGGGAAGGGTGGCGGCGGAGCCCGCCGCCACCCGATCCGTGTTGTCCATGGCCGCGATCATAACGTGACCGTCTAGCGGCCGTTCCCAGCCGGGCTGTCGCCGTCGCCGGCTCGCCGGACCGCGGCGACCGAACCGGTGGCCGGGGCGCCGATCAGCGCTTCCGCGACCTCCACCGCGTTCTCCTCCGCGGCCTCGAGCGGTGTCTCGGCGTTCTCCTCGCGCATCCGCTCGATGGCGGTCTTGCTGCCGAGCTTGATGTTCGGGAGGAAGAGGATGGCGATGACGGAGATGATCGCGAGCGGGACGGCGACCAGGAAGATGTCAGCGACGGCCTGGCCGTAGACCGACTCGACGATGGTCCGGATCGGCACCGGGAGGGTGTTGACCTCGGGGAGCGTCCCGCTCTGCAGCGACTTGGCGGCGGCGACGCCCTTCGCGCCGAGCTTGCCGACGGCGGTCAGCAGCTCCTGGTGGCGGTCGGCCATCATGTCCTTCACCGCGGTGCCCAGGATGGATCCCATCACCGAGACGCCGATGGTGCCGCCGAGGCTGCGGAAGAACGCGACGTTCGAGCTGGCGGCGCCGAGCTGGTCCGGGCGGACCGTGTTCTGGACGATGAGCACCAGGTTCTGCATGACCATGCCGACGCCAGCGCCGAGCACGAGCATGTAGAGGGAGACGAGCCCGTAGTTCGTGTCGTACTCGATGGTGCTCATCAGGTACAGGCCGGCGGTGAGCAGCACGGACCCGGCGATCATGAAGCCCTTCCATTTGCCGAACCGGCTGATCAGGTTGCCCACGATCATGGAGGAGAGCAGCAGTCCGAGGATCATCGGCAGCGTCAGCAGACCGGACTCCGTCGGCGTCGCGCCGCGGGCGAGCTGCATGTACTGACCGAGGAAGACGGACGTGCCGAACATGGCGACACCGACCGAGATCGACGCGATGACGGCGAGCGTGAACGTGCGGTTCTTGAACATCCCGAGCGGGATGATCGGCTCCTTCACGACGAGCTCTGTCACGATCGTCGCGACGATGAGCGCGATCGAGCCTCCCACCATCCACATGGTCTCAGCGCTCCACCAGTCGAAGTTCTTGCCCGCGAGCGAGACCCAGATCAGCAGGAGCGAGACGCCGGCCGCGAGGAAGATCGCGCCGAGGTAGTCGATGCGCACCTTCCGCGCCGGACGCTTCGGCAGGCGAAGCGTGAACTGGAGCAGGATGATCGCGACCACCGCGACGGGCACGCCGACGAAGAAGTTCCAGCGCCAGCCGATCGAGTCGGTCAGCAGGCCGCCGATCAGCGGGCCGCCGACCGTTCCGACGGCCATGACACCGCCGAACAGGCCCATGTACCGGCCGCGCTCACGCGGGCTGATGATGTCGGCCATGATGATCTGGCTGAGTGCGGTCAGGCCGCCGGCGCCGAGGCCCTGGACCACGCGGAAGCCGATGAGCATGTTGGTGTCCTGCGAGAAGCCGGCCATCGCGGAGCCCGCGACGAAGATCACGAGGGCGAGCTGGATGAGCAACTTGCGGTTGAGCAGGTCGGCGAGCTTGCCCCAGATGGGCGTCGACACCGTGGTGGCGAGCAGCGTGCTGGTGACGACCCAGGTGTAGGCGGTCTGGTCGCCGTGCAGTTCGGAGATGATCCGCGGCATCGAGGTCGACACGACCGTGCCCGCGAGGATCGAGACGAACATCCCGAGCAGGAGTCCGGAGAGGGATTCGAGCACCTGCCGGTGCGACATCACGACCGGTGACCCATCCCTGGAGAGCGTTGTTGACATGTGGATCCTTCGCACGATTGGTTGACGACGATCAACCATATATAATTAGGTGACCAAAGTCAACTAACAGCGTACACGACTGCAAACTTTCCTCCTATGCAAAGTTCAACAACCGACGGCCTCCGCGAGCGCAAGAAGGCCCAGGTCAGAGCCGACCTCGAACGCGCCACCCTGGAACTCGCGCTGGAGCGCGACCTCGACGAGGTGACGGTCGACGAGATCTGTGCGCGCGTTCCGGTCTCCCACCGCACCTTCTTCAACTACTTCGACACGAAGGAGGACGCGCTCTTCGACGTGCGGCGCGCGTGGGGCGACCCGGTGTGGATCGGCGGCCGCCTGACCGACGCGTACCGGGGAAGCGTCGTCGCCGCCCTCGTCGACACCCTGTTCACCGCATCGCTCCCGGACGAGCAGGATGCGGAGCTCCGCGAGGCGCGCATGCTCATCGCCGCGCGTCACTCAGGCCTCCTCCGGCGCCGTCTCGGACGGTTCGACGACCTGCGATCGGGACTCGTCTCCGCCGTCGCCGCGTTCCTGACGGACATCTGCCGGGACGACGACGATGTGCCCCGAGGAGCCTTGGGCGAGGAGGACGCCGCCGCCCGCGCCGAGCTGCTCGTCGTCGCGTGCATCGCCGCCATCCGCATCGCCGTCCGCGAATGGGCCGAGGCGGGCGGGGACGGCTCCGCCGCCGAGGTCGCCGACCGCGCCGTGGCGATCACGCGGTCGGTCGCACCGTTCGTCCGCTGAGCGTCTTCACACCGTCGGGCGGCGGACGTCCAGTCTTCGCGCGCGGCCGCTCCCTACGCTGAGGGGATGCACTCGCGGCGACAGGCCTCGTGGGCCCTGCGCGCCCCGGCCCACTGGATCGTCTGGACCGTCGTCCTCTTCGCGGTCACGATCGGGCTCGGCTTCGCTGCGAAGGCGCTGCCCGCACTGCGCTTCGACGGTCTCGACGCGGCCGTGAACCGGGTCAACTCCCCTCTGCTCGACGACGCCGCCCTGCTGCTCGACCGCCTCGACCATCCCGTCGTGGTGGCGGCGATCCTCGTCGTCGTGTTCGTCATCCTGCTGTTCGCGGTGGGATGGCGCCGAGCGCTGGGCGCGTGCGTCGTCACAGGCGCCGGCTGGCTGACCACGCTGGTCGTCAAGACGGTCGTCGCGCAGCCGCGGCCGTCCACTGCCGACCTGACCCACGTCCTGCACATCTCGCCGGCGACGCTCAGCTACCCCAGCGGGCACGTGGTCTTCGCCGCGGCGCTCGTGACGGCCCTGGCCATGGTGTGCCGCGCGGGGCTCCCCCGAGCCATCGTGGTCGTCGTGGGCGCCGTGTTCGTGCTGGCCGTCGCCTGGTCGCGACTCTATGTCGGCGTCCACTACGGCACGGATGTCGTGGGCGGCGTGCTGAACGGTGTCGCCGGCGCCGTGCTGTTCGCCGGTCTCTGGAACCTGGCGACGCGCGGCCGCCGCCGCACGCGCTGACCGGGCGGGTCGTCCGACCTACGCAGTCTCTCCGCAGTCCGACGGTCCCGTGACCGCGGGGACGGGCGGGATGGTGGTGCCACACCATCCCCGATCGACGACGAAGAACTTTCTTTCTTCGATCGCGTCATGATCCGCAATTCACTGCGTCCAAGTCAGTGAACGCCCGTACCGCTATTCAAGGACCCGACCCTTATGACCGGTGAACTCGACGACCTCTCCGACGCCGACCTGATCGTCCTCGCACGAGACGGAGACACGCTCGCCTACGGCGTGCTCTGGAAGCGGCATTGGCAGGCCGGCCGCGCCATGGCGGCCTCCATCACCGGCCGGTTCGACCCCGACGATCTCGCGTCGGAGGCGTTCGCGCGCATCCTGACCTCGCTCGGCCGCGGCAAGGGCCCCACCTCGGGATTCCGCTCCTACCTCGCGACGACGGTCCGCAACGTGGCCATCGACTGGTCGCGCCGGAAGACGACGCCGAACATCGAAGACGCCGACGTCATCGAAGACTGGACCTTCAGCGAGGTCACGGCCCTCGATCGCATGGACAGGCAGACGATGGCGAAGGCCTTCTACGCCCTGCCCGACAAGTGGCAGGAGGTGCTCTGGTACACCGAGATCGAAGACATGGCGCCCCGTGAGGTGGCGCCGCTCATGGGCCTCAACGCCAACGCGGTCTCCGCGCTCGCGCTCCGCGCACGCGAAGGGCTCCGGCAGTCCTGGATCAACGCCCACCTGGCGAGCGCGCCGACCGAGGACCCGATCCACGCGTGGACGCTGAAGAAGCTCGGCCCGTTCGTTCGAGGGCGCCTCGCCAAGGCCGACCGCCGCAAGGTGACACAGCACCTCGACGCCTGCGAGCGCTGCGCGGACGCCGCCTCCGAGGCCGACCGCGTTGGCTCGCGGATTGCTCTCGGAATCCTGCCCCTGTTCCTGGGGCTCGCCGGCGCGACCGTGTACCTCTCGACGATCGGCGGATCGGGAACCGCCGTCGCGGCGACGCTCACCGAAACGACGCCGGCCGGTCGGGCGGCCACCGATCCGGCGGCCACCGTCCGCACCGGCGGCCGGCTGCGGCAGCTGTCGAGCGCGGCGACGGGTAGTTCCAAGGCCGGGATGGCCGCCGTCGCGGCCAGTGTGGTGGCGGCGGCAGCCCTCACCTGCGGGGTGGTCGTCGCCGCACCCGGGTCGGAGCTCGCCGCGGCCGAGACCGGGAGCGGCTCCACGTCCGGCTCGCAAAGCGCGGGCGGCGACGGGCCCGACCGCGTGGCCGAGACGTCACGCCCCACGCCGGAGCAGAAGGCTCAACTCAAGCCGGAGGCTCCCGCGACGGGCGTCTCGCCCGTCCCCGATCCGGATGGCGACGGCAGCACTCCGCCCGTGGTCGACTCTCCGATCACCGAGCCCATCGTCCCCGTGGTTCCGAGCGGGCCCGGCGCCGAGGCGCCGGTGCTCCCGCCGGACGCCGCCCCCGCGCCCACTCCGCAGGGCTGCGTCGCCGCCATCCAGGCGATCCCGGCGGCCGACACGCTGCTCGCGTACCGACTGGACGACGAGTCCGGAGCCCGCACCGCGACGGACCTCGTCCACGGGAGCACCGCACGCTATGCGGGACACCCCGGCGCGGGCGAGTGGAACCTGACGGACGAGACGCTTCGGCAGCCCGTCGACCGGTTCACCATCCAGATCTGGTTCCAGGCGACCGAGGGCGGCGGCCGGCTGCTGGGGTTCAGCGGATCGAGCGACGGAGTCTCGGCGTACTACGACCGCCACCTGTTCCTGACGGATGACGGCCGTCTGGTGTTCGGTGTCTTCCCGGAGGCCGTCCGAACCGTGACCTCCACATCCAGCTACACCGATGGCCGCTGGCACCAGGCCACCGCGACGTTGTCGGACGACGGCATGGCGCTGTACGTCGACGGCGAGAGGGTCGCTCACGACGGCTCCGTCACGCAGGCGCACGCGTTTCCCGGCCATTGGCGCATCGGAGCCGACAACCTCGACAACTGGGGGCCGGAGACTCCGTCGGCACGGCAGATCACGGGGAGCCTCGCTTTCGCGGCCGTCTACGGCGTCCCGTTGTCTGCCGACCAGGTGCGCGCCCAATGGAAGCTGTGCAGCTGAGTTCGTCGCGTCACGATCGCTCGGCAACAACGTCTACATAAGCGGAGAGCGCGTCATCGGGCTTCGCGCGTCTCCACCGGAGCGCCCCCAATGGGCCTCCCTTTCGGAGTGGCTCGGCCCGCTCGTCGGGTATCGAACCGGCCGGGCCGCTCCGTCACAACACACCGCAACGTGCCGACGAGAGGACGCGAGGACGAGATGAGGCTGATGCACTGGAATCCGCGGGAGCGTGCTGCCGGGCTCGTCAGTGTGACGACCGATGGATGGCGCGGCGAGATCGTCACGCCACTGATCCCCCGTGACCCCACCTCGCCGCTCCGTTCGGCTCTCCTCAACGAGCGGGCCGAGCGCCTGGGCGAGCTCCGCATCCTCGACTTCCGGGTCTACGACACGGTACGCGTCGAGGAGAACGGCCCGGGCGACAGCTACCGGATCATCGACCGGTTCAAGATCGCGATCGGCGTCGAGCGCCCCGCCTGAGCCGCTCAGCCCGCTCGCCCGCTCAGCCGCTACCGAGAGTCACCGTGGTGGTCTGGCGCCGGCCGTCCCGCACGTAGACCACGTCGACACCGTCGCCGGGTTTGCTCGTGAGCTGGATCGCCGTGAGGTCGTCGACGCTGCCGACGGGCCTGCCGTCGACGCGGGTGATCACATCCCCCGCCCGCAGGCCTGCCTGCTGCGACGGTCCACCGGGCGTCACCGACTGCACGTACAGTCCCGGCTGGTCGTTGTCGCCCTGGCCGGGCTGGATGGGCGTGACCGAGATCCCGAAGATCGGATAGGTCACCTTGCCGGTCGAGATGATCTGCTGCGCGATCGGCATCGCCACCGCCTGCGGGACCGCGAAGCCGATGCCGACGCTCCCGCCGCCCGCTTCCCCGGAGGCGCCGGGAACGGTCGCGATGGCCGAGTTCACTCCGATGAGCCGGCCGTCGCAGTCGACGAGCGCGCCCCCCGAGTTACCGGGATTGATCGAGGCGTCGGTCTGGATCGCATCCGCCAGCACAGCGTTGCGGTCGCTGTCGCTCTGCACCGGGACGGTGCGACCGAGGGCGCTCACCACTCCCGTCGTGACCGTGCTGGAGAGGCCCAGCGGGGCGCCGAGCGCGACCACCGGCTGGCCGACCTTGAGCGTTGTGGAGTCCCCCTGCTTGATGACGGGAAGTCCGCTGGCCTCCACCTTCACCACGGCGATGTCGGCGCGCGGCGAACGCCCGACGAGCTTCGCCGGGTGAGTGGTCCCGTCGTTGTAGAGGACGGTGATCTTCGCGCCCTCCGCCGCGGGGGCGATGACATGGTTGTTGGTGAGGATGTAACCGTCGGCGGAGATGATCTCCCCGCTGCCGGTGCCGCCTGACCCGTCGCCGGCGACCACCCCGATCGTCACGATCGAGGGGAGCACGTCGCTCGCGATGCGTTCGGCGTCGCACACCGACGCGGACGACAGCGAAGCGGACCGGGCCGGCGCCATCCCGAGTGTTGATGCACCCGAGCGGAGGGTGAGACCGCCGAGCACGCCCGATCCCAGCAGGATGACCGCGCCCAGCACGGCGAGCAGCACGGTCGCCCACACCGGGAACCGCCCGGGTCGGTCCGTCCTCTTCTGGTCGGTCGACGTCATCTCTCGCGCCCCCTCGCTTCTGTTCGGGGTCATGGTGTCTCGACCGGTCGAGAGCTGGATAGACAGTTGGGTCGAGAGCTACGCCACGAGGGACGCGAGGACTAATGTGAACGCATGGATTTCGGCGACGATGTGTTCACCGCATTCCTCGTGCACCCCGACCAGCCCGGGCTGGACCGGTCGATCGACCTCCCGGTGCTCGAAACGCATCCCCCTGTCCGCGTACGCATCCCGGCGGACCAGGCGATGGAGGTCTACGAACTGGTGACCGCGGACGATTGGCCTCGCGAGGCGATCTACCGGCACGTCGGCCGCGAGTCGTCTGCCTCCTGACCACTCGATGGACTAGCGGAATCGCGTGGGTTCACGTCAAGCTACTTCTCGACGCCGGTCGATGTGCGACGGGGAGGGGTGGGGTGCGGTGAACGAGGACGCGAACGCCTTTCCGGAGCGGGGATCACCCGGGTGGATGCGCGTGCAGGGCCACCCCGACGTCGCCAGGATGGAGGTCGTCGGCCGCACGATACGCGTCCGGCTGGTCTCCGGCGTCGAGCTGGAATGGCGGCGCGACGACGATTCGGTGGACGACCGTTCGCACGCGTGACTTTATGGAAAACAGCTAGTCCCCAACGGACGCTCGAAGGTGCATCATGGCCACGCCGCCATCGACGGGTCCGACTCCCGCCGGGCGGGAGGAGGCACAGAAGATGGCTGACGAATTCGACTACATCCACCCACCGCACCCTCCGCGCCTCCGTGAGCATGTCGGCCTGATCCGCTGGACCCACGACTCCGAGGGCGGGTGGGTGACGGAGACCGTCACCGGCCAGTTTGCCGGGGGCGACTCGCAGCGCTGGCTGCTTCGGCTCTACTCCGGAGTCGAGCTCGAATACGACCTGGAGACGTGGGCGCCGTATCAGCCACACCTGTGACAGCTGTCTTTCGAGCCGTACCCGCTCCTGACACCATGCGAGACGTAACACCCAACAGGGGCGTCGGCTCATGGATCAGACGACGGTCAGGGCCGGCGCCCCGCCCCGGCTGACGGGGGTCGGTATGCAGACATCGAACTCCACGCACGGGCTCCCCGTGCGCCTGGACCCGATGGTCGGGCGTCGCGAGGAGGTTTCGCTGATCCGCCGCCTGCTGCAGACCTCCACCCGTCTGGTGACCGTCACAGGAACCGCCGGCGTCGGGAAGAGCCGCGTCGCGATCGCGGCCGCGGAGTCGCTGCGGCGCTCGGTGTCGGGCGTCTGGTACGTGGATGTGCGCGGTCGCGGGCAGGATGTCGCACTGGCGGTCGCGCAGGAGCTGAAGGTCGATCCGGGCGACGACGCCCTCGGCGCCGTGATCGCCGCGATCGGCGACGAGGACGCACTGCTCCTGATCGACGACGCGGACGAGGCCGTGGCCGAGACCTCGGCGGTGATCGACGCCCTCCTCCTGACGTGCCCGGGCGTGCGAGCCATCGTGACCTCCCGCGAGCCGCCCTCCTCCACCGCGCAGGCGCTCGTGGCGATCGGCCCCTTCGCCCACCACGACTTGACCGCCAGCAGCGACGCCGTCCGGCTGTTCGCGGATCGCGCCGCATCGGGCGACGCCCTGTTCTCCGTCGACGGAAGCACGTTGCCGGAGGTCGTCGCGATCTGCGAGGCGACCTACGGCGTCCCGCTGGCGATCGAGCTGGCCGCCGCGCAGCTGCAGTTCATGGATGTGCGAACGCTCGCGAGCCGCATCTCCCACCAGCTGGACACCCTGGAGCCGGCCGCGGCGGAGTCCCGGTCCCTCCGCGCCGCCGTCGAGGACAGCTGGGATCGCTGCACCGAGACGGAGCGGCGCGTCTGGTCGGATCTCGCGGTCCTGGCCCCGGGCTGGGATCTCGATCTCGGAGAGGCCATGGCCGCCCTCAGCGCCGCGACCCCGAGAGATGCGAGCGCCGCGCTCAAGCAGCTCATCCGGCGTTCGGTCGTCCATCGCCGACGCGTCGAGGGGGATGTGCGCTACGAGCTGCTGCCCGCACTGCGGGAGTTCGGGGCCGAGCGGGCGACGCATCCACAGGACGCCCAGGGGCACTTCGTGTCGTGCATGCTGCTCCGGTTGCACGACGCGGAGGACAACTGGTTCAGTGGCCGCCAACGCGAGATCCTGCAGCGGCTGCGCGGCGACATCGCCAACATCCGCCGGGCGGTGTCGACGGCAGCGGCGCTCGGCGACGCCGATCGCGCCGTCGAAGTCGCGGTGACGGCCTGGCGGCAGGCGTGGATGCTGCACGGCAGCGGTGACGAGGTCGCGACCTGGCTCGGCATCGCGTTCGCTTCGGGTCGGCCGTCGCCGTTCTGGGCGGCGCAGGGGCACGCCCTCCGCGCGGCCGTCTTCGGCCAGACGGGGAAGCCGGGCCTTGCCCGCAGCGAGCTGGCCATCGCCCGCGCTGCTCTCGAGGAGGTTGCGAACGGCGACGATGCCGAGGCGGCGCAGGACTGCGCGGTCAGCGTTCGGAGCGCGGCCGAAGTCGTCGACACGGACGACAGGCGCGCGCTGGAGCTGCTGCGCATCCTGATGGACGAACTCGGCGAGGACGCCTACCGGTTCGGCCGCACGAACACGCCGCAACGCCTCGCCGCCCGGCTGCACGCCCTCGGCGAGCGCGCGGAGGGCTCCCGCGCCGACGACGACATCACCGAACGCGCACTCCTGGTCGGCGACCGCTTCGAGCGGTCCTTCGCGCTCACGACGCGGGCCTCGGCGTGCGCCGCCGCCGGTGAGTACGAGACGACCGAGGCGGACGCACGGGAGGCGCTGGTGGTGAAACGCGGACTCGGCAACGGTCTGGGGGTCGCCCAGGCGCTCGAACTGCTCGCCGACGTCGCGCGCGAGCACGCGGATCCTGCGCGAGGCGCGACCCTGCTGGGTGCGGCGGCGGCCCGATGGCGTGACGCCGGAGCGATCCGCGCCAACTATCCGCCGTACTTCTATGATCGGGCGGCCACCGAGCGAGCGCTTCGTCACCGACTCGGCTCCGATTCGTTCGACCGCGCGTTCGCCTACGGGGCGGCGCTGAGCGAGGAGGAGAGTATCGACTTCGCCTTGCACGGGATGGTCGAGGCCCGGACGCGCACCGGCATTCCAGCCTCGTCGCGGACACCGGAGCTGACACCGCGTGAGGCGCAGGTGGCGGCCCTGGTGGCAGACGGCGCCTCCAACAAGGAGATCGCCCGGCAACTCTTCGTGTCGATCCGCACGGTCGAGACGCACGTGCAGAACGCCCTGGTGAAGCTGGGATTGCGCTCCCGCACCGAGCTGGCGCTGTGGCATCGGGAGCAGACGCCTCAGGGATGAGCAGTCGATGAGCTCCGGGCGACCGCTCACCCGGAGGACACGGCGGCAGCGCGCGCCCTCCGGGGCGGACATTCAGGCGGCGAGGGTGAGGTCCTCGCCGGCGACACCGGTGACGGCCGCACGCAGACCGGTGCGGGCTCGGGCGGCGAGCGCGGCGGCGGCGCCGGGCGTCATCCCGAGGATCTCTGCGGCGGCGGACAGCGGCAGGCCGTGCACGCAGGTCAACAGCAGGATGCGCTGCCAGCGCTCGGGGAGGCTGCGGAACGGGTGCTCCAGCTCGCCCAGGTCGACCACCTCGAACTCGTAGACCGGATGGGCGGCCTCGTCGCCGAGGGGCACGACGGTGACCCGGGCGTCGCGCGCACCCCAGGTGGCCGCGACGTTGCGGATCGCCGTACGCAGATAGTGGGCGAAACCCTCCGTCGGCCCGTTGCCGTTGCGCAGGGCGGTGAGCACCTTGGTGAAGGCCTCCTGGACGATGTCCTCCGCGTCGTAGCGCGAAGTCGTGCGGCGGGCGACGTGGTGGGCCCACCCCTCGTACCGGGTCCACAGGTCGGCGAAGACCGCGTGCTCGCCGCGACGGACCCGGTGCAGCAGCTCCAGGTCGGTCGGACGGACGGCGTTCGCTGGCATCCGGTCTCCTCGGTCGTACTCGGTGGACCGGCGGCTCGCCGGTCGAGTGACTCCAGGGTCCGTTGCGGACTGACGTGCGCGGCACCGCAGAACTACCGAGGAACTACCGAGATGCCAGTCCCATCTCGACGCGCGGCACGAAGTCCGGCCACCGCTCGCCGCGGCCGAGCAGAGCCGACAGGGCCGCGACGATCCGGTCCGCTGCGCGTCCGTCTCCGAAGGGGGTTGGTCGCCGCGCCATGGCGACATGACGGAGCGGGTCGGCAAGAAGCGCGGACGCCTCGTCGACGATCGTCTCCACGCGCGTCCCGACAGTGCGCGACGTCCCCGCGAGGACGCCGGTCGGTCGGTCGGTCGTCGCCGCGAGGACCAGGACCGGCACGTCGAGGCTCGGCGCCGCCTCCTCCAGCTCACCGCAATCGGTGAGCACGAGCGTCGCGTCGGCGAGAAGCCGGACGAGACCGGCGAACGGCGGCAGCGGTGTCGACAGGATGTTCGGCGCCCGGCCTGCTGCGGTGGTCAATCCCGCATGCACCGCGAGCTCCGGCCCGGAGCACAGCACGAACACGTGGCCGGGAAATCGCGCCGCCAGCACGCGCACAGCGGAGCCGATCCGCTGCATCGGAGCCCCACGGTTCTCCCGCCGGTGGGCGACGACGAGCACGACGCGCCGGTCTTCCGGTGCCACGGTGGCGGTGTCGGCCGACAGCACCGCGTCGACGAGAGGATCGCCGGTGACGACGATCCGTCCCTCTGGGACGGCGGACGCCAGCAGGACGCGCCGCGCGTGCTCCGTCGGCGCCAGCTGGAGGGTGGCGATCCGCCCGAGCATCCGTCGAACGGGCTCGTTCGGGAGGGCGTCGGTGACATCGCCGTCGCAGCGTCCGGCATCCAGGTGCGCAACCGGGATGCCGCGCTCGGACGCAGCCGTCGCGGCTGCCAGTGCCGCTGCCGAGCCGCCGTGGACGAGCACGACGCGTGGCCGGTGCTGCTCGATGAGGTCCGTAGGATCCGCCGCAGCATCCAGCGTAGGAGAGGACGGATCGGCGACGGGCACCAGGAACCCGGCCCGGCTGAGCGCGTCGACGACCGGACGCATCCGGATCTCGGAGTCCCGGCTGCCGTAGAGGGATAGAGCGACGGGAAGGACGATCGGCACGGCGGCCTCCTCTCGACGAGGGCGACGGATCCGCCCTCACCCATAGAGACGCGGAAAAGAGGCACGACCTGACGGGGTAGCGTGAGATTCATGAGCCTGAGCGTCGAGAAACAGCCGGAGCAGTCCCGTTACGCCCTGCTTCAGGACGGCGAGGTGATCGGCGTCGCCGAGTACGAACTGCGGCACGACGCGATCGTCTTCACGCACACCGAGGTCGACGAGGAGAAGCGCGAGAAGGGGATGGCGTCCACGCTCGTGCAGACGGCGCTCGACGACGTGCGCGACAACACCGACCTGCGCGTCATCGCCTCCTGCCCCTACGTGCGGAGCTGGCTCAGCGAGCACCCCGACTACGCGGAGCTGCAGAAGCGGTAGCGCGGCCGTCCTCGCTGGGGGCACGGCCCTCGGCGCGCTGGCCGTGACCGGCAGGGCCCAGGTCGAGCGTGATCTTGCCGCCCTCCCAGGCACCGTCGCCCTTGTCGCCGGGGAGCGGTGCGGGAGCGGGCAGCAGGGACTGACGGTCCATCTCCTGCTGCGCCTCGTGACGGGCGGGCGCGAAGATCTCGTCGAACGATCCGCCGATCGCGCCGCTCATGGTGCCCGAGCCGCGCTGCGCCTTGTTCGAGAGGTCGATCCAGCCCAGCTTCACGGCGACGACGATCAGGGCGACGAACGCCGCAATGATCCCCACGACCCACCAATTCACGCCCTCCAGGGTACCGGAGGACCTGTGCGCTGCCTGAGGATCGGCTGGCTCCGCGGCCTCACGGGACGCGGTAGAGCCACTCCTCGGTCTCGAACTTCTCGGCGACCAGCTTCTCGGCGGCGGCGTACTCGGCGTCGGTGAGGTCGCCGTCCGTCGCCCCGTAGAGGCTCTTGAAAGTCAGCTTCATCTGCTCGATGATCTCGGCGCGGCTGAGGCCGGTCTGGCTGCGGAGCGGATCGACGCGCTTCGCCGCGCTGGTGATGCCCTTGTCGCTGATCTTCTCGCGGCCGATGCGGAGCACCTCGGTCATCTTCTGGCCGTCCATGTCGTAGCTCATGGTGACGTGGTGCAACACCGCGCCCGAGCCCAGCCGCTTCTGCGCGGCACCGCCGATCTTGCCGGACGGGCTCGTGATGTCGTTCAGCGGCTGGTAGACGGCGTCGATCCCGAGCGACTTGAGGGCGATGATCGCCCACTCGTCCAGGAAGGCGTAGCTGTCGGCGAAGCTCATGCCCTGCACCAGGTCGGCCGGGGCGTAGATCGAGTACGTGACGACCGATCCCGCCTCCATGAACATGGCGCCGCCGCCCGAGATGCGGCGCACGACCTGGATGCCGTACTTCTTCGCGTTCTCCGGGTCGACCTCGTTCTTCACCGACTGGAAGCTGCCGATCACGACCGCGGGCTCGTCCCACTCCCAGATGCGCAGGGTCGGCCCGCGGCGACCCTCGCCCACCTCGTTGGCGAGCACCTCATCCAGGGCGAGGTGCATCTGCGGAGAGACGGCCTTCGCGTGCACGATCTCCCAGTCGTAGTCGCGCCAGCTGGTCGCTTTCGCCAGAGCGCGGCGGACCGTCACCGCGACGGCTTCCGGCGAGAACCCGAGCAGGCTGGCGCCCTCGGGCAGGGCGTCCTTGACGGCCGCCGCGATCGTCTTCGCGTCCGACTCCGCGGGCAGGCCGTTCACGGCCGCGTCGATAGCCTCCAGCGCAGAGTCCGGCTCGAGGAAGAAGTCGCCGGCGAGCTGGAAATCCGCGATCCTGCCGTCCACCACCTCCAGGTCGACGACGACGAGCTTGCCCCCGGGGACCTTGTACTCACCATGCATACCCTTACCCTACGTCCGCCCGAAGGCGGTCGGGCGGGCGGACCAGCCGGCGGTCACGCCGGTGGCGGTGTGCCTCCCGGCGGGTTCCTCGGGTTGCCCCACTCGTCGAGCTCCCGCTCCGGGCTGCGCAGGAACGTCACGCCCAGGCCGATGAGCAGGATGACGAGCAGCACACCGAGGATCACGAGGATCCACGCGAGGTCGGTGTCGTGCCCGCTGAAGTTCGCGGGGTTGTCGATCGGCGTGAACCGAGACAGTCCGCTCAGGATGTGTTCTCCCATGACGCCCTCCCGCCCCCAGTGTCCGCGCACTCCCCTCCGTCGCGCTAGACACTCCCGTACCCCCTCCACTCCCGCCGTCGAGTCCGCAAAAACTGCACGCTGATCGGGCGATCGGTGTGCAGTTTTTGCGGACTCGATGGGGGGCGGAGCCTGGGGCTAGTCGCGGGCGGGGAAGCGCTGGGTGAGCCAGGCGGTGAGGTCGGCGAACACCTCGGCGCGATTGGTCTCGTTGAAGATCTCGTGGCGGGCGCCCTCGTAGACGATCGTGGTGACGTCAGACAGGTGCGAGCGGTTGCGATAGGCCTGCTCCAGCCGTCGGGCGCTGACCGGCCCGCCGAGCGGGTCGTCCGAGCCCACCTGGATGAGGACGGGGAGGTCGTGAGCCAGGTTTCGGGCGGGTCGGCCGAGCAGGCGGGCGGCATCCACCATCCCGAAGAGCTTCTGCAACGGCGTCAGCGTCGTGAGCGGGTCGTCGACGAACGCCTGTGCCACCGCGGGATCGCGACTGAGCCACTCGGCGCCTGTCGTGCCGAGGTGGGCGTGCCGCTTGTTGAGGTCGCCGCCGTTCATCGACCCGAGCGCGCGGTACGCGGTGCCGGACAGCACCATCCCGTCATACTCGTCGCTGTGACGGTTGAGCACGATCTGCCCGATCAGCGATCCCCAGCTGTGGCCGACGTAGACCAGCGGCAGATCGGGGTTCTCGGCCCGGATGAGATCGCTGAAGGCGTGGACGTCGCGGATCGCCGCGCGCAGGCCGCCTGACCCGAGCTTTCCGAGGCGCGTGGCGTCGCCCTCCCACTGCTCCATCCCGGTGCGCCCGTGGCCGAGGTGGTCGTCGGCGTAGACGGCGTACCCCGCGGCGGCCAGATGGGTGGCCAGCTCGCGGTACCGGCCGGCGTGCTCTCCCACGCCGTGGGCCAGCTGGATGGCGGCCGCGGGCGGTGTGCCCTCTGGCGTCGGCGTGTACACATCGAAATAGACGAGGACGCCGTCCTCGTCGTTGAAACTCCGGCCCTGCTCACTGTGCACGGCCCCAGTCTGGCGTACGCCGGCAGCGAAGGGGGTTTAGTTAGCCAGCCTAATTTGTTAGGCTAACTATGTATGAGCGCACGACTGTCGACCCACGATCTGAGCGGCGCACTCCGCATCGCGGTGGCGCGGCTGTCCCGACGTCTGCGCTCTGAGAAAGAGGACCACGAGCTCTCCGACTCCCAGACGGCCGCTCTCGGCTACCTGGTGCGCGAGGGCTCGGCGACGATCGGTGCACTGAGCGATTTCGAGCGCGTCAAGCCGCCCTCGATGAACCGCACCGTCAACCGGCTGGAGCAGGCCGGCTACGTCGCCCGCACCGCCGACGAGGCCGACGGACGCAGGGTCGTCGTCGTCCCGACCGAACGCGGCGTCGAGCTCGTCGCCGAGACGCGCAAGCGCCGGGACGCCTGGCTGCATCAGCGGCTCCGTACGCTCACCGCCGAGCAGCGCACCACCCTCGCCGAGGCCGCCGAGATCATGCGGGAGCTCGCCGACTCGTGAGTTCCATGTTCCGCTCGCTCGCCGGCGTCAACTACCGCATCTGGGCAGCCGGCGCGATCGTGTCGAACGTCGGCACCTGGATGCAGCGGACGGCCCAGGACTGGATCGTCCTGACCCAGCTCACCCACAACAACGCAGCGGCCGTCGGCTTCGTGATGGCGCTGCAGTTCGGCCCGCAGTTGCTTCTACTGCCGGTGACGGGATGGGCGGCCGACCACCTCGACCGCCGCAAGCTCCTGATGGCGACGCAGGGCGCGATGGGGCTGCTCGGACTCGGCCTCGGAATCCTCACCGTGACCGGTGTCGTCCAGCTGTGGCACGTCTATCTCTTCGCACTCCTGCTCGGAGTCGTCGCCGCCTTCGACGCGCCTGCCCGCCAGACGTTCGTGTCCGACCTGGTCGCCGGCCCGAACCTGTCGAACGCGGTGGCACTGAACTCCGCCTCGTTCAACGCCGCGCGCCTTCTCGGCCCCGCGGTGGCGGGCCTCCTCACGGCGGCCGTCGGCGCCGGCTGGGTCTTCCTGATCAACGCCGCAACCTTCGGAGCGGTGCTGTTCTCGCTCGCAATGCTCCGGCGCGAGCAGCTCTACCGCACGGAGCGCGCGAAGCGCTCGCGGGGCAGCCTGGTCGACGGGTTCCGGTATGTGCGGCGCCGCCCGGACATCCTCGTCATCCTGATCATGGTGTTCCTGATCGGCACGTTCGGTCTGAACTTCCCGATCTTCATCTCGACCATGTCGGTGAGCGTCTTCCACCAGGGCGCCGGGGAGTACGGCATCCTCTCGTCGATTATGGCCGTGGGATCGGTGGTCGGCGCCCTGCTCTCCGCCCGGCGCGACCGGCCGCGCGTCTCCCTGCTGTTCGCCGGCGCAGCGTTGTTCGGCCTCGGCTGCGCGCTGGCCGCCGTGATGCCGACGTACTGGCTGTTCGCCGCAGCCCTCATCGTGATCGGCGTCTCATCTCAGACGCTCATGACGACGGCGAACGGCACGGTGCAGATGACGACGGATCCGGTGCTCCGCGGTCGCGTCATGGCGATCTACATGGCGATCTTCATGGGAGGCACCCCGGTCGGCGCGCCGATCGTCGGCTGGGTGGCCGACACCTTCGGCCCGCGCTGGGCGATGGGCGTCGGCGCCGCCAGCGGCTTCGCGGCCGCGCTGGTCGGCGTGATCTACCTCGTGAAGTACCGCGGGCTGCGCGTCCGGTTCGCCGGTCTCCGCCCGCGGGTCGTGCTCGCGCCGCGGGAAGTGGTCCGCGAGGAGCTCGAGGAGACCGAGGCGACGGCCACCCGCACCTCCTGATCGGGATGCGATACCGTGCGGGCATGTTCCCTGTGGTCGAGCCGTACGCGCACGGATGGGTGGAGAACCCCGACGGAGACAGCCTCTACTGGGAGACCAGCGGCAACCCGGACGGTATCCCCGTCCTCTGGCTGCACGGCGGGCCCGGCAGCGGCCTCGGGCCGGGCAACTACCGCAAGCGCTACGACCCCGAGAGGTTCCGCCTCGTCGGCATCGACCAGCGGGGATGCGGCCGCAGCACCCCATCCGTCGTGGATGCGCTCGACCGACTGCCCGCGAACACCACCGATGGACTCATCGCCGACATCGAGCTGGTCCGCGCCGAACTCGGGATCGACCGCTGGATCGTGACCGGCGGATCGTGGGGGTCGACGCTCTCGCTCGCCTACGCTCTGGCGCATCCCGAGCGGGTGACCGGCATCGTGCTCGGCGCGGTGACGACCACCGGTCGCGCCGAGGTCGACTGGATCACGGAGACGATGGGTCGTATCTTCCCGGAGGCGTGGGAGGCGCTCGAGCGGTCATCGCACCGCCGCCCCGGCGAGCGCGTGATCGACGCGTACGCACGCGTGCTCGCGACGGGCACCCGGGAGGAGCGGATTGCCGCGGCCGACGCCTGGGACGCGTGGGAGTCGACCCACGTCTCCCTCGACCCGAACTTCGTTCCGGGCCCCATGCACACCGATCCGACGCAGCGGCTCGTATTCGCAACACTGGTGACGCACTACTGGGCCAACGACGCGTTCCTCCCCGGCGAGCGCGCCATCCTGAATCGCGTCGACGAGCTGGCGCACATCCCGGCGGTGCTCATCCACGGCCGTCACGACGTCAGCGGTCCGGTCATCACCCCCTGGCTGCTGCACAAGCAGTGGCCCGCGAGCCGGCTGATCGTCGTCGAAGGAGAGGGGCACGGCGGACCGCTGTTGTCGGAGCTGATGGCGGAGGCGATCAGTGGATTCGCGCGCTGACCCCAGCAGAATGGGACGCGTGACCACCGAATCCCCCGCTTCGCCCGTCTCCGACGTCTCGGCCCTCGCCCGACGCGCACTCGCGCTCGCACCGACGGGCGGCCGGGCGATCATCGGTGTCGCGGGCAGCCCCGGATCGGGCAAGACAACGCTCGCCCGGCACGTCGCCGACCGGGTGAACGACCTGGCCGGGGGCGGCACCGCGGTCCACCTCCCGATGGACGGCTTCCATCTCGCCAACGCGACCCTCGACGCGCTGGGACGTCACGACCGCAAAGGTGCGATCGACACCTTCGACGGGTGGGGATTCGCGGCCCTGCTGCAGCGCGTGCTGACCGAGACCGGCAACCCGGTCTACGCGCCGGCGTTCGAGCGAACGGTGGACGAACCGGTCGCCGGCTCCATCGCCGTGCCTCCGGCCACGCGGATCGTCGTGGTCGAGGGCAACTACCTCCTCATCGACGCCGACCCGTGGTCGCGCATCCCCGCACTCCTCGCCGAGTCGTGGTTCGTGGAGACGCCGGAGGACGAACGGATGCGCCGGCTGGTCGACCGGCACACCCGCCACGGCCGGTCGGCCGAGGCGGCGGCGGCGTGGGCGCGCGACGTCGACGGCGCGAACGCCGTGCTCATCGAGGCGTCCAAGACCCGCGCCACGCTGCTGGTGGACGGCACCACCGGACTCTCAGGCGACGGCGCTTAACCTGGAGCAATGACCTCTCCGACCGCGTCCTTCGACCGTGTGACCGTCTTCGGCGCCGACTGGTGCCGCGACTGCATCCGCTCCAAGTCCCTCCTCGACCGACTCGGCGCCGACTACGAGTACATCGACCTCGTCGCGCGCCCCGAGGAGGCCGACCGCGCGCAGCAGATCAGCGGACGCACCAACATCCCGGTCATCGTCTTCCCGGACGGCCGCCACCTGGTGGAGCCGACCGACCCCGAGCTCGAGGCCGCCCTCCGCGCCTGACCCGGCTATGCGATGCGGGCGCATCCCGCCGCCGGTGGGATGCTGAACCCATGGTCGATCCCGATGTCGCGCTGCTGCGTGCCGGGGCCTGCGCGCGTGCCCTGGCGCGCCCACGCGTGCCCTTCGACGGCGTCGTCGCCGACGAACGCGTCGGCGACGTGACCGCGCGCCGGTATACGCCGACGACAGCGACGCGCCTGGATGCCGCGGTGGTGTTCCTGCACGGCGGCTACGGCATCCTCGGCGACCTGGAGCTGCAGGACGGATACTGCCGTCGGATCGCGGGCATCCTGGGTGTCCCGGTGCTCTCGGTCGACTACCGGCTGGCGCCAGAGACTCGTCTCGCCGACTCCGCCGACGATGCGGTCGCCGCTGCGGACACGCTTGGTCGCGAGGGAAAGGGCCATGTCGTGCTGTGGGGCGACTCCGCCGGGGGTGCGGTCGCGCTCGCGGCCGCACGCTTCACCGATGCGGACGGCCTGGTCCTCACCAACCCGAACGTCGACCTCAGCCTCGCGCGCTACGACGACGCCGCGCCGGGTGGGCCCGGTCGCGAACTCTCCGAGTGGGCGTTCCTGCACTGGACGGGCGTCGACCGCCTCGAAGACGCCCCGGACCTCGCCGCCGATGCGGCAGGGCTACCGCCGGTGTTCATCGCCGTCGGCTCGGAGGACTCGCTGCTCCCGGATGCGCAGCACCTGGAGGCACGATGCGAGGCGGCAGGCGTCCCGGCGCTGCTCCGCGTGGTGCCCGGGGCATCGCACGGCTTCATGGGCGGGCCGGACACCGAGACCATCGATGCGGTGATCCGCGAGGCTGGGCAGCGCATGGTCGACGCAGACGCGTGATGCCCCGCTGGGCCTGACGCGATTCATCACCACGACCGCGCAATCCCATCCACACCTCCTGTTGGACATCTGACTCGGCGGGGCGTTGAGTGGCGGATATGGAGTACACACACCTGGGCCGGTCCGGCCTGAAGGTCTCGCGCCTCGTCCTCGGCACGATGAACTTCGGTCCGCAGACCAGCGAAGAGGATTCCCATCAGATCATGGATGCCGCCCACGATGCCGGCATCAACTACTTCGACACCGCCAACGTCTACGGCCAGCACAAGGGACGCGGCGCCACTGAGACGATCATCGGCAACTGGTTCGCGCAGGGCGGCGGCCGCCGCGAGCGCACCGTCATCGCGACCAAGCTGTACGGCGACATGGGCGACTGGCCGAACGAGAACCGGCTGTCGGCGCTGAACATCCGCCGCGCCCTCGATGCCAGCCTGAAGCGCCTGCAGACCGACTACATCGACATCTACCAGTTCCACCACGTCGACCGGGACACCCCGTGGGACGAGATCTGGCAGGGCATCGAGACCGCGATCGCGCAGGGCAAGATCCTGTACGCCGGATCGAGCAACTTCGCCGGCTGGCACATCGCCACGGCACAGGCCGAGGCTCGCAAGCGCAACCTGCTCGGGCTCGTGAGCGAGCAGTCGATCTACAACCTCCTCACCCGCCAGGTCGAACTGGAGGTGCTGCCCGCCGCGCAGGCGAACGGCGTCGGCGTCATCGCCTGGTCGCCGCTTCACGGTGGCCTCCTGGGCGGTGTCATCCGCAAGCAGAACGAGGGCAAGCGCCGGCTCGAGGGCCGCGCCGCCGAGACGCTCGAGAAGCACCGCGACGCGATCGAGGCCTATGAGGACTTCGCCGCCGAACTCGGCCACGAGCCGGGCGACCTCGCCCTGGCCTGGCTGCTGACGCGCCCCGGCGTGACCGGCCCGATCATCGGCCCGCGCACGCACGAACAGCTCGACGGCGGCCTGCGCGCCCTCGACATCCACCTCGACGAGGCGGCGCTCGCGCGGCTCGACGAGATCTTCCCGGGCCACAAGACGGCCCCCGAGGACTACGCCTGGTGACCCCGGGCCACACCGACACGAAGGAGAACGAGTGAAGACACGTACCATCGGCGACGTCCAGGTCTCAGCCATCGGCCTGGGCGGCATGCCCATGTCGATCGAAGGACGCCCCGACCGCGAGCGTTCGATCAAGACCATCCACGCGGCGCTCGACGAGGGCATCACCTTCATCGACACGGCCGACGCGTACCACCTGCACGCGGACGAGGTCGGCCACAACGAGGAGCTCATCGCCGAGGCGCTGCGCACGTGGACCGGCGGCGACGCGTCGGCCGTGCTGGTCGCCACCAAGGGCGGTCACCTGCGCCCGGGCGACGGATCCTGGACGCAGAACGGGCACCCGGACTACATCAAGCAGGCCGCGAAGGAGTCCCTCCGCCGACTCGGCGGCGACGCCATCGGGCTCTACCAGTTCCACCGGCCCGACCCCGAGGTCCCGTACGCGGACTCGGTGGGCGCGATCCGCGACCTGCTGGACGACGGTGTGATCCGGATGGCGGGCATCTCGAACGCGAACCCCGACCAGATCCGGGAGGCGCAGGAGATCCTGGGCGGCCGTCTGGTGTCGGTGCAGAACCAGTTCTCGCCTGCGTTCCGATCGAGCGAGCCGGAACTCCGCCTCGCTGACGAGCTCGGGATCGCCTTCCTCCCGTGGAGCCCGCTCGGCGGCATCACCTCGGCCGGCGACCTCGGCAGCCGGTTCGAGCCGTTCAAGGACGTGGCGGACGCCCGCGGCATCAGCCCGCAGGTGGTCGCGCTCGCGTGGCACCTGGCGCAGAGCCCGCACGTCATCCCCATCCCGGGCTCGTCGCGTCCCGAGACGATCCGCGACTCCGTCACAGCCGTCGACGTCGAGCTGACGCCCGAGGAGCTCTCCCGCCTCAACGCCGCCTGACCCGCGGCATCCACGCCCTCGGCTCCCCCGCCATCGGCTCCTGAGTTTTTCGCCCCCGAACGCCGTTTCTGGCGGAAAAACTCAGGAGCCGGCGGCCGCGGTGGCGGGAGCCGGGGTCAGGGCGACCGGGTCGAGCTGCGTGAGGAACGCGGAGGCTGCGGGGCTCGGCTGCTCGGCGACCGCCACGGCGACGGTCCAGACCGGAGCGTCCTGAAGGCGGACCGCCCGCAGGGCGTCAGGACGCTTGCGGGCGAAGCTCTCCGGAACCACCGCGACGCCGAGGTTGTACCCGACGAGGTCGAGCAGAGGATGCACGTCGTTGACCTCCATCGCCGCCCGATAGTCGAACCCGGAGGCGGCGAACGCCCGCCGGCTCAGCGCCTGCGCGCCCCAGCCCTCCTGGAAGCCGACCAGAGGTTCCCCGCGCAGCGCGTCGAGCGGGATGCTCTGCTCCGCGGCAAAGGGGTGGTCCGGGTGGCAGAGCACCAGCATCTGCTGCGTGCTCAGCGGCCGCAGGTGCACGCCTGCCGGCGTGTGGCCCGTGTCGACGACCAGCGCGACGTCGGCGCGGCCGCCGGCCACGTCATCCACCAGCTCCTCGGATCCCGAGTAGCGCAGGCGCACCTCGACGCCGGGATTCGCGGTCCGGAACGCCGCGAGCTCGGCGGGAAGGTCGACCGAGCCGAGACACGGCTCCGCGCCGATGGTCAGGCGTCCGCGCAGGAGCCCCCGCACGGCGGCGACCGCATCGCGCGCCGCGGCGGCACTCGCGAGGGTGCGCACGGAGTCGGCCAGGAGCGCCTGACCGGCAGCGGTCAGCTCCACTCGCCGGGTGCTGCGGATGAACAGTGAGGTGCCCAGTTCCTGCTCGAGAGAGCGGATCGACGCGGACAACCCCGACTGCGATATGCGCAGCAGCTCTGCCGCGCGAGTGAAGTGGCGTTCCTCGGCCACGGTGACGAAGTGCTCCAGCTGCCGCAATTCCATTGTGCGATCGTACTGCTGAATCGTGGGCCGCTGATACGCGACGTCGATACCGGTCCGGGATGCGTCAGGCGACCGAGGCGTCCGCGGTCACGTCTTCGCCGGGCGCGGCGTCGAAGCGGAAGGTCCGGCGGAAACGGTCCACGAGGCCGCGGTCGCCGGTCTCGACATCGAGCGGTGGAGTGTCCCCGCTGAGGAGTTCACTCAAGCGCTCGCGCTCGACGCGGAACTCCAGCACGTCCGCCGGCGGCGGGATCGCGACCCGGCGCTGCGGCTGCGGGAGCGCGTCGGGGCCGACGTCCATCACGTCGAGGGTGCCTGCGTCTACGACGGCGCTCACGGACGTCTCCCCCGTGTGGATGACGTACTCGGTCGGCGGGAACCCGGCCGCGACCTCGCCGCGGAACGCCGCCCGCAACGTCACGGCCAGCGCATCGGCGGTCAGCACCTCACCCTCCGCCGGTTCGCCGGGTGCGGCCCAGCCCCAGCGTTCGAGCGCGAGGATGACCGGCTCGAGCTGGCGGCCGAGCGGTGTCAGCTCGTACCCGCCGCGAACGGTCGGGACGCGGCGGATGATGCCCGCCTGCTGCAGTTCTTTGAGCCGATCGCTGAGGATGTTGGTCGGGATCCGCGGCAGGCCGGCCTTGAGGTCGCTGTAGCGGCGCGCGCCGGCGAGCAGGTCGCGGACGATGAGCAGCGCCCACCGTTCGCCGACCCGCTCCACCGTGCGCGCCACTCCTCCGGCCTGGCCGAAGCCGCGGGGCGCCCGTGCCGCCATCCGGGATGCCGTGTCAGGCCTGCGCCGGAGCTTCGGCGCCGTGCTCGGCCATGTACGCCTCCCGGCCCTTCTCGACGGCCTCGGGTGCCATGTAGAGGTAGGACAGGTTGTTGCCGTCCGGGTCCTCCAGGTCGCGCGAGTACATGAACCCGTAGTCCTGTGCCGGCCGCGGCTCCGTGCCGCCCGCCTCGAGACCGCGCGCGACGATCGCGTCGACGTCCTCGCGGGAGTCCTGGCTGAGGGCGATGGTCGCACCGGTCTGGGTGGCCGGGTCGATGATCTGCTTGTCGGTGAAGGTGGCGAGGAACTCGCGCGTCTGCACCATGAAGTAGATGGTGTCGCTGAGGACGACGCAGGCCGCGTTGTCGTCGGTGAACATGGGGTTGATCGTGTACCCGAGAGCCTCGTAGAAGGTCTTCGCGCGCTCGAGGTCGTTCGTCGGGAAGTTGACGAAGATGTTCGTGGTCATGGTGTCCTCCGGTCGTCGGTGTGGCACTAGCTTGCTCTTTGCAAGTTCACTTGTCAAGAACAAGTAAACGTCTCGAGCGCAGCTTGTCGATGCCCTCCCGTATCTCGTGCACCAGGGTGATCGATCCGTCCGCCTCCGCTGCCTCTAGAGCGTCTGCCTGGGCGCTGTCGGCTCCCGTGAACCACGAGGCGATCGTCACCCCGTGGCCGGGGCGGGACAGCACCTCGACGCGGTCGCCCGCCCCGACGCTGCCCGACTTCACGACGGAGAGGTACGCCCCGGGGCGGCCTCTCTCCGTGAAGCGCTTGACCCACTGCGGCTCTCGCATGCGCCGCTGGAACACAGCGCAGGGCTCCCGCGGGCAGGTGACTCCGACCACGAGTTCGTCGCCGATCCGCCAGCGCTCCCCGATCTCGGCTGCGTTCACGTCGATCCCCACCGTGCGGAGGTTCTCGCCGAACAGGCCGGGCGGGATGTCGCGGCCGAGCTCCGAGGCCCACTCCTGTGCATCCTCGTCGGCGTAGGCGTACAGCGCCTTCGACGCTCCACCGTGGTGCTTCCGGTCGGCCTGGACGTCGCCGTGCAGCCCGAGCGGTCTTACCCGCAGCCGCCTGTCCACCGGTCGCTTGTCGATGGCCGTGACACCGATCGTCCCGCTGTCGTGAAGGAGCTGTTCGACGCGGCACACCGCGAGAATCTCTGCCATCGACCCAGTATTCCAGCAGCCGTGCGCCGACTCATCGCACCCCGCGCATCAGCCTGAGCACCCACGGACTGAGCAGGGCAAGGAGCACCCCGATCCCGATCGCGATCCCGCCGATGATGCTGAAGTAGATCCCTTCCGGCACTGTCGTGAAGAGCTTGCCGAGCTGGCCGGCCATCGCCGTCCCGAGGGCCACGGACAGGAAGTACAGCGCCACCATCTGCGCCTGGAACGAGCGTGGCGCCAGCTTGGTCGTCACGGACAGCCCGGGAGGCGAGATCAGCAGCTCCGCGACCGTGAAGACGAAGAGGATGCCGATCATGGCCAGCAGCGGCGTGCTGTGCTCCCCTCCACCAGCCCAGAACAGGAACAGGAAGAAGGCGAGTCCCATGAGGACCGTCCCCGCGGCGAACTTGATCGGCGTCGACGGTTGCTTCTCCCCCCACTTCGTCCAGATCGCCGCGAAGACGCCCGAGAGCACGATGATGAAGATCGGGTTGATGGACTGCACCCACGAGACCGGGAACTCCCAGCCGAAGAGATTCCGGTCCAGGCGCTTGTCGGAGTAGATGGTGACCACCGTGAACTGCTGCTGGTAGAGCGTCCAGAACGCCGCATTGGTGATGAACAGCGGGATGAAGGCGAAGAGCCGGCTGCGCTCCTCGGCGTTCAGGAGCTTCGACGTCAGGATGACGGCGAAGTAGGCGATGGCAGCCACGACGGTCACGGCGATCACCCACAGCGCGAGATTGGATGCGTTGATGAGCCCGGTGAGCACCAGAACGACGATCACGACGAGCCCGGCAACCCCGATGCCGATCATCAGCGGGTACCGCGAGCGTTCGAGAGGATGCGGCACCTGCCGCGCCTGGTCGGGGAGCCGCTTCCGGCCGAGCGAGTACTGGATGAGCCCGATCGCCATGCCGACCGCGGCGAGCGCGAAGCCCCAGTGGAAGCCGAGCGTCGACTGCAGCAGTCCGGTGAGGAGGGGTCCGAAGAAGGCGCCCAGGTTGATGCCGAGATAGAAGAGCGAGAATCCGGCATCGCGCCGCGGGTCTTTCTCCGAGTACAGCGTCCCGACGATCCGGGTGGCGTTCGCCTTCAGGCCGCCGCTTCCCAGGGCGACGAACAGAAGGCCCACGAGCACGCCGGCAACACCGGGAATGACGGCAAGCGAGATGTGGCCGGCCATGATGACGACGGCGCTCCAGAACAGCACCCGTTCCGACCCGAACAGCCGGTCGGCGAGCCAGGCGCCGAGGATCGTAGAGAGGTAGACGGCGCCGCCATAGGCACCGACCACACCGGTGGCCGTCGCCTCGTCGATGCCGAGGCCGCCGCGTTCGGCCGAGTAGTACAGGTAGATGAGCAGGATGCCCTGCATGCCGTAGAAGGAGAACCGCTCCCACATCTCGACGCCGAAGATGTTGGCGAGCGCGCGCGGCTGACCGAAGAAGCCGTGGCTGCTGTCGTCGTCGCGTCGCGCTGGTGCGGTGTCCGTTCTGCTCATGGCGACCATGCTCCCACCGCCGATCGCCCGGGTGAACGCCCGGTCGAGGACCGGTGGATAACTTACGCGGCGCCACCATTGTGCAAACGGACGCACAAAACGGTCACTTCCCTGGCTTTCACGCAACGATTCACCATATGCTCGGCCCGTGGACAATCTCGATCGCAGCATCCTCGACCTGCTCCGTCAGAACGCCCGGGCGGGATACGGCGACATCGGTTCCGTCGTCGGGCTCTCGGCCTCAGCCGTGAAGCGCCGCGTGGACCGCCTGGTGGCCGATGGCGTGATCCGCGGGTTCACCATCCAGGTCGATCCCGCGATCGACGGGATGAGCACGGAGGCCTACGTCGAACTGTTCTGCCGGGGCACCGTGTCGCCGGAGGAGTTGCTGCGCATCCTCTCCGCCGTGCCCGAAGTCGTCGACGCGGGCACGGTGACCGGAAGCGCCGACGCCATCGTCCACATCCGCTCGCGCGACATCCCGAGCCTGGAGGCCGCGCTCGAGAAGGTACGGCTCGCCCCGAACGTCGATCACACGCGCAGCGCCATCGTGCTGTCGCGCCTCATCAACCGCGGCAACGCCTGAGCGTCGCGAAACTTCAAGACCCCGCCGCCCGAAGGGATGAGACTGGCGGCATGAGTACGACAGCACGCGCAGACATCCGCATCGACGCGTCCCGCGACCGCCTCTGGGCGGCCCTGACCGACCCGGACACGATCGCCCGCTACCTCTTCGGCAGCCGCGTCTCGACCGATTGGAAGGCGGGCAGCACGATCGTCTATCGCGGCGAGTGGGAAGGCAAGCCCTACGAGGACAAGGGCACCATCCTGGAGATCGTCCCCGGCGAGCGCCTCGTCACCAGCTATTACAGTCCGCTGAGCGGGAAGCCGGACATCCCTGAGAGCTATCAGACCGTCTCGTACCTCCTCGCCGACGACGGCGACGGCACTGTCGTGACGATCACGCAGGACGGCTGCGCCGACGACGCGGAGGCCGAGCGATCGAGCGGCAACTGGCGCATGGTGCTCGACAGCATGAAGTCGGTCGTCGAGCGCGGCTGACCGTCTCCTGCGAGAACGTTCAGCGCGCCGACCCGGCGCGAGGGCACGATCCGAGCACCGGCACGGGGAACAGTGGCACGATGGGCGCATGAAACTGCTCGTTGTCGAAGACGATCCCGACATGGGAGGCCTCGTCCAGCGCGGTCTGGCGGCCGAGGGCTACGACGTCACCCTGGTCACCAATGGCGTCGACGCGCTCATCGCCCTGCGCGGCGACACGTTCTCCGCTGCGGCGATCGACGTGATGCTGCCCGGCATGAGCGGCTTCGAGCTGTGCCGTCACATCCGTGAGGCGTCGAACCCGATGCCCATCCTCCTGCTGACGGCGCGCGATGCAATCGAGGACCGCGTCCACGGCCTCGACTCGGGAGCGGACGACTACCTGACGAAGCCGTTCGCGTTCGCCGAGCTCGCGGCCCGGGTCCGCGCCCTGCTGCGCCGCGAGCCCACGGGGATGCGGCCTCAGGTGAGCGTCGGACGCCTGACGATCGACTCGCACGAGCACCAGGCACTGGTCGCCGGGCACGAGATGCCGTTGAGCCGCCGGGAGTTCACCCTCTTGCGCCTCTTCGCCACCAACCCGGACAAGACGCTGTCGCGCTCCGACATCCTCGAGTCGGTGTGGGGCACCACCGAGAACATCGGCACCAACGTCATCGACCAGTACGTCTCGTACCTCCGGAAGAAGCTGGATGCGGCGGGCGCCGGACTGAACATCGTCACCGAGCGGGGCCGCGGCTACCGTCTCGATGCCCGCAATGCGGTCGACACCAAGCGCCCGACGCCGGGCGGCGACCACGTCCCGAGTAGCCACGACACCGCATCCACCTCGTGAATCGGCTGCGGCGCCTCTCGATCACGGCGCGCATCACGATCGGCAGTCTGATCGTCGCGGCGCTGTTCGGTCTGGTCGCCGTCTTCATCATCCGTGTCGGGGTGTCGTCCATCCTCCACAACGCGACAGTCACTCTCCTGAGTAATGACGTCGCAGCGCCGGTGGAGTCGCTGCCGTCGAAGCCGACGGGTCCGTTCGACCTGCCGGGCGGCGGCCAGGAGCTCGCGATCGTCGCCGAGGACGGCACCATCCTCGCGTCGACCATGCCGCAGGGGCTCGAGGACCGCATCGGGCGGCTGATCGATCAGGGCCGTGAGCCGCGCGAGGTGCAGGTGGGCGACGACCACTATCTCGTCCTCTCGCGCAGCGTCACCACGTCGGACGGCGTGATGCACGTCGTCGCCGCGCGGAACGACGAGACGACCGCGCTCATCCTCGACCGGCTGACGGCAGCCCTGCTCGCGGGCGCCGGTGTGCTGATCCTCGCGTTCGGCGCGGCGTCGTGGCTGCTCGCGCGGGCGGCGCTGCGGCCGGTGAGCCGGATGCGGGAGCAGGCGGATCGCATCGCCGGCTCGACCCCGCAGGAGGCGGCCCTGTTGACGGTCGGGCCGGCCCAGGACGAGTTGTCGGAGCTCGCGACGACGCTCAACGATCTGATCCTGCGCCTCCGTGCGTCGGCGGAACGAGAGCGTCAGATGGTGTCCGACGCCAGCCATGAGCTGCGCACGCCGCTGGCCGTGCTGCGCGGGCAGCTGGAGCTGGCCGAGCTGGATGCGGGGGATCCGAACGCCCTGCTGACCGACATCCGGGCCTCCCACGCGACGGCGATCCGCCTGGCGGCCCTCGCGAACAACCTGCTGGAGCTGTCGCGGATCGAGGCCGGCCCGTCGAGCGGTCGGATCGACTGGCGGACCCTGGTGGACGAGCTGACGGACGCGATCGACCGGGCGCGCCTGCTGGTGAGCAGCGAGGACGAAGCCGCCGGCATCTCGGTCGACTTCGAGTACGACCCCCGACAGCGACCCGACCCGGAAGCACGCATCGCCCTGTCCCCCACCGATTTCGGGCGCATCCTCGACAACCTGCTGGCGAACGCGATCATCGCCATCCGATCCTGTGGCGAAGACCGCCCTGAGGCGACCGTCGTTGCCGCGCTGTCGCTCGCGGACGGCACGGACGGCAGCGAGTCGGTGGTGCTGACGGTCCGGGATTCCGGCCCGGGGATGCCGGAGGAGTTCATCCCCGTCGCCCTGGACCGCTTCACACGCGCCGACGGGTCCCGTACGGGTCAGTCGGGTGGCGGGCTGGGGCTCGCGATCGTTGGCGCGTTGGCGGATGCAGCCGGCGGACGCGTCCGGCTCGCGAACGCCGAGCCCAACGGGCTCACGGTGACGGTGATCCTGCCCCTGCGCCGCGACTGACGGTCGGCGGCCCGACCGTCAGCGTCCCGACGTCAGTGGCCGGACCGGTCCGAGTCCACGCCCGCGTCGGGGCCTTCGTCGAGGGTGTCGAGCGCGCTCAGGTCGTCCGAATCGAGCTCGAAGTCGAACACCGACAGGTTCTCGGCCATGCGCTCTGGGTTGCGCGACTTCGGGATGGCGACGAGCCCGTTCTGCACATGCCAGCGGAGCACGATCTGGCCGGGAGTCCGGCCGTGCTTCTCGGCGAGCCGGGTGAGCGCCGGCTCGGCGAGAAGGTCGCCCGTTCCGCCGATCGGGCTCCACGATTCGGTGACGATGCCGTGCTCACTGTCGTAGGCGCGCTGTTCGCGGCGCGGGATGGCGGGGCTGAGCTGGATCTGGTTCACCGCCGGCGTGACGCCCGTCTCGGCGATCAGGCGGTCGATGTGCGCCGGCTTGAAGTTCGAGACGCCGATGGCGCGCGCCTTGCCGGCGTCGCGCAGGCGGATGAAGGTCTGCCACGTTGAGACGTACTGGTCGCGTTGCGGCAGCGGCCAGTGGATGAGCAGCAGGTCGACGTAGTCGAGCCCGAGACGTGCCAGGCTGTCGTCGAGGCCGGCCACGGCCCGGTCATCGCCCTGATAGGTGCCGTCCAGCTTGGTCGTGACGAACCAGTCCTCGCGAGCGAGGCCGCTCCGTGCGAGCCCTCGCCCGACGCCGACCTCGTTGGCGTACTTGACCGCCGTGTCGACGTGCCGGTAGCCGATCTCGGCGGCGGCGACGATCGCCTTTTCGACCTCGGCGTCGTCCAGCGGCCACGTGCCCAGACCGAGTTGCGGGATGCTGCCGCCACCGGCGAGAGGCAGAGCGGGAATCGAAGGGGTCATGTCGGTCACAGTACGCGCTGCCTTCCACTCGGGGGTGCGGTCGGGGATGGGTCAGAGGATGTCGTCCGACAGGTGCGTCGGGTTGCCGAAGCGGTGGTTCGTGATCGAGATGGCCTGCTCGTGGAGGAACGTGAGCACCTCGACCCTCCCGGACGGCGTGACCGGTCCGCTGTAGACCGCGACGTCGGGGCTGCCGCCCAGAGCCGTCGCGAGCGCTACCGGATCCCCACCGATGAGTCGGATGCGATGGGCCGGGACGCGGTGCGCCCGGATTCGGGACAGCCAGTGAGCGTCGGACTCGACCACGACCTCGATCTCCCGCTCGCGCAGAAGCGCGTGCATCCCCCGCGGCAGCTTCACCGGAGTGCTGACCGAGAACGGCGAGCGTGCCACCGTCCCGGCCGCCATCACGCGGAGCAGTTCGGGCAGCGAGCTGCCCTCGGAGAGCCGGATGGCTACGGGCACCGGCCGGTACCGGAAGAGGTTGCGTTCGACGCCGAGCCCCGAGACGTCCTTCACCCGGTGGTATTCGGTCGCGACGGCGATGGCGTCACTCAGGGCGGACCGCCGGACGAGGTCGAACGACGGATAATCCATCGATGACTGCCCGGACTCGATGAGGTCGGAGACCCGGGTCTCCAAACCCCGGAGGTGCAGGCTCGAGCTCGAGTGCCCGGCCTCGGGGATCCAGCTCCCGAGCCCGAGCAGATAGTTGGGTCCTCCGGCCTTGGTTCCGGCTCCGACGGAGGACCGCTTCCACCCACCGAACGGCTGTCGGCGCACGATGGCACCGGTGATTCCGCGGTTCACGTACAGGTTGCCTGCCTCGACAGTGTCGAGCCAGTGCACGAGCTCGTCCCGGTCGAGAGAGTGCAGCCCGGCGGTGAGCCCGTACTCGACGGCGTTCTGATAGCGGATCGCCTCGTCCAGGTCACGCGCGGTCATGATGCCCAGTACCGGCCCGAAGAACTCCGTCAGGTGGAAGTACGAGCCGGGCTGGACGCCGGTGCGCACTCCGGGGGTCCAGAGCCGCCCGGTGTCGTCGAGGCGGCGCGGTTCGACGAGCCACTCCTCCTCGGCGCCCAGAGTCGTGAGCGCGTGGAGCAGCTTGCCCGACGCCGGCTCGATGAGCGGACCCATCTGGCTGGCCGCATCCTGCGGGTAGCCGACCCGCAGGCTGACCACCGCATCCACGAGCTGGTTGCGGAAGCGTTCGGACTTGGCGACCGAGCCGACCAGGATGACGAGGCTCGCGGCGGAGCACTTCTGACCGGCATGGCCGAAGGCGCTCTTGACGATGTCGGAGACAGCGAGGTCGTAGTCGGCGCTCGGAGTCACGATGATGGCGTTCTTGCCGCTGGTCTCGGCGAGGAGCGGCAGATCCGGACGCCAGGATCGGAACAGCTTCGCCGTCTCGTACGAACCGGTGAGGATGACCCGGTCGACCCGGCGGTCGGCGATCAGCTGCTGGCCGAGCTCGTTCTCGGCGACGTCGACCAAGGCGAGCAGGTGCCGAGGGATGCCGGACTCCCAGAGCGCCTCCACCATCACTGCAGCGGACCGCCGGGCCTGGGGAGCCGGCTTGATGATCACACCGCTCCCAGCGGCGAGCGCGGCCAGCACCGACCCGGCGGGGATGGCGACGGGGAAGTTCCACGGCGGAGCCACAACGGTCAGGGCACTCGGGACGAACTGCGCGCCCTGTACCGCGTCCAGCTCCCGGGCGCGGGTGGCGTAGTAGTGGGCGAAGTCGGCCGCTTCGCTGACCTCCGGGTCCGCTTCCGCGATGGTCTTGCCGGTCTCGGCCGCCATCACCTCGATCAGGCGATCTCGGTTGGCCTCGAGAGCATGCCCGGCGCGGTCGAGGATCGCTGCGCGGTCGTGGCCGGAACGCGCACCCCACTCCCGACCGGCCTCGGCGATCATTCCGAGGATGGCGTCGAGACGTCCCGCGTCCCGGACGGCCGCACCGGCGATGGTCTCCGCGCCGAGGGACGAGGTGGCGGAGCGGGCGAGGATACGCTTGCCCCACGCGCGGTTCGCCGCGCGGGACGGGTCGGTGTCCGGCGCATTCCGGAAGTCGTCGGCCTCAGCCGACGGGACCACCGCGGCGGCAGTGCCGGGCGCCGCAGCCTCGTCCGGCGGAGTCAGCTCGATGCCGCCCGACCCTCGGGTCAGTCCCAGCACCACGCTCGTGAGCCCCTGCTCTTCGGGCGTCACGGGCGCGGCGGGCGCGGGCGGTGCCGGAGGACGCGTGAAGGACGGCGCCGACGCTTCTTCCCACTCGCGCGCGCGATCCTGCTGCCGGTTCGGGACCGGCGCAGTACCGCGCGGCCCGGAGTCGCTCTCGAACTCGGCGACGGACGCGAGGAAGCGCTGCTTCTCACGCTCGAACAGCTCCGGGTCGGAGCCGAGCTGGAACACGGCCGACATGAAGTTCTCGGGACTGGCGTTCTCTTCCAGACGGCGGATCAGGTACGAGATCGCCACGTCGAACTCTCGGGGGTCGACGACCGGGGTGTACAGAAGGAGCTCACCCACCGTGCGCTTGACCGCCTCCGCCTGGGCGGTCGCCATTCCGAGCAGCATCTCGAAGTCGATCCGGGCAGTGACTCCCCGCTTCTGTGCGAGCAGCCAGGCGTACGCGATGTCGAAGAGGTTGTGCCCCGCGATGCCGATCTTGACGGCATCCGTGTGTTCCGGAGTCAGAGCCCAGTCGAGCACCCGCTTGTAGTTCGCGTCGGTCGACTGCTTCGTGCCGTACGTGGCGAGCGGCCAGCCGTGGATCGTTGCATCCACGCGCTCCATCGCGAGGTTCGCTCCCTTGACGACCCGGATCTTGATCGGCGCTCCACCCTGCGCGCGCCGCTGGGTCGACCACTCGGTCAGCGTCTGCAGCGCGTCCAGAGCGTCCGGCAGGTACGCCTGCAGCACGATGCCCGCCTCGAGCCCGAGCAGCTGCGGCTTGCTGAGGATGCTGGTGAAGACCGCCATCGTCAGATCGAGGTCGCGGTACTCCTCCATATCGAGGTTGATGAACTTCGGGGTCGGCGACGCCGCGGCGAACTCGTACAGAGGGCTGAGCCGTTCCACCACGCGCTCGACCGTCTCGTCGAACGCCCACATCGACAGCTGCGACGCGATCGAGGACACCTTGATGGAGACGTAGTCCACGTCGTCCCGGGCGAGAAGGGTCCGGGTCCCCTCAAGCCGCCGAAGCGCCTCCTTCTCGCCGAGCACCGCCTCCCCGAGCAGGTTCAGGTTGAGCCGCGCGCCATGGCCGTCGGGGTCGTCGGGCGACCGGAGCCGCGCGATCGCGGGCCCCAGCTTCTCGGGTGTCGCATCGACCACGAGGTGCCCCACCATCCGCCGCAGCACGCGGCGGGCGATCGGGATCACCACCCAGGGAAGGACCGGACCGAAAACGCCGCCCAGCCAGATCGCGAACCGCATGTACCACGGCAGGAAGGCAGGGATGCGCTTGGCCACCCGCTGCAGGTTGTAGCCGGCGACGAACAGGTCTTGCGGTCGAGCCACGCCGTCGACGAAGCCCACGGCGAAGTCGAGACCGTGCGGGTCGCTGAGCACCCCCGCGAGTCTCTCGGCGGCGGGATCCTGGCGGGGCGCGGTGCCGTCGTCCCCACGCGCGCTCTCGGCGAGCCAGCGCTGCACCAGCTCGACCGCCTCGTGAGCGATCGTCGCCGGGCGCGCCTCGGCGCCATCCGTTGTGTCGACCATGATGACGACACTATTACCCGGCGCTGGGCGGCCCCGGAAGCGACCTGAAGATGTGGAGAACTGACGGTTATCCACCGCGGCTAGAGTCGATTCCATGACCGACCGCTCCCCCTCGTCCACCGCCGCGACGCACGACATCGTGATCGTCGGAGGCGGGCACAACGGCCTCACCGCGGCGGCGTACCTCGCGCGCGCCGGCAAGTCCGTCATCCTGCTCGAACGGCTGGACGAGGTGGGCGGCGCCGCGGTCAGCGCGCAGGCGTTCGCGGGCGTCGAAGCGCGCCTCTCGCGCTACTCCTATCTGGTCAGCCTGCTGCCGCAGCGCATCATCGACGACCTCGGCCTCCACATCCGCCTGGCCCGCCGCCGCTACTCGTCGTACACGCCGGTTCCCGGCGACCCCGACGGCGCGGGACTGCTGATCGACAACACGGACGCGACGGCGACCGCGGCATCCTTCGCCCGAATCGGCGCGGCCGACGACGCGGACGCCTTCGACGGCGTCTACGAGAGCACCGGCGAGCTGGCCCGCGCACTCTGGCCGACCGTGACCGAGCCCCTCCTGACGCGAACGGAGGCGCGGGCGCTGGTCGGCGACGACGAGCTGTGGCAGGCGATCATCGAGCGGCCCATCGGCGAGTTCATCGAATCCCGCCTCCAGAGCGACCTGGTGCGCGGGGTCGTCGCGACCGACGCGCTCATCGGCACCTTCGCCAGCCTCGGCGATCTGGAACTCGCGCAGAACCGGTGCTTCCTCTATCACGTCATCGGCCAGGGGACGGGCGAGTGGGATGTCCCGGTCGGCGGGATGGGCGCCGTCACCGGCGAGCTCGCCCGTGTCGCGCGTGAGGCCGGCGCCCGCATCGTGACCGGCGCGGAGGTGACGAGGATCGATCCGGAGGGGACCGTCGAGTACCGGCGCAACGGCCACGAGCGACGGGTGGTCGGGCGCCACGTGCTCGCCAACGTCGCCCCCGGCGTCCTCGACCGGCTGCTGGGCGAGACCGCAGAGCCGGCCGCTCCGAAGGCCGAGGGCGCCCAGGTGAAGGTCAACCTGCTCCTGAAGCGCCTCCCGCGACTGCGCGACGAGGCGATCGACCCGAAGGCGGCGTTCGGCGGGACCTTTCACATCAACGAGACCTACACACAGCTCGAGGAGGCCTACTCGGGCATGACCCGCGGAGTGATGCCCGACCTCCTCCCCTGCGAGATCTACTGCCACACCCTGGCCGACCCGAGCATCCTCGACCCGGAGCTCGCCGAGACCGGCGCCCAGACCATCACGGTGTTCGGGCTACACACGCCCGACCGTTGGCTCACGGACGAGAACAACGACGCCACCCGGCAGCGGCTTCAGGATGCGGTGCTCGCCTCCCTCAACTCGGTCCTGGCCGAGCCGGTCGAAGACCTCCTGCTGACCGACGCGGACGGCAACCCGTGCATCGAGACGAAGACCACGCGCGACCTCGAGCAGGCGCTCAACATGCCGGGCGGCAACATCTTCCACGGCCCCCTCTCCTGGCCGTTCGCCGAGGACGACGACACCCTCGACACCCCGGCCGAGCGCTGGGGCGTCGCGACGCGGCATGCGCGCATCCTGATGTGCGGGTCCGGCGCGCGGCGTGGTGGCGCGGTGAGCGGACTCGGCGGACACAACGCGGCGATGGCGGTGCTCGAAGGCTGAGAGCACTCGCAAGCCGCCCTCTGCCGATTCCGGGCGTGCGTGACTAGTGTGTGGATCACCAGAGGCTGAGCCGACGGAGGTCATCATGATGCCGCAGCCGACAGGAAGACTGGTCCGCAAGGACGACGGGGTCTACCTCGTCCTCGACCGGATGTTCAAAGCGCCCATCGAGGAGGTGTGGACCTTCTTCAGCCGCTCCCCGCGGCTCGCGGAATGGCTGGGCGAATACAAAGGCACCGGGTCGACCGGGGCGGTCAAGTTCCGTCTGACCGCCGACGGCGACGACGCCGAGTGGCAGGACGTCTCCGTGATGGAGTGCTCGGCGCCGCACCGGCTCCACGCGGACGTCGGAGGAGCGGGCGCATCCCACCGGATGTTCGTGCATCTTCGCGAGGCGAGTGGCCACACCACGGTCACCCTCGGCCGACGGTTGCGGTCGCTCGTGGAGGAGGCGGACTCCGGGCCCCGCTGGGACTACTACCTCGACCGTCTGGTGGCCGCGCACGATCACAAGCCGCTTCCCGAGTGGAGCAGCTACAGCCCCGCGATGACCGATCACTACCGGACGTTGTGCCGCGAACTCGACCGCGACCTGCGGTCGGAGCACACCGCCGCGCGGGCGGGAACGACCGGCTGACCTCAGCTGTTCAGTGCCAGCGGTGCTCCTGCAGCGTCACGCGCGGGCCGCGCCGCTGGAAGCGGAAGCCGCTCGCGAAGATCAGGCGCACGACGCGCTGCCGATGACCGGCCCAGGGCTCAAGCAGTTCGAGCATCCCGTCGTCGTCGACCCGTCGGCCGATGAGCGCTTCACCGACCTGGTGCGCGAGGTGGTAATCGCCGACGCTGACCAGATCGGGGTGGCCGTGAGAGCGCTGAAGCGTCTCCGCCGCCGTCCACAGGCCGACGCCGGGGATGGTCTGCAGCACCGTCTCCGCCTCGGCGAGGGTCGACGCCCTGTCGGTCGCACGTTCGAGGGACGGCGCCACGGCGAGCACCGCCTGCACTGCTCGCGCCCGGCGAGGATCGACACCTGCGCGGTGCCACTCCCACGACGGGATGCCGCGCCACTGCTCGAGTGTCGGCGTGACACGCATCCCCTCCGGAGCAGGACCCGGTGCGGGCTCGCCGTACCAGCGGAGGAGCCGTGACCACGAACGGTAGGCCTCGATGCTGGTCACGCGCTGCTCGATGATGGCGGGGATGAGCGCCTCCAGCATCCGGCCGGTCCGCGCCAGCCGCAGACCCGGATTGCGGTGCAGGCTGTCGCGGAGCAGGGGATGACGCGCGACGTCGAGCCCCGACCAGTCGTCGTCCCGGCCGAGCAGGCTCGGAACGGCATCGATCGCCCATTCCGCTCCCGGCCCCCACGCGGCGGCCGAGACGTCGCCGCCGGACACCCGATGGATGCGCAGAGTCGCCGCGCCCATCGGCGTACGCCAGGTGCGCCACATCCCCCGCAGGTCCCACGTCGTGGTGGGGTCGTACGGACCACGACCGAGCGGCGCGAGCGTCCCCGAGAGATCGAGCGTCCCGGCCGGCCGGTACACCGTCTCGGCGTCCGGCGCCGATGCCGCGGCGCGCGCCGCCGCACCCGCCGCTGACGCGGGAGCGGAGGGCAGGACGGCGGACATGCTCGAATGCTACGTCACGCACCTGACACCGACCCGTCACGAAGATGGGGTTCCCTCATGTCGGTGGCCTCCCCTACATTTCCCCCATGGGAATCGAACTCGACACGAACGCTGTCGCGCGCCTGCGCGACGCCATCAGCGGCACCGTCTACGTCCGAGGCGACGAGGGCCTCGCGGCGGAGGTCGCCTGCTTCAACCCGGCGATCCGCCACGATCCGGACATCGTGGTCGCTGTCGAATCCGAGGACGACGTCGCGGAGGCTGTGCGCTTCGCCCGGGAAGCCGGAGTCCCGGTGCGCGTACAGGCGACCGGCCACGGCGCGGAGGCACCGATCGTCGGGGGCATGATCGTCTCGACGCGCGGCCTCGACGGGCTCTCCATCGACCCCGCGTCCCGGCTGGCCCGCATCGGCGCAGGCCTGCACTGGGCGCCGGTGATCGTCGCCGCGGCCGAGCACGGACTGGCTCCGGTCACCGGCTCGTCGACCAGCGTCGGTGCGGTCGGCTACACCCTGGGCGGCGGGGTCGGACCGCTCGTCCGCCGCTACGGCTTCACCAGCGACTGGGTGCGCGGGTTCCGTGTCGTCACCGCGGACGGCGAGCTGGTCACCGCCGACCGCGAGACGAATCCAGACCTCTTCTGGGCGCTCCGTGGTGGCAAGGGCGGGCTGGCCATCGTCACCGAGATGACCCTGGAGCTGGTGGAGCTGCGCTCGCTCTACGGCGGCAGCGTGTTCTTCGAAGGCGGGGCCATCGAGCCGGCGTTGCGCGCCTGGGTCGACTGGTCGGCGGAGCTGCCGGACGAGGCGACCACCTCGGTGGTGCTTCTCAACGTGCCGGACGTGGACGGACCGCCTCCCTTCCTGCGCGGCCGCACACTCCTCAGCGTCCGGTTCGCCTACCCGGGTGATCCGGCCGAGGGCGAGCGGCTCTTCGCTCCCATCCGGGCGGCGGCCCCGGTCTCCCTCGACTTCGTGGCCGAGATGCCGACCACCGCCGTTGCGAGCATCCACAGCGATCCCGAGGAGGGCGGTCCGACCTGGATCCGTGGACTCATGCTCGACTCCTTCGACCAGGACTCGGCCGACGTGATCCTCGAACTCGCTGGGCCGGGGTCCGGATCGCCATTCGTCGCGACCGAGATCCGCCAACTGGGCGGAGCGACCGCACGCGACACGGAGGACGGCAGCTCGGTCGGCGGCCGGGACAGCGGCTACACGCTCAGCCTGATCGCGGGCGATCCGTCGAGTTTCGCCGACGCCGCACCCGCCCGTGCCCAGGCGATCGCCGAGGCGTTGCAGGACACGGTCTCCGCGATCACCAACGTCAACTTCGCGGGCGACCTTTCAGACCGTGCTGCGTTCGAGAGGGTGTGGCCGCCGGTGATCTCGGAACGGCTCGAGGTCGTCCGTCGTCAGTGGGATCCCGACCGCGTCTTCGCGTTCGGGCCGGCCTGACCGGCGGCCCGGTCCGCGGGCGTCACTCGCTCCAGATGCTCGGCGCCTCGACGCGCGTCGACGGGAGGGCCGCATCCGCTCCCCAGGCACGCAGCCACTCGGGGACGGTGACATCGGTCGGCGACGGGCCGACGGCCTCCAGCAGTTCGTCGATCGTGACGATGCCGCCGCCGCGCTTGAGGAAGCGCCCGCGGATGAACGCCTGCGTGTAGATCTCGCCGTCGACGGTGAACCTCTGCTCGACGTAGACGGCCTTCTCGTCGAAGCCGAGGATGCGCGACTCGACGACGAACGGCTGCCACAGCTCCAGCGACTTGCGGAAGGAGATGGTCTCCGACGCGACGACCGGGTACCAGCCGCGCTTCTTGAAGATGGCCCAGACGCCATTGCGCATCAACAGGTCGAAGCGGCCGATGTCGGCGATGGACAGGTACACGCCGTTGTTCATGTGCTTCAGGATGTCGAGGTCCGTCGGCAGGACGCGGAACTTCGTGCGCGCCACATCCCAGTGGCCGAGCCGCGCTCCGAATCGGGAGATGATCGCGTGAAGCATCGTCCGAAAGATCATGTGCACGGCGATCATGTTAGTGATCCGCCACCGCAACGGCGCATTCGTTGTGCGATGTCTCCAAGCACCGGTCGGCCGGGGTGGATGCGGCTTGTGCGCTCCGCATCACATCGACGGGATGAGATCAGCTGATGCGAAGGCTGGCGATGCAACCGTCCCGCAGCTGGAACTCCATCGGGCCCGTCCCGTTGAATCCGTTGCCCGTCACCGTCAGGGTGACGATCCAGGTGCCGGGCGAGCCTTCGTGGGCGTCGACGAGCTCGAAGTGCGACTTCACGCCGATGTTGTCGGTGCTGTCCCAGCTCCGCACACCGGCGTGGCCATGGAACTCCCGACCCCAGTCGTTCAGGTAGGCGTCGTCGGTGAAAGTGTCGACGAACGCGGCGGAATCGCCCTCGTTGGTCGTGTCGATGAACCGCTGGATGGGTTCGGGCAGTCCGTCCTGCGCCATGGCTGTCTCCTGTCTTCGTCGGTGGGTCCGAGCAGAATCTCAGCACGTTCAGCGCGGCAGCGGAACCTCCACGATGCTCGTGCCCGCCGGCGGTGCGGAGAGCGCCTGGTCGAGCTCGCCCTTGGTGCGGGCGACGGCGTGGTGCCAGCCATAGGCTTTCGCGAGCGCCGAGATGTCGACCGCCTGGGGCGTGTAGAGGACGCGGTCGAAGGCGTCGGAGCTGGCGGTGGCGGCGACCTCCAGCCCGTCGAAGATCGTGCCGCCGCCGTCGTTGCCCACGATGACCTGCAGGTGCGGGCGTGTCTCCCCCGCGCCAAAGAGCAGTGAACCGACGTCGTGCAGCAGTGCCAGGTCACCCAGCAGAACACGGGTGACTCCGCTCGGGGTGCCGGCCGCGCGTGCCGCTGTCTGGCTCGCGAGCGCGATCCCGGTCGCCGTGGCGATGGTTCCGTCGATGCCGGCGAGCCCGCGGTTGGCGTGCACGACGATCTTCTTGCCCGGCACGATGCGGTCCACGTCCCGGATGAGGCGGGATGCGCCGAGTACCAGCCGGTCGTGCGGCCAGGTGTAGCGCCAGACCGCCTCCGCGAGCAGTGCGCGCGTGATCGGAGCCCTGATGGCCGCGAGTTCGGCGGAGGCGAAGGCGAGGGCGTCGGCCGGATTGAACGAGCGGGCCTTCTCCACATCCGGTGCGACCGCGGCGGGGTCCGCTTCGCGTTCCGCGAGCTCGGCGATGCGCCGGCTGGCGAACACCCACCGGCCGACCCATCCCCTGACCTCTGGCGAGCGGACGTCGATCGTCTCGGCGGCCCGGACCCCGCCGACGATGCGCGCCCGGTGCCCGGGGTTGTACGCCTGCGCCCCGGTGGGAGCGACGACGACGACCTCCACATCGTCACGGGTGAGCAACGCCGGCACTTCCCTGCTGAGCGTGGGATGCCCGAACACGATCGCCCGCTCGACGGCACCGCCGAACGTGTCGTCGCTCAGCAGCTCCCGGTACGACACGACGAGGTTCGGTCCGAAGTGGGCGCCGCTGGAGACCTCGGCCAGGAGCGGGAACCCGCCGTCGCGGGCGAATTCCTCGGCCATCGGCCCCGCGTCGGCGCCCGCGACGACGACGGTCTTCGGTCCGCCCCCGACCGAGACGACCTCGCGTCCGAGCGCGTCCGGCCCGGCGGTCACGGGCAGCGTGCCCGCGATCGGTTCGGGCAGCGGCGGGACGGCCACGGAGAGCGGTTCGCGGAACGCGACGTTCAGGTGGACCGGCCCGGGATCCGCGGTGTCGGCGCCGACTGCTGCGCGGACCGCCGCTGCACCAAGGGCGGACGCGCGATCGGCCTCTCCTGGCTCACCCGTCGGCGCGTCCACATCGTCCGACCAGTGGACAGCGGATGCGTAGAGACCGTCCTGCTGCGTGGTCTGGTTCGAGCGGATGCCGCGGAGCTCCTCCGGTCGATCACCCGTGACGATGACCAGCGGGATGCCGGCCTCGTGCGCTTCGAGGACGGCCGGGTGCAGGTTCGCGGTGGCGGTGCCGCTCGTGGTGACGACCACGGCGGGCGCACCGGTCTCGCGGGCCAGCCCCAGGGCGAGGAAGCCGCCGGAGCGCTCGTCGATGCGCACGTGCAGCCGCGCGGAGCCGGATCGCTCGAGCTCGGCCGCGGCGAGCGCGAGCGCCTGCGACCGGGAACCCGGGCTCACGACCAGGTCACGCACACCGTTTCGTACGAGGGCGCTCAGAAGCGCCAGCGAGAAGTCCGTCGCCGGATTCCCGGTGACCGCGCTGCCGCTGACGGCGCTCATGCCCGGATCGACCGGACTCGTGCCGACCGAGGTGACGTCGCCCGCGTGCGGGCGGTCACCCATCCCGGCGGCCGGTCTGATCGTTGTCGGGACCGTTGTCGTCCAGCTCGGCGAGCTCCTTCTCGAGCTGCCGGATGCGCTCCTCCTGGTCGTGGTCCATCCGGAGCTTGCCCAGGAATTCGGGGTCGTCGTCCGGTGCGCTCACGCGACGCGCGAGGTCCGCCTTCCGACGGCCCCGGCCTATCAGGAACCAGAGGATCCCGCCGATGACCGGGAACAGGATGATGACGAGCAGCCACACGGGCTTCGGAAGGCCACGCACACGAGAACGGTCGAACAGGGCGCAGTCTGCCACCGAATAGATGTAGAACACCACGGCTGCGACGCCGAGGGCTATCCAGAGGCGAACCATGGGTCAATCGTAACTCTCAGAGACGCTCTCTAAGCTGGGAGGGTGAAGCGGATTCCCTCTTGGATCACCTACACCGTGCTGCGCCTTCTGGTGTTCGCGGTGCCGCTCGTGATCCTGCTTCTGGTGGGCATCGTCTGGTGGCTCGCCGTCATCGCGGCCGCGCTGATCGGACTGTGCCTCTCGTACATCTTCCTGAGCCGTCCGCGCAACGCGGTGTCGTCCGATCTGTATGCGGTCCGTCACCGCGAGAAGCCGGTGCGGTCGGAGGACGACGACGTCGAGGACGCGGCGGTCGACAACGCGGCGGTCGACAACGCGGCGGTCGACAACGCTGAGGCCGACGAGGCCACGGTCGACAACGCCACCGCCGAGCCGCAGGAGCGCAAGCGGGACTGACGCCGCGCGTCAGAACGCGTACGCAGCGCCGAGGGCGATCCCCACCAGTAGACCCGTGAGACTCGTCAACTGCAACGCGGTGATGAGCTCGCGCGGCGTACGGCTGAAGAGTGTGATCACACAGGCGGGCAGCGCCGCGAGGAGGGCGAACATCCCGTACCAGGCGAACGGGTAGAACACGGCCAGCACCGCGAGGATGCCGAAGGGCACCAACAGCAGCACGCAGAACACGATGCGGGATGCGACCCGGCCGAGCAGGACCGCGAGCGTCCGCTTACCTGCCAGCTTGTCCGGTTCGATGTCGCGGATGTTGTTCACCATGAGGACGGCACACGCGATGAGACCGGCGATCACCCCGCCGTACCAGGCCTCCTGGTTGACGAGGCCGGCAAGCATGTAGGTCGTTCCGGCCGTGGCGACGAGCCCGAAGAAGACGAAGACGAAGACCTCGCCGAGACCGTAATACCCGTAGGGCCGCTTGCCGCCGGTGTAGAACCACGCCGCCGCAATGGCGGCAGCGCCGACGATCAGGACCCACCAGTACTGCGTCAGGATCACCAGGATGAGACCGGCGACGGCCGCGAGGCCGAAGAAGGTGAGGGCGACGATCAGCACAGCGCGCGGTGTCGCCTTGCCGGACCCGGTGAGGCGCCCCGGTCCGACCCGGAACTCGTCCGTTCCCCGGACGCCGTCCGAGTAGTCGTTGGCGTAGTTGACGCCGATCTGCAGCAGGACGGCGACGGCGAGACACAGCAACGCCCGGACCGGGTGCCAGACGCCCGGCCCCTCGGCGACCTTCGCGGCGCCGACACCGATCAGGACCGGTGCGATGGCGAGCGGAAGGGTGCGGAGGCGCGCGCCGGCGATCCAGTCGGCGGTCGTCGCGGGCTTCGCGGGAGCGGAGGCGGCTCCGGGACGTCGACTTCGGCCGCCGCGCGGCCCGCGGGAGGTCTGCGGCGCCATGCGCTCCATGCGGGGCTTGTTCTGACTCATCACAGAGCGAATTGTAACGACACGGGCTATGCCTCCAGCGCAGCGGCCAGCCGCGCGAGCGCGACCCGATCCGGCTTGCCGCTGTCCAGCCGGGGAAGACGGTCCACTTCGACGATCCGGGCCGGCGCAGCCGCACGCCCCAGACGCTCTCTGACGGCACGGCGCAGCACCTCGAGCGTCGCCGAGGATGTCGCCTCGCCACTCACCTCGACAACCACCACGGGCACCTGTCCCCAGCGTGCATCCTCCGCCGCGACCACGACGGCCTCGTGAAGCCCAGGGTGTTCGCGCACCGCCCGCTCGACCGCGTCGAGCAGCACCTTCTCGCCGCCGGAGATGATCACGTTGTCCGCTCGACCCAGCACCGTCACGCGTCCGGCGTCATCCACGGAGCCGAGGTCGCCCGTCCGGTACCAGCGAGCATCGTCCGCCTCGTGGAATGCGGCCGCGGTCCGATCGGGATCGCCCAGGTACCCTTCCGCGAGCATTGGCCCGGAGATCTCCAGCTGTCCGTCCACTGTGCGCACGACCGCCGTCCCGATCGGGACCCCATCGTACACGCACCCGCCCGCGGTCTCGCTCGAACCGTAGGTGCTCACGATGCGCGCTCCGATCGCCTCCGCGCGCTCGCGCAGCTGCGTCGAGAGCGCCTGTCCGCCGACCAAGATGCCGTCGAACCGCCGCAATGCGTCCGCCACGGTGCGGGAACCCGCTTCCGCCGCTTCCACGAGCCGCGCCAATTGGACCGGGACGAGCGACGTGAAGCGCAGGTCGTGGTCGAGCTCCTGGGCGAGGGATGCGAACCGTTCCGCCTCGAAGTGCCCTCCACCGTAGAGGATGGGCTCGGTCTCGGCGGCGAGCGATCTCACAAGCACCTGCGCGCCGGCCACGTAGTGCGTGGGGAGCGCCAGCAGCCACTGACCTTGTCCACCGAGAGTACTCGCGGACGCAGCCGCGCTCGCCAGCAGGGCATCCGCGGAGAGGGCGACCCGCTTCGGCACACCCGTCGATCCGGACGTCTCGATCACGAGCGCCACGTTCTGCGCGACGCGCTCTCCCGCACTCGGCCACGGCTCCGGTGCTGCCCCAGGCTCCGGCACTGATCGAGTGCCGGAGGGAGCACTGCGAGGAACGACCGCCGCACCCCCGGCGGTCAGCGCCTCCCGCAAGGCGACAAACACCTCCTCCGGACGCGACGCATCGACGACGCGGAGCTCTCGGGTCATCTCGCTGCCTCAGTACTGCCAGGGGAACGGCGACCAGTCCGGCTCCCGCTTCTCCAGGAACGCGTCGCGGCCTTCGACCGCCTCGTCCGTCCCGTAGGCGAGCCGTGTCGCCTCCCCCGCGAACAGCTGCTGGCCCACCAGCCCGTCATCGACCGCATTGAAGGCGTACTTGAGCATCCGGATGGCGGTGGGCGACTTCGTCAGGATCTCGTTCGCCCATTCGACCGCCACGGACTCCAACTCCTCGTGCGGAACGACCGCGTTGACGGCGCCGCGCTCATACGCCCGTTGCGCCGAGTACTCCCGCGCCAGGAAGAACACCTCCCGACCGAACTTCTGGCCGACTTGCCGCGCAAAGTAAGCGGAGCCGTAACCCGCGTCGAAGGACCCCACATCGGCATCCGTCTGCTTGAACCGGCCGTGCTCCGCGCTCGCGATCGTGAGATCGCACACGACATGCAGCGAGTGCCCGCCGCCGGCAGCCCACCCGGGGACCACCGCGATCACGACCTTCGGCATGAAGCGGATCAGGCGCTGCACCTCCAGAATGTGCAATCGGCCGCCGCGGGCGGCGTCGATGGAGGACGCCGTCTCACCCTCCGCATACTTGTAGCCGTCGCGCCCCCGGATCCGCTGGTCGCCGCCCGAGCAGAACGCCCAGCCGCCGTCTTTCGGGCTCGGACCGTTGCCGGTCAGGAGCACCACACCGATCCGGGGATTGGTGCGGGCGTCTTCCAGCACCGCATAGAGCTCGTCGACCGTGCGCGGGCGGAAGGCGTTCCGCACCTCCGGGCGGTCGAACGCCACCCGTGCGATCCTCCCGCTGACGTCGTGATGGTAGGTGATGTCGGTGAGGCCATCGAAGCCGGTGACCTCGCGCCATACCTCCGGGTCGAAGAGTTCTGAGACGTCCGCTTGCATGGATCCAGCCTACGGTTCGCCGTCCCGCGCCGACCGGCTCGTGCAAAACTTGTGGAATGGTGCCGGACCTCGCCGACCTGTTGGCAACTTCACGCGTGGTCTCGCTCCCGATGACCACCCGCTTCCGCGGGATCACGGTGCGCGAGGCGGTGCTCATCGAGGGCCCATTCGGGTGGACGGAGTTCTCGCCGTTCGTCGAATACGACGACGAGGAAGCGACCTCCTGGCTGCGGGCGGCGATCGACTTCGGCTGGAGGGCGACGCCCACGCCTCTCCGGGACCGCATCCCGGTGAACGCCACGGTCCCGGCCGTCGCCGCCGACGAGGTGCCGACTGTGCTCGCTCGGTTCCCCGGCGCCCGGACCGCGAAGGTCAAGGTCGCCGAACGCGGCCAGACCCTGGCCGACGATGTCGCGCGGGTGCAGGCGGTCCGCGAGGTGCTCGGCCCCGAGGGCCGCGTGCGCGTCGACGCCAACACGCTCTGGAACCTCGATGAGGCGGAGCACGCCATCCATGCCCTCGCGCCCTTCGATCTCGAATACGTGGAGCAGCCGTGCGCGACCGTCGACGAGCTCGCCGAACTGCGAGGTCGCATCCACTACATGGGCATTCCGATCGCGGCGGATGAGAGCGTGCGGAAGGCCGCCGATCCACTCGCGGTCGCCCGGGCGGGAGCGGCCGACATCGTCATCGTGAAGGCGCAGCCCTTGGGCGGGGTGCATGCGGCGCAGCGCATCGTCGCCGAGGCGGGGCTTCCGGCGGTGGTCTCCAGCGCCCTCGACACCTCGGTGGGAATCGCCATGGGAGCGCACCTGGCGGCGGCGCTTCCCGAGCTGGAGTTCGACTGCGGGCTCGGAACGGTCGCCCTGTTCGAGCAGGATGTCGCCGACGAACCGCTTCTTCCGGTGGACGGGAGCATCCCGGTCATTCGTCCGAGCGTGTCATCCACGCGACTGGACCAGCTGCAGGCCGACCCCGAGCGCACCGGATGGTGGCTCGACCGCCTCGCACGGTGTCACCGCCTCCTCGAGCGCGGAATCGCACTCTGATCCGGCGTCAGCTGTAGAGGCGCTCGGGCACCTCGAGCCCGTAGATGGCTCGGCCCGAGTTCCAGATCGCCGCACACGCCGCACGAAGGAGATCGAGCTCGTCGTTTCCCTCGGACACGATGCGGACGTCGTTCCCGTCGATCGTGACGGTTGCGTCACGTACGCTGACCGCGCCGTTCCGCGCCGTCTTCACCTCGGGATAGGGCTCGCTGAGTCCGCGCAGGTCGCGCACGATGAACGTCGGCCGCGAGTCCGCATGGGCAGCGAGCAGCTGCTTTCCGCCGTCGATCCCGGTGAGGACGAGGACGGAGGCGATGCCCGCCCGGTTGGCACCCAGGATGTCCGTGTCGAGCCGATCGCCGATGAAGAGAGGGCTCTGCGCCTGGAAGCGCGCGACCGCCTCGTCGAAGATCGCCCGCTCCGGCTTGCCTGCCACCAGGGGCAAGCGGCCGACCGCTGTGTGGACGGCCGAGACCAGGGTGCCGTTGCCCGGCGCGATGCCTCGGGCGACCGGGATCGTCCAGTCGGTGTTGGTCGCGATCCAGGGCCGCTCGTCGTCGGTGCGCCCCTGCAGGGCGAAGGCGGCCTCGGCGAGGTCGGCCCAGCCCACGTCGGGCGAGAAGCCCTGGATGACCGCCGCCGGCGACTCGTCGGCCGAGCGTGTGACCGTGAAGCCCCCCTTCACGACCTCGTCGACCAGCCCGTCCCCACCGACCACCAGGATGCTGGAACCGGCGGGCACGTGCTGGGCCAGGAGTCGCACGGCCGCCTGCGGGGACGTGACGACATCGCTCGGCTCGACGTGCAGACCGAGCTGATTCAGGTGCTCGGCGACGGACGCATCTGTGCGCGAGGCGTTGTTCGTGATGTAACCGACTCGTGTGGTCTCAGCAACGGCGTTGAGGCTTTCGACGGCATGCGGGATGGCGTCGGGTCCTTTGTAGACGACACCGTCCAGATCGGCGAGGACGAGATCAACGCCGTCGAGCGGCGCCCGGCCCTCACTGCTCCGTCGAAACAGGGCCATCGGTCGGCTCACCCTCCTCGTCGTCGGTGCGATCGTCTTCCTCGACATCGTCTTCCTCGCTGAGGAGCGCTTCCACCTCGAGCTCGTCCTCGCTGAGGGGAGCCTCGTCGGAGAATTCCTCGGGGTCGAGAAGCACCTCCTCCTCGATGACGTCGATGGTCTCGAGTTCGTCGGTCGCGTGTGCCTGCTCGAAGGCCTCTTCAGCGCGCTGTGCCAGTTCTCGCCACCGCGCCGCATCGGCGTCGCGACCGAGTTCTTCGAGCACTTCCGCGTAGGCGTGGAAAAGGTCGGCGCTGTACGAGAACGCCCGGGTGGGGTCGAGTTGCGGTATCTCCAACTCGGCCAACGCCGCTTCCGGCTGTTCGAGGTCGAGGCGAGCTCCGGACATGGCAATGGCGAGCGATACCTGCACGTCGGCCGGCAGGGTGGCCCGGTCGACGGAGCGTCCGAGTTCGAGGGCGCGGTCAGGTCGACCGACCCCGCGCTCGCTGTCCACCATCAGCGGCAGCTGGTCATTGGATCCGGAGATGCGACGGTACGTGCGCAGCTCACGCAGCGCGAGGGCGAAATCGCCGATCGCATACGCGGTTATCGCGAGGGTCTCGCGGACCACGGCGACCCGCCCGGCTCGACGTGCCGCCGAGAGGGCGTGCTGGTGTGCGAGCTCCGGGTCCGTCTCGATCAGGCGGCTCGCCATCACCAGGTGCTTGGCGACCCAGTCGGCGTTGTCCTTGCTGAGCGTCTTCAGTTCGACGCGAGCCTCGCCGGGCAGATCCCGGGCCTGAATGTCCTCGGGGATGAGCGGGTCATCGTGGCGTGGACGGACGGACTGCAGCTCTCGTGCGAGCTGCGCCTCCTCGTCCGTACGCCAGCTCTCGTCTCGGGCGTCCCGATCGCCTCGCGCCGGACGTCCGTCGCGGGTCCAGAGCCCATCCTTCTGAGGAGGCCGCCCCTGACGGTCGTTACGGAACCCACCGGAACGCGGCCCATCACCGGATCGGCTCGGCCGATCGTTGCTCCGGCCGCGGTCTCCGCCGGCGCGGTACCGGTCGCCGCCATCGCCGCGCGGCTTCCACTCGCGCGACTGCCGATCGTCACCACGCGGCTTCCACTCGCGCGAGCGTCCATCGTTGTCACCACGCGGCTTCCACTCGCGGGCGGGACGCCCGTCGTTGGATCGCGGCTTCCACTCGCGGGCGGGGCCCTCGTTCGATCGCGGCTTCCACTCGCGGGAGGGACGCCCGTCGTTCGAACGGGGCTGACGGTCGTCGCGCGAACGTCCGCGGTCCCGGTCGGATCCAGCGCGTTCCGGGCGGTCTCCGCGGTACTGAGGTGCGCCGCCGCGGTCGGAACGATAGCCGCCCGAACGACGCTCGTCCGAGCCGGAGCCGCCGTCGCGGTTGCTACGCCAGTTGCCGCCACCCGATACCGAACGGTCGCGGGATGCACCGCCACCGGCACGGGGTCGACCGCCGTGGTCTCCATCGTTCCGGTTGGGACGGTACCCGTCTCCGCCGGTCCGCGGACGGCCAGTGTCTGCGCGGTCGCCGCGGGGACGGTCGCCGTCGCCGCTGCGCGACGGACGGTATCCGTCGCCTCTCCGCGGTGCGCGACCGCCCTGATCTCCGTCACGGGAGGAGCGGTACCCGCCGTCCTCGCGCGGGCGCCGGCTCTGGCCGGAGCCGCCACGATCGGGTCGGTACCCGGCGCCGTCGCGACGCGATCGGTCGGGCTGCTGGCGCCGCGGTCGCTCGTTCCGGGCGTTCTCGTCTGCCGGTGTGTCGCTCACGGCTTCTCCTGTCGAGTCGGCGGGTCGAGCCCAGCCTATGCTTCGTGCTGCTAGTGACCCCGTTAACGCGAAATGGCCACCCATCACTGGGTGGCCATCTCACAAAGAAGTCCGGCGGTGTCCTACTCTCCCACAGGGTCCCCCCTGCAGTACCATCGGCGCAGAGAGTCTTAGCTTCCGGGTTCGGAATGTAACCGGGCGTTTCCCTCTCGCTATGGCCGCCGAAACACTATTGATGTATCAAAGTGAACGATCAAGCTTTAGCTTGAATCAGTTCTCGACCGTACATCGAGAACCACATAGTGGACGCGAACAATCTTGGCCCCTCATAGCTGCCTTACAACGTTTATGAGAGTGGTGATTATCAAGTTATCGGCTTATTAGTACCGGTCAGCTCCATGGGTCTTTAGTCCCCACTTCCACATCCGGCCTATCAACCCAGTAGTCTAGCTGGGAGCCTCTCGCCCGAAGGCATGGAAATCTCATCTTGAGGCCGGCTTCCCGCTTAGATGCTTTCAGCGGTTATCCATCCCGAACGTAGCTAACCAGCGGTGCTCTTGGCAGAACAACTGGCACACCAGAGGTTCGTCCAACCCGGTCCTCTCGTACTAGGGTCAGATCCTCTCAAATTTCCTACGCGCGCAGCGGATAGGGACCGAACTGTCTCACGACGTTCTAAACCCAGCTCGCGTACCGCTTTAATGGGCGAACAGCCCAACCCTTGGGACCTACTCCAGCCCCAGGATGCGACGAGCCGACATCGAGGTGCCAAACCATGCCGTCGATATGGACTCTTGGGCAAGATCAGCCTGTTATCCCCGAGGTACCTTTTATCCGTTGAGCGACAGCGCTTCCACAAGCCACTGCCGGATCACTAGTCCCGACTTTCGTCCCTGCTCGACTTGTCAGTCTCACAGTCAAGCTCCCTTGTGCACTTACACTCGACACCTGATTGCCAACCAGGTTGAGGGAACCTTTGGGCGCCTCCGTTACTTTTTGGGAGGCAACCGCCCCAGTTAAACTACCCACCAGGCACTGTCCCTGAACCGGATTACGGTTCTAAGTTAGATATCCAGAGTGACCAGAGTGGTATTTCAACATTGACTCCACCGACACTGGCGTGCCGGCTTCAAAGTCTCCCACCTATCCTACACAAGCCACACCGAACACCAATACCAAGCTGTAGTAAAGGTCACGGGGTCTTTCCGTCCTGCTGCGCGTAACGAGCATCTTTACTCGTAGTGCAATTTCGCCGAGTTCGCGGTTGAGACAGCTGGGAAGTCGTTACGCCATTCGTGCAGGTCGGAACTTACCCGACAAGGAATTTCGCTACCTTAGGATGGTTATAGTTACCACCGCCGTTTACTGGGGCTTAAATTCTGAGCTTCGCCGAAGCTAACCCTTCCTCTTAACCTTCCAGCACCGGGCAGGCGTCAGTCCGTATACATCGTCTTGCGACTTGGCACGGACCTGTGTTTTTAGTAAACAGTCGCTTCCCACTGGTCTCTGCGGCCTTCAAACGCTCCAGGAGTAAATCCCTTCACGCCTCAGGCCCCCCTTCTCCCGAAGTTACGGGGGCATTTTGCCGAGTTCCTTAACCACGATTCTCTCGATCTCCTTGGTATTCTCTACCTGACCACCTGAGTCGGTTTGGGGTACGGGCGGCTGGAACCTCGCGTCGATGCTTTTCTTGGCAGCATAGGATCACCCATTTCGTCAATGAAGACTACGCATCGTGCCTGGGCCTATATGAGAGACGGATTTGCCTATCCCTCGGCTTACACACTTACACCGGGACAACCATCGCCCGGCTGGGCTACCTTCCTGCGTCACACCTGTTAATACGCTAGCCGCACCAGCATGGGGTCGAGCGTTAGGCCCGGACCTTCACCCCGAAGGGATCCGTGTCCAGGATTAGGACTCTTAGCACCACTGGATTAGCTTGGGCGGTTCTTCGCCGGTACGGGAATATCAACCCGTTGTCCATCGACTACGCCTGTCGGCCTCGCCTTAGGTCCCGACTTACCCAGGGCGGATTAGCCTGGCCCTGGAACCCTTGGTCTTTCGGAGGACGGGTTTCTCACCCGTCTTTCGCTACTCATGCCTGCATTCTCACTCGTGTGGCGTCCACGGCTGGTTTACACCGCCGCTTCACTCGCCACACGACGCTCTCCTACCCATCAACACGGCTGGACCACGAAGGCCTACCAATAATGTCAATGCCACAACTTCGGTGGCGTGCTTGAGCCCCGTTACATTGTCGGCGCGGAATCACTTGACCAGTGAGCTATTACGCACTCTTTCAAGGGTGGCTGCTTCTAAGCCAACCTCCTGGTTGTCTGTGCAACTCCACATCCTTTCCCACTTAGCACGCGCTTAGGGACCTTAGTTGGTGGTCTGGGTTGTTTCCCTCTCGACGATGAAGCTTATCCCCCACCGTCTCACTGCTGCGCTCTCACTTACCGGCATTCGGAGTTTGGCTGACGTCAGTAACCTTTTGGGGCCCATCGGCCATCCAGTAGCTCTACCTCCGGCAAGAAACACGCAACGCTGCACCTAAATGCATTTCGGAGAGAACCAGCTATCACGAAGTTTGATTGGCCTTTCACCCCTATCCACAGCTCATCCCCTCAGTTTTCAACCTAAGTGGGTTCGGTCCTCCACGACGTCTTACCGTCGCTTCAACCTGGCCATGGATAGATCACTTCGCTTCGGGTCTAGGACATGCGACTGAATCGCCCTATTCAGACTCGCTTTCGCTACGGCTACCCCTCACGGGTTAACCTCGCCACATATCGCTAACTCGCAGGCTCATTCTTCAAAAGGCACGCTGTCACCCCTACAAGGAGGCTCCAACGGTTTGTAAGCAAACGGTTTCAGGTACTATTTCACTCCCCTCCCGGGGTACTTTTCACCTTTCCCTCACGGTACTTGTCCGCTATCGGTCATCTGGGAGTATTTAGGCTTATCAGGTGGTCCTGACAGATTCACACGGGATTTCTCGGGCCCCGTGCTACTTGGGATACTCTTCGCGCCATTGGACCATTTCGGCTACGGGGTTGGCACCCTCTATGACTGGCCTTTCAATACCATTCGCCTATGATCCTTTGTAACGCTTGCAGTTCGGCAGAAGCTGCTGAAAAGTCCCGCAACCCCGACCATGCAACGCCTGCCGGCTATCACACATGATCGGTTTAGCCTCTTCCGGGTTCGCTCGCCACTACTAACGGAATCGCTTTTGCTTTCTCTTCCTGTGGGTACTGAGATGTTTCACTTCCCCACGTTCCCTCTACCCGCCCTATATATTCAGGCGGGAGTCACTGGGTCACCCAAAGGGCCCAGCGGGGTTTCCCCATTCGGAAATCCTCGGATCAAAGTTCGCTTATCAACTCCCCGAGGCTTATCGCAGATTGCTACGTCCTTCTTCGGCTCCAGATGCCAAGGCATCCACCGTTTGCTCTTAGAAACTTGAAATCACATGAGTTTTAGAATCGATCGACTCATCCGAAGATGAGCAGATTGACCAATGATCTAATAAATCAGATCATCTTTGTGATCCGAACCCGAAGGTTCGAATCTAAGATGCTCGCGTCCACTGTGTAGTTCTCAAAGTACGGGCGGTACCTTCTCCGCCGGCCGAGTTATGACCGACAAGAAAAGGTCCAGAGGATTCGGTTCTCATCTTTTCCGATGAGGTCCGGTCCCTCAGGACCCAACAGCGTGCATGTGCGAAGCTTCGCAGTCCGAACCGTTCCTATCCCGAAGGATGTACTGAGTTCGAGCCGATCGGCTCCGCACCAATGTCAATGTTCCACCCATGAGCTAACCGGCTGAGACGTTCGCTCAGATCCGGCGCCTGGACACCCGAGGGTGCCAGTTGCTCCTTAGAAAGGAGGTGATCCAGCCGCACCTTCCGGTACGGCTACCTTGTTACGACTTAGTCCTAATCACCGATCCCACCTTCGACGGCTCCCTCCACAAGGGTTGGGCCACCGGCTTCGGGTGTTACCGACTTTCATGACTTGACGGGCGGTGTGTACAAGGCCCGGGAACGTATTCACCGCAGCGTTGCTGATCTGCGATTACTAGCGACTCCGACTTCATGAGGTCGAGTTGCAGACCTCAATCCGAACTGAGACCGGCTTTTTGGGATTCGCTCCACCTTACGGTATTGCAGCCCTTTGTACCGGCCATTGTAGCATGCGTGAAGCCCAAGACATAAGGGGCATGATGATTTGACGTCATCCCCACCTTCCTCCGAGTTGACCCCGGCAGTCTCCTATGAGTTCCCACCATTACGTGCTGGCAACATAGAACGAGGGTTGCGCTCGTTGCGGGACTTAACCCAACATCTCACGACACGAGCTGACGACAACCATGCACCACCTGTTTACGAGTGTCCAAAGAGTTGACCATTTCTGGCCCGTTCTCGTATATGTCAAGCCTTGGTAAGGTTCTTCGCGTTGCATCGAATTAATCCGCATGCTCCGCCGCTTGTGCGGGCCCCCGTCAATTCCTTTGAGTTTTAGCCTTGCGGCCGTACTCCCCAGGCGGGGCGCTTAATGCGTTAGCTGCGACACGGAAACCGTGGAATGGTCCCCACATCTAGCGCCCAACGTTTACGGCGTGGACTACCAGGGTATCTAATCCTGTTCGCTCCCCACGCTTTCGCTCCTCAGCGTCAGTTACGGCCCAGAGAACTGCCTTCGCCATCGGTGTTCCTCCTGATATCTGCGCATTCCACCGCTACACCAGGAATTCCATTCTCCCCTACCGCACTCTAGTCTGCCCGTACCCACTGCAGGCCCGAGGTTGAGCCTCGGGTTTTCACAGCAGACGCGACAGACCGCCTACGAGCTCTTTACGCCCAATAATTCCGGACAACGCTCGCACCCTACGTATTACCGCGGCTGCTGGCACGTAGTTAGCCGGTGCTTTTTCTGCAGGTACCGTCACTTTCGCTTCTTCCCTACTAAAAGAGGTTTACAACCCGAAGGCCGTCATCCCTCACGCGGCGTTGCTGCATCAGGCTTGCGCCCATTGTGCAATATTCCCCACTGCTGCCTCCCGTAGGAGTCTGGGCCGTGTCTCAGTCCCAGTGTGGCCGGTCACCCTCTCAGGCCGGCTACCCGTCGTAGGCTTGGTGGGCCGTTACCTCACCAACTACCTGATAGGCCGCGAGTCCATCCTTGACCGAAATTCTTTCCACGTACAGGAGATGCCTCCGTACGTCATATCCGGTATTAGCTTCCGTTTCCGGAGGTTATCCCAGAGTCAAGGGCAGGTTACTCACGTGTTACTCACCCGTTCGCCACTAATTCCCCAGAGCAAGCTCCGGGTTCATCGTTCGACTTGCATGTGTTAAGCACGCCGCCAGCGTTCGTCCTGAGCCAGGATCAAACTCTCCGTAAAATGTTTAGCTCCACGATCGCAAGCGACCGGGAAACATAGTGCAGGCTTGGACAGGAAATATGTCCACGCACTGCGAGTTTGTCTTGACTAGTTTCGAATATCTACTGACATTCTGTTTCTAATCCAAAGGAATCTCGCATCGACCACTAGACTAGGTCTAGACAGTCAATGCCGAGGTTGTTTGGCATTTGACATTGTGCACGCTGTTGAGTTCTCAAGGATCGGACGCTCTCGCCTTCCAGCCTGTCGGCTTTCTCTGCGAGGCAACTTCTCTACCTTACCACTCTCAGTCAGTTTGTCAAGTCGGCGTTTCGTGTTCCTCGTTGGCCCGATATGTGGTGGGCACAACCGATCACACGATCCGAACCGGTTAGACCTGCTCAGTGAGTGGGTGTTAATCCTAAGCGCAGCAACCGAACTAATTCAAGTTCAGGTTTGCCGCTAGGCTAAGGATTTGGTCCCGCTTGAGGCCGGGGAGCTCTTCCGCTCTCCCGCACCTTTGGGGTGACAAGTAAGTACTTTACGCAGGCCTTCGTAGACGTGCAAATTCCGCCCGCAGCCCGGGCGTGTCGCGCTTGACATCCCCGGAATTCCGCGGATCTGCCCGGCGGCATCTCTGTCGAGGCCCCAAACGGGAGAACCCCCTCGAAGCCGAAGCTCCGAGGGGGTTCTGTCCGTGCGGCGGGATCTTCGGGCTCACAGTCCCGAGTACGCGTGCAGTCCGTGGAAGAACACGTTCACGATCCCGAAGTTGAAGAGCACGGCCGCGAAGCCGATGATCGCGAGCCATGCGGACCGCGAGCCGCGCCATCCACGAGTTGCGCGCGCGTGGATGTAGCCGGCGTAGATCACCCAGATGATGAACGTCCACACTTCCTTGGTGTCCCAACCCCAGTACCGACCCCATGCCTTCTCGGCCCAGATGGCACCGGCGATGAGCGTGAAGGTCCAGGCGATGAAGCCGACGATGTTGATCCGGTACGCCAGGTTCTCGAGAGCGACCGAGCTCGGAAGAGTGGCCAGGAAGCGAAACTGCTGCGGGCGCGACTCGGCGACTTGCCGTTCCCGGCGGTACTGCAGCAGCTGCAACCCCGACAGCGCGAACCCGAGCGCGAAGAACGCCGTACCCAAGACGGCCACGATGATGTGGATGACGAGCCAGTACGACTGTAGCGCCGGCTGCAACGGGACGACGGGTACGTAGTACCGCAGCAATGCGATCCCCTGCAGCACCAGCACCAACCCGAGCACGAACGTTCCGACGTACTTGATCTGCCACTTGAGGTTGGCCACCAGGAACACTCCGATGATGACGAGTGTCCCCGTCATCGAGAACTCCCACATGTTGGCCCACGGCACGCGAGCGGCGGCGACGCCTCTCAGCACGACCGCGACCAGGTGGAACGCGAAGCCGATGATCGTGAGCGCGAACGCCCACCTCATCGAAACCGAGTTCGCCGACCCGTTCACCAGGTCGTCCTCGACCCGGCTGCTGATCCGCGACGACAGACGGCCGAGCGCGGAGGACGGCTCCGGCGGCGCATCGCTCGCTCCGCCGCCGCCGATCACCGTCGTCGTGGGGGCCCCCACCGGGGCGGCCACCTCAGCTCGGCGCGCAACCGCGCTCGGAACAACGGCGGCCTCGACCGCCGTCGCTCGTGCCCCACGGCGCGCGAGGTCGAGCGCGAAGGCGATGAATGCCGCCGCGTAGAGTCCCATCGCCGCGTACAAGAACACGGTCGACAGCTGAGCGAGTGTCTCGGTCACAATGCAAGCCTAAGTCTTCGGGGAGCCGGCCAGGGCTCGGGAGTGCTGATCGGCGACCGCGGTCACGGCTGCCAGGAGGTTGGGGTCCTCGCCGCGGGCGAGCCCGGCGTACTCGAGCGTCAGGGAACCGTCCGGGTTCTCCACCGCCTTCACCCAGAGCCGGCGCCGGGGTACGAACAGCGACGTGAGCAGCCCGGCGAGGATGAGGATCGCGAACACCAGCACCCAGATCTGGGCCGGATCGTGGTGCACCTCCAGGGTCGCGAACCGCTTGACGCCGTCGAGGGAGATCGTGCCGAGCCCGTTCGGCAGCTCCACCGTCTGTCCCGGCTTCAGCTGAAGGGCCTTCGTCTTGGTCGGCGGCCCGGCCAGCTGCTTGAGAGTGTCGGTGTTGAGGCTGTAGACAGACTGCGGGACGCCGTCGTCGACGCCGAGATCGCCCGCGTAGACGTTCAGGCTCAAGACGGGATCGTTCAGACCGGGGAACTTCGACGCCAACGCGCCTCCGCCGGTCGAACTCTCCGTGACGGTCGGGTAGAAGAACCCGATCATCCCCACCTGCTGCTTCAAGCCGTCCGGCACCTTCACGAAACCGAGCGATGTCAGGTTGGGGTCCGCCTGCGGGATGAACGGGACCGAGTCGTTGAACACCACCTTGCCCGCCGGGTCCTTCACCGTGATCGTCGGTGCGTATCCGTTGCCCAGGAGGTACACGTTCGTCCCGCCGATCGCGAGCGGCTCGTTCACCTTGATCGTGGTGTCGGAGGACGCATCCCCGGGTCCCGTCGTCTTCACATGCGCGGTGTAGTCGAGCGGCGTGCCGATCGCATCCCGGTTCTTGGTCTCGTACGCCACATCCAGCTTGTCGACGGCGATCGAGAACGGGACCAGCGACGCGTCGTTGAAGAACCGGCCCGGGTTGAACGAGTTGTACGACGGCAGGCTGTTCACGAAGCTCTGTCCCTCGACCACGATCTTCTGGCCGGTGTAACCGAAGCCGCCGCCCACGCCGATCGCCAGCAGCACACCGAGCAGGGCGATGTGGAAGACCAGGTTGCCCGTCTCGCGCAGATAGCCGCGCTCCGCCGAGACCGACGTCGACCGCGCGTCCTGGTACAGGGCGACCCGATAGCGATTCGCCTTCAGCACATCGCGCGCGGTGAGGATCGGATCCGGCGCATCCGGGCGGAGCGCCGCGGGCAGGATGCGCGCCTGGAAGCCCGACATGCGCGTCAAGCGCACCGGCGTCCGCGGCGGCTTCGCGCGCATCGCCTCGAAGTGGTGGCGCGTGCGCGGGATGATGCAGCCGATCAGGGAGGCGAACAGCAGCAGGTAGATCGCCGAGAACCACACGGACGTGTAGACGTCGAAGAACTGCAGCTTGTCGAGCACGGGAGCGAGAGACGGGTTCTCGCTGAAGTACTTGGTGACGCCGTTGGGGTCGGAGCTCCGCTGCGGGACGAGGGACCCGGGCACGGCCGCGATCGCCAGCAGGAGCAGCAGGAACAACGCCGTGCGCATGCTGGTGAGCTGCCGCCAGAACCAGCGGATCCACCCGATCGGTCCCAGCTTCGGCTGGACGACCTCCGGGTCCTCCCGCTGGGGAGGCGCGTCGATGTGATCAGAGGGCCGGCTCAAAACCTTGGATCACCGCCAAGAACTGGGACATGAGCTCGCTCCAGAGACCGGTGACCATCAGGACCCCGATGGCCACGAGCAGGACGCCGCCGATGATGTTGATGACACGGATGTGCCGCTTGATGAACGCGACGGAACCCGCCACCCAGTCGAAGCCGAGGGCCACGAGGAGGAACGGGATGCCGAGGCCGATGCAGTAGAACAGCCCGAGCAGAGCGCCTCGCCACGGCGAACCGCTTCCGACGCTCAATGCGCTGATGGCGGCGAGCGTCGGTCCGATGCACGGCGTCCATCCCAGTCCGAAGACGATTCCGAGAAGCGGGGCGCCGATCAGCCCGGTCGCCGGACGCCACGACGGTTTGATGGTCCGCTGCAGGAAGGAGAACTGGCCGATGAACACCAGCCCCATGACGATGACGAGGGCTCCGAGCACGCGGACGACGACATCCTGCCAGCGCACCAGCCAGTAGCCGAGCGCACCGAACGCCGCTCCGTAGGCGACGAACACGATGGCGAACCCCAGGACGAACAGCGCAACACCGGTCAGCACGCGGGACCGGTCGCGCTTCGCTCCTGGATCGCTCATCCCGCCGACATAGGCCAGATATCCCGGGACCAGCGGGAGGACGCACGGGGACGCGAACGAGACCAGCCCCGCGAGGAGGGCGATCGGCAGCGCCAGCAGAAGCTGACCGCTGAAGACGATCTGACCGACGTCGCCCACGTCAGTTCTCGGCCACGGCGTCGGAGATGAGCGAGTCGAGGATGCTCTTGTCGGGGATCGCTCCGAGGATGCGCGCGGCGACGCGACCCTTCTTGTCGACGACCAGCGTCGTCGGCGTGGCCTTCGGCGGGACGGTCTTGCTGAACGCGAGGAGGACGGAGCCGGTGTCGCGGTCGAGCACGGACGGGTAGGTGACGCCCTTCTCCTTCTCGAAGCTCTCCGCCGTCTGCGCCGAGTCGTACAGGTTGACGCCGAGGAAGCCGACGCCCTGCGCCTTGTACTTGTTGCTCAGCGATTCGAGATCGGGGGCCTCGACCCGGCACGGCGGGCAACCGGCGTACCAGAAGTTCACGACGAGGACCTTGCCTGCGTAGTCGGCCGAGGACACCGTGCTGCCGTCCTGCAGTTTGCCCGTGAAGGAGACCGCGTCACCGCGGTTGCCGGCAGCGAACTCGCTGACCGTGCCATCCCCCGCGATGTAGTTCTGGCCGTTGCCGGAGCGGTACTGGTTCGCGAGGCTGTCGTTGGCGGTGCAGCCGGAGAGCGCGAGCGCGGTCGCCGCAGCGAGGGCGGCGGCGGGCAGCAGGATGCGCGAGCGGAGACGGGACACGGCGCTCACACCGCCCCCACATCGGTGGCGGCGGCCTGGAGGCTTGCGGCGGGTTCGACGTAGCCGACCTCGACGAGACGCTGCGCTTCGGGGGTCCGGCCCGGATGGATGGGGTGCTCGGTCGTGGTTTCGGCGCCGGCTGCGGGTGTCGTGCTCGTGCTCGGCGGCTCGGCGGTCACCCGTTCGAACGTCGTGATGCTCGACAAGGCGCAGCGGCGCTTGCGCGGATCGTGCGGGTAGCGCTCGCCGGCGACGGAGAGGTGAGCGACCCAGATCGGCAGCTGGTGGCTGACCAGGACGACGTCGCCCGACTCGGCCGAATCGAAGGCGTCGTGGATGGCGGCGAGCATCCGCCGCTCGATGCTCGTGTAGGCCTCGCCCCAGCTCGGGCGAAGCGGGTTAACGAGATAGGGCCAGTACTTGGGGTTGCGGACCGCGCGCTTCATGCGCGTTCCCTCGAAGCGGTTGGTCGGCTCGATGATCCGCTCGTCGATGATCGGATCGAGGCCGAAGGCTGCAGCCACCGGAGCCGCGGACTCCCGGGTGCGCTGGAGCGGCGAGACGCGGAGTGCACTGATCGGACGGGACCGCTCGCGCAGGTCATCGGCCGCGGCCTGGGCCATGCGGTGGCCGAGTTTGGAGAGGCCGAATCCCGGCAGCCTGCCGTACAGGATGCCGTCGGGATTGAACACCTCGCCATGACGGACGAGGTGAACCTGGCTCGCTACCACCGCTCCAGTCTACGGAGGGGGTTCCCTTGAATTCACTGAGCGCCCGCGGGGCTCGCGTGACAGGAACCGTCCACAGGCTGAGAGGACTCGCACTTCTCCACAGATTCCCGGCGTCGCGTCCGGTTCGCGGGCCGTCTTCGTAGCGTCGACTCATGGCCGACGAAGAAGAGGAAGTGGCTCTTGCGAACATCCCGAACCACGACCGCCCCCGTGAGCGGATGCGGCGACTGGGCGTCGGGTCCCTCACCGACGACGAGGTGCTCGCCCTGGTGCTGGGGTCCGGACAGACAGGACGCAGCGTTCTCGCGCTTGCTCGATCCGTGCTCCGCAGGACCGGCGGATTCCCGGGGCTGGCGACGATGGACTTCGCCCGGCTCGAACGCTTGCCGGGTGTCGGCCCGGCGACGGCCGGCCGGCTTGTCGCGATCATCGAGATCTGGCGCCGGGCCGGAGCGTCATCTGCCTGGACCAGGCTCACCGACCACAAGGCAGTCGCCGACGTCGTCCGCCCCGAACTCCTCCACCGCGACTCGGAGCGCTTCGTGGTGGTCGTCGCCGATCGCGCGTCGCGTCCGCTCGAGCTGGTGCTCCTGCAGGACGGCGGTGTGGATGAGACCAGTGTCCAACCCGCGGACGTGCTTCAGGCGGTCCTCACGCGCGGCGGTCGATCATTCGCGGTCGCGCACAACCATCCGTCCGGCGTGCTCGACGCCTCCGTCGCAGACCTCATGCTCACCCGGCGACTCGACCAATCCGCCGCGACGCTCGGCCTTCGTTTCCTGGGCCACGTCCTGGTGGCGGGCGACAGCTGGACGGCTCTGCCCACCGCCGGCTCCGGCGCTACGGCGTCAGGCGGGTCGGCCCACGGAAGAGGTAGGTCGTCTCGCGCAGGTTCGAGAGGTGCAGCATGAGCATCAGCACGCGTGCCAGGCCCATCCCGAAACCGCCGTGCGGCGGGATGCCGTACCGGAAGAACGCCAGGACGTCCTCGAGCTCCTCGACCGAGAGGCCCTTCTCGACGGCCTGCTTCTCGAGGATGTCGACGCGGTGCTCGCGCTGAGCTCCGGTCGAGATCTCGACGCCGTTGAAGATCAGGTCGTAGCTGCGCGTGATCGACGGGTCCTCCGGATGACGCATGTGATAGTACGGGCGGATGCTCGCGGCGTAGTCCGTCAGGAAGACGAACTCGTGTCCGTAGGTCTCCTTGACGTACGCGGAGATCTGGCGCTCGCCCTCCGGGTCCATGTCGTCGTCCTCGCGCTGCACCTCGTAGCCGCGCTCGGCGACGATGCGCTTCGCCTCAGCGAGCGGGATGCGCGGGAACGGCGTCGACGGGACGGTGACCTCGACGCCGAAGAGACGCTCGATCTCCTCGCCATGCTTCTCCTTGACGGCGGTGAAACCGGCGACCAGGAGGTCCTCGTGCACCTTCATGACGTCTTCGTGGCTGTCGATCCAGCTGATCTCCGTGTCGACGCTCGTGAACTCGGTGGCGTGCCGGCTGGTGAAGCTGGGGTCGGCGCGGAACGCCGGCCCGATCTCGAAGACGCGTCCGAATCCGGCCGCCTGTGCCATCTGCTTGAAGATCTGAGGGCTCTGAGCCAGATAAGCCGTGGTCTCGAAGTACGGCAGCTCGAACAGCTCGGCGCGCGACTCGGAAGCCGAGGCCATCAGCTTGGGGGTGTGGATCTCGACGAATCCGTTCTCCACCCAGTACTGGCGGAGCGCGTGCTCGAACGTGGTCTGCACGCGGAAGATGAGGTTGTGGCGCGGGTCGCGCAGATCGAGGAAACGCCAGTCCATGCGCTTGTCGATGCCGCTATCGGCGGCGATCGGCGTCTCAGGGATGGCGGCCGTCTCCACCTCGAGGGAGGTGAGCTTGATCTCGATACCGCCGAGCTTGACGCGCTCGTCGTGCTTCAGCTCCCCGGTGGCTCGAACGAAGCTGCCCTGCGAGAGGCCGGAGATGGTGGTGGCAGGCTCGTCCGCAATCACCGCGCCGTCGTCGCCGACGGTCCGCGGGTTGACCAACTGGACGGCTCCCGACTCGTCGCGCAGAACGACGAACTGCACCTTCTTCTGGTCGCGGACAGTCTCGACCCATCCGGCGACGCTCACGGGGCCGTCGGGAAGAGCGGCCAGGTCCTTGATCAAAACGCGTGCAGTCACGAGCCCCAAGCCTACCGGTGCGCCCGTCGTGCGCGGTGTGACAATGGGAGGACAAGGCACGAAGGAGTAGCCCATGAGTACCGACGACGTCGTCATCCTGTCCGCCGCCCGCACCCCGTTGGGGAAGATCAAGGGGGCGCTCGCCTCGCTGACCGCGGTGCAGTTGGGAACGATCGCCGTGAAGCAAGCCCTCGAGCGGTCGGGGATCGGAGCCGAGGCAGTCGACACGGTGCTCTTCGGCCAGGTGCTGCAGGCCGGTGCCGGACAGAACCCGGCCCGGCAGACGGCAATCGGTGCGGGGATCGGTTGGGACGTGCCGGCAACGACGATCAACAAGGTGTGCCTGTCGGGCCTCGCCGCCGTGATCGACGCCGCACGACTGATCCGCACCGGGGAGGCGACGGTGGTCGTGGCCGGAGGGCAGGAGTCGATGACGAACGCGCCTCACATCCTGCCCGGCTCACGGCTGGGCTGGAACTACGGGTCCATTCAGGCGCTCGACTCGGCCGCGCACGACGGGCTCACGGATGCCTTCGACGGTATCTCGATGGGCGCCTCGACAGAGAGCTACACGGAGAAGCTCGGGCTGACGAGGGAGGCGCAGGACGACTTCGCAGCGCGATCGCATCAACGGGCGGGAGCGGCAGCCGACGCCGGAGTGTTCGACGACGAGATCGCGCCCGTCACCATCCCGCAGCGCAAGGGCGAGCCGCTCGTCGTGCGAACGGACGAGGGCGTCCGACCGGATTCGACGACGGAGACGCTCTCGCGGCTGCGACCGAGCTTCGCAGAGGGCGGGACCCTCACCGCCGGCAACTCCTCCCCTCTCAGCGACGGTGCCGCGGCGCTGGTGCTGACCAGCCGCGAGAACGCCGAGCGCCTCGGCCTTTCGTGGCTGGCGCTGGTCGGGGCGAGCGGGCAGGTCGCCGGCCCGGACAACTCGCTGCACTCGCAGCCGTCCCGCGCGATCGACGCCGCCCTCAAGCGTGCGAACTGGGACGTGTCGGAACTCGACCTGATCGAGATCAACGAAGCGTTCGCGGCCGTGGCGCTGCAGTCGATGGCCGACCTGGGGCTCGATCCGGAGAGAGTGAACCTGCACGGCGGCGCGATCGCGCTCGGACACCCCATCGGTGCGTCCGGCGCACGGCTCGCCGGTCACGCGGCGCACGAGTTGGCTCGGCGTGGTTCCGGGCGAGCTGCGGTCGCGCTGTGCGGTGGTGGTGGGCAGGGCGACGCGCTGCTGCTCTATCGCTGATCGGACGCTGCCGGAGACTGTTTGCACTCGGAGTGCCGGCCGGAGGGTCAGCGCTCCAGGTGACGCTCCGCCGGGCCGGTGTACTGCGACAGCGGCCGGATCAACGAGTTGGCGGCGTACTGCTCGAAGATGTGCGCCGTCCAGCCGGTGACCCGTGCCGCCGCGAACAGCGGAGTGAACGTCTCGGTGTCGAAGCCCATCAGGTTGTAGGCCGGACCGGACGGGTAGTCCAGGTTCGGCTTGATGTTCTTGCGCTCGCCCATCGCGCTCTCCAGAGCGTCGTACAGGTCGAGGAGATCGCGACGGTCGTAGTGCTCGGCGAGGACCACCAGCGACGCGCGCATCGTCGGGACGCGGGAGTCGCCGTTCTTGTACACGCGATGGCCGAAGCCCATGATCTTGCGCTTCTCGGCGAGAGCCGCGTCGAGCCACTCCTCTGCGCGGTCGGCGCTCTGGATCTCGTCGAAGGCGTGCATGACGGCCTCGTTCGCGCCGCCGTGGAGGGGGCCCTTCAACGCTCCGACGGCACCGGTCACCGCCGAGTAGACATCCGACAGCGTCGAAGCGATCACCCGAGCCGTGAAGGTCGACGCGTTGAACGAGTGCTCCGCATACAGGACGAGCGAGACGCGGAACGCGTCCACGACCACGTCGTCCGGCACCTCGCCGAACGTCATCCAGAGGAAATTGCGCGAGTAGTCGAGGTCGTCGCGCGGCTCCACCACATCGAGACCGCGGCGGCGGCGCTGGATGTAGGCAACGATGGCGGGCAGCTGCGCGAACAGGTAGATGGCACGGCCCTCGTTGAGCTCGGGATCGAGGATGCTGTCGGGCTGCTGCAGCGTGGCGTCGAGGCCACCGAGCTGGCTGACCGCGGTTCGCAGGGCGTCCATCGGGTGGGCCGACACGGGGATGTCATCCAGCGCGCGGCGCGTGCGGTCATCCAGGCGACGCAGCGACCGCTCCAGGGACTCGAAGGCGACCAGCTCATCCGCAGTCGGCAGTTCGCCGTGCCACAGGAGGTAGGCGACCTCTTCGAACGAGCAGTGCTCGGCCAACTCCTGGACCGGGTAGCCGCGATACAGCAGCGAGTTCGTCTGCGGGTTCACCGAGGAGATGGTCGTCGTGTCCACGACGACACCGGCGAGGCCCTTGTGGATCTCGGGGTCGGTCATGTGAGCTCCTTCGCTGCTGACGGGATGGCCGCCGGTGAGCGGCATCGAGAGAGGGCGCTACTTCCGCACGTCGAAGTTGTACACCGACGTGTCCAATGCACTTCCTCAAACATACAGCGGGGGTCTCAGCGCCAGACGGGTACACCATACTGTTCAGCCACCCTTCGCATCAGAGCAGACGTAAGGAACTTTCGTTGCGAGTCGGCGTCCTTCACAGCGTCAATCGGATGGCCCGTGAAGCACTCGTTTACTTTCAAGATCGTTACCGACCGAGACATATCCGACGAAGGTCAAGGCTTCGGCGCTACACGGTGCCTTGTCACGGGTGCCCTCGATTGTGAGCACCACTTCGTGCGTGCGCTCGTCGATGTGGGCGCGGGTTGGCCGGACGCACGTGTCGTCGCTGCGTGCCGAGAAGTAGATCCGGTTGTCGGCCGGATCGATGCGAATGAGGTGCCAGGGAACGAACGGTCCTGAGGGTTTAGCTGCCCGGTCCAGAGGCAACTGGCCCGTCGGCGTCGACGACGTGGGAGACGCGGAAGCGATGCGTGTCGTGGGCGCCTCGGCGGGCTGGCCGGCGGTGCAGCCGGCCAGCCCGAGGGTGACCGTCGCGCAGATGGCGGCAGTCACGACGGAAATGTGTTGTCTTCTATCCAAGAGCCGGCGATACTCCGAAGATTTGCACCTGGTACCCAACGTCAGCGAACAGCCCTTCGTGGCCGTTCATGTTGTTGGCGCTGATCGTTCCAGCGATTCGAGCCACGCTACCCAGCGTCGGGTCTGTCGTCACGTTGGCCAAAACCGGACCTCCGCTATCTCCCGGCTCAACGATGACCGCGTTGGGGTCCTGCGCGATATCCAATCCGCAGACGGTGTACGTCTTTCCGTCCTCCGTGACGGCCGCGCAGGCGTTCGTGGCTCCCACAGTCGCGCCACAAACCCAGCCCGTCGTAGACCCGTCGAAGCAGACCGAGGAGCCAGGTGCGACTGTGGCGGCGCCGCGGATATTGCGTGCTGATACCGACCCGTCCTGGTTCGATTGGTACACGAATCCCGAGTAGGTTGAGCCGCTCACGAGCTCACTGTCGGTGCGGTTGTCGCCCCATTGCACTGTGGCGACGTTGCCGACGTTTCCATAGGTGTGGACGTTGGTTCCGTCGAAGTACCCCTGCTGCCAGTTGGTCCCAGTTGGAGCGCAGTGTCCCCCGGTCATTATGTAGCTGCTGCCGTATGCGCCTGTCGTGGTGCACTCGATCCAGAATGGCGAGCCGTTGATCGTTTGGTAGCTGATGATTCGGTCTCCTCCGTACCAGGGAGTGCCGAGAATATCGGCGTATGGCGGGCCGCCGTTTGGGGTGAGGTTGAGCGGGGACAGTTTCGATACCTGTGCGTGCTTGGCGGTGGCGGTGCTCTTGGGAGCCTCCTGGATCACCTTGATTCCTGGCGTGGCAGGCGTGCGCTTCTCGGCCGTGGTCCACGGCCCCTCCGCGAATACCTTCACCGGCTTATCCAGCCGATTTGCGAGCGCGTTCTGTGCCGCGGCTGTTGGGCTTGACAGGCCGACGTAGATGACGCCGTCCCGCTCGTACCAGGTATTCAGCTGATTGCGGAGCCCCGCTGCGGTGGCCGCGGCCGGAACGGTCGTGCGGAACGCCAGATCGGAGGCGGCAGCAGGAGGAGCGGTGGGGGGAGGCGTAGCAGCGACGCTCGCTTGCGCTCCGAGCAGCGAGACGCTCGCCGCCATGCACACAACTAGTGCTCCGAGGAACTTTGATCTTGCCATTGAAGAAGTACCCTTCGTTGGGTCTGCTTCGGGTTTCGGCGGGGCGGGGGCAGCCGTCGCCGGCTACAACTGGAGCCTTTCGCATGAAGTTATCGCGGGTCAACTACCCATCGCGCTTCGGCTCCTTCGAACCTTCTCAGAAACGGTTCTCCGCCATCCGCGGGTGGATAGGGGCTATCACGCAGAGCAATGCCGGGGTTCTAGACATACAGCTCGGGGTTGCGAGGAACGACGCGGAAGCCGGTTCGGCCGTCGCCCTTCCGTGCGGGCGGTATCACCTCGACGTGGTCGATAATCGCGGCGAGGGCGGTGCGGAGTTCGAGGGGTGATGCTGCGTCCCACAGGTAGGTGACGCGGACGGCGAGTTCGCGGACTTCCTCGACGGTGATGTCGGGGGCGGCGGGGGCAGTGTCGCGGGTGTTGAGTCGGTCGATCTCGGCTTGGAGGCGCTCGGCGGCGGCGTTGTAGGCGTCCTCGCTGATGCGGCCTTCGACCCAGCGGACGGTGAGCGCGCCAAGTGCGGCTCGTGACTTCGCGAGTCGGCGCGCTGCGGCGGCGCCGTCGTCAATCGCTGTGACGGCTCGGCGTTCCAGTGCCGCGGCGCGGGCGCCGTCCTGGATCTCGGCGGCGCGTTCGAGCACCCATGCTTTCACTGCGGCGATGACGTTGTGCTCGAGGCAGGACACGAGCCTCCGGCCGTCGCAGTACTGGTACCACCGGGTGCACACGAACCCGGGTGCCATCTGCCCGCCGGCGGATGGCCACTTCGCGAGCCGCATGCTGCCACCGCAGTCGGCGCAGCGCAGCTGCCCGGAGAGTGGGGAGCGCGGCTCGACTTGGCGGGAGGGTCGGGGCGCTTCGCCGCGGCGGCGCAGGTACGCCTGCCACAGTTCGGCGCTGATGATCGCCGGGTGGCGCCCCGGATGGTAGGTGCGCCCCTCTGCGGTCATCTGCACGATCAGCCCGGCGGCGAACCCGGAGTCCAGGATGCGGGTCACCACGGGGATGGACCAGCTGCCGCCGCGCGCCGTGGGCACGCCTTCGCTGTTCAGCCACCGGGTGATGCGGGAGAACCCGTGCTCATCCTCGGTGTATCGGCGGTACGCCTCCGCGAGCACGATCGACTGCTCGGGGTGAAGCTCGTAGGTGTCCTTCTCGCCGCGGATGTACCCGAACCGGTCGCCGCCCGAGCTGCGCTACTTCTCGGTGAGAGTGAGGTCGAGTCCGTTGTCGGGATGATACGTCCACGACGCATCCACGCCGTCCCAGGTGCCCTCCTGGCGACCGTCAAGCGCCCGTGTGGTCTCGATCTCGTTGAGGATGGCGTCTGTGACGTTCAGTGCCTTCAGGATGCAGAGCTCGGTCTCCGCGCTCATCCCGTCGGAGTCTTCTTTGCCCTTGCCGTCGAGAATGAGCGTGTGCTTACCGTCACCGAGCGATAGGCCGGGCGAGACGCCAATCAAGTCGCACTTGTCCATCGCCTTCTGCATCACGGTACGGGTCTCCGTCGGGGTCGGCTTGGCCGTCGGGGAGGCGCATCCGCTGAGTGCGAGCGCGAGGCCCACCACAGCGACAACAAGGAGGCGGTTCTTCATGCTCGCGAGCGTACCGGACGGTCGGATGATGCACCCGTCCCGCGTTCGGGGTCAGGATGCTGCAGGAGGGTCAGCCCTACGGCGGTCCCGGTCCTCGCGCAGGCCACTGTACGTTTCAAAAATCACGTTGTCGAAGGCGTTGTAGCCCTCGTAGTCAATCAGGTCGTACAGATCGGCGCGATGCTGCATGTCGTCCAGCATCGGCTTCAACGTCCCCTCGCCGACCAGCTGGTCAAGGCCACGCTCGGCGGCGCCCATCGCCAGGCGCAGAAGGGATACCGGCCAGATGACGATGTTCACGCCGACGTCACGCAACTGGTCGACGGTGAACAGGTCGCTCTTTCCGAACTCGGTCATGTTCGCCAGCACAGGTACGTCCACGGCGGCACGGACGGCCTCGAACTCGGACAGATCAGCCATCGCCTCGGGGAACAGGGCGTCCGCACCGGCATCGACCAAGGCCTTCGCGCGGTCGATCGCCGCGGCGAGACCCTCGACAGCACGAATGTCCGTCCGCGCCATGATGAGGAGGTTGCCATCGCGCCGAGCATCCACGGCGGCCCGGATCCGCTTCAGAGCGGTGTCCTCATCCACCACCTGCTTGCCGTCGAGGTGACCGCACCGCTTGGGGTTGACCTGATCCTCGATGTGCAGGCCGGCGACGCCGGCATCCTCCAACGCCTGGACCGTGCGCGCGACGTTCATCGGCTCGCCGAAGCCGGTGTCCGCGTCGACGAGCGCAGGCAGGTCCGTCATGCGCGTGATCTGCGCGGATCGGCCGGCGACCTCCGTCTGCGTGGTCAGGCCGATGTCCGGCAGGCCGAGGTCTGCGGAGAGGACGGCGCCCGAGATGTAGACGCCCTCGAAGCCCTTGCGCTCGATCAGGCGCGCGCTCAACGGATTGAAGGCCCCAGGCATGCGGATCAGCTCACCCGACGCCAGCCGGGCTCGGAACGCTGCACGCTTCTCGTGCGCGGGAACCGACGAATACAGCATTTAGAAGAGTCCCTTCGGCGCGGGGGTCGCGGCCAGAAGTCCGGGACGCGCGGTGATGGTGAGGCCGGCGAGTTCGGAGGCGCTCAGTTCGGGCAGGCGTTCGGCCAGCGCCAGGAATCGCTCGATCTCGTCCTGCTCCAGAACGTCGGCCGCGAGCATGCGGAACTTCGCGACGTAGTCCGCCCGGGCGAAGGGCCGAGCACCCAGCGGGTGAGCATCGGCCACGGCGATCTCGTCCTCGATGACCCGGCCATCAGCCAGACGGATCACCACGCGACCACCGAAAGCCTTCTCCGAAGGGTCGGTGGAGTGGTAGCGGCGGGTCCACTCCGGATCCTCCGATGTGGTCACCTTCCCCCACAGCTCGACGGTGTCCGGGCGAGCCGCACGCGACGGCAGGTACGACTCCACGTGGTGCCAGCCGCCGTCCTGAAGGGCAACCGTGAAGATGTACGGGATGCTGTGGTCGAGCGTCTCGCGCGATGCGGTCGGGTCGTACTTCTGCGGGTCGTTCGCCCCCGAGCCGATCACGTAATGCGTGTGGTGGGACGTATGGATGACGATGCTCTCCACACGAGACGGGTCGGCCACCTCCGGATGCTCGCGGTGCAGCTTCCTCGCCAGGTCGATCCAGGCCTGGGCCTGGTACTCAGCGGAATGCTCTTTGGTGTACGAGTCGAGGATCGCCCGCTTCGCCTCTCCTGCGTCCGGCAGAGGCACGTCGTACGACGCGTCCGGACCGTCGAGCAGCCAAGCGATCACGCCGTCCTCGCCCTCGTAGATCGGGGTCGGGCTGGTCTCGCCACGCAGCGCCCTGTCGATCGCCTCGACCGCCATCTTGCCGGCGAAGGCGGGCGCGTGCGCCTTCCAGCTGGAGATCTCGCCCTTGCGCGACTGACGTGTCGCCGTGGTCGTGTGCAGCGCCTGGCCGATCGCCTGGTAGATCGTCTCGGCCGGGAGGCGGAGCAGAGTACCGATGCCCGCCGCGGCGGACGGTCCGAGGTGGGCGACGTGATCGATCTTGTGCCGGTGCAGGCTGATCGCTCGCGCGAGGTCGATCTGGATCTCGTAGCCCGTCGCGATGCCGCGGACGAGGTCCCGGCCTGTCAGCCCGTAGGCCCGCCCGGCGTGCTGCGCGACCGCGGTGATCGGAGGGATGTTGTCACCGGGATGCGAGTACTCGGCGGCGAGGAACGTGTCGTGGTAGTCCAGCTCCCGCACCGCGACTCCGTTGGCCCAGGCCGCCCACTCCGGCGAGACGCGGACGGTCTGCTGCTCACCGAAGACGGTCGAGCCGTCCTGCGGGTGCTCAACGGACTCGGTGAGTTCCTCCAACTGGCGGGACGGGATCGGGTGCGCGAGAGCCTGCGACCGCGCCGAGACCACCGGCCGTCGGGTCAAGGACGCTGCGGCGACGGCTGCGTTGTCGATCACCCGGTTGATGACCATCTCGGTGACGTCCGCATCCACCTCCACCGGGTCGGTCGCGACCTGCGCGATCTTCCATGCGAGCTGGTCCTGACGGGCGAGGTTCTCCTCGCTGCTGTGCACACGAACGTTGTGGAGCTTCACGTAACGAACCTACCTCCCCTACGCTCGGCTCATGGTTCCCGGCCCGTCGCTGCTCGCGTTCGCCCTCGCGTCGATCGCCCTCATCGTCATCCCCGGGCCGAGCGTGCTGTTCGTGATCGGGCGCTCTCTGGCGCTGGGACGGCTGGGCGGTCTGCTCAGCGTCGTGGGGAACGCTCTGGGAATGCTCCCGCTCGTCATCGCCGTGGCCCTGGGGATCGGCGCCGTCGTCGCGCAATCCCTGGTCCTGTTCACGATCATCAAGTTCGCGGGTGCCGCCTACCTCGTCTACCTGGGCATCCAGGCGATCCGTCACCGGCGGCACACCGCGGTCACCCACGAGGCCGCTCCGCCCCGGCGATCCTGGATGCGCATCCTCGGCGAAGGATTCGTCGTCGGGCTGACGAATCCGAAGTCGCTCGTCTTCTTCGTCGCGGTGCTCCCGCAGTTCGTCGACTACCGCGCGGGCGGGATCCCCCTGCAACTGTTCGAACTCGGGGTGATCTTCCTCGTGCTCGCGCTGATGTTCGACAGCGTGTGGGCGCTCGCCGCCGGCACCGCCCGTCAGTGGTTCGGGCGCTCGCCCAAGCGCGTGGAACGGCTCGGAGCGACGGGAGGCGTCCTCATGATCGGCCTCGGCGGGGTGCTCGCCTTCACCGGCGTCAAGCACTGAAAACGCAGCGAGCCGGCGCCAGCTCGATCGCTGACGCCGGCACGCTCACGAACTCCGATCAGATGTCCCCCGCGGTGGCGACGGGCGCGATCACCGCCCGGGCGAGCGTGTGGAAATGCACGTTGAAGCCGAGAACGGCCGGCGTCGACTCGGGGTCGAGATCCAGATGCTCGACGTCCAGGGCGTGGACCACGATGTCGTAGCGGTGGGTTCCCGTCCCGGGAGGAGGTCCGGCACCCGTGAAGCTCTTCGACCGCATCTCGTTCGAGAGCATCGACGCGCCTGCGGGCAGGTTCGCTCCGCCCTCTGCGCCGGCGCCCGCCGGAAGCTCGGTGACGGAGGCAGGGATGTTGTAGACGGCCCAGTGCCAGAAACCCGAACCCGTGGGGGCATCCGGGTCGTGGATGGTCACCGCGAAACTCTTGGTCTCCGCAGGGAAGCCGCTCCACGAGAGCTGGGGCGAGACGTCGCCGCCGCCACCGCCCGCACCCCACTGGGCGCGAGACAGGGGACGTCCGTCGGCGACATCCTCACTGGACACGATGAAAAGGGGGACAGCGCCGAAGCGCTCCAGAGGATCGTTGGCCATGCAGCCACGCTACGCCCGCGCGGCCGATTCCGTCTCCGCCGGCGACGGACGCCTGCGGAACCGTCGAGGCAGGCCGGTCAGACCCCACAGAGTCACTCTCAGCATCGCCTCCACCACGATGCCGCCACCCATCTTCGACGCGCCGCGTTCCCGCTCCACGAAGGTGATGGGCACCTCGACGATCCGCAGGCCCGCGTCGTAGGCGCGACGCGTCATGTCGATCTGGAAGCAGTAGCCCTGACTCTCGGTCCGGTCGAAATGCAGCCGCCGCAGCGCGTCCGCGGTGAACGCGCGGTAGCCGCCCGTGACATCCCGGATCGGCAGCCCGAGAGCCAGCCGCGAGTACGTACTGCCCCCACGGGAGATCAGGCGACGACGAGCCGGCCAGTTCACCACGCCACCGCCGTCGACCCAGCGTGAGCCCAGGACGACATCGGCGCCGGTCGGCAGCTCAGGCGAGCGAACCGCCTCCAGAAGACGCGGCAGCTGCTCCGGCTGGTGCGAGCCATCGGCATCCATCTCCACCACGACTTCGTAGCCGGCGTCGAGTGCCCACTGCATCCCCGCTCGGTAGGCGGCCCCCAAGCCGTCCTTCCCGGTGCGGTGCAGGACGTGCACGCTGGCGTCGGTCGCGGCGAGCGCGTCCGCCAGCTCACCCGTGCCGTCCGGCGAGTTGTCGTCGACGATGAGCACGTCGGCGTCCGGCACGGACGCGCGCACCCGTCCGACGATCGAGCCGACGTTCTCTCGCTCGTCATAGGTCGGGATGATGACCAGGGTTCGCAACAACCCGCCTTTCTGTCAGGGGCACGCCCCGGAGGAACGCATTCGACCCTGTCCTACCAGTCTGAACGGCAGGCGAACGAGACTGCGGGCGTTCACAGCCTCCACGATCCTACGATCGGGTCCACTCCGGAACCGCTCGCCTACGATGAGGCGGTGGCCGTACCCAAGATCCTGCTCTTCTACGTCTTCGCGCCGCTCGCCGACCCGGAAGCCGTCCGGCTCTGGCAGCGGGAACTGTGCGAACGTCTGGGACTGCGGGGGCGCATCCTGCTCTCGCCGCACGGGATCAACGGGACACTGGGCGGCGAGCTCGACGCCCTCAAGCGCTACCTCCGCGTCACCAAGGAGTACGAGCCGTTCCGACGCCTCGACGCCAAATGGAGCGAGGGATCCGGCCTTGATGCGGACGGCGCGAGCATCGACTTTCCGCGCCTCTCGGTGAAGGTGCGTGACGAGATCGTCTCCTTCGGGGCGCCCGACGAGCTGGCGGTCGACGAGAACGGCGTGCTCGGCGGCGGCGAGCGCCTCGCCCCCGCACAACTGCACGCGCTCGCCGCGGAACGCGACGACCTCGTCTTCTTCGACGGCCGGAACCGCTTCGAAGCCGGGATCGGCCGCTTCCGTGACGCGGTCGTGCCCGATGTGGCCAACACGCGAGAGTTCGTCGAGGCGCTCGACAGCGGGGCCTACGACCACCTCAAAGACAAGGCCGTCGTCACCTACTGCACCGGCGGCATCCGCTGCGAAGTGCTGTCGTCGCTGATGCGCTCCCGCGGATTCCAGGAGGTCTACCAGCTCGAAGGCGGGATCGCCCGCTACGGCGAGACGTACGGCGACGACGGACTCTGGGAGGGTGCCCTCTACGTCTTCGACGGGCGCGGCTCGCTCACCTTCAGCGACCACGCCGCCGTCCTCGGGCGGTGCGTCACGTGCGGCGAGGCGACCAGCCGGATGCGGAACTGCTCCGACCCCGCCTGTCGCGAGCGGCTCGTGGTCTGCGACGACTGCGGGATCGCGACCTGCGAGGCCCACGCCGCCTGAGCGACGGCGAAACCGTCCACATCGCCGAGGGCGAACGCGTTCTCCACCGACTCGCGGGAAACCTTGGCGGCCTCTTCGTGTTGCCGCCATCATGAACAGCATGGATCCGGTCTCCACCATCGTCTGGATCGTGTCGTTCGTCGTCGTCACGGTCACGGTCACCGGCCTGTCCCGACGGGTCGGCTGGTCGGCCCCCGTCGTGCTCGTCTTCGTCGGAGCGGCCGCATCCTTCGTACCGGGCGTTCCGGAGGTGACGCTGGAACCGGAGGTCGTCCTGTTCGGCCTTCTCCCGCCGCTGCTCTTCGCGGCGGCCATCCAGACCTCGATCGTGGATGTGCGTGCCAGGCGCGACGGCATCCTGCTGCTGTCCGTCGGGCTGGTGGCGTTCACGGTCGTGGTGGTGGGATTCGCGACCTACCTGGTGGTCCCGGCCATCACTCTCGCGGCCGCGTTCGCCTTCGGTGCGGTGGTCGCGCCGACCGACACGGTGGCCGTACAGGCGGTCGCCGGCCGGGTGAAGCTCCCGCGGCGACTCGTCACCGTGCTGGAGGGCGAGAGCCTGCTCAACGACGCCACGGCCCTCGTCGCGCTCAACGCCAGCATCGCGGCGATCGTCAGCGTGGTGAACCCGGTCGCCGTCGGCGTCGACTTCGTGCTCGCCGTCGTGGTCGGCATCGGTGTCGGACTCCTCGTGGGGCTCGTCCTCGCGGCGATCCGCAAGCAGTTGAGGTCGCCGGTGCTCGACACGTCGCTCGCGCTGGTGACGCCATACCTCGCGTTCATTCCGGCCCAGCTGTTCCACGGGTCCGGCATTCTCGCGGTGGTCGTCGCCGGGCTGTACCTCGGTTACCGCTCCCCCACCATCCAGACGGCGGAGGCTCGGATCGCGGAGACGATCAACTGGCGGACGGTCAGCTTCCTGCTCGAGAACGCCGTCTTCCTCTTCATCGGGCTCGAGCTGCGGTCGATCCTCACGGCGGCCTTCACATCGGGCATCACGGTCCCGCAGACGATCGTCATCAGCATCGTCGTGCTGCTGGCCATCTTCCTCGCGCGCTTCCTGTGGATGATCGGCACGACCGCGCTCTACCGCTACGGTCCGCAGCGGCTGCGGGAGCGCGGCTGGTCGTGGCCCACGGGCATCGCCGTCTCCTTCGCGGGTATCCGTGGTGTGGTGACGTTGGCCGCGGTGTTCCTCCTTCCGGAGGACACGCCGCACCGGGAGTTCCTGCAGTTCCTCGCGTTCGTCGTCGTGGTCGGCACGCTGCTCGAAGGTCTCGCGCTGCCCTGGGTGATCCGCAGGCTCAAGCTGCCGCCGCCTGACTTCGCGCAGGAGGCCAGCGAGATGCAACGGCTGCTCGCCGAGGCGCAGTCAGCAGGGCTCGAGCACCTGGAATCGCAGGTCACCGGCGACGAGGACGAACGGGTCATCCAGCGGCTGCGGATCAATGCGCTGTTCCTGTCCGACGCCCTGGAGAACCCGTCGCCGGACGACCGCACCGACCTGCCGCTCGAGTACCGGCGCCTGCGCCGGACCATGATCACCGCCGAGCGTCAGGCGGTGCTGGAGGCGCGGGCGGAGGGGCGCTACCAGGAGCCGGCGGTGCGGTCCGTGCTCGCCTTCCTCGATGCGGAGGAGTCCGCGCTCAAGGCGGGCGGAGCCGACGGGAAGAAGCCGCTCATGTGAGCGTGGTCGAGTCCGCGGGCGCTGAGCCGGAGGGCGCAGAGCCGGCGGGCGCGGAGCCGGCGGGCGCAGAGCCGGCGGGCGCAGAGCCGGCGGGCGCAGAGCCGGCGGGCGCAGAGCCGGCGGGCGCAGAGCCGGCGGGCGCAGAGCCGGCGGGCGTCGGCCCTGCGGTCGCGAGCGGCGCAGCGGCGGGACGTCCGCGACCCCGGCGGGCGCGCGGGCGCCGAGCCCACAGGCGCGAGCGCTTCGAGGACAGGGCGAGCACCACCAGGATGTCCAGGGCCAACCCCAGCAGGTTGTTGCGCAGCGAGATCTGCGGGCCGCCGTTGAAGTAATCGATCGCCGAAACGATGATGATCAGCGAGCTGTACGACATCGCGGCGATACGGGCCCAGTTGCTCCCGAAGAACACCAGCAGGGCGAGCAGGAAGTACAGCACCAGTCCCGCGCCGAACGCCCCCATCGCGATGCCGAGCACCAGGCTCACCGCGTCGCGCTGGCTAGCCGTCACCACCTCGCCGGCCAGCTCCGACATCACGAAGCGTTGCCAGTCGAGCAGGTTCAGCGCGATGTAGCCGACGCCCGCCAGCACACGCAACGCCATCAGCAGCGCACCGAGCGCCGTCGGCACGGGACGGCGCTCCGCCAGAGCCTCGCGGCGGGCATCCGCGTCGGCCGCGACCGTCGCGGCCTGCGCATCCACCGGGACCGCGCGCAGATCCACGATCGGGAGGTCGCCGTCCGTCTCGATCGTGTCACCCCCGCCGTTCCGCGAGTGGTACCCGGTCGAGAAGTCACGGATCACGGAGACCTCGGCCCCCACGTCCGCGGCCAGGAGCGTCGAGACGATGTGGTCGCGCTCGATATCGGTGTTCGCGTCGATCTTGTGCGTGATCTGCAAGGTGAACAGCGAGAAGCCGACCGAGCGGTCGAACGTCCCGGCCGCCAGCCAGTCCACCCCGTAGCCACCCGGGAGCAGCCACCCCTCCGGACACCGCCAGAACCGCACGTGGTGCCGCTTCGCCGGGTTGCCCTTCACCTCCTGCTGGTACGCCACATCTTGCTGACGGCCGAACAGGAAGAGCGGACTCACCGGCGCCTCGTCATAGCTGCGCCGCAACAGGGTCGACGTGATGATCCGGCGGCTCGAACGCAGGGTGACATCGTCCGCGCGCGTCCAGCCGGCCTCGCGCATCGCGTCGTCCAACTGCGCCTCCGACCCGAGCAGCGCCAGGTTGATCGGGTCGCCGAGCAACCCGTCGCTCGTGCGCGCGCGGCCGATGAAATAGTCGGGGACGTAGATCTCGGTCAGGATGCGGTGCAGCCGCGGGAGCACCAGATAGGCGAGCACCACCCAGAACACCACGAAGAAGAGGATGAGGAACCAGCCCCACTCGAAGCTGTCCGTGAGCAGCAGCACCGCCAGCCAGACCGCGGCGACACCGCCGAACACGAAGAACGCGTAGTCGATCACCGTGCTCGCCGAGGCACGCCGGCCCGGCGCCGATCGGCTCTTCGGCACCTCCATCGGCTCCCCCGTGCGGGCCATGCCGCCATCCTAGAGCGAGGACCCGCCGCGACGTAGGGTGAGCGCATGACAGACATCCAGGCGCGTGGCGCCGAACTCCGCCGACTGCACGATGCACCCGAGCTGCTGCAGGTCGTCAATGTCTGGGATGCGATCAGCGCCCGCGTGATCGCCGACCTCCCCGACACCCGCGCCCTCGCGACCGCGAGCCACTCCATCGCGGCAACCCTCGGCTACGAGGACGGCGAGAAGATCCCGCTCGACCTGATGCTCGACATGGTCGGGCGCATCGTCGCGGCCACCGACCTGCCCGTGAGCGCCGACCTCGAAGGCGGCTACGGCGACTCCGGCGAGACCATCCGGCGCGCGATCGGCGTCGGAGCGGTCGGCGCCAACCTCGAAGACCAGCTCCGCCCCTTGGACGACGCCGTCGCGTCCGTGCGGGCCGCGATCCGGGCGGCGGACTCCGAAGGCGTGCCGTTCGCGCTGAACGCGCGCACCGACGTGTTCCTCCGTGACACCTTCCCGACCGACCACGAGAAGGTGGAGGAGGCCATCCGACGGGGCCGCGCGTTCCTCGACGAGGGTGCCACTTGCGTGTTCGTCCCCGGCAAGCTCGACGAGCGGACGGTCGAACAACTGGTCGGCGGCCTCGGCGCGCGCAAGCTCAGCGTCATCGCCGTCCCGGGATCGGTCGCCCCGGCGCGGCTGGAGGAGCTGGGCGTCGCCCGCGTCTCCTACGGGCCGTGGACACAACGGGTCGCCCTCACCGCACTCAAGAACACGGCGCTCGAGCTGTACGCGGGCGGGGCGCTGCCCCTCGGCACGGAGCAGCTCAACTGAGGCAGGCGGCCGCAGGGCCGCCCGAGGCCCCAGAACCGCCCGGCGTAGGGTGAGGGCATGAGCGATTTCCGGGCGATCGTGATCGAGCAGCAGGTCGACGGCGGACGGATCACCGCACACACCGCCGAGGTCCGGCGCGTCACCGACGACTTCCTCATGCCGGGGGATGTGACGATCGACGTCGAGTTCACCGACCTCAACTACAAGGACGGACTGGCCATCGGCGGGCGGCCCGGTGTCGCCCGCGTCTCGCCGCTCATTCCGGGGATCGACGTGGTCGGCACGGTCCGGCTCTCCGACGACCCGCGGTGGCGTCCGGGCGACCGGGTCGTCCTCAACGGCGCCGGACTCGGCGAGAACCACCACGGCGGGATGGCGGAAAGGGCGCGCGTGAACGGCGACGCCCTGGTCCGCATCCCCGACTCCATCACCTCCGAACAGGCGGCCGCCATCGGCACGGCGGGCTTTACGGCGATGCTGGCCGTGCTCGCACTCGAGCGGAACGGCGTGGATCCTCAGGACGTGACCGACCGCGGCGACAGCGTCCTGGTCACGGGTGCGGCGGGAGGCGTCGGCTCGGTCGCCATCGCCCTCCTGGCGAAACTGGGTTACCCGGTCACCGCATCCACCGGCCGAGTGGAAGAGGCGAGCGACTACCTGACCGACCTCGGCGCCACGACGATCATCGACCGGTCGGAACTCGACGCCCCGGGCAAGCCCCTGCAGTCGCAGCGCTGGGCCGGCGCGGTCGACTCCGTCGGCAGCCAGACCCTTGCGACGGTGCTCGCGCAGACCCGTTACGGCGGCACGGTCACCGCGTGCGGCCTGGCGCAAGGCCCCGACCTTCCGGCGACGGTGCTCCCGTTCATCCTGCGCGCGGTCTCACTGGTCGGGATCAACTCGGTGGATGCGCCTGCAGCGCTGCGCGAGACCGCGTGGCGTCGGCTCGCCACCGACCTCGATGAGGAGGCGCTCGCCGCGATGACGCGTTTCGTGCCGCTCGCGGAGGCGATTCCGGCGGCCGAGGACATCCTGGCCGGGCGCCTGCGCGGCCGGACTGTGGTGGACGTGCGCGGCTGACCCGCAGAACGCTCGGTATGCTGGCGCCATGATCGTCGTCGCCACCGTCGTGGTCACCCTCGCCGCCGCCCTCCACATCGCGATCTTCTTCATGGAGAGCGTCGCCTGGACCCGTCCGACGGTCTGGCGCCGGTTCGGCGTGGCCAGCCAGGAGGCGGCCGACACGGTCCGGCCGATGGCGTACAACCAGGGGTTCTACAATCTCTTCCTCGCGATCGGCGCGGTCGTCGGTCTGATCCTCTACGGCGTCGGCCAGCACGCGGCCGGGCTCGCGCTCATCATCTTCACGACGGCGTGCATGGTCGCGGCGGCCGTGGTGCTCGTCACGACGGGCCGCGGCTACATGCGCCCCGCGCTCATCCAGGGATCGCTGCCGCTGATCGGCCTGGCCCTCCTGCTGATCGGGCTCGCGACCGGCCAGAGTTGACCGCTCAGCGCTGACCGTCAGCGCAGCTCCGGCGAGACCGACTCCGGCCGGAGCCCCCGCCCGATCAGGCGGGAGCTGACCGCCTGCATTCCGGGGGTCGCCACGGCGAGCGCCGCTCGCAGCACCGCGGGCATCGACTCCGGGAGCAGCCGCACGCCCTCGGGCCGCGAGATCGTCCGATGAGCGGCGAGCTGGATGCGCTGCATCGCCGCGACCGCGGGCATCCGCCGCCGCTGGATGCCGTCGAGCAGCCGCAGATCGACCTCGGCGGAGTCGACCTCGGCCGCGAGACCGCTCGCTACCGCGGAAGCGCTCACCGCCACCGGCCCCAGCTCGCGCAGCGTCGCCGTCAGCGCGTTGGCCGTTGCGACCGCATCCTGAACCGCATAGTTGACGCCGACGCCGAACGCCGGCGACATCGCGTGGGCGGCATCCCCGATCGCCAGGAACCCACGCCGGTACCAGCGCGGAAGCCGGTCGATCTGCACGCTCAGCAGCTTCACCTGATCCCAGTCGGTGATCGTCTCGAGCGCCTCCCGCAGGTGCGGCGCCGCGCCGATCACCGCTCGACGGAAAGCGTCGAGGCCGCCCGCGTGCAACTCTCCGTATCCGCCCTTCGGAATGATCAGCCCGACCTGGACGTAGTCGTGACGCTCGATCGTGACGACCATGCCGCCTCCGCCGACGTACGCCAGCGTGTGCACGGGGAGGTCCTCCGGCTTCGGGATGCGGAACCACAGCACGTCGATCGGCACCCCGAAGCGCCGGGGGCGGAGACCCGCCTGCGACCGCAGCTCGGAGGCGCGGCCGTCCGCCGAGACGGTCAACCGGGCGCGGATCTCGAGGTCGCCGTCCGGGCCGTGGGCGACGACGCCGCGGACCGCATCCTCCTCCCAGATCAGCTCCGTCGCCTCCGTCTGCATCAGGAGCCGGAAGTTCGGGTGGCGGCGGCCGTCCTCGGCGAGGAAGTTCAGGAAGTCCCACTGCGGCGCGAGCACGAGGAAGTCGTCCGGCGGAGCGAGCCGACTGAAGTCGATCGGGTGGAGGCGGTTGCCGTTCACCACCACGTCCAGGGCTCGGACGCTGGTGTGCGGGAGGCCGAGGAAGCGCTCGCCCAGCCCCAGTTCGCCGAGCACGCCGATGGTCGACGGGTGGATGGTGTCCCCGCGGAAGTCGCGGAAGAAGTCGGCGTGCTTCTCGAGCACCACCACGTCGACTCCGTTGCGCGCCAGGATCAAGCCCAGCATCATCCCGGCCGGCCCGCCCCCGGCGATGACGCACGTCGTGTTCAACGTCTCCATGGTCGGCAGCGTATCCTCCCGGCATGGCGATCATCGGGAGCGTCCTCATCGCCGCGGCGGCGCTCGTGCACCTCGTGTTCTTCGCGATGCAGAGCGTGCTCTGGTCGGCGCCCGGCGTGTGGAGCCGGTTCGGTGTCGGCTCCCAGCACGACGCGGACGTCGTGCGACCGGTCGCCTACAGCCAGGGCTTCTACAACCTGTTCCTCGCCGGAGGAACGCTCGTCGGGCTCGTGCTCTACTGGACGACGCTCCACGACGTCGGCTTCGGCCTTATCTTCTTCTGCGGCGTCTGCATGGTGCTCGCGTCGCTGGTGCTGCTCACCATCGGCCGACGCTTCTGGGTGGCCGCGCTGCTGCAGGGCGGGATCCCGCTGGTCGGACTGGTCCTGTTCGTGGTCGCCGAGAACGCCTGAACGCCTGAACGCCTGAACGCCTGAACGCCTGAACGCCTGAGGGTCAGTCGATGATGCCGCCGTCGGCGGCCAGCTCGCTGCCATCGACGCGCAGCGCCTCCACCAGTCGGGCCGCGTGCGGGGTCGACACGATGATGCGCGAGTACTCCTCGCCGTCGAGGTCGATCACGACGGCTGCACGCTGCTTGCCCTTGATGAGGAGGAAGTCTTTGCCGCCGTGGAACTTCCACGTCCCGATCGACAGCGTCAGCGGGACGGCGGCGCCCGGCGCGCGGATGCCGCGGATCCAGATCCACGGGTCCTCCGTGATGGCGACCGAGCGGATGCTGTCCCGCGGCACCACCAGATCCTCCCGCTTCATGGCCAGCACCTTCTCGGCCCGCGTGAGGTGGATCTCCAAGCGGTCGGGGTGAACGTGCAGGTCGGCCATAGCTCTATCCTGCCAAGCCGGGCCGCCCAGATGGTCATAGGAATCTCACAAAGCCATTACTTTCACTTTTGATCGACCCCCTTCCCCGGCCATGTATCCTTCTCGTCGTGGCAACGCAGCGACGAACTCCGGGTTCGCAGACTTCACTTCGTGAAGCCAACCGAGCCCGCATCGTCGACGCCATCAAGAAGCACGGAGGCCTCACGCAGGTCGAGCTGGCGGGGGCGACAGGGCTCTCCCCGGCGACCGTCTCGAACATCGTCAAGGAGCTCTCGACCTCCGGCGTCCTGCATACGACGCAGAGCATCCGTTCGGGCCGCCGCGCCCAGCACGTCACGCTGGCGCACGCGCTCGGCCTCGTCGTCGGCGTGCACTTCTCGACCAGGCACCTGCGCGTCGCGCTGGCGGACGTCGCCCACACCGTCGTCGCCGAGAACCACATGCCCCTCGCCCGTGACCACCGCGCCGACAACGAGCTCGACAAGGTCTCGCTGCTCCTGAACGACATGCTCGAATCGGTGGATGCGTCCCGTGACGACCTGCTCGCCGTCGGGATCGCCGTCCCCGCACCGATCGACCGGGCGACCGGGACGATCGCCCGCAGCGGCATCATGCGCGGCTGGGACGGCGTCGTGATCGCCGAGTCGATGGAACGCCGGATCAAGCGCCCGGTCTTCGTGGACAACGCCGCCAACCTCGCGGCTCTCGGTGAATCGCGTTTCGGCGCAGGACGCGGCAAGCGCAACACCATCACGATCGACGTCGGCGACGGGATCGGCGCCGGCCTGCTGCTCAACGGCCAGCTGTTCCGCGGGAACCACGGTGTCGCCGGCGAATTCGGCCACACGACGATCCGCGAGAACGGACCGCTCTGCCGCTGCGGGAACCGCGGCTGCCTGGAGGCTCTGGCGGGCGGCCCCGCCATCCTCGACGAGCTGCGCGACCACCTCGGCAGCCTCAAGCTCGGCGACGTCGTCCTGCAGGCGATGGCCGGGGATGCGCGCTGCATCCGCGCGATCGGCGACGCGGGCCGTCACATCGGCGTGGCGACGGCGAACCTCTGCAACCTGATCGATCCGGAGCGCGTGATCGTGGGCGGCGAGCTGTCCCGCGCGGGCGAGCTGCTGCTCGGCCCGATGCGGCATGCCGTCGAGCGCTCGATCATCGTCAACCCGGACCTCATGCCGGACATCGTCCAGGCCCAGCTCGGGATGCGCGCCGCAGCGCTCGGGGCCGTCGCCTACGCCGTCGACTGCGTCTCGATCTCGCCGGACGGCGTCTCGTTCTGATCCTCCGGACCGGATGTCCCCCGAAGACGGTGGGAACCGTTATCGAAACCATTGTCTTCAACTCTTGACGCCAAACTCCCCGACTGGCACACTCAACGCAGCCGCCAACGAAGGCGGTGCCGAATCGGAGGTTTTTCAATGAAGATCGCCACCAAGAGAGCGGTCATCGCGTCGGCCGCGATCCTGCTCACAGCCGTCACCCTCACAGCGTGTTCGAACGGATCCGGAAACGGGTCCGGCGGAGGCAGCACCGGCGACGCCGCCAACGCCCAGATCGGCCTCCTCCTCCCGGACTCGGTCACCGCCCGTTACGAGGCGGCCGACAAGCCCTTCTTCGAGGCGAAGGTCAAGGAGCTCTGCTCCGGCTGCAAGGTCCTCTACGCGAACGCCGACGGAGACGCCAGCAAGCAGCAGCAGCAGGCGGAGTCGATGCTCACCCAGGGCGTCAAGGTGCTCGTGCTCGACCCGTTCGACGGCGAGGCCGCCGCATCCATCGTGGGTGAGGCCAAAGCCAAGAACGTTCCGGTCATCTCCTACGACCGCCTGATCAACAGCCCCGACAGCGACTACTACATCTCGTTCGACAACGAGAAGGTCGGCCAGCTGCAGGGCCAGGCCCTCGTCGACAAGCTCAAGAAGGACGGCGTGCCCTCGGGCAGCGGCATCCTCATGGTCAACGGATCCCCGACCGACAACAACGCGACCCTCTTCAAGAAGGGCGCGCACAGCGTCATCGACTCCAGCGGCTACAAGGTGCTCGCCGAGTACGACACACCAGGATGGGACCCCGCGAAGGCCCAGGACTGGGTGTCTGGCCAGGTCTCGCAGTTCAAGGACCAGATCAAGGGCGTCTACGCGGCGAATGACGGCACCGGCGGTGGCGCCATCGCGGCCATGAAGGCGGCCAACCTGAGCCCGTTCCCGCCCGTCACCGGACAGGACGCGGAGCTCGCGGGCATCCAGCGCATCCTCGCCGGCGACCAGTACATGACTGTGTACAAGGCCATCAAGCCGGAGGCGGAGAAGGCCGCGGAGCTCGCGGTCGGTCTCACCAAGGGTGACAAGCCCAAGGGCGACACCACGGTCGACACCGCGGGCGGCGCAGCGATCCAGTCCTTCCTGCTGACCCCGGTGTCGGTGACGACGGACAACATCGAGAGCACGGTCGTCAAGGACGAGTTCTACGGCTCCGACTCGGCAGCCAAGATCTGCACCGCCGACTACAAGGCCGCGTGCGACAAGTACGGCATCAAGTAACCGATCAACGGATGCCCGGCCCGGACAGCGCCTCCCCCGCAACAACGGGGAGGCGCCCCGGGCCGGGTTCCGCTCTACCCTGAGAACAGGAAGCATGCAGCGCACAGCTCGAAGGAGAACGCCGTGACCATGGAATCCGCGATCGTGGACGAGGAGCGGTCCTCCCGCCGTCCCGTCCTCTCCCTGCGGGGGGTCTCGAAAGGGTTCGGCGCCGTCCAAGCGCTCACCGACATCCACCTCGACGTCTACCCTGGGGAGGTCGTCGCCCTGGTCGGCGACAACGGCGCCGGCAAGTCGACGCTCGTCAAGATCCTCGCCGGCGTCCACCCGCAGGATGCGGGGACGATCGAGTTCGACGGCCAGGAGGTGAACATCCCCTCGCCCGCCGCCTCCCGGCAGCTCGGCATCGCCACCGTCTTCCAGGACCTCGCCCTGTGCGACAACCTCGACGTGGTCTCCAATCTCTTCCTCGGTCGCGAGATCAGCAAGGGAACGCTCGACGAGGAGGAGATGGAGAAGCGGTCGTGGAGCCTGCTCCGGCAGCTGTCGGCCCGCATCCCCTCGGTCCGCATCGCCGTCGCGTCGCTCTCCGGCGGACAGCGGCAGACCGTCGCGATCGCCCGGTCGCTGATCGGCGACCCCCGCGTCGTCATCCTCGACGAGCCGACCGCCGCCCTGGGCGTCGCGCAGACCGCCGAGGTGCTCAACCTCATCGAGCGGCTGCGCGAGCGCGGACTCGGCGTCATCCTGATCAGCCACAACATGGCCGACGTGCAGGCCGTCGCCGACCGCGTCGCGGTGCTGCGCCTCGGCCGCAACAACGGCGACTTCCGTGTGCCGGAGGTCAGCTACGAGGAGATCATCTCCGCCATCACCGGCGCGACCGACAACGTCGTGGTGCGTCGCGCCGAGCGGCTCATGGAGGCCGAAGAATCCACCGAACGGAGCCCGGAAGCATGACAAAGGCACCAGAGACGCCGGCCGAGCTGGCGGCGGACCTCCAGGACGAGCGGATCATCCGCGACGAAGGGCTCGGCGGAGCGGTCCGCGCCTTCGGACGCCGGGTGCGCGGCGGCGACCTCGGATCGCTGCCGGTCGTCATCGGACTCGTCGTGATCTGGGTCGTGTTCCAGATCCTCAACCCCAACTTCCTCAGCGCGAACAACCTGGTCAACCTGACGCTGCAGTGCGCCGCGATCGGCACGATCTCGATCGGCATCGTGCTGGTGCTGCTGCTCGGCCAGATCGACCTGTCGGTCGGGTCGGTGAGCGGTGTCGCCGCAGCCATCCTCGGCGTCGGCTTCACCCAGCTGCACTGGCCGCTGTGGCTCACGGTGATCGTCGCCATCCTCGCCGGTTCGGCGATCGGCCTGCTCTACGGCTTCCTCTTCACCCGGTTCGGCGTCCCGAGCTTCGTGATCACGCTGGCCGGTCTGCTCGGCTTCCTCGGCCTCCAGCTGTGGATCCTCGGCGCGAACAGCTCGATCAACATCCCCTACGACTCGTGGATCGTGAAGTTCGCGCAACAGTGGTTCCTCCCGCCGTGGGCGGCGTACGCGCTGGCGGTGATCGCGGCGGGCGGGATGTTCTTCTCCGACTTCCGGCGCAACGTCCGCCGCCGCAACGCCGGGCTCTCGGAGGGATCGATGGCGGTCGTCGCCATCAAGGCCGCGCTGCTGCTCGTCGGACTGTGCATCAGCGTCTGGTACCTGTCCACCGACCGCGGCACGGGAGCGATGTTCCTGTTCTTCGTCGTGCTCGTGATCGTGATGAACTTCCTCCTCACCCGCACCCGCTGGGGCCGCTCGGTCTTCGCGGTCGGCGGCTCGGTGGAGGCGGCACGTCGAGCCGGTATCCGCGTCAACCGCGTCTTCATCAGCGTGTTCATCCTGTGTTCGACGTTCGCGGCCGTCGGCGGCCTGCTCGCCGCCGCCCGCCTGGCGTCGGTGGGAGCGGGCTCTGGTGGAACCGACACCAACCTCAACGCGATCGCGGCGGCGGTGATCGGCGGAACGAGCCTGTTCGGTGGACGCGGTTCGGCGTGGTCGGCGCTGCTCGGCATCCTGGTCATCCAGTCGATCTCGAACGGTCTGACGCTCCTCAACCTGGACTCGTCGTACCGCTTCATGATCACGGGCGCCGTGCTGCTGCTCGCCGTGATCATCGACTCGCTGTCGCGGCGCTCGAGGGCGTCGCACGGGCAAGCCTAGGGACTCCGGTCCCGTCCTCCGGGCGGGCGTGGGAGAGTGGTGGGATGACCCGGACCACCACCTTCCGCGCCCGCCTTCTGCGTTCGGGCGCGGAACCGCAGACGGTGACCGTCCGCTCCGCGTCGGACGCCCCTCCGCGCACGCTACGACGCGCGGCCGGCGGAGGCGGGACGCTCAACTTCGACGTCTACGCGCTGCTGGATGCGGACGGTTGGCCCGCATCCGCCACCTACACCTACGTGGAATCCCTCTCGCGCGAACCCGCCGCCCCCGACGCCTGACCCCTCTTCCCGGGATTCCCCTTTCGTCGAGGTGCACGTTGTTGCGGTCGACACGCCGTGGGAGTGCGCAACAAGGTGCACCTCGGCGAAGGGGATCGCGGGTCAGGTGGTGGGGGTGGCGGCGGCCGCTGCGCGGGCGGCGGCGGAGAGGGCGTTCAGGATGCGGTCGACAGCCGCCGCGTCGTGCGCAGCGGTGACGAACCATGCCTCGAAGACGCTCGGCGGCAGCGAGACGCCCTGGTCGAGCATCGCGTGGAAGAACGCACGGTAGCGGTACGCCTCCTGCCGCTGCACCTCGGCGTACGTCCGCGGAGCCCGGTCGAAGTCGCCGAAGACGACGCTGAACAGGTTGCCCGCGTGCTGCACCCGGTGGGCGACTCCGGCGGCCGAGAGGGCATCCGAGACCCCCGACGACACTGTCTCCGCGACGGTGTCGAGGCGGTCGTAGACGGCCTCGTCGGCGTTCGCCAGCGTGGCGAGACCGGCGGCGACCGCGACCGGGTTCCCGGAGAGCGTTCCCGCCTGGTACACCGGACCGGCCGGCGCGAGGAAGTCCATGAGCTCGGCGCGTCCGCCGAGGGCCGCCAGCGGCATCCCGCCGCCGATGACCTTCCCGAAGGTCACCAGGTCGGGCGTGTAGCCGCGGTCGAGTCCCCAGAAGCCGGCGTCGCTGACGCGGAAACCGGTCAGCACCTCGTCGAGGATGAGCAAGGCGCCGAACTCGTGCGCGAGGTCGGTCAGTGCGGCGTTGAAGCCGGCGTCTGGCGGGACGACGCCCATGTTGGCGGCGGCGGCCTCGGTGATGACGGCGGCGATGTCGGGGCCCTGCGCCTCGAAGACCGCGCGCACCGCATCCAGATCGTTGTACGGAAGCACGATCGTCTGGGCTGCCGTCGCCTCGGTCACGCCGGCAGAGCCGGGGAGCGCGAGGGTCGCGAGACCCGAACCGGCCTCGGCCAGAAGGCTATCCGAGTGGCCGTGATAGTGCCCGGCGAACTTGATCAGCAGCGGCCGGCCGGTGAATCCGCGCGCGAGGCGGATGGCGCTCATCGTCGCCTCGGTACCGGTGGACACGAGCCGCAGCTTCTCGATGAACGGGACACGGCCGATCACGGCCTCGGCGAGCTCGGTCTCGGCGGGAGTCGACGCCCCGAAGGACAGGCCGCGCGCGGCCGCCTGCTGCACCGCATCCACGACGGCGGGATGCGCGTGGCCGAGGATCGCCGGACCCCACGACGCGACCAGGTCGACGTACTCGCGGCCGTCTGCGTCGGTGACGTACGGGCCGGAAGCCGACACCAGGAAGCGCGGTGTTCCACCGACCGAGCGGAACGCGCGCACCGGCGAGTTCACACCGCCCGGGATGACGCGCTGCGCCCGCTCGAACTGCTGCTCGTTCTCGTCGTTCATCGCAGCCACCCGGCCACCTCCGTCGCCCAGTAGGTCATGATCGCGTCGGCGCCGGCGCGGCGTGCGCCGATCAGCGTCTCCTCGATGATCCGGTCGCGGTCGATCCAGCCGTTGGCCGCCGCGGCCTCCACCATCGCGTACTCCCCCGACACCTGGTACGCCCAGACCGGGACATCGCTGATCGCGACGACATCGCTGAGAACGTCGAGATAGCTGAGCGCCGGCTTCACCATGAGGATGTCGGCGCCCTCCTCCAGGTCGAGACGCGCCTCGCGCAGGCCCTCGCGCCGGTTCGCCGGGTCCTGCTGGTAGGCGCGGCGGTCGCCGGAGAGCTGCGAGTCGACGGCCTCGCGGAAGGGCCCGTAGAAGCCGGAGGCGTACTTGGCCGCGTAGGCCAGGATGACGACGTCCGTGTGCCCGGTCTCATCGAGGGCCTCGCGGACGGCGGCGACCTGGCCGTCCATCATCCCGCTGAGGCCGAGGAGTTGGGAGCCGGCCTCTGCCTGCGCGACCGCCATGTCGCGGTAGCGGAGGAGGGTGGCGTCGTTGTCGACGTGACCGCGCGCATCCAGAACCCCGCAGTGGCCGTGGTCGGTGAACTCGTCGAGGCACAGGTCGGTCTGGACCACGAGCGCGTCGCCCACCTCGTCGGCGAGCACCCGCGTCGCGACGTTGAGGATGCCGTCGGGATCGGTCGCTCCGGAGCCGCTGGCGTCGCGCTCCTCCGGGACGCCGAAGAGCATCAGACCGCCGACGCCGGCCTCAGCAGCCTCGTTCGCGACGCGCTTCAGCGAGTCGAGGCTGTGCTGGGAGACACCGGGCATCGAGGCGATCGGAACGGCCTCGGTGGCGCCCTCTCGGACGAAGAGCGGGAGGATCAGCTCGGCGGGGTGGAGGCGGGTCTCGGCGGTCAGCCGGCGCATCGCCGGGGACTGCCGCAGCCGTCGGGGCCGGATGACGGGATGCAGTTCACTCACTCACATCAGCCTACGCCCGGCGAACTGAGCGTCCTCCCAGCAAACGGCTCCGGACTTTTTCGCGCGAATGCGCTGCGGGGAGCCGAAAAACTCAGGAGTCGTCGGCGTCCCGGGCGCGCGCCTGCGCGACCTGAACGACCGCGTCGATGAGGGATGCGGCGGTGCGCTCGGCCGCGATGACATCGACCCGGAGGCCGAAGGAACGGGCGTCGCGCGCGGTCTGCGGACCGATGGCCGCGATCAGCGTCGACTCCGGGACGGGGCCGAGCTGCTTCTGCACCTGCTCGGCGACCGAGCCGCTGGTGACCAGGATCGCCTGCACGAGCCCGTCGCGCACGTCGGTGATGACCTTCTCGGGCACCGGCACGCCGACGGTCCGGTAGGCGACGACCGACTCGACATCGTGCCCGATGCGACGCAGCCCCTCGGTCAGGAGGGGCTTCGCGATCTCCGAGCGGAGGGTGAGGACGCGCAAGGGGAAGGCGCCCTGGGTGGCCGCCTCCCATTCCGCGAGCAGGCCGCGGGCCGAGTTGTCCTCCGACGGCACCAGGTCGACGTGATAGCCGGCGGCGGCGAGTGCGGCGGCGGTCGTCTCGCCCACCGCGGCGACCCGTGTCGTGGGCGGGACGACGGCGCGCTGGGCGCTGAGCACGTCCACTGTCGTGGCGCTCGTGACGGTCATCCAGTCGAACTCGCCGTTCGCGAGCCGGGCGAGGGCCGCCTCGAGCGCCGACGCGTCTGCGGTCGGAGCGAAGTTGATCATCGCGGCGACGACCGGCGATGCGCCCTTCGCTCGCAGATCCGCGGCGACGGAGTCTCCCCACGGACCGCCGCGCGGCACGAGCACGCGCCAGCCGGCGAGCGGCTTCGGAGTCGGAGCGGTAGTGGTCATCGATCGCTCCCGAGTGGAGCAAGCGACGCGGCCCCGGCCTCCAGCAGCTCGGCGACCACGCGGGCGCCGACATCCTGTGCGGCCTCGTCGAGGTGAGCGGCGCTGAGGGAGTCGGGAGTGGCGGCGTGGGATGCGGTGAGCTTCTCCGTGCCGTCGGGGCGGTACACGGTCGCCGTGAGGAAGAGCAGACCGTCGTCGACGAGGGCGGTGGCGCCGATGGGAGCGGCGCATCCCGCCTCGAGGCCGGCGAGCACGTGGCGCTCGGCGGTCACCGACGCGTGGGTGGTGACATGGTCGACCGCTGAGAGCGCCCGGGCGATCGGTCCGCGGCCCTTCTCGTCTCCGGCGCGGACCTCGAGCGCGAGCGCGCCCTGGCCCGGAGCGGTCGGGACGAGCGACAGCGGGAAGTAGTCGGTCACGGCGTCGAGGCGGCCGAGACGGCTGAGGCCTGCCGCGGCGAGCACCACCGCATCCAGCTCGCCGTCGGTCACCATGCGGAGACGCGTGTCGACGTTGCCGCGCAGGTCGACGACGTCGAGGTCGGGACGCTGCGACTTCAGCTGGGCGACGCGGCGCGGCGATCCGGTTCCGACGCGGGCACCCTCGGGGAGGGTCTCGAGCGTCAGACCGTCACGCGCGGCGAGGGTGTCGCGGGCATCGGCGCGCTTGGGGACGGCGCCGATGACGAGCCCGGGAGCGGGCGCAGTCGGGAGGTCCTTGAGCGAGTGCACGACGAGGTCGACCTCGCCGGCGCGCAGGGCGTCGCGCAGGGCGGTCGCGAACACGCCCGTGCCGCCGAGCTGAGCCAGAGACTCTCGCGATGTGTCGCCGTGGGTGGTCACCGTGACGAGTTCGACATCCAGCCCGGTCGCGCGCGCGATGGACTCGGCGACGGCCGTCGTCTGTGCGACCGCCAGCGCGCTGCCGCGGGTGCCGATGCGCAGCACGCCCTCGCGGCGCTCGGCGGCGCCGTCGACCCTCGTCACGGTCCCGCTCACGGCGCGAGCCCCGCAGCGGCGGGCTTGAACCCGAGCCGGACGTTCTCGCAGCAGCCGGGGCGGCACACGTCGTACCAGGGGCCGAGCGATGTCATCGCCGGGCGCTGGTCGACGGGGACGGCGTCGCGGCGCTCCAAGACCAGGTCGACCAGGCCCTTCACGTACGCCGCATGGGTGCCGGGGGTCGGGACGCGGACGGCGACCAGGCCGTTCTCGTCGCTGGTCTCCATCGCCTCGTTGTCGAGGTCCCAGAGGACCTCCATGTGGTCGCTGACGAAACCGAGCGGAACGATGACGACACCCTTGATCCCCAGGGCAGGGAGCTCGGCGATGCGGTCGTTGATGTCCGGCTCCAGCCACGGCATCGACGGCGGGCCCGAGCGGGACTGGTAGACCAGATCCCAGCCGACGGTGCCGCCGGTCGCAGCGTGCGAGACGACCTCGGCGACCGCGAGGTGCTGGGCCGCGTAGGCGCCGCCCTCGCCGAAGCCGCGCTCGGCCGGCCCGGACTTCGCCGCGTCGGTCGACGGGATGGAGTGCGTCGAGAAGAGGATGCGCACCTCGGTGGCCGGGTCGATGCCCGGAAGCTTCTGCTGCAGCTCGTCGATGGCGTTCTTCACGCCCTCGATGAACGGCTCGACGAAGCCCGGGTGGTCGAAGAACTGGCGCACCTTGTCGATCTGGATGCGCCCCTCGAGTCCCGTGGCCTCCAGCGCGCCCGCGAAGTCCTCGCGGTACTGGCGGCAGCTCGAGTACGAGGAGTACGCGCTCGTCGCGATCGCGATCAGCTTGGTGAAGCCGCGCTCGTCGGCCTCGCGGAGCGCGTCGGCGACGTACGGATCCCAGTTGCGGTTGCCCCACAACACCGGCAGGTCGATGCCGCGCTCGGCGAGCTCCGCCTCCAGGGCCGCCTTGAGCTCGCGGTTCTGGTCGTTGATGGGGCTGACGCCGCCGAAGTGTCGGTAGTGGTGGGCGACCTCTTCGAGCCGCTCCTCCGGGATGCCGCGACCGCGGGTGACGTTGCGGAGAAAGGGGATGACGTCGTCCTGCCCCTCCGGACCGCCGAAACCGGCGAGCAGGATGGCGTCGTACGCGGTCGGCTCGGTGACGTGCTCCGGACCCGCGGCGGCAGCCGGGGTCGCACCCAGCACGCGCTGGGCGGTCTGCGCATCCGTCACTGCAGGACCTCCACGACCTCGGCCGGCTGGATGCGGCGACCGGTGAAGAACGGGACCTCTTCGCGCACGTGGCGACGCGCCTCCGTGTAGCGGAGCTCGCGCATCATGTCGACGAGGTCGGTGAGCTCGTCGGCCTCGAGCGGCAGGATCCACTCGTAGTCGCCGAGGGCGAACGAGGCGACCGTGTTCGCGAGGACTGACCGGAACGCGGCGCCCTTCCGGCCGTGCTCGGCGAGCATCTTCGAGCGCTCCTCGTCCGGCAGCAGGTACCACTCGTAGCTGCGCACGAACGGGTAGACGCAGAGCCACTCCTTCGGGCCCTTGCCCCGGAGGAATCCGGGGACGTGGGCCTTGTTGAACTCGGCGTCACGGTGGACGCCCATGGCGTTCCAGGTCGGGAGGAGCGCCTTCAGCAGTCGCGTGCGTCGCAGCTGGCGGAGTCCCCACTGCAGCGCCTCCGCCTCGGGGCCGTGCAGCCAGATCATGACGTCGGCGTCGGCGCGGAGGCCGGAGACGTCGTAGAGTCCGCGCGTCGTGACGTTCTGGAGCTCCATGTCGGCGATCACGCCTTCGAGCTCGGAGACGGCGGTCGGCACGTCCGTGCCGTCGAGGTCGTCCGGTCGGGCGGGATCGCGGCGCAGCACAGCCCAGAGCGTGAATCCGGTCGGGGTGTCGGTGGGGGTGTCGGGGGTGGTCGACTCTGCCGGAACGGCAGCCGGGGTACTCATACCCACAGTCTCCCTCTCAAACCTGAGAAGGCCAAAAACGGGGAGGCGCTCACCGTCGGATGAGACGGACGACGCCCCAGACGGCGAGGGCGGTCGCGGCGACCGCCCCGGCCGCGATACCGGCAAGGCCGAGCGGGTTGTCCCGACGGAGCCGCTCGATCGTCTCGGCCGCGCGCTTGGGCACGTTCAGCTTGTACTCGATCGCCTCTACCGTGGCGGCGAGCTCGGCCCGCGCCCGGTCGACGTCGCTGCGGTCAGTTGTCATACTTCCCCAGTCCCTTCAGCGCGTCCGCGTCTTCCTTGATGCTGTCGATGGTCTGCGAGGGGGCGACACCGTCCATCTTCTTGAACGAGCGGATGCCGACCAGCGCCAGGATCACGGCGATCACGACCAGTGCGCCGAAGACGATGAGCGCGGCCGCCCAGGCGGGCAGCGCGACCGCGATGCCGAGGATGGCGGCGGCGACCAGCGTGCCGAACGCGAAGAACAGGAAGAAGGCGGCCCCGGCGAGGAGCCCTATGCCGACGCCGGCATACTTCGCCTTCTCGGCGAACTCGGCCTTGAGATGGTTCAGTTCGGCCTTCAGCAGCTCGACGATCAGCCGGGGAAGGTCGGAGATCAGCTGGACGAGAGGTCGGGCCTTCGCCCGTTCCGCGCGTGCGCGCTCCCCCGGTGTCCGCACCTGCTGCGGTCCGGACGCGCCGGCAGCGCCTGCGGCTCCCCGCTCACGGTCGGTCATCGGCGTCTCCCCTCGTCGCTTCCGTACAGTACCCCCGTCAGGACGACGTGTCGCTGCTGCCGTCTCCCGCGCGGATGGCGGCTTCGGCGGCGGGCGACGGATACGGCGCCCGGGACTCGCGGCGGCGGCGGTTCGCCTGCACGACGAGCTTCTTCACGGTGATATACGCGGTCTCGGGGAACTCGCCGACCTTCGCGGACACGAAGTCCTCCACCGCGTGCACCTGCTTCTGCACGCCCGGCGATTGCCACACCTGCGTGGCCGCGGCCTTGATCTGGTCGTACCGTTCGCGTCCGGCGCGGGCGCCGAGCACGTAGCCCACCGCCGCTCCGGCGACGAAGAGGAGTTTGCCGCGCATTCCGTCTCCTAAGTGTCGAGTCCCTGTTCGGTGGTTCCTGAGGCGTCCGCCTGGAGAGCGGCCGTCAGGGCCCTCCAGCGTAGACCTCGCGCGCGCTCGGCAGTCCGGCGCGCATCCGGGATGACGGAGGCGAGGCCCGTACCGGTCAGCCAGGACCCGGTGACCTCGAGACCCTCGACGCCGTCGACCTCGGTGCGGACCCGCTGGATGCGTTCCCGCTGCCCCACTGTCGCATACGGGAGGGCGTTCGTCCAGGGGGTTCGGGCGAATGCGGTCACGGAGGATTCCGCGATCGGAATATTGAGGAGCCGGGACGCGTCGGCGACCGCCAGAGCGCGCAGTCCGGCGTCGTCCAGGTCCCGCGTCTCCGCCGCGCGTCCGGCGCGTCCGTAGGAGAGCCGCACCACATGGCGGCCGGGTCCGGCGGCCTCCGCGACCCAGGCCCACTTCGCGCTGGAGTGGGTCATCGCCTTGGCACGAACATCCGTGCCGGGAACATCGGCGACGAGCACGCCCGTCCCGACCGGGGTGGTCGAGAGGCGGTCGTCGTCGATCACGAGGGTCACCAGCTCGACGCTGGAGGCGGCGGGCCAGTCCAGGCCCGCGAGGTCGGCGAGAGCGCCCGTGTCGCCCGGCGCCGTCTCGAGTGCGGGGAGGAGCCGCAGCGAGGCGTCGGCCGGAGCGGCGAGCACCACGACATCGGCCGGGAGTTCGTGGCCGTCAGTCGCGCGCACGACCCAGCGGGCCGGGCGGGACGCCTCCGCGTCCGGGACGGTCGCCGTCGCCTCGTCGCCCGCGAGCGACTCGGCCAGCACCGACTCGATGACAGCGCGCGCCGTCTCCTCGGCATCCGGCGCGCTCCACCGGTCGATGGCCGCGACCGCGGCGCCCGTGCGAACCGTCCCGCCGCGCGCCTCGACGTCTGCGGCGAGCGCCTCCGGCAGCCGCCACATCCCGCCGCGGATCCCCCCGACCGCGCTCCCCGCCTTCGACGCCGATCGCAGTTCGCCGACCGCGCCGGACAGCGAGCCCAGCCGGGTGAGCGCGGAGTTGAGCCCCGGGGCGACCACTTCGACATCCAGCTCGTCGGGTGCGGCCGAGTACACGCCGGTCGCGACCGGGGCCACGAGGAGGTCGAGCACTCTGCTTCCCATGCGCTTGCGGACGAGCGTGCCGAGGCGACGCTCCTTGCCGATCTTGAGCACCGGCATCAGGCGGTCGAGGTACGCGCGCAGAGCGCCCGGCCAGCCGATCGCCGCTACGACGTCCTTCGCCAGCGGCGAGCTCGGGATGCCGAGCAGCCCGGCCCTCGGGAGAGGAACCGAGCGGCTCCCGTGGCGCACCCAGGCACCGGAGGGGTTGGGCTGCACCACGTCGTCGTCGAGACCCAGGTCGCTGAGGAGCTCGGCGACGTGGCCGCCTCGGGTCGCGAAGCTCTCGGCACCCGCATCCAGCGTCATCCCGCCGAGGGGAAGCGGCGCGACACTACCGCCGACGCGGTCGGAGGCCTCGAGGAGGGTGACCTCGAACCCCGGACGGGCGCACTCGCGCGCGACGACCAGTCCGGCCATCCCACCGCCGACGACGACGATGCGCGTGGGCGGCGCTTCGACCGCGTGGCGGATCTCCTCGCCGATGTCGTCGCCCTCGCCGCTCACTCCGGTCGCCACCCGTGCACCAGCTCGACGACGCGCGTCAGAACAGTGGGGTCGGTCTCCGGCGGGACGCCGTGACCGAGGTTCAGGATGTGCGCGGGCGCCTCGCGGCCACGGTCGAGCACGTCGCGGACGTGTGCTTCGAGCACCGGCCACGGCGCGTCCAGCATCGCCGGGTCGACGTTGCCCTGCACTGGGACGACGTGCCCGAGACGGCGGCTGGCCTCGTCGAGCGGGATGCGGTAGTCGACGCCCACGGCATCCGCCCCGACCTCGTGCATCGCCTTGAGCAGCTCGCCGGTGCCGACGCCGAAGTGCACGAGCGGGACGTTCCGCACGACGTCGTCGAGCGCGGGCTCGGCGTCGCCGGCTGCCGCGGTGCGGGGAAGCTCGTACGCCAGGTCGCGGACGTGCGACAGCGCCCGGGCCGAGGCGGGGGCGACGTGGGTCACGTAGTCGTGGAGCGAGAGCGACCCCGCCCACGAGTCGAAGAGCTGGGCGGCGCTCGCGCCGGCGAGCACCTGGGCGCGGAGGAACGCGCCGGAGACGTCGGCCGTCCACTCCATCAGGCGGGCCCACGCCTCCGGGTCCGCGTGCATGAGCGTCCGCGCGCGGATGTGGTCCTTCGACGGACCGCCCTCGACGAGGTAGGCGGCCAGCGTGAACGGAGCGCCGGCGAAGCCGATCAGCGGGGTGCTGCCCAGCTCGGCAACCGTGAGGCGCACGGCCTCCTGGATCGGCGCGAATACGCTCTCGTCGAGCGACGCCGGATCGATCGCCGTCAGGCGCTCGACATCCGCCGTCGTGCGGACGGCCTGCGCGAACACCGGCCCCTTGCCCGGCACGATCTCCACATCCACTCCCGCGAGCTTCAGCGGGACGACGATGTCGCTGAAGAAGATGCCCGCGTCGACACCATGGCGCCGCACCGGCTGCAGGGTGATCTCGCTCGCCATCGCCGGGTCGAGGCAGGCGTCGAGCATCCGCGTCCCGACCCGCAGTTCGCGGTACTCGGGCAGAGAGCGCCCCGCCTGACGCATGAACCAGACCGGGGTCACCTCCTGGCGTTCGCCCTGGTACGCCCGGACGAGGGGGCTGGAGGCGGTGAGGCCGGAGGAGAGGGGATGGTCGGAGGCGAGGGTGGTCACTACACGATTGTGCCAGGGCTCTCCCGCGAGAACGCCCGGCTGAAGGGAACCTGGAGCCCGATTCGAGGTTGCTCCGACGCGAGCGTAGGCTTTCCTCCGTGCTTCTGTGCTTCTCGTCGAGTCACCGGACGGCGGACTTCGACCTCCTGGAACGGCTCGAGCGTCACGCTCCCGCCATCACCGCCGCACTCTCGGAGCACAGCGACATCGTCTCGGGCTCGGTCGTTCTCGCGACCTGCAACCGCTTCGAGGCCTACCTCGACATCGACGAGCCGCTCCCGGCAGCCCGCGCCGTCTCCACCGAGGCCGTGCTGGATGCGGTGAGCAGCGCCGCCGGAATCGACCCCGACCTGCTCCGCGGCGCGAGCGCGGTCTACAGCGACCACGCGGTCGCCGAGCATCTGTTCGCCGTCACCAGCGGCCTCGAGTCGGTCGTCGTCGGCGAGGGCGAGATCGCCGGTCAGGTGCGACGTGCACTGGAGTCGGCCCGCCGCGACGGATCGGTGACGAGCGAGCTGGAGCGCCTGTTCCAGGTCGCATCGCGCACCTCCCGCGGGGTGAAGAACCGCACCGGCATCATGACCGCCGGTCGCTCCCTCGTCCGCCTCGCCCTCGACCTCGCCGAGAGCCGGATCAGCGACTGGGCGCAGACGCGCGTGCTGCTCGTCGGCACCGGCAAGTATGCGGGCGCGAGCCTCGCCGCCCTCCGCGATCGCGGAGTGACCGACGTGCGGGTGTACTCGCCGTCGGGTCGCGCGGCCAAGTTCGCCCTCTCGCACGACATCGCACCCGTCGCCGCAGACGGCCTCGTCGACGCGCTGGCGGAGAGCGACCTCGTCGTCACCTGCTCGGCGGTCACCGACTACGTCCTCACCCGGCCCATCCTCGCCGAGGCCGTCGCCCTGCCGGGTGCGGTCGAGCGCCGCCTGGTGATCGACCTCGGCCTCCCCCGCAACGTCGACCCGACGGTCGCCGAGCTGCTCGGCGTCGAGCTGCTCGACCTCGAGACCATCAGCATCCACGCGCCGCTGACCGAGCTTCAGGCCGCGGACGACGCGCGCAGCATCGTGGACGCGGCCGCCGCCGAGTACCGCGCACGGACCGCCGAGCAGGAGGTCACCCCGGCGCTCGTCGCGCTGCGCAAGCACGTGTTCGACGTCCTCGACGCCGAGATCGAGCGCGCCAGGAACCGCGGCGACGGCAGCGAGCAGACCGAGGCGGCCCTGCGTCACCTGGCCGGCGTCCTGCTCCACACCCCGTCGGTCCGCGCGCGCGAGCTCGCCCGGCAGGGCGATGCGCAGTCCTTCATCGACGGCGCCGCCGCCGTCTTCGGCGTGGATGTGGACGCCGAGCGCGCCCACCCCCGCCTCACCGCTGTGGACGACGAGTCCGCGGCATCCTGAACCACAGCACCATCCCGCACCACAGAGCACGAGGAGCGACCGTGAGCGACGAAGAAGCCACCACGACCGCCGTCATCCCGCCGCACGGCGCGAGCGGCCTGCCCTACGCCGCCGAGCAGTTGCGCACCGAGCGCCTGCTGCTGCGCCCGCTGAACACGGGCGACCTGGAGGACGTGCACGCCTACCAGAAACTGAAGGACGTCGTCCGCTACCTCTACTGGGAGGTGCACGACCACGACGAGTCGGCGGAGCACCTGCGCAAGCGGATCGCCATGAACCGGCTGGCCGAGAACGGCGACGGCATCGTGTTCGCCGTGGAGCTGGCCGACGCCGAGGGCGGCCGCGGCCGCGTGATCGGCGACATCAGCCTCTTCCTGAAGAACGCGACCTGGGGCAAGTTCGAGATGGGCTGGGTCTTCCATCCGGCCGTCCACGGAGCCGGCTACGCGACCGAGGCGGCCCAGCGGGTGCTCGAACTCTGCTTCGACACCCTCGGCGCCCACCGGGTCTTCGCCCAGCTCGACGCCCGCAACGACACATCGGCCCGCCTGTGCGAGCGTCTCGGGATGCGCCAGGAGGCGCTCCTGCGCGAGACCGAGATCTTCAAGGGCGAGTGGTCGGACACCGCCGTCTACGCCATCCTCGAGCAGGAGTTCCGCTCGGCGCGCCAGTCGCTCGTGGAGTAGCCGCGGCTCCTCCACGGCATGCGGCTCGCTGTGGTAGTTTGGAACCAACATTCGGACCCACCCAGCCTTCGGGCTGGGTGGGTTCTTCGTTTGTATGGCGAGAGGTTGCATGTGAAGGACTGGATCGACCTGCGAGCACAGGTCCAGCGGCACGTCGATCGTGGGTTGATCCTGGGCGATGTGAGCGCGGAGGCCTTCGCCATGTTCCTGTACTCCAGCAATTACTACCGGGTGAGCGGCTACGCGCGTTCCTTCTACGAAGGAGACAGCGACCGCTACAGGGCGAACGTGCGGGCAGCGCAGGTGATGGAGGTCTATGACCTCGACCGAGCTGTCCGCAACAGCGTCCTGGATGGAATCTCAGTCGTCGAGCCCACCTTGCGAAGCAGGGTCGCCTATCATCTCACCCAGGCCATCGGCGGCGGTGACGCATACCTCGACCCGGCCCTCTACCTACCCGCAGTGCCGGAGGTCGACGTGTCGGATCCTGGTCACCGGCGGTGGCACAGCGAGGCCGGCAACCGAAATGCCGTCCTTCGGGACTTCAACGCTGTTCAGAATCGCGACGAGATCTTCATCCGGCACCACCTTGACCGGGGCGATCCCGTACCTCTGTGGGCGGCGATCGAGGTCGTCTCGATCGGCACCTTCTCGCGGTTGTTGCGCGCGCTCAGGGACAAATCCATCCTCGAGCCCGTTGCCAGATCGATCCACATCGAGGACGTCCCGAAGCTCCTCCAAGCGGTGCAGAACATCGCTTTCCTGAGGAACATCGCGGCCCATCACGGACGACTGTGGAACAGGCGGATCAATGGCCATGTGACGTTGCCTGCCATCGCATTGAAGGTGAAACGGGAGTATCTGGCTCCAAAGACCCCGGCCGCTGCCCTGACCCTGCTTGCGGGGATGGTCGACCAGATCGAGAGCGGAAACAGCTACTCCACTCAGCTCCTCGACCTCGTCCACTCGGTACCGGGCCTGGAGCAGGGCTACTACAGACCCACGCTGTGAGCGACGCCCGGGTGCGCTTCCTCAGTAGGATGGACGGGTCCCCCACACACCCGCACCGCACAGGGAGCACCATGGCCGCACCGTCGAGACTGGATTCCGTCATCACGCTGGCTCAGCACCGTGGATTCATCTTCCCCTCCGGAGAGATCTACGGCGGAACCCGGTCGGCGTGGGACTACGGTCCCCTCGGCGTGGAGCTGAAGGAGAACATCAAGCGCGAGTGGTGGAACTCCTTCGTGCGCGGCCGCGGCGACATGGTGGGCCTCGACTCGGCCATCATCCTGCCGACCGCCGTGTGGGAAGCCTCCGGTCACGTCCAGGTGTTCAGCGACCCGCTGACCGAATCGCTGATCACCCATAAGCGCTACCGCGCCGACCACCTGTTCGAGGCGTACGAGGCCGAGCACGGCCACCAGCCGGCGAACGGCCTCGACGACATCCCGGACCCGGATCACCCGGACAAGGTCGGCCAGTGGACGCCGATCCGGCAGTTCTCGGGCCTCATGAAGACCTACCTCGGCGTCGTCGACGACGAGTCCGGCCTGCACTACATGCGCCCGGAGACGGCGCAGGGCATCTTCACCGACTTCGCCTCGGTGCTGCAGACCTCGCGCAAGAAGCCGCCGTTCGGCATCGGCCAGATCGGCAAGGCGTTCCGCAACGAGATCACGCCGGGCAACTTCATCTTCCGCACCCGCGAGTTCGAGCAGATGGAGATCGAGTACTTCGTCGAGCCGGGCACGGACGAGGAGTGGTTCGAGACCTGGATCGACCTCGCCTGGGAGTGGTTCACCGATCTGGGCATCAAGCCGGACAACATCCGCCGGTTCGAGCACCCTAAGGAGTCGCTGGCGCACTACTCGAAGCGGACCATCGACATCGAGTACCGGTTCGAGTTCGTCGGCAGCGAGTGGGGCGAGCTCATGGGTGTCGCCAACCGCACCGACTTCGACCTGAAGACGCACATCGAGCACTCCGGCAAAGACCTGAGCTACTTCGACCAGAACAAGAACGAGCGCTACGTGCCGTTCGTGATCGAGCCGTCGTTCGGCCTGACGCGCGCGCTCATGGCGTTCCTGGTCGACGCGTACGACGAGGAGCAGGTGCCAAACGCCAAGGGCGGCACCGACAAGCGCACGGTGCTGCGCCTCGACCCGCGCCTTGCGCCGGTCAAGGTCGCCGTGCTGCCGCTCTCGCGCAACGAGGCACTGTCCCCGCTCGCCCGCGGTCTCGCCGACCGGCTGCGCAAGCGCCGCAACGTCGACTTCGACGACTCGGGCGCGATCGGACGCCGGTACCGCCGGCAGGACGAGATCGGAACGCCGCTCGCCGTCACGGTCGACTTCGACTCGCTCGAGGACGACGCCGTGACGGTCCGCGACCGCGACACGATGCAGCAGGAGCGCATCCCGCTCGAGGGACTCGACCGCTACCTGGCCGAACGACTCCGCGAGATCTGACCCGCGCGGGCTCCGACATCCTCTAGCCTGTCCTCGGACCGAGCCCAGTGTGACGGAGGCCCGAATGAGCGACGCAGACACCGACCGGACGACGTCGACGCCCCCGAGCTCCCCCGCGCCCGAGGGCTCGGCCGAGGCGGCTTCCGAGCAGCGCGGCGACGGCTTCGGGCGGATGCTGACCCGCTACGGGCGCATCGCTCCGGCCAGCATCGCGCTGGCGGTGGTGGTGCTCGCGACGTCCATCGTCACGGGGACGCTGTGGAGCGCCGCGAACGTCGGCGGCGACGCGCTCGTCTGGGCGGCCGGCGTCACCACGACCATCCGGGCCGGCTTCTGGTGGACCCCGTTCACGGCGCTCTTCGTGCCGGAGGACCTCGCGCAGACGATCATCGCGGTCGTGCTCGCCCTCACGGTGATGGCCGCGGCCGAGCGGCTGATCGGCACCGCCCGCACCGTCCTTGCGTTCCTGATCACCGGGGTGCTCGGCATCACCCTCGGTGTGCTGCTGCAGTGGGGCGCCGCGAACGTCGGCGAGCTGTGGGCGACCGCCACCGAGTTCGATTTCACACTCGACCCGACGGTCGGCATCGTCGGCACGCTGATCACGGCGAGCGCGTTCGCCAGCGCGCTGTGGCGCAGGCGCATCCGGCTGCTCACCTTCGCGGTCGTGCTCGTCTTCGTGCTCTACAACGGCGACCAGAACAACGTCTACCGGCTCATCGCGGCCCTGCTCGGTCTCGGCTTGGGAGTCCTGCTCCGTCGCGGCGGCCTCCGGCGGCTGCACCGCAGCTCGCACGCCGAGACGCGCACGCTGGTCGCCGCCATCATCGCCATCACGGCGTTCGGTCCGCTGCTCGCCCTGCTCCCTCCCGGTGGGTTCGGCCCGCTCTCGTTCGTCGCCGCGCTGTTCGAGCGCCCCGAGGTGGATGTCGCCGCGGTCATGGCGCGCTGCGACGTCTCGTACACGAGCAACTGCCGCAGTCAGCTGCTCATGGTGTCGGTGCAGGGCCCGGGTCCGCTGCTGCTCTCGATCCTGCCGTTGGCCCTGCTGCTCCTCACGGCCATCGGCCTGCGCCGCGGCCGCCGGTTCGCCCTGATCCTCGGCATCGCGGTCAACGCGGCGATGCTGCTGCTGCCGTTCACCGCGCTCGGCGGCGACGTCGACTTGGATGTGCAGAGCATCGACGCTCTCGCTCCCGCCCTCGAGGTGCTGCTGTGGCTGCTGGCCGCCCTGCTGGTTCCGATCGCGTCGATCGCGCTGCTGATCGCCACCCGACGGCAGTTCCAGATCCGGTCGCCGCGCGAGGCCGCCGTCCGCTTCGCGATCATCGTGTTCTGCACCTTCGCGCTCCTTGCGCTGGCCTACCTGATCGCCGGGCTCGCCTCCCTCACCGAGTTCGTGCCGGACGCCACGGTCGCCGACGTGTTCTCCTCGGCGCTGCGCCGCTTCGTCCCGGCCGGCTTCCTGTCGCTGCTCGGAACCCCGATCGTGCCGACATCCCCGATCGTGGTCGTGCTGTACCACTGGGTCGGGCCGGTGTTCTGGATCGTGTTCATCTTCGCCACGCTGCAGCTGTACCGCGCGACGTTCACCGGCCGCACCGTGGCCGACGAGGAGCACTTCCGGTCGCTGCTGCGCCAGGGCGGTGGCGGAACGCTCGGCTTCATGGGCACCTGGCCGGGCAACGTCTACTGGTTCAGCTCCGACGGCGAGTCCGCGATCGCCTACCGGGTCATCAACGGGATCGCGATCACCCTCTCCGACCCGGTGTGCCGACCGGAGCGTGCGGAGCGGACCATCGCCGAGTTCGTCCAGTTCTGCGACGCCAACAGCTGGACGCCGGTCTTCTACAGCATCCACGGCGAGTACCTCCCGGTCTTCGACGCTCTCGGCTGGCCGACGATGTCCGTCGGCGAGGAGACGCTGATGCACCCGCAGACCTTCGACCTCGTGGGCAAGCCATGGCAGAAGGTGCGGCAGGCGCACAACCGCGGCGTCAAGGCGCGCATATCGACGCTCTGGACGACCTGGGACGACCTCTCCCCGCTCATCCAGACGCAGATCACGGCCGTCAGCGAGCAGTGGGTCTCCGAGAAGGAGCTGCCCGAGATGGGATTCACCCTCGGCGGCATCGACGAGCTCAAGGATCCGGACGTCCGGCTGTACCTGGCCTTCGACCCCGACGGCGGGCTCCAGGCCGTCACCAGCTGGCTGCCGAGCTGGCGCGACGGCCGGGTGGTCGGCTACACGATCGACTTCATGCGGCGTGCGGACGGCTCGATGTCGGGGATCATGGAGTTCGTCATCGCCTCGGCCGCCCAGCACATGCGCGACGAGGGCATCGAGGTGCTGAGCCTGTCGGGCGCACCGCTCGCCACGAAACCGCTCGACGACGGGGATGCGGACGAGCCGACGGCGATGGACCGGCTGCTCGCGTTCCTCGCCCGGACGCTCGAGCCCGCCTACGGGTTCGCCTCCCTGTTCTCGTTCAAGAGCAAGTTCAACCCCACCTACGAGACCATCTACATGGCATACCCGGACGCGGTCGCGCTCCCGGCGATCGGCAACGCGATCGGCAAGGCGTACCTGCCGGACGCCAACGCGCGTGAGTACGTCGCCCTCGCGCGTACCCTCATCCGGTAACGTCTCCGGCCCACCTCGGAGCGCCTCCCCGGGGTACGGTGACCGCATGACCGCCACGACGCGCACCGCCATGATCATCGGCGGCACCGGACAGATCGGCTCCGCGGCCGCCCGGCGCCTCGCGCTCGACGGCTGGTCGGTGCTGCTCGCACACCGCGGACCGCACCGCGGCGACACCGACCTCGCCGACCTGGATGTCACGAGCATCCGGCTGGACCGCGACGACACCGACGCGCTGCTCGACCGCGCGCGCGGCCACGACCTCGTGCTCGACACCGTCGCGTACGAGCCGCGGCACGCCGACCAGCTCGCGCAGCTGGCCGGAGACGTCGGGTCGCTCGTCGTGATCTCGACGGGCTCGGTGTACGTCGGCGCCGACGGCGGGTACCTGGATGTGGTGACCGGGCCGGACGACTTCCCGCGCTATCCCGTCCCGCTGCGGGAGAGCGACCCGACCGTCGACAACGACAAGCGGACGTACTCGCCGCTCAAGGCCGCGATGGAGCGTCGGCTGCTCGCCGTCGACGACCTGCCGGTCAGCATCCTGCGCCCTGGCGCCATCCAGGGGCCGTTCAGCCCCGCGCTCCGCGAGTGGTACTTCATCAAGCGCGCCCTCGACGGCCGGAAGCGGATCGTGCTCTCCGACGACGGGACCAACCGGTTCAGCACCTCATCGACGGTGAACATCGCAGAACTCGTCGCCCTGTGCGCCGCGCAGCCCGGCAGGCGCGTGCTCAACGCGGTGGACCGGGACGACCTCAGCGTCGCGGAGATCGCGCGGATCATCTTCCGGGCACTCGATCACGACGTGGAGATCGTCGCGTTCCCCGGGCCCCCGATCGATGGCGTCGGCAGCACGCCGTGGACGGTCGCGCATCCTCTGCTGCTGAGCATGACGGCGGCGACCGTCGAGCTCGGCTACCGGCAGTCGGTGACCTACGCCGAAGCGGTGGAGTCCACGATCGACTGGACCGTGCGCGAAGTGCTCGCCGCGGAGCGTCGGCAGGAGACGTGGGAGGCGGTGTTCCCGAACCTCGTCGAGCGGGCGCGGACCGACCGGTGGTTCGACTACGCCGCCGAGGACGCGTTCGTCGCCGCGCGCTGATCCTCCGCCTGCTGGTCCGACGCCTCCTGCTGCGCTGCCTCCTGCTCCGACCTGCGCCGGATCCTCCGCGCGATCAGCAGCCAGGTGACCCCGCTGGCCACGACGAACACGAGGTCGAACAGCAGGATGGCGCCCCCGCGCGCCGCCGCCGGCCACGGCACGTTCTGTGACAGCCATGCGGCTCCGTTGAACATCCCATGGGCCGCCGCGACACCGAGGTACGCCAGCACGACACCGAACGTCACCCGGAAGCGGCCGTTGCGCGTCGCACCGAACACGGCCGCGGCGAGGAGGGCGGTGAACACCGGGTGAAGGAACGGGCCGGTGAGCTCCCTCCCGATCGCCGTCCCGACGAACACGCCGAAGCCGAGCGGCGAGTGCTGCCCGCGGGCGAACGCCTCCTGCAGGTAGCTGAGGTTCTCGATGACGCTGAACCCCAGCCCGACGGCACCGCCGACGAACAGCCCGATCCGGGCGTTCTTGACCGGCAGCCGGAGGGCCAGAAGGATCGCCGCGGTCACCTTGACCAGCTCCTCCACCACGCCGGCGAGCACCAGAGGCAGCCCGCTCGGGTGCGACGACGTCCCGCCGCTCAACACATTGATCAGGGTGTTGATCGGGGCCGCGACGAGCGTCGCGGCCAGGCCACCGACGCCCGCGATGATGGCGAGGCGCGACGCGGACAGCCCGTCAGCGGGCTTCAGGCGGTAGGCCATCGTGTAGAGGATGGCCGCTGCCACCGTCGCCGCGCCCGTCACCAGGAGGAATGGAGAGAGCACCGCCGGTCCGTCATCGTCCGCGTGCGGTGCGATGGCGTTGAACAAGAAGCTGAAGCCGAACAGCCAGAGCCAGATGAAGACGCTGGAGCCGGCGAAGATCCACCCGCCGAACCGGCCGATCCACTTGTGCGGCGGCTTGGGCTTCTTCGCGGGTTGGACGGGCTGCGCCTGAACGGGATACGTGTAGGCGGTCCACTCCGCCCCGCTCCACCAGCGCAGCGAGCGCGCGTCGTACGGGTCGCCGTACCAGCCGGGAGGCGGGGTCCACGCGGGCGCGGTCTGGCCGGCGGAACTCTGGCCGGCGGAGCTGTCGGACGGTGCGATGGTCACCGGGCAAGCATACGAATTCCGCGCCCGCGGCACGCCTCCCCGTCCGGGCGACACGGCGAGCCTGCGACGACGCGCCGGGCCGCCCTGACATCCTGGATGCTGAACACCAGGAGGAAACACCATGCGCTTCACCACCCCGCGCGAGAAGACGATCGTAATCGTCGTCCTCCTCGCGGTGACCCTGGTGTTCGTGCTGCTGTTCGACGCCCTCCACTCGGAGCCCGCATCCATCGTCCTGACCGTGTTGCAGACGCTCGGGTGGTACCTCGTCACGCGGGTGTTCCGCGGCCCGGGTGAGCCGGTGGCCGCCGCGCGACCCTGGTGGCGCATGACCAACCGGCCGCTGCTGAGCGGTGTGCTCGCTGCCGGCTACGGGCTGCTCGCCATCGTCAACATCGTGCTGTCGTTCGCCGGATTCGGCAGCCTGTCCGGAACCGTGTCGATCCTCGCCGAGCTCGCGCTGGCCTCGCTCTTCGCGCTCTCGTACCTCCGGCTCAGCTCGGTGGCCCGCGCCACCGCCTGACCCGTAGGCTGGGCGCATGACGCTCGACTCCGGCATCCGCACCGACGAACTCGACCCGGCCGTCCGTCCGCAGGACGACCTCTTCCGGCACGTGAACGGGAAGTGGCTCGAGGCCACCGAGATCCCGGCCGACAAGGCGCGCTGGGGCTCGTTCATGATCCTCGCCGAGGAGTCGGAGACCGCCGTCCACGAGATCGTCGAGAAGGCGCAGAACGCGCCGGAGGGCACCGAGGAGCGAAAGTTCGGCGACCTCTACACGAGCTTCATGGACGAGGAGCGCATCGACGCTCTCGGCGTGGAGGCGATCCGCGACGAGCTGACCTTCGCGGAGGGCGTCGACAGCATCCCGAGCCTGCTTCAGACCATCGCGAAGCTGGAGCGTCGCGGCCTCGGCGGGTTCTACCAGCTGTTCGTCGACAACGACCCGGGCGACCCGGGGCGCTACCTCGTCTTCCTCGAGCAGGCGGGCATCTCGCTGCCGGACGAGTCGTACTTCCGCGAAGAGCGCTTCGCGCCCGTCCGCGAGGCCTTCGTCGCGCACATCCAGAAGATGTTCGAGCTCGCCGGCTACGACGACGCCCCCGAGCGGGCCCAGCGCGTGTTCGACCTCGAGACCGCGATCGCCGGCAAGCACTGGGACAACGTCGCCTCCCGCGACTCGGAGAAGACCTACAACCTCTACGACTGGGCCGACGCCAAGGCCGTGTTCACCGGCGGAGCCGCCTCCGGACAGGCCGCCGACCTCGACGTCTGGGCGGAGGCGCTGGACGCCCCGCAGGGAGCGCTGGCCGAGGTGGTCCTCCGCCAGCCGTCGTTCACCGCCGGGCTGGCGGAGCTCCTCACCGACGACCGCCTCGAGTCGTGGCGCGACTGGCTGACCTGGCAGGTCATCCACGGCGCCGCCCCCTACCTGTCGGGCGACTTCGTCGAGGCGAACTTCGACTTCTACGGCCGCACGCTGACCGGAACCCCGCAGATGCGCGTGCGCTGGAAGCGCGGCGTCTCGCTGGTCGAGGGCGCGATGGGCGAAGCGGTCGGCCGCATCTACGTCGAGCACCACTTCCCGCCCGCAGCCAAGCAGCAGATGGACGAGCTGGTGGCCAACCTGATCGAGGCGTACCGCCAGAGCATCCGCACCCTCGACTGGATGGGCGAGGAGACCAAGGAGCGCGCCCTCGACAAGCTCGAGAAGTTCACGCCCAAGATCGGCTACCCGGTGAAGTGGCGGGACTACTCGCGACTCGAGATCGACCCGACGAACCTCGTCGGCAACGTGCGCGCCGCCGCGCTGTTCGAGTTCGAGCGCGAGCTGGGCAAGATCGGCTCGCCGATCGACCGCGACGAGTGGTTCATGACCCCGCAGACGATCAACGCGTACTACAACCCCGGCTTCAACGAGATCGTGTTCCCCGCGGCCATCCTGCAGTTCCCGTTCTTCGACGCCGACAGGGATGCTGCCGCCAACTACGGCGCCATCGGAGCGGTCATCGGGCACGAGATCGGTCACGGTTTCGACGACCAGGGCTCCAAGTTCGACGGCGACGGACGCCTCGAGGACTGGTGGACCGAGGCGGACCGCGCGGCCTTCGAGGAGCGCACGGCCAGCCTGATCGAGCAGTACAACGCGCTCGCCCCGGCCCAGGTGCCCGAGCACCACGTGAACGGCGCCCTCACCATCGGAGAGAACATCGGCGACCTCGGCGGCCTCGGCATCGCCTGGAAGGCCTACCTGCTCTCGCTGAACGGCGAAGAGCCTCCCGTCATCGACGGGCTCACGGGCGCCGAGCGGTTCTTCCTGTCGTGGGCGCAGGCCTGGCAGCAGAAGGGCCGCGATGAGGAGGTCATCCGCCTGTTGGCGATCGACCCGCACGCGCCGAACGAGTTCCGCTGCAACCAGATCGTCCGCAACATCGACGCCTTCTACGACACCTTCCAGGTCGGCGACGGCGACCGGCTCTGGCTTCCGCCGGCCGAGCGCGTCACCATCTGGTGAGCCGACGACCGTCGAGACGTGCCGCTCCATGACCCCCGATCACGGGGTAACATCGTCCCTGTCGTCGCCGCGGGCACCCCTGCGGCCCCGACCGCGGGGCCGGTGCACGGTCGCCGCAGTTCCGGTACACCGCACTCGGAAGAAAGACCCAGCGACACAGTGACGATCCAGGCGCAAGAGTCCTCACGGAGGGCCCGGCAGGCAGCCACCCGCCGCGGCCGTCACCGCGCGCCGGGATCGACCGAGACCTTCAGCCGGGGATTCGACGCCCTCGGTCGGCTCGCCGTCTCGGGGGTGCAGGTCTCGGCGAGGGCGACGGATCTGTCCACCGGCGCCGTGCTGTTCTCGGTCGACGATCACGTCGTCATGCCGACCGCGAGCATCGGCAAGGTGCTGCTGCTGGTCGAGGTGGCGGCACGCCTGCAGTCCGGTCAGCTCAGTCCGCTGGCGCACCTCGACCGCGACACCCGCGACATCGCCGGCGAGTCCGGCATCTGGCAGCACCTTCACGTCCCGTCCCTCCCGGTCGCCGACCTGGCCGCCCTCGTCGGTGCGACCAGCGACAACCTCGCCACGAACGTGCTCCTCCGTCGGGTTGGTCTCGAGGCGGTCAGCGCCCGCACCGAGTCGCTCGGGCTGACGCGCACGGCCCTCCTCGACCTGGTGCGCGACCACCGCGGCCCGGACGACGCCCCGCAGCTCTCCGTCGGCAGCGCGAACGAGCTGACCTGGCTGTTCTCGGCGCTGGCCCGCGGCGAGATCGTCAACCCGGCCACCAGCCAGCGGGTCATCTCGTGGCTGTCTCTCAACAGCGACTTCTCGCTCGTCTCCAGTGCGTTCGGCCTCGACCCGCACTCGCACCGCCACCCGGAGCACGGCATCCTGCTGGTCAACAAGACGGGGACGGATGAGGGCGTGCGCAGCGAGGTCGGCGTGCTCCGCGGCCCGCGCGCCGGGGTCACCTACGCCGTCTCGACCTACTTCGACGACACGAGCCTGCCCGAGCGCCTTGCGGTCATCGAGGGGATGCGCGCGGTCGGCCTCGACCTGCTGGAGTACGTGTTCTGAGTCGCCGCCCGGCTCACGCCGACGTCGAGGGCTCGATGACGAGCGACCCGGTGCCGAACTCGAGCACCAGTTCGCCCTCGGCCGAGAAGCGCGCGACGAAGACCGTCTCCCCGCGCAGGTCCGCCAGAGCCTGGCGGTGGCCCGGCTGGCCCGCTCGAAGGATGGACGGGCCACGGACGACCGTCGGGAGCCGATCCACCGTCATCACCTGCGTCAGGTCGCCCTCGAAGACCAGCTGCGGGACCTCGCCGCGGTAGCGGACCGTGTCGAACGTCGTGCCGGTCAGGGCGTCGATGCGGGCGGTCGCCCTGGCCACGGTGTCGGCCGCCTCGGCAGCCGAGCGGCGACGACGAACGACCACGACGACGAAGGCCGCGACGGCTGCGGCGCACAGGCCCACCGTCGCCATCCCGAGGTCGGCTACCGGTGGCACGCGAACAGCATAACGGCGCGGCTCCGACCGAGTGCGGTCACTGCTGGCGGGCGCTCCGCACCTGCTCCCACTCGGCGATCATCCCGGGAAGCCGACCCTGGATGAAGCGGTAGAACCCGGCCATGTCGCGCAGTCGCTCGGTCGCCGGCGAATCCGGGTCTCCGACCGCCGCGAGGCCCGCTTCCGCCTGGTCGGCGAGCACACCGTAGATGGGGCTGTTGCGCACCATGAGGGCGTACCAGTCGCTCGGGATCTCGTACCGGTCGCGCCGGCTCCCCGTCTGCGAGAGACGCCGGATGATGCCCAGCGTCTGCAGATAGCGGACGGCTCCCGAGATGGCCGCCGGGCTCACCTCGAGACGCTCGGCGAGCTCGGCGGCCGTCAGCCCGGGCGTCTCCGTCACGGTCAGGGCCATCAGCACGCGCGCCGGCATCTTCGGGAACCCGGCGGCCGTCAGTACGGCAGCGGAGTGCTCCATCACCTCGGCGAGCGCCGCCTCGTCCTGGGCCATGGGCACCGTCCCGTCTATCCGATCGCGAAATCCCGGCGGCGGATCAGGGCCGCGGCGCCGGCGAGCGCGACGACCGTGATGCCGAGCATCCAGTATCCACCGGTCCAGTCGACGTCGCCGACAACGACCGGCGCATCCGCGAACGGCGAAAGGTGCCGCACGCCCTCCGGCAGCTTGACCAACCCGCCGAAGATGCCGACGAACGCCCCGAGTCCGAGCGCCGCCCAGCCGACCGGGGCCGTCCAGCTCGGGACGAGCACGAACACCAGCGTGAGCACCCCGAGGTAGACGAGGGCGACGGGCACCTGCGCCGCGGCGGCCGCGAACGAGTCGCCGAACGTGGATGCGCCCTCTCCCGCGGCGACCGCCGACAGTCCGGAGGCGATGGCCCCCGCGAGCAGCACCGCCAGCACGGCGATGACGCCGACCGCGACGTACGAGAACAGCCACCGCGTCCGGGTCACCGGGGCCGACATGACCAGTTCGGCGGTGCCGGAGGCCTCCTCCTGCCGGAGCCGGATGACCGTCTGCACCGCACACGCCGCCGCGAGCACACCGATGATGGAGAAGATCGCGGAGATGAACAGCTGGGTCAGCGGACCCGAACCGCCACCGCCGATGCGGCCGATCGCATCGCGGATGCCCGAGAGCGCCGGATTGTCGGCGATCGAGCTGTTGATGACGGTGCCCAGCGCCCCCGCGAGAAGCCCGCCGAGGGCTCCGCCGATCGTCCAGCCGAGCACGGTCGGCCACTGCAGTCGCCAGGCCAGGCCGAAGACGCCGCCGAGCGCCGGGCGCGCGGTCGCTCGACCGGCCCGCTCCGGGATGAGTCCTGCACCCGAGTCACGGACGGCCTGCAGCCCGAACACGGCGGCGATCAGCAGGACGGCGAGACCGAGCTGCAGCAGCAGCGGCCGCCAGTCGTCACCGGTGTATGGCGCGAACTGCTCGCCCCATCCGATCGGGCTGAGCCACGTGGGCCACGCGGAGCGCTGGTGCGTCCCGTCGCCGAAAGGCGTGCCCATCGCATCCCCGATCCCGCGCACGAGGTAGGCGAGGACGACGACCGCGGCCGCGAAGCCGTTGGCGCCGCGGGAGGTGTTCATCAGCTGGGCGAGCAGCAGGCCGACCGCGAAGAAGGCGAACCCGGCCCCGGCGGTTGCAGCGCCGGCGACGAACGACCCGTACGCCGGGAGTCCGGCGGCGATGAACCCGAGCGCGGTCACGACGGCGAGGGCCGCATTCACCGCGACAGCATGCAGAACCGTCGCCGTGGTCGGCAACAGGCGCCCCGCGGGCGTCGAACCGACCAGCTCGGCACGGCCGGACTCCTCCTCCGCTCGTGAATGGCGGACGGCCAGGAAGGTGTTCATCAGTCCGGCGAGCAGGGCCAGGAACGTGTAGATCTCGAAGAAGGCGACCGCCGCCAGCGACGTGCCCTGCGGCAGCCCCCGGAGCACGATGATGGTCGGGTCGGCGATCGCGAGGCGGATCAACTGCGCGCGCGCGTTCGCGTCCCCGTAGGTCTGATCGATGGCGGATGCCGAGAACATCGCGAGAAGGGCGATGCACAGGAGCCAGATCAGGATCTGCCAGCGGTCGCGGCGCAGGCGCTGGCGCATCAGGGCACCGAGGACGGCGCCCGCGGTCGCGCGGGGGACGGCCTCGCCGGTGCGCGCCGGACGGTCCGGCGCGATGGTCGTACTCATCGTGACGCCCCGACGCGTTCGTCGGCGGTGACGTCATCGCCGTAGTGACGGAGGAACAGCTCCTCCAGCGACGGCGGCGCGACGGTGAGGCCGCGCACCTCCAACCGCGAGAGCGCACCGAGCAGCGACGGCACGGCGTCGCTGTCCGCCGTGAACCGCACCCGGCCGTTGACCACCCTCAGGTCGTGCGTGGCGGGGAGGGCCGCTAGCGCATCCTGTGCGACGCCCTCCGCGCTGAACGAGAACTCGGTGCGGGTGAGGTGGCGCAGCTCGTCGAGGGTCCCGGTCTCGACCGTCCGGCCGGCACGGATGATGCTGACCCGGTCGCAGAGCTGCTCCACCTCCGACAGGATGTGGCTCGACAGCAGTACCGTCGCGCCCTCCGCCGCGACGCGCTGGATCTCGGCGTCGAACACCGCCTCCATCAACGGGTCGAGTCCGCTGGTCGGCTCGTCGAGGATGTACAGGTCGGCCGGCGTCGCGAACGCGGCGACCAGGGCCACCTTCTGCCGGTTGCCCTTCGAGTAGGCGCGGCCCTTCTTGGTCGGATCGAGCTGGAACACGTCGATGAGGCGCTTCTTGCGCGCGGCGTACTGCGCGTGGTCGGCGGTGCCGCCGCGTAGACGCGCGAGGAGGTCGATCGCCTCTCCGCCGGAGAGGTTGGGCCAGAGGCTGACGTCGCCCGGCACGTACGCAAGGCGGCGGTGCAGGGCGACCGCGTCCTTCCACGGGTCGCCCCCGAAGACGGTGGCACGGCCGCCGTCGGCCCGGGCGAGACCCAGCAGGACTCGGATCGTGGTCGACTTCCCCGCTCCGTTCGGGCCGAGGAAGCCGTGAACCTCGCCCGGCGTCACCGTCAGGTCGAGGCCATCGAGAGCACGTACGCGGCCGAATCTCTTCTCGAGACCGGCGACGTCGATCACTGCATCCATGGGCGGGATGCTACGCCTTTTTCAGTAATTTGTGAAAGTTGTGTTTTCTGGCGTGTCAGCGCCGCCGTGTCACGCCTGGCCGCACTGGACCGACTCGATGCCCGCGTAGTCGTACTCGGAGGCGCTGTCGGGGATGGTCAGGTCGTACGGGACCCCGGCCTGGAGGTCGACCGTGGTGGTCCACGAGTCGAGCGTCTCGCCCTCCGGGGTGTCGGCGAACGTGGCGGTGACGGTCGCGCCGGCGCAGGTCTGGCCGGGCGTGAGCTCGAAGGTCCAGCCGTCGACGTAGTGGACGTGAACGCCGTCGACGTCGTAGTCGTCGACCTCGGAATCGCCGGAACCGGGGTCGCCGGAGCCCGGGTCCGAGGGCTCCTCGGACGGGTCGTCGGACGAGCCGTCGCCCGGGTCGCTCTCGTACGGCGAGGCGCTGGAGCTGCTCTCGGCCTGCGCGATCCGGCTGGTGCTGGCGCCGATCGAGACGATGACGAGCACCGCGACCAGCAGGATGGCGAGCCCGCCGACGATCCCGCCGACCGTGATACCCACGATGGCGCCGGTCGACATGCGTTTGCGGGGTGGCGGGGGCGGGTAGCCCTGGTACGTGCCGAAGGCACCGGGGCCGTAGCCCGGCGCGGGTTGCCCGGGCTGGGGCTGGCCGGGCTGGGGTTGCCCGGGCTGGGCGTAGCCCTGTTGCGGATAGCCGGGCGGCGGGTAGCCGCCCTGCGCTGCGCCGGCGTATGACCCTCCGCTCGTCGGCTGGGCCGCCGCGCCGTACGGCTGCTGCGGGGCGAAGGGAGGCTGCGGCTGGGTCGGCGCATTCTGCGGCGGATACGGCTGCGTCGGTTGAGCGGGCGCGTTCTGCGGCGGATACGGCTGCGTCGTCGCGTTCTGCGGGTAGGGCGGCTGCCAGGCGGATGCCGCGACAAGCGCATCCCGTGCCGTTGTCAGGGCATCACGGCGCTGCGGGTCGGCACCAGCCTCCGCGAGCCGCGCCTGGTAGGTGCGCTCCACCTCGTCGCGTGTCGCTCCCGGCGACACCCCCAGCAGTTCTGCCGCCTCGTTCGGACTCACCGCGCCCCCCGTTCAGCTCACGCGTATGGCTCGATCGTAGTGGCGGATCGCGGAGCCGCACCCCGCCATTGAGGACACGGCCGGCGCGACCCCATGCGGGAACAGATCAGACGAGCGCCGCGCCGAGCCCGCGCGTCAGCCCGGGAGCATCCCGTCGGCCCGGACGCTCCGCCGTGGCGATCTCGCCGAGCTCACGGATCACCCGGTTGTAGTACGCCGCGGCGACGCCCGTGCGGTATGCGGCGGGCTGCAGGTCTGCCTCGTTGCGCAGACGGATCTCGGCCCGCGCCGCCTCGATCGGTGTGATGATCTTCACGCCCGCGCGGTACCGGATCAGCCGGTGCACCCACTGGTCGAGTGCCTCCGGCAGCCCCTTCGCCACCCGGTCGTGCTCGGCGGCGAGGGACGTGAGGGAGCGAGGTGCCGACGCGCTCGTCGACCCACCGGCCGACGCCGTCCCGCTCGCGGCGGCCTCTCGCTCGGCCGCTCGCCGGTCCGCCGCCATGACCGACAGGAGGTCGTCGTGCCGGTTGGCCTGCCGCGACAGCACCTCGAGCTCGTCGAGAGCCGTCGCGTACTCCTCCTCGTAGTCGGCGTAGTCGGCCGGATGCGCGGCGCGGTCGTTCACGAGGTCGGTGCGCGCGGTCGCCGCCTGGGCCCGGGTGAGCACCGTGCGACCGTTGCGCACGCGCTCGAGCCGCCAGGTCCAGGTCGCGAGGGGTTCCGGCATCAGGTGGCTCATGGCTCCACTGTAGGAAGGGCCACCGACATCGGTCCGACGACACGACGTCGGCGGCCCGGGCTAGCGTGGATGGTCGTGAGCACCCTTCTCCGCCGCCCGGTCGACCGCGAGATCCTCCGCCTCGCCGTTCCCGCTCTCGGGGCTCTGGTGGCGGAGCCGATCTTCCTTCTGGCCGACTCGGCGATGGTCGGGCACCTCGGGGTCGCGCCCCTCGCGGGTCTCGGCATCGCGAGTGCGGTGCTGCAGACGATCGTTGGGCTGATGGTGTTCCTCGCCTACAGCACGACTCCCGCTGTCGCGCGCCGGCTGGGAGCGGGCGACGAGCGCGGTGCGGTCGCGGCGGGCGTGGACGGCTGCTGGCTCGCGCTCGTGCTCGGAGTGGTGCTCGCCGGCGCGGGGTGGGCGGCCTCGCCGTTCCTGGTGAGTCTGTTCGGAGCGTCGTCCGAGGTCAGCGAGCAGGCGACGCAGTACCTGAGCCTGTCCATGCTCGGGCTCCCGGCCATGTTGCTGGTCTACGCCGCGACCGGCCTGCTGCGCGGACTCCAGGACACCCGCACGCCGCTCGCCGTCGCGGTCGCGGGCTTCGCCGCGAACATCGTGCTCAACTACCTGTTCATCTATGTCGCCGGACTGGGCATCCGCGGGTCGGCGCTCGGTACCGTCGCGGCGCAGTGGGCGATGGTGCTGGTGTACGCGATCATCGTGGCCCGTCACGCCCGCCGGGTCGGAGCCTCCCTCCTCCCCCATCACACCGGCATCGGCCGGACGGCGCGTGCCGGCGGCTGGCTGCTCCTCCGCACGGCGAGTCTGCGTGCGGCCATGCTTCTGGCGGTCTTCGCCGCAGCCCGTCTCGGCCCGGACGAACTCGCCGCCTTCCAGGTCACGATGACCGTGTTCGCGACTCTCGCCTTCGCCCTCGACGCCCTCGCCATCGCCGCGCAGGCACTCATCGGGAAGGGGCTGGGGGCCGGCGACCTCGAGAACGTCCGTGCGGTGCTGCGCCGGTGCGTGCAGTGGGGAATCGGCGCGGGCGCGGTTCTCGGCCTGGTGACGATCGCGCTGAGCCCTGTCGCGGCGGGCGTCTTCACGAGCGATCCGTCGGTCGCCGCGCTGCTGCCCCTCTCGCTGGCGATCGTCGGCGCAGGCGCCCCTCTGGGCGGCTACGTGTTCGTGCTCGACGGGGTGCTCATCGGTGCCGGAGACGCGCGGTATCTCGCCCTCACCGGCCTCGCGAACGTGGCTGTGTTCGTCCCGCTCGCGGTCGCCGCCGTCGTCTGGGGCGGGCACGATGCGACCGGCCTGGCCGCCCTGACGGCGGCGTTCGCCTTCGGCTACCTCGGCGCCCGCGCGCTCACGCTCGGCCTGCGCGCTCGCGGCCGCACGTGGATGCGTGCGGGAGCGACGATCTAGGCGTCTAGCGAAGCCGGCCCCTCAGCCCGTGAGCCCCTACGCCAGCCACTCCCGCGCAGCGACCACGAGCGCCCGGACCCCGGTGTCGATCGTCGGCTGCGGAAGCGGCGCGAAGAACGGCGAGTGGTTGGTCGGGATGTCGGTGTCGACCGTACCCGCCGCCATCGCGGTGAGCACCGTCTCCGGATCGGCCCCTCCGAGCATCCAGTAGACCAGCGGGGCACCGGCCGCCGTCGCGAGATTTCCGACGTCCTCACTGCCGGAGAGCGCGCCGGGGTGCAGCACCCGATCGACCCCGAACTCGGCCGCGAAGGCCGCGTTGACCCGCTCGGTCGACTCGGGGTCGTTCACAGTGACGGGGTAGCGCTCCCCCCACTCCATATCCGGAGCCTTCGGGGCGCCGGACGCCTGCGACTCCGCCGCGATGACGCGGTGGACGCCGTCCAGCACGCGCTGCCGGACCTCCTCGTTGAAGCTGCGCACACTGATCCCGAGCGTGGCTTCGGCCGCGATGATGTTGTTCTTGGTGCCGGCGTGGAGGCTGCCGACCGTCACGACGGCGGTGTCCTGCGGCGAGATCTCGCGCGACACGACCGTCTGCAGGCGCATGACCGTCGCCGCCGCCATCACGACGGGATCGATCGTCGTCTCGGGCCGGGATCCGTGACCGCCGCGCCCGTGGAGCGTGACCTCCATCGTGTCGACCGCCGCCATGGCCGCACCGGGGTGCGCGCCGACCATCCCGGCCGGGTACGGCAGCACGTGCTGCCCCAGCACGACATCCGGAACCGGCACCTTCTCATACAGACCGTCGTCGACCATCACCTGGGCTCCCCCTCCGTGCTCCTCGGCCGGCTGGAAGAGGGCGACGAGGGTTCCGGACCACTCACCGCGCGAGTCGTTCAGCGCCTCGACGGCACCGAGCAGGCAGGTGATGTGGATGTCGTGGCCGCACGCGTGCATCAGCGGCACGGCGTTGCCCGCCTCGTCGGTCACCGTCTCGGTCGAAGCCCACGGGAGCCCGGTCTGCTCGCGAACGGGGAGCGCGTCCATGTCGGCTCGGAGCAGCACGGTCGGGCCGTCGCCGTTGCGCAGGACGCCCACGACGCCTGTCGTGGCGATGCTGGTGTGCACCTCGAGCCCCAGTTCGGTCAGCCGCTCGGCGACGATGCCGGCCGTGCGGTGCTCGGTGAAGGCGAGTTCGGGGTGGGCGTGAAGGTCGCGGTAGAGGGCTTCGAGATCCATGCCGTCAGCCTACGACCGGCGCCCCCGAGGAGACCCGTGGAGCCGCCGTTGTGTTGCCCTGGTGGAAAACGCTCGTGAATGTGGAGGGAATCGGCTCCCCGCCCTCCAGCATCTCGACGACAGCCCGTCCCGCGGCACGCCCCTTCTCGACGGCGGGCTGGACGAGGGTCGTGAGGTCGTACGGCCAGAGGCCGTCGACGCGCACGCCGTCGAAACCGACGACGCTGACATCCCACGGCACTTCCAGACCCAGCTCCTCGGCCGCACGGATGACGCCCGCGGCCAACAGGTCGCTCTGGGCGATGACGGCGGTCGGCCGGTGCCGCGCGTCGGCGAGGAGGGCACGGCCGGCGGCGCGTCCTTCCTCCACGAACGACCCGCGCGTGACCCAGCCGGGGGCGTCCGGGAAGACGTCCCGGGCACCGGCGAGCCGGTCGAGCGCGGTGGTGGAGCTGGCCGCCGCTAGGCGGTCCGGTGTCAGCGGTCCGCGCGCGCGATCGCGGGTGAGCGACAGCGTCACCACCGAGACGTCGCGGTGGCCGAGGTCGTAGAGGTGCTGGGCGGCGACGCGGGTGGCCTCCCGATTGTCCTGACCGATCGTCGGGACGCCGTCGGCCGGGTCTCCCTCGATCGCGACGAGCGGGATGCCCCGCTGGCGGAGAGTCGCCACCGACTCGTCGAGACGCGGGCTGCAGCCGACAAGCACGACCGCATCCATCGGGGCGTCCTCGATCCGCTGCGCGGCCTCGCCGGCGTCGGTGAGGATGAGGAGGCCCGCGTCGATCGCGCCGATCTCCTCCGTGATGCCGTCGAGCAAGGCGATCTTGATGGGGTCGCGGAAGGCGTCGCGCACGCGCTCCTCCATCACGACACCGACGATGCCCGAGCGACCGCGGCGCAGCGAGCGCGCCCGCGGGTCGGGCCCGGCGTAGTTGAGACGCTTCGCGGCGGCGAGCACGCGCTCGCGGGTGGCGTCGGAGACCGGGCCTGTTCCGGAGAAAGCGAGCGATGCGGTGGAGTTCGACACACCGGCCAGGCGGGCGACCGCGGCCAGGGTGGGCCGGACGGCCGCAGGGGCTGTGCTGGGTTCGTTCACGTGTGATAGCTTAGTCGAATCGTTTCGATCGAAACGATTCGAGCCGACGAACCCACAGGAATCGCCCCGATGTCACAGCCGATCTCGACCACCACGCGCTCCCGTCGGGAGCTCACCGCCTGGCGCAACGCGGTCTTCGTCATCTTCATCCTCTCCGGCCTCGCCCTCGCGACCTGGGTGGCCCGCATCCCGGGCATCCGCGACGACCTGGGACTGGGCAAGGACCCCTCGGCCGTCGGGCTCCTCATCCTCGGGATGTCGGTGGGCGCCATCCTCGGCCTCACCGTCTCCTCCCCCATCCTGGTCCGCTTCGGCCCGCATCGCGGGATGGTCGCCGGCCTCGTGATCGTCGCCATCGGGATCCTGTTCATCGGCTTCGGAGCGACGACCTTCCACTCCATCCCTTCGGTCGCCGTCGGGCTCATCCTGCTCGGCTTCGGCAACGGCATGGTCGACGTGATGATGAACGTCGAGGCCACCGCCGTCGAGCGTGAGATCGGGAAGACGCTTCTCCCGCTCATGCACGCGTGCTTCAGCCTCGGCACGGTGCTCGGCGCCGGCATCGGTGCGGCGGCCGCAGCGCTCGGGGTCGCGGTCGTCTGGCACCTGCTCGGCACGGCCGTGGTCATCGTCGCGATCGCGATCGTGGCCGTCCGCTACATCCCGCGCGAGGCCGAACTCGGCGACGAGGCGGCCGAGAAGGAGCGCATCCCGTTCGGCGAGCGCATGCGCACGTCGCTCGCCGTCTGGGCCGACTGGCGGCTCATCCTCATCGGCGTCGTCATGCTCGGCATGGCGTTCGGCGAGGGCTCTGCGAACGACTGGATCTCGCTGGCCGTCGTCGACGGCCACGGTCAGGCCAACTCCGTCGGTGCGCTCGTCTTCGGCTTCTTCGTGGTCGCGATGACCGTCGGCCGGGTCGTCGGCGGCCCGATCGTCGACCGCATCGGCCGCGTCAATGCCATCCGGATCACCGCCGGCATGGGCGCCGTCGGCCTGGTGCTGTTCATCGTGGGCGGCCCGATGTGGCTGGTCGTCATCGGAACCGTGCTCTGGGGCTTCGGCGTCTCGCTCGGCTTCCCGCTCGGGATGTCGGCGGCCGCCGACGGCGCCGCGAACCCCGCCGCACGCGTCTCCGCGGTCGCGATCATCGGCTACTGCGCCTTCCTGGCCGGTCCGCCGCTGATCGGCTTCCTCGGCCAGCACTTCGGCCTCCTGAACGCGCTGTTCCTCGTGCTCGCGCTGCTGGTCGCCGCGTTCCTGGCGGCACCCGCCGTGCGCCCGGTCGACGCGCCCGCGGAGCGCCGCGCCGCCTCCCCCGACCCCGCCTGATGCAGCGCGAAAGCTGACGCCCCGCTAGACCTGACGCCGCGCTAGACGAAGCGGAGGCAGACCGGCGTCGGGACGAGCGAGGTCCCGAGCAGACGGAGGCTGCGCTCGGCATCGTCGAACGCCAGCACCGCAATCTCGTCGCTGTCCTGGCAGGCCGCCAGCACCCGGTCGCCCCCGGGCGCGATCACGAGGTCACGCGGCGTGCGGCCGCCGACCGCGACGGAGTCCACCAGACTCAGCCGCGAAGCCTCGGCGTCGAACGCGAAGATCGCGACCGCGTCATCCCCGCGGTTGCTCACCAGCACCGTGCGGCCCGAGTCACTGATGCACACCGCGGCGGTCAGGTTGTCGCCGTCGGCCCCGTCGGCCCGGGTCGTCGTGCTCTGCACCCGCACGAAGCGGTCGCCCTCCCGTCGCAGCACGTCGGCGCTGGAATCGAGCTCGTTCACCAGCACAACATGACGGCCGTCGGGATGGAACGCCAGGTGCCGCGGGCCGGCCGAGCCGAGCACAACGGTCGCCTCCGGACGGAGGGTCAGCGCGCCGGCATCCGAGAACGCGTACCAGCGCACCTCGCCGATGCCGAGATCCACGACGCCGACATCGCCGCTCACCGGGTCGACGCTCAGCTGGTGCACGTGAGGCGCATCCTGCCGCTCCGGGTCGGGTCCGCGGCCCTCGTGCCGCACGAACGCGGTGCGCTCTCCGAGAGATCCGTCAGCGGCGAGCGCGAACACCGACACGGTGCCGCCGCCGTACGTCCCCGCGATGAGGAATCGCCCGCTCGGGTGCACCACCGCGTGCGCCGGAGACGGCCCGCCGCTCGACGCCGAGCCCAGCTCCGTCAGCGAGCCGTCGGCCGCGCGCGCAAAGGCGACGAGGCCGCCGTCGGGCTCCGTCTCGCTCACCGCGTACACGTGCTCACCACCGGGCGCGGCCGTCACCCAGGACGGGTTCGCCACCCGCGCCGCGACCGACACTCCGGTCACGTCCGACCCGTCGAAGCGGGCGCTGAGCACCCCCTCGGCGTGACCGTCGACGTGCGGGAGGCGTTCGGTGTAGGTGCCGATGAGGAGCTCGTGGGCCATGCCGACCATCCAACCACCGTCCCCGGCTGCACTTAGGATGTTGCGGTGCGCCTCGTCATTGCCAACTGCTCCGTCGACTATGCGGGGCGGCTCAGCGCGCACCTGCCGCTGGCGACACGGCTGCTGATGCTGAAGGCCGACGGCAGCCTCCTCGTCCACTCGGACGGCGGGTCGTACAAGCCGCTCAACTGGATGAGCCCGCCGTGCACGCTGACCGTCGACGAGCCCGACGAGCTGCAGCGCGCGGCCGGGATCCGCGAGGTCTGGCGCGTCACCCAGGCGAAGACCGCCGACATGCTCGTCGTGTCCATCCACGAGATCATCAGCGACACCGCGCATGACCTCGGCATCGACCCGGGGCTGCAGAAGGATGGGGTGGAGGCTCACCTGCAGAAGCTCCTCGCCGAGCAGATCCACCTTCTCGGCGACGGCCACGTGCTGGTCCGCCGGGAGTACATGACCGCGATCGGCCCTGTCGACATCCTCGCCCGTGACTCCGCGGGAGCTGCGGTCGCCGTCGAGCTGAAGCGACGGGGCGACATCGACGGCGTCGAGCAGCTGACGCGCTACCTGGAGCTGATGAACCGCGACCCGCACCTCGCCCCGGTCACCGGCGTGTTCGCCGCCCAGGAGATCAAGCCGCAGGCGCGCACGCTGGCGGAGGACCGCGGCATCCGCTGCCTGGTGCTCGATTACGACGCCATGCGCGGCCTCGACGACAGCGACAGCAGGCTGTTCTGATGGCGCAGCCGCGTTTCCCCCAGAGCTACGAGAACGTCCCGGTCCGCACGGCCCTGACCGCCCTCGCCGCCGAGCCGACCCTGGAGAACCTGGATGCGCTGCTCGCCACCGCGGTGAAGGGCGGCCTGGTGGTGGATGTGACCGGCTCCACTCCGCAGGACACCCGGCTGCGCACCATCAGCTCCACCACCGGCGAGGCGGTGCTCCCCCTCTTCACGTCGATGAACGCGCTCCGGGCGGCCGTCGCCCAGTCGGCGGAGGGCGAGGGAGCGCGCGTGCAGGCGGTCATCGTGCCGGCGCTCGAGGCGCTGGGATTCATCCACACCGCCGAATTCGTCGCCGTGCAGTTCGACCCAGGAGCCGCGCACACCATGGTCGTCGCACGTTCTCACATCGAATCCGCCCTCGGCGAGCGCTGACCTACGCTTCAGATACGTCACATACCATAGGACCGCTATGACCAACCCGACCACCACCGTCACCCGGACCTGGACCTGCGTCCTGTTCGACCTCGACGGCACCCTCACCGACTCCGCACCCGGCATCACGTCGTCGCTCGCCCGCATGTTCGCGACGATCGGCCAGCCGGTGCCGTCCCCCGCCCAGCTCCTCGAGTACGTCGGCCCGCCGCTGCTCGACTCGCTGCAGAGCCTGGGCGGCATGACCGAGCCGGCCGCTCGCCACGCCCTCGCTGTCTACCGCGAGGACTACGCCGCCCACGGTGCGTTCGACTCCGCCGTCTTCCCCGGAGTCCGCGGCCTGCTGCAGCGTCTGCACGCGGCCGGGATCCCCCTCGCCATCGCGACCAGCAAGCCCGAGGCGCAGGCGACCCGCATCCTCGAGCACTTCGGCCTGGCCGAGTACTTCGACGTCATCACCGGCGCGACCGACGACGAGAGCCGCAGCGCCAAGGCGGATGTGGTGGCCGAGGCTCTGCGCCGCCTCGGCGAGCGCGGCGTCGACCTCGAGCACACCGTCATGGTGGGGGACCGCCAGTACGACGTCGAGGGTGCGGGCGCGCACGGTCTGCCCACCATCCTCGTCGAGTGGGGCTACGGTTCGCCGGCCGAGGCCGCCGGGGCGATCGCCGTCGTGCACTCCGCCGACCAGCTGAGCGCTCTGCTGCTCGGCTGACCGCTTCCGCCACTGTTCACCGACACGGACTAGGCGGCCCGGTGCGCTCACGGGTAGGCTGATGTGTTGCGAAACCGCACTTCATACAGCACTAGGAATCCATATGCGCACACGTAATCCGTTCGTTCCGGCTGCCATCGTGGCGGCCCTCACCATCGGCTCGCTGGCGGCCTGCTCCAGCGGCGGCAACACCAACTACGTCTCCTCGCACACGCCCGCGTCGTCGTCCTCGTCGGCGGCCGGTTCGTCCGAGGACGCGAAGTCCGAGGAACTGCCCTCCGACTTCCCGAAGGACGAAGTACCCGTCGTCGACGGCACCGTCGTCGTCGCCCGTGGCGACAAGGAGAACGGCTGGTCGGTCACCGTCCAGCCGTCGGGCAAGAACGGCTTCGCCGACGCGAAGTCCGCGCTCGAGGGCAAGGGCTTCACGCAGCAGCCCGGCGCCACCGACACGTCCGCCGTCTACACCAACGACACCTACACGGTGTCGGTGAAGACTCCCGGCGTCTCCGTGACGTACAACGTCACCGCCAACCAGTAACACCTCACACCATCAAAGAGCTCCGGAGTTTTTCTCTCGAATCGACCGATTCGACCCGAAAAACTCCGGAGCTCTTGGCTTGGGGCGGGGTCAGGCGTCGATGATGCGGACGAGCTCGTCGATGAAGGCGGTGAAGGTGTCGGCACGGCGGATGAGGCCGAGCACGGTCTCGCGGTCGGAGAACACCTCGACGAACTGGTCGAAGACCGTCTGGAAGGACGCGCGACCCGCCGCCGAGAAGGCGATGAACGCGATCACGTTGACCCGGGCGTCGCCCCAGTCGATCGCCGTGTCGTTGACGACGATCGCGATCGCGGTGCGGTGTGCGCTCATCGTCATGGCGTGCGGCACGGCGAGGGAGTCGGTGAACGCCGTGGACGACATCTGCTCGCGCTCGACGGTCTGATCGACGTACTCCTGGTCGATCGCGCCGGCCGCGATCATCCGGTCGCCGAGGGCGCGGATCATCGTGATCGGGTCGCGTGCGTAGAAGTTCCGCAGGAACAGGCTCTCGTCGAAGTACTCCAGCAGCTCGCTCTTGATCCGCGCGCGGTGGCGCTGGCGGCGGATGCGGGACGCGGCCTGACGGATGTGCTCCACGTCGGTCTCGGTGAGGAACGGCTGCACGATGACCGTGTTCTCCCGCCGCCCGCGCGGGTCGATGGTGGTCAGCACCAGGTCGGCATCGATGGCGTCCCAGTCGGCGTCGGTCGACGTGATGACGCTGGTGATGTCGAGCTCGTCGCCGAGGGTGCTCTCCAGCCGGTCGCGCAGCAGGATGTGCATGTCGTAGTAGTTGGGGCACACCACCGCACAGGTGACCGCATCCCGCCGCCGTGACTGCTGCTCGAGGTAGGCGCCGACGTGCATCGCGATGTAGGCGATCTCGTCGTCGTTGACCTCGATGCCCTCGGCCGACTGCAGCCGGCTGGCGATGTAGACGGCGAGCTCGTAGATCATCGGGTACGAGCTCTTGATCGACCGGGTGAGCGGGTTGCGCGAGTAGGTGTTCTCGTGCGCCCGGGCCACCAGGTTCTGCACGTGCAGGGTGAGGCGGACGATGAAGTTCTCGTCGTGGAGGTCGACGAGGTACTCGGTGGATGCGCGGTCCACGATGCCGCGGACCACCGCCAGGTCGGCCGGGCTGACGAACTCCTCCACCGTGTCGCGCCCGGCGCCGGGTGCGATGACGCGCGTGCGCATGAGGATGGCCAGGTAGCGCAGCTCGGTCGTGTCGAGCGCCGTGCCGAAATGCCGCTCGATCAGCTGCCCCAGGTCATGCGCGAGTGAGCGGATGGTCTCGCTCGCCTCCGGCTCCTCGACAGCGGGGAGCACCCGATCCTTCGCGACGCGGTCGAGAGCGACCGCCATATGCAGGAGGACGTCGTTGATGCCGTACTCGTTGACGAAGAAGCCGCGCGCGTCGAGCATCGCGACGAGGTCGGACTTGAAGTCGACCAGACCGCTCGAACCGAACGCCTCCTGGATGCGCGCCACGTCGACGACGCTCTGCCGCATCTCGTCTCGGAACAACCGGCTGAGCAGCTTCCGCCGCGCGATCTCGGGCCCGAGGAGCTGCACCACGGCGCCGTGGCGTTCGAGGGCGAGCTCCGTGCCCGAGAGGAGGCCGCGCATCCTGGTCAGGTCCGACTCGATCGTGGAGTCGCTGACGAACAGGCTCTCGGCCGTCTCGTAGACGTCGATCCCGTCCGGCTCGTCGAGCAGCCGCCGGGCGAGGAAGACGAGCCGTTCCTGCGGGGAGCCCGCCGTTCCGGTCTCCGACGTGCCGTCGCCCGCCAGGTAGGCGGCGTAAGCATCGGGCTTGACGCGGTAGCCGTTCGATCCGGACTCGACGACATCGCCGAGCGCTGCCGCGTAGCTGCGGATGCTCCGGGTCGTCACCCCGATGTCGTGCGCGAGCTCGGCAGCCGTCACCCAGGCAGCACGACGCGCGAGGATGTCGAGCATCCTCGTCTGCTTCGCCGAGAGCGCCACCAGCGACCACCTTTCCCGACGAGTCAACCACCCCGTAGGGTGCCGCCGTGCGCTTCCGGCCAATTTTCCGCACCCCCGGAAGAAACGCTGCTGGAGCGCGGGCGCACAGCGAGCGAGCATTGCTGACGTTCCATGAGCTCCACCCAGCACGAAAGGCAAGGATCGATGAAGATCGTGGTCGTCTGCGGCGCCGGTGCGTCCAGCACCTTCGTGGCCGTCAAGCTGCGCAGTGCCGCCCGTGAACGCGGGGCGATCATCGAGGTCCAGCCGGGGAGTGCGAGCCAGCTGGAGTCCCTCGCCGGAGTGGATGTCGTCCTCGTCGGCGCACACCTCGAGTCGGCCGTCCCGGCGATCCGTGAGCGGGCCGCCGCCACCGGCACCGCCGTCGCCGTGCTTCCTCCCGTCTCCCCGGCCGCCCTCGACGGCGAGCGCGCCCTGGACCTGGCTCTCAACGCCAAGGCGGCGGCACTATGAGCAGAGCCGCATACGGAATGGCGGCGGCCACCAGGCCATCACGGAACGAAGGAGACCACAACCATGGCTGAACGGATCATCACGGTCGGATCGACGCACGGGCTGCACGCCCGCCCGGCGAAGCTCTTCGTGGAGGCGGTCAACAGCTCGGGCGCGAAGGTGAAGCTGACCAAGGAGGGCGGCAAGACCGTCGACGCCGGCAGCATCCTCGGCGTGATCTCGCTGGGCATCGACCACGGCGACAAGATCGTGCTCACCACCGACGCGGACAACGGCGAGGCGGTCCTCGACGACCTCGCGGTGATCCTGGCCACGGACCACGACGCCTGAGCGGCGGACGCATCATGAGCGACACGAACATCCTCACCGGCGCCGGCATCGGGCAGGGCGTCGCCGTCGGCCCCGTCCTGCGGATGTCGGCCCCGCTGCCCGAGCCATCGGACCAGCCGAGTACTCGCACCCCCGACGAGGAGAAGGCCCGCGTGCAGCAGGCCGTCGCCACAGTCGCGGCGGACCTGCGCGAGCGCGCATCCACCGTCCAGGGCACGGCGGCGGATGTGCTGGAGGCGCAGTCGATGATGGCGGAGGACTCGACACTCGCCGACGACGTCGCCTCCCGCATCGACGGCGGGAAGACAGCAGAGCGCGCCGTCTTCGAGGGCTTCGCCGTCTTCCGCGACATGCTCAAGGAGCTGGGCGGCTACATGGGCGAGCGCGCCGGCGACCTCGACGACGTCTCGCAGCGCGTCGTGGCGGCCCTGGAGGGCAAGCCGGCGCCCGGCGTCCCGCAGTCGGAGACCCCGTTCGTCCTGGTCGCGCACGATCTCGCCCCCGCCGACACGGCGCTGCTCGACCTGACCAAGGTGCTCGGGCTCGTGACCACCGAGGGCGGCCCCACCTCGCACACCGCCATCCTGGCGCGGGAGAAGTCCATCGTCGCGGTCGTCGGCGCGGCCGGCGCCGGAAGCCTCGCCGACGGCGACGAGGTCGTAGTGGATGCGGCGGCCGGCACGGTCACCGTCTCACCGACCGAGACCCAGCGTGCGGACGCGCTCCGTCGCATCGAGGAGCGCGCCGCCGCCCTCGCCGGCGGCGTCGAGCCGGGCGCGCTCGCGGATGGCACCGCCGTCCCGCTGCTCGCCAACCTCGGCTCGGCCGCGGGCGCGGAGGACGCGCTGGCCGCGGGCGCCGAGGGCGTCGGGCTGTTCCGCACGGAGTTCCTCTTCCTCGACCAGCGCCTGGCGCCCGATGTCGCCCAGCAGCGCGAGCAGTACGTGAAGCTGCTCAGCGCGTTCGGCGGCGGCCGCAAGGTGGTCGTTCGTGTGCTCGACGCCGGCGCGGACAAGCCGCTCGAGTTCCTCAACGACGCGCACGAGGACAATCCGGCACTCGGGCTGCGCGGGCTCCGCTCGCTGCGCGCCAACGAGGACATCCTCCGCGAGCAGCTCACCGCCCTCGCCGAAGCCGACGCGCAGACCGACGCGGACCTCTGGGTCATGGCACCGATGGTCTCGACCGTCGAGGAGACCCGCTACTTCACGGAGCTCGGCCGCGAGTACGGCCTGAAGACCGTCGGCGTCATGGTCGAGGTCCCCTCGGCGGCGCTTCTCGCCGACCGTGTGCTCCAAATCGCGGACTTCGCCTCGATCGGCACCAACGACCTCACGCAGTACACGCTCGCGGCCGACCGCCTGCTCGGTTCGGTCGCCGGGTTCCAGGATCCGTGGCATCCGGCTGTCCTCCGCCTCATCGGCGAGGTCGGCGCGGCGGGCGCGGCTTCGGGCAAGCCCGTCGGCATCTGCGGTGAGGCGGCGGCGGACCCCCTGCTCGCCGTCGTGCTCGTCGGCCTCGGCGCGACGACGCTCTCGATGTCGCCCGCGGCGATCGCCGACGTGCGGCTCTCCCTCAAGCGCTACACCCTCGGTCAGGCCCGTTCGCTGGCCGAGACCGCCCTGGCCGCCGATGGCGCGGCCGAAGCGCGGGCGGCGGTCCGTGAGGCCGCCGACCGTTTCACCTCACCAGCCCCCGACAACAGAAACGAGGCACCACAATGACATCGGCGACACAGACGTCGGCGACGGCGTCGGCCCCGAAGAAGCCCAACAGCGCGCGCGTCCACGTGCAGCGGTTCGGCACCTTCCTCTCCAACATGGTGATGCCCAACATCGCCGCATTCATCGCGTGGGGCATCGTCACCGCGCTCTTCATCGACAAGGGTCCGTTCCCCAACAAGGACATCGCGAGCCTCGTCGGCCCCATGATCACCTACCTGCTCCCGCTCCTCCTCGCCAACACCGGCGGCCGCCTCGTCTACGGCGTGCGCGGCGGTGTGGTGGGCACCATCGCGGCCATGGGCGTGATCGTCGGCACCGACATCCCGATGTTCATCGGAGCGATGATCATGGGTCCGCTCGGCGGCTACCTGATGAAGCAGGTCGACCGCATCTGGGAGGGGAAGATCAAGGCGGGCTTCGAGATGCTCGTCAACAACTTCTCCGCCGGTATCCTCGGCTTCCTCCTCGCGATCGGCGCCTTCTTCGGCATCGCCCCGCTGGTGCAGGGTCTGAGCAAGGCGCTCGAAGCCGGTGTGGATTGGCTGGTGTCGGTCCACCTGCTCCCCCTGGTCAGCATCCTGGTCGAGCCGGGCAAGGTGCTGTTCCTCAACAACGCGATCAACCACGGCGTGTTCACGCCGATCGGCACACTGGAGTCGCAGCAGGCGGGCAAGTCGATCCTCTTCCTCATCGAGACGAACCCCGGCCCCGGTGCCGGAATCCTGCTCGCCTGGGCGATCTTCGGTCTCGGTGCGGCCCGCGCGGCCGCCCCCGGCGCCTTCATCATCCAGTTCTTCGGCGGCATCCACGAGATCTACTTCCCGTACGTGCTCATGAAGCCCATCCTGATCATCGGCGCGATCCTCGGCGGCATGACCGGCGTCGCGGTGAACGTGGCCTTCCAGACCGGCCTTCGAGCACCCGCTGCACCAGGATCGGTGTTCGCGATCTTCGCGCAGGCACCCGTCTCGAACATGCTCGGAATCGCCTTGGCGATCATCGCCGCTGCCGCGGTCTCGTTCACCTTCACCGCAGTCGTCCTGCGATCCAGCCGCAAGCGCGACCTGCTGGCCGGCAACGCCGGCGACCTGTCGGCCGCCGTCGCCCAGACCGAGGCGAACAAGGGCAAGTCCTCCTCGGTGCTCGGCGGCCTCGTCGACGAGGCCGAGCACGACACCGGCGACGCCCAGGGCGACGCCACGGATCGACTGGTGCGCAACATCGTCTTCGCGTGCGACGCTGGCATGGGTTCGAGCGCGATGGGCGCATCGGTGCTCCGCAACAAGATGAAGAAGGCCGGAGTGGAGGGGGTCACGGTCACGAACCAGGCGATCAGCAACCTCGACGGAACGGCCGACCTGGTCATCACGCAGCAGCAGCTGACGGACCGCGCCAAGGGCCAGTCGCCCGACTCGATCCACGTCTCGGTCGACAACTTCATGAACAGCCCCAAGTACGACGAGGTCGTTGACCTCGTCAAGAACCAGCGAACCACGGAGGACGCCAACAAATGACCGACACGATTCTCGACCGGGCGAACGTCGTGGCCGCGGGCACCGCGACCACGCGGGAGGACGCGATCCGGGAGGCGGGTGAGCTGCTCGTGCAGGCGGGCGCCGTCGAGCCGGGTTACGTTGACTCGATGCAGGAGCGCGAGAACACCGTCTCCACCTTCATGGGGAACGGCCTCGCCATCCCGCACGGCACCAACGAGTCCAAGGACGAGATCAAGCGGTCCGCGCTCTCCTTCATCCGCTACTCCTCGCCGCTCGACTGGGGCGGCGAGGAGGTGCGGTTCGTGGTCGGCATCGCCGGTCAGAACAACGAGCACCTCGAGATCCTGTCGAAGATCGCCATCCTCTTCTCGGAGGAGGACGATGTCCAGAAGCTGCTCGACGCTCCGGACGCCGAAGCGCTGTACACGCTGTTGGGAGATGTGAACGAGTGAAGGCCGTCCACTTCGGAGCGGGCAACATCGGACGCGGCTTCGTGGGGCTCCTGCTCCACGAAGCCGGGTACGAGGTCGTGTTCGCGGACGTCAATGCCGAGCTCATCGACGCCCTCGCCGTGGCGGACTCGTACCGCGTCCACCTGGTGGGTGAGGACTCGGAGACGAAGACCGTCACCGGGTTCCGCGCGATCAACAGCGCGACCGAAGAGGATGCGCTGGTCGCCGAGATCGCCTCCGCCGATGTCGTCACGACGGCGGTCGGCCCCCGCATCCTCCGTTTCGTCGCCCCGGTGATCGCCCGCGGTCTGGCCGCCCGGGGCGACGACGCGCCCCGCCTGGCCGTGATGGCCTGCGAGAACGCGATCGGCGCCTCGGACCTGCTGGCGGCGGAGCTCATGGACGGGCTCCCGGACGACGACACCCGCGAGCAGCTGGCTGCGCGTGCGGTGTTCGCGAACACCGCCGTCGACCGCATCGTCCCCGCGCAGGCGGCGGACGCCGGGATCGACGTGACCGTCGAGACGTTCTACGAGTGGGTCGTCGACCGTTCGCCGTTCGCGGGGCACGCGCCCGAGATCCCGGGCGCCCACTTCGTCGACTCGCTCGGCCCGTACATCGAGCGGAAGCTGTTCACGGTCAACACCGGGCACGCGACCGTCGCGTACACGGGCTTCCTTCACGGGGCCACCACGATCAGCGAGGCCATCGCGATCCCCGCCGTACGGGAGGCGGCGGAGGCCGCTCTGCGCGAGACCTCGGCGGCGCTCACCGCCAAGCACAGCCTGCCGGAGGAGGAGCTCGCCGCGTACCGCGCGAAGATCCTCGGCCGGTTCGCGAACCCGTACCTGGTCGACGAGGTCACTCGCGTCGGGCGGGAGCCGATCCGCAAGCTCGGCAGGAACGACCGCTTCATCGGTCCGGCTTCCGACTACGCGGAGCACGTCGGCGGCATCCCGACGGCCCTGATCCAGGCTGTCGGCTCCGCCCTGCGCTTCGATGTGCCCGAGGACACACAGAGCGTTGAGCTGCTCAAGCTGCTCGACGAGGCCGAGCCGGCCGCGATCGTCGAAGAGGTCATGGGCGTTGAGCCCGGCAAACCGCTCCACGAGCCGCTCGTGGAGACCGTCGCCCTGGCTCAGCAGGAGCGCTTGGACGCGGCGCTCTGACAGCTGCGGCCGGGCGGCTCCCCCCGCCGTCCGGCCGCCCCTGAGCATCCGCCGACCGCAGATCACAGCGCGCGGGGCTGGTGGTACGTTTCGCATGTGAGCCGAATCGTGTCGGTGGCCCCGGTGCTCCCCGCCCGGAGCTACAGCCAAGGGGAGATCACCGCCGCGCTGCTCGCGATGATCACGTCGGACCCCGCCAGGCAGCAGGTGATGCGCCGCATCCACGCCTCCTCCGGTGTGCAGACCCGCAGCCTCGTGATGCCCCTCGAGCGTTACAGCTCGCTGGCGTCGTTCCAGGAGTCGAACGACTTCTTCATCGCCGAGGGGACGACGCTGGCCGAGCGCGCCGTGACCGCGGCCCTCGACTCCGCCGGTCTCGCGCCCACCGACGTCGACTTCCTGCTCTTCACCTCGGTGACCGGCATCGCCGCCCCCTCCATCGACGCGCAGCTGGTGTCGCGGCTGGGCCTGCGCACCGACGTCAAGCGTCTCCCGAGCTTCGGGCTGGGATGCGTCGCCGGCGCCGCCGGGATCGCCCGCGTCAACGACTACCTGGCGGGCCACCCGGATGAGGTGGCCATCCTGCTGTCCGTGGAGCTGTGCTCGCTCACGGTGCAGGCGAGCGACGACTCCATGGCGAACATCGTCGCGAGCGGCTTGTTCGGCGACGGCGCCGCCGCCGTCGTCATGGTCGGCGACCGGCGCGCTGAGAAGCTGGGGCTGGCCGGACCCGACGTCGTCGACTCGCGCAGCCACATCTACCCGGACACCGCCGACGTGATCGGCTGGGACATCGGCGGCACCGGCTTCCGGATCGTCCTGAGCGCGGGCGTTCCGGAGGTCATCGAGCGCAACTTCGCCGGAGATGCCCGCGGCATCCTCGCCGCCCACGATCTGGAGGTGTCGGACGTCGGCGCGTGGGCCGCGCATCCCGGTGGCCCGAAGGTGCTGGAGGCGTTCTCGCAGGCCCTCGACCTGCCCGACGGCGCCCTCGACGCCAGCTGGCGATCGCTCGCGAACGTCGGCAACCTGTCCTCCGCGGCCGTGCTGCACGTGCTGGCGGAACAGCTGGATGCGCACGCAGCCGGCACCATCGGGCTGCTGTTCGCGCTCGGCCCGGGGGTGACGAGCGAGCTCGTCCTGCTGCGCTGGGCGGATGGCGCAGAGCGGTCGGGGCTGGTCTCCGTGCCCGCCGCGGTCGAGGCTGGGGCGCCCGCCGCATCCACCGCCCCCGCCGCGCTTCCCGCGGCCGCCATGATCGACCCGGTCCCGTGATCTGGTACACCGTTCTCGTCCTCGCGACGGGCGCAGAACGCATCGCCGAGCTGATCGTCTCGACCCGCAACGCGAAGTGGTCGTTCGCCCGCGGCGGCGTGGAGTTCGGCAAGGGGCACTTCCCGCCGATGGTCGCGCTCCACACCGGGCTGCTGCTGGCGTGTCTGGCGGAGGTCTGGTTCGCCGACCGGCCGTTCCTTCCGTGGCTCGGCTGGCCGATGCTCGTGCTGGTGCTCGCCAGCCAGGCGCTGCGCTGGTGGTGCATCGCCACGCTCGGTCCGCGCTGGAACACGCGCGTGATCGTCGTCCGTGACCTGCCGCTGGTGACCGGCGGACCGTACCGCTGGCTGAAGCACCCGAACTACGTCGCGGTGGTCGTCGAGGGCTTCGCCCTCCCGCTGGTCCACACGGCCTGGATCACGGCACTCGTCTTCACCGTGCTGAACGCCTGGCTGCTCGTGGTGCGCATCCGCTGCGAGAACCGGGCGCTCGCCACCGTGCTCGCCGCACCGGCACGCACATGAACCCGCAGGTCGTCGTGGTCGGCGGCGGCCCCATCGGCCTCGCCTGCGCCATCGAGGCACGGGTGGACGGCCTGGAGGTCGTCCTCGTGGAGCCGCGGGTGGGGCCGATCGACAAGGCGTGCGGAGAGGGCCTGATGCCCGGAGCGCTGGCCGCACTGCACCGGATCGGGGTCGATCCCGCCGGGAGGCGGCTCGACGGCGTCGCCTATATCGACGCGGGGTCCCGCGTCGAGCACCGCTTCGCGGAGCGCCCAGGAAGGGGCGTTCGTCGCACCGTGCTGCACCAGGCTCTGGCGGAGCGGGCGTCCGAGCTGGGCGCTCAGCGCATCCACGCCAGGGTCACCGGACTCAGCCAGGACGCCGGCGGTGTCGACCTGACCCTGAGCGACGGCGAGACGCTGCGTGCCCCGTGGGTGATCGCCGCCGACGGCCTGCACTCACCGGTGCGCCGCATGCTTCGGCTGGACGGGCGTGCGCAGCCCGGCACTCGGAGGCGGTTCGGCCTGCGGAAGCACTTCGCCGTCGAACCGTGGACGTCGCTGGTGGAGGTGCACTGGTCTGCTGGGGCCGAGGCGTACGTGACGCCCGTCGACGAGCGCCTGGTCGGCGTCGCCGTGCTCGGCTCGCGGCCCCTCGATGTGGATGAGGTGATCGCGGGCATCCCCGAGCTCGCCGAACGCCTGCACGGCGCCGAGGTGGTGACCGACCCTCGCGGGGCAGGACCCCTGCTGCAGCGGGCGCGCTCGCGGGCCTCGGGGCGGGTGCTGCTGGCGGGCGACGCCTCCGGCTATGTGGACGCCCTGACCGGCGAGGGGATGCGCGTGGGCTTCGCTCAGGCGCGGGCGGCCGTCGCCGCGGTCACGATGGGGAACACAGAGCAGTACGAGCGGGCCTGGCGGGCGACGACACGGGATTTCCGCATGCTCACCTCCGCTCTGGTCGTGGCGGCGCGCTCGCGCTTCCGGCCGCGGATCGTGCCGACCGCCGCTCGTCGCCCCGAGCTGTTCGGCTCGATCGTGGAGCGCCTCTCGCACTGACGCCCTCTTCCGGGCCCGGCGCACCTCCTCACACTTCCGCGCTCGGGAGACGGCGGTCGTCGAGCGTTATGCCTGCATACTCGGGCATTTAAAGCATGCTTAGCACCTGTGGAATGTGGTCTCCGCACGGGTAGACCGATTAGTATCTGGAATCGAGCATCGAAATCGGATATGCCGAAAGGTGAGACATGAACGCATCCGCACCCGGCCCCGTGGACGACGCGACCGCCCCCGAGCAGAAGGCGGTCAAGAAGCGCACGACGGTGACCTTCTACCTGACCGACGCCATGCGGAATCGTGCACGCGCTGCCTACCGCCAGACTTCGTTCGACGAACGCGACGGCAGTTGGTCGGAGATGCTGAACAAGGCCCTGCTGGCCGAAGTGCAGCGTCGTGAGAAGGCCTACAACGAGGGCAAGGTCTTCGTGGGCAACGACGAACCGCTGACGCCCGGGCGACCGATCGGGTTCTGACCCGCGCTCCGAACGCGACGAACTCCCGGCACGTCGACGGCTGGGGAGCGTCGACGTGCCGGGAAGCGTCCGACCCGCGATCAGCGGGCGTCGATCACCGGGTGTGGTGGCGGCGCGTCCGGTTGGCGGACACGAACGCCAGCATCACTCCGAGGAGAGCGAGGAGGGCGCCCAGGGCGCCGACACCCAGCTCGTTGGAACCGGTGGAGGCGAGGGCCGCAGCCCCCGACCCGCTGCCCGCGGCCAGCGACATTGCCCCGCCCGCGGACGCCGTCACCGTGCCGGCACCGGTGCCACCCGTGGTCGGGGTGGTCGGAGTCGTCGGGGTGGTCGGAGTCGTGGGGGTGGTCGGGGTGGTCGGGTCAGTCGGGTCGGTCGGGGTGGTCGGCGTCGTGGTGGAGCCGGTGGTGGTGCTGTCGCCGACGACGCTGATCGCGTTGCCGCCGACGGTCACGGGAACGTCCACACCGATCGGCAGGTCGATTCCGCCGAGGGTGCCGTCGCCGGTGGTCCCACCGGTCGTCCCACCGCCGGTCGCCGGGGCGCTGGTGGAGGATCCGGACGAGGTGGAGTCACCGACCACCGAAACCGCGTTGCCGCCCGCCGTCACCGGCACAGCAGCATCGATCGGAGCCTGGATGCCGGACAGGAGCCCGCCATCCGAACCAGAACCCGAGGTCGCCGTGCTGCCGCTACCGGCAGCCGGAGCCGCCGTGTCCGAACCCGACGTCGTCGAGTCACCGACCACCGAGACCGCGTTACCGCCCGCCGTCACCGGCACAGC
>NZ_JBEPLE010000002.1:0-719949 GCF_040545055.1 Leifsonia sp. 563 | reverse complement strand
CTTTGGTTAGGTTGTGGAGGCGACCATCCCCCCCGGCCGCCCCTCTTTTCCGAAACCCGCGTTACCGCCCCCGGCCCCCGCTTCGTTGGGTCGCAACACGCCGTTACAGCGCGCGCATAACGGCGTGTTGCGACCCACAGGCGTGGCGCCGGATGCACGAAGCGCCGGCCCTGCGAACAGGACCGGCGCTTCGGTGGGAGGTGCCGGGGCGGATTACGCCGCGAGCGGGAGTGCCGCAGGAGCCGCGGCGACCCGCAGGTCGCCGGCCTCGGCGTCCACGATCACGCGGCCGCCCTCGGAGAGCTCGCCGCTGACCATGAGCTCGGCGATGCGGTCGTCGACCTCGCGCTGGATGACGCGGCGGAGCGGGCGGGCGCCGTACTCCGGCTCGTAGCCGGCGTCGGCGATCCAGGCGACCGCCGCATCCGTCGCCTCGAAGGCGATGTCGCGGGCGGACAGCCGGGAGGCCGTCGCGGTGAGCAGCAGGCGCACGATGTCGCGGAGCTGCTCGGCATCCAGCTTCCGGAACAGCACGATCTCGTCGATGCGGTTCAGGAACTCGGGGCGCATGGCCTCGCGCAGCTTGCCCATGACCCGGTCGCGGATGTCCTTCTCCGAGGAGAAGCCGTCCGAGCCGGCCGGGACGAAGCCGAGCGCGCCGCTCCGCGACGCCAGGAACTCCGAGCCCAGGTTGGAGGTCATGATGACGACCGTGTTGCGGAAGTCGACCGTCCGGCCCTGGCCGTCGGTGAGGCGGCCGTCGTCGAGCACCTGCAGCAGCAGGTTGAACACGTCCGGGTGGGCCTTCTCGATCTCGTCGAACAGCACCACCGAGTACGGGTTGCGGCGCACGCGCTCGGTCAGCTGACCGGCCTCGTCGTAGCCGACGTACCCGGGAGGGGCGCCGACCAGGCGCGCGACCGTGTGGCGCTCGCCGAACTCGCTCATATCGAAGCGCAGCATCGCCTTCTCGTCGCCGAACAGCGACGACGCGAGCGACTTCGCCAGCTCGGTCTTCCCCACGCCCGTCGGGCCGAGGAAGAGGAAGCTGCCGACCGGGCGGCGCTCGTCACCGAGGCCGGTGCGGTTGCGGCGGACGGCCTTCGCGACCGCGACGACCGCGTCGTCCTGACCGATCACGCGGTGGTGCAGCTCCGACTCGAGACGCGCAAGGCGCTCACGGTCGGCCTCACCGATGCGCGACACCGGGATGCCGGTCGACCGGGATACGATGGCCGCGATCTCGGGCTCGCCGACGACGGCCTCGACCCGCGGGGCGGAACCGAGCTCGTCCAGCGAACGCTGCACGGCCTCGATCTCGTCACGCAGACGCGACGCCTCCTCGTAGTGCTCGGCCGCCACGGCGGAGTTCTTCTCGGACTCCAGCGTGGCCAGGCGCTCCATCAGAGCGGACGTGTCGACGCGCTTGCCCAGCGACAGGCGCAGACGCGCTCCGGCCTGGTCGATCAGGTCGATGGCCTTGTCGGGCAGGAAGCGGTCGGAGATGTACCGGTCGGAGAGCTCCACGGCGGCGCGGATCGCGTCGGCCGTGTAGGTCACGCCATGGTGATCCTCGTATGCGCCACGGAGGCCGTCGAGGATGAGGACCGCGTCCTCCACCGACGGCTCGCCGACGGTCACCGGCTGGAAGCGGCGCTCCAGCGCCGGGTCCTTCTCGATGCGGCGGTACTCCTTGAGCGTCGTCGCGCCGACCAGGTGCAGGTCTCCGCGGGCCAGGCGGGGCTTCAGGATGTTGCCCGCGTCCATCCCGCCGGACTCGCCGGACCCTCCGGCGCCGACCACGGTGTGCAGCTCGTCGATGAACACGATCAGCTCGTCCTTGCCGTCGCTGATCTCGTCCATGAGCTTGGTGAGCCGCTCTTCGAAGTCGCCGCGGTACCGGGTCCCTGCGACCATGCCGGCGAGGTCGAGCGAGACGACCTTCTTGTCCTGCAGCTGCTCGGGCACGTCGCCGGAGACGATCGCGCGGGCGAGGCCCTCGACGATCGCCGTCTTGCCGACGCCGGCCTCACCGACCAGCACCGGGTTGTTCTTGGTGCGGCGGGAGAGGATCTCGACGGTCTGCTCGATCTCGTCCAGACGTCCGATCACCGGGTCGAGCTTGCCGTCGCGGGCGAGCGCGGTCAGGTCGGTGCCGAACTGGTCGAGCATCGGGGTCTGCGAGTCGTCCTGCGCGGCGTCCGGGTCGCCGGGCTGGCCGGCGCCGACGGTGGTGCTCTGACGCATCGCCTCGGTGAGGGCCTCCGGCGTCACGCCGGCGGCCTGCAGCACGCGACCGGCCGGGGCGTCCCGTCCGATCACGAGCGCGAAGAAGACGTGCTCGGGGTCGATGTAGGTCGAACCGGAGGCCTGCGCCACCTGGTACGCGTGGAAGAGGGCACGCTGGAGCGGCCCGGTGATGGATGCGCCGTCCGCCTGGATCACGTCGCCCGCGGCGGGCAGGCGCGACTCGGCGGCCTCGGCCACCCGGGAGGGGTCGACGCCGATGCGGCGCATGGCGTCGGCGGCCGGCTCCTGCTCGGCCATCACGCGCAGCACGTGCAGCGCGTCGAGCTCGCTGTGGCCGTGCTGAAGCGCGAACCGTCCGGCCTCCGCCAGGATCTCCTGGGTGCGCCGGCTGAGGAAGCGGCTGATGTCGATGGAGCGTGCGTTACGCGCACGCTCACCCGCGAGGTACCGGGCGAGGAACTCGTCGAACGAGTTGGCGCCGTCACCGTCGGGAGTGAAGTTCTCAGGCACGTGTTCTCCTGTTTCTGAAAGTTGAGCCTTGTGCACTCAAGTCCAACGCAGGAGGGACGGCCTTATTCCCGTGTGCCCGTTTCCGTCATGCCCCGAAGCCTCCCCGACGCGTCACTCACCCGAATCGAGGGCGTCGAGCGCGGCCACATCCTCTGCCGACAGCTCGAAGTCGACGTCGGCGTTCTCGCGGATGCGCTCGGGCGTCGTCGACTTCGGCAGCGGCAGGATGTCCTTCTGCAGCAGGTAGCGGATGCTCACCTGGGCCACCGACTTGCCGTACTTGTCGGCGATCTCCTTGATGTCGCGGTTGTCGAGCAGGCGCCCGGTCGCGAGCGGCGAGTAGCCCTCGACGAGGATGTCGTGCTCCTTGCTGTACTCCGTCGTCTCGGGCTGGGTGTTCCCGACGAACCAGCGGATCTGGTTCGCGTGCGGCACCACCTCGGTGGCGTCGATCAGCGACTCGAGGTCGGCGACTTCGAAGTTGCTGACGCCGATCGAGCGGGTCCGGCCCTGCTCGTAGAGCTCCTCGAAGACCTTCCACACCTCGATGTTCCCGGCCCGGTGGTCGCTGCCGATCGCGTTCCACGGCCACGGCGCGTGGATGAGATAGAGGTCGACCGGGCCGAGGTCGAGCAGCGCGGTGGACCGGTCGAAGGCGTGCCGGGCGCCGTCCGCATCCTTGACCTCGGCGGGGCACTTGGTGGTGATGAAGAGCTCTTCGCGCGGGATGCCGCTGTCGCGGACCGCGCGGCCGACGCTGGCCTCGTTGCCGTAGGCGCGCGCCGTGTCGATGTGCCGGTAGCCCGCGTCGAGAGCGGTGCGGACCGAGTCGTACGTCTCGGAGCCGTCCGGGATCTGCCAGGTGCCGAACCCGATCTTCGGGATGGTGACGCCGTTCGACAGGGTGAAGGTGTCGGTGAGTGCGGGCATGCGTTGTTCCTCTCTCGGAAGGATGCGGTGCCGCACATCGTAGCCCGCGCGCGGGATCAGTCCACCGGCTCCGGGCTCCCGTTGCGCAGGTGCTCGTAGACGACGCTGGTGCGCACGTCGGCGATCTCCCGGCGCTGCGTCAGCCGGTCGATCACGAATGCGTACAGGCTCTCGTTGTCGGCGACGGCGACGTGGACGATGAAGTCCTCGTTGCCGCTCGTGACGAAGACGCCGAGAGTCTCGGGAAGTGAGGCCACCCAGTCGCGGAACCCCTCGATGACCGGCCGGGACGGCGGGCGGATGCGCACGGCGATGAGCGCCTGAACGGGCCGGCCGATGGATGCGAGGTCGACATCGAGCACCGCCCCGCGGATGATTCCCCTGCGCCGGAGCGCCCGCGTCCGTTCCAGCGCGGTACTCGGCGAGACGCCGACGGCCGCGGCGACGTCGCGATTGCTCTTCCGTGCATCCGACTGCAGTTCGCGCAGGATCGCCCGATCAAGTTCGTCCATGACGCTCAGGATAAAGCACTCGCCGAACGAAGTTCGGAGTTCACGCGCTGTTGGCTCGGATTCTGTAGCTTCAATCCCATCCCACCGAACGAGAGGACGACAAATGGCGGATCAGGTCGGCTTCCAGCCCGACGAAGTGGACACGGCGGCGCCCACGCGCGCGGCGCGCCTGAAGTGGGTCGTCGTCGTCGACGAGTCCCTTCCGACGGGCATCGCGGCCAACGCGGCGATCTGCACCGCAGGGGCGACGGCTGCGGGCGTCACCGGGCTGCTCGGACCGGACGCGGTGGATGCGGACGGCAGCACGCATCCCGGGCTCCCGTGGGCGGGATGCTCGGTGCTTCGCGCGAGCGGTGAGCAGCTGGCGGCGATCCGGGCGAAGGCGGCCGCATCGGAGGGCGTCTTCGTCGCGGACATGCCCGCCGCCGCGCAGCTGACGCGGGTCTACGACGAGTACCTCGAGACGGTCGCCGGGACAGCCTCCGACGCCCTCCCCTATTACGCCGTGAGCGTGGTGGGTCCGCGAAACCGCGTCGACAAGATCGTGGGGCGGCTCGCCCTGCTGTGAATGCGCGGCCCCTGCCCGATGTCGGTACCCCGCGGTAGCGTCGCCCCATGCAGATGGTTCTCGTCCCCGGTTTCTGGCTCGGCGCCGACGCGTGGCGGGAGGTGATCCCGGCCATCGAGAGCGCGGGCCATACGGCGCATCCGCTCACGCTTCCCGGCCTCGAGTCGCGCGACGCCGACCGCAGCCGCATCCGCGTGCGCGACCATGTGGATGCGATTGTTCGCGCCATCGACGAGCTGGGCGGTGACGAGCGGGATGTGGTGCTCGTCGGTCATTCCGGCGGCGGCCCCCTGGCCTATGCGGCCACCGGCGAACGTCCGGATCGCGTTGCGCGCACGGTGTACGTCGACGCCTGGCCGCTCGGGCCCGGCGGGTCCGTCGCACCCGACCTGCCGGCGGCCGACGGCCAGGTCGAGCTTCCCGACTGGGAGGACTTCGAGGACGCCGATCTCATCGACCTGACCGACGAGCAGCGCGACGAGTTCCGCCGGATAGCCGTGCCGGAACCGGCCGATGTCGTCGCCGGTCCGATCGAGCTCGCCGACGACTCCCACCGGCGCGCGGTGCCGGCCACCATCGTCGCGTGCGAGTTCACGCCCGCCGACCTGCGCTCGTGGCTCGACGGCGGCGAGCCCGCCGTGGCCGAGGTCGGGCGCCTGGAGCGCTGGGACGTGGTGGAGCTGCCGACCGGGCACTGGCCGATGTTCACCCGGCCGTTGGAGCTGGGCGCGCTGCTCGCCGAGCTCGCCGACCGCTGAGCGCAGCGATCGCCGAAGCGATGACCGAGGTGCTGGATCGCGACGAGGCGCGGCGCATCGCCGTGCGCGCACAACGCCTCGATGCGCGACGTCCGGTGGGCCTCGTCCCGCTGGTCGAGCACCTGACCTTCCTGCAGCTCGATCCGACCGCCGCCATCGCCCCGAGTGCGGACCTGATCGCCTTCACGCGACTCGGGGCGTCGTATCGACCGGAGCAGCTCGCCGAGGCGGTCGAGCACGACCGCACCCTGTACGAACTGAAGGCGCAGGACGACCCTGTGCAGCCTCCGTTCGCCATGGTCCGCCCGGTGACCGATCTCGGGCTGAACCTGGACCGGATGGCGGCCGGTCCCATCCACCGCGGGTGGCGGGCGTGGCTCGAAGCGAACCCGAGGTTCCGGCGCGACGTGCTCGACCGGCTGCGCGACGCGGGTCCCCTGCTCTCGAAGGACATCCCGGACACGGCGGAGGTGCCCTGGCAGTCGAGTGGATGGACGCACGAGAAGAACGTCACCCACATGCTGGAACTGCTGCAGGGTCTGGGCGAGGTCGCCGTCGCCGGGCGGATCGGCCGTCAGCGCACGTGGGACCTCGCCGAACGGGTGTACCCGACCGGCATCGAGGTCGTCCCGGAACCGGAGGCGACCCGGCTGCGCGACGAGCGCCGCCTGCGCGCCCTCGGCATCGCCCGTCCGCAGCTCGTCGGAGAGGCGGGCGTCCCCATGCGCGTCGAGGGCAACGACCGCGAGTGGCGGGTCGATCCGGCCGCTGTCGGGCAGCCGTTCGCCGGCCGCACGGCGCTGCTGTCGCCCTTCGATCGCCTCATCCACGACAGGGTGCGGTCGCAGGAGCTGTTCGGGTTCGAGTACCTGCTGGAGATGTACAAGCCGGCCGCGAAGCGCCGCTGGGGCTACTTCGCGTTGCCGATCCTGCACGAGGACCGCCTGGTCGGCAAGCTCGACGCCGTGGCGGACCGGAAGGCCGGAGTGCTGCGCGTCGCCGCGGTCCACGAGGACGAGCCGTTCGGCCCCAGCACACGCGACGCCGTCGATACCGCGATCGACGACCTGGCCGCGTGGCTGGGGCTGACGGTCACCCGAGACTGACCGCCCGGCGGCGGCGGACCGACCTGCAGCGCCCGATCAGGCCGCCGCGTCCTTGCCGTGCGGGTCGGACGCGTTGAGCACCTCGACCACGCGGTCATAGTCGCCGCGCGCCTCGCCGTAGCGCAGGAACTTCACGCGCTCCACCTGGAGCTCCTTCGCGTCGGGCTGCGTCTCGATGAGCGTCATGACCTCGCCGACGAACTCGTCGAGCGGCATGGCGAACTCGCTCTCCTCCTGACCGGGCAGGAGGCCCGTGCGCACCGCGGGAGGCTCCAGCTCCACGATCCGCACGGACGTGTCGGCCAGCTGCAGCCGGATGCTCTCGCTGAGCATGTGGATGGCCGCCTTGCTGGCGTTGTAGCTGGGCGTCGCGGCGAGCGGCGCGAACGCCAGGCCGGACGACACGGTAACGATGGTCGCGTCCGGGCGGGTCTGCAGGTGCTCGACGAAGGCGGCGATCAGCCGGATCGGCCCGAGGACGTTGGTGGTCACGACCGACTCGGCGGACTCGAGGAATCCGGCGGGCGTGTGCCAGTCCTCGACGCGCATGATTCCGGCCATCGCGATCAGCACGTTGAGGTCGGGATGAGAGGCCAGCACCTCGGCGGACGCGGTGCGGATGCTCTCGGCGTCAGCGGTGTCGATCCGGACGGTGTCGATGCCGGGGTGCTCCGCGGCGATCCGGTCGAGCAGCTCGGTGCGTCGGCCGCCGACGATGACGGAGTTGCCGCGCTCGTGCAGAGCCACGGCGAGGGCGAGCCCGATGCCGCTGGTGGCGCCGGGGATGAAGACGGTGTTCCCTGTGATGTTCATGCCTCCACTGTGCGAGCGCCGCGCCAGGCGAGGAAGTGGAGCGGTCATCCAGGGATCGCCGATCCCTGGTTCGCGGCAGCGGTCGGCGTCATCATGGAGGGATGGACCGTGCCGCACTCGCCGACTTCCTGCGCCGCCACCGCGAGACGCTGCGCCCGGAGGACGTCGGACTCCCGAACGGACTCCGCCGTCGCGCGCCCGGGCTCCGGCGCGAGGAGGTCGCCCTGCTCGCCGCGATGTCCACCGACTACTACACGCGGCTGGAGCAGCGCCGAGGCCCGCAGCCCAGCGAGCAGATGCTGTCGTCGCTCGCCCGGGCGCTCCGCCTCACCGACGACGAGCGCGACTACCTGTATCGGGTCGCGGGTCACAACACCCCCGACCGGTTCTCGGGCGGCGGCCACGTCTCCCCCGCGCTGCAGCGTGTGCTCGACCGGCTCGAGGACACCCCGGCGCTGGTGCTCTCCAATCTCGGCGAGACGCTCGTCCAGAACCGCATGGCGGTCGCGCTGCTCGGCGACCGCTCCGGTTACACGGGTCTCGCCCGCAGCGAGTACTACCGCTGGTTCACCGATCCGGAGAACGCGCGAGCGCAGTACCCGGAGGAGGACCGCGCCCGCCAGAGCCGCGCGCAGGTCGCCTCGCTGCGGGATGCGTACGGGGCGCTCGGTCCGCGCTCGCGCGCCGGCGAGCTGGTCCGGGCGCTGCTGACAGAGAGCCCGGAGTTCGCGGAGCTGTGGGAGCGTCACGAGGTCGCCCGTCGCTTCGAGGACCACAAGACCCTTCTCCATCCCGAGCTCGGCGCGATCGAGCTCGACTGCCAGGCGTTGTTCACCGAGGACCAGTCGCAGTGCCTGCTGGTGCTGACGGCCGCTCCGCGCACCGAGGCCGCCGAGAAGCTGGCGCTGCTCAGCGTGCTGGGCACCCAGTCGTTCGCCGCCGCGACACCGCGGGAGTAGCCTGGCCGCGTGGGCGAAGCGCGATGGAGCCGGGACGACGCGGTCATCCGCTGGCTGCTGGAGGGCGACCCTGCCATCCGCTGGCAGACGCTGCAGGATCTGCTCGGAGCGCCGGCGGACGAGGTGGCCGAGGAGCGCTCCCGCGTTGAGCGTGATGGCTGGGGCGCCGAGCTGCTGCGCCGCCAGGACGACCGAGGGACGTGGGGCGGCACGGTGTGGAAGCCGGAGGACCGCGACGCCACCGACAGCGTCGTGCTGCTGCTCGGGCTGTTCGGCGCCGAGGGCGAGCGGACGCGCGAAGCCATCGACCGCGTGGCCGCCAACGTCGACTGGGGCGAGGAGTGGGATGACAGCCCTTTCTTCGACGGAGAGGTCGAGCCGTGCATCAACGGCCGGGTGCTCACCGCGGCGGCGGCGCTCGGCCGGCCCGCGGACGTTCTCGTCGAGAAGCTGCTCGACGGCCAGCAGACCGACGGCGGCTGGAACTGCTACGCCGAGACGAAGGATGCGCCCGGCTCGTTCCACAGCACGATCTGCGTCGTGGAGGGCCTCGCCGCCTATCGCGATGCGACCGGGCGCACAGATCTGGACGATCCGCTGAAGCGCGGTCAGGATTACCTGCTGGTGCGCGGGATGATGCGGCGCCGGTCCACCGGCGAGCTGATCGACGAGCAGTGGCTGCGCTTCTCCTTCCCTTATTACTGGCATTACGACGTGCTGCGCGGACTCGACCACCTGCGCGCCTCCGGCCTCATGGCGGAGGGCTGGATCGCCGAGCGCATCGCCGAAGCGGTCGAGGTCGTGCTCTCCCGCCGCGGCCCTGACGGCCGATGGACGCTCGACCGGCTGCTGCCGGGCCGGCCGGCCATCCCGCTCGAGGAGATCGGGGAGCCCAGCCGCTGGAACACGCTGCGGGCCTTGCGCGTGCTCGACTGGGCGGGCGTACAGTCCAGGGCATGACCGCTCGCACCCTGCTCCTGATCCGGCACGGCGAGAGCACGGCGAACGTGGCCGCGGCTGCCGCGGAGGTGGCCGGAGCCGAAGTGATCTCCGTCGAGGCGCGCGACCCCGACATCACGCTCTCGCCGCTCGGCGAGCTGCAGGCCGCCGCTCTCGGCGCCCGGCTCCGCGACGCGCTCCCGTCGGACGCCGTTCTATTCAGCTCGCCCTACCGTCGTGCCATCCAGACCGCCCGGTTCGCGCTCGGCGAGGAGGTGCCGCTGCGGCTCGACGAGCGCCTGCGCGACCGCGAGCTCGGCATCCTCGACCGCCTCACCGCCCTCGGGGTGGAGCGGCGGCTTCCGCTGGAGGCCGAGCGCCGGCGCTGGGCGGGCAAGTTCTACTACCGCCCACCGGGCGGCGAGGCGTGGACGGATGTGGCGCTGCGCATCCGCTCGTTCCTGCGCGATCTCCCGGAGACCGGCACGGTCGTCGTGTTCGCCCACGACGCCGTGGTCAGCCTTTTCCTGTACGTGCTGCTGCGCATGACCGAGGGGCAGCTCGCCGAGCACCTGCTGACGCATCCCGTCGCGAACGCCTCGGTCACCGAGTTGACCGGCGACGGCGCCGAGTGGACGTTGCGGGCATTCGCCGACGACGCCCACCTCGCGGTGGCCGGACTCCCCGCTACCCAGCACCCCGGCCAGGCGCGCACCGATGCGTGAGCGCACGACGACGCCCGCACCGGAGCGCGTCACCCCGGAGCTGCTGCGCGCCTGGCCGCTGCCCCAGCCGTCCGGATCCAAGCGGTCCCGTGGCGAGGTGCTCGTGGTCGGCGGTGCCCTGCGCTCCCCCGGCGCCGCCTTGCTCGCCGGGCGTGCGGCCCTGCGGGTCGGAGCCGGGAGGCTGACGCTCGCGGTCGGCGCGTCCGTCGCCGCCCCGGTCGCCGTGGCCCTGCCGGAGTGCGGCGTCGTGCCGCTTCCCGAGACCTCGTCCGGGAGCGTGCGCGGTGCCGGTGTCCGCGCCGCGGCCGCCGACCTGGCGTCCGCAGACGCCGTCCTCGTCGGGCCGGGACTGGACGACGCTGCGGAGACCGCCCGGATGCTGCCCCGCGCCGCACACGCCGCAGGCCACGACACCGTGCTCGTCCTCGACGCCTACGCCCTCGGAGCCCTCGCCGGGCATCCGCGGCTGGTCGGGAACGTGCCGCGCATCCTCACTCCCAACACCGAGGAGGCGGCGCGGCTGCTCGGCCGCGACACCGACGACCTGGATGCCGACGCTTTCGAACTCGCCCGCCGCTACCGCGCGACCGTGAGCTGTTTCGGACGGGTCGCCTCCCCCGACGGCCGGTTGCTGACCGTCGGAAACGGGGACCCCGGCCTCGGCACCTCCGGCAGCGGGGATGCGCTGGCCGGCGCGATCGCCGGGCTTGCCGCGCGCGGCGCCGACCCTCTCCAGGCCGCCGTGTGGGGCACCTACCTGCACGCTTCGGCGGGCGACGCGCTCGCCGCGAGTGTCGGCCGGCTCGGCTACCTGGCCTCCGAGATCGTCGACCGCCTCACCGTGGAGCTCGACGCCCTCTCCTGACCCCGGCGGCAGTTCGGCATCAGCCGCGGAATATGTCTAGCCGCGCGAACAGGTGCGGCGTTACTCTCAGCCCACATCCAGGCTCGCCGAGCTGGAGTGGAGAGGGGAAACCGAACATGGACTGGAGCAACTTCTGGAGCGTCATCTGGCTCTTCTTCTGGAGCTTCGCCTTCGTGGCCTATCTGTTCGCACTGTTCGCGATCATCAGCGACCTGTTCCGTGATCACAAGCTGAACGGGTGGTGGAAGGCGCTGTGGATCATCTTCCTGATCTTCGTGCCCTTCCTGACGGCGCTGGTGTACCTGATCGCCCGCGGCCCCGGCATGGCGGAGCGCAACCAGAAGGAGGCCAGGCAGTATCAAGCGGCCACGGACGACTACATCCGGCAGGTCGCCGGATCGAGCCCGGCGGACGAGATCGCCAAGGCGAAAGCGCTGCTCGACAGCGGCGCGATCACTCCCGATGAGTTCGCGCACCTGAAGGCGCACGCACTCAGCAGCCACGGTGCGACGGGCGGGTCGGCTCCGGCCGCCTCCGCAGCGGCACCCGCGGCACCCGCCGCACCGGCCGGACCGGCGACACCGCCGCCGGCAGCGCCGACGGTCTGACCCCCGCGGTCGGGCGTTCGTCGTGACGAACGGGCGCGGCGCAGCAGTCGCCAGACGACTGCGGCGTCGCGTCCGGTCCGGCCACGCCCTCCCGGCGGATGAGCCGGCGCACACGCGGGCCGCTTCGCGGCTCTTGACGCAGAAATGGAGCGGCTCATGACCCAGGATGCCCCCATCCCGGCACCGCCCTCGGCCCCGGCGGAGCCCGACCACCGGACCGGCCGTCGCTGGCCCTTCTCGCGCAGGCGCAAGCACCCCGTCGCACCGGCGGAGCCCGTCGACCCGGACACCGAACTGGGGCCGGCCGGCGGCATGGGGCGCGGCGTGCGCATCCTGCTCGGCCTGGCCGCCGGTGTGGTGATCTCGTTCGGGATGGCCGCGATCGGCGGCATCCTCGCCCCGACCCTGCTCGCGCTCGTCCTGACGATCTGCGCCCAGCCGGTGCGGGTCTGGCTGGAGCGCCACGGCACCCCGCAGGGCCTCGCCACGGGCGCGGTCGGCCTGACCGTGTTCGCCCTCCTCGCCGGGTTCATCGCCGTGCTGTGGATCGCGACCGCGCAGTTCATCGGGATGCTGCCGCAGTACAAGCCGCAGCTCCAGCAGCTCGGGACGGAGTTCACGAACTGGCTCCAGAGCATCGGCGTCGGGCAGCAGCAGGTGCAGCAGATCAAGGCGGGTTTCGATCCGGGAACCTTCCTGTCGTTCTTCGGCGGCCTCCTCGGCAATGCGCTGGGGCTGGTCGCGTTCCTGGTGATCGTGCTGACGATGCTCATCCTCATGCCGGCGGACGCCGCATACACCCCGACCCTGCTGCGACAGCTGCAGCCGACCCGGCCGAACCTGGTCTACGCGTTCGGCGGCTTCGCGCACTCGGTGCGCCGGTACATGGTGGTCACCACGCTGCTCGGCATCGTGCAGGGCGTGATCAACGGGGTGGCGTTGTGGCTGCTCGGAGTCCCGGCCGCTCTGCTGTGGGCGATCCTGTCCTTCTTGTGCAGCTTCATCCCGAACGTTGGCTACTTCATCGCCATCGTGCCGCCGCTCGTCTTCGGGTTCCTGACCGGTGGGTGGGGCACGGTCGTGGCGATCATCGTGATCTACGGGGTGATCAACGCCGTCGTGCAGTCGATCGTCCAGCCGAAGGTGGTCGGCAACGCCGTCGCCCTCAGCCAGACGCTGACCTTCTTCTCCGTGCTGTTCTGGGCCGTGGTCCTCGGCCCGATCGGCGCCATCCTGGCGATCCCGCTGACATTGCTCGTCCGCGCGGTGCTCGTCGACTCCGACCCGAGGTCCCGCCTGTGGCGGCCGATCATCGGCGACCTCACCCACACGCGCGAGCTGATGAAGGAGCAAGCCGTCGAGCGGAAGACGGAGCGCAAGCAGCAGCACGCGCAGAAGTAGTGAGGACCGGGGCGTCGCGAACCCGCGACGCCCCGGGGACGAGACGCCGGACTAGACCCCGCTGCCCTGCACGGACAGGTCGCCGCCGCCCTCGACGGTCAGGCGGCGGCCGATGCGGACCAGCTGCGGCTCCTCGGTGAACGCGCCCGCGAAGAGCGCCTCGCCCTTGCGGAAGGTCGGCGACTGCTCCAGCAGGTGGTGCGGAACGAAGCCGAAGACCTCGGCCAGCTCCGCGAGGTCGCGCGGCGAGTTCATGCGCATCAGGCCGAGGTTGTCGCACTGGGAGAGCACGTTCGGGTGGATCTTGGTCGGCCGTTGCGTCGACAGGAACAGCCACAGCCCGAACTTGCGGCCCTCCGCGGCGATCTGGATGAGCTGCTCGGTGAGCTGCGCCTCCACCGTGGTGCGAGCCACCGGCGGGCAGAAGTTGTGCGCCTCGTCGATGACGATGAGGAGCGGCCGCCGCTCCATTCGGCGCTCCCACAACTGTTCCAGGATGCCGAGCGCCGCCGCCTGCGGCTCCCCGGGGTGCGAGAAGCCGCCCAGATCGAGCACGGTGGCGCGCGGCCGCTCGTCGACGACCGAGGCCGCGGATCCACCGCCCATCGCCCACAGCGGCCAGTCGAGGATCTGCAGGTTGTCGATGCGCAGCCCGAGCCGCCGGTGGGCCGGGTCGTCCGCCTCGAGCAGCGAACTGAGGAACGTCCCGCGCTCGAAGTGCTCCGGCCGCGCCTCCAGATGCAACAGCGCGTTGAACTCCTCCGCGTCCGCGATGGGGTCGAGCCGGCCGACGGCTCCCTTCGAGCGCACGCTGAGGTCGATGAAGCGGATGCGCACCTGCGGCTCCCGCGGCGTGCTGGAGTGCAGCACGCGGATGTCGAAGCCCTCCCACCGCTCGGCCGCGTCTCCGTCGGATCCGTCGCGTGTGTGCGCGAGCTCCACGAAGTCGGCGTTCGGATCGAGCACGGCGACGGGCAGCTCGGTGTGGAGCAGCAACTGCTCCAGCACCACGCCCAGCGCATAGGTCTTGCCCGAGCCGCTCTGGCCGCACCAGAAGGTGTGCCTGTTGAAGCGCGAACCATCGATGACGGCAGGCCGTTCCGGCGTCTCCACCGTGGTGCCGACGGTGAGCGGGATCATCCGGCTCGTCCCCCGTTCTGCGGCCGTGTCCCGTCCGCGTGGCGCCGATGCTAGCGCGGGGCCACCCGTCGCGGACAGACCGGAATCCGGCGGCCCATCACTCCGGGCGGAGGTTCTCCGGGAGGGGGAACGGCAGCGTGTAGACGATCTGGGGCGCGTCGATGGCGCCGAAGTCGTCCTTCATGACCACGATCCGGTCAGTGGAGACCTCGGTGATGCGCACGCGCATCCACCGGCCGTCGTCCAGGCGCAGCTGGTAGCGGTCGGCGAGGTAGCCGATGCCCGCCGACTCCAGCATCTCCTCGCCGGTGAGCCAGTCGGTCGGGCCGGACAGCTCGCGTCCGAGGAGGTCGATCGGCACGAAGCCGTCGCCGTCCGGGCGCAGCCAGCCCACGCGCTCGCCGTCCTCACGGCGGTGCTCGATCCACTCCTGCTCGATCTGTTCCCGCATCCTGCTTACCGTAGCGGCAGACCGCGACCTATGATGAGCGCGTGCTCGCCGGAAGAGCCGACGGCGAGGGCGGGCACGTCGCTCCCGAAGGAGGTGCGGCATGACTCTGGATGTCGCAGAAGCGGGTGAGCGCGCGGAGACCCCGCTCACTCCCGAGGAGCTGGCCGCGGCCGGGCGTGCAGCCCGGGCCACGCTGCCGCGCTCCGCCCACGCGGACTACGCACCCCCGCCAGGGCGCGACCCGATGGGCATCCTCCGCTCCCAGCACGAGGACCGCCTGCAGAATCTCGTCGACCTGCGGGTGGAGCGGATGAGCGCCGACGCGTTCGCCTTCTACCGGGGCACGGCGGCGATCCAGGCCGCCGACCTGGCCGCGGCGCCCACGACGGGTGCGGAGGTCGTCGTCTGCGGCGACGCCCACATCTCCAACTTCGGGATGTACCGCTCACCCGAGAACGCGATGGTGTTCGACATCAACGACTTCGACGAGTCGACGGTCGGGCCGTGGGAGTGGGACGTCAAGCGGATGCTCACCAGCATCGTCCTCGCCGGGCGGTCGCTCGGGATGTCGCCCGAATTCGTGCGGGACACGACGCGGTCGGCCGGGGAGGCCTACCGCCGCTGGCTGCAGGAGGCGCTGACCGAGCCGCTGACCGCCCGCTACTTCACGCCGACCTCCGTGACGTCCGGCCACGGACGGCTCAGCGCGGACATGGAGCAGCTGATCCGCCAGGTCACCAAAGAGTCGAAGAAGCGGACCACCGAGCATGCCGCCCGACGCACGCTCCGCGCCGACGAGGACGGCGTGCTGCGCTTCGTAGACCGGCCGCCGATCCTGCGGCGGGCGGAGCCCGAGATCCAGGCCCTGGCCCAGGATGCGTACGACCGCTACCGCCGCACGCTGCCGCCCAACACCGCCCTCCTCGCCTCGCAGCTGCGCGTCGACGACGTGGCCCGGCGCGTCGTCGGGGTGGGCAGCGTCGGCACGCGCTGCTTCGTGATCGCGCTGCGCGGGCCGATCGGCGAGCCGGTGATCCTGCAGCTGAAGGAGGCGAGCGCCTCGGTCGTCGAACGGTTCGGCGGGGTGGCACCTCTCCCCGGCTACCTCGACCTCTCCCTGCTCCCGGACGACCAGGGCTACCGCGTCGTCGCGTGCCAGCGCATCCTGCAGGCGGTGTCCGACCCGTTCCTCGGCTTCATCCGGGTCGAAGGATTCGCCTTCTACCTGCGCCAGTTCCGCAACCGCAACGCGTCGTTCGACATCCCGTCGATGAACGCCGCACAGTTCTCGGACTACGCCCGGGTGTGCGCCGTCGTGCTCGCCCGGGCGCACGCGCGCTCCCCCAAGTCGGCGTTCGTCTCCGGCTACCTCGGCTCCGGACCGGCGTTCGCCCACGCCGCGACGACGTGGGCGGAGCGATACGCCGATCAGGCGGAGGCCGACTACCACGAGTTCGTCGAGGTCGCCCGAGCGGGAGGGTTCGCGGTCAGCTGACGGCGGGGCGGAGTCCCGCGGCGCCACGGTCGAGGAATGCCCGCACGGCGTCCTCGACCGCCGGGGTGTCGAGGTGGAGGCCGTGGCGGGCGTCGAGTTCGAGCAGCGTCGCGTTCGGGATGCCGCCCTCGAGCAGGCGCGCGTGCTCCAGCGGGGTGAGCACATCCCGGGTGCCGTGGATCACCAGCGTCTCGGCGCGGATGCGTGCCAGCGCGTCCGTCCCGTCGTGGTCCCTGCTGGCGGCGAAGTGCCCGCGGAGCGCCGGACGGCCGGCGACGCGCGAGAAGAAGCGGTCGACGTCGCCAGGATGCTCGGCCGCCCACGCATCGTCGAAGAACAGCGGCAGCATGCGGTCGCGGTCGCCGCTCAGAAGGTCGGCGATCGCCGAGGGATCGCGGCGCTGCGCTGTGCGGTCGCCGGCGGAGGTGGCGATGAGGACGAGCCGCCGCACACGCGCGGGATCGTCGGCGGCCATCCATTGCGCTACGCGGCCGCCCATCGAGTGGCCCACCACGTGGGCGGCGGCGACGCCTGCGGCATCGAGCACGGCGACAGCGTCGGAGGCGAACTCGCGCGTCGAGTAACGCGAGGTGTCCCCCTCGCCGCTGGCCCCGATCCCGCGATGGTCGAACACGATGACGCGGAAGTCCTGCGCCAGCGCGTCGGCGAACGCACCCCAGCCGTGCATCCCGGTCGCCTGCCCGGCGATCAGCAGCACCGGCACCCCGACACCTCGCTCGTCGAAGGCGATCGGCGTTCCGTCGTCGGCGGTCGCGAAGCTGCTCATGCGGGGATCGCGCGCTCCCGCACCGCGCGCGCACTCCACCGGCCGTCGGCCTTCTCGACCCGGATGCGGTGCTCGAAGGCCCGCGTGACGGTCTCCGTCGTGACCGCCTCGTCGATGCCGCCGCGCGCCACGATGCGTCCGTGCGCGATCAGCAGGGCGTGGGTGGTCGTCTCCGGCAGCTCCTCCAGGTGATGGGTGACCAGGACACTGGCGAGCTCCGGCGCCGTGTGCGCGAGCCCGTCGATCGTCTCCAGCAGCTGCTCCCGCGCCGCGACGTCGAGGCCGGTCGTCGGCTCGTCGAGCAGCAGCAGCCGGGGCTCCGAGATGAGGGCCCGCGCGATCAGTGAGCGGCCGCGCTCGCCCTGCGAGAGCGTGGGCCAGCGCGCCTCCCGGTGTTCGTCGAGACCGACCGAGTGGATGAGATCGTGCGCACGGCGGACCTCCTCCTCGGTCGGCTCCCACCGCATCGGCAGTTCCAGTGTGCCGGTGATGCCGGTGAGCACGACCTCGGTCACGGTGAGCGGAGACCGGACGGGGTGCCGCGGGTTGACGTGCCCGATGTGCCGCCGCAGCTCCTGCAGCTCGACGCGTCCCAGCCGGCGGCCCAGCACATCCACGGTCCCGGAGGTCGGGAAGGTGAGGGCGCCGCAGAACCCGAGCACCGTCGACTTGCCCGCGCCGTTCGGCCCGAGCAGTGCCCAGTGCTCTCCCGCCCGGACCGTGAGGTCGATCCCGTCGAGGATCTGGGTGCCGTCACGGCGGAACGTGACATCGCGGAGTTCGAGGACGCTGTCTGCGGCGGTCGGGGTCACCGATTCACCCTATCCGGGGCGGCACCCTGTCCGGGGCGGCGCCCTATCGGGCGGCGAGGGCGTTGCGCATCCACCCGGTCGCCGTCAAGGGACTCGTCCGGACGCCCGCATCGTGCGACGGTGTGGATATGACGACCCCCACGCCGACCGCCCTCGCCGGATACGAGGAGGTCGCGGCGGAGTCGCCCGGCCGGGTGGTCCCGCTGCTGGAGGCCCTCTCGCGAGTGCCACCGGATGCGGTCCCTCTGCCCGGCGGCGGCCGGACGAGGGAGCGATTCGGCACGCTCTCGCGGATCGCGGCGATCGACCTGACGGCCGCGCGGGTGCTCGAACCGCACCTCGATGCGCTCGCGATCCTCGCGGAGGCGGGGCTCCCACACCCCGCGACAGGGACGACGTGGGGCGTGTTCGCGGCGGAGGCCCCGGGCACGGCCCTCGAAGCCGTGCGGAGTGCCGACGGATGGACGCTCGACGGTGTCAAGCCGTGGTGCTCGCTCGGCGGTCGCCTGACCCACGGTCTCGTCACCGCGACCGTCGCCGACGAGCGGAGGATGTTCGCGGTCGACCTGCGCCAGGACGCCGTCACGGCCGAGCCGGCAGCCTGGGTCGCGCGCGGGCTCGCCGAGCTGGAGAGCGGTCCGCTCCGCCTCGAGAACGCCGCCGCTGAACCGGTGGGCGCGGCCGGTTGGTATCTGGATCGACCTGGATTCCGCTGGGGCGGCATCGGCGTCGCCGCGTGCTGGTGGGGCGGCTGCCTCCCGCTGTTCCGCGCCCTGACGACGCGGGCCGCCGCCCCCGGGAATCCGCTCCTGGCGGCACGGGTCGGGGAGCTGTACCGCGCGCTGGAGTCGGGACGCCTCCAGCTGGAGAACGCGGCGGGCCTGATCGACGCCGGAGTGGACGGCGACGAGGCGGCGGCGCTCGCCCACGCCGTGCGCGGAACGGTCGCCGACGCGGTCGTGCTGACCCTCGCGGCCGTGCGCGACCTGCTCGGACCGGCGGCCCTCGCCTTCGACGAGGCGCACGCCCGCCGCGCCGCCGACCTCGAACTGTACGTGTCGCAGTACCACCGCGGCCGCGACGACGAGTCCCTCGCGAAGCGGCTCGCCCAGCTGGATGCGCGGTCCGTCTGGTGGTGAGCTTCGACCCGCGGACAGCCGTAACGGACCCGGAAGCGTGGGAGGCGCTGGACGAGTGGTCCGGTGTCCCCGCGTTCGACGAACAGCCGGACGAACTGATCGTCTTCTCCGCCCACCCCGACGACGAGACGCTCGGCGTCGGCGGTCTGCTCTCGCGTGCCGCCGAGGCCGGGATCCCGGCCCGGGTCGTGGTCGCCGCTGCGTGCGATGACGGAAGGCTGGATGAGTTGGATGCCGCACTCGCGTCCCTCGGCCTCCCCACGACTCCCGCGGCGCAGCCCGTCGTGCCGCTCGGTCTGCCCGACGGCGCCCTGAAACACCACACGGCTGACCTCCGCGCCGCGATCGCGGAGATCCTCGACGCGCCGTCGGAGGCGCGGAACCGCCTGGTGCTCGCGCCGTGGACCGGCGACCGGCACGGCGACCACCGGACCCTCGGCCGAGAGGTTGTCGCCGCCGCCCGGGAGCGCGGATTGCGCATCCTGCTCTACCCGGTGTGGCTCTGGCAGTGGGGCACTCCGGCCGACGTCCCGTGGCGGCGGGTGCGCGAGGTCGTCCTCGACGCCGGCGAGCGCAGCAGCAAGCGCACAGCTCTCGCCGCATTCGCCTCGCAGCTGCGGACATCGGAGAACCAGCACGGCGTGCTGGAGCCGGGCTTCGTGGCGCGTGCGGCCGACGGCCGCGAGGTCGTCATCGAGCCGCCCGAGCCGGCGGATCAGCACTTCGAGCGGATGCACCGCGAACGCGACGACCCGTGGCGTGTCCGCACGCGCTGGTACGAACGGCGGCGACGGGCGGTGCTCGCCGCCTCCCTCCCCCGCGAGCGGTACGGCCGGGCCGTCGAGCTCGGCTGCTCGATCGGGGAGACGACTCTGGTGCTCGCCGATCGGTGCGATGAGCTCATCGCGGTGGACGGCTCCGCGTCGGCCGTGGAGGCCGCTGCCGAGCGGCTGCGCGACCGGCCGAACGTCGTGGTCGAGCGGATGCGCGTCCCGCAGCAGTGGCCGGTGGCCGCGGAGCACGGCACCGACCTCGTGATCGTCTCCGAGCTGGCGTACTACCTTGCCGAAGACGAGTGGGATGCTGTCATCGACCGCATCGTCGGGTCCCTCGCGCCGGGCGGCGAGGTGCTGCTCTGCCACTGGACGGGCGACTCCGACGACTTCGCCCAGTCAGGAGAGGCAGCGCACGACCGGTTCCGCGAGCGCTCCGGGCTGCGGCCTGCGGTCGTGCATCGCGATGAGGAGTTCGTGCTGGAGGTCCTGCGATGAGGCCCGCCATCCGTCGAGCGGTCGTCGTGATCCCCGCCCGCGACGAGGCTCCGACACTCGACGCCTGCCTCGCGTCGGTCGAGGCCGCCGGCGCGATCGTCGACGTGCCGACGGACATCGTCCTCGTGCTCGACGCGTGCACGGACGGCTCGGCGGCGATCGCGGCACGGCATCCTGATGTTCGCACGGTGACCGTGGAGTTCGGGAACGTCGGCCGCAGCCGTGGGTACGGCGTCGAGACGGCGCTCGCCGGCAGCAGACAGCGCCCGGAGAACGTGTGGCTCGCGTTCACCGATGCGGACGGAACGGTCCCGCGCGGGTGGCTCGCCGAGCACCTGCGCGCGGCCCGGCACGCCGACGCATACACGGGCGCCGTCGTCCCGGTGCTCGACGACCTCGACGCCGAGCGCCGCCGCGTCTGGGAGGACCGGCATACCCCCGGCGCCACCCTCGGCCACGTGCACGGCGCGAACCTGGGGATGCGGGCATCCGCCTACCGCCGGGCCGGCGGCTTCCCGCCACTCGCCACCGCGGAGGACGTCCGCCTGGCCGCGCGGCTGCGGGAATCGGGCATCGTGATGCTGTCGTCCGAGCACGAGCCGGTCGTCACCTCCGCCCGGCTGCGCGGGCGTGCACCGGAGGGGTACGCGGGCTATCTGGAGGCGCTGACGGCCGACCGCTGACCGCGGTCACAGTTGGGTCACGTTCGGGCTTCCTTCGACCTACACCTAGGGGACGCACAGGCCGACTCCCTACGCTCGCCCGTTATGACGACGCAGCCGCTGAGACTCGGGCCGTTCGCCCGACGCCGCCTGGTCCGGCTGGCGCGCCGCGACGCGGCCACCGTCCACGACACCGAGGTGGATGCGGGCGACCGGACATCGCCGACCGTCGCCACCCTGCAAGCTAGGGCCGATGCCTTCGCCCGCCGCGAGGAGCAGCGCTTCTTCCGCAGCATGCGTCGCGAGCTCACCGAGCACCGTGTCCTCACCTCCGCCCTCCGCTCCGACCTCGACACGTACGAGGAGCGGATCGACCGGCTTCCCGAGGGCGATCGGCTCCGCATCGCCGAAGGTCAGGGCACCGCGTTCGAGGAGCTGCGGCGGCTGGAGCGGCGCATCCGCCGCGCCCACCGGCGCAGCGACGAGCTCAGCGCCCTGATCAACGCGCGGTTCACTGCGGCGCAGTTGCGGGCGGCACGGATGTTCGACCGCTCCGACGAGAAGGCCGCCGTGTACTGGGGCGCGCTCCGTCAGGCAACGTCGGGACGCGTGTCCGCGCATCCACCCGCGCTGCAGCGCTCCGGCTGGCTCACCTCGCGCGGCACCGCCGTCGACGCCCTGCACCCCATCGCGGCTGCCCGCACAGCGGGCGAGGAGACCGCCGGCGTCGCCGCCGGCCACGACGACCACCACAGGAGGACCGATGCCTCGGCGTGACCGACTGACCGACTACCGCGTCCCCGCCACCGGCGGCCTCCGCCGACGGCTGCTCCGGCGGCTGCGCCGCATGCGCCACGCGGTCGACGTCGAGACCCTGGAGGTGTTCGAGCACGAGCTCGCCGCGTTCGAGCGTGCCGGGGTCGCCGAGCTCGAGCGTCAGCGCACCCGGAACGTCGCAGCGGCCTCGGCCCGCGTCGCTGAAGCGCAGGCGCGGCAAGAGCTCATCCGCCGGGCGCTGCAACGGGCCGAGGACGACATCCGCCGGGCCGACCAGGACGTCGAGCGGCTCGACGCCAAGCTGGCCGGTCACGACCCCGACTTCCACTCCTACGCCTGAGAGGCCGCCCATGGCACGCGACATCGTCACCCGCCCTCCGCGCCTGCGTCCCCACGTCGGCCACGTCTCCCCCTTCGCCCACGTCATGGTCTACGTGCTGCTCGTCGCCATGATCGCGGTGGACTACATCCTGCTCGCCCAGGCGCTGACCCTTCTGCTGCGCAACGACAGCCAGTACGGGTCGATCGGGCTGCAGATGTACGTCATCACGCTCGGCATCTCGCTCGCGGTCGTCACGCTGCCGCACGTCGTGGCCATCCTGCTTCGCCGCGTCCAGGCGGGCGTCATGTCGCGCAGGTGGATCATCACCTCGGTCGTGCTCGGACTGATCTGGGCCGCCATCCTCGCCGCCATCACGATCGCCCGGATCAAAGCGGGCATCGACGCGCAGAACGCGGGCGGACTCACCGGGCTCGTGGGCGGTGCGCAGACGGCCGCGCCCGCCGGGTTCTCGTGGACAGCGCCGGACACGCTCATGGCGTTCCTCATGCTGGGTGTGCTGGCCACCTCCGGCGCCCTCAGCTTCGTCGTGGCGTGGCTGACGACGAAACCGCTCCTCACCGCGGCCGAGAAGGCGCACGCGCAGGCCGCCCGGCTGCGGCTGCTCCGCGATCGGCTGCACGGCGAGGCGGTCGCCGCAGAGGAGCGCACCCGCCTGGCCCTGCAGCTCGATGCGCACGACGCCGTCCGCTACACCGGCGCCCGCGTGACGTTCCACTCCCGGATGGATGTGGTGCGCGCCCAGCTCGCGACACGCCTGGCGCAGCGCGAGCGCGACCCGGAGAGCACCAGCCAGATCATCCGCGAGCTGCGCGCCCGCCGCAGCGTCGAATCCCCCGACCTCGCCCCGCCCCTGCCGCCCGGGGCCTCCGCATCCCCCACCGCCCCCTCCGCGACCTCTCCCACCTCCCCGACCGCGTGAAAGGCTCCCACATGCCCCACCTCCCCCCGTCGAGTACGCACACATTGCACGCGACGCGCCACGAGAGCGGTCAGTCTTCGCGGACTCGACGGTGGGGGAAGCGCGGCGTGCGTGCGGGAGCAATTGCGGGGGTCGTCGTGGCGGTCGTCGCGGGACTCGCAGCGTGCGCGCCGGCGACGGCATCCGGCGAGGCGTGCGACCAGTCGCACAAGCGCAACCTCGGGGTCGTCGCCGGGAGCACGGCGAACGCGCCGGCCGTGAGCATCCCCGCATCCGCGTCCGCCCAGCTGCAGGCAGCAGGCAAGACGAACGGCAGCGTGACCGTCGTAGTTCCGTCCGGCACCCCGCAGGTCATGGGCACGACCGCGCTCGGTTCGTCGGCTCAGGATGCGATCGTCTGCCAGAACGACCAGCGCACGAAGCTCACGCAGATCACCTCCTACATCGACGGCCTCAAGGCGTCGGCGCCGGAGGTCGATTACCTGGGCGCCATCGACCAGGCGTCGCGCAACCTCGGCAGCGACCCGATGGGCGTCATCGTCGTCGGCAGCGGGCTGCAGACCACAGACCCGCTGAACTTCGCCGGAACCGGCCTGCTCTACGCCGATCCGGCGCAGGTGGTCTCCGACCTGACCTCCCGGAAGCTGCTCCCGACGGACCTGAAGGGCGTCACCGTGTACTGGTCCGGGATGGGCGACACCGCGGGCGCGCAGCAGCCGTTGACCGTCCCCGCGCGCAGCAACCTGGAGGCGATCTGGTCCGCCGTGATCACGGCGGCCGGCGGAACCCTCTCCCTGCTGCCCGAGCCGGCCTCGGGGAACGCGGCCGCCGGTCTCCCGGCCGTGACCCCGGTGACCATCGAGCCGGTCGCCACGAAGACGGACTGGTCGAAACCTGTCGTCATCCGCAACAGCGAGCTGCTCTTCACCAAGGACACGGCGGACTTCTCCGACCCGGCCGCGGCCCAGAAGGTGCTCGCGACGCTCGTGCCCGCGATCGAGCAGAACGGCAAGCCGGTGACCATCACGGGCACCGCATCCAAGGACCAGGCGACCGACAACACCGCCGACACCGCTCTCTCGCTGAAGCGGGCGGATGCGGTCAAGGCGGCGTTGGTGGGTCTCGGCGTGCCCGCCACGCTGCTCCAGACCGCGGGGGTCGGCTTCGAATGGTGCGGCTGGAAGAAGGAGACCGACGCGTCCGGCGCGTACTCGGACGCCGTCGCCGAGCAGAACCGCACCGTCATCCTCACCTCGGCGGGCGTCGGGCTCTGCGGCTGACCGGGATGCGGCCGGCGGGAATCATCCAGAGCCCGTTACGGTTCCGGCAGGTATGACGACAATCGGATTCATCGGCTCAGGACACATCGGCTCCCAGCTCGCCCGCCTCGCGGTCGCCCGCGGCTACGACGTCGTGCTCAGCAACTCGCGCGGCCCGGAGACGCTGAGCGGCCTCGTGGACGAGCTCGGCGAGCACGCCCGAGCCGCCACCCCGGTCGAGGCGGCTGCCGCCGGCGACATCGTCGTGGTCACGACCCCGCTCGCCGCCGAAGCGACGCTGCCGGTCGAGGAGCTGGCCGGCAAGATCGTCATCGACACGAACAACTACTACCCGCAGCGCGACGGGCACATCGCGGAACTGGACGACGAGTCCACCACCGTCGCCGAGCGCCTGCAGAAGGTGCTGCCGACATCGCACGTCGTGAAGGCCTTCAACCACATCGGCGCCGCCGAGCTGACCAGCCAGAGCCTCCCCGCCGGCACCCCGGACCGCCGCGCCCTCATCGTCGCCGGAGACGACCCGGCCGCCCGCGAGCGCGTCGCCGCGCTGATCGACGAGTTCGGATTCGACACCGTCGACGTCGGCGAGCTGTCCGAGGGATGGCGTGCCCAGCGCGACACACCGGCCTACGTCCGCCGCTACGACGCCGCCGGCCTGCGTGAGGCGCTGGCCGCCGCGAAGCGCTACCGCGACATGTGACGAGAGCCGGGGATAGCCACGATGACACCAGACACAAGGAGAGCGACGCCGCCACCCGCGACGACTCCCCACCCGAGGAGTCCAAATCCCCGGGAGTCGTGAAGTCGTCGGAAATGCCGTACCCAGAGGATGCCGGGGATATAGAACCCGACGAGCAGCATCCATGTGAATCCGTCGCCGGGGGAGATCAACGCGACCAGCAAGACGACGGCCGTGATGATCGTCAACGTTCTCCGTCGAGGGATGCGTCCCTGGCCGGCCCACCACAGACGCGCCGACATCCACCAGGCCTGAGCCCCGGTGCTGATCTGTTCCCCGCTCATGCTCTCTCCGTTTCGTCGTTCGTCGAGCGCTTCGAGCGTATTAAGCGTTGAGCTAGGTCCGTCGAGATTTGGTTTCGCGCGAGCGTCGTCGGTGTCGGCTGAGATGATCGGCGCATGAGCGCGCGCTGGAGGACGTATCCGCAGATCGGGTCGACGCACAAGAACGGCGATCGGATGTACGGCTTCACGTCGGGCTATGCTGCCGACCTCATGGCGGCGGGGACGTCAACCGTCTCCTCCTTACTTGGAACCTCGATCACCGCGGCGATCAAGAACGTAGATGTGGGCGACGAGCTGGAGGTGGTCTTCCTCGGAGACAGGTGGGTGGCGCGACTTAACGGAATAGATGTGGGCCGGCTGACGTGGAGTGCCAAGAGACGGGGCGAACCTAACGCAGTCAACGGGGCGCCGCTGTGGGACCTGGACGATGGCGTGCTGCACGTCGAGCGCGTGACCGTCAACCACGATGGCGAGGTCATTGACATCGGAGGATACGTGACGCTCAAGAACGAGGATTCGCGATGAGCGGGGCGGAGTTCGCTCACCCAGGCGCGCGCGTTGCGCTGGCAGCGATCGATCGCAACCTGGCCAGCCTGCAAGAGGCGCGTTTAGGCGGGCTAGAGACCGACCCCCATCGTGCGGAGGAGTTGATGCCGTGGATCGGCCAGGCGCTTTTCTGGATCGTTGCCGTGGACGATCTCCTGGTTCGCGCTCACAAAGGCAGGTCGTATCGGGAGAAACGGGATGCCGACGCGGACGGGCGCTACCTCGACGGAGCGCGGCTGGCGAGGAACGCGGTCGCTCACGGAGTCGTGATTCTGCACCGGTTCCAACAGGGCATGACCTTTCCGATGACATTCCCTATGACCTTCGGAGAGGTGCGTTGGAGCTCACTCGACGATGTGCTCGCGGAGTGGTCCCCTGACATGCCCCTGCCTGAGGGTCAGCGCGACAGCTACCGGCGATTCTTCTACAACATTCAGCCACAGGAACCGCTTCGTGCTGCACAGCGCTGGCTGCTGGCCGCACCCCCAAGGGGATGGACGCTATGACCTCTATTGCTCGGTCATGATCCTGACCCAGCCCTCCATCACGCTCTCAACGAGTTCGCTGTCGCTGAGGTCTGCCAAGTTGGGGTGCACGGCACGAGCTACCTGCAGGAGTTTGGTGTCAACCTTCACCCGGACGAGGGAGCCAGGCGGTAGGTGCCGCGGCCGACCCTCACCACGATACGGTCGCCCGATTGAGCGCGCTTGTGGATCCGAGCCTGCTGCCCGGCGAGTTGCCGGGCGCTGATTCTGATCTCTCTGCTCATGCTGCCTCCTCCGGTTCGGCAAGTGCCCGACGGACGGACGACTCACCCACGCCTAGCACGTCTGCGATGCGCGGTAGGACTGGTTCTCGCTCCTCATCTTCCGTGCTGTCGCGATGCGGTCGACAGTCATCACACTGGGCCGGCCACCGACACGGCCCTCGGAGCGAGCATGGGCAAGTCCTCGCACTGTGTTCTCTCGGATGGTGTCGACGCGGAGCTGAGCGAACACCGCGACGATCCCGAAGAGGGCTCGCCCCATCGGTGAAGTCGTGTCGATGTCCGCCTCGGTGAGGCTCTTGATGTTCATCCCCCGGTTGTGCAGTTCACTGATCGTCTGGATCGCCATCCTCTCGCTCCAAGCGATCCGATCGAGTTCACGAACGATGGGGTGTCGCCGGGGTTCAGATATTCCAGGCAGGCGAGCCACTGCGGGCGATCGCTGACGCGGCTCGACTCGCGTGGTCGACGAACACACGCACCGCGCCGGTCGCGATCAGTTCTGCCTCCTGGGCCGCCGGATTCTGCTCGCGGGTGCTCACTCGGGCGTACCCGACGATGTTCGGCATGGCTCGCTCCACTCGAATCTAGCTCCAGCCGAAAACGTTGCCGTGCATGTTTTGGAGCGTTTCGGTTTCGGCGCTTAGTTTCGGCGTGTCAAAGTGGCGCATTCGGCAAGTTCCGTCCAAACCCTCGACCCCTGCGCCAGAAACGATCGTTTATGGCGCAGGGGCGGCGCGCTAAGAACTTGGACTTGGCAAGCTTTACGATCTGCCCATGGGCGTAACTGTGACTATCCGGCCGAAGAGACGGACGGAGATCCGAGACATGCCGTTCGAAGGCAACGGGAAGGGGTACTCGATACTCGGTGACACGTTCGGCGCATCCCGTCGAGGTCAGGTCGAGTATGCCCGGGGAGTCTGGAGTGTCTCGCGATCTCACACGAATGAGGTCATCCTCGGACTGGCCGCACGCTACGGGAGAGTAAAGGTCATCCAGTACGGCGGTGTCGAGAAGTGTGTCGAGGCCTGCTGGAAAAAGGGCAAGCAGGACAACGCCTGGCTGTGTGAATGCGCGTGCGCTGGAAAGAACCACGGGTCCGGCGTGCCCTACGCGGTGACGGTCGGTGGCGGTAGCCCTGGCGGAGCGCTCTCTGTGCAGGCGAGCGAGCCTCGCGAGTTTTACGTCCCGTGATTGATTCTCGACGAGAGGGGCAGCATCAGAGGCCATAACGGTCATTTCATGTGGGGCCAGGATGGCTTCATGTTCGGTGGCTCACGGTCCTCTCGCTCCGTCCGCTTCTTCTCGGCGAGCCGCCGCAAGTAGCGGTTGAACGCCGCCTGCAGCTCGGGGTCGAGAAGGGACGCGAAGGTCACACGATCGATCCCAGCGATCACCGCCTTCTGAGCATCGACGCGAGTGCTCACCATGAGCGAGCGCAGCATGCGACTTCGCACGTCAAGCTGCGTTCGCTGGGTGCGGGTTGAAAGCTCGTCGACCAAGGCGGCGACGAAGGGGCCCGCACCAAGAGGATTTTGGAGCATGACGGTCGCGGCGTTAGCCGCTGCCTGGCTTGTCGCGGCGGCGAGCTCATCGTCGGGAGCGCTCGGCATGGGGGTGTCCGATCTGGTCGCTCGTCTCGTTCGCAAGTTTGTACCGGCACCTCAATTTTGCTTGTTTACCAGGACGATTCATTTTGTCTAGCTGATTCCGGTCCTGCCCGCTCAGAAGGCTTCGAACTGCTGTGACGGCCAAGGAATAACGGTCGAGTAGTTTGATCCGGTGACCTCTGCGCTCTCTCGAATGATCTACGTGGACGACTCCGGCGACGAACAGGCCGGATCGCTCGTCTATGGCTGGGTGGAGGTGTCGCCGGACAATTGGCGAGCGGCCCTCCGTCACTGGCTGGAGTTCAGGAAGCGCCTCAACCGTGAATACGCCATCCCGGTGCGTCAGGAGTTGCACACCACGGCGTACGTCGGCGGCCGTGGAGAAATCTCGATCAAGCCGCCTGCCCGGTTCGTGCACGGTTCGACGACCTACTGGAAGGACCTCGGGCGCGAGGTGGCGACTCGCTGCCTCGAGGAGCTGCGTGATTGTGACCTCATCGACCTGGGGGCGGTGTACCGGAAGACTAACAAGCGTCGTGGTGAGTTCACGGCCGAGAAGGCGGAGCTCTACACCGACCTGGTGCACATGTGGGACGACGAGCACGCACGCACCAAGGGCTTTGCGCTCATCAGCATGGACGGCAACCCGGACCCCGCCTACATCAACGCGCACCGCTCGCTGAAGCTGGACACCCGCCACATCATCGAGGATCCGATGTTCCACGACTCGCGGCGGTCGCAGTGGACGCAGATGGCGGATCTGGTGGCGTGGACGGCGCAAACGCATGTCAACCCGCACGGCGGCAACCAATTCGCCTGGCGTTGGTACGAGGACTACCTCATGGAGAAGGATCCCATGCACGGTCCGTGGGAACTGCCCGGTTAAACAGCGAGGCCCCCTGGTCCGCGTGCGCGGGGGGAGCCTGCGCGTCAATTCTACGAGATGCCGTTCTTATTGTCGAGCTTGTTGTCGTTCTTCTTGTCGATATAGGTTTCGCGCTCGTTGTCGAGCTTGTTGTTGGCGGTGTTGCCGTCGCGGAGATTGGCGTTATACCTCGCCGATGTATAACCGGGATCTTGGTCAGCGCCCGTTCTCGAATCGGGCCACGAAGTCATGCATCCGGTCAACGTCATGGCGGGCCAGCCCGACGTTCTTGTCCGGCTGCAGGAGGAGGTGCCGGTGCCGATACCCCGCTCGGTCAAGTCGGCGCTGGTTGACGTCATTGCACGCGTCGTCGTCCGCCGAGATGAGAGCATCGACGCTAGCGTGCTCGAGGTACTGGAGAAGTGAGCGGGCGCGCCATCCGGCAGCCCGGGTCGCCCAGTCTGGGGTGTGCGGGATGTGCGGGCCGCGACAAAGCTACTGCGCGCTATTCAGGCCTCTGAGTACGCCGTCGTGCCATGACTGAACTAGCCACGCGCCGAGCAACAACACCCCCGTCCCGAGAAGGGGCATCGCAAAGAACCCGAACACCACCGGATAAAGCCAGTGGGAGAGGTGCTCGAGCCAACGGTCCTTCGACTTGGAATCCGGTACTTTGACCAGAGCAGCCGCCAGCGCCGCCCGGCGTGTAGGGGTGCGAGCCCTGAGTAGCTTCCAGAGGAGCCAGAGGGGCAACGCATAGACCAGGATGGCAGCGAAGACCGCTATCCAGACCGCAAACCATTCGTAAAGCACCTCTTCGAACTGGAGGCCAGCGGCGGCCGTCCCTGCGCCGTTACCGGATGCCTGGGAAGACGAAGAAGTCGCGGCGGCATAGCTTTTGGATATGCCGTCGAGTTGTTGGGCGATAAAGCCGCCTATCACGCCCGATATGACCAGAAGAGCCGTTCCCCACATGACTCGCGCGGCCCAACTAATTCCCGATCCCAGCACTGAGCGCTCGCGGAGCGGAACCGCAGGTGGAAGGTGGGTTGCTGTGGCGACGGTCACCACGACCACCCACAGGGACCAGATGATTAGTAGCGGAAAGGGAGCTAGGAAGAGAACTATGGCGGTGTTCCTCAGCCTCGTCTCTGTGAGGTCCAGTCCCACCGAGACGAAAACGACGCACGCCGTCCAGAGCAGGACCCAGATGGCGGCGCACGCAAGCCCAAGGCGCCCTAGCTGCAGCGGCGACGAGAAATCTCGCCAAGCCGACCAGCTGCGCCAATCCGCCAAGCCACGGGTTTTGGACATCTCGGCCCCCTAAGGCCGACGCTCGGATTAGTCGGCCGTAAGAGAAACCTAGATCGGCCACGCGACCATAGCCAGATTTGCATCTCCGCTGTGATTAACTCGGCGCGTCACTCGCGAGCGGCCAGGGGTCGTAAAGCTAGCGCTAACGCGTGTCGGCGAAGTGACGTACTAAGGGATCACTGATCAATCCGAAGGTCGCTGGTTGGCGCGTACAAGAGCCCGACCGCGATCGCATCCACGAGATAGCCGAGAATGCTGGCGTCAGCGAAGCTGCCGTCATCGAGCGCGTCATCCCCGTCGCGCCCCGGTCCCTCAACCCCGGCCCGTCAGCCCGCGCGCTGCGCGGTGACGAGCTCCACCGTCAGTGCGGTGTCGTCGGCCTCCGCAGCCGCACGCGACGACAGGTAGCTGCCGCTGACGAACGCGATCGCGGCGAACACCAGGGCCACCACGAGATCCGCCCACTCGGTGGGGGTCAGATGCTGCAGCAGCCCGCCCGGACCCTCGGTGGCGTCGGCGGCGTCGGGCGCCAGGAGCAGCCCCACGGCGATGGCGCAGACCGCCAGCGCGAAGCCCAGTACGTACCACGCGATTTCCTTCACCTTCCTAGCTAACCTCCGATCGCGGATCCTCTGAACCTCCTTGCGCATGACGGATCCGGAGTGCTAATGGGCTCGCGCGGCACGCCCTCTGTACATTTGCACATCGAAGCAACACAATGACGTGACATGAGCCACCCTCATGTAATCCGCACGCCGGACCAGCGGCTGCGGATCTTCGTCTCCTCCACGCTGCAGGAGCTCGCCGCTGAGCGCCGGGCAGCGCGGACCGCCATCGAGCGGTTGCATCTCGCCCCCGTCATGTTCGAACTGGGCGCCCGGCCGCATCCTCCGCGCGAGCTCTACCGCGCCTACCTGGAACAGAGCGACGTCTTCCTCGGGCTGTATTGGGAGCGTTACGGCTGGGTCGCCCCGGACGAGGAGGTCTCCGGCCTCGAGGACGAGTACAACCTCTGCCCGACCGAGCTGCCTCGCCTGCTCTACGTCAAGAGCCCGGCCGACAACCGCGAGCCGCGCCTCGCCACGCTGCTTGCGCGCATCCGCGACGACGACCGTGCCGCATACAAGTACTTCGAGACGCCCAAGGAGCTCGCGCAGCTGATCGAGAACGACCTCGCCACGCTGCTCGCCGAGCGCTTCGACCAGAGCCGCGCCCTCATCACCGCCGATGTGGCGAGCGACGCCGACCGCGTCGTGGAGCCCGTGCGCCTGCCGGTCCCGCTGACCGGGCTCGTCGGGCGGGAGGCGGACATCGCGGCGATCGGCGATCGGCTCGCGCGCGGCACCCGCCTCGTGACGCTGGTCGGCCCAGGTGGCATCGGGAAGAGCCGGCTCGCGATCGCGGCAGCGCGCGCCGCCGCCCAGCACTTCGACGACGGAGCGGTGTTCGTCGACCTCTCGGCGGTGCACGACCCGCAGCGGGTACCGAACCGTATCGCGCAGGCCCTGGGCGTGCGCGACACCGGAGACGCGCCCATCCTCGACAACCTCGCGACGGCGCTGCGCGACCGCAGCATCCTGCTGGTCCTCGACAATTTCGAGCAGGTGCTGGATGCGGCACCCCTGCTGACCGGTCTGCTCGCGGCCGCACCCGGCGTCGCACTGCTGGTGACCAGCCGGACGCTCCTGCGGGTGAGCGCCGAGCAGAGCTACGACGTCGGACCGCTCGCCGAGGACTCCTCGGTCAACCTTTTCGTCGAGCGGGCGCACGCCGTGAAGCCCGACTTCGAGATCACCGCGGAGAACGCCGACGCGGTCGCCCGGGTGTGCACCGCGCTCGACGGCGTGCCGCTGGCGATCGAACTCGCGGCCGCGCGCATCCGCGTGCTCTCCCCCGCCGAGCTGCTGGACCGCCTCGACCGTCGCCTCTCGGTGCTCGTCGGCGGCTCGCGCGACCTCCCGGAGCGGCAACAGACCATCCGCCGCACCATCGAGTGGAGCACGCAGCTGCTCGCGCCGGAGCAGCGTCGTCTGCTCGCCCGGCTGGGAGTGTTCGAGGGCGGCTTCACGCTGGAGGCGGCGGAGTTCGTCGGCGCGGACGGCGACGATGCCGACGTGCTGTCCGATCTCGCCGTGCTCGTCGACTCCAGCCTCGTCGCCCAGCACGACAGCGACGACCGGCCGCGCTTCACGATGCAGGCGATCGTCCGCGAGTACGCCAGGGAGCAGCTGCACGGCGACGGCGAGCTCGAGAGCGCCCGCGACGCCCACGCCCGCTACTTCATCGACCTCGGCGCACGGGCGCGCCTGCCGCTGAAGGGCGGAGGGCAGCGCGAGTGGATGCAGCGGCTCGGCGACGAGCGCGACAACCTCCGCGCCGCCGAGCGCTACCTGCTGGACGCCCGCGACTGGGACCGGGCAGCCGAGCTCGCCTTCAACCTCTTCCTGTACTTCTGGGTGATCGGCCTGCTCGGCGAGGTGCGCACGTGGATGGACGAACCGCTCGAGTCGGGTGAGGCCCTCCACGACCGCACGCGCGCGGTCGCGCTCTACTTCACGCGGACCATCCGGTTCTGGAAGGACCCGGACGGACGCGTCGCCGCCGATCTCGCGGAGAGCGCCGACCTGTTCCGCCGCTGCGCCGACCGCTCCGGCGAGGCGATGGCGCAGATCTCCCTCGCCCTCGCGCTCCTCGCCGGCGAGAAACCGGACACCGACCGCGCGTCGGACGTGATGGAGCGGAGCCTGCGGCTGTTCCGCGAGACCGGCGACGTGTGGGGCGAGGCGATGGCGCTCGTCCTCCTCGGCCGGGTGGCGCTGCTGCGGCAGGAGCTGCACGCCGCATTCGAGCGGTTCGACGAGTCCCTCGCCCTCACGCAGCGGGCCGGGGATGCCGTCGGTGGCCGGATCGCCTCCTATCACCTGGGCTGGGCGCACCTCCTGCTCGGTTCGCCCGAAGACGCCAGGAAGGACTTCTCGCTGAGTGTGACCCTGTCCACGTCGCTCGGACACATCGAGGGGATCGCATACGGGCTCGAGGGCCTCGCGGCCGTGGCCGCCCTCGCCGGCGACGTCGAGCGGGCCGGGCGCCTCGCCGGGGCCGCACACGCACTGCGGGAGCGGTCGGGAACCCACAACGGGCCGACGTTCACCTTCCACCAGCGGTACCTGGACCGCCTCGCCTCCGTGGCGCCGGCCGGGCGGCTGGCGGCCGCGGTGTCCGAGGGTCGCGAGCTCAGCGTCGAGCAGGCCGTCGCAGAAGCCCTCGCGGAGCCGAGCCTGAACTGAGCGCTCATTAACGATGGGAGCCCCGGCACCAGAGGAGGTACCGGGGCTCCGTCGAATCCCGGTTGGCGCACCCGAAACGCCGGCCGGGATGGTTCAGGGTGTCAGGCGATGAGCGCCTGCTCCTCGGCCGGTGCCGGTGCGACCCAGGCGCCGTAGACGGCGACGCGTGCGGACTCCAGCGTCCCGTACACGCCCAGCTCACGGCCGGTGCAGTCGGTGGCGACGAAACCGTCGTGGTTGCGGTCCACCATGCCCACGTACGCGGTCGGCGTCGAGGCGACCCAGAGGGCGGCCGCCGGCGAGTGCCACGAGACATACTCGGTGGGCAGGTCGACGATTTCTGCGAGGGACTCGGCCATGGCTCTTTCCTAACTTCTCTTCCGTCGTGGTGCGATTCGAAGATCTAGTTAGATGATCGAACTACCCGCTCGGTGAAGCAAGAAAATCGGGGGGCCTTGTTTTCGTGAAACGCTTCCGCTATAAGCGCTGGCCCGGCGTCATCCCCGGGGATTCGGGCGGATCTCGGACTCCTCCATGACGATCATCCCGGAGGCCCTGCTGGCGGTCTGGATCATGGCCTCGATCCAGTCCTTGTTGAGGGTCGGGACCTTGGAGCCGGAGAAGAAGATGTGCAGGGGGACGCCGTTGTCGACCCAGACGGTGTGACGACCGCTGCCGAGCTCGGCCGGCACCGGCCAGGTGAGGAAGAAGTTCTCCCCGCGGCGGAGCTTGGTGCTGATCGCGATCTGCATGTGGAACAGCAGGCGGTCGTCGAGTTCGTAGCTTTCGCCGTCGTAGCGCAGTGTGCCCACGGATGCCTTTCCTCTGGTCGTTCGTGGCGCCTTGCGGCGCTGCTGCGAGCTTACCCGTCCGGAATACAGGTGTATCGTGACCGCGCGATAGTCTTCTACATCATCCCCACGGAAAGGATCACCGCATGATCGTTCACCGCCTCACGGTCGATGGAAAGGACTACTTCCTCCCCGATCCGGTGGACGACCTGCGCGGGAAGATCCTCGAGGCCGTACGAGCCGGCGGCGGCTACGTCACCATCCCCCCGCTCCGCGGCGGCCCCGGCGTGGACGTGCTCTTCTCCCCCGGCATGCCGGTCACCTGGGCGCAGATCGAGGTCGACCCGCCCGCTCCCCGCCAGGAGGAGTCGCGCGTCGACATCGACTCGTTCGACGCACTCTGAGCACCGCTCACCGGACGACCTGGACGCGCTCGGCCTGACCACAGGCCGGGCGCGTTCTGCGTCAGGACTCGCGGGTGCGCATCCGGTACCACGACAGCAGCGACGTGGCCGGCTGCGGGCGTGCGATCCAGTACCCCTGGGCACGGTCGCAGCCCGCGGCGGCCAGCCGGTCGAGCTGCCCGCGGCTCTCGACGCCCTCGCCGACGACGCGGATGCCGCGGCGGTGCGCCTCGCCGATGATCTGGGCGACCTCGTGAACCCGGTCATCCGCCTGCACCAGGCTCTTGTCGAGCTTCAGCTCGCTGGCATGCAGGGATTCGACCCGTGCGAACGACGAATGCCCTGTCCCGAAGTCGTCCACCGAGATCGTGACGCCGGCCGCGGCGAGCGCCTCCAGTGGAGCAGCGACCCGCTCGGGATGCTCGATGCTGTAGCTCTCGGTCACCTCGACGATGAGCGTCTCCGGGTCGCACCGGCCGGTCGCGAAGGCGCCCTCGAACATGTCGTAGAGGGAGGGATCCTCCAGCTGGGTCGCCGAGACGTTGACCGCCACATCGATGGTGCAGCCCGGGATGTACTCCGACGTCACGTCGGAGATGATCCGAGCCGTCAGCAGCGGGAGCAGGCCGGTCTTCTGCGCGATGTCGACGAAGACGTCGGGAGCGACCTCGCCGTGCTCCGGATGCGTCCAGCGGGCGAGCGCCTCCACACCGACGACCGTGCCGTCGGCGACGTCGATCTGCGGCTGGTAGGCGGCCGTGACCTGGCGCTGCGCCAGCGCGATCTCGAAATCGCGGGCGAAGTCCTCGAGGGTCCCGTCCACCAACGTCACCTTCGTGATGATTCCCACGCCAGGCTAGGTTGTCAACTTTTGAGGGACCCCTTGCGGAGAACAGGGGTGTGGCGCTAGCGGGCGCGTCGGCGGCGGTGCCGCTGACCTCCCGCGATGCTCAAGAACGTCGCTGCGGCCGCCCCCGCGACCCCGGCGACCACCAGATCCACCGCCTGGACGACAGGCGACACCACCTCGCCCACGGGCGCGAGCAGCAGGACGATCGCCGCGACAGCGACCGCTGCGGCGAATGCTCCCGCCGATGACAGACCGTACATGGCCCTTCCCCCTCCGGATGGCCTTTCCCCCCGAACGATCCGAAGCATAGCCAGTCCACAGCTTACGGGGCAGACCCGACTCGGCCTGTTCACCGAATCGTCATCACCGCATCCTTGGCGCTCCCCCGATACTCCGCCGAAAGGAGGCGGTAGGAGCGGGTGAGGAAGGCGCCGAGCGCGAGCGCGACCATGATGAGGCCGGAGACGAGGAACACGAGGGCGATCCCCCGCGCGCTGCCGTCGCCGAGGAGCCAGCCCCACGTCGCCGAGCCCGACTCGGACGCCATGTACGGGATGATCAGGAACTGCGCCACCGGCGCGATCAGGAACGCGGTGATCGGGGCCGCGGCCGACTCCAGCGCCTGCGCGAAACCGAACACGCGACCCTGCCGGGCGAACGGCACGATCTTCTGGATGACCGTCTGCTCCGACGCCTCCACGGCCGGGATGAGCGCCATGTACGCCCAGATGCCGGCCGCGTACAGCAGCCACCACTCACGGAGGGTGAAGGTCGCGCCGAGCAGTCCCATGATGGCGACCAGGATCAGCATGGTCCGGATGGGGTTCTTGCCGAGGCCGAACTTCGCCACGACCAGCCCGCCGATGATGAACCCGGTGGAGGCGACACCGAGGACGATGCCCCACACCTCCACGGCGAAGAGCTCGAGACCGTACGGATCCATCAGCGCGAGGTAGACGCCGCCGATCAGGTTGTTGAACGTCGAGAAGATGATCAGGGCGAACAGTCCGGGCGCCTGGCGGATCGCCGCGATGCTCCCACGCAGGTCGACGGCCGACGCCGATGCGTCGCGCTCCGGGAGCTCCTCGGGGATGCGCAGCATGAGCAGGTGGAAGGCGGCCAGCCCGGTCAGGACGATCGCGATGACCAGCGTCCACCCCATCCCGAGCAGGCCGATCGAGAGGCCGCTGAAGACGCTGGTGACGATGAAGGCGAGACCCTGGACCGTGCCGACGAGCCCGTTGGCGTTGGCGTGGCGCTCGACGGGGACGAGCAGGGTGACGGTGGTCGACAGGGCGATGTTGCGGAGGTTCTCGACGACGGCGCCGAACAGGATGATGCCCGCGAAGATCCAGAACATCGGGCCGCCCAGGTCGAGCAGCGCCTCCTCGGGGAAGATCAGATAGAGCACACCGGCGATCGAGAAGGACGCGAGCGTCAGCAGCGAGGCGAGCATCATGACGGACTGCTTGCGATGCCGGTCGACGATCGTGCCGAAGACGATGGAGAACACCGCGACCAGGAGCATGTAGGCGCCGCCCACGATGCCGGTCGCGAGCACCGACCGGGTCTCGAGGTAGACCCAGAAGGTCAGAGCGAACCAGAGGTAGCTCGTGGTGACGTTGGCCACGGCCGTGTTGACGAGCACCTGCGCGAAGGTGCGCATGCCCCGCTCCGGTGACGCCGCCGTCATACGCGAACCCTACCCGCCCCTCCGCCCCACCGTCGAGTACGCACAAACTGCACGCGGAACGCCGCGAGGATGTGCAAAGTTCGCGGACTCGACGGTGGTGCGGAGGGGCGCGCGGGGGTCAGGCGGCGGGCGGGAAGGGGACGGGGTAGGGCTCGGCGGCGTCGGCGGAGCGCGAGACGGGCGCCCACGCGAGGTCGGAGGCCAGGAGGCGACGGTCCTGCGCGACGCTCATCTCGGTGGCGTTCACCCCGAGCGGGAGGTTCTGCGGGATGTCGTCGCTCTTGGCGAGGCGGACGAGGATCTCGGCCGCGCGGTCCGGGTCGCCGGCCGGTCCCTCGTCGGACTGACGGACCCGGCGGTTCATCGCGCCGACGGTGCTCTCGTATCCCTCGGGGATCTCGCGCACCTCCATCGACGAGCCCGCCCAGTCGGTGCGGAAGCCGCTCGGCTCGACGACGAGGACCTTCACGCCGAACGGAGCCGTCTCGGTCCGGAGCACGCGGCTGAAGCCGTCGATCGCGAACTTCGCGGCCTGGTAGGAGGCGATGCCGGGCGACCCGCCGACGCGCCCGCCGACCGACGAGAACTGGATGACGAGCCCGCCGCCCTGCGCACGCAGCAGCGGGATGGCCGCCTTGCTGATGTTGTACACGCCCCAGAAGTTGGTCTCGAACTGGGTGCGGAAGTCGGCGTCGTCCGTCGTCTCGATCGGCGACACGTTCGCGTAGCCGGCGTTGTTGACGATCACGTCGAGCCGGCCGAACCGTTCGTGCGCCTCGCGGAGCGCCTCGGCGGCGCGGGCGGGGTCGGTGACATCGAGCCGGAGCGGCAGGATGCGGTCGCCGAACTCGGCGACGAGGTCGTCGAGCTGCTCTGGGCGACGGGCGGTGGCGGCGACGCGGTCACCGGCGCGGAGCGCGGCGACGACGAGGGAGCGGCCGAAGCCGCGGGAGGAGCCTGTGATGAACCATGTCTGTTCCATGAAGTTAATGAAACACCGTTTCTTTAAATAATGCAACTCGGTTGCGCTAAACTGGCGGCATGACCCAGCAGGAGACGCGAGAGAGCGGGCAGCGACGAGCCCGATCCCCCGAGGCGAAAGCCGCCCGCGAGCAGGCGATCCTCGACGCCGCCCGCGCCCTCGGCCGCGATCGTGGCATCCGCACGGTCACCCTGACCGACATCGCCGACGCGGTCGGGATGCACAAGTCGGCCATGCTGCGGTACTTCGAGACCCGGGAGGAGATCTTCCTCCGGCTCACCGCCGAGGCGTGGCGGGAGTGGACGCCCGTGCTGTGCGAGCGGGTCCGTCGCGCCTCCACCGCCGACGGCGTCGCCGCCGCCTTCGCCTCCACCCTCGCCGCGCGCGGAGCGTTCTGCGACCTGCTCGCGCAGGCGCCCCTGAACCTCGAGCGCAACGTCTCCGTCGAGGCCGTGCGCAGCTACAAGCTCACGAGCGGTGAGAGCCTCGCGGCGATCAGCGACGCGGTCCGGGATGCGCTCCCGGCCCTCTCGGACACCGCCGCACGCGATCTGGTCGCCGCCGCCACCTCCCTCGCCGGCACCTTCTGGCAGATCTCCACCCCGCCGCCGGAGATCGCCGAGCTCTACCGGACCGACCCGCGGCTCGGGCACGCGCTGATCGACCTGGAGCCGCGGCTCCGCCGCATCCTCCGCGCGTACCTGACCGGAGCGCTCGCCGACTGAGCGGGGCGTACGGTGTCGGCGTGACCGACGTTTCACAGGGCCCCTCCGGAGAGGACACCGCTCAGGGAACCCGTGCGGCGCGCGGTCCGGCCTTCGCGGTCTGCATCGCCGTGGGCGCACTGACCATCCTCGATCTCTCCGGCGTGAACGTCGCGCTGCCGTCCATCCAGCGCTCCCTGCACGCCGACTCGACGCAGCTGCAGCTGATCGTCGCGGGCTACGCGCTCGCCTTCGGCCTCACGCTCGTGCCCTCCGGACGCCTCGGTGACACGCGGTCCCGCCGGGCGATGTTCGTCATCGGCCTGGTCGGCTTCAGCCTCGCGAGCGCCCTCTGCGCGCTCGCCCCGAACATCCTCTGGCTGACCATCGCGCGCTTCGTGCAGGGGGCCGCGGCCGGCGTCCAGATGCCGCAGGTGCTCGGGATGATCCAGCAGCTCTACCGCGGCCCGGAGCGCGGGCGCGCGTTCGGTGTCTTCGGTGCGATGGTCGGCATCGCCACGGCGATCGGCCCGAGCCTCGCCGGCTCCCTGATCGCGCTCGGCGGCGCGGAGGAGGGCTGGCGGCTGCTCTTCTGGTTCAACGTGCCGTGCGGAGCGGTCGCGCTCTTCTTCGCTCTGCGGTTCCTGCCGCGCAGACAGGAGAGGCCCGCGGGAGGGACGCAGCTGGATCCGGTCGGGCTGATCCTGCTGGCCGGGGCCATCCTCGGCCTGATGCTGCCCTTCCTGCTCACCACGGGCTCCCCCACCGACGACCCGCTCCGCTGGCTGTGGCTGATCGCGTTCGTGGCCTTCGGGTCGGCATTCCTCCTCTGGGAGCGCCGCTATGCGAAGCGCGGGCTCTCGCCGATCGTCCACCTCGACCTGTTCCGGCTGGCGTCGTACCGCAACGGCATCCTCATCGCCGCGGTGTATTTCGCCGGTCTCCCGGCGAGCTTCCTCGTCACCACTCTGTTCCTCCAGGAGGGGCTGCACGCTCAGCCGCTTGCCGCGGGTCTCGTCAGCGTCCCCTTCGCCCTCGGCGCGGCGGTATGGGCGTTCATCGGGGGCCGTCTCGTCCAGCGCTTCGGACGCGCCCTCGTCGTCGTGGGGCTCGTCATCGTGATCGTGGGCATCGGCGCGCTGCTCGCCTCAGCGACCCTGGCACCGCCGGCCGCGGCGGAATGGCTGATGGCCGCATCCACTCTGGTCGGCGGCATCGGCGGCGGGTTCGTCATCTCCCCCAACCAGACGCTGACGCTCTCGGAGGTGCCGCCGGAGGAGGGCAGCGCGGCCGGGTCGATCGCGCAGCTGGGCCAGCGGGTCGGAACGGCCGTCGGCGTCGCACTGGTCACGGCGGTGTTCTTCGCGACCGTCCCGGGCGGCGGCAACCATCCGATCGATCAGTACCACCAGGCGGTCCGGGACGGCTACCTCGTCACCCTCGCGCTGCTCGCGGTCGCCCTCGTCGTCGGGTTGGTCGACCTCCGTGCCCGCAAGAAGGCAGGGAAGACCGGCGTCTGACCCGGCAGCCGTTCCCCGCAGAGCGCGCGTCACTCCGCCGATCGGCGCGACCGACGCCGTAGCCTATGCAAGTATTTACGCCCGTTCGGGGATGGGGTGGTTCCGATGGTCTCGCAGCTCGGGCGCGTGCGCGCGCTCACCGTGGCGGCGGCCGTGCTCGCGCTGGCGCTGGCCGGTTGCGCGCCGAAGTCCGGCGCCGACGCCGGGACCCAGACGCCGTTCCCGACGCCGACGCTCACCGCCAGCCCGACGCCGACGCCGACGGCCCCCGCGACGCAGACTCCCGCGCCGACGACCGGCCCGGATGCCACAGACGCGCCGGACGCGCCCGAACCGACCGGGGCGCCCGTCGACACCGCCGGGGCGAAGGCGCTGGCCGTGCAGGCGTGCCAGCAGGTCGCCGACGGCTTCGCCGCGACACGGGTCGCCGCCGCGACGCCCCTCGCCGCCGCTGCCGCCGAGAAGGACGGCGTCTGGAAGCCGCTGGCCGCGAATCTCGCCTTCATCAATGCCAACCCCATCAATCCGGAGACCGGCGCGGGCCCGCAGAAGACGGTGGACGACTCCTCCGCCGTCGCACGCGACTGCTTCACGCTCGCCGGCGTCACCGTGAGTCAGGACTGACATGCGCCGCCTCCGCCGAACGTCCCTCCGCGTCGCCTTCGCGCTGATCGCGGTGCTCGTGGTCGCCGGGTTCTCCGCCGCAGCGCCCGCGCCCTCCGCCCGAGCCGCACTGGCGCAGCCGGCGGAGAGCACCTGTGTCGAGACGTGCGTCGATGTGCCCGCGACGGCGCAGGCCGCCGCACAGAAGCTGCTCGAGGACTACAACCAGGGCACGCTCATCATCGAATGGGCCGAGCGCGCCATCATCCCGAACGAGTTGCAGCCGATCGCCAACGGCACCATCGGGCAGACGCCGCAGTGCAACATCGACAAGCGGACGCTGCAGACGCTGGTGATCATCATCCGCAACTACGGCTCGGTGCAGGTGAGCGACCTCAACCGGCACTGCGCCAACGACGGCGTCGCCACCTGCGCGAGCAACCCGACCTCCCGCCACTGCACGCCGCCGGGCGCCCCCAACGCGATGGACCTCACCTACATCGGCTCCGCCAGGACGCGCGGCAACGACGGGCCGACGAACATCCTGCTCCCGTTCCTCGACTCCTTCCTGCCGGCCGGATCGCGCGCCGGGCAGGCCTCGGGGGCCGACGGCTGCGGGGCGTATTGGATGCCGCCGCTGCGCAACATCTCGCGCTTCGCCGACTACTGCACGCACATCCACATCGACTTCGGATCGTCGACCGGTGAGCTCCGCGGCCTGACCCGCTCGGGCGGCTGACCGGCTGCCCCTACTTCACCGGGTCGACGGGGTTGGTGCGCCCGACGATCAGCGGATCGACCGGCGTGAACGGGAACTGCGGGAGCTGCGCCTCCGGCACCCCGAACGCCGACGACAGCACCTCCCGCGAGAACGCTGATGCGGTGGCGCGGTATCCGATGTCACCGGGCGTCGGCTGGTCGAAGAAGATCAGGAAGTGGATGCCCTCGTCGCCCAACGCCTCGATGTGGTGCGGGTAGGCGCGCGGGATGAAGTAGGCGTTCCCGGGCTCCAGCTCGTATGTGTCGAGCGAGCCGTCCGGGTCGAGCACCGTCATCCGCGCGTGCCCGCTCTGCACGTACCCGAGCTCGGCTGTGACGGGATGCCAGTGCGGCTCGCGCATCCCCGTGTTCGCGATCTCGAGCGAGTACATCGATAGGTCGTCGAGCGCCGCCCAGAACTGCTTGCGCGCGAGCCGCGCGCTGCCGTACGCGTACGAGAGCGGCGGATTCTGCCCCGCGGCATCGAACAGGTGGGCGTTCGGCAGGCCGGCGGTGTCCGGAATGCGGGCCGGGCCCTCCCGACGCACGATCTGCTGCGCGTCGTGCCGGTCGAAGGCGGCGAACGCCGACGACGGGAGATCGTAGGTGTTGCCGAGCACCGCATCCGTCATCGCATTGAAGCTGTTCTGCAGCGAGAAGTGCGCCGGACGCGAGGTGCGGAGGGAGGCGATGATCTCCGCGGTCTCCTCCCCCACGTTCTCGATGTGGTAGATCGCGCCGGACGCGACGTGGTACATCTGCCCCGCCGTCACGACGAATGACGCGAACTCGTCCGCGTTCGCCAGCATCGACACCAGCACCGTCCCGCGCACCACGTAGGCGATCTGGTTCGCGTTCACGTTCCACTGCGGCTCGCGGACCCCGCCCGGTTCGAGGACGATGCGCTTGAGCGACATGCGCTTCAGGATCGGGAAGTCGTCGGCGGTGAGCTGCGAGATGCTGCCGAAGTCGTTCTCATACGTGTCGGTGGCATCGGTGAGCGAAGCGACGTGCGGCGAAGTCGTGGGCATGCGGGTCTCCCTGTCGATGGTGTTGTGTCACCGTCACGCTAGGGGCGACCGGGCCGTCAGGACAACGCTTGTGTTGACAGGCCTACTGCGGGTAAGGCGTCTCGCCGCGCTCGAGCATCCCGATCAGCTTCGCCAGTCGGTTGCCGCGGGTGGTCGCGTTCGGTGCGGTGGTCACCCGCCAGAGCACGGCGTAGCGGTTCTGGGCGTTGAGCCGCTCGAACGTGGCCGTTGCCGCCGGTGAGGCCTCGAGCGCGGCCACCAGATCCTCGTGCATCTCGATCCGCCCGGCGCCCGCGTACGCGCGTTCCCAGCGACCGTCCGCCTTGGCCCGATCGATCTCCGCCTGCCCGGCCGGCCGCATCCGCCCCTCGGCGATCAGCGTCTCGACGATGCCGATGTTGCGCTCCGACCACAGCGAGGTCTTGCGCCGCGGGGTGTACCGCTGCACGAAGGTCGTGTCGTCGCGGGACCGGCGCTGCCCGTCGATCCAGCCGCTGCAGAGTGCCTCGATCAGGGCCTCCTGATAGCCGAGGGATGTCGGGTCGGTGACACCCTTCTTGGCGAGAACCAGCCACACACCGTCGGAGCTCTGCTCGTTCTCGTCGAGCCAGGCGCGCCACGCCGCCTGGTCGGCGACCACCAGGGGTTCGGGAGCTGTTCGCTGCGGGTCGTCGGCCATGCCCCGATCGTAGGGGCGACCGCCGACGCCGGGCGGCGGCGTGGCCGCTATGCCGGCCCGGGCAAGCGCGATCAGGGACGGGCAGGCGCGCTCAGGGCTGCGCGGTGGCCGCCGTGTCGGTGTCCTCGGTCGCCTGCAGCGCGCGGATCAGCGACTGGGCGTCGTACGGACCGACGTGACGGCGGCCGTTGATGAAGAACGTCGGGACGGCCGTGATGTCCATCGCCTCCGCATCCAGCATGTCGTCGCGGACGCGCGCGGCCACCTCGGGCGAGCTCAGGTCGGCCTCGAAGCGATCGAGGTCGAGGTCGAGCTCCTGGGCACGACGCAGGATGTCGGACGGCAGCTGGTGCTCCTGATCGGCGAAGAGGGCACGCTCGAACTCGAAGAACTTGCCCTGCCGCGACGCCGCCTCCGACGCCTCCGCCGCGGCGAGCGCGTTGGGGTGGTACCGCGTCAGCGGCGCGTGCCGCCACACGTACCGCAACCGGTCGCCGAGCTCCCGCTGCACCTCGAACACCGAACCCGTCGCTTTCAGGCAGAAGCCGCACTGGAAGTCGCCGTACTCGACGATCTCGTACGGCGCGTCCAGCGCACCGAAGATGTGGTCGCGTGCCGGGTCCACCGGGCGCACCAGGGTCAGGCCCGCCTCCTCCTTCGGCCGGCGCGCGTCGGAGATCCGGAAGACGATGGTCGCGACGACGAACGCCACGATCGTCGCCGCGAGCACGCCGACGCGGGCGGCGTTCTGCGCCGCCTCATCCGGGACGCCCAGATCGACGATGAACAGCGAGATCGTGAAGCCGATGCCGCACAGCGCCGCTCCGCCGGCCAGGCGGTCGAGGGTGAGGCCCGGCCCGAAGTCGCCGATCTTGAGCAGGCGCAGCACCGCGGCCGAGCCGAACACGCCGACGAACTTGCCGACGACGAGGCCCGCGAGCACACCCCAGGCGATCGGCGAGACGAGCGCACCGGCGAGGATGTCGCCGTCCAGCCGCACGCCGGCATTGGCGAGGGCGAACAGCGGCAGCACGACATACGCAACGTACGGACCCCACGCCGACTGCAGCCGCTCGTTGATGGAGATGGACTCGCGCAGGCTGTTCGCCGCCGCCCGCGCGTACTCCGTGTTCGGTGACTGCCTGAAGGTGCGGGCGAGATCGAGGGCGTGCTCCACATCCCGCCGGTTGGGCCGGTAGACGGGCACGAGCAGGGCGATCGCGACACCGGCCAGCGTCGGGTGCACGCCCGAGGCGAGGAACGCGAGCCAGACGATGATGGCGAGGGTCGCGTAGACCGGGCCGCGGCCGCCGCGCAGGTAGCGGGTGAAGTAGACGCCGACCAGGCCGACCGCGGCGATGATCAACGGATACGGGTTGAAGTTCTCCGTGTACACGAGCGCGATGATGCTCAAAGCGCCGATGTCATCCACCACGGCGAGCGCCAGGAGGAACACCCGGAGACGGCCCGATGCGCGCGGGCCGATGAGGGCCAGGGCACCGACCAGGAACGCGGTGTCGGTGGAGATGACGACTCCCCACGCGTGCTCCATGCCCGTCCCGAGGGTGAACAGCACGAAGATGACCGCGGGGACGGCGAGCCCGAAGACGGCGGCGACCACTGGCACGACGGCGCGCGCCCAGCTGGTCAGCTCCCCGATCGCGAACTCGCGCCTCACCTCCAGGCCGACGGTGAAGAAGAAGATCGCCATCAGGGCGTCGTTGACGAGCGCGTGGAGGGTGAAGTCGAGCTGCAGGTCGCCGACCCCGACGATCAGGTGCGTGTCCCAGAACTGCTCGTACCCCGTGAACGAGATGTTCGCCCACACGATCGCGATGAGCGTCGCCGCGACGAGCAGCAGCGCGCCGATCCGGCTCCGGCCCATCGAGCGGAAGCGCTCGGCGATGCTCGGCCGGCGGTCGCGCGACTGCCCGACCGACTCCGGGTCGGGAGAACGCTGGATGAGCGTGAGCGGGGTGGTCACGGAAAAACTCTAGCGACTCCCGCGCCCGCGGTCACTCGGCGGCGAGGACGGCCGCGAGCTCGCCGAGGGTGAAGCTCCAGCCCTGCCGGTACGACTCGGCGGGCGACGCATCCGTCCAGGGCCCGGTGTGGCGAACGACGAGCCGTGTGCCGGAGCCGTCGTCGGTCAGCCGCAACTCCACTGCTTCGTCGGCCGTGGGCCCGTCGTCGTCGCTCCACCTCCATTCGAACGCGAGGCGCTCCAACGGCTCGACCGCGAGATAGTGCCCCTCCACGACGATGCTCGCGCCTGGTGCGACGATCCGGTAGGCGCCTCCGACCCGCACGTCCGCGACGATCGACACGTCGTGCCAGTGCCGCCACCACCACGTGCGCAGTCCATCGGCCGAGGCGATGGCGCTCCAGACCCGGGACCGGTCCGCATCGATCGTGCGCGTCAGTTCGAGGGGATGCGAGGCGAGCGTCCGCCAGACATCTCGCCCGGCCGCGCGTCCGGCAGAACCGCTTGCGTCATCCTCTCGACCCGAAAGCACCCCGTCGAGTACGGAGAGCGTGTCATCCCATCCGCCGCCCGCCGTCACGATCTCGTCTCGCCCTGCGAGCCGATGGTGCAGGGTCAGTTCGGCGCGTCCGTCGGCGGTGTCCCTCCACTCGGCGGTCACGATGCTCGGCGGCTCCCCGTCGACGGTCCAGGACATCCGCAGGGCGTCCGTGCCGCACTGCAGCACCCGGCCTTGCGCTCGGGTGTCTTCATCGAGCTGCACGGTGAACTCCGACCCGACACCCGACGGTTCGCCCGCGACGACGCCGAACCAGCGGGACAGTCGTTCCGGCGACGTGCATGCGTCCCTCAGCTCCGCGGCGGTCGAGCGGTACTCGTGGCGGAGGATCAGCTCGGGATGGTCGTCGGTGCCGACGAGAGCGCGGATCGTGCGCGCATCCATCATCGTCCCCCGTCGGGCCGTGCGCTCCCGCGACCGCCGCTGCTCCCGCGGGCGAGCTCGGTCTCCAGGGCGTCGAGCCGTTGGGACCACAGCCGCCCGTACCGGTCCACCCAGGCCGCGAAGTCGTCCAGCGCGCCGGGGACGATGCGATAGATGCGCTGCGATCCCTGGCGCTCGGCCGAGACGATCTCCGCCTCCCGGAGCACGCGCAGCTGGTTCGAGACGGCCGGCTGGCCGATCCCGAACTCCGCCATGACGACGGCGCCGATCCGACCGGCGGGCGCTTCCTCTTCGGAGAGGAGTTCCACCATCCGGCGACGGACCGGGTCCGCCAGCACCGCAAATGAGTTCATGGATGCATGATATCACCCACTGCTGATACGGGAAGGGCATGCCTTGCCCCTTCGGCGGACACGTGGCAGCGTGCACGGTGAATGGGACGGAACGGAGCGCGCATGGCGAAGCAGAAGAAGCTCGAGAAGGCAGCGAAAAAGGCGTTCGAGCGGGCGGAGGCGGCCGTCGCCGACGCCAGGAGAGCGGCCGAGAAGCTCGACGAGAAGAAGGCGAAGAAGCGCGCTCGCGCCCTGGAGCAGGAGCTGGCGACGCTCGCCGGCGGCAGCAAGGCCGACCACACCGACAGCGCTGCGGACACGGCCGACCTCGACCTCACCCCGCCGCTCCCCTCCGTCCGCGACGAGACCGTGGAGGCGACGGTCGAGTTCGCCGGATCGGTCACCACATCCGTCACGCACGACCCGGAACTCGACCAGCTGACCGTGCAGGCCCTGCGCGATGCGGCACGCGCCCGCGGCCTCCTGAACGTCTCCCGGCTGACCAAAGGGCAGCTGATCGAGCGCCTCAGCGAATGACCTGGTGAATCCCACCGCGCCGTTCGGCAGACGCGGACCGGTTCGGGGGTTACGTTTGCAGTCACGGAAGGAGACCAGGTGGACGACGAGGCACTCGAGGTGACGGAGCAGGACGCGGTGACGGCACCCGACGAGGCAGCTGCGGAGGAGCAGGCGGCGCCGGAGGAGATCACGTACGACGAACAGCTCTACCCCGCCCGGCCCCGCCGACTGCGCCCGCGCGCCAACCTGCGCGGCGGCAGCATCCGCCGTACGTTCTCCGACCCCCGCGCGGCCAACGGCCAGAACCCGGCCTACGTCGAGTGGCTGGTGCGCCAATCCATGCTGAAGGATGCGGACGTGCTCAGCCGGCAGCTGTCCGGCTCGCCCAGCATGTGGCGCAACCCCTACGCCCGGCCGGACGCCCGCCGCGCCGTCTCCACCTCGGACGTCTGGTTCACCGCGTACCCGATCTCGCTGATCACGCGACCGGGCGAGTCGTTCCTCACGGCGCTCGCCGACCCGGAGCTGTGGCGGGCGTTCCAGCGGATCGGGATCAACGGCATCCACACCGGTCCGGTCAAGCGGGCCGGCGGCATTCGCGGCTGGCAGGAGACCCCGAGCGTCGACGGCCACTTCGACCGCATCGGCACCCAGATCGACCCCGCGTTCGGCGACGAGGAGACGTTCCGGCGGCTGACCGACGTCGCCGAGGAGCACGGCGGCAGCGTCATCGACGACATCGTGCCGGGCCACACCGGCAAGGGCGCCGACTTCCGCCTCGCCGAGATGGCATACAAGGACTACCCCGGGATCTACCACATGGTCGAGATCCCTCCGGACGAGTGGCACCTGCTGCCGGAGGTGCCCGAGGGCCGCGACTCCGTCAACCTCGACGAGTCCACGGAGGCGGCGCTCGCCGAGCGCGGCTACATCATCGGCGAGCTGCAACGCGTCATCTTCTACGCCCCCGGGGTGAAGGAGACGAACTGGAGCGCCACCGCGCCCGTCATCGGCGTCGACGGCATCACCCGACGCTGGGTGTACCTCCACTACTTCAAGGAGGGCCAGCCGTCGGTGAACTGGCTCGACCCGACGTTCTCGGGCATGCGCCTGGTCATCGGCGACGCCCTGCACTCGCTCGGCGACCTGGGTACGAGCGCCCTGCGACTGGATGCGAACGGCTTCCTCGGGGTCGAGAAGAGCGCGGAGGGGATGCCGGCCTGGTCGGAGGGGCACCCGCTGTCGCACGCCGCGAACCACATCATCGCCGGGATGGTGCGCAAGGTCGGCGGCTTCACCTTCCAGGAGCTCAACCTCACCGTGGAGGACATCCGCGACACCGGCGCTGTCGGCGCGGACCTCTCCTACGACTTCATCAACCGCCCGGCGTACCACCACGCCCTCGCGACCGGCGACACCGAGTTCCTGCGCCTCACGCTGCGCACCTCACTGGAGTTGGGCGTCGAGCCGGTGAGCCTGGTGCACGGGATGCAGAACCACGACGAGCTGACCTACGAGCTCGTCCATTGGGCGACGCTGCACCAGAACGACCTCTACACGTTCCGCGGCGAGGAGATCAGCGGCGGCGAGCTGGCCCAGCGCATCCGTGCCGACCTGGTCGAGGCGATCACGGAGCCGACGGCCGACTACAACCTCGTGTTCACGACCAACGGGATCGCCTGCACGTCCGCCTCCCTCATCGCCGCCACCCAGGGGCACGCGACCCTGGACTCGATCACCGAGGACGACATCCCGGCGATCCGAGACGCGCACCTGCTGCTCGCCGCGTTCAACGCGTGGCAGCCGGGCGTCTTCGCGCTGTCGGGATGGGACCTGCTGGGCGCACTGACCGTGCCCCGCGGCGAGGTGGCCGACCTGATCGCGGAGGGCGACACCCGCTGGGTCGAGCGGGGAGCGCACGACCTGCTGGGGTCCGCCCCCCACGCCGAGCGATCCGCGTACGGGATGCCGCGGGCACGCTCGCTGTACGGGCCGCTCCCCCAGCAGCTGCGCAACCGCGACTCGTTCGCGAACCGGCTTCGGGAGCTGCTGCGCATCCGCGACCGCTGGGGCATCGCGAGCGCGCGCCAGGTCGACGTTCCGGATGTCGCGCACCCGGGCATGCTCGTCATGGTGCACGAACTCGAGACGCTCGACGAGCAGGAGCTGCCCATCGTTCAGCTGACCGTGCTGAACATGACCGACTCAGCGGTCGACGGCACCGTCCGCTCGGAGTCACTGCCGCATCGGGCGACGGTGACGGATGCCGCCGACGGCAGCGAGGTCGGCACGGTGGATGACCTGGCCAGTTTCCCGGTGAGCGTCCCCGCCTACGGCGCGCGCTTCCTCATCCTGAGCCGCACCCCCCTCGACCAGTAGCGCCCATCCCCTCGCTCCATCCCCCACCGTCGAGTCCGCAAACTTTGCACGCTCTGACGGCGCGTCTCGTGCAAAGTTTGCGGACTCGACGGTGGGAGGGGGCGGGATGCGCGGGCGGCTAGAGGCGGACGGCCGCTTGGGCGGCGGCCTCGATGTCGGCGTCGCTCGCCGCACTGAGGTCGAGTTCGGTGAGCGCGGTCACGCGAGCCGCGACATCCGCGTGGGCCGCCCGCAGCCGCTCCACGAACTCGGCCGCGACATCCGCCTTGCCCGACCCGTGCCCGATCACGACGAACGAACGCTCCGGGGCGGTCGACCGGAGCGCCTCGGCGACGGCGTCGAAGAAGTGCTTGAGGTCGCGCTCGTCGTCGTGACCGGTGTGCCGCTCCACCGTGCGCAGGTGGTGGGCGCGACGGTCCTCGTCGGCGACCGTGTGCTCCGTGTCGCTGACGGTGCGCGCATCCAGGTCGAAGTCGAAGATGCGGGCGTGCTCGGCGTCGATCGCGACCGCGAGCAGGTCGCCGTGGCCCTTCGGCTCCGGGGTCGCCGCCAGCAGGTGACGTGCGCGCTCGATGTCCTCGATGGAGACGCGGCCGTCGTGCTGACGCCGGAAGACCTCGCGGTGCCCGTTGAGCTTCACGGCCAGACGATCGCCGGTCTCCTGCTCCACCTGGTCGGCGCGGTCCTGCCAGAAGCTGATGAACTCGGTCCACTCCAGGTCGCGCGGCGCCGGGGAGCCGGTGATGCGGGCGTAGGTCTTGTCGGCGTGCGTCGTCATGCGTCCTCCTGAGCTCGGTGTGTCGGTTGGGTGCAGGCTAGCAGCCGTCGAGTCCGCGAACTTTGCACGCGACGCGCCGTCGGAGTGTGCAAAATGTGCGGACTCGACGGTGGGCGGATCCGCGAGGGAGGCGGTCAGGCGAGGAGGGCGCGGACGCGCGGGACGACCTCGGTGCCGTAGAGGCGGATCGCCGCGAGGAGCGACTCGTTCGTCATCCCGGGGATGCCGTACTTGAGGTCGAAACGGTTGGCGCCGACCACGCGCATGTTGGCGGCGATCTTCGCGGCGACTGTCTCCGGCGAGCCTACGTAGAGGCTGCCGTCGGGGCCCAGCTCGCGCCGGAACGACGCCTCGGTCGGGATCGCGAAGCCACGCGTCGCGCTGACCTTCGTGATCATGTCGCGGTAGTGCGGCCAGAACTCCTCGCGCGCCTGCTCGTCGGTGGCCGCCACGTGGCCGGGCGAGTGCAGGCCGATCTGCTGCGGCTCGCGGCCGAACTGCTCCAGCGCCTTGTGGAAGAGCTCGCTGTACGGCGCGAACCGGGAGGCCGGTCCGCCGATCACGGCCAGCATGAGCGAGAAGCCGTAGTGGGCGGTGCGGATGACGGACTCCGGGCTGCCGCCGACGCCGATCCACGTCGGCAGCGGTGTCTCGAGGTGCGGCACCACATCCTGCTCGCGAAGTCCGCTGCGTGTGCTCCCCTCCCAGGTGACCGGTCCGCCCTCACGCAGGTGCGCGAACAGGTTCGTCTTCTCCTCGAACAGCTGCTCGTAGTCGGACAGATCGAAGCCGAACAGCGGGAACGAGTCGATGCTCGAACCGCGGCCGAGGATGATCTCGGCGCGGCCGTCCGACACCGCGTTGAGGGTGGAGTAGCGCTGGAACACCCGGACGGGGTCGTCCGAGCTCAGCACGGTGACGGCCGACCCGACGTGGATGCGCTCGGTGCGTGCGGCGATCGCGCTCAGCACGATGTCGGCCGCCGAGAGGGGCATGTCGTCGACGTGGTGCTCGCCGATGCCGAAGAAGTCGATCCCCGCCTGCTCGGCGGCGACGCCGTGGCCGACGAGGTCGCGGATGGTCCGGGCGTGCGAGATGGGCCGGCCGTCGGCGTCGCTCGTGACGTCACCGAAGGTGTTCAGGCCGAAGGTGAGCGGGAAGCTCTGGGGTGCGGTGTCCATTTGTGTGCTTTCGGGTGTGGATGCGAGGGAAAAGATGCGGTCGCCGCCGGGTCAGGCGGCGGCCCCGGCGGAGGCGAGCTCCGGCGCGTTCTCGCCCGCGACGGCGGCCCGGAAGCCGCCCGCGTCGAGGCGCGCGCCGAAGACCGGGCCGCCCGGCTCGAACGCGACTCCGTCGCGAAGACTCTCGACGAGCACGGTGTCGTAGCCGACGTCCTGGATGAGGGAGGCGACGAGTCCCGCGGCCTCCGGGTCGTCCGAGGCCACGCCGAGAGCGCGGCGGTCCGGGTCTCCGGCGAGGCGGCGGTCCTCCTCCATCTCGTGGTAGCCGATGTGGTTGAACGTCTTCACGACGGTGGAGTTCGGGAGCTCTCGCTGGACGATCTCGCTGCTGGTGAGGGACGCGTCCTCGAACAGCGGCTGTACGCCGTCGGTCGGTGCCCAGTAGTTCATGGAGTCGATGACCAGCTTGCCGTCGAGCATCCCGCGGTCGAGTCCGGCGAACCGGTGCAGCGGGATGGCGAGGATCACGACATCCGCCGCGGACACGGCCTCCGCGGCCCACGCCGGACGGGCGCCCGGCATGACGACCGAGGCGATGAGCTGGATGCGCTGCGGGTCGCCCGAGGCCGCCACCTCCACCTCGTAGCCGGCGTCGAGCAGTATGCGCGCGAGCGCCGAGCCGACATGTCCGACGCCGAGGATCGCGACGCGGGGTCGCACGGAAGCGGTGGTGGTCATCGGCGGTGTCCTTCTGTCGTGTCGGTGTCGGTGTTGGTGTCAGGGTCGGCCGCGGCGCGGTCGAGGTGGTTCTGGATGCTCTCGAGCGCGCCCGCGAGGGCGTCGAGCTGGTCGGGGCGGAGCGCGTCGGCGAAGAGCCGCTTCACGGCCCGCAGATGAGGCCCGGACGCGCGCCGGATGGCCTCATAGCCGTCCTCGGTGAGGACGACGAGCGCCCCGCGGTTGTCGCCGGGACACTCGGTACGGCGGATGAGGCCGCGCTTCTCCATGCGCCCCAGGTGGTGCGACACCCGGCTGCGCTCCCAGTCGATCGCGTCGGCCAGCTCGGACGACCGCAGCGTGCGGTCGGCCGCCTCCGTGAGCGCGAGCAGCACCGCGTAGTCGCCGGTCGAGAGCTCCACGCGCTGCAGCTCGGACGACAACAGCCGACGCAGCTCGCCGGTCGTGTCGAGCAGCGAGCGCCACACGGCGAGTTCACGGTCGGTGAGTCGCTCAGTGGCTGCGGTGGGGGTCATGCGGTCCTCGTTCTCGATCACGCCAGCCGGATAGCTGACGTGTCAATCAACCGCTGGCCGAGTGGATTTGTTCCCGCCATCGCGCGCGCCTTGTAGCGTTGCATCATGAGCGATCTGCCCGACGCCCTCCCCGCCGATTACGACCCCGCCCACGTCTTCCGCGTGGTCGCGATGCCGGTCTCCCAGGGCTGGGGTGTGTGGCTGCGCGCGGCGGACGACAGCATCATCCACAGCTTCGGCCTCGGCTTCCCGCCCGGCACCCCGTTCCAGCCGGACGTGCTCGATGTGCTCGGTCCGCTGCTCAACGTGAAGTATCGGCTGGCGTTCCACGGCCCCGAGTCGTGGGACGAGCTCGGCGACCACTGGTCCGCCGTCGTCTACGAGTACACCCCGCGCTGACGCTCCCCGAGATTCGTGCCGAATGTGCGGAATGCGGCGGGCAAAGCGCACATTCGGCACGAATGTGGGCGCCCTTACGGCGTTCGTCCCGACTCCGCGGCGTGAGATTTGCGCCAAATCGCGGTCCTGCGCGTCACGTCACCGTGAAGATTTGCGCCAAATCGTGGTTATGGGCGCCGCATTCCCGCGATTTGGCGCAAATCCTTGGGGCTGATCCGTCGTCTCCGAGTGCGCACCTCTCGCTGATTTCCGTGAGATTCGTGCCGAATGTGCTGAATGCGGCGCGCAAAGCGCACATTCGGCACGAATGTGCGCGCCCTTACGGCGTTCGTCCCGACTCCGCGGCGCGAGATTTGCGCCCAATCGCGATCCTGCGCGTCACGTCACCGTGAAGATTTGCGCCAAATCGCGGTTTTGGGCGCCGCATTCCCGCGATTTGGCACAAATTCTCACCCACGGGCGGGGCGGCGATGGCGCGATTTGGCGCAAATCTCGAGTGGAGGTGGCGTGCGTTGCCTCGATTTGGCGCAAGTCTCGCGAGGGGATCAGGTGTCGGCGTCCTCGCGCGCGGGGACGGGGGCGTTGCGGAGGGGCTGCAGGCGGGTGAGTTGGGTGACGTGGTGGGGGCCGAGCTCGGCGAGCGAGGTGACTTGGAGGAGTTTCATGGTGCGGATGAGTTGGTCGGTGAGGATCTGGATGGTGCGGTCGACACCCTCCCGGCCGCCGGCCATGAGCCCGTAGAGGTAGGCGCGTCCGATGAGGGTGAACTTGGCGCCGAGGGCGTAGGCGGCGATGATGTCGGCGCCGTTCATGATGCCGGTGTCGATCGCCACCTCCGTGTGCTGCCCCACCTCCCGGGCGACCGTGGGTAGCAGGTGGAAGGGGATGGGCGCGCGGTCGAGTTGGCGTCCGCCGTGATTGGAGAGCACGATCCCATCCACCCCATGGTCGACCAGGGTGCGCGCATCCTCCAGGGTCTGCACGCCTTTGATCACGAGTTTCCCGGGCCACATGTCCCGGATGATCTTCAGGTCGTCGTAGTTGATCGACGGGTCCATCGCCGCATTCAACAGATCCCCGACGGTCCCGCCGGTGGAGGACAGCGAGGCGAACTCCAGTTTCGGGGTGGTGAGGAAGTCGTACCACCACCACGGCCTAGGGATCGCGTTCAGAATCGTCCCCACCGTCAGCTGCGGCGGAATCGAGAACCCGTTGCGTTTATCCCGCAACCGCGCCCCGGCGATCGGTGTGTCGACGGTGAAGAACAGGGTGTCGAACCCGGCCGCGGCCGCCCGCTCCACCAGCCCGTAACTGATCTCGCGTTGCCGCATCACATACAACTGGAACCAATTCCGGCCGTGCGGATTCGCCGCCTTCACATTCTCAATCGACGTCGTCCCCAGCGTGGACAGGGTGAACGGGATCCCCGCCGCCCCCGCAGCACCGGCCCCGGCGGTCTCGCCCTCGGTCTGCATCAACCGGGTGAACCCGGTCGGGGCGATCCCGAACGGCAACGCCGACGGCCCACCCCAAATCTGGCACGACGGATCCACGCTCGACACATCCCGCAGGATCGACGGGTGGAACTCCACATCCTGAAACGCCTGACGAGCACGCGCCAGCGACAGTTCGCCCTCCGCCGCACCCTCCGTGTAGTCGAACGCCGCCTTCGGCGTCCGCCGACGCGCGATCCGCGCCAGATCCTCGATCGTCAACGCCGACTCCAGCCGCCGTTTCTTCAGATTCAGCTCCGGCCGCTTGAACTGCATCAACTCCAGCAACTCAGCCGGACGAGGCACCTGACGATCAACCATGGGCAAGGATCCTAACGGGGTCATAGCGTGTGATCTGAGCGGTGCGGGAGACCAGGGCGCGGAGCGACTCCAGGTCGCCGCTGACGAACCCGGCGGCACGCGCCTGCACGAGCACATTGCCGATGGCCGTCGCCTCGACAGGTCCCGCGAGCACCGGCAGCCCACTGCGGTCGGCGGTCGCCTGGCACAGCAGCGCATTGCGAGCTCCCCCGCCCACCAAATGCACCACCTCCACCGCGACGCCCGTCAGCGCGGCCGCGCGGTGCACCGCGTCGGCGAACGCCGCAGCGAGGCTCTCGACGATCACACGCACCATCCCGGCGGGCGACGCCGGTGCGGTCGACCCGTGCTCGGCGAACCACTCGGCGATGCGCGACGGAAGGTCGCCCGGCGCCATGAAGCGCGGGTCGTCGGGGTCGAAGAGGTGCGACGGCCGGGGCAGCTCGGCCGCCTCGGCGAGCAGCGACTCCAGGGTCACCCGCAGCCCGCGGCGCTGCCACTCGCGCACGGACTCGCTCAGCAGCCAGAGGCCCATGACGTTGTGGAGGTAGCGGATGCGCCCATCCACGCCGCCCTCGTTGGTGAAGTTCGCGGCCCGGCCCTCCTCCGACACGACGCGCTGAGGAAGCTCTACACCGACCAGTCCCCAGGTTCCGCAGGAGATGTACGCGGCGCGGGATGCGTCCATCGGCACGGCCACGACCGCCGACGCGGTGTCGTGCGAGCCGACCGCCGTGACGACCGGGCCCTCGCCGTCGAACGGCAGATCGCCGCGCAGGGACGGCAGGAGGCGCCCGACCGGCGTCCCCGCATCCACGAGCGGCGGGAACACGGACCGCGGAAGCCCGAGCCGCGCGATGAGGGCGTCGTTCCACGCGCCGTCGGCGGTGAGCAGCCCGGTGGTGGAGGCGTTGGTCCGCTCGGCCTGCGCGACCCCGGTCAGCCAGAAGGTGAGGAGGTCGGGGACGAGCAGGAAGCGGTCCGCGCGCTCCAGGGAGCCGCTCGCGGCATCCACCGCCAGCTGGTAGAGGGAGTTGAACGGCAGGAACTGGAGTCCGCCCTCGCGGTACAGCTCCCCCGGCTCGACGGCGGCATGCACCGTCGAGACCCCGGCCGCCGTGCGCTCGTCACGGTAGTGGTACGGCTCGCCCAGCAGCCGCCCGTCGCGCAGCAGGCCGTAGTCGACCGCCCACGCATCCACCCCGATGCTCGCGAGCGCGGGGTCGGACCGCGCGACCGAGGCGAGCCCGTCGAGCACGTTCGCGTACAGCCCGGTGAGGTCCCAGTGCAGTGCAGCGCGATCCCCCTCCCACACCCGCACGGGCGTGTTCGGGAACCGGGCGGCCTCGGTCAGCTCCAGCGTGTTCGCGCCGACGCGGGCGTGCATGACGCGTCCGCTGGTGGCGCCGAGGTCGACGGCGGCAACGGTTCCGGGCGCGGCGTTCATCGGAGGAAGGCGGCTGCGACTCCCGCATCCACCGGGATGTGCAGGCCGGTCGTGTGGTCGAGGTCGCTGGTGCAGAGCACGAACACGGCGTTGGCCACGTGCTCGGGCAGCACCTCGCGCTTGAGCAGGGTGCGCTGCGCGTAGTACTGGCCGAGCTCCTCTTCCGGCACCCCGTAGACCGCGGCGCGCTTTGCGCCCCAGCCGCCGGCGAAGATGCCGGAGCCGCGGACGACCCCGTCGGGGTTGATGCCGTTGACGCGGATGCCGTGCTCGCCGAGTTCTGCGGCGAGCAGCCGCACCTGGTGCGCCTGGTCGGCCTTCGTCGCCGAGTAGGCGATGTTGTTCGGTCCGGCGAAGATGGAGTTCTTGGAGGAGATGTAGACGATGTCCCCTCCGAGCTTCTGGTCGATCAGCACCCGGGCAGCGGCCCGCGAGACCAGGAACGACCCCTTCGCCATCACGTTGTGCTGCAGGTCCCAGTCGGCGTTCGTGGTCTCCAGAAGCGGCTTCGAGATCGACAGGCCGGCGTTGTTGACCACCAGGTCCAGCCCGCCGAACTCGAGCAGCGCCTCCCGGATGGACGCGTCGACCGCCTTCTCGTCGGTCACGTCCGCGGCCACGCCGATCGCGACATCCGCGGTCCCGATCTCGGCCGCGGCGGCCTGCGCCTTGACCAGGTCGAGGTCCGCGATGACCACGCACGCGCCCTCGGCGGCGAGCCGGGTCGCGATGGCCTTCCCGATCCCGGACGCGGCGCCGGTGACCAAGGCGATGCGCCCGGCGAGCGGCTTCGGCTTCGGCATCCGCTGCAGCTTGGCCTCCTCCAACGCCCAGTACTCGATGCGGAACTTCTCCGCCTCATCGATCGGCGCATACGACGACACGGCCTCCGCCCCGCGCATCACGTTGATCGCGTTGACGTAGAACTCGCCCGCCACCCGGGCGGTCTGCTTGTCCTTGCCGTAGGAGAACATCCCCACACCGGGGATCAGGACGATCGCCGGGTCGACCCCGCGGATCGCGGGCGAATCCGCGGTCGCGTGCCGGTCGTAGTAGGCCTGGTAGTCGGCCCGGTACTGCTCGTGCAGAACCTCCAGCCGCGCCACCGACTCCTCAATGGATGCGTCCGCCGGCAGGTCGAGCACCAGCGGCTTCACCTTCGTGCGCAAGAAATGATCCGGGCACGAGGTGCCGAGCGCGGCCAACCGCGGGTGCTCCGCCGCCGCCAGGAACTCCAGCACCACATCCGAATCGGTGAAGTGCCCCACCTGCACCCGGTCGGTGGAGGCGATCGAGCGCAGGTGCGGAGCCAAAGCCGCCGCCTTCGCCCGCCGCTCGCCCTCCGGCAACGGCTCGTAGCCCGGCAACCCCGGCCCGAACGGCTCGGAACGGCCGTGCTCGGCGATGTAGTCCGCAGCGGTCTGGATGATCCACAGCGAGTTCGCCTCCGCCTCCTCCGACGTGTCGCCCCACGCCGTGATGCCATGCCCGCCCAGAATGGTGCCGATCGCCTCCGGGTTCGCCGCCTTGATCGCCGCGATGTCGAGCCCGAGCTGGAAGCCGGGGCGCCGCCACGGCACCCACACCACCCGGCCGCCGAAGACCTTCCCGGTCAGCTCCTCCCCGTCCGCCGCCGTCGCGATCGCAATACCCGCATCCGGATGCAGGTGATCCACGTGGGCAGCATCCACCAGCCCATGCATCGCCGTGTCGATCGACGGCGCCGCACCACCCTTGCCGTGCAGCGTGTAGTCGAACGCGGCGACCATCTCGTCCTCACGCTCCACACCCGGGTAGACATTCTGCAGCGCCCGCAGACGATCCAGGCGCAGCACAGCGAGGCCGGTCTCGGTCAGCGTGCCCAGGTCACCGCCCGAGCCCTTCACCCACAACAACTCGACCGGCTCCCCCGTCACCGGGTCGATCTCGGTCCCCTTCGCGGACGTGTTCCCACCCGCGTAGTTCGTGTTCGCCGGGTCCGACCCGAGACGGTTCGAACGGGCCAGCAGGGATGCGACAGCGTCGTTCGTCATGCTCAGGCCCCCCATCCGGCCTGGGTGCCGCCGACGCGGTCAGACTCGATCTTCTCCTGATACCCGGAGGCCTTGTACGCGGCCATCGGATCGGCCGGCAGCCCGCGCGACTCCCGCCATGCAGCCAGATCGGCGCGCACGTCGGTGTTGAACGCATCCATGAACACCGTGTTCGCGGCCAGCACGTCGTTCGCCGCCTGCGCGGCGGCCAGAGCTTCGGTGTCCACCAGCAGCGCCTTCGCGGTGGCCTCCTGCACGTTCAGCACCGACCGGATCTGGCCCGGGATCTTCGCCTCCAGGTTGTGGCACTGGTCGAGCATGAACGCGACCTCCGGGTTCGCGTACCCGCCGCCCTGGATCACCTCGAAGATGATCCGGAACAGCTGGAACGGGTCCGCCGCGCCCACGATCAGGTCGTCATCGGCATAGAACCGGCTGTTGAAGTCGAACGAGCCCAGCTTCCCAAGCCGCAGCAGCTGCATCACGATGAACTCGATGTTCGTCCCGGGTGCGTGGTGCCCGGTGTCCAAACACACCACCGCGCGCTCGCCCAGCGCCTGCGTCTGAACGAAGCTGGTCCCCCAGTCGGGAACATCCGTGTGATAGAACGCCGGCTCGAAGAACTTGTACTCCAGAACCAGGCGCTGACCCTCGCCGATCCGCTCGTAGATCTTCTGCAGACTGTCCGCCAGGCGGTCCTGCCGGGCGCGCATCGAATCCTGACCCGGATAGTTCGTGCCGTCCGCCAGCCAGATCTTCAGATCCCGCGACCCCGTCTCGTTCATCACGTCGATGCACTCGAAATGGTGATCGATTGCCTTCTGCCTGATCCGGTCATCCGCGTGGGTGACCGAACCGAACTTGAAATCGTCGTCCTGGAACGTGTTCGAATTCACCGTCCCCAACTCGACCCCGTTGTCCTCCGCGTGCTTACGCAGATCGGCGTACGAATCGACCCGGTCCCACGGGATGTGCAGCGCGACCGTCGGCGCAAGCCCGGTGTGCTTGTGCACCTGCGCGGCGTCCGAGATCTTCTCGAACGGGTCGCGGGCGGTGCCCGGCGTCCCGAACACGCGGAACCGCGTGCCTGAGTTGCCGAACGCCCAACTCGGCAGCTCGATCGCCTGCAACGCCAGCTGGTCCCGGATCTCGACGGGGAGGGTCATGGGAGTTTCGCTTTCTCTCTGCCGCTGCGGGATGCGCGGCCGCGGTTGTGGTCGGAGCGGTCGCCGGTCAGCGGGCCACGTCGGCGACGGCCGGGAGGGCGGTCGTCGCGGTCGTGCGCCCGGCGCCGATGGTCTGGTCGTCGCGTCCGGGGAGCCGGAGCACACCCTCCACGCCGTCCGGGAGCTCGGCCTCGACGGTGAGGTCGTCGCCGTCGAGCGACCACCGCACGCTGACCGTGCCGCGCGGGGTGGTCAGTGAGGTCTCGGCCTCGGTCAGACCGCCGCCGGGCTGCGGTGCGACGAGTACGCGGGAGTAGCCGGGCTCCAGCGCCGACAGGCCGCCGACGACGCGGTGCATCCAGTCGGCGACAGCGCCGAGGGCGTAGTGGTTGAAGCTCGTCATCTCGCCCGGGTTGATCGTGCCGTCGGGCAGCATCGAGTCCCAGCGCTCCCAGACCGTCGTCGCACCCATCGTCACCGGGTACAGCCACGACGGGCACTCGCGCTCGAGCAGGAGTCGGTAGGCGTCATCCAGGTGCCCGGTCTGCGTGAGGGCGTCGGTGATGAACGGCGTGCCCGCGAATCCGGTCGAGATGCGGTAACCGGCCTCGGCGACCAGCTCGGAGAGCCGGGTGCCGGCGAACTCCTCGTCGGCGACGCTGAGCAGCCCGAAGACGATGGCGAGGGCGTACACGGTCGTGCAGTCGCTCTTCACGACGCCGTCGCGCACGTACTCGGCGTTGAACGCCTGACGCAGGCGCGCGGCCAGGGCCTCGAATTCCGCCTGCTCCTCGGTGCGGCCGAGGAGTTTCGCGGTCTCGGCGACGATCGTCGCCGAGCGGTAGGCGCAGGCCGTCGCGACGACGCCCGTGTCGGCCTTCGCCTTCGCCGGGTCCTCCGGCGGAGCGTCCGGGTCGAGCCAGTCGCCGAACTGGAAGCTGGTGTCCCAGACCCCTGCGGGCGAGAGCAGCGACTCCACCCGACGGACGTGGGCGGCCATCGAGCCGAACTGCCGCCGCAGGACCGCGTCGTCGCCGTACGCCTGGTACAGCGTCCACGGCACCCAGACCGCTGCGTCGCTCCAGATCGCCGTCGAGTCGACCGGTCCGAAGTCCGTCGGCTGGTCGATCATCTTCAGGATGTCGGGGATGACGAAGCCGACGATCCCGTCGTGGTGCTGCTGCTCCAGGTCGAGGTCGACCAGCCAGTCCGAGAGGAAGCCGTCGACGTCGTAGAGGAACGCCGCCGTCGGCGCGAACGCGGCGATGTCGCCCGTCCAGCCGAGACGCTCGTCGCGCTGCGGGCAGTCGGTGGGCACGTCGACGAAGTTGCCGCGCATCCCCCACACCACGTTCTCGTGGAACTGGTTGAGCAGCGGGTCGGAGGTGCGGAACTCGCCGATCCGCGTCAGCTCGGAGCCGATCGCGATCGCCGTCAGGTCCTCCGCCTTCAGCTCGCCCGGCCATCCCTCGATCTCGGCGTAGCGGAAGCCGTGGAAGGTGAACGTCGGCTCGAACTCGTCGACCCCGCCGCTCAGGATGTAGCGGTCGGTGGCTTTCGCACTGCGCAGTGGACGGGTGCCCAGCTCGCCGTGCTCCAGCACCTCGGCGTGCCGGACGACGATCTCCGTTCCGGCCTCGCCCTGCACCCGCAGCTTGATCCAGCCGACCAGGTTCTGACCGAAGTCGACCAGGGTCTTGCCCGACGGGGAGGTCGTGATCTCCTGCACGGGCAGCGCCGCCCAGCGGGTCACCCGCGGGCCGATGTACGGCGTCAGGGACGCCGTGTCGAACTCGAGCTCGCGCACGCCGGTCCATCCGTCGCCCGAGAAGCCTGGGCGTTTCCACGTGTCGTCGCGCAGGCGGGCGTCGATCGTCTCGCCGTCGTACAGGTCGTTGGCGAGCACGGCGCTCGGGCCGGAGGTCCACTCCTGGTCGGTCACGACGAGCTGCGTCGTGCCGTCGGCGAACTCGACCTCCAGCTGGGCGAACGCACCGAGGCTGTCGCCGTAGTACGAGCCGCCGCCGGCCCAGCCGAGGCGGCCGCCGAACCATCCCTTGCCGAGGGCGAGCCCGAGCACCGACGTGTCCTCGAGCAGCTCGGTCACGTCGTAGTCCGCGTACCGGAGGCGCCACTCGTAGGCGCTCCAGCCGGGGGTGAGGAGGTCTCCGGACACTGGACGGCCGTTGATCCAGGCCTCGACGATGCCGTGCGCGGTGAGGTGCAGCGTCGCACGCGTCACCGCCCCGTGTCCCGTCTCGAGCGCGAACTCGCGTCGGAGCAGCGGTGCTCCGTCGAAGGTCTCTCCAGCGGCGATCATGCGGGCGTGCCAGTTCATTGCGTTGTCTCTCCGGTTCTGTGTCGTGTCGTTCGCGGTGTCGGTGCTCATGGCGGCGTCGGCGGGCATGGCGGTCAGCCCTTGACCGCGCCGCTCGTCATGCCGGCGATGATCTGCCGGTTGAAGAAGATGTAGGCGACGAGGGGCGGGATGGTGATGAGAAGGAAGTCCATGAAGAGCAGGTTGTAGAAGCTCAGGTTCTGCCCCGCGAAGCTGTACAGCGTCGTCTGGACCGTCGCGTTGTCGGCGCCGGGGAGGAAGTACAGCGGGTTCTGGAAGTCGTTGAAGACGAACACCGACTGCACGACGATGACCGTCACGATCACCGGCCGGAGCAGCGGGAGGATGACCTGGAAGAACATCCGCACCCGTCCGGCACCGTCGAGCACTGCGGCCTCGTCGACCTCGCGGGGGACGGTCCCGAAGAACGCGCGGAACATCAGGATCGAGAACGACAGCCCGAAGGTGGTCTCGATGAGGATCATGCCCGGCATCGTCTTGAACAGCCCGAGCCCCTGCAGCACCCAGATCGTGGGCACGACCGCCGGCGGCACGATCAAGCCGGCGAGGACGAAGAAGTTGACGACCGGGCCCCACTTGCTGCGCTTGCGGGCGAGCACGTACCCGGCCATCGCCGCGATGATCACCATCAGCGTGACCGAGAAGACGGTCAGGACGGCCGAGTTGAAGAACGCGCGCCAGATCAGGCCGTCGCCGCTCTCCAGCACCGCGACGAGGTTCGGGAAGAAGCTCCACTCCTTCGGCCAGGTGAAGGCGAGGCTGGATGCGTCGTCCGGCGTCTTCGCCGCCTGCAGGAGCACGAAGGCGAGCGGGACCAGGAAGACGATGACGGAGACCGCGATCGCGATGATCCCGATCGTCCAGGAACGGATGCGCTGCCGCTTCACAGCTCCACCTGCTTTCTGTTCAGGAAGTACGACAGCGGCACCATGATGATCGTCACGACCAGGAACAGCACGACGTTGCCGGCGGTCGAGAGGCCGTAGAACCCCGCCTGGTACTGCTTGTAGATCACCGACGCGAGCACGTCGCTGGTGAAGCCCGGACCGCCGCCGGTGGTCGCCCAGATGATGTCGAACGAGCGCAGCCCGCCGATGAGCGAGAGGATGATGACCGTCGCTGTCGCACCGCGACTGAGCGGGATGGTGATATCCCGCAGGATCCGCCAGCCGCTGGCCCCGTCCATGCTCGCCGCCTCGAAGTACTCGCCGGGGATGGCGACGATGCCGGCCATGAAGATGAGCGTCGCGATGCCGACGCCCTTCCAGATGTCGACGCCGGCGATCGTGTAGAGCGCCAGGTTCGGGTCGGTGAACCAGCCGGGCTGCGGGAGCCCGAAGAACCCGAGCACCCCGTTGACCATGCCGTGGAACGGGTCGAGCAGTGCCTTCCACAGGATGCCGACGCCGATCGTCGACAGCAGCACCGGGAAGAACACGATCGCCCGGAGGTAGCCGCGGCCGACGACCGGGGAGGTCAGCAGCAGGGCGAGGAAGAAGCCGATGATGACCTTGGCTCCGGAGGTGAGGACCGCGTACACGAGCGTGTGGATGAAGCTGGTGTAGAGCTGCGGATCCTGGAAGAACTGGACGTAGTTCGCGAACCCGATGAACTGGGCGTCGAACAGCGACCACCGCGTGAGCGAGAAGTAGAACGACGACAGCGACGGGATGGCGAAGAAGACCGCGTAGAGCACCAGCGCCGGGATGAAGAACCAGGTCGGGTAGTGCGACCGCATGGCCTTGCGTGCTGTCTTCCGCCCGCCGGGCCTCCTCCCTCCTGGACTCTTCACGTCCGTCAGGATCTCGGCCGCCTGTGCCGCGGTCGAAGGGGTAGCCGTCGACATGTCCGCTCCTCGTCGAGTGTCTCGTGTGGCCGTTTGGTGGTGCCTGCGGCCGGGCCGACGTCATCCGCCGACCCGGCCGGGCGGTTCACCAGCCCTTGAGCCCCAGCTGCTGGGCCTGGGCCTTGACGTCCTGGTCGTAGAGGGCGGCGCCCTCCTTGGCCGAGGAGATCCCGGAACCGACCTGGATCAGGATCTTCTCCAGGTTCGGGCCCTTGATCGGCGAGAGGAACTCGAGCGCGAGCCCGGTCTTCTTGGCGTCCTGGTAGGCCAGCTCGTCCTTGACGAGCGCAGGGGCGTCGTCGGGGATCTTGCAGGTGCTGATCGCGAACGGCCCGGCGGGAGTGCCCGCGCTGTTCTGGATGTCGCATCCCTCGGACGTGTTGATGAAGGCCACCAGCTTCTTCGCGGCCGTCAGCTTGTCGCCCGACGTCGACTTCGGGATGTACGCCGCGGTGGGCTCCCAGACGGTCGCGTGCGGCTCGCCCGCGTCGGTGGGCATCGCGAAGTAACCGATGTCGTTGATCTGGTCCGGGTTGCTCTGCAGCACGTTGCTGATGACCGTGGTGATCATCGGATACTGCGCGCCCTCACCGGTCGCCAGCATCTTCAGGGCGTTCACGTTGGTGAGCGACGCGTAGTCCTTGTTCAGCAGGTCCTTGTCGAAGACCTCCTGGGTGTGCTCGAAGCCGGCGAACGCCGGTTCCTTCGAGTACTTGGCGTCGGCCTTGTTTGCCGTGTAGTCCTTGGCCCAGTTCGGGTCCTGCGCGCTCACGTTGGCGAAGTCGCCGAGCACGAAGAGCTGGCTGGTCCAGGTGTCGCCGTACGACTGGATGATCGGCGCGATTCCTGCGGCCTTGATCTTCTCGCTGTTCGAGATGAACTCGCTCCAGGTCTTCGGAACGGTCAGCCCGAGCTTCTCGTAGACCTTCTTGTTGTACATGATGCCGCCGTTGAAGGTGGTGCCGGTCGGCGCTCCGTACAGGCCCTTGTCGGTGCTGACGGAGTTCTTGAAGTCGTCCGTCACATCCTTCGCCCACGACTCGTCGGTGAGGGGCTGGAGCTGGCTGTCCGGGCGGAGGGCCTGGAACAGCGAACCGGAGTTGTACAGGAAGACGTCGTTCATGTCTCCCGTCGACAGGCGCGTCTTCACCAGGTTGTCGCCGTCGGTTCCGCCGGGGCGGGTCTCGACCTTGACGGTGATGGACGGGTTGGCCTTGTGGAACGCCTTGGACAGGTCTTTCGCGAAGCTGGTGCTGGCCGGGTCGTTGCCCGCGGCGAGCAGGGAGATGGTGGTGCTGCCGGACCCGCCGGATGAGCTGCAGCCGGCCAGAGCAGCGCCGATGAGCGCGACGCCGCCGAGCGTGGCGGCGACCCGTGTCGCCGTCCTCCGAGAGAACATCAAATACCTCCTTGTATTTTGTGAGCGTCGACGCCCCGGGGGGAATTTTCGGGTCCGCTTGAAACGCTTCACTGACCATAAATGCATTCGTCGGCTCCCGTCAAGCGGGGAATATAACGATTCAAGACACGCGTTCCGATCCTGCAGGATTGATCGATTCAATGCATCCATCCGCTACGATCGCAGCCAGGGAGGAATCGCATGGCTTCCGCAAGCGTGAAAGACGTCGCCGCACTGGCGCAGGTCTCGGTGGGCACCGTCTCGAACGTGCTCAACCGTCCGGAGATCGTCGCGCCCGAGACCGTCGAGCGCGTGATGTCGGCCATGCAGAAGCTCTCCTACGTGCGAAACGAGGCCGCGCGGCAGCTGCGGCTGGGGCACAGCCAGGCGCTCGGGCTCGTCACGCTGAGCGGCGGCAACCCCTTCTTCACCGACCTCGCCACGGCGGCGGAGGATGCGGCCGCCGACGCCGGCTACAGCGTCATCGTCGGCAACAGCAACGAGAGCACCACCCGCGAGTCGGGATACCTCAACCTGTTCGAAGAGCTGCGTGTGCGCGGCGTGCTGCTCTCCCCCGTCGGCGACCCCGCACGCCGGCTGCGGCAGCTGCGGGACCGCGGAATCGCCGCCGTCCTGGTCGACCGCGTGAGCAGCGACGACTCGTTCAGTTCCGTCTCGGTCGACGACGTGGCCGGGGGCGCTCTCGCGGCGGCCCACCTCATCCGATCGGGACGGACGCGGCTCGCGTTCGTCGGCGGTCCACTGCAGATCCGCCAGGTGAGCGACCGCCTCGCGGGAGCTCGGCAGGAGGTCGAGAAGCACCCGGGCGTCTCCCTCGAAGTCGTCCCGGTCGACGCCCTCACCGTGCTGGAAGGACGACGGGCCGGAGAGGAGCTGGTCCAGCGGAGCGCGAACCGCCGCCCCGACGCCGTCTTCGCCGCCAACGACCTCATCGCCGTCGGACTGCTGCAGGGGCTCTTCATCAACGGCCGCATCCGCATCCCGGAGGACATCTCACTCGTCGGCTACGACGACATCATGTTCGCGAGCGCGTCCGTCGTGCCGCTCACGTCCATCCGGCAGCCCAGCGCTCTGATCGGTCGCACCGGCGTCGAGATCCTCATCGAGGAGGCGCAGGACCCGGAGCTCGAGCCCCGCCATGTGCTGTACCAGCCGGAGCTCGTCGTGCGCGGGAGCAGCTCGGCGGACGCAGCCGAGTAACGCGATCATCCCCGCGGTTCCGCCGCGATATGCGCGTGGCCCGCTAGTCTCGACGTGGACACCGCGACGAAGGGGGACGCTCGTGACCGAATCCAGGCTGCGACCGAAAGTGGTGCTGTGGTGGGGCATCGGCCTCGCTGCGGCGGGACTGCTCCTGAACATGCTGCTGCCGCAGGTCGGCTATGCGCTCACCGTGCAGGTGAATGCATCCACCCGTGTGGACCAGGGGATGCTCACGGCGTTGACTGTGGTGCTCGACCTCATCCGGCAGACGTTGCTGCCGCTCGGGATCGCCCTGATCGCCGCCTCGGTGGTGATGGCGTACATCGCCCGCCTGCTCGGGGTGCGCGCGGATGCGGAAGCCGACGAAACCGGCGTCCCGGAGAGCTGACGTGGATCCGTTCAGCGCTTTCGCTCTGACCGTTACCCTCTCCGGCGCTGCTCTGTATGCGCTCTACTGGGTGGTCCGCCGCGGGGTGGCGGACGGCATCCGGGATGCGCGGGGCGCGTCCGGCGATTCGCCCGCGAGCGACAGGGTGGTCGAGTGAGGGACGACACCTCCCCGCAGATCGGCTCGTACGATGTCGACGCGGCGGCCCTCGCCGGCGATGGCGAACCGCTCGTCGACGTGCTGGCGCGGCTCGGGGTCTCCGAGTCCGAGGGCGGGAACGTCGTGCCGAACGGCTGGCGCGTTCTCGGCCCGCCGCCTGCCGCGCGGGTTCCCCTGCTGATCGGCGCACCCGTCTCCAGCGACCATCGGTCGTGGTCGGTTGGGCAGGTGTATGGCGCACGGGATGGGGCTCCCGCGCGAGTCTCGTTCTACCCGCATGCGCTGCCGGTCCGCCCCAGCGTCGCCGAACGCCGCGGCGGCCTGGTGCTCCGCTGGCCGGCAGTGACGCGCGAGCTGGCCGACGTCGATCGCCTGTCGATCGACATCGTCAACGAGGGGTCGACCCGCTGGCTGCCCACCGGCGACACGTTCAACACGTTCGCGTCGATCGTGCCCGCCGTCGGCGGTGTCAGCGACCTCTACTTCGGTTGGACCGGTGATGGCGGCACGGTACCGCTCGATCCCGGCGACTACGCACGGGTGACCGCGCGCATCGAGAGCGGCCGGTGGCGCGACCTGAAGCCGGGTCCGCACGACATCGTGGCGTACACCCCCGATCTTCGGCTGACGTCCGAGCCGCTGCGGGCCGACCTCACAGCCGAGGTGATCGAGGCGCATCGTCCACAGACGAACGCGCATGGCGCCCCGCCCATCCCGCGCACGTCGACCGCCGAGCGCGTGCGGATGCTGCGCGCGATGCGCAGGGCACGCGAGGCGATCACGGAGGTGGCCGCCGCTGTCGCGGACGCCCCCGATGACGCGACCGCACTCTCCCGCATCTCCGCCCTGTTGGAGTGCGACACGGACGCCGCCCAGGCGGTCTACGCGATGCAGCTCCGCCGCCTGCGCGTCGGCAAGCCGGACGTCCTCTCCGGCGAGATCGAGGCCCTCGAGCGCGCTCTTTCGGAGGAATGACCGGCGCGCACCCGCCCCGACCGCCGCGAACGGAGGACACCCCGCCGCTCCGCCCCGGTGACGTCCTCCGTTTCCGGCCTCCGTTTTCGGGTCGCACCCGGCGCGTCGCCCGCGGTGACCTCCGTTTCCCGCGCGCCGCAAACGGAGGACTTCCGGGTCGCTCGGTCCGCCGGCCCCTCCGTTTCCCGCGCGCCCCCGGCGTGTCGGCCGCCGCGTCCTCCCTTTCCCACCGCGACGGAAGGGGAGGACTTGCGATCCGACACACCGCCGCCGAGCGCGAAACGGAGGCGTTCCCATCCCGTGCGGCGCGGATCGCCTCCGGAAACGACGAAGGCGCGGCGCCCGTCGGATGACGGGGCCGCGCCCGAGGCTGTCGCCGCGCTCAGCTCTGCTGCTGCGCCGCCTTCAGCTCGTCGTACTGCTTCCGGACCTCGGTCATGTCGAGGGCGCGGATCTGCTCGATGAGGTTCTCGACGGCCTCGCCCGGGAGGGCGCCTGCCTGCGAGAACAGCGGGATGCCGTCGCGGTACGCGACGAGGGTCGGGATCGACTGGATGCCGTACGAAGCGGCGAGGGCCTGCTGGGCCTCGGTGTCGATCTTGCCGAACGTGATGTCGGAGTGCTGCTCGGACGCCTTCTCGAAGATCGGGGCGAACATGTGACACGGGCCGCACCAGTCGGCCCAGAAGTCGAGAAGCACGATGCCGTCGGCGACGGCCTGGTCGTGGTTGGTCGACGTGATCTCTGTGGTTGCCATGCTGGATGAAACGCAAGCTCACCAGGCAGTATTCCGGCTCAGCTCCCCCGCCGGCCTGTGAAGACGGTGAATGCGAGAGGCACGATCGACGCGATCATCAGCACCGAGCCGAGCACCGCGTCCGACGCGTGCACGATCGCTCCGGCGATGATCACCCCTCCGAAGACGACCGCCGCGACGAGACGTCGTGCCGCGCGTTCGAGCCGGCCGACCCGCTGCTCGAGCCGTGGCGAGGTGACCGCCACCGTGCCGTCCTCGACCCGGGTGACCAGCGCATCCAATCGTTTGGGCAACCGCCAGGCGATCCCGGCGATCTCGAGCGCCTGCTGCCCGAGGTCCTGCACCAGGTTGCCGCGCTCGTCGCGGAGGAGCTGGGCCGCGTACGGCTCGACCGAGTCCCACAGGTTGAACGCCGGGTCGAGCGCGCTGCACACGCCCGACGTCAGCGACATCGCCCGGATGATGAGGAGGAAGTTCTCGGGCAGCTGGAACGGCAACGAGCGGACGACGTCACCGAACTCGACCGCGAACTCCCGGAACTCGCGTGGGTCGACCTCGCGCAGCTCGGCGAATCCCATGCCGCCGAACCGGGCGAACAGGTGGGTCATCGCGCGCTCGAGCTCGGCCGTGTCGGCGGTCGGGAGGAGCACGCCCACGTCGCGGATCGCATCGACGAGGCCCTTCCCGTCGCGCGATGCGGCGGCGATGAGAAGTTTCCGGAGCCCGCTGCGGGTGCCCGCCGGAACCTCGCCCATCATCCCGAAGTCCACGAACGTGAGCAGCCAGGGTCGCTCCCCCGCCACCGCGGGCCGCGGCGTCACGAAGATGTTGCCCGGGTGCGGGTCGGCGTGGAAGAACCCGTTGGTGAAGAGCTGGTCGAACATCACCTCGGCGAACACCGGCGCGACCTCGGCGGGGTCGATGCCCGCGGCGCGCAACGCGTCAGCGTCGGTGATCTTGATCGCCGTCACGTCCTGGAGGGTGAGGACCCGGCGGGTGGTCCGCTCCCAGACCACGGCAGGGACGGCGACGCGGTCGTCACCGGCGAACTCCTCGGCGAACCGCTCGGAGTTCGCAGCCTCGTGCAGGTAGTCGATCTCCTGCAGGCTGGTGCGCGCGAACTCCTCCACCAGTCCCGGTGCGTCGACGCGGTCGGAGACCAGCCGGACATGGCTGAGCCAGCGCCCGACCCTGCGCAGGGCGGCGAGGTCCACATCCACGATGGTGTCGATGCCGGGACGCTGCACCTTGAGCACCACGACGTCCTGCCCGGTTTCCGCCGCCACCTCGGCGGTGAGGCGCCCGCGGTGGGCCTGCCCGAGGGATGCGGCGGCCACCGGCGTCTCGTCGATGAACGCGAACGCGCTCTCCAGCGGCACGCCGAGCTCGGCCTCCGCCAGCGCCCGGATCGCCGGGAACGGGACGGCCGGCACCTCGTCCTGCAGCCCCTCCAGCTCGCTGGTGATCTCGGGCGGCAGCACATCCAGCCGGGAGGACATGAACTGTCCGACTTTGATCATCAGGCCGCCCAGCTCGACGGCGAGCCCGTGGAACCGCTGCGCGAACCGCCGCATCCGCCGCGACCGGCTGCGCGCGGCGACGCCGGCGAGCCCGATGCGTGGCAGGAACAGCTCGTACCACCAGGTCACGGCGAGATTCCAGCCGGCGAACCGGAGGATGCGGCGGTAGCGCGCGCGGGTGGCCGGCGTCCCCGCCGGCGCTTTCGACGGCGCGGCGGGCGCCTGGTCCGACGTCACCCCGGTCAGCCCTGGGCGAGGATCGCGTACAGCTTTCGGCGTGCCTCGTCGAGCACGTCGGCGGCTTCCTTGACCTGCTCGGGCGTCCCGCTGCGGTGCACCTGCGCGGCCGCCTGGGCGAGTTCGACGCCGGCCTTCGGGAGGTTGGCTCCGCGACGTTCTCCGGTCGTCTTTCCGGAGTCGCTCGTGCCGGTCTGCCAGGGTGTGGATGCCTCAGCCGCGGCGACCTCGCGCCCCGCCTCGGTCAGCGCGTAGGTCTTGCGCCCGTTGGATTCCTCGGCCGAGATGAGTCCTTCGTCGGCGAGCAGCTGCAGGGTCGGGTAGACGGAGCCTGCGCTGGGCTTCCAGCTGCCTCCACTGCGTTCCTCGATCTCGCGGATGATCTGGTAGCCGTGCATCGGCTTCTCGCTGAGCAGCGAGAGGACGGCCGCGCGGACATCGCCGCGGCCCATGCGGGTGCCGACCTTCTTCTCGAACGTCGACCGCAGTTGCTCGAACGCCTGCCACATGGCGTCCGGGTCCATGCGGGCGCCGAACCCGCCGGTGGGGAATGAGTTGGACATGGTGCCTCCTCGATCAGATAGCGATAGTCAACGATATATCGTTGACGCTTCGACGGGAAGCGATTCACGCGGTTCCGAGCGAACATCCAGCGCGCGACTCATCGCGACCTCAGGTCAGGTCGAGCACACCCACGACCTCGCCGAACAGTTCCTCCCCGGTCGGGACGAACCCGCAGGCGAGGTAGAAGGCTTCAGGGCCCCCGTCGCCGCGCTCCCAGAGCACGGTGATGCGCGAGATGCCGCGCCGTCGCGCCTCCGCGGCGACCTCATTGACGGCGAACCGACCGACTCCGCGACCTTGCGCCTTCTCGTCGACGTTGAGCCGCCAGATACCCGCGCGGAACGCCTCCAGCTCGCTGTCCGGATCCCAGTTCGCCATCACGAAACCGACCACCTCGCCGTCGCCGACGACGGCCCGCGGCCACGCCGTCGGCGTCACGTACGCCTCGGCGATCGACTCGAGGACCGGCGCGACGAACCGCTCCTGGCCGGGCGCGAGCCGCAGGTCGCGCAGCCCGCGCAGGTTCGACGTCGACAGCTCTTCGATGCGCAGGTCCATTGGTGGACGGTAGCGCGATCCACCGACATAGGGCTGACCCCGTCATCGTCTCTTCTTCAACGCGCAACGCTGCCGAAATACCCCCTCCGTACCGTGGTCTCATGACCTCGTTCACGTTCAGGGAATGCGCACACTGCGGCGAGCAGCAGCCGGTGCTCGCGGACGGCCGGACGGCGATCCACTTCACCGGGAACGGCGAGCGCTGCGCCGGCTCCGAACGCCGCAGCCAGAACGAGGGCGTGACCGCGCAGCAGGCGCGCGTCATCGAGGCCGAGCTGCGCCGTGCGCTGCGTCAGGTGATGCGGGAGCAGGCGTCGTAGGGAAAGGTGGACGGAGTCATCCGCCTGGCTTCCCTTCACGGAGTCCGCTCGTTGTCCGGCTGACAAATGCCGGCGGTATGGCGTCGGCAATCCAGATGAGTTCTCCACGCCGCTGGAATCGAACACCGGCCTCGAACGCTTCGCGGCTTCGAACGGTGAGCAGGACCGTGTCCGTCCCGTGCCGACGAGCAACCTCGTACGCCGTTGCCGAATCCGGCGAGAGGTGAACATGCTGGCGTTTCATCGGCAGGATTCCCGCCTCCAGGATGCTGCTGACCGCTTCGGCGACCGTGCCGTGGAAGAGCTCCACCGGTGGTTCCTGGTTGACGAGATCATCCGCAATGCGGATCGAATGACCATACGTCGCGCGAATCCGGTCGCCCACGACTTCGTGCCGGACCTTCGACGAGTTCGCGATCATCCGCAGGACCGCGTCCTCCGTCAGACCATCGAAGCCGGCCGCGCTCAGCGCGTTCACCAACGACCGCATCTCCACCCAGCCATCGTTGTCCACGGCAAGCCCGTACTCGCCCGGCGCATGACGCAACGCATGGGTCACCGCGCGACTCAGGTTCGTTTCGCTGAACACCGGCATGCCCCCTCTTCGCCTTCGCCTTCGTCGAGGCGGCTCCTCACCGTACCGCCAAGTCTCGGACTGCATCCACGGTCCCCCTCGCCAAAGCGGGTGATCTGCGTCCGGAAGATGGGGATGCGGCCCTCGGAACATAGGGAATGCTCTCCGATGTGACAGCATGGCGGCGCCGATGAGCATGGATCCACTCCGGTGAACACCGGTCCAAGAGAAACGGATCCCTCATGAAAACCTTCCTCATCGAACGCGAAGTGCCCGGCGCCTCTACCCTCAGCCACGACGAACTCGTCGAGATCGCGTGCATCTCGAACGCCGCCGTCGAGTCCCTCGGTGTCCCGTACCAGTGGATCACGACGTACGTCGCGGGCGACAAGCTCTACTGCCTGCACGCAACCGACAGCGCCGAACTCGTCCGCGAGCACGCACGGCGTGGAGGCTTCCCGGCGAACCTGGTCGCCGAGGTCGTCACCGAGTTCGGCCCGCAGACGGCGGAGGACGCCGCATGAACGCCGTGCCCGCCTTCGCCTCGTCCGGCGCGCGCACCGAGCACCGGCCGGCCGGGCCTAGTCGGATGCGCATCTCGCTCGGCCGAGTGCTGCGCGCTCGCCTCGCGACGCTCCGCTCATCGCGACCGTCGATGACGCACGAGACGGCCCGAATCCAGCGCGAAGAGGCCCGCGCCCGCGACGCTCAGCGAGTGAGCACCGAGCGGGCGCGCGTCCTCATCGCGCGGCAGGTGCTCTGAGCCGGACGGTGGACGCCGCCACCCGCAACTCGAGGAGCGATGCGCTCGCGAAAACGACCGGCCCGCAACAGCCCCGTGGCGTCTACCATGCTGCCATGGGGCTGTTCGAGCGTGGCCTCGAGGCCGAAGCGCTGCGCAGAGAGCTCGCCGGGCTGTACGAGGCCGGCCGCGTCGTCACGCTGACCGGCGACGCCGGTTCGGGCAAGACCGCCCTGCTCGCCGCCGTACTCGGCGGCGACGACGGACCGTCCGGTGCCGGTGCCCTCCTGGGCGGGGACGGACCGAGGGTGCTTCGCGGATTGTGTGACCCGCTCGGCACGCCACGGCCGCTCGGACCGATCCGTGACATCCTCGCGGAGCTCGACGGCCGCTCCAGGCCGAACCTCGACGACCCGTCGTCGGTCGAGCGTCGATTCCTCGACCGTGTCGGCGAGGAGCCGACAGTCGTCGTGATCGAGGACGCCCAGTGGATCGACGCCGGATCGGTGGAGGTGCTGCGGTTCGTCACGCGGAGGATCGACCGGCTCCCGCTTGTTCTGATCTTGAGCTACCGGGACGGCGAGGCGGATGTCGGCTTCGGGCATCCGCTGCTGCCGCTCCTCGGCGAGATCGCGCGCAGCGACCATTCCGCACACGTCGCCCTGCGCCCGCTCTCGGTCGACGGGGTCCGCGCCGTCCTGAGAGACGACGGACTGGATGCCGTGCGCGTCCACGAGGTCACGGGCGGCAATCCCTTCTTCGTCACCGAGATCGCACGGCACCCGGACGAGCGGATGCCACGCAATGTCCGGGACGCCGTGCTCGCCAGCACGTCCGGCCTGGCCCCGGAGGACGTCGAGGTCCTCCAGCTCATCGCCGCCGCTCCCGACGCCCTCGACGACCGCCTCCTGCCGAGCCTGGGCATCGATGTCCCGACTCTTCGCCGCCTGGAGTCGAGCGGGCTGCTGGTGCGCACGCGTCGCGGCATCGCCTTCCGGCATGAGCTCGCTCGTCTCGCGATCGTCGACGGCACTGCGGAGGCGGTCCGCCGGCTCTTGCACCAGCGTCTGCTCGGGGCCTTCGAATCCGTCCGATCGACCGATCACGCGGTGCTGACGCATCACGCCGTCAGCGCAGCGGACCCGGAGCGCACCCTCCGATACGCGCGCCTCGCTGCCGCGGAGGCGACCCGTGCCGGGGCCCATTCCGAAGCGGTCGCCTTCCTCTCGCTCGCGCTCGAGCAGTTGACCGCCGACTCCGTCGATCGCGCGGAGCTACTGGTCGCACTGAGCGACGAGCAGTACATGGTCGGCCGCCTCGCCGACGCACGCGAGTCCGCGCGCGCCGCCCTGGACCTCCTCCAACGACTCGCCGATCCTGACGGCGTCGCCGCCGCGCACGAGCGACGCGCGATCATCGAGTACTACTCAGCGAGACGCCGAGAGGCAGAGGAACAGGCGGACCTCGCCGCGCACGCGGGCGGTGGAGCCGCCGCGGCTGCGTCCGCGCAGGCCACACGCGCCTATCTCGCCTACCGCCGGCAGGACGTCGACACGGCGCGCACGATCGCATCGGCCGCACGTCGGCTCGTCCACAGCGCGGATGACGCCGCGGATGCCGCCCGCCGCCGCATCGAGATCACCGAGGCGGCGTCGGACCTGCTCGAAGGCTCGGTGGCGAGCCGAACGCGCCTTCTCATGCAGGCGGCCGCCGCGTTCCAGGTCTCCCTCGACGAGATCGGGACGACCGCGCACTCCAACCTGTCGGCGATAGATATCGAGCATCGTCGGCTGGCGGAGGCGGAGGCGGTTCTGGCGGAGTCGATCCAGATCACGATCACGCGCGATATTCCGATCTGCAATCAGTGGCAGACCGGGATGCGCGCCCGCCTGCATTTCATCCGGGGACGCTGGACCGCCTCGGCGGAGGACGCGGACACAGTTCTCGAGGGACACGGCGCGCCCCTCGCACTCGTCTGGCCTCATATCCTCTCTGCGCTCCTCGCAGCCCGACAGGGCGGCGACCGGGCGATGATCGAGCGCCATCTGGAATTCGCCTGGGCGTACGCGACCGAGCTGGGCGAGGCACCCCTTCTGCTCGCGGTGCTCTCGGCCCGCGCCGAACTCGCGTGGCTCACGGGCGACCACGACCCACTGCTCGACGAGGCGCCCGCGTACGTCGCTGCAGCCGACGCGCGGCCCGGCAACGCCTGGGCCATCGGTGACCTTCTGGTGTGGCTCGACCGACTCGACGTGCACGTGTCCGCGAAGCAGATCGCCGAGCCGTACCGGATGGAGCTCGAGGGCCACCACCGCGACGCGGCGCAGGCCTGGCTCCAGATCGGCGCACCCTTCGATGCCGCACTGGCCGGCGTGCACGACGAGTCTCCTGAGGTGGCGGTCTCCGCGCTCCTCCGTCTGCAGCAGCTCCAGGTGGATGCCACTGCCGCCCGGGCGCGCGCACTTTTGCTCCACCGGGGTATCCGCACCATTCCCGCACCTCCGCGGCGCACGACACGCTCCAACCCGGCCGGCCTCACGAACCGCCAGCTCGACGTCGCACGCCTCATCGCCAAGGGCTTCACGAACGGAGAGCTCGCCGAGCGCCTCTACATCTCCCCCAAGACGGCTGACCACCACGTGTCAGCGGTGCTCGGCAAGCTCGGCGTCTCCAATCGCAGGGAGGTCGTGAGGGCGGCGGCCGAACTGGGACTGATCTGACAGTCACAACCTCATGAACCAGCTCTCCAGCCATCGATCGAACCGGTCTTGCAGATACCGACGCGATGGGGAGTGAGCGCGAGGCGTCCACCTCGCCGGCCAGTGCACCAATGGCCAGCTCGTGGGGTAACGCTTCAGGATGCCGCCTGTGCGCGTGATCAGTGTCGCGCTACGCCGTCGGCACGCGGCGGGCTTCGCCGATCGACTCGCGAAGAACAGGCGGGCACGCGACGGTCACCAGTTCGTCACGTCGGTGCTCGTCCACTCCCAGGAGCATCCGGACACCCTTTGCGCCCAGTTCGTAATGCGGGAGCGCGACCGTCGTCAGTGGTGGGCGCAGGTGAGCGGCGATGACTTCCTGGTTGTCGAAGCCGACAACGGCCATGTCCTCCGGGATCGAGAGTCCCCGGCGGCGCAGACCGTCGTAGAGCCCCATTGCAACCCGGTCATTGTGGCAGAAGACCGCGGTCGCACCGCTCGCGAGGAGGGCGTCGACCGAGTCGTATCCGCCTTCCTGCTCCGGGAGCGCGTCGAAGACCAGGGACGGATCGAACGCGATGCCTGCATCCTCCAGTGCCTCGCGATACCCGAGAAGACGACCTTCATGCGCCGGCGACGGTGTCGTCGTGTTGATGATGGCGATCCGCGTGTGACCGCTGTCGATCAACAGCTGCGTCGCTGCCCGACCCCCTTGGACCTCATCCGGGACGACGGCGGGGGCGTCGCCGTCGGGCGAGAAGCAGTCGACGAGGACGAAGTCCGTCTCACGGAGCGACTCAGGGACGGCCGCCGCCCGGTGGTACCAGGTGGAGTAGAGGATCCCGCGGACCTTGTGCTCGAGCATCATTCCGATCGCCTCGCGCTCGGCGTCCGCGTTGCCGTCGGTGTTGGCGACCAGGAGGACGTACCCGTGCTTCCACGCCTCGTCCTGGGCACCGTGGATGATCTGGCCGGCGAACGGGGTCGTGGCGATCGCGTCGGCGACCAGGCCGATGAACTTCGAATGCCCGCTGACGAGGTTCTTCGCGAGAGCGTTCGGCCGGTAGCCGAGGGTGCGGATCGCCTCACGGACGCGCCCGCGTGCGTCGTCGCCGATGCGGGCGTTCTTCTTGTCGTTGATCACGAGCGACACCGTCGCGATGGAGACGCCGGCTGCTTCGGCCACGTCGCGCATCGTCACCGGATGCCCGGAATGCTGGGTTGTCTCGGACGTCATTGCCCCCTCCTGCTTCAGCTTAGCGACGCGCACGCCGTCACCCCTTGGTCGCGCCGCTCTCCAAGCCGTACCGCATCGCCTTGTTGAGCACCAGGAACACCAGGAGCAGCGGGGTGATGGTGACGCAGACCGCGGCGAACGTCGCCGTCCAATCGACCTTCCCCATCGCGCCGATGTAGTTCTGCAGCCCCAGCGGGATCGTCTTCAACCCGTCGGAGAGGACGAACGTGTTCGCGAAGATGAAGTCGTTCCAGATGAAGATGCTGTTGACCAGCACCACCGTCACGATCGTGTTCACCGACAGCGGGAAGGTGATCTGGCCGAAGATCCGGTACGGGCCGGCTCCGTCGAGGGACGCCGCTTCGTAGGTCTCGCGCGGGATGTACTCGAAGAACGAGGAGAACAGGTACACCGACATCGGCAGGGCGAAGCCGGCGAGCGGGATGATCATCGACTGGTACGTGTCCAGCAGGTTCACCGACGAATAGTCGATGAACAGCGGCACGAGGGCGATCTGCACGGGCACGATGATGCCGATGAGGAAGAGCCCCCGCACCGCCCGGCTGAACCGGAATCCCAGAACCTGGATGGCGTAGGCGGCCATCATCCCCAAGATGACGATGAGGATATTGGCGCCCATCGTCACGATGAAGCTGTTGAGGATGTTCAGGCCCAGATTGCCGGTGCCGAACGCGCGCGCGTAATTGTCGAGGGTGAACGAGGTCGGCAGGGCGAACGGGTTGCCGGTGGTGAAGTCGTGCTCGGTCCGGACGCTGGTGAGGAACAGCCAGGCCAGCGGATAGACCTGGACGACCACGATGACGGCGATGATCACGCCGTTGAGGCTGCGGTAGATGTTCGGCCGGCGCCGCCGGCGGACCGGTCGGCGCGGCGCCGCCGTCGCGGTCGGTGACGGAGCGGGGCGGGTCAGCTGGGCGGTCATGCGTCGGCCTTTCGACGAAGCAGTACGAAGATCAGACCGACGGCCACCAGGCACTCGACGACGATGAAGACGGAGATGCTGCTGGCGTATCCGTAATTGGTGCTGGTGAAGGCGGTCTTGTACATGTAGGTGGTCAGGAGCTCGGAGGATTGGCCCGGACCACCGTTGGTGAGCAGGTACGGGATGTCGAAGCCGCGCAACGCGTAGGTGGTCGCCATGATGACCGTGGTGATCCACACCGGCCGGATGTACGGGAACCGGATCTTGGTGAAGATCCGCCATGCGTTGGCGCCGTCGAGCCGGGCGGCCTCTTCCAGCTCGGCGGGTACAGCGATCAGAGCCGCATAGATGATCAGCACATACAGCCCGGTGAACCGCCAGCCTTCCGGGATGGACACCGCGGCCAGCACCGTGCTCACATCGGACAGCCACGGCCGAGCCAGGTCCCCCAGTCCCACCCACTGCAGCACCTGGTTCAGCAGCCCGACAGGGTCGGACGAGTAGATGCGGGCGAACAGGAACGCGATCGCAACCGTGCTGATCACCGCGGGCAGCAGGTAGAGCGTCTTCACGAACTCCCGTCCCCGACGGAGGGAGGTGAGCAGGCTGGCGACGACGAGGCCACCGCCGAGCTGGAGCACGAGGCAGATGAACAGGTAGCCGAGCGCGTTGAAGAACGCCCGCCAGAACACCGTGTCGCCCGTGAACATGTGGACGTAGTTCTCGACTCCCACGAACTGGAGGTCGCTGATCCCATCCCATTCGAAGAAGGAGAGGAAGAGCGACTGCAGGATCGGGAACAGCACGGCGATGCAGTACAGCGCCAGTGGTGGGATCAGGAAGACCAGCACCGAGAGCCGGGAGCGGCTGGGAAGCATGGGATGCCTTTCAGGGCTGGTGAGGGCGGCGCCGGGAATGCGCCGCCCTCACCGAGCTCGGGTTACTTGAACGCTTTCGGACCGTTCTGCTGAATCGTCTGATCCATCGTGCTGATGAACTCCTCCGGCTTGATGTTCCCCTGCACGAGGAGGGTCAGCTCCTGCTGCAGCCGGGTGTTGGAGGTGGGGTCGAGCTGTGTGTCCCAGGGCATGGCGATCTTGTCGCCGAGATCGTTCGCCTGGTCGACCGCCTTCTTGTACAACGGGGTCGCATTGTCCGGGATGGTCGTCTCCACATTCGACGTCGGAGACAGCGCACCGGTCGCGGCGTACCGCTTCGGGTACTCCGTCAGCGCATACTTCAGGAAGTCGCGCACGAGCGGGTCGAACGTCTTCGCGTTCACGGCCATGCCGATGCCGGAGGGAGAGACGTACTCGTTCGCCGCGGTCACCGAGTCCTTCGTGGTCGGGAGCGTGAAGTAGTCGACGTCAGAGCGGACCGACGGGTCGAGTTTGTCGGTCGCAAGGCTGCCCAGCTCCCACGTGCCGATGTTGTACATGGCCGCCTTGCCGGAGGTGAACAAACCCTGCGCATCCGAATAGCCGGTGGAGGAGAACCCGTCCTCGAAGCACTTCGCCTGGCCGAGCTGGTCCAGCCAGTCGACGGCGGCGGTGCCGGTGGAGTCGCTGAGCTTGGCGTCACCCTTCTTCAGCTTGGTGATGTAGTCGGGGCCGGCGGTACGGAACGGGTGATAGGCCATGTACCGCTCCAGCGGCCACTGGTCCTGACCGTCGAGCGCGATCGGGGTGATCCCCGCCTTCCGCAGGGCCGTGCACAGGGCCGGGATGTCATCCAGCGACGTCGGCACGGCCACGCCCGCCTTCTCCAGCAGCGCCTTGTTGTACCAGAAGAACTCCAGCTGGAACTCGAACGGAACCATGTACAGAGACCCGTCGTCGAAACGCTGATAGTTCAGCGCAGCCGGCCGGTAGTCGTCGTACAGGCCGAGGCTCTTCAGCAGCTTCTCCGCGTCGATCATCCTGCCCTGCTTCGCCAGCTTCGCCGCGAACGGGGTGGCGTCGGTGTCGAACAGTTCGGGAAGCTTGTTGGCTGCGGCGAGGGTCTCGTACTTCTGGATGTAGGAGGGGCGATCCGGCGTCGTGATCAGGTTCAGCGAGAAGCCGGGGTGCTTCTTCGCGTAGTCGGCTGCGATCTGCTTCATGGTGGTGATCACGCCGCCGTCGGCGGGGCGGGACAGCAGCCAGGAGATCTGCCGCGGCTTGATCTCCCCGCTGGGGTTCACGTTGCCGGCGTTGGCTCCTCCTCCGCCGCTGCAACCGGCGAGCGCGAGGGCGACCGCCGCGGTCGCGGCGATGGTCCCGAGCAGTTTCTTCATGGTGTCTCCATCTTCTTTGATTGGAATCGCTAGGCGGTTCGGGTTACTGGTGCAGGGTGTCGGCGCGCTGGTACACGTGAAGCGCCTGGAGGGTCGCGCCGCCCTCTCCGGCGAAGAATCCGAGCCGCCCGTCCGGGTGGCCGTAGATGCGGGTGCTCAGCGACACCGCCCGGTCGATGACGGCGACCAGGATGTCGTCGTCGGCGATGATCTCGACGGTGTGGCGACCGGGTTCCAGCGTGCAGGGCCGTTCCAGCTCGATCTCGAACGGGACGTCGCCGGAGATGTGCCACTGAGCATCGCCGGTCTGCTCCCGGGGCCACCGGTCGAACACGACGCGGTTCCGGCGGGGCTCCAACCGGAGGACGTAGGAGCGGTCGCCGTCATCGGTCGCCCTCAGCAGGAAGCCCGTCTCCGTCGTGTCCGGCTCGATGTCGATCTCCGCACGAGCGTAGAAGGTGTCCGGCAGCTCATCGATGGACACCGTGTCGGCGTACCCGTCCGGTGTGGAGAAGTGGACCGGCAGCGGCTCCGGGAAACGCAGCGGAACCTCCTCATCGAAGCTGTCGACGAGCTCCCGCGGGAATCCGAAGCCCAGCGTCCCGTCACCACGTTGCGTCGCCTCGAGGATCGACATGGTTCCGGCCCACTGCCAGGGCCCGTCGTCGACGTCGCCCTCCTTGGTGGCGATCCACCCGAAGAGGAACCTGCGGCCGTCCCGTTCCGCCGTCTTCGCCGCGTAGTACGCGCGGCCGTCGATGCTGTCGTGATCGGGAACGACCCACGGGCCGTCAGGGGTCCGGGCCATCCGGTACCGGGTGGTGAACGACTCCGAGAACTCCGAGTAGACGAGGTACCACCAGTCACCCCACTGGAACACGTCAGGGCATTCGTGGGTGATGTACCGGCGCGGATCCCAGAACGGCGCTGTCGGCGTCCAGGTGTACAGGTCCGCCGATCGCAGCTCCGCGATGACGCCGCGGCGACGCTCCGCGCCGTCCGCGTGACGGGCGGCGACCAGCATCCGCCACAGCCCCTTTCCGTCATCCCAGAACACGAACGGGTCACGCCAGTCAGCGGGCTCGTAGCCCGATGGAGCACCGAACGTCAGCGGGGGATGCTTCTCCCACGTCGCCATCCCATCCGAACTCGTCGCGTGGGCGACCAGCTGAAGCGGAAGCCCGTCCGCGCCCAGCCGGTGCGGGTTCTGTGCGGTGTAGAACAGGTGGACGAGCCCGTCCGGCTCCTCCACGACACTTCCCGTGTACGCGTTGAAATCGGCATCCTCGGCGCTGCCGGCCGGAAGAGCGACACCGCGGTCGTGGAAAGTCACGAGGTCGTCGGTCACGACGAGGTTCCACGGCGTCCCCGGCTTCGGCGTCTCCCGGAGCTCATGGAGGTAGTAGAGGAAGAACCTGCCGTCCTTCTCGAACGGGATGATGTCTCCTACCCAGCCGTTGGCCGGGCGGAAGAAGACGGGGCGTGGCATCGGCGTCGATGACCTTTCTGAACCCACCAGCGAGTCCTGCTAAAGCGTTTGACCAGCTCACGATAACTCAGGCTACAATTCTGGTCAAGCGTTTAAGCAAACGACGATGTCACGAAAGGTTCACGATGTTCTCTTTGCCGGACTCCTGGGTGTGGGACTTCTGGTTGGCCGACGACGGCGAGCGGCACCACCTCTTCTTCCTCTACGCATCGCGCGCGTTGAAAGATCCCGAAGCCCGCCACTATCGGGCGTCCATCGGGCATGCGGTGTCCACTGACCTGACCGACTGGACCCGTGTGGAGGACGCCCTGGTGCGATCGGACGCACCCGCGTTCGACGACCTCGCCACCTGGACGGGCTCCATCGTCCGCGGCGACGACGGCCTCTGGCGCATGTTCTACACCGGGTCGACGCTCGCACCGGATGGGGTGAAGAACATCCAGTCGATCGGCGTCGCCACCTCCGAAGACCTGTACAGCTGGACGAAATCGGCCGCGAACCCGATTCTGACCGCCGACCCGCGATGGTACGAGACCCTCTCCCCCGACTGGCACGACGAAGCGTTCCGCGACCCCTGGGTGTTCCGGGATCCCACCGGCGAAGGGTGGCACATGCTGATCACCGCGCGCGCGAAGACCGGCGACCCGTTCAGCCGAGGGGTCGTGGGACACGCGACCTCCACGGACCTGGACCACTGGGTTCTGCAGCCTCCGCTGACCTCCCCCGTCGACGACGGTTTCGGTCAGCTCGAGGTCACTCAGACCGAGTCGGCGGACGGTCAGCCGGTGCTGATCTTCTCGTGTCTGGCGGAACACGCGAGCGCCGCGCGTCGGGAGCACACCGGCGGCGTGTGGGCTGCGCCGGCCGGCGGACTCGTCGGCTCGTTCGACATCGATGCCGCCTACCCGATCACGGACGCGAGCCTGTACAGCGGCCGTCTCGTCCGCCTCCGAGACGGCTCGTGGGCGATGCTCGCTTTCCGCCTCACAGGAGAGCACACACCCTTCGTGGGCGAGATCACCGATCCCCTGCCGGTGGCGTGGGACGGCGGCCGGCTGGTGGTGGCGACGGGACTCTAGCGCTCGCCACTCGGCGCGAGAGTCGGCAGGTTGCGCTCTGCGACGAACAAAACGATGAGTACGCCCACCACGCTCGCAAGCGCGACCAGTGGAGAGAGCATGCCGAGCACGGGCGCGAGAGCGACGAAGGCCGCGGCGATCGCGAGACGGACGACATTCCAGCGGCCGAGGAGGCGTCGAGCGAACGCTGCGGTCCCCGCGAGATAACAGGCGACTCCCCCGCTGAGCGCGGCGGCGCCGAACAGTCCGAAGCCCTCGTTCGACTCGGCGTGTGCCATCGCGACCTCGAGGCCGAGCGCCGCGAGCACGATGCCACCGACCAGGGCCAGGTGGAGGTAGGTGTACGCGTCGGTGGCAGCCCGGCCGCGGTCGACGGCGGGGACAGCCATGAGAGACCGCTCGGCGTCGCCGGCGAGCCGGGTGAAGTAGGCCCACCACAGAGCGATGCAGATCAGCATCGACAACACCACGCCGAGAAGGATGGCGAGGCTGATCGGCTCGGTAGAGGCCCCTGTGCCGATACCGAGAATGGACTCGCCGAGGGCGAGGATCACGATCAGTCCGTGTCGCTCCGTGAAGTGAGCGGTGGAGCGCACCGGCCAGGCGACGCCGACGCTGGTGCGGTAGGAGACGATCGGCTCGATCACGACCGCGGCGATGGTGCACCAGATCTGCCACGGGGCACCGAGCAGGGCCCCGGCGACCAGCAGTCCTCCGGACGGAACGACGGAGAGAGTGACGGTGATCAGCGTGCGTCGGCGGAGCTCGGGGGCGGCGAGCCAGACGAAAACGATCGCGTGGGTGATCCGAGCGATGAGGTAGGCGCCGACGAACACGAGGGGGCCGAACAGGCCGTCGGGCAGGTCGTCGTAGGCCTCCAGGACGACGATACCCGCGACGACCATCGCCGTCATGCCGATGATCATGGCCACGCGGACCACGCCTTGGTCGGCGTGGGCGATGTTCGAGAGCCACCCGTAGGCGGTCCAGGCCCACCACAGAAGGGCGAGGATGACCAGCGCCTGAAGGATGCCGAGGGCGTCGTGCTGCTGCGCCATCAGGCGGCTGAGCTGAGTGAAAGCGAACACGAACGCGAGGTCGAAGAAGAGCTCGAGCGTGGTGACGCGGTCGCCCTCGCGACTCGTGACGGCTCTGATCAGCGGATCACCTGAACCCTGTTGGCGCCCTCTCATGGCGTGGCCCGGACATCGCGGCGAACGACGAAAGGCGACAGCCGCTCCCGGAACACTGCGGCGAGCCGGGCGCGGTTGCCCGGATCGAGGCTGTCGGCGCTGGAACGGACGACGTGGCCGTTCTCGAGGTAGCTGCCCGACGAAACCGCTGCGCGGCTCGCAGCGAGCACCAGCTCCGCGCCGCGCGACGCAGGGCCGCCGATGCGACCCATCATCGCGGCGCTGAGCGGGGTGTCGTTGAGCCCCGGGCACAGGGCGACGACATCGTGGGACGAGGCGGCCTCCTCCTCGGCGAGGAGCGACGACCACGTCACCGTCGCCAGTTTCGCCCGCGCGTAGGCGGCGATCGGGCTGTAGTCGTGTTCCAGGTCGACGTCGTCGAAGTCGAAGTGCTCGACGCGGTGCGCCGAGGAGCCGACGTTGACGATCCGAGCGCCCTCGGCGAGTCGAGGGATGAGGAGGCGGGTGAACAGCGCCGGTGCGAGTGCGTTGACCTGCAACGTGCGCTCGAATCCGTCGGGGGTGACGATCCGCTCCGCAGCTCCAGGAACACCCGCGTCGTTGATGAGCAGATCGATCGATCGCGCCACCGTGCCGACCCGCTCCGCTGCCGAGACGACGTCGGCCAGGCGGGTGAAGTCCGCCGAGATGTAGTGGACCTCGGCGCTCCCCGCCCGGCGGATCCGTTCGAGGGCTGGAGCCGCATCCCGCTCCGATTCGATGCCGAGCGCGATCAGGGTGGTCGCCATGCCGGCGAGTCGGAGGGCGGTCGCCTCGCCGATGCCGCTGGTCGCCCCGGTGAGGACGACCGTCCCGAACCCGGCGCTCACAGTGCGTACCCGCCGGTCGCCAGGATGTCTTCGCCAGTGATCCACGCCGAGTCGTCCGAGACGAGGAACGCAATGACCTTCCCGACATCGGCCGGCTCACCGATGCGGCCGAAGGCCGTCTTCGCTGCGAGCCCGTCGATCACCTCGGGGAAGCGCTCGAAGGCGTTGTCTCCGAGGCGGGTGCGGGTCGGGCCGGGGCTGATGGAGTTCACGCGGATCGACCGGCCGGCGAGTTCCTTGGCCAGGTACCGTGTGGCCGTGGTGAGACCGCCCTTCATCGCCGCGTACCCGGAGTAGCCGGGCTCGGTGTCGCCGGGGCGCACGGAGCTGCTGGAGGTGTTCACGATCGCGCCGCCGTCCTCGATCAGAGGCAGGAGGGCCTGGGTGAGGAAGTACGGACCGCGCAGGAGCACCCGGTAGTAGGCGTCGAACGCGTCCTCCGTCATCTCCTCGAAGCCCATCCCGCCGCCGAAACCGGCGTTGTTCACCAGGGCATGAATGCCATCCGCTCCCCACTCCGTTCTCACCACGCGGGTGAGCGCGTTCGCGAAGTCGGCGAAGGTGTCCGTGCGGCTGATGTCGAGCGGAAGCGCGACCGCCGTGCCTCCGTTCTCCCGGATCTCCTCGACGGTCCTCTCGGCGCCCTCTGGGCGCGCGTTGTAGGTGATGACGACGCCCATTCCGCGGGCGGCGATCTCAATGGCGGCGCCGCGCCCGATGCCGGAGCTCGCTCCGGTGATGACGACGATCTTCTGGTCGGATGTCTGTTCGCTCATGCTTCAACACAACCGTCAGCCCCCTGCGGCGAGTTAGGGGAATCCCATCGACTCCTTGCACAAAACTGTCATCTTCGACAGGAATGGATGCCTTCCTCGAGGGATGATGTTTCACTCTTCCCATGTCCTTCGATGAGTTCCGCGCCCTCGTGGCGCAACATGCCCCGGGTGGCGTCAGCCCGACGGCGATCCCCGGCGTGGTCGTGTCGCGGATGGACCACGGCGGTTCGCAGGACGAATCCACGACGGGAACGATCCTCGCCATCGTCGCGCAAGGCACCAAACGACTCTCGGTGGGAGGAACAGTCCACGACTACGGGGCCGGCCAGTACCTGGTCGCCTCCGTGGACCTCCCGGTCTCCGGGCACTTCACCGACGCCACCCCCGAACATCCTGCGCTCGGATTCGGTCTGGAGCTGCGCTCGGAGGTGATCGCCGAACTGATGCTGACTGCTTCGGCAGCAGAGTTCCCGCGGCCGTCGCGCGGGGAGTCCTCCCCTCCGGCGATCGCCGTCGGAGAGACCTCGCCGCGGCTCCTGGACGCGACCATCCGCATGCTGCGATTGCTCGACCACCCCCGGGACATCCCGGTGCTCGCCCCCATGATCGAACGGGAGATCCTGTGGCTGATCATGTCGGGCGACCAGGGCGCGACCGTGCGACAGCTGGGACTCGCCGACAGCAGCCTCAGCCGCGTCCGCCACGTCGTTCGCTGGATACGGGAGCACTTCGCCGAGCCGCTCCGCGTCGACGAGCTCGCCGAACGCGCCAGGATGAGCCCCTCAGCGTTTCACCGAGCGTTCCACGCGGTCACCTCGATGAGCCCGATCCAGTACCAGAAGAGCATCCGTTTGCAGGAGGCGCGTCTGCGCCTGATCGCGAACCCGGGCGACATCGGAGCGACGGCCTACGCAGTCGGATACGAGAGCCCGTCCCAGTTCAGCCGCGAGTACCGGCGCGAGTTCGGGGCGTCACCCAGCGAAGACGCGGTCGCGCTGCGTGGGTCGGCGCGGGCGTAATCCTCTTCGGGATGATGTGGCGGGTCGCCGGGTGAACTCGGGAATCCTTTCGTCGCGTCACGATCGGGTGACGTCTACGTCTCATTAGCTGGAGGGCACCCGCTTGATCCGGCCAACCTGACCGCATGCCGTGGGTGAGAATCGAAAGGCGGGAAGCCACATGAGCGCACGCGAACATTGGTTTCGGGTGGCGTTCGGCCAGCCTCGGATCGTGCACGCGGTTCTCTGGGGAATCCTGGGCGTGGGAGGCATCGCGCTCTGCGTCGATTACGCGCTACGGGGCGTTCCTCACTGGTGGGTGATGATCCTGGCTGCCACCTGGGCGTTGGCGGTCGCTGGGCTCTACCTCGTCGTCGCGCTGCGGGATCGGCGACGCCGGACGGGCGCCTATGGGCCGCCACGTATTCACCGAATCGGCGACGATTAGATTGACCTCTTAGAGGGGTGCGGATCGCTCCGCGTCCCGGGCACCGCGCGTTCCGCTCGGGCTGCGCCCCACCCGCTCCCCCAAACGCCGGCCCTCGCTGCGCTCGGGACGGCGCCCGGGGCCCCTCGCGCGCGGGGACCCCAATAGACAGCAGCGAGCAACGAAAGAGCCGGTGGGCACGTGGTCGCTTTGCGACCTTCGTGCCCACCGGCTCTTTCGTTGCGTCGGGCTGACAGGATTTGAACCTGCGACCCCTTGACCCCCAGTCAAGTGCGCTACCAAGCTGCGCCACAGCCCGTTGTCGCCGCCCGAGCCGAGGCTCCGCGCGGGGCAACTCGACCATCCTACCGTGTCGGAGAGGTGCCCCGCGCACGCCGGATCAGATGTCCCCGTCGCCCAGTCGATCAGCTCCGGCGAGCCCAGGGTGCCGCCGAGGTGACAGATGACGTCCACGCGGTCTGCGCGTCGAGCGGGTCGTCGGGCGACGCGGTGGCCGGAGCCGGCGTCGCGGTGACGGTCGACGTCACGGTCACCGTCGGTGTCGGCCCCCGCCGCGAGCGTCATCGTCTGTCTTTCGTGCCGGCAGGGATGCGGTGCGCCACCCGAAGGCACACGGATCCCCGCCGGCACTGCGCCGTCGCACCGGCCGAATGACCTGTGCGGACGGGCGCCCGGACCGCCCCGCCCCGCAGCGGGTGTCCAGGTATGAGTCGGCGACGGGGCGCGAGTGGGGGGAGTCAGCGTCCCGCCGCCGAGCTGGGTTCAGCGGCTGGAGCCGCCGATGATCTGGTCGACCTCGTCCTGGCTGAGCGGGGTCCAGGGCGACGAGTCGGGGTTTGCGCTGGCGGCCTCGGGGCTGTCGCCCTGCGTCCACCACTTAGCTTCGTAGGGTACCCCGTCGAAGAGGACGCGCTGCCCCTTGTCGTAGGCGCTGGTCCCGGCCCAGGTCGGGTACGTCCCGGCGGGCAGGGTCGGCTGCGGGATCGGCGTCTCGCCCGGGAGCACCGGGCCGACGAGCTCCCACGGCGTCTCCCACGCGTTCAGTACGGGGTTGTCGGGCACGTCGCCCTTCGTCCACCACTTCGCCTGGTACACGTTGTGGTGCCAGACGACCTTCGTCCCCTTGAGGTACGAGTTCTTCGACGCCCACACCGGGTACGGCGAGTGGGCAGGGTCGTCCGCGGTCGCCGTGGAGGTCGGCTCGGCCGTCGTGACGGCGCCCTCCCCCAGCGCGATGTGTCCGTCGAAGCCCTTCGCCAGGACGGTCGCGAACGACTTCTTGCCCTGGTCGACGCCGCTGCAGGCGTCGGAGACGACGGTCACATCCACATAGTTCGACCCGCAGGTCTTGTCGCGGTTCGCCGACCACATCGACATGCGCCCCAGGCCGTTCGACACCGCCCAGCTGTTGAAGGAGGCGGCGTCCGCGAGAGTGAACACCTCGCCCTCGATGTCGTTCTGGCCGATCATCGGGGTGGCGCCGAGCTTCGCCCACAGGCTGGGGTCGCTCTGGTGCAGCTTCGCGCGGTCGTAGAGGATGCCGAGCTGGCGCTGGGCGGCGGACACGGCGGACTCCGCGGTCTTGGCCATCGAGGTCTTCGAGTCCTTGGCGTCGCCGAAGTCCATGGTCATCACGTTGACGCCGGCGATGTCGACCTTCGCCTTCAGCATGGCGGCGATCGCATCCGTGCCGTCCGAGGTCATCCCGGTGGGCGCCACGGGCAGGGTCAGCCACACGGCGAGGCTCTTGCCTGCGGCACGGCGCTCCTGCTGCAGCGCGGCGATCGCCTCGGCGCGGCGAGCGGCGGCATCCTTGTCGGCGAGTCCGCCGCCCTCGAGGTCGAGGTCGATCGTTCCGATCTTGTAGCGGTCGACGACGGACGCGTACGCGTTCTTCAGCGCGGACGGGTCGACGCAGTGCACAGCCAGCTCGTCGTTCCGCTGGCCGCCGAACGACACCGCGACGGTGCCGCCCTGCTGCTGGAGGCGCGCGATGCGGCGGTCAAGATCCAGAGATCCACGAGCCTGGTCGAGCGAGTAGGCACCGCCCCAGCTGGGCGCGCACGGGTCCGACGGCGACGACACGACGAACGAGAGGACGGCATCCTTCGTCGTCGTGCCGCCCAGGTTCTCGAATGCGAACCGGGGCGTCGCCGTCACATCCACGTAGGAGGCGTACCACGGCTTCGCGTCGACCGCCGCGCGGGCGCTCCACCACTGCAGGCCGACCGCGCCGGCGGACACGACGACGATGGCGACGAGGGCGGCGCCGATCACGCGCCACGGCGACAGGCGGCGGCCGCTCGCGGACTCGGGAGCCTGTGCGCGCTCGACGGCGTCCGCCGAGACCTTCTTCTGGGATGCGCGAGCCATCAGGCGGCCTGCCTCTCGCCGGAGACGGACTCGGCCGGAGCGGATCCGTTCGCGGCAGCCGCTGCCTCGGAACCGTCGGCGCCGGAGCCGTCCGCCGAGTGCGCGGCAGCGCCATTCACGGCGACCTCCGAGCCCTGCAGCGGCACCTCGGCGTCCTCGGTCCGCGCGTCGACGACCGCGCCCACCCGGGCGAGGTGCGGCACCTCGCCGCCCGCGTGGCCGTGGTAGAGCACGGAACGCCAGTCGATGGATGCGGTCTGCGGTGCGGCCTCCTCGGTCGAACGGCGGCGCGACTTGTCCACGTACAGCGGCTTCGTCATCCCGATCCAGATGTCGACGATGGTGTTCCAGATGCCGATGTAGGCGACGATCGCCCAGATCGCCAGGGTGGCGTTGAACGCGGCGAACGCGGCGTTGCCCCAGTTCTGCGCGTTGACGTCACGCCACAGCGTGAACAGCGAGAAGGCGACGATCGCGAGCGGCGCGATCACGTACAGCAGCGGCGAGGCCGTGCGGTTCTTGACTTTCGGCGTGCGGGCGAACGGGATCTTCTTGCCGGTCAGCGACTGCTGGATCGACTTCAGCACACCGGCCAGGTTCACCGGAAGCAGGATGAGGTTGAAGCCGTAGATCCGGAAGATGTCGGTGGCCTTGTACCCGCTGTAGCGCAGGTCGGCCGCCTGGCTGATGAAGTACGGCAGCGCGGCGAGGAGCACCATCGGGCTGAGCAGCCGGCCGTCGTACGGGTAGGCCAGCAGGAAGATCAGGCCGAAGCTGGCCCAGCTGATCGACGCCATGTAGTTGACGCGCAGCAGCAGCTCGATGCGCGAGACGGTCTCGCCGCGGCGCTTACGCTCCTTCACCTGACGCCACAGCTTCGGGAGGATCAGCAGACCGCCGTTCGCCCAGCGGCGACGCTGCACGATCAGCGAACCGAAGTCCGGCGGGGTCGCGGAGTAGCTGAGGCGCTCCGGGTAGTTGGACAGCGTCCAGCCGTGGGTGCCCAGGTCGATGCTCGACTCGGTGTCCTCGATGACGGTGCGGTCCTGGATGTAGCGGCGCACCTCGAAGCCGCCGACGAACTCGGTCTCGACGATGTCGTCCAGCGCGCTCTTGCGGATCACCGCGTTCGCGCCCACCCAGAACGTCGCGCCGTAGTACGACTTGCCCTGGTGCAGGATGTGCTGGATGTCGGTGGTCGCACCGGCCAGACGCTCGATGCGGGTGCCGGCGCCGCGGAACGACGAGTACGGCGTCTGCGTCACAGCGACGCGGGCGTTGTCGGGCTGCTGCAGGAAGTAGGTGAGCCGGAGGCAGTACTCGCGCAGCAGGATGGAGTCGGCATCCAGGGTCAGCAGGAAGTCGCTGTCCGGGATCTCGATGTCACCGGGGCGGCGCTGGCCGGCGGCGACCGGGCTGAGGATCTGTCCCTCCGGCGTCTCCTCGACGCGGTAGGTGCCGCCCATCAGGCCGATGTAGGCGTTGAGGTTCATCGCCTTGTTCGCCTCGTGCGAGAGGGACGCCCACTTCTTGCGCTCGAAGACGGCGAGGTCGGCGTCGAACGTCCACGACAGGCGACGGTACAGCTGCGCGACGCGCTTGCTGGTGAGCGAGGCGCCCTCGGCGATCGCGGCCGAGACGGCCTCGCCGGTCAGCGCAAGGTCGTCGCCGAGAGCGCGGAGCACCTGGTCGGCGAAGAAGACGTCGACGTGGTCCTCGACGGTGTGGGCGTCAGCCTGGGCGTACAGCCACTGGGCGGCCCAGCGGTAGTGGTCGGCCAGCTCTCGCGCGGCCTCGTCGGTCGCATACACGCCGGTGTCGCCGAGCTCGTACCGCATCAGCGCGTCGGAGAACCGGAAACGCGGCTCGGCCAGCGTCGCGCTGATGTCGTGCGCGAGGTCGCGGGTCGCCTCGAGGCGCTCGCGAACATCCGGGTCGCTCGGGTCGGGGTTGTCGTCGAGGAGCAGCACGACCCGCTTGGACGGGAACTCCTGCAGGGCGGCGGAGAGCAGCGTCATCCGCACCACCTCGGGCTCCTCGGCGTACGACGGGACGAGCACGGTGATCGACGGCTGGTTGTCGGCGAAGTGGCGGTCGAGCTCGGCACGCGGCACGCGGACGTGCTTCTGGAAGCGCTGGAGCGCTCCCTGCCGTGCCACCAGATACATGAGGGCGGAGAAGGTGAGGAAGGTGACGACGACGGTGTAGCCGATGGCCTCCATCGTGAAACGGAAGTTCTGGCTGCCGCTGTCGATGAACTGGCGGATGATCGTGGTGACCACGTAGATCGCCCAGAAGAGGACGGTCAGCACGATGGCGACGCGGCTCCAGGTGATCTTCCGGTCGGAGGGTTTCGGGTGGACCGTCGGAAGCGGTTCTGTGCGCTTCTCGGAGCCGAGCTGGCGCTTTCGGGCAGGGGTGTATGCGGTTGTAGAACTCATGATCGGGTATGCGTCCTTCAGAAGACGGGAGCCCGGCCCTCGGGTGGGCACGGTCGGGTGGCTCCCGGTTGTCCACACTAGTGAGGACAATCCGGGGTACAAATACCCCTTTTAGGGTCGCCCCCTCTTTGGGGTGGCTTCCCTGTCTCCTTTCTCAGATTCGGCCGGTGTGTCGCGCTTGCGCTGATCGATCTCCATGCATATGCATCAAAGGTCGGGAGCGTGTGGGAGGGTGCGGTCTAGGCTGGCCGCATGCCGTCGCAGCCGTCACCGCAGCTGTGGCGGGGGCGCAGCCCCGGCGGAACTCTGCTCCTGATCGTGGGCCTGGTGGTCGGAATCCCCGTGGCCCTGCTGTTCGGGATGCTGCTGCTGGCTCTCGGTGTGCTCGGCGGTATCCTCGCGGCGGTCGGCTGGCTGCTCTCCGTCGCGGCGGCGTGGGTTTGGTACGCGGTGCAGCGCACCCGGCGCATCCCGTATCCCTTCGGCGCACCGCCGCCCACGACCCGACGTAACAGACGCGTCGCGCTCAGTGGCCTGTACCTGTCGCTCGTGCCGCGGACCGTCGGAGGCGTCGCACGCGTCACCGGGTGGCTGCTCTCGCCGCTCGCCCTGCTGGTGTCGCTGGTCGGGCTGTTCCTCCCCCGCTGGCGGGCGAAACCCTACCTCGCGGTGTTCACGCTGCCCTCGCTGCTGCGCAAGGTGGTCAACCTCGGTCGGAGGCGCGGACTGCTGCGCGACGGCCACGACGCGGTGCTGACCGGCTATGACGACTTCCTCGGGCGCGCGTTCCCGCTCATCCGTGACGTGCTCGACTGGTGGAACGATCCGCTCGCCGGCGACGACTACACACCGACGCCGGGACTGCCCGACGTGCCCGCGGGACTGCTGGGGCTGCCGCTGGGCCCTTCCCCCGATCCCTTGGGGCAGCCGGGCATCGCTGCCGGAGCCATGCGGCGACGGTCGATCCGCTCATTGCGGGATGTGCTGCTCAGCCAGCGCGAGATCGACGACCTCTGCGACCCGGACCTCGACGACCGCGCCGACGTCGCGACCGTACGGATCGTGGAGGTGCCGCCGTCCGGGCATTCCGGCCGGCGCTGGATCGTGCAGTTCGCGAGCACGAAGTCCTGGCATCCGCGGGCCGGCGCGGCGCCCAACGACCTCACGGCGGACCTGCTGATCGGGGCAGGCGACGAGCCGACCGTGGCTCGCGCGAGCTTGGCGGCGATGCGGGAGGCGGGCATCCGGCCGGGCGAACCCGTGCTGCTGGCCGGGTTCAGCCTGGGCGGGATGGTCGCCGCGCAGATCGCCGCCTCGGCGGTCGCCGACGGGCTCGACGTCACGCATCTGGTGGTGGCGGGCTCACCGCTCGGGCGGATCGTCGTGCCGCCGACGGTGAGCGTGCTGGCGCTGGAGCATGTGCTCGATCCGGTTCCGCGGATCGAAGGGCGGGAGAATCCGCTTCGCGGCGAGTCCGGCTCCCCCTTCCTGACGGTGAAGGCGCGGCCGCCGCTGTCGCTCGGATTCCGGATCGGAGCGCTGCACCAGTCGACCGCCTACGCGGACACGGCGGCGATGGTGGAGGCCGACCCGCCGGATCCGTCGGTCGCCCTGCTGCTCGCCGGGCTGGCGCCGTTCTTCGGGCCGGGCCAGCGCATCCACGACCGGGCCGCCGTGCGTGCGGGCGGGCTGCCGCCGCGGCCATCGGTGCCGTTGTACCTGCACAGCACGGTCGAGGAGGGCATCACGCGCGGGACGCTTCGGCAGACCGTTCGGCGACTGCCGGGTGTGATCGCGGTCGACGTCTACCAGTCGCGCAGCGGGTTCGCGACGACGATCCTGTGGAACGCCGACATGCTGGTCCGCGAGCTCGATCCGTGGCTGATCGCCGCCGGACGCACCGCGGTGTATCGCGGGCTGCTGTCGTTGCTCGCGCGGCGGCGTGCTGTCGGCATCCACCTGCGGTTGCAGGCGCGGTCGACGCCCGGGATCACCTGGGAGGCGACAGTGCAGCGGCTCTCGGACGGGCGCTGGCGCGAGTCCATCGACATCACGGTCGACGACCGCGCCGATCCGGATGCGGTGCGCCGCCTCTTCCCGGGAGGAACCGCCCCGGTCGTAGTCGTCCACGCCCCCGACGCGTTCGACCCCATCCTCGACGTGGCCCGCCAGCGCTGACGTCGCCCCTCCGCGCCGCCACTCCGCCCCACAGCCACACCGTCGAGTCCGCACAAATTGCACGCCGCGGGGCGGTTTTGTGTGCAGTTTTTGCGTACTCGACGGTGGGTGGAGGGGGGTGGGGGTCAGCGCTTGCGCTTCTCGCGGACGCGCATGTTGAGGACGATCGGGGTGCCCTCGAAGCCGTAGACCTCGCGGAGGCGGCGGATGATGTACCGCCGGTAGCCCGGGTCGAGGAACCCGGTCGTGAACACCACGAATGTCGGCGGGCGGCTCGTCGCCTGCGTGCCGAAGAGGATGCGCGGCTGCTTGCCGCCACGGACCGGGTGCGGATGCGCGGCCGTGAGCTCGGCGAGGAACGCGTTGAACTTGCCGGTCGGGATGCGGGTGTCCCACGACTCGAGCGCGAGCTCCAGCGCAGGGACGAGCTTCTCGAGGTGGCGCCCGGTCCGTGCGGAGATGTTGACCCGCGGCGCCCAGGAGACGTGCGCCAGGTCCTGCTCGATCTCCCGCTCCAGGTAGCGGCGACGGTCATCGTCCAGGAGGTCCCACTTGTTGAACGCGAGCACGAGCGCGCGGCCCGACTCGAGCACGAGGTCGATGATCCGGACGTCCTGCTCGCTGATCGGCTCGCTCACATCGAGCACGACCACGGCGACCTCCGCCTTCTCCAACGCGGTGGATGTGCGGAGCGAGGCGTAGAAGTCGGCGCCCTGCTGCAGGTGCACGCGGCGGCGGATTCCGGCCGTGTCGACGAATCGCCAGATGCGGCCGCCGAGCTCGACCTGCTCGTCCACCGGGTCGCGCGTGGTGCCCGCGAGCTCGTTGACGACGACGCGCTCCTCCCCCGCGGCCTTGTTGAGCAGCGACGACTTGCCGACGTTCGGACGACCCAGGATCGCGACGCGGCGCGGACCGCCGACCTCCTGCTTGGCGACGGCCGACACCTCCGGCAGCACCTTCAGGAGCTCGTCCAGCAGGTCCGCGACACCGCGGCCGTGCAGGGCGGAGACGGGATGCGGTTCGCCGAGGCCGAGCGACCACAGTTCGGTCGCGTACGGCTCCTGGCGTGCGTCGTCGACCTTGTTCGCGGCGAGGAAGACGGGCTTCTTGGTCTTGCGGAGCAGCCGGACGACGTGCTCGTCGGTCGACGTCGCGCCGACCGTCGCATCCACGACGAAGAGCACGGCGTCGGCGAGGTCGATGGCGACCTCCGCCTGCGCGGCGACCGAGGCGTCGATCCCGCGGGCGTCGGGCTCCCAGCCGCCGGTGTCCACCAGGGTGAACCGGCGACCGTTCCACTCCGCCTGGTACGAGACGCGGTCGCGCGTCACACCCGGAGTGTCCTCGACGACGGCCTCACGGCGGCCGAGGATGCGGTTGACGAGCGCGGACTTGCCGACGTTCGGCCGCCCCACGATCGCGAGCACCGGTAGTGCCGGCAGATAGGTGATGCCGTCGACGTCCTCGCCGGCGACCTCGAGGATGTCGAGGTCGCTCTCGTCGAGCTCGTACTCCTCGAGGCCGCTCCGCAGCGCGTTGGCGCGCTGGACGGCGAGTTCCTCGTCGAGCTCGGAAAGCCGGGTGACGAGGTCGTCGTCGCCGGTCGGCTCGTTTTCGATGTCAGACATGTGCTGCTTTCTGTACGACCTGGATGACCGCGTCGACGGTCTGGTCGAAGTCGAGGTCGGTGGAGTCGACGGTGGTCACACCGTCCGCGGCGTTCATGAAGTCGACGACACGGGCGTCGGCCTCGTCGCGTCTCCGAAGTGCCTCGCCGACGTGGGCGGCGGAATGGCCGGCCAGCTCGGCGGAACGCCTGGCCATTCTAACGGCTTCGTCGGCGGTCAGCAGGATGCGCACCGGCGCATCCGGGCAGACGACTGTCGTGATGTCGCGGCCCTCGACCACGATCCCGTCGCGGTCGGTCGTGCGGATGATGTGCCGGAACAGCCCGGTGAGGAACTCCCGCACCTCGGGGACCCGCGCGATCGCACTGACGACGGCGGTCACTTCCGGCGTCCGGATGGCCTCGGTCACGTCGGTGTCGCCGACGAACACGTGGTACGTGTCGGGGTCGGTGCCGATCCGGTAGTCGAAGTCGGGAAGGGAGTCGATCACCGCCGCGGCGTCCGTCGGGTCGACCTGCCGCTCCACGACGTACCAGCTGAGCGCGCGGTAGGCGGCGCCGGTGTCGAGGTAGGCCCAGCCGAGCCGCTTGGCGGCCGCCTTGCTCACGCTCGACTTGCCGCTGCCGGCCGGTCCGTCGACCGCGACCACGATCGTCTCGGTCATCCGGTGATCCTCCATCCACGTTCGGTCAGGTCTTCGACGGTGCGGTGCAGCACCTCGGGCAGCACCGCGATATCGGCGAGGCCGAAGGCCGCGCCGGGCGAGTGCTCCAGGCGCAGGTCCTCCATGTTCACGCCGAGTTCGCCGAGCTCGTGCAGCAGGCGCGCAAGTTCGCCCGGGCGGTCCTCCACCATCACCACGAAGCGCGAATATTTCCGGTCCTGGCCGTGCTTGCCCGGCAGCCGGGACACCCCGATGTTGCCGCCCGCGATTTCCTCCGCGATGGTGCGGCGGGCTCCCGCGGCGTCGACGTCGCCGAGGGCGATGAGCACGCGGTCGAGGTCGTCGCGGTAGGCGCGGAGGATCTCGACGATGGCGGGCGCGTTCGCCCCGAGGATCTGGACCCACAGTTCCGGCTCGCTCGCGGCGATGCGCGTGACGTCGCGGACGCCCTGCCCCGCGAGGGCGAGGGCTGTGTCCGGTGAGTCCGCCAGGCGCTTCGCCATGAGGGAGGAGACGAGCTGGGGCGCGTGCGAGACGAGAGCGACGGCGGCGTCGTGCTCGGCCGCATCCATCTCGACCGGGGTGGCGCCGAGGTCGAGGATGAGCGCCTCCACCAGGCTCACGGCTGGTCGCGGGTTCTCAGGGCGCGCGGCGACGACCCAGGGCCGGCCGATGAACAGGTCGGCGCGCGCGGACGAGGGCCCACCGCGCTCCCGCCCGGCGAGCGGGTGGCCCCCGACGTAGCGGGCGAGGTCGACCCCGGCCTCCTGCAATTCGGCGAGCGGGGCGACCTTCACACTGGCGACATCGGTGACGATGGCATCGGGATGCGCTCCCAGCTCTTCCGCGACGACCTTCCCGGTGAGGTCCGGCGGCACGGCGACCACGATGAGCGCGGGCTCCGCTCCCCCGTCGTCGAGCCGACCCGCCCCATAGTCCGCCGCCAGCCGCAGGTGCGCGGGCGACGCGTCGGCGAGCAGCACGTCGACGCCCCGGGCGCGCAGCCCGAGTCCGACGGATGCGCCGAGCAGCCCCGCGCCGACGACGCGGACGGGGCCGGAGAGGCGGGCGGAGATCTCAGTCACCCGTCCACCTTAGCCAGCGCGTGCCGCCCGTTTTCGCACTCGACCGGTCTGGGAGGAGGCTCCGGCGATATCCGTCACGGATCCCCTCCGTTTTCGGCGCGCGCCCGGCGCGGCGCGGGAGAAGTCCTCCGTTCGCCACAGCTGAGGTGAGTACGCGCAAACGGAGGAGTCCGGGGCGGACACGCCGGCGCGCGACGACGAACGGAGGTCGCTGCGGCGCGCACGCGCCGAACCTCCTCCGTTCCCGCCGAGGCTGCCGCGGGGATGAGCCGGAGAGCGCTCAGCGGTTCTCGCGCGAGATGGTGAGCAGCTGGCCCAGTTCCGCCTTCGTGAGGTCGCGCAGCTGACCCGACTTCAGCGTGCCGAGGTGCAGCGGCCCGAACTGCCGCCGGACCAGCTCGACCACCGGGTGCCCGACCTCGGCGAGCATCCGCCGGACGATGCGGTTGCGGCCCGAGTGCAGGGTGATCTCGACGAGCGAGTCGTCGCCCCGCGGGTTCGACTGCAGCAGCTTGGCCTTGTCGGCGGCGATCGGGCCGTCCTCGAGCTCGACGCCCTTCGTCAGCCGTCCGATGGTCTGCGGCGTGACGACGCCGCGCACACGAGCGATGTAGGTCTTCGTCACCCCGAACGATGGATGCGCGAGCACGTGCGCCAGTTCGCCGTCGTTGGTGAGGATGAGCAGCCCGGAGGTCTCCGCATCCAGCCGGCCCACGTTGAACAGCCGCTCCGGGTAGTCCGCCGTGAAGCGCGACAGGTCGGGCCGGCCCTGCTCGTCGCGCATCGAGCTCACAACGCCCACCGGCTTGTTGAGCATGACGTAGCGGCGGGAGGTGTCGAGCTGGACGGCCGTGCCGTCCACCGCCACCTGATCCACCTCGGGGTCGACTCGCGTTCCGAGTTCGCGGACGACCTTCCCGTTGACCGTCACGCGGCCCGCCACGATCATGTCCTCCGACACCCGGCGCGAGGCCACACCGGCGGCCGCCATCACTTTCTGCAGGCGCTCGCCCTGCATCGACTCAGCGGACATCGCCCTCGAACCCGTCCGCGCCATCCGCGAGCAACGGAGAGATCTTGGGCAGCTCGTCGATCGAGTTGATGCCCAGCTGGCTGAGCAGCAGATCGGTGGTGCCGTAGTTGATCGCGCCGGTCTCGCTGTCGGTGAACAGCTCGGTGATCAGGCCGCGGCCGAGCAGTGTCCGCACCACGGAGTCCACGTTGACGGCTCGAATGGATGCGATGGCGCCGCGACTGATCGGCTGCTTGTACGCGATCACCGCAAGGGTCTCCAGTGCCGCCTGCGAGAGCTTGGTCGGGTTCTGCTGCAGCACGTAGTCGGCCACGACGTGGTCGAACTCCTCGCGGACGTAGATGCGCCATCCCCCGCCCACCTCGCGCAGCTCGAAGCCGCGGCGGACACCGCCGCCCTCGCCGTCGAAGTCTGCGACGATCGTGGCGAGCGCCGCCCGGACACGCTTCACCGGCGCTCCGACGGCTGTGGCCAGCGTGACGACGCTCATCGGCTCGTCCGCGACCATGAGGATCGCCTCGAGGGCGCGCTCGATCTGCGCGTCCTCGACCGGCGCGGGCACTTCGGTGGTGTCGGTCACCTCGGTCGTCTCGGTCGCGTCCGCGACGTCCGTGTTCTCAACCGTCATAGTCGGCTCCCAGATTCGACAGGTTCTCTTCTGACCAGTGCTCGGCGGTCCACCTCAGCGTCAGCTCGCCGAGTGGCTCCAGCTGCTCGAAGGCGATCGCCGCCCGCCGGTACAGCTCCAGCACGGCGAGGAACCGCGCGACGACGACGCCCTTCTGCTCGGCGCCGGCCACCAGCTGCCGGAAGCTCATCGGCTCGCCGTGGCGCAGCATCCCGACGACCACAGCGGCCTGCTCGCGGATGCTGACGAGCGGCGCGTGCAGGTGGTCGAGCCCGACGACGGGGACCTCGCGCGGCGTCATCGCCAAGGTGGCGAGGGCCGCGAAGTCGTCGAGGCTGAGCGTCCAGACGAGCTCAGGCGTGCGCTGGCGGAACTTGTCCTCCAGGCGCACCAGCCGGGCATGACGGGCACCCTCGGCCTCCAGCCGCTGCGCGAACCACGCGGACGCCTCCTTGAAAGCACGGTATTGCAGCAGCCGGGCGAACAGGAGGTCGCGGGCTTCGAGCAGGGCGACGTCCTCCGCATCCACCAACTCGCCCTGGGGCAGCAGACCGGCCACCTTAAGGTCGAGCAGGGTCGCCGCGACCAGCAGGAACTCGCTGGCCTCGTCGAGGCTCTCGTCGGTGTCGAGCTGCCGGAGGTAGGCGATGAACTCGTCCGTCACCCGGCTGAGCGAGATCTCGGTGATGTCGAGCTCGTGCTTGGTGATCAGCGAGAGCAGCAGGTCGAACGGGCCCTCGAAGTCGCCGAGGGAGACACGGAAACCGGACGACTCCTCGGCGGGAACGGTCGCCGCCGGTTCGGTCGTCCCCGGTTCGCTCGTATCAGGCGACGGCGCCACGGAACACCAGTTCCCGCGCCAGCTGGCGGTACGCCTCCGCCGCCTGGTGCTCGGGCGCGAACTGCGTGATCGGGGTGGCCGCGACCGACGCGTCCGGGAACTTCACCGTGCGCGAGATGACCGTCTCGAGCACGCGGTCGCCGAAGGCGTCGACGACGCGCTCCAGCACCTCGCGCGAGTGCAGCGTGCGCGAGTCGTACATGGTGGCGAGGATGCCGTCCAGCTCGATCGCGGGGTTCAGCCGCTCGCGCACCTTGTCGATCGTCTCGATGAGCAGAGCGACGCCGCGGAGGGCGAAGTACTCGCACTCGAGCGGGATGAGCACGCCGTGGCTGGCGGTGAGCGCGTTGACGGTCAGGATGCCGAGCGACGGCTGGCAGTCGACCAGGATCACGTCGTAGTCGTTGGCGACCTTGCGCAGAACGCCGGCGAGGATCTGCTCGCGGGCGACCTCGTTGACCAGGTGCACCTCGGCCGCGGACAGGTCGATGTTGGCCGGGATGATGTCGAGCCCGGGCGTCGACGTCGTCTGGATCGCTCCCTGCACGTCCGCGTTGCGGTTCAGCAGCAGGTCGTAGATGGTCGTCGCGTCGTGCGTGTGGGCGCCGAGGCCGGCGGACAGCGCACCCTGCGGGTCGAAGTCGACCGCGAGGACGCGACGGCCGTACTCGGCGAGGGAAGCGCCGAGGTTGATGCTGGTCGTCGTCTTGCCGACGCCGCCCTTCTGGTTGCAGAGGGCGATGATCTTCGCCGGACCGTGCTGCTTCAGCGGAGCGGGCACCGGGAACGCACGCTGCGGACGGCCGGTGGGTCCGGGCTTCGTGGCGATGGATGCGACATCCATGCCCGGCAGCTCGGTCTCGACCTCGTCGTTGCGCGTCACCTGGGTGTTCCTCGTCCCTCTCGTGGCCGGTCTTTCAAGGGGACAGTCTATCCGCGCCGTGCCCCGCTTGCGGGGCGCGCGCCCGGCGGTTCGGTACGCTGGCGGCGTGCAGCCGATGCCGTCCGCCCTCGAGACCCCGCGCCTGCGTCTGCGCCCGCGCGATGGGCGCGACGCCGAGTGGAACCTCGCACTGCTCGCCGAGCATCCCCTCGGCCGGGCTCCGGGCTCGGTGGAGGACGAGCGGGAGCGGCTGGATGCGCAGCGCGCGACGTTCGAGGAACGCGGGTTCGGGCTGTATGCGATCGAGCTCGCCTCGACGGGTGAGGCGGTCGGGTACTGCGGGCTCGTGGTCGGGCGGGCCAGCGCATCCCAGCCGGAGATCGCCTACGAGCTGCTGCGGGGCCATGTCGGGCACGGCTACGCGACCGAGGCCGCGGCTGCCGTCGCGGACGCGGCGTTCGACGCGGGGTTCCCGACCCTGTGGGCGACGGTGGCGACGTGGAACGCGCCCTCGTTCGGTGTGCTCGCGAAGCTCGGCTTCGCCGGAACGCGCCGCGCCGGCGGGGACGCACGCTCCGTGTTCGTGTGGCTGCGTTGCCGGGCCCCGCGCCGCCGGCATCGCACGGCTCCGTAGGCGAAGATTTGCGCCAAATCGCGGTTATCGCAGCGCCAAAACCGCGATTTGCGCCAAATCTCGCGACTCCCGACCGCGGGACGGAGGGCGGCTCGCAGGGTTCAGCGTGCGCGCGGGTGGGAGGCGGTGTAGACGTCGCGGAGGGTGTCCGCGGTCACCAGCGTGTAGATCTGCGTCGTCGCGACCGAGGAGTGGCCCAGCAGCTCCTGCACGACCCGCACGTCCGCTCCCCCGGCCAGCAGGTGCGTGGCGAACGAGTGCCGCAGCGTGTGGGGCGAGATCTCCAGGTCGAGCTTCGCCCGTTCCGCGGCCGCCCGGATGATGAGCCACACGTTCTGGCGCGACAGCCGCGCCCCGCGCATCCCGAGGAACAACGCGGGGGTCGCCCGTCCCTTCGCCGACAGCACCGGCCGGGCGCGTACCAGGTAGGCGGAGAGCGCGGCCTGGGCGTAGCCGCCCAGCGGCACGATGCGCTGCTTGTTCCCCTTGCCGGTGAGACGGACGACGTCGGTGTCGATGACGTCGTCGACGTTGAGGTCGACGGCCTCGCTCACCCGGGCGCCCGTGGCGTACATCAGCTCGAGGAGCGCCTTGTCGCGGAGCGCCGCGACATCGTCGCCGTCCGTCGCGGCGAGCAGCGCGGCCACCTGTTCGACGGTGATCGCCTTCGGCAGGCGGCTCGGCAGCTTCGGCGGGCGCAGGTCGCGGGCCGCGTCGGCCTGCACGCGCCCCTCCTCGAGCAGGAACCGGTGGAACCCGCGGACCGTGGACAGCATCCGGGCGAGGGATGACGCCGTCAGCGGCGACTCCTCCCGCGTCCCGAGGTGCAGGGCGAACTCCGAGAGGGTCGCCGGGGTGACGACCGACACATCCCCGATGCCCTGCTCTTCCAGCCAGGAGGCGTAGACGACCAGGTCACGGCGGTAGGCGGCCACGGTGTTCGCCGAGAGGCCGCGCTCGATGGCGACATGCCTCAGGAAGGCGTCGACATCGGCCGCGACGGTCATCTCGCGAGCTTGGGGTGGCTCGGCCAGGGCTCGTCCGCCGAGCCGAGCGTGGCCCATCCGCCGTCACGCGCGGTGCGGGCGGCGAGCAGGGCGATGATCAGCGGAGCGTTGTGGACGCGGCGCTGCAGCACCGCCTCCACCGCCTCGTCGAGGGGCACCCAGCGCACCTCGATGTCGGCCTCCTCCGCCTCACGGGCGAACGCGGAGCCGGTCGAGTGGATGCCACGGGCCAGGTAGATCCGGATCGCCTCGTCGTTGCCGCCGGGGCTCGTGAACACGTCGGCGAGCACGTTCCACTCGTCGGCCTGGAGGTCGGCCTCCTCACCCAGCTCGCGCTTCGCGGCCTCCAGGGGGCTCTCGCCCGACATGTCGAGCAGCCCGGCCGGGATCTCCCAGTCGCGGTGACGGACCGGGTGCCGGTACTGGCGGATCAGCAGCACGCGGCCGTCGTCGTCGAGGGCGAGGATGCCGACGGCGCCGGTGTGATCGACGTACTCGCGGGTGATCTCGTCGCCGTTGTACCGGAAGACGTCACGGCGGACATTCCAGATCGCTCCCTCGAAGACCGTCTCGGACGAGACGACCTCCGGGCGGAAGGGCTGGTCGTTCAGCTCAGCGGCTGCGGTCTCGACGTTCTCCGTCATCAGGCTTCGGCGACCATCTCGGCGTCCGCCTCGGCGACCTCGAACAGGAGGCTGGCCTTCTGACGGTCGAGGGCGGCGCCGACGAGCCCGGCGAAGAGCGGGTGCGCGCGGTTCGGGCGCGAGCGGAGCTCGGGGTGGGCCTGCGTGCCGACGTAGAACGGGTGGACGTCGCGCGGCAGCTCGACGTACTCGACCAGGTGGCCGTCCGGCGACGTGCCGGAGAACCAGAGGCCCGCGTCGGCGATCTGCTCGCGGTAGTTGTTGTTCACCTCGTAGCGGTGGCGGTGACGCTCCGACGCCTCGTTCGAGCCGTACAGCTCGGAGACCAGGGAGCCCTCGGCGAGGTTCGCCGGGTACAGGCCCAGACGCATCGTGCCGCCGAGGTCGCCGCCGGCGATGATGTCCACCTGCTCGGCCATGGTGGCGATCACGGGGAACTCGGTGTCCGGGTCGAACTCCGACGACGACGCACCGCCGAGACCGGCCTCGTGCCGGGCGTACTCGATGACCATGCACTGGAGGCCCAGGCACAGGCCGAGCGCGGGAATGCCGTTCTCACGCGCGAACCGGAGCGCGCCGACCTTGCCCTCGATGCCGCGAACGCCGAAGCCGCCGGGCACGCAGATGGCGTCGACGTCCGACAGCTGCGCCGCGGCGCCCTCGGGCGTCTGGCACTCGTCGGAGGCGATCCACTTCAGCTTCACCTTGGTGCGGTGGGCGAACCCGCCGGCCCGCAGGGCCTCGGTGACCGAGAGGTAGGCGTCGGGCAGGTCGATGTACTTGCCGACCAGGCCGATGGTGACCTCGTGCTTGGGGTCGTGGACCGACTCCAGCAGGCGCGCCCAGCCGTCCCAGTCGACGTCGGCGGCCTTGTCGAGGCCGAGCTGGTCGATGATGTACGCGTCGAGGCCCTGCTCGTGCAGCATGGTCGGGATGTCGTAGATGCTCGGCACGTCGACGGCGTTCACGACGGCCTGCTCATCCACGTCGCACATCAGCGCGATCTTGCGCTTGTTGCTGTCCGACACCGGGCGGTCGCTGCGCAGGACGAGCGCGTCCGGCTGGATGCCGATGGAGCGGAGGGCGGCGACCGAGTGCTGCGTCGGCTTGGTCTTCTGCTCGCCGGACGCGTTCATGAACGGCACGAGCGAGACGTGCACGAAGAAGCAGTTCTTGCGGCCGAGCTCGTGGCGCACCTGACGGGCCGACTCGATGAACGGCTGCGACTCGATGTCGCCGACGGTGCCGCCGATCTCGGTGATGATGACGTCGGGCGCGGGCTCGCCGTCCGGCCCCGGCTGCGCCTGCAGCCGCATCCGGCGCTTGATCTCGTCGGTGATGTGCGGGATGACCTGGACGGTGTCGCCGAGGTACTCGCCGCGGCGCTCCTTCGCGATGACGTTGGAGTAGATCTGCCCGGTGGTGACGTTGGCCGACTGCCCGAGGTTGATGTCGAGGAAGCGCTCGTAGTGCCCGATGTCGAGGTCGGTCTCCGCGCCGTCGTCGGTGACGAAGACCTCACCGTGCTGGAACGGGTTCATCGTCCCCGGGTCAACGTTGAGATAGGGGTCGAGCTTCTGCATGACCACGCGGAGACCGCGGGCCGTCAGAAGGTTGCCGAGGGAGGCCGCCGTGAGGCCCTTCCCCAACGAAGAAACGACACCACCTGTCACGAAGATGTGCTTGGTAGTGCCGTTCGATGTGCCCGCGTCTGAATAATCCACCACGGGCTTATAGCCTATCACCCGCCGGGGCTCCGGCTGACCGTCAGCGCCGCGCGGCGGACGCCATGTCGACTAGCTCGCGGGCGTGGGCGAGGCCGCTCTCGGAGTCCGGGAGGCCCGAGAGCAGGCGGGCCATCTCGGCGATGCGCTCGTCGCCGTCGAGTCGCCGCACGGACGATTCCGTCACGGCGCCGTCGCTCCCCTTGACCACGGTGAGGTGGTTGGTGGCGAACGCGGCCACCTGGGCCAGGTGCGTGACGACGATGACCTGCGCGGTCTCGGCGAGCCGCGCGAGGCGGCGGCCGATCTCGATGGCGGAGGCGCCCCCGACGCCGGCGTCGACCTCGTCGAAGATGAAGGTGGGCACCGGGTCGCTGCCCGCGATGACGACCTCGATCGCCAGCATCACGCGCGACAGCTCGCCGCCCGATGCACCTTTGCCGAGCGGGCGGGGCTCGGCGCCGGGATGCGGCTGAAGCAGGATGGCGACCTGGTCGCGGCCGCTCGCGGTGTAGGCCTGCGGGTCTGCGTCGTCGCGCTGCGTCACCTCGACGACGATGCGCGCGTCGGGCATGGCCAGCGCGGAGAGCTCTTCCGTGACCGCTTCGGACAGGCGTGCGGCGGCGGCCGTGCGCTCGGCGCTCAGGCCGGCAGCGAGCTCGGCGACCAGCGCAGCATCTGCCTCGACCTCCTGCGTCAGCTCTCCGATGCGGTCGGCGTCGCCGTCGAGCTCCAGCAGGCGCAGGCTGCCCGTCTCGAGCGTGCGGATGACGTCGTCGAGGGTCGGGCCGTACTTGCGGATCAGGATCGCGAGTTCCGAGCGGCGCTCCTGCACCACCTCCAGCTCGTTGGCTCCGTCGGCGTCGAGCGTCGCGAGGTAGGTCGACAGCTGCGCCGCGATGTCGGAGATCAGGTAGTTCGCTTCCGCGACCGACTCGGCGAGCGGCTGGAGTGCGCTGTCGTGGGGTGCCACGCGCTCCAGCTGGCGGCGTGCGTTGTCGAGCAGGCCCAGGGCGTCCGTGCCCTCGGACTCCTCGGCACTCAGCAGCTCACGGGCGGCGCCCGCGGCGAGCCGGAGGTCCTCCAGGTTGGTGAGCCGCTCGGCGCGTTCAGCCAGCTCGTCGTCCTCTCCCGGCTGCGGTGCGACGGACTCGATCTCGGCCATCGCGACCCGCAGATCCTCCGCCTCACGCGCGCGGCGGTCTTGATCGGCGATCAACTCGTCGAGTTCGGCGCGGTTGTCGCGCCAGCGGTGGAAGACCTGCTCGTAGGTGGCCAGCTGCTCCGCGAACTGCGGACCGGCGAACCGGTCGAGGGCGGCCCGCTGGGCGATCGCCGAGCGCAGCCGGATCTGATCGGACTGCCCGTGGACGACCACGAGCTGCTCGCCGAGCTCGGTCAGCACCGAGACGGGCGCGCTGCGCCCGCCGACGACGGCCCTCGAGCGGCCCTCGGCCGAGACGGAACGGCTCAGCACGAGCTCCGCCTCCGCGGTGTCGATGGGGTCGACGTCGCCGCCGGCGTCGCGAACACGTGCGACGACCTCGCCCGACGACGGCACGCGCCAACGGCCCTCCACCCAGGCCTGCGGACTGCCGAGGCGGACAGCGCCGGTGTCGGCACGCTCCCCGAGCAGCAGGCCGAGCGCCGAGACCACCATGGTCTTGCCCGCGCCGGTCTCGCCGGTGATGGCCGTGAATCCCGCGCCGAGCGGGAGGGAGGCGTCTGCGATGACGCCCAGGTCTTTGATCGAGATCTCCTCGATGCCCCCGCGTGCGTCAGTCACGACCGACCGGCCCCCTCCAACCCGTCACGGGGAGGTCGAACTTGTGCACAAGACGGTCGGTGAAGGGCCCAGGGTGGAGCCGAGCCAGCCGCACCGGGATGGGCGAGCGCCGCACGACGACACGCGCCCCCGGCGGGAGGTCGAACGGACGGCGGCCGTCGCACCAGAGGATGCCGGCGCCGCCCGCACGGTCGAGCAGCTCGACCGCGAGGGAGGAGTCCTCATCCACCACCAGAGGCCGGGAGAACAGGGCGTGTGCGCTCAGCGGCACGAGCAGCAGCGCGGCGACGCCGGGCCAGACCACCGGGCCGCCCGCGGAGAACGAGTACGCCGTCGAGCCGGTCGGCGTCGACATGACGACGCCGTCGCAGCCGAAGCTCGACATCGGGCGGCCGTCGACCTCGATCACGACTTCGAGCATCCGCTCGCGGCTGGCCTTCTCGACCGTGGCCTCGTTGAGAGCCCAGCTCTCGTAGACGACCTCACGGCCGACCTTCACCCGGGCCGACAGCGTCATGCGCTCCTCGACCTCGTAGTCCTTCTCCAGCCCGCGGGCGACCGCGGTCTCGAGATCGTCGCGCTCGCTCTCGGCGAGGAACCCGACATGGCCGAGGTTCACGCCGAGGAGCGGAGCCGAGCAGCCGCGGACCAGTTCGGCCGCACGCAGGATGGTGCCGTCGCCGCCCAGGACGATGACGAGCTCAAGTTCGCTCGGGGCCACGTCGTCGCCGAGCACCGCCACCGCGTCGAGCGACGGATCGGCCTCCAGCAGATCTCGTCGCTCATCGGCGCTCAGCACCGGGACGACGCCCGCGTCGAGCAGCTGCCGGGACACCCGGACACCCGCCTCGAGGGAGTCCTGACGACCGGTGTGCGCGACGACGAGGATGTACCGCGTCGCTGCACCCATCAGTGTCACGTTCCCTCCTGTCGAAAAGCCGTTCTCCCATTCTGTCTGTTTTCACGCGCAGGGCGAGGCCACGCGGCCAGGTTTGTGGAGAACGTTCACCTAGCGCGAAAGTCGCACGACCTCGTCGCGCAGCCCGGACGGGTCCGGCGCGCCCGAGCGCAACCAGACCAGGAACTCGCGGTTGCCGTGCCCTCCGGCGATCGGCGACGGGATGAGGCCCGCCGTTCCGAGGCCGACGTCGTGAGCCGCCCACAGCACGTCGGACACCGCGTCGGCCCGGAGGCCCGCATCCCGGACCACGCCCTCGCGGATGCCCTGCCGCCCGACCTCGAACTGCGGCTTGATGAGCAGGAGGAAGTCGGCGCCGCGGACGGCCGTGGCCACCAGTGCGGGAAGCACCTGCGTGAGCGAGATGAACGACAGGTCGGCCACCACGAGGTCCGGGCGCACGTCGTCGCCGGTCAGACCGGCGAGCACCTCGGGCGAGAGGGAGCGGACGTTGACGCCCTCGTACGATTCGAGGCGCTCCTCCCCCGCCAGCGCGGGCGACAGCTGGCCGTGCCCCACGTCGACGGCGATCACACGGGCGGCGCCGCGTTCCAGCAGCACCTGCGTGAAGCCCCCGGTGGATGCGCCGGCGTCGAGAGCGATCCGGCCCGCCGGGTCCACTCCGAAGCCGTCGAGGGCGGCGATGAGCTTGTGAGCGCCGCGGCTGACGTAGTGGTCGGCTCCGGCGATCCGCAGTTCCTGCCCGTCGCCGACCTTCGCCGCCGCGCGGACCACCGGCTGCCCGTCGACGGTGACCAGCCCCTCCGCGATCAGAGCGGCCGCGTGCGACCGAGAGCGGGCGAGGCCGCGCTCGGCCAGGGCGACGTCGAGCCGCTGCTCAGCTCCGGCCATGGTCGTCGTCGCCTTCCAGGGTGCGACGGAGCTGCTCGTGGAGGTTCGCGTAGGCGTCGGCCCGTGCGGCCAGCGGCTGCTCCTCGATCACATCCAGCCGGTCGACGAGGCCGCCCTCGTCGACCGATCCCTGCGGTTCATCGGACATGGCTCAACCGTACGTCAGCGCCTCACGCGACGAAGACACCCGCGAGGGTCTTCTTTCCGCGTCGCAGCACCACCATGTCGCCGGGCAGCACCGAAGAGCCGATGGGCTGCTCCGCGTCCTCGACCTTTGCGTTGTTGACGGAGACGCCGCCCTGGGCGACCGCGCGCCGCGCCTCGCCGAGGCTCGACGTCAGCCCCGTGTCGACGAGCGCCTGCGCCACGGTCGTCGACGGCGCGGTGGTGGTCGTGTTGGGGAGTTCGCGGAGGGCGGCCTCGAGCGTCGCCGCGTCCAGGTCGGCCAGTTCGCCCTGGCCGAAGAGCGCCTGGGAGGCCGCGATGGCCGCCTCGGTCGCCGCGACGCCGTGCACGAGCGAGGTGACCTCGAACGCGAGCCGTCGCTGCGCCTCGCGCTTGAACGGTTCGTCGGCCACCTTCTGCGCCAGCTCCTCGATCTCGGCCTTGGACAGGAAGGTGAAGATCTTGAGCCGGTCGATCACGTCGGCGTCGTCGGTGTTCAGCCAGAACTGGTACATCGCGTACGGCGTCGTCAGCGTCGGATCGAGCCAGACGGCGTTGCCCTCGCTCTTGCCGAACTTGGTGCCGTCGCTGTTGGTGATCAGCGGCGTCCCGATGGCGTGAACATGCGCGCCCTCGACCTTGCGGATGAGCTCGGTGCCGCTGGTCAGGTTGCCCCACTGGTCGCTTCCGCCGGTCTGCAGCACGCAGCCGTACTGGCGGTAGAGCTCGAGGAAGTCCATCCCCTGCAGGATCTGGTAGCTGAACTCGGTGTACGAGATGCCCTCGTCGGAGTTGAGGCGCGCGGCCACCGCATCCTTCTTGAGCATGGTGCCGACCCGGAAGTGCTTGCCGATCTCGCGCAGGAAGTCGATCGCCGACATCGGCGCCGTCCAGTCGAGGTTGTTCACCAGCCGGACAGCGTTGTCGCCCTCGTCGGAGAGGAAGCGGGTGACCTGCGCCTGCAGGTAGCCGACCCACTCCGCGACGGTCTCCTTGGTGTTGAGGGTGCGCTCGGCCGTCGGGCGGGGATCGCCGATCAGGCCGGTGGAACCGCCGACCAGCCCGAGCGGCCGGTGGCCGGCGAGCTGGAGGCGCCGCATGGTGAGCAGCTGCACCAGGTTGCCGAGGTGGAGGCTCGGCGCGGTCGGGTCGAAGCCGCAGTAGTACGTGATCGGGCCGCCGGCCAGGAGCTCCTTGAGGGCGGTCTCATCCGTCGACACGTGGATGAGTCCGCGCCACTTCAGCTCGTCCCAGACGTCGTCGAAGGACGCGTCGTTGGCCTGTGCGGCGAGGCCGTGCGCGCGGGCGCTGTCTGCGCTGCTGCTCGGATCGCGGGAGAGGGCGGTTTCTGACACGCGTTCAGGTTATCAGCGGGTGTCCGGGCGGATGGAGCGGGGCGGGCGTCCCGCGATCAGGCCAGCAGGCCTGATGCACTGGTCATCAGGCCGAGAGACCTGATATCATCCTCATCAGGCCCACAGCCCTGATGAAGGAGGCCAGGATGTTCGTGATCACCGCCGACCAGGTCGACAGCCGACGACGAGCCGACATCGTCGCCCCGACGCTCGACACCATCCACGAGCGCTACGGCGAGCGCCTCGCCCTGCCACCGGACCGCAACGCCGGAGACGAGCTGCAGACGCTGACGGCGGATCCGGCGACGGCGCTCGACCTCGTCCTCGATCTCACCCGTGACGGGGCCTGGAGTGTGGGGCTCGGACTGGGCGACGTGCGCCTCCCCCTGCCGGACAACACCCGGGAGGCCACCGGGGATGCGTTCATCGCGGCGCGCGCGGCGGTCACCCGCGCAAAGCGCACCCCGGCCCGATTCGCCGTCGAGGCGGTCGCCGCCGAGGAGCCCGCAGCGGATGCGGAGGCGCTGCTCACCCTGCTGCTGACCCTCCGCGAGGGGCGCACCGCCGCCGGCTGGGAGCTCTACGACCTCGTCTCGTCCGGACTCACCCAGGCCGAGGCGGGCGCCCGGCTCGGCATCACCCCGCAGTCGGCCAGCGATCGCGCGCGGGCCGGGGCGCTCCGTGCAGAACTGGCGGCCATCCCGGCGCTGACTAGGCTGTTGGCACGTGCCGACGCGGCCCAGGCCGATCGGCGGACACCCGAGGAGGACGCATGACCACGTGGCCGCCGGTGCCGGTGCTGCTGAACCAGGTGGCGCCGCACGCGCTCTGGGTGCTCGCCCTCCTCCTGCTGCTCGCCTCACTCGGCTGCATCGTGGCCACGTTGCGGACACCGCGTCGCCCTCTGGTCTACTGCGCGACCGCATTGCTGGCCGCTTCCCTCGTGATCGTCCTCATCCCGGCGCAGCACGCCCCCTTCGTGCTCAGACTGCTGATCGGTGCAGCCGCCCTCGCCCTGGCGGTGCTCGGCGGCTGGCCGGTCTCGCAACTGGTCCTCGCGCTGGCCACACGCAGCACGACCGAGCCGAGCGCCCACGGCGGCATCCTGGTGCGCGCGGTGACGCCGGAAGGCGGCACGACCACGCGCGAAGTGCTCCGCGGCGGCACCACCATCGGCCTGCTGGAGCGGCTGGCCGCGGCCGGGACGATCATGGCCGGCTTCCCCGAGGGGCTGGCCGTCCTGGTCGCCATCAAGGGCGTCGGCCGGTTCACGGAGCTCGAGGAGGCCGAGGCGCGCGAGCGCTTCATCATCGGCACCCTGACCAGCATCATCTGGGCGTGCGTCTGCGCGGCCGTCTTCCGGATCGTGGCCGGCTGAACCGCGCCGCCACGGCATCCCGTCAGTCGTCGGACTTGGGATGCCGCTTATACGGCGAAACGGTGGGGTCTCCCGTCAGCCAGTAGCGCCACGGGTACGCGAGTCCGCCGCCCGCCCCGGAGACTCCTGTCCGCGGCCCCATCGAGTACTCCGCCTGCTCCGTCGGCAGCAGCAGCTCGAACGGCGGGCGGAAGAGGTCGGCGCCGTCGTCGGCGAGGCTCATCCCGGCGGCGACGACGAGTCGTGCCGGTCCTCGCGCGAGGTCGCGGTGCGGGATGCGGCGGCCGCTGCCCCCGACCCTCCGCAGCTCGGCGAGGTCCTCCCCCTCGATCACCTCCGCCGCGCGCAATAGCACGGCGGTCGCCTCGCCCTCCGGCGAGCAGACGACGTTGGCGCACACATGCATCCCGTACGTGAAGTAGGCGTACAGGTGGCCGGGCGGCCCGTACATGACGGCGTTGCGGCGGGTGCGTCCGCGGAAGGCGTGCGACCCGGGGTCGAGGCCGTCGCCGATGTACGCCTCCACCTCCGTGATCCGCAGCCCGACCGTCCCCTCCGGCGTCTCGTGCCGGAGCACGGCGCCGAGCAGCTGCGGCGCAACCTCGAGCGACGACGCCAGGAAGACGTCGCGCTCGGGCCGGTACAGCGTCACGTCAGAAGATCCGGCCGCCCGCGGCGACGGCGACGACCAGCCCGATCACGATGACGGCGACGGCGAGCACCACGACGGCTGGGATGATCCACGGTCGCTTCCGCTCGGGTTCGAAACGCGCCATCAGACCAGGTCCCTTCTGGATGCGCGGAGGGCCAGCGCGGCCTTCCTCACGTGGTCGGTGAGAGCCGCCAGCTGCTCGGCGACGCGGTCGGGCGCGGTGCCGCCGACGCCGTCGCGGCTCGCCACCGATCCCTCCACCGAGAGCACGGAGCGGACCTCGGGCGTCAGCAGGGGTGAGATCGCCGCCAGCTGCTCGTCGGCCACTTCGTGCAGCTCCAGCCCGTTCTCCTCGGCGAAGCGCACCAGGCTGCCGCTCAGTTCGTGGGCGGTGCGGAACGGAACGTGCTGCTTGACGAGCCACTCGGCCACGTCGGTCGCGAGCGAGAAGCCCTGCGGTGCCAGCTCCGCCATGCGGTCCGTGTGGAAGCGCAGCGTGGCGACCATGCCGGTGAAGGCGGGAAGCACCGTCTCGAGGGTCCGCACCGAGTCGAACACCGGCTCCTTGTCCTCCTGCAGGTCGCGGTTGTACGCGAGCGGCAGTCCCTTGAGGGTGGTGAGGAGACCCGTGGCGTTGCCGATGAGGCGACCGGCCTTGCCACGCGCGAGCTCGGCGATATCCGGGTTCTTCTTCTGCGGCATGATCGACGAGCCCGTCGAGTAGCCGTCGTCGAGGGTGACGAACCCGAACTCGCGCGTGTTCCAGAGGATGATCTCCTCGGCGAACCGCGACAGGTCGACACCGATCTGGGCGGCGACGAACGCGAACTCGGCCACCACATCCCGTGCCGCCGTGCCGTCGATCGAGTTCTCGGAGCTGCGGGCGAAGCCCAGCTCGCGCGCGACGAGCAGGGGGTCGAGTCCGAGGGTGGAACCGGCGAGGGCGCCGGAGCCGTACGGAGAGACGTCGGCCCGGCGGTCCCAGTCGGCCAGACGCTCCAGGTCGCGCACCAGCGGCCAGCAGTGCGCGAGCAGGTGGTGCGCGAGCAGCACCGGCTGGGCGTGCTGGAGGTGCGTACGCCCCGGCAGGATGGCGGCGGGATGCGCGTCCGCCTGGGAGGCGATGGCGTCGATCAGCGCGATGAGCTGCTCGGCGATGACGCCGGCGTGGTCACGCAGGTACATCCGGACGAGCGTGGCGATCTGGTCGTTGCGGCTGCGGCCGGCGCGCAGCTTGCCGCCGATCTCCGCCCCCGCCCGCTCGATCAGTCCGCGTTCGAGGGCTCCGTGCACATCCTCGTCGGTCTCGGCCGCGACGAAGGCGCCGGACGCGACATCGCGGTCGAGCTTGTCGAGAGCGGCCAGCATCCCGTCGAGTTCCTCAGACGTGAGGTACCCCGCCGCGGCGAGCGCCCGGGCGTGCGCCCGGGACCCGGCGATGTCGTATGCGGCGAGCTGCCAGTCGAAGTGGGTCGACTTGCTCAGCGCCGCCAGCTCGGGCGATGGACCGCCGGCGAAGCGGCCGCCCCAGAGGGAGCCCTCGCCGGTGCGGCCGACGCCGCCGGTCTCGCCGGTTTCGCCCGTGTCGGTCATGCTGCCGTCTCCTCGTTCTTCGCGAGCAGCCAGGCGAGCAGCGCCTTCTGCGCGTGCAGACGGTTCTCCGCCTCGTCCCAGATGACGGACTGCGGGCCGTCGAGCACCTCGGCGCTCACCTCGTAGCCGCGGTAGGCGGGCAGGCAGTGCAGGAAGACGGCGTCCGGTGCGGCCAGCCCCATCAGCCGCTCGTCGACCGTGTAGTCGCCGAAGACGGCGACGCGCTCCGCCTTCTCGTCCTCCTTGCCCATCGACACCCAGGTGTCGGTGACCATGACGTCCGCACCCGCCGCGGCCTCGGCCGGGTCGGTCAGCACCGTCACCGAGCCGCCCGTGCGCTCGGCGATGGCCCGCGCATCCGCGACGATCGCCTCGGCGGGCGCGTAGTCCGCCGGCGCCGCGATACGCACGTGCATGCCCGCGGTCGCCCCGCCCAGCAGGTACGAGTGCGCCATGTTGTTCGCTCCGTCGCCGAAGTAGCTCATGGTGAGCCCGGCCGTACGACCCTTGTGCTCGCGGACGGTGAGCAGGTCGGCGAGGATCTGGCACGGGTGGAAGTCGTCCGACAGCGCGTTGATGACCGGTACGCGCGTCCCCTCGGCCATCTCCTCCAGTCCCGCCTGCGCGTAGGTGCGCCAGACGATCGCGGCGACCATGCGCTCCAGCACCCGGGCGGTGTCGGCCAGCGACTCCTTGCCGCCGAGCTGGCTCTCGCCGCTCTGGATGATCAGCGGGCTGCCTCCCAGATCGGCGATGCCGACGGAGAACGAGACGCGGGTGCGCGTCGACGTCTTGTCGAAGATCACCGCGACGGTCTGCGGGCCGGCGAGCGGCTTCGCCGAGAAGCGGTCGCGCTTCAACACGGCTGCGAGGTCCAGGATCTCCGCCTGCTCGGCGGGCGCGAGGTCGTCGTCGCGGAGGAAGTGCCGGGTCATGCTGGCCCTTTCGTGGATCGGAGGTGGTCGGCGCGGAGTTACAGGGTGGCGAGAGCCCGAGCGAAGCGGTCGCGGAACTCCGCGAGCTCGGCGTCGCCGACGATGAGCGGCGGAGCCAAGCGGATGCTGGACTCGTTGGGGGCGTTGATGATGAGACCGTTGGCGAGCGCGGCGTCGGAGAGGCGGTGCGCCTCGCCGTCCGTGAGGCCGATGCCGATGAGCAGGCCGTGGCCGCGCACATCCCCGATCAGAGGCGACTCGAGCGACCGGATGATCTCCTTCAGCTCCTCCCCGCGCCGGGCGGCGTTGCCGACCAGGTCGGAGCGCTCGATCTCGGCGAGCACGGCGTTGCCCGCCGCGGTCGCGAGCGGGTTGCCGCCGAACGTCGATCCGTGCTGACCCTGGGTGAACAGGTCGGACGCCCAGCCGAACGTCACCAGGGCGCCGATCGGCACACCGCCGGCCATGCCCTTCGCGACGGTGACGGCATCGGGAAGGATGCCCTCGTGCTGGTACGCGAACCAGGCGCCGGTGCGGCCGACCCCGGTCTGGATCTCGTCGATGATCAGCAGCGCTCCGTGCTGCTCCGTGAGCTCGCGCGCCCGCTTCAGGAAGCCCTCGGGCAGGTCGAGGACCCCGGCCTCCCCCTTGATCGGCTCGACGAAGAGCGCGGCCACGTGATCGTCGATGGCCGCTTCGAGCGCCGCGATCGTGGAGTCGATGTGCTGCACTCCGCCGGGCAGCGGCTCGAACGCCTCCCGCATGGGCGGCTTGCCGGTGAGGGCGAGCGACCCCATGGTGCGGCCGTGGAACGCGTTGTTGAGAGCCAGCACCCGCGTCTTCCGGCCGTGCGGGCCACGATTCAGGCGGGCGAGCTTGAACGCGGCCTCGTTGGCCTCCGCGCCCGAGTTGCCGAACAGCACCCGGCCGCGGTCGCCGGCGCCCGTGATGGTGCGCAGACGGCCGGCGAGCTCCAGTTGCGGAGCGGTCGAGAAGTAGTTGGAGACGTGCGCGAGCGTCGCGACCTGACGGCTGACCGCATCCACCAGCACCGGATGCGCGTGCCCGAGCGAGTTGACCGCGATCCCGGCGAGGAAGTCGAGGTACTCGTTACCGTCGACGTCCCACACCCGGCAGCCCTGGCCGTGCGAGAGCATCACCTTGGGCGTCGCCAGCGTGCGCATGATCGTCTCGCCGAACGGTGTGCGCCAAGCGCCGTCGCGCCACTGCGCTCCGGGTGCCGGGCTGTCGGGATCTTCCGTCATGGTCCTGTTCCATTCCTGGTCCTCGCTCACGCGGGCACCACCTCCGTCCCGATGCCGGACTGCGTGAACACCTCGAGCAGGATCGAGTGCGGCACCCGCCCGTCGATGATCGCCGCTTTCTCCACTCCACCGTCGACCGCGTCGAGGCACGCCGCCATCTTCGGGATCATGCCCGATTCCAGCGAGGGCAGCAGCTCGCGGAGCTCGTCCGCGCCGATCTTCGACAGCAGCGAGTCGCGGTTCGGCCAGTCGCTGTACAGCCCGGCGACGTCCGTCAGGATCACCAGTTTGGCGGCCCCCAGCGCGACCGCGAGCGCCGCCGCCGCCGCATCCGCGTTGACGTTGAGCGCCTGGGCCGCGTCGTCGATGTCCGGCGCGATCGACGACACGACGGGGATGCGTCCGGCGGCCAGCTGCGCCAGCACAGCCTCGGGATCCACGGCGACGACGTCTCCGACGAGGCCGAGGTCGACCTCTTCGCCGTCGATGACCGCCGCGCGGCGCCGGCCCTGGAAGAGTCCGGCGTCCTCGCCCGAAAGTCCTGCCGCGAGCGGGCCGTGCTTGTTGATGTTGCCCACGATGTCGCGGTTGATCTGCCCGGTCAGCACCATCCGGACGACCTCCATGGCCTCCGGGGTCGTGACGCGGTAGCCGCCGCGGAACTCCGAGTCGATGCCGAGCCGGTCGAGCATGGCGGAGATCTGCGGACCGCCGCCGTGCACGACGACCGGGCGGAGACCGGCGTAGCGCAGGTAGACCATGTCCTCGGCGAAGGTGCGCTGCAACTCCTCGTTGACCATGGCGTTGCCGCCGAACTTCACCACGATGATGCGGTCGTGGAAGGTCTTGAGCCACGGCAGCGACTCGATGAGGGTCTCGGCCTTCGCCGCAGCGGCCGCGTGGTCGCGTTCGGCTGCGTCCGCAGCCAGGTCTCTCTCGGTCTGGTCGGTGTCCATGTCGTCCGTCGCGGTCATCAGCTGGCGTACGCGCTGTTCTCGTGCACGTAGTCGTGCGTGAGGTCGTTGGTCAGGATGGTCGCCGTCTCCTCGCCCGCGTGCAGGTCGATGAGGATGTGGACCGCGCGCGGCGTCAGGTCCACCAGCTCGCGGGGCTGGTCGGGCTCGCCCGCCGTGCACACCTGCACGCCGTTGATCGCGACGTCGATCCCGTAGGGGTCGAACTCGGCGTCGGTCGTGCCGACGGCGGCGAGCACCCGGCCCCAGTTGGGGTCGTTACCGAAGATCGCGGCCTTGAACAGGTTGCTGCGCGACACCGCCCGGCCGACGATGACCGCGTCGTCCTCGCTGGCGGCGTTCACGACCTCGATCGCGATGTCGTGCGAGGCGCCCTCCGCATCGGCCTGCAGCTGCTCGGCGAGGTCGCGGCAGACGTCCGTGAGCGCTCGGGCGAACTCGTCGTCGCCCGGCTCGACACCGCTCGCTCCGGAGGCGAGGAGCGCGACGGTGTCGTTGGTCGACATGCAGCCGTCCGAGTCGAGGCGGTCGAACGTGACGCGCGTCGCCCGGCGGAGGGCCGCATCCAGCTGGTCAGAGGTCCGCACGGCGTCGGTCGTGATGACGACGAGCATGGTGGCGAGACCTGGCGCGAGCATCCCGGCGCCCTTCGCCATGCCGCCGACCGTCCAGCCGTTCGGCGAGCGGAACTGCGCCTCCTTGGCGCGGGTGTCGGTGGTCATGATGGCCTCCGCCGCGCCGAGGCCGGCATCGCGGGCGAGCGCGTTGGCGGCCGTCGAGACACCGGCGACCAGCTTGTCCAGCGGCAACTGATCGCCGATCAGACCGGTCGAGCAGACGAGGACGTCACCGGCCGAGATACCCAGTTCCGTGGCGACGGCCTCCGCGGTCGCGTGCGTCACCTGGAAGCCCTGCGAGCCGGTGTAGCAATTGGCCCCGCCCGAGTTGAGGACGATGGCGGAGACCACGCCATCTTGGATGACCTGCTCGCTCCAGAGCACCGGGTTGGCCTTGCACCTGTTGGTGGTGAAGACCGCGGCCGCAGCGTTCAGCGGGCCGAGGTTCTTCACGAGGGCGAGGTCGCGCCGCCCGCTGGCCTTGAGGCCGGCGACGACGCCCGCCGCGGCGAACCCGGAGGCTGCGGTGACGCTCACGAGTGTGCTCCCGTCGCCGGCGGTTCCGCCGTCTGGGCAGGGCTCGACGTTCGCGTCACGGTGCGACTCCGTTCACGGTCAGGCCCGCGGTCTCGTCGAGTCCGAGGGCGATGTTGACGGATTGGATGGCCGCTCCGGCCGTCCCCTTATACAGATTGTCGATCGCGAGCACGGTCACGACCCGGCCCGCTGCGGCATCCAGCGCCACTCCGATCAGCACGGTGTTCGCTCCGAGCACGTCGGAGGTGCGCGGCACCACGCCCGCGGGCAGCACCTGCACGAACGGCTCCCCGGCGTACGCCTCCTCCCACGCGGCCTGGACCTGCGCGGCGGTGACGCCGGGCTTCACCCGCGCGGTCGAGGTCGCGAGGATGCCGCGTGACATCGGCACCAGCACCGGCGTGAACGACAGCGTCGGCGATCCGGCGCCAGCCTTCCGCAGGTTCTGCTGGATCTCGGGGATGTGCCTGTGCGTCCCGCCCACTGCATACGGGTTGGCGGAGCCGAGGATCTCGCTGGCCAGGTACATCGTCTTCAGCGACTTGCCCGCGCCCGACGGGCCGACCGCGAGAACCGCGACGATGTCCTCGTCATCGATCAGCCCGGCCTGGATGCCGGGAGCGAGGGCGAGAGAGACCGCGCTCGCGTTGCAGCCGGGAGCGGCGATCCGCCGTGCGCCGACGAGGTGGTCGCGCTGCTTGCCGGACACTGCGGCGCCACTGCCAACGGGCAGCTCCGGCACGCCGTACGCCCAGGCGCCGAAGTGCTCACCGCCGTAGAACGCCGCCCAGTCGGCCGGGTCCTCCAACCGGTGGTCGGCGCCGCAGTCGACCACGACCGTGTCGTCCGGCAGCTGCGCCGCGATCTCGCCGGACGTGCCGTGCGGGAGCGCCAGGAAGACGACGTCGTGCCCGCTGAGCGTCTCCGGGCTCGTCTCCTGCAGGGTGAGGTGCGCGAGCGACCGCAGGTGCGGCTGGTGCGCGATCAGCGGGTGGCCCGCATTCTGGTGCGCGGTGACGGTGCGGACCTCGAAATCGGGGTGCCCGGCGAGGATGCGCAGCAGTTCACCGCCCGCGTATCCGGAAGCGCCTGCGACGGCGACCGAGAAAGTCATGCTTGTTCCTTGTTCGAGTGGACGACGGTTGTCTCGGCGACGGCGGCGCCCACGTCGATCCACTGGTCAGGACCGCCCGGAACGCCGCCTAGCTTCGGCGGTCGCGCAGGCGTCGGCGCATGGCGCGGGCGGCGAGAGCCGCACGCGTCGAAACGGTGCACCGGACGGAAAGCATGGGACAACCCTAGCGCTCCTGCCCGGGCGGTCACCAAATCCGGACCGGGATGCACGCGACCGGTACGCACGCGACCGGTCCGGGTCCGCGGCGAGGGGATGTGTCTCGCCGCGGTCCGGGACCGGTCGGGGGTGTCGCGTCGGGATCGCGTGACGGCTACTCGCGGATCGTGGCGCCGAACAGCTCGCCGGCGCGCGCGGCTCCGGCCAGCTTGGCCTCGCTCGCCTCGGCGGCGGTGAGGGTGCGGTCGTCCGCGCGGAAGCGCAGCGCGAAGGTCAGGCTCTTGTGCCCGTCCGGGAGTCCTGGGCCGCGATAGTCGTCGACCAGCCGGATGTCTTCGAGCAGCTCACCGGCACCCGCGCGGACGGCCCGAAGCAGCTCTCCCGCAGGGACGTCCTCGCGCACGACGAGCGAGAGGTCCTGCGTCGCGGCCGGGAAGCCCGCGATGACACCGGCGACGATGTCGACCGGTGCAACGGCGATCAGAGCGTCGAGGTCGAGCTCGAACACGGCGACGACGCGTGGCAGGTCGAGGTCGTGGGCCAGGGCCGGGAGCAGCTCTCCGGCGTAGCCGACCGGGACCTCGGCTCCGTCGGCGCCGCGGGCGACCAGGCGCGCCGTGCGGCCCGGGTGCAGCGCCTGGTGCGACGACTGCACGAGGTCGACCGTCACGCCGACGGCTGCGGCGGTCTGCCGCACCATGTCGAGCGCATCCACCAGTCCGGCCGGCACGGCGGCCAGGCCCGGCTGCTTCTCGACGGCGTTGCCGACGACGAGGCCCGCGAGGTGGCGCGGCTGCGCCGGGATGCCCGCGTTCAGCCCGGCGAGGATGTCGGCTCCAGGAAGCGCGGCACCCGGCGGAAGCGTCTCGCTGCCGATCGACCCCTCCGAGGGGCGGAAGACGGTGCCCAGCTCGTAGACCTTGAGGTCGATGAGCCCGCGCGCGAGGTTGCGCTTGGCGGCATCCAGCAGGCCGGGGAGCAACGACGTGCGCAGGTACGGCGCGGTGGCGTCGAGCGCGTTCGCCAGCCGTGCGGCGAGTACGCCGCCCGCCTCGGCGGAGCCGAAGAGGTCGTTCTGGGCCTCGCTCACGAACGGGAAGGACAGCACCTCGGTTGCGCCGTTGTCGGCGAGCGTCTGCGCGACAGCGCGACGCAGGCGCTGCTCGCGCGTGAGCCCACGGCCGGGAGGCGCCACCGGCAGCACCGACGGGATGCGGTCGTAGCCGACGATGCGGGCGACCTCCTCCGCCAGGTCGGACTTGTCACGGAGGTCGGGGCGCCACGTCGGCGGCACGACCAGCAGGTCGTCGCCTGACTCGGTCACCGTCCCGCCGATCTCGGCGAGCGCTCCGCGCACCTCGTCGTCGGTGAAGTCGACGCCGATCAGCGAGGCGATGTACCCCTTCGGCAGGCGGATGGCCTCGGCGGTCTCCGAGGCGTCCAGCAGCGAGCCGAGGTCGTCCGCGCGGCCGCCGGCGAGCTGCTCGAGCAGCTGGACGACGCGTGCCGCCGCGGCGACGGCGACCTGCGGGTCGACCCCGCGCTCGAAGCGCTTGGACGCCTCGCTGGGCAGCTTGTGACGGCGTGCCGTCCGCGCGATCGACACCGGGTCGAAGTTGGCGGCCTCGATGAGCACGTTGCGTGTGCCGTCGCCGATCTCGGTGGAGGCGCCGCCCATGACGCCCGCCAGGCCGATCGCGCCGGAGTCGTCGGAGATGACGAGGTCTTCCGGGTCGAGGGTGCGGGTCTGGTCGTCGAGGGTGACGAGCTTCTCCCCCGGCGTCGCGCGTCGCACGACGATGCCGCCGGACAGCTTGTCGAGGTCGTAGCCGTGGATCGGCTGGCCGAGCTCGAGCATGACGTAGTTCGTGATGTCGACGACGAGCGAGATCGACCGGATGCCGGCGAGCTTGAGGCGCGCGATCATCCACGGCGGGGTCGGGCGGGACCCGTCGACGTCGCGGACGACGCGGGTCACGAAGACGCTCGCGCCGACACGGCCGCGGATCGGCGCGGTGTCGTCGACCGTCACGCTGAAGCCGCTCGGGTGATCGGCCACGGAGCCGACGGGCACCGCATCGGCCGGGTCGCGGAAGGCCGCGCCGGTCGCGTGCGAGTACTCGCGGGCGATGCCGCGGATCGAGAACGCGTACCCGCGGTCGGGGGTGACGTTGACCTCAACGGCGGCGTCGTCGAGCCCGAGCAGGGCAACGGCGTCCGTCCCCACCTCCGGGTCGAGACCGAGCGTCGACAGGCGGAGGATGCCGTCGTGGTCCTCACCGAGGCCGAGCTCGCGGGCTGACGCGATCATCCCGTCGGAGACGTGCCCGTAGGTCTTGCGCGCGGCGATCGGGAAGGGACCGGGCAGCACGGCGCCGGGCAGGGTCACGACGACCTTGTCACCCTCGAAGAAGTTGCGCGCGCCGCAGACGATGCCGCGCACGTCGGCACCGCCGTCGGCGGCGTTCTGACCCTCGGGGGCGACGCGCACCTGGCACCAGCGGATGGTCTTGCCGTTGCTCTGCGGCTCCTCGACGAACTCGAGCACCTGACCGACGACGATCGGGCCGCTCAGCTCGAAGGTGTGGATGTCCTCCTCCTCGAGTCCGACGGACACGAGGGCGGCGTGCACCTCCTCCGGGGTCGTGCCGGGCTCCAGGTCGACGAACTCGCCGAGCCAACTCAGGGGGACGCGCATCAGACCACCATTCCGAACTGCTGGGAGAACCGGACATCGCCCTCGGCCATGTCGCGCATGTCCTTGACGTCGTTGCGGAACATCAGGGCCCGCTCAACGCCCATCCCGAACGCGAAGCCGGAGTAGACGTCCGGGTCGATGCCGGCGGAGCGCAGGACGTTGGGGTTGACCATGCCGCAGCCGCCCCACTCGATCCAGCGGGCACCGCCCTTGAACGTGGGATGCCACAGGTCGAGCTCCGCGCTCGGCTCGGTGAACGGGAAGTAGTTGGGGCGCAGGCGCACGCGCGCCTCGTCGCCGAACAGCGTCTTGACGAAGTGGTCGAGCGTTCCGCGCAGGTGGGCCATGGTGAGGCCCTTGTCGACCGCGATGCCCTCCGTCTGGTGGAACACCGGGAGGTGCGTCGCGTCGAACTCGTCGGTGCGGAAGACCCGGCCCGGGGCGATCCGGTACACCGGCAGGTCGTCGCCCAACAGGGCGCGCAGCTGCACCGGGGAGGTGTGCGTGCGCATCACGAGGTGCGCGTCCGTCGGCTCGACGAAGAAGGTGTCCTGCATGGCGCGCGCCGGGTGGTCGGCGTCGAAGTTGAGGGCGTCGAAGTTGTACCACTCGCTCTCGAGCTCCGGGCCCTCCGCGACCTCCCAGCCCATGCCGACGAAGACGTCGGCGATGCGCTCCTGGAGCAGGCTGAGCGGGTGCCGGGCACCGGGCGTCCACCGCGACGGGAGCGCCGTGACGTCGACGGCCTCGGCGGTGAGCTGAGCAGCCTCCTCCGTCGCGGCGATCTCGGCCTCTTTGGCGGTGAACGCCTGGGTGACGCGTGCGCGTGCGCCGCCGACGAGCTTGCCCGCCGCCGCCTTCTGATCGCCCGGGAGCGAGCGGATGCTCGCGTTCAGCCGGGCGAGGGGCGAACCCTCGGCCGTGTGGTCGTGGCGCACCGCCTTCAGGGCCGCCGAGTCGTGTGCGGCGTCGATCGCGGCGAGCGCCGCGCTGACCGCCGACTCGACCGCGGATTCGGTGATCTCCGTGGAATCTGACACGGTCACCCAGTCTAGTCGGCGCGAGCCCGGCATCTCGGCGCGGCGACCGGCCTGTGGCTGGAGCCCGCCTGTGGAGAAAACGCGCTCAGGAGCGCTGCGCGAACGCCGACTCGTAGAGGCAGACGGAGGCGGCCGTCGCCAGGTTCATCGACTCGGCCTTGCCGTAGATCGGGACGGTGACCACCCGATCCACGAGCTCGAGCAGCTCGTCGGCGAGCCCGTGCGCCTCATTGCCGAACACCCACGCGGTCGGCCGCGCGAGCTCGCCGTCACGGCGGGCGGACAAGAGGTCCTCCCCCTTGATGTCAGCCGCGAGCACCTGCAGGCCCGCAGTGTGCGCCCGTCCGACGACGTCGCCCAGGTCGGCGCCGACCGCGACCGGCAGGTGGAAGAGGGATCCGGTCGTCGAGCGGACCACCTTGGGGTTGTAGAGGTCGACCGTGCGGCCGCTCAGCACCACCGCATCCGCCCCCGCCGAGTCGGCTGCGCGGATGATCGTGCCGGCGTTGCCGGGGTCGCGCACCTCCTCGAGCACGGCGACGAGCCGCGGCGAGCCGGCGAAGATGTCTCGGATGGAGGTGGGGAACTGCCGCGCCACGGCCACGAACCCCTGCGGCGTGACGGTGTCGGCCATCGCATCCAGCACGTGCTCGGAGACGAACTCCACCTCGATTCCGGCGTCGGACGCCGCGCGAGCGATCTCCGGGTACCGCTCGAGCGCCGTCGGCGTCGCGAACAGGTCGACGACGAGCTCCGGACGGAAGGCGAGGGCCTCCTCGACGGCCTGCGGCCCCTCCAGGAGGAACAGCCCGGTCTCGGCACGGGCCGGGCGCTTGGCGAGCTTGGCGACGGCCCTGACGCGCGGTGAGCGCGGGTTGTCCAGCATGGCACCAGCTTAGGGGCGGACGGCCCCGCGCCCGTGGGTCGCAACACGCCGTTATGGCCGAGCCATAACGGCGTGTTGCGTCCCACCGGCGTGACGGGCACGCAGAACGGCCCGGCCGACGTGGGTCGACCGGGCCGTTCGTGGATGCGCGTGTTACGCCGCGGCGTCCGCCTTCGGGGCCGACGTGTCGGCCGGCAGTGCCTTCTTGGCGGTCTCGACGAGGGCCGCGAAGGTCGCGGGCTCGTTCACGGCCAGCTCGGCGAGGATGCGACGGTCCACCTCGACGCCCGCCAGGGCCAGGCCCTGGATGAAGCGGTTGTAGGTGAGGCCGTTGGCGCGGGAGGCCGCGTTGATCCGCTGGATCCACAGACGACGGAAGTCGCCCTTGCGCTTGCGGCGGTCGTTGTAGGAGTAGACCAGGGAGTGGGTGACCTGCTCCTTGGCCTTGCGGTACAGGCGCGACCGCTGACCGCGGTAGCCCTCGGCGCGCTCGAGGATGACCCGACGCTTCTTGTGGGCGTTGACCGCCCTCTTCACTCTTGCCATTAGTCGATTTCCTTCTTAAGTGCGTGTCGGGGGTTACTTGCCGAGCATCCGGCGGATGACCTTGGCGTCCACCTCGGGGACGACCTGCTCCTGGTTCAGCCGGCGGGTGCGACGGCTGGACTTGAGCTCCAGGTTGTGGCGCATGCCGGACTGCTGCTTCATGACCTTGCCGCTGCCGGTGATCTTGAAGCGCTTCTTGGCGCCGGAGTGGGTCTTCTGCTTGGGCATTACTTCTCCTCGTTCGTCGCCTGGGCGGGCGAACTCTCGTCGGACTGAGCAGCGTCGACTGTCTCAGCAACCGCGTCCTGGTCGCGCCCCTGGGCGCGCGCCTTGGTAGCGGCACGTACTGCGTTGGCCTCGGCCTTGGCCTCGGACTTGTTCTTCACCGGGCTGATGATCATCACCATGTTGCGCCCGTCGATCGTGGGGTTGGACTCCACCGTGCCGAGCTCGGCGACGTCCTCCGCGAAGCGCTGCAGCAGACGCACGCCCTGCTCCGGTCGCGACTGCTCGCGGCCTCGGAAGAGGATCATGGCCTTCACCTTGTCGCCGGACTTCAGGAAGCCTTCGGCGCGCTTGCGCTTGGTCTCGTAGTCGTGCTTGTCGATCTTGAGGCGGAAACGGACCTCTTTGAGGATCGTGTTCGCCTGGTTGCGCCGGGCCTCCTTGGCCTTCTGCGCAGCCTCGTACTTGAACTTGCCGTAGTCCATGATCTTTGCGACCGGCGGCTTGGAGTTGGGCGCGACTTCGACCAGGTCGAGGTCGGCCTCCTGCGCGAGTCGCAATGCGACCTCGATCTTGACGACACCGACCTGCTCTCCGCTGGGGCCGACGAGTCGTACTTCGGGGACGCGGATACGGTCATTCGTACGGGGTTCGCTGATGTCTGTCTCCTCTGATCAAGCGATTCTTCGCGAGCCACGGGCCGTCGGTGACGGTCCGGCGAAAGAGGAGGTTCCACGCACCAGCGTGGCCTGCGATCTGACGATCACAGGCCTGGTACAGCACCCTGACTACCCTCGCGTTCGCACGCGGTGGCGGAGTGCAACGACCCGGTAACCTATAAAACGGTCAAGCGCGGGTGGGAGGAATCTCCACTTTCGTACCGGGACAGAAGTCCCGGAGCCCGAACGATTCTAACAGAGGAATGCAGTGAGCGACACATCCTTCACCTTCGACGACTCCGGCCACGACGAGGACGGTGTGGCCGAGGCCACCCGCGACATCGCCGAGGTGCCCGCCGTCGAGGTGATCACTACCACCGCAGTGCACCTGATGAGCGCCGCCGCCGTCAAGTGCGGGCTGGCGGACGACCCGGAGCACCAGACGGATCTGGATGAGGCGCGCAAGCTGATCGACGCCCTCGCCGGCCTCGTCACGGCGAGTGCACCGCACGTGGGCGACCAGCACGCCAGGAGCCTCCGCGACGGGCTCCGCTCGCTGCAGCTGGCCTTCCGCGAGGCGTCGGCGATCCCGGACGAGATCGGCAAGGGCCCCGGCGAGAAGTACACCGGCCCGGTCAGCTGACATGGCGTTCACGCCGCCTCCCGCGTTCACGACGCGTCCCACCCTGCAGGGGACGTTCGGCATGAGCGCGTCAACCCACTGGCTCGCGACAGCGGCTGCCCAGGCCGTGCTGGAGCGCGGCGGCAACGCCTTCGATGCGGCAGCGGCGGGCGCCTTCGTGCTGCACGTCGTCGAACCCCACCTGAACGGCCCGGGCGGCGACCTCGTGGCGCTCTTCGCCACGGCGGACGACCCGACGCCGGTCGTGCTCTCCGGCCAGGGCCCCGCACCTGTCGGGGCGACCCGCGAGCATTACCTCGCGGAGGGGCTCGAACTGGTGCCGGGCTCCGGCGCGCTGGCCGCGGCCGTCCCGGGCGCCGTGGATGCGTGGCTCCTCCTGCTGAAGGACCACGGCACCTGGGAGCTCGCCGACGTGCTCGCGTTCGCCATCGGCTACGCGGAGGGTGGGCATCCCGTACTCGAGCGGGTGTGCGCGACGATCGAACGCGTCGCTCCCCTGTTCGCCGAGCACTGGCCGACGTCGGCCGAGCGCTGGATGCCCGGCGGCCGCATCCCGGAACCCGGCGAGCTGATCGTCGACCCGGCGTATGCGCGGGTGCTGCGCGGCCTCATCGCCGCGGGCGACGGCGCAGCGAGCCGGGAGGAGCGGATCGAGGCGGCGCGCACGGAGTGGGCGACGGGATTCGTCGCCCGAGCCGTCGAGGAGTTCGTGCGCACCCCGCACCGCCACTCCGACGGAGGCGACCACGCCGGCGTCATCGCGGCATCGGACTTCGCGGGGTACCGGGCGTCGTACGAGTCGGCGGTGACCCTCGAGTTCCGCGGCCACACCATCGCGAAGACAGCCGCGTGGAGCCAGGGGCCGGCGCTGCTCGCGACCCTCGCCATCCTGGACGGCTTCGACGACGACCGCCTCGATCCGTCGACCGAGCTCGGCGCGCACACGGTGCTGGAGGCGCAGAAGCTCGCCTACGCCGACCGCGACGCCTACTTCGGCGACGACGATGTGCCCCTCAGCACGCTGCTCTCGCCCGCCTATGCGGCCGAGCGTCGCGCGCTGATCGGCGACCGGGCGTCCGCCGAGTTCCGTCCGGGGGTGCTCCCCGGCCGCGAGCCCTTCACACCGCCACTGCGCACCGCGTACACCCCACCGTCCGGCGTCGCGGCGGAGGGCGTCGGAGAGCCGACGGTGTCGCGGACCGGCGAGACGCGCGGAGACACCTGCCACATCGACGTCGTGGACCGCTGGGGCAACATCGTCTCGGCGACGCCGTCCGGCGGCTGGTTGCAGTCGTCCCCGACCATCCCGGAGCTGGGGTTCTGCCTCGGCACCCGCCTGCAGATGACCTGGCTGGAGGAGGGCTCCGCGTCCACCCTGACGGCCGGGCACCGGCCCCGCACGACGCTGACGCCGACCCTGGTGCTGCGCGACGGCGTCCCGGTGACCGCACTCGGCTCGCCCGGCGGTGACCAGCAGGATCAGTGGCAACTGCTGTACCTGCTGCGCACGATCGTGGGCGGCTACTCCCCGCAGCAGGCCGTCGACGCCCCGGCGCTGCACACCACCTCCATCGCGGAGTCGTTCTGGCCACGCACCTGGGTTCCCGCCGGCGCGGTCGTCGAGGACCGCCTCGGCGACGGCGTCATCGCGGGTCTGGAGGCGCGCGGCCACCGGGTCACCCGCGCCGGCGAGTGGACGCTGGGCCGCCTGTCGTCCGTCGGCCGCGACCCGCAGACGGGCGTGCTGAGCGCCGCCGCCAACCCGCGCGGCCAGCAGGGCTACGCGGCCGGTCGCTGACGGCGCGGCGCGTCAGGCCACAGCCTCGACCGCGCGACGGACGGCGGCGACCGTTCGGGCCGCCTCCTCCGCGTCGGTCAGCCAGTTGCTGACGGAGAAGCGCAGCACGGCCCGGCCCTGCCAGGTGGACGGGGACGCGAGGGCGACACCATCGGCGAGGAGCGCCGCCCCGACCGCACGGGTGCGGTCGTCGCTTCCGAAGGACGCGCACACCTGCGTGTAGACGACCTCGTTGAGCACCTCCGCACCGGGCATGCCGCGGATGCCGTCGGCGATCACCGTCGCCGCGTCCGCCAGCTGCTGGACCAGCTCGGCCACGCCGAGGCGGCCGAGCTGCGCGAGCGTCGCGTACGTCGTCAGCCCCCGGGCGCGGCGAGAGAGCTCCGGGACGCGGTCGCTCGGGTCGGCCACGTCGGCGGAGGAGGCGAGGTACGCCGCGTGCTGGGCCATCGCACCGTGCAGGGCGGCAGGATCGGCGACGACCGCGATGCCGCAGTCGTAGGGGACGCTGAGGGTCTTGTGCGCATCCGTCGCCCACGAGTCCGCGCCCTCGATGCCGTCGGTCAGCGCGCGCAGGCTTGGGGCGGCGGCGGCCCAGAGCCCGAAGGCGCCGTCCACGTGCACCCAGGCGCCTGCGTCGTGCGCGATCTCGATCAGTTCCGCGAACGGGTCGAACGCGCCCGAGTGGATGTTGCCCGCCTGCAGCACGACGAGCGCCGGGCCATCGCCGTCCGCCAGGGCCTCGCGCAGAGCCTCCGGCAGCATCCGCCCCTGCCCGTCCGCCGCCACGACCCTCCCGCGCCCGAGCCCGGCGAGGTGAGCGGCGCTGTCCACCGAGCCGTGCCGCTCGGCGCCGACCAGCACGCGGATGCGCGGTGACCCTGCCAACCCGTCGCCTGGGTCCCATCCGGCCCGTCGCAGCAGGTCGTCGCGGCCGCAGGTCAGGCCGACGACGTTCGCGACCGTCGCGCCCGTGACGAACCCCACTTCCGCGGTGTCGGGCAGCGCGAGCAGGTCGAGGAGCCACTCGGCCGCGAGTTCCTCTGCGCCGGCGACCCCGGGCGTGACAGAGCGGAGACCTGTGTTCTGGTCCCACGCCGACGTCAGCCAGTCGGCGGCCAGCGCAACCGGCTGCGCGCCTCCCATCACCCAGCCGTGGAACCGGGGCGAGTGGATGCGCATCAGCCCCGGCTCGATCGCCGCCGACATCCGGCGGATCACCTCGACGGGGGCCGGGCCACGGTCGGGCAGGGCGCGGCCCAGCGCATCCTTCACCCGCTCGACGTCGGTCTCGGGCGGGATGCGCCCGTCGCGGATGCCGTCGAGCCAACGCTCCGCCGACCGCACCGCTTCGTCGAGCGGCTCCCGAAATCCCTCCGGATCAGTCACACGCGCATGCTAGTGCGGCCCGTGGTGCTCGTTGATGCTGCGTTTCGGGGGCCGAATGCAGCGCCGGCGAGCGCCTCGTCACCAGACGGGCGGGCGGCGATCCGTCCAGCGGAGGCGGCGCTCCAGCTGCGCGGCCAGCGAGAGCAGCGTCCGCTCGCCGCCGGGGCGCCCGATCAGCTGCACACCCATCGGCAGGCCGTCGGCGGTCTGCGACACCGGGAGGACGATCGCCGGGAGGCCGGTGACGTTCAGCATGGACGTGAAGGGCGTGTACTGCACCTGCTGCTCGAAGTTGCGCTCCCCGTCCTCCTGGTCGTACCAGCCGACCGGGCGCGGGGTGAGCGCCATCGCGGGCGTCAGCACGGCGTCGAACGACGACAGCTGACGGATGAAGGACCGCTCGTACGCGGTCAGCGCCGAAAGCGCCTCACTGAGCTCGCGGGCGCTGAGCGCGCGGCCGCGCCCGACCAGCCACGCCGTCAGCGGCTCGAGAAGCGCGAGCGTCTCCCCCTCGGCCGGGATGCGCGCCGCGCCCGCCTGCCAGATCGTGCGGAACGCCGGAGCGTACGTGTCGTCCGGCTCCAGCGCCGTCTCCTCGACGCCGTGCCCGAGAGCGGAGACGGCGTCGACGGCAACGGCGAGCGCCTCGCGCGCCTCCGGCGAGATACGGATGTCATAGGCGCTGTCCCAGGCGGACGTCGTCATCACGCCGAGCTGGAACCTGCCCTCCCCGCGCACGGCGGTCCCGAGGAACGGACCATCGTCGTCGTAGGGAGCGCGCAGCGTGTAGTGGTGGTCGATCCGGCCGTTGCGCTTCGCGATGATCCCGTCGAGCAGCAGTGCCGCATCCGCCGTGGTGCGCGCGATCGGCCCGTCGACGACGAGCCCTGCGAGCGACTCGATCCCGCTGCCGGCGGGCACCAGCCCGCGGGAGGGCTTCAGTCCGACGAGTCCGCACGCGGCGGCGGGGATGCGGATGCTGCCGCCGCCGTCGGACCCCGGGGCGAAGGGCAGCATCCCGGCCGCCACCGCGACCGCGGCCCCGCCGCTCGACCCGCCGGCGCCGAGGTCCGGGTTCCAGGGGTTGCGGGCGGGCGGCGCGGCGAGCGACTCCGTGTAGGCCGGGAGCCCGAATTCGGGCGCGTTCGTCTTGCCGAGGCTCACCGCACCCGCCGCATCGAGGGTCTCGACGATCTCGTCGCTGGCGCCGGGAACGAAGCCGGCCATCGCGCGGGAGCCGAACCCGGTGGGAACGCCGGCGCGCATCCACAGGTCTTTGTCGCCGGAGGGCAGCCCCCACAGCGGGGCGGTCTTGGGCACGCGCTCGGCCACCTCGTCGGCCCGCTCGAGAGCCTGCTCGCGCGTGACGGTGACGAATGCTCCCAGCTCGGGGTTCAGGCGTTCGATGCGGTCCAGGTAGTGAGTGGCGAGCTCCCGGGGCGACACCCGCCCGGACTGGAGTTCCTGCCAGAGGGCGAGCGCCGTCAGCTCGTGGAGGTCGGCCATGGGGCCAGGCTAGCCGACCGCGCCGTCCTCCCGCGCCGGCTGCAGGAACTCGATCACGGCGGCGTTGAACGCAGCGGGGTCGACGTTGTACTCCCAGGTGTGCTCGGCCGGCGGGAGTTCCACGAGCCGGACCAGGCGCGGGTTGGCCATGGCGAACAGGAGCGACGACGACAGCGGCACCTCGCGGTCGCCATCGGAGTGCAGCACGAGTGTCGGGACGGTGAGTCTCCCCGGTCGCGACCAGTCGAGCAGGTCGAAGTCGATCGGTTCGGGCAGGCCCGCCTTCTCGGCCGTGACCGGATCGGCGAGCGCCCGGATCGCGAGAGACCCGACCCACCCGGGAAGCCCGCGCTCGGCTGCCACGTTGCGGATCGCCGCGCGCCAGTCGGTGACCGGCGCGACGAGCACGAGCCGATCGATGGCCGCCCGGTGCGCGCTCCGCTCGGAGAGCTGCAGTGCGAGCGCTCCCCCGAGCGACCAGCCGACGAGCACCACTCGCTCGGCGCCGTGCGCGAGCGCGAAGGCGATCGCCGCATCCACGTCCTCCCATTCGCTCTGCCCGAGCTGGGAGGCGCCGCCCGGCACGGTCGGCCCCTCCCCGTCGCCGCGGAACGAGACGACGAGGGAGGTCATGCCGAGCGCGTCCGTCGCCGGCACGGAGCGGAGGGCCGTCACGCGCGTGCTGTTGTGCCCGTGGATGTGGATGGCCCAGGTGACCGGATGCCGGGGCTCCTCCGGCACGATCACCCACGCCGGCGCCGCTCCGCCCGGCACCGGGAGCAGAACCTCCCCGTATCGTCGCCGAAGCGCGGCCGGATCGGGGTGGAGGTGTCCCGTCCACACCCCCTCGTCCGCCGCCGACAGGTCGCCGGTGACCTCCAGCAGTTCTCGGGCGACGGTTCCCGCGTCGCGGTCGTAGGCGACGGCGTGACCGACGACGGCGTGCCCGCCGTCGCCGAACCAGAGGCCGAACTGGCCCCGGTGGAGCGTGCGCCGGTCGGCCTCGAGCGTGACGGTCGTGTCGGTGCTGCCGTGGATGCGGGTCTGCGGCCGCGGGCCGGGCGCGACGATCGCACGCGCGAGCGCGACCCGGGCACGCCGGACGCACCACAGCCCGCCGGCCCAGAGCAGGCCGGCCGCTGCGACGGCCACGAGAATCCACCCCATACCCGGGGGACGAGACGAGGTGCCGCTTCGTGACGCGGAAACCGGCTCTTGACATCGCACACCCAGCCTGGTTGGTTAGTTACATGAGTAATGAACCGGTGAAGCTCGCGTGATCGACGAAGGCAAGCCGATCTTCGTCCAGATCGCCGAGCAGATCGAAGACGACATCATCGACGGGGTCTACCCCGCCGAGACCCAGGTGCCGTCCACGAACGAGTTCGCCGCCTTCTACCGGATCAACCCGGCGACGGCGGGCAAGGGCGTGAACCTCCTGGTCGACGACGGAATCCTCTACAAGAAACGAGGGATCGGAATGTTCGTCTCCGACGGCGCCCGCGAGCGGCTCGTCGCCAAGCGCCGCGACGCGTTCAGCGACGAGTACCTCCGCCCGCTGCTCGCCGAGGCCGCGAAGCTCGGCATCGGCGCAGAGCAGCTGACCCGCATGATCCGGACGGCCGCCGATGAGCGACCGGCCACCCCGCACATCCAGACGACGCCGACGGCGTCCCCGTCGAAAGGAGTGAGCGCATGAGCGCCGCCCCCGCCCCGACCTCCATCGCTCCGGCGGTGCAGGTGTCGGGCCTGACCAAACGGTTCGGATCGTTCACCGCGATCGACGACGTGTCCGTCACCATGAAGCCGGGCCGCATCCACGGCCTCCTCGGCCGCAACGGCGCAGGCAAGACGACGCTGATGCAGCTCATCACCGGGCAGGACTTCGCCACGCAGGGCGACATCCACGTCTTCGGCGAGAAGCCGACCGAGAACCCGCGCGTGCTGCAGAACATCTGCTTCATCAAGGAGAGCCAGCGGTACCCCGAGGACTTCCAGCCGAAGCACGTCCTGCGCAGCGCGCCCTGGTTCTTCGAGAACTGGGACGCCGAATACGCGGAGCAGCTCGTGGACGAGTTCCGGCTGCCCCTCAACCGGCGCATCAAGAAGCTCTCCCGCGGACAACTCTCGGCGATCGGCGTGATCGTCGGACTGGCGTCGCGCGCGCCGCTGACGTTCTTCGACGAGCCCTACCTCGGACTGGACGCCGTCGCGCGCCAGCTCTTCTACGACCGCCTGCTCGAGGACTTCTCCGAGCATCCACGGACCGTGGTGCTCTCGACGCACCTGATCGACGAGGTGGCGAATCTCCTGGAGCACGTCATCGTCATCGACCAGGGCCGCATCCTGATGGATGAGGACGCCGAGACCCTGCGCACCTCCGCCACCACGGTGGTCGGCCCGCGCGGAGCCGTCGACGAGTTCGTCCGGGCCCGCGAGGTGCTGCACCGCGACGGCGTCGGCGGCCTCGCCTCCGTGACCGTCGCCGGCCTCAGCGCCTCCGACCGTTCCCAGGCAGCGGCAGCGGGACTCGAACTCGCGCCGGTGTCCCTCCAGCAGTTGATCGTCCGCAGGACGGATGTCCGTGAGACAGGAATCGAGCAGACCGCATGACCATCGCGAACCCCGCACCCGCGCTGATCGCCGCTCCCGCGCTGGGGCGCCGCGTCTGGCGCGTCGTGCGCCTCAATCTCGTCAACAAGTGGACCGTGATCTGGATCCCGGCCATGATCATGCTCTTCATCGGGCTGGTGAACTGGCTGATCTGGTGGATCATCTGGGCTGCGGCCGCCCCGGCCGACCGTGCGGACGCCGTGGACGGCACGCAGTGGAACGGCGGAGCGTTCTACATCTTCGTCTACATGCTGGTGGTGGCCGTCCAGGTCATCACGGGGACGTTCCCCTTCGCGCTCGGCTACAGCACCACCCGGCGCGACTTCGCACTCGGCTCGGGGCTGACCTTCCTGATGCTCGCCGCCGGCTATGCCGTCGGGTTCACGCTGCTGTCGGCCATCGAGGAGTGGACGAACGGCTGGGGCCTCGGCGGCCACCTGTTCACGTCGGTCTACTTCGACGGGGAGAGTCTGGGCGGCCGCCTCTTCACGGTGTTCGCCACCATGCTGTTCTTCTTCGCCGTCGGTGCGTTCTCCGCTGCGCTCTTCATGCGCTGGCGGATGAACGGCATCCTCGCCGCCGGTGCGGTCTTCATCCTGCTCGTGGTCGGCGCCATCGCGCTGATCACCCTCACGCAGAGCTGGCCGGCTGTGGGCGACTGGTTCGCCGCGAACGGCCCCTTCGGTGTCTCCGCGTGGCTACTGCTCCCGACCGCGGTGGCGGCGATCGCCGGGTACGCGGTGCTCGGGCGGGCGACCCCGCGCAGTTGAGCGGACCGGCGGATGCCGGGCATGGACGTGGCCGGGAGTCTCGCGCTCCCGGCCACGGTTTCATGCCATCGGCCTCACTCGGCCGGCGCGGTCTCCACGCCGTCCGACGATGTCGTCGAGGTCAGGCTAAGCCGCTCCTGCGACGCGCGACAGAACGTGCGGTGAACTCATAGCGGGATGCGAGAACCCGCTCACCGTTCGCTAGCGTGTCTTCCGTGCTGGGCTACCTGTTTCTCGCCGTCGCCATCGCGACCGAGGTCGTCGCGACGACGTTCCTCAAGTTCACCTCCGGCGACAACCCGAAGTGGTGGGCCTTCGTCATCGTCGTCGTGGGCTACGTCGCGTCGTTCTTCGCGCTGTCCCTGGCTCTCGGCCGCGGCGTGCCCCTCGGCATCGCCTACGCGATCTGGTCGGCCGTCGGCGTCGCGGCGATCGCGATCATCTCCTGGGTGTTCTTCAAGGAGTCGCTCACCTGGGTGCAGATCGCCGGACTGGTGCTCGTGATCGGCGGCGTCGGACTGCTCGAGCTGGGCGCGAAGCACCCGGCCTAGCGGTCGGTCAGGCCGAGCCGACGAACGCGCCGAGCGCCTCGTCCAGCGTCCGGGCGGGGGCGATGTACTCGTAGCGGGCGCCCTCCCCGGCCGGGATGTACTCCCCGTCCGGCGTGACGGTCACCGCGCCGAGCAGACGGCCTCGGCCGAGCTCCGCATCCTCGTCCGGGAAGGAGTGGTCGTAGACGTCGTAGCGATCGCCGTCCTCGTAGACGGTCAGGTCTTCCAGCAGCGGCATCAGAACCTCCTCGTGAACGGCAGCGGTTTGCGCATCCGGATGAGCAGCAGCAACGGCACCAGCACGTACGGCCCGTTGTAGAGCAGGAAGACGATCGGGTTGGGCGTGCGCTGCCCCACCGGACCGAAGAACTCGACCCCGAAGATCGGGATGGCCGTGAGGCTGATGATCATCGTCGCGTAGATCACGGCGAACAGCTGGATCCAGTTGAAGCCCTTCACGAGGCAGATGACCAGGAGCACGTAGAAGGGCAGATAGACGAAGGCGCTCGTCCCGGTGATGAACCGCAACCAGAGCGGCTCCTGCATGTAGAGCGGGTCGTACTGCGACGAGTACGTGTAGTTCCACTGCGCCAGGATGTTCGTCGTCGTCGCGGTCTGCGGGATCCCGAGGGTGGGGATCGCGTCGCTGATGATGCAGGTCACGATGAACAGCGAGAACATCACGATGAAGAAGATGTCGACCGGACGCTTGCGCAGAGGCAGGTTGGCGGGCGTCACCGGTGCGGTGGCGACTCCGCTCGTCGCGGTTCCAGGGGTCACGGTGCTCACGCGGCGAGCCTAGCGCCCGTCAGCCGGTGTAGCCGACGTTGAGGAGCACCTGTTTCGCCAACGCCGTCTGCTGCTCGGGCGTGACGCCGTCGTAGCCGTGCACCTGTACCCAGCCGCCGTCCGCGATCACATTCAGCTCGCCGTCCGGGCTCCGGTACGCGGATGCCCCGACTCCCGCAACGTCGACGGATCCCGCTGGGCGCACCTTCTTCGCGTACTCCGCCCCTCCTGGCAGTACGCTGACGCTGATCGAGGCAGTGTCCGATGCATCCTCCGACAGCCACGTGCACCAGTACCCGCCGACCTGGCGGTCGATGTCGAAGAGCGACACCGAGTATTCCCCGGCATCGCTCTTGACCACCCGCGCGGAAGGCAGGCCGCCGAGAGAACCGAGCTGGTCCGCCGTGGCCAGCCCGTCGCATCCGGTCGCGCCGGTCAGAGTCGGAGACGGCGTCCACAGCGGGCCAGGGGCTGCGAGAGCCGAGACCACGCCGTAGATCTGTTGGAGCGCGATGGCGTCGGCGTCCGGGGGAAGGGGCACGTTCGATCCGGCCATCACATTCCCCGAACCCCCGTAGTGCACGGTCAGGAAGACGAAGCCAAAGGGTTTGTCGCCTGCGCGAAGAGTGTAGGCATCCGGTCCGGCAGCCGGGTAGTGGATTCCTCCCCCCTGCTCGCCGTTCAGGTATCCCTCGAACGACTCGCGCGTCACCTCGGGGCCGACCACGGCGGTGAGTCTCAGGACGTCGGCGCTGGACACGTCGGCACCGTTCGACCACGAACAGGTGAGCGCGCCGACGCGTTCGTTCATCCACGACGACAGGTACGGGGTGTGCGACGACTCTTCGGGAACGAGACCCGTACCGATCCGCGCGAGCACTCTCGCCGGCACGAGCTGGTCGCACGTGGTCGGGACGCGGACGGGCTGCGTCGTGATGACCGGGGTCGGCGTCGGAGTGGGCGACGCCGTATGCGGCGTCGGCTGAGCCCCGGGAACGCTGTGTGCACATCCGGTCAGGATCAGCGCCAGCGCAGCGGACACCACGAGACTTCGAGCAATGCGGCCGTTCATATTCCCCCCTCGGCATGCGCCCGGAACGGGCGCTCAGGAGAACGCTAGTGGATGCCCGAGCCCGTGATACCGGGCGTTGCCGAAGCGTTACTTCAGCGACTTCTGCATCAGCACCGTGCCGAGCCAGCGATCGAACTTGTAGCCGACGCGGCCCATCCGGCCGATCTCGGTGAACCCGAAGTTCTCGTGCATCCGGATGGACGCCTCCGCGCCCTTGTCGGCGATCACCGCGATGATCTCCTTGAGTCCCGCCGCCTTGGACCGGTCGATCAGCTCCTGCATCAGGACCGGACCGAGGCCCTTGCCGGTGGATGCGGCGCCCAGGTAGATCGAGTTCTCGACCGTGAACCGGTACGCGCGCTTCTGCTTCCACGGCTGCACCAGCGCGTACCCGAGGATCTGGCCGGACGGCGACTCGGCCACGATGAACGGCATCCCGAGCTTCTTGAGGTACGCGTACTTGCTCTTCCACTCGCGCAGCGTCATCGCATCCTCGTCGAAGGTGACGGTGCTGTTGGCCACATAGTGGTTGTAGATCTCACGGATGTGCGGGAGATCCTCGGGCCGCGCCTCGCGGATCGCGTACTCGAACGGCGCCTCCGTGGGCGCGGGCTTCCGCAGGTGCCGCGGCAGCACCCGACGTTCCTGGTATTCCTCTTCCAGCACCCGTCAAGCCTACGTCGCCCGTATTGCGTGCGGGTTACGGTTCGAGCGACCAGTCGACCGGTTTCTCGCCCAGCTTCGTGAGCAGGGCGTTGGCGCGCGAGAAGGGCTTCGACCCGAAGAAGCCGCGCGACGCCGACAGCGGGCTGGGGTGCGCCGACTCGATCACCGGGTTGCCGTCGAGCAGCGGAGTGAGCGTCGCCGCATCCCTCCCCCACAGGATGGACACGAACGGCCGGCCGCGCGCGACGAGCGAGCGGATGGCGTGGTCCGTCACGGCCTCCCATCCCTTTCCGCGGTGCGAGGCCGGCTCCCCTGGACGGACCGTGAGCACCCTGTTGAGCAGCATGACTCCGTGGTCGGACCACGCGCCCAGGTCGCCGTGCGGCGGCGGCACCACGCCCAGATCGTCGCGCAGCTCGCGGTAGATGTTCTGGAGGCTGCGCGGCAGCGGGCGCACGTGCCGGTCGACGGCGAACGACAGCCCGATGGGATGCCCGGGCGTCGGGTACGGGTCCTGCCCAACGATCAGCACGCGGACGTCGGCGAGCGGAGCGCGGAACGCCCGTAGGACAGCGTCGCCGGCGGGCAGGTAGGGGCGCCCGGCGGCCACCTCGGCGCGGAGGAAGTCGCCCATCGCGGCGATGCGGTCGGCGACGGGCTCGAGGGCGGCCGCCCATCCCGGGTCCATCGAACCGTCGGCGGCCAGCTCCGCCAGCGTCTTCGGCACGGTCCCGCTCAGTGGGTCGCGGCCGTCACCGGCGGGAGGGCGGACCACGGGAAGGTGATCCAGCGGTCGGTGCGTCGCCAGACGAAGTCGGGCTCGAGCACGGTCCGCGGCTTGGAGTAGAGGCACACGGTGCGGACGTCCGCGCCGGAGGCCGCGATCAGGTCGACGACCATCGCGAGGGTCCGGCCGGAGTCGGACACGTCGTCGACGAGCAGGACGCGCTTGGACTGCAGGGCCGCGGAGTCGAGCATCGGCGGGAGGACGACGGGCTCAGGCAGACGCGTGTCGACGCCCGTGTAGAACTCGACGTTCAGTGCGCCGCACGCCTTGATGCCGAGGGCATACGAGATGGCTCCGGCGAGCAGCAGGCCGCCACGGGCGATCGCGACCACCATGTCCGGCTCGAACCCGGACTCGACGACCTCGCCGGCCAGATGACGTGATGCTTCACCGAACTCCAACCAGCCGAGGACCTCCCGTTCCGCCTCCTGAAGGACGTCTGCACCGGAATCGTCGAGTTCGCTGGCCATTGCTCTACCGTACCGGGGCCACCCGGGTGTTAGCATCCGCGCATGACTTCGGAGAAGACGTCGGCCCAACGCCGGGCGGCGGTCGTCATCGGCACCACGGCGGGCCTGATCGGCTGGCTCGCCCTCGTCGAGCTGACCAGCGGCATCCTGCAGGGGTACTACGTCCCACTGATCTCCGACATCGTGAAGCACCTCGGCATCCACGACGCCGACTACAACTGGTTCGAGGCCGCCCAGCTGCTCGTCTCCGCCCTGGTGGTGCCCGTGCTGGCGAAGCTCGGCGACATGTTCGGGCACAAGCGGATCCTGCTGATCGCCACCGCCGTGACCGCCCTCTCGACGTGGTGGCTCGCCTTCGCGGGCGACTTCACGACCTATCTGCTGGCGTTCGCGCTGCAGGGCTTCTACGTGGTCTGGCTTCCGCTGGAGGTCGCGCTGATCTTCGACCGCGGACGCCGCAGCGGGACGGCCGCGTCGGGCACGCGACGCGCGGCCGGTCTGCTCGTCGTCGCCCTGGAGGCCGGGGCGATCGTCGGCGCGGTGGGCGCCGGACTGCTCTTCGAGGCCCTCGGCGGGGATGTGACGCTCACCCTCCTGGTGCCGGCGGTGGCGGTCACGCTCGTGTTCTTCGCGATCCTCTTCGGCGTTCCCGAGTCGGAGCCCGTTCCCGGCCGCAGCCTCGACGGCGTCGGCTTCAGCTTGCTGGCGCTCGGCCTGCTCCTGATCACCTCCGGCCTCACCTTCCTCCGACTCAACGGTGTCGGGACGTGGTGGGTGTGGGTGCTGATCGCGGTCGGCGTGCTCGCGTTCCTCCCGTTCGGGCGTTGGGAGCTGCGCCAGGCCGACCCCGCCATCGACCTGCGCGTGCTCCGCCGCCCCACCATGTGGCCGGTGCAGCTCACCGCCGGCCTGATCGGGATCAGCCTCCTCGGCGCGCAGGCGCCGCTCAGCACGTATGCGGGCACGGATCCGGCGAACGGCTACGGGCTCGGGCTCTCGGCCGGCCAGCGCAGCATCCTGATCGGCGCCTATCTCATCTCGATGATCGTCGGCGCCCTGCTGTTCCCGCTCGTGTCGTCGTGGCTGACGCCGCGGGTCACCCTGATCGTCGCCGCCTTCCTCGTCGCGATCGGCTACCTGATGTTCCTGCCGTTCCACCTCCAGACCTGGGAGGTGTTCACCAACATGGCGATCGCAGGAATCGGCTCCGGAGCGCTCGTCGGCGCGCTCCCCGCAGCGGCCGCGGCGGCCGCACCGCGCGGGCAGACCGGCGTCGCCACCGCCCTGACGAACACCACCAAGACCATCGGCGGATCGTTCGCGTCCGCCGTCTTCGGTGTCGTGCTGCTCGCGGGCGCCGCCACCGTGACGGCCACGGCCGCCAGCCTCTTCGGCTACATGCTCGTCTGGACCATCTGCGGCCTCGGCGCCCTCGTCGCTGCAGTGCTCCTCTTCTTCGTGCCGCGGCTCGCGTTCGCGGATCCCGAACCCGCCCTGGAGTGACCATGTCCGAGCAGCAGCTCCCGCCCGCCGTCGCCGACGCGCTCACCGCGTTCCTCCTGGAGCAGAGACGCCTCGCGCCCGGACTCGTGAGCCGCGCGATCGTCACCGGCTCCGCCGTCGCCGGGGACTGGCATCCGGGAGTAAGCGACATCGATGTCGTGTTCGTCGTGACCCGCGACCCGGTCGACGACCTCCCCGCGCTCGCGGAGCTTCACGCCTCCTCCCAGCCGCACATCGACGGCGTCTATCTGACCGAGTCGGAGATCGCTCGTGGGCCGGATGTGGTCCAGACCGCTCCCCAGGTGGTCGAAGGCGTGCTGGTCTCCGCGCTCGCGGGCGCGCAGCTCAGCTGGATCACCTGGCGGGAGCTGGAGTCTGGCGTTCAGGGCATCGTCGACGGCGGCGACGTCATCTGGTCGCCGGTCGCCGACCGCCACCCGCAGACCGCGGAGGGGGTCGTCGCGTTCTCGCGCGACAACCTGCTCGACTACTGGCAGCGGATCGGCGACGGCCTCGAGGCGGAGATCGCCGACAGGCCGGACGACGGCCCCGTGCGCGCAGAGACCGTGCGCTGGGTGGCGCTCGGCCCCATCCGGCTGGTCGCCACCATCGAGACGGGCGAGGTGCTCTCGAAGACGGCCGCCGCCGCGTTCGCCGCCGAACGCTGGCCGGAGCACGCCGAGCTTCTCGAGCGGGCGGTGCGCGACCGGGCGGGCGAGCGTCAAGAGTTCACGGTGCGGGACGCGCGCCAGGCCATCCAGCTGCTGCGGGCGTGTGTGGCGGTCGCCGACGGCTGATGAGCTTGGGCCACCGCGTCAGCTCGGGGCGTCGTTCTCCTCCTCCGGGCCGGGATGCGCGTCGTGCGGCCGCGGCTCGTGGTGGCGCAGGTGCTGCGTGCGGTCGTTCAGGTAGCTGACGATCGTCGCACTCGAGGTTCCGACGATCACGATGCCGCCGATCATCAGGATCACCGCGAGGACGCGTCCTGGGACCGTGACGGGGTAATAGTCGCCGTAGCCGACCGTCGCCATCGTCACGCAGGCCCACCAGACCGCGTCTCCGAAGCTGCGGATGTTCGATCCCTCCGCGTACCTCTCCACCCGGAACTCGGCCAGCGAGATCACGTAGATGAACATGATCACGGCGGTGCCCGCGATGATGATCACCCGCCTGCGCAGGTGGGAGGCGGTGTTGCCGCGCAACGCGCGGACGTGGCGGAGGCCGGTCAGCAGACGGAACGGCCGGGCGAGCGGCAGGAACACGCTCAAGAGGTCGATCAGCGAGTGCCGGACGAAGTCGCCCTTGTGCTCGGCGAGGACGAACCGCACGGCGTAGTCGAGCACGAAGAAGGCCCACACCGCCAGCAGCACCACGAGGAGGCCGATGCGCAGAGCCTGCGGCGGGTGCTCCTCCAGCACGCTCCACGAATACGCGACGAGGAACGCGGCCGACGCGACCAACGCGGGCCACGCGGTCGCCCGCTCCCAGCGTTCGCGCTTCCTGTCGTCGGCGATGCTCATGGGGTCCGCCTCAGCCGCGGACCGTCAGCTCGCCCTTGTGCAGCCGGTACGGCGCCGCCTGGGCGACCGGCTTGACCACGATCAGGTCGAGGTCGACGTGGCGGGGGCGGGTGAGCGCGTGGACGATCGTGTCGGCGACGTCCTCGGCCGAGAGCGGCTCGGGCACATCCTCGTAGACGGCATCCCTCCTGGCTTTGTCGCCGCCGAAGCGGACGAGCGAGAACTCCTCCGTCGCCACCATCCCCGGCGCGATCTCGACGACGCGGATCGGCTCGCCGTTCAGCTCCAGCCGCAGCACCTCGGTGAGGGCGTGCTCGGCGAACTTCGCGGCGTTGTACCCGCCTCCGCCCACGTACGTGGTCAGGCCCGCGATGGAGGTGACGACCGCGATGTCCGCGTGGCCCGTCTCGGTCGCGCCGGCCCGCAGCAGCGGGAGGAGGGCGGAGATGACCCGCTTCGTGCCGATGACGTTGATCTCGTACATCCACACCCAGTCGTCGACGCTGGAGGCCTCAACGGAGTCGAGCCCGTGCGCGCCTCCCGCGTTGTTGACGAGCGCGTGGATGCCGCCGGTCGAAGCCAGGTGGTCGCGGAGCGCATCCACGTCTTCCTGCTTCGTCAGGTCGGCGACGACGAACTCGGCGCCGGTCTCGTCGGCCAGCGCCCGCAGGCGGTCCTCCCGGCGGGCCACCGCCACCACGTCCCAGCCCTCGCTCCGGAAGGCGCGGACCGTCGCCGCCCCGATGCCCGAACTCGCTCCCGTCACGACCACACGTCTGCTCATGCCCTCATTGTCGCGGGTTACGGCGTGTTTCGGATACGTTGCCCGCGTGGGACGGCGCGTCTAGCCTGCTGACAACGGCGGTGGCCGACCGCTCGCAGACCCTGCGCACCATGCGCTCACAGACCCGAAGGAGAGACGCCATGACCGACGCCGCAGACTGGCAGTTCGAAACCAAGCAGATCCACTCCGGCGCTGCTCCCGACCCGGTGACCAACGCCCGCGCGACCCCGATCTACCAGACCACGTCGTACGTGTTCAACAACGCGGAGCACGCGAAGAACCTGTTCGCCCTCGCCGAGTTCGGCAACATCTACACGCGCATCCAGAACCCGACCCAGGCGGTCGTCGAGGAGCGCGTCGCCGCGCTCGAAGGGGGCACCGGCGCCCTCCTCGTCGCCTCCGGTCAGGCCGCTGAGACCTTCGCGGTGCTGAACATCGCGCAGGCGGGCGACCACATCGTCTCCTCCAGCTCGATCTACGGCGGCACGTACAACCTGTTCAAGTACACGCTCGCGAAGCTCGGCATCGAGACCACCTTCGTCGAGAACCAGGACGACGCCGAGGAGTGGCGTCGCGCGGTCCGCCCGAACACCAAGCTGTTCTTCGCCGAGACCATCGGCAACCCGAAGATCAACATCCTCGACATCGCCCTCGTCGCCGAGGTCGCGCACGAGGCGGGCGTCCCGCTGATCGTCGACAACACGATCGCGACGCCGTACCTGATCCGCCCGTTCGAGCACGGCGCCGACATCGTCGTCCACTCGGCGACCAAGTTCCTCGGCGGTCACGGCACGGTCATCGGCGGCATCATCGTCGACGGCGGCTCGTTCGAATGGTCGAAGAACGTCGAGAAGTTCCCGGGCCTCACCGAGCCGGACCCGTCGTACCACGGCGCCAGCTACACCGCAGCGGTCGGAGACGCGCTCGCCTACATCATCAAGGCGCGCGTGCAGCTGCTCCGCGATCTCGGTGCGGCGATCGCACCGGCGAGCGCCTGGCAGCTCATCCAGGGCATCGAGACGCTGTCGCTCCGCGTCGAGCGTCACACGCAGAACGCGCAGGAGATCGCCGAGTTCCTCGAGTCGCACCCCGATGTCGCGTCGGTCAACTACTCGGGTCTGCCGACCAGCCCGTGGTACGCGACCGCCAACAAGTACGCCCCGAAGGGTGTCGGCGCGGTGCTCTCGTTCGAGCTCAAGGGCGGTGTGGATGCGGGCGCTGCCCTCGTCGACAACCTCTCGCTGTTCAGCCACCTGGCGAACATCGGCGACGTCCGCAGCCTCGTCATCCACCCGGCGTCGACCACGCACTCGCAGCTCACGCCCGAGCAGCAGCTGACCGCCGGCGTCACCCCGGGCCTCGTCCGCCTCTCGGTGGGTCTGGAGAATGTCGACGACCTGAAGGCGGACCTCTCCGCGGGCCTCGCCGCTGCGCGCTCCGTCGCCGAGGCCGCCCGCGCGTAACCCCCCGCCCCTCCGCTCGGCGCCCACCGTCGAGTACGCAAAAACTGCACGCGAAACTCGGGTTTCGCGTGCAGTTTTTGCGTACTCGACGGTGGGTGGGAGTGCGCGGCGTAACAGAGCAAGGGCGGAGCGCGACGTCCGGGAGAATGAGCGGTATGGAGTGGCAGACATCCGCCGACACGGCGCCGTCGAGTTTCATCACGGAGGCGCAGGCGAGGACGCTGCTCGGGAAGCCGCCGGCGAGCGGCGCCTGGAAGGAGTCCGATCCGGCCGGCGACCGGCAGTTCGCCGGGATCGGTGCGTTCTCCTTCGAGAGCGGCGAGACCCTCCCGTTCGTCCGAGTCGCCTACGAGACCTGGGGCACGCTGTCGCCGGAGCGCGACAACGCCGTGCTGGTGCTGCACGCCCTGACCGGTGACTCGCACGCAGTCGGCCCCGCCGGTCGCGGCCACCGCACGGCCGGCTGGTGGCAGGGCATCATCGGACCCGGCAAGGCGATCGACACCGAACGCTGGTACGTCGTGGCGCCGAACATGCTGGGCGGCTGCCAGGGCACGACCGGTCCCGCCTCCCTCGCCCCGGACGGCGCCGAGTGGGGCGCCCGCTTCCCGTTCACGACCATCCGCGACCAGGTCGCCGCGCAGGCAGCTCTCGCGGACGCCATCGGGCTGGACCGCTGGGCTGCGGTCGTCGGCGGCTCGATGGGCGGGATGCAGGCCCTGGAGTGGGCGGTCATGTTCCCGGAGCGCGTCGAACGGCTCGCTGTGATCGCCGCTCCCCCGTATTCGACCGCCGACCAGATCGCCCTCAACTCGGTCCAGATCGAGGCGGTGCGCACCGACCCGCTGTTCCGCGGCGGCCAGTACTACGACGCGGAGGACGGCGACGGCCCGCACCGCGGACTCGCGCTCGCGCGGCGGATGGCCCTGCTGAACTACCGCAGCCCGTCCGAGCTGAACGAGCGCTTCCAGCGGGCATGGCAGAGCGAGATCAGCCCGCTCGGCGGCGGCGGACGGTTCGCCGTCGAGTCGTACCTCGACTTCCACGGCAACAAGTTCACGCGCCGCTTCGACGCGAACAGCTACATCACGCTGGTGGAGGCGATGAACTCCCACGACGTCGGACGCGGGCGCGGAGGCCTCGCCGCAGCGCTGTCACGCGTGACCGCGCGCACCCTCGTCGTCGGCATCGACAGCGACCGCCTGTTCCCGGTCGAGGGACAGGAGCAGATCGCCTACCATGTTCCGGTCACGCTGGACGGTAGAGTTCCAGTGGTGATCCGGTCGGACTTCGGCCACGACGGGTTCCTGATCGAGGACGACGCCGTCAGCGCCCAGTTGAGGCGACTGCTCGACGTGTGACGGAGGACGGAGGGGCATGTCGCGCATCCAGAAGGAGCGTGATCGACTCCTCGCTGCGACGGCCCGCACCGTCGGGCTGACGGCCACGGTCACAGCGCTCTTCTGCCTGAGCATCCCGGGCTCCCTTCCGCTCCCCCTGTACCTCGCGTCGCTGGTGCTCATCGTGTGCCTCGGCTACGCGCAGTGGCAGCTGGCCGGCCTGCTGCGACTGACCCTGTGGATGTGGGTCATCGTGGTCGCGGGCGTCGCGCTCATCCTCATCCACCTGCTGCCGGGAACCGCCCTCGGGCCGTCCGCGATCAGCGCTGTCAGCGTGATCGGCGCGGCATCGGTCGCGTGCGTGTGCGTTGTCGGTGTGAGCTCCCGCAGCCGGCTCGTGCTGCTGGTGGCGGCCGCGGCACTGACGGTGACCGCGCAGGGCGTCACTCTCGGGGTGACCCAATCCCGCATGGTCGAGACGCTCGTGTTCACGATGACCGGGTGGATCGCCCTCACCGCCACCGGCGTCTGGCTCTCCCGCACCGTCCCGCGGACCCTCAAGCGCATCTCGACGATGAGCCGCGCCTATCGGGTCGAGCGCCAGGCGAGCGAGACGGAGGCCCGCCGTCGCCAGAGCGCGCGACTGCTGCACGACACGGTGCTGGCGACGCTCACGCTCCTCGCGCACTCCGGTGTCGGCGTCAGCCACGGCGCCCTCCGCGAGCAGGCCGCCGAGGATGCTGCTCTTCTGCGCCAGCTGCGGCTCGGCTTCACGCCCGACCCGGCCCGGTCCGGCGACTACAAGCTCAAGCCGGTCGAGGAGTCCACGCTGGGCAACACGCTCGAGTCGGTGAAGCAGCGCTTCCGCCGCATGGGGCTCGAGGTGAACTGGCACGGCGCCGGTCAGGTGCTGCTCCCCAGCGACGTCCTCGACGCGTTCCTCCTCGCCCTCGGCGAGTGCCTGGAGAACGTACGCAGGCATTCGGGCGTTCTCGAGGCGCACGTGACAATCACGGACGACGAGACGAACGTGCGCGCCATGGTGACGGACGCCGGCAAGGGATTCGACGTCGCCTCCATCGACACCGGGAGGCTGGGCTTCACCGAGTCGATCGTGGCGCGCCTCCGCGACGTGGGCGGCAACGCCCGCCTGTTCTCGTCGCCCGGCAGCGGGACGACCGTCGTGCTGGAGGTGCCGAAGTGACCCGGGTCGACGAGCGGACCGTTCCCCGCAGCCCGCTGGCGCGCGGCGCCGCCGGGGACGAGCGGGATGCGCTCGGCCGCGCACGTCTCGACCTCGGCTTCAACGTGGCGACGGTCGCCTTCATCGCGTTCCTGCTCACGCTGTTCGGCCTGAACATCGCCGAGTACCCGCTGCTGGGCTTCACGGTGACCGCCTGGGTGCTGGTGGCCGTGACCCTCGTGGCCGCCCTCGTCCTCCGTTTCCGGCTGCCCGACGAGCTGCCGTCGTGGCTCTTCCTGGGTGCCTTGGGCGTCTGGGCCGCCGCCGTGGCGCTGGACATCGCGGGCACCTGGCCGATCGGCGGGGCCATCGTCCCCCTGACGGCGGCCGCCGCCGTCGGCCCGACGCTGCTGCTGTGCGTTCCGGTGCGCCCGGCCCGCGACATCGTCCTCGCCACGGCGGTGCTGGGGGTCGTGCTCGCCGTCGTCGAGATCTGGAGGTCGCTGCCGAACCTGCAGCTCCTCGGTCCGGGTCTGGTCACGGTCGCCATCGCGGTCGCGCCTCCGCTCGTCGGCGTGCAGATCGTGCGGTCGCTCCGCACACTGGTGCAACTGGAGCTCGATCTCGTCCAGGTGCAGAGCACGGTGGTCTCCCCCGGCTACGCCATCGGGATGCTGGCCTCCGAAGAGCTCGCCCGCCTCGACCTCGCCGCCGAGCGACTGCTCGACGGCGTCGCCACGGGCCGCACGGCGCTGCCGCTCGACGAGGACACCGCCGACGCCGCGGCCTCGATCGCGACGGAGCTGCGCCTCCACCTCATCCAGGGCCGCCGGGAGACGTGGCTATACCACGCCGTCACGGAGTCCGCCCTCCTCGGGCCGTCGGTGACGCTGACCGACCCGGACGGGCTCGCCGCCGGCCTCAACCGCGAGCAGCGCGACGGCCTCCTCACCGCGGTCTGGCTGCTCATCAGCGACCCGGTCCGCAGCGGGGCCGGCCAGCCGCGGACGCTGACCCTCGATCTGACACGACCGGTCGGCACCTACCCGAGAACGGCGAATCCTGGGGCCACAATGGCTATCGTGATCTCGACCAGCGGTGTGCCGCGAAACGGGGTAGACCCCGCGGCATGGCAAGCTATCCGTAAAGTGGGCCGCTACGTCGAGTCGTTCTCGGGTTCGACCCTGCGCATCGAGATCACGACGGTGAGCGACACATCAGCCGAGCTGGTCTGACCCAGCTGGTTCGATACAGAGAGAGGCACCCCATGGCCGAGGAACCCCCGATCCGGATCGCGATCGTCGACGACCACAAGATGCTGCTGGGAGCACTGACCGAGTGGATCCGCAGTGCAGCGGACGACATCAGCATGGTCGCAGCCGTCGCGAGCTGGCCGGAGCTGCTGACGCATCCCGAGTTCCCGGTGGACGTCGTCCTCCTCGACCTCGACCTCAAGGACAACATCCCGATCTCGCTGAAGCTCTCGACACTGAAGACGACCGGTGTCGCCACGGTGCTGATGAGCACCTACTCGGAGCCCGCGGTGGTCCGGGAGGCGCTGGCGGCCGGGGCGATGGGCTACCTGGTGAAGAGCGAGGATGCGGAGATGATCGTCGAGGCGATCCGCGCCGCCCGCAAGGGCGAGTCGTTCATCTCGGCCGAACTCGACCTGGCGCTCAACGCCGGCGAGGTCGGCGGCGCCCCCAAGCTGAGCGCGCAGGAGCGTCGCGTGATGGCGCTCTACGGCGCCGGTGAGCCGGTCAAGGCGGTCGCCTTCCAGCTGGGCATCTCGGACGAGACCGCCAAGAGCTACCTCAAGCGCATCCGCGAGAAGTACCGCGTGGCGGGCTACGACGTCGGCACCAAGGTCGCCCTGCGCAAGCGCGCCATCCAGGACGGCATCCTGCTGCAGAACGACTGACGGAACCCGCGTCCGTCAGTCGACGGGCGCGGAGACCGGGGTCCGCTCCGGCCGCTGAGCCGCGACCGAACCGGTGGCGACACCGCGCCGGATGCGCGACCGGTCGATGCCGAACGAGATCAGCGCCAGCGCGATGCCGCCGAGGGCGAGCAGTCCGCCGACGACGACCGGCGACAGGTAGCCGAGACCGGCCGCGATCGTCAGGCCGCCGAAGAACGCTCCGGCGGCGTTCGCGATGTTGAGCGCCGAGTGGTTGAGCGCCGCGGCGATCGACTGGCTGTCGCGCGCCACATCCATGAGCCGGGTCTGGATGGTCGGCGAGAGCGCCGAGCACGCTCCGGACACGACGAACACCGAGATCAGCAGGCCGGGGATGGTGGATGCGGTCAGCCAGAGGGCCGCAAGGCCGACCAGCAGGATCGCGAAGAACAGCAGCATGCTGCGCGGGACGCTGTGGTCGGCCGCACGCCCGCCGAGGATGTTGCCGACCGTCATTCCGAGGCCGGCGAGCACGAGGACCAGCGGAACAGTCGACTCGGGCATCCCGGTGATCGTCGTGACGATGGGCGCGATGTACGTGTACACGGCGAAGAAGCCGCCGAAGCCGACAGCGCCGATGAGCAGCGCGAGCCACACCTGCAGCCGGGTGAACGCCCGCAGCTCGTTCTTCATGGTCGCCTTGGCGTCGCCCGCCTGCCAGGGCACCAGCAGCGCGACGGCGGCGAACGTCAGCGCGAAGATCGCGGCGACGACGAGGTAGGCGATGCGCCATCCGCTGTGCTGGCCGATCCACGTGATCGTCGGAACGCCGATCACGTTGGCGATCGTCAGGCCCGACAGCACGAAGGCGACCCCGCGCCCGCGCTTGCCCGGCCCCATCAGCGAGGCGGCGACGAGCGAAGCGATGCCGAAATAGGCACCGTGAGGCAGCGCAGAGATGAAGCGCGCGAGCATCACGAGCTGGAACGTCGGGGCGACCGCCGAGGCGAGGGTGCCGACAGTGAACGCCACGAGCAGCCAGAGCAGCAGCTTCTTACGCGGCCAGCGCGCGGCGACCGCCGCGATCGTGGGCGCGCCGACCACCACGCCGAGCGCGTACGCCGAGATGATCCAACCGGCCTGCGCGTTGGCGTCGGTCGGCGAGGCGGCGTACAGCTGCGGCAGCAGATCGTGCGCGATGTTGGGCAGCAGGCCCATCGCGACGAACTCGGTCGATCCGATGCCGAATCCACCGAGGGCGAGCGCCAGCAGCGCAAGACGGATACGGGCCGACGACAGCTTCGTCGGCCCGTCGATAAGCGGGGTCACCGCACCAGCCTATATCGAATCGTTTCGACCCGCGGCGGCCGCGGCCGTCTGCTCCTCGAAGAACTGGGCGACATCCACGTCGCGGGTCTCCTCGGGCTTCGACACCCCGGCCCGCACCGCGCCGACGATGGCGACGACGACGCAGCCCAGCAGGACGCCGCCCACCAGCACCGCGACGATGATCAGGAAGGGTCCGAACTGCACGAACAGGCCGAAGAGCAGGAGCAGGAGGGTGTCGACATCCACGTCAGTCGCCTCGCTCCAGCGCGGCCTCGAGCCGCTGGACCTTGCCGTCGAGCTCGCCGGAGTACCCGGGACGGATGTCCGCCTTCAGCACGAGGGAGACGCGCGACCCGTATCGGCCGACCGCCTCGGTGGCGCGGCGGACGACGTCGAAGACCTCGTCCCACTCCCCCTCGATCGTCGTGAACATCGCGTCCGTACGGTTCGGGAGGCCCGACTCGCGCACCACGCGCACGGCCGCGGCGACCGCGTCGTGCACCGACGCGTCCGCTCCCTCACCGCCGCTCGGCGCGACAGAGAACGCCACCAGCATGTCTTCCTCCTTTTTCTAGCGTGCGCTTCCGCCGACCGGCTCGGGATGCGCTCCCGGGGCCGAGCGGAACGGCCACGCGTGGGCCGGAACCAGGTCGCCTGCCGCCTCCTGGCGGTGACGCCGGCGCCAGAGCGCCGCAACGGTCCACCCCAGTATCACGAAGTACATGACGTTGCGCACGGTCAGCACGGCGACCATCCCCGGGTCCGGCACGAGCAGCCAGTCGTACAGGAAGGGATAGAAGACCTGGGTGAGCCCCGCGGTGACCAGCACCAGGAGCGCCGGGATGCGGAACCCCCGGCCCTGATAGACCAACCCGATGACGACGGGCGCGGCCAGCCACACGACGTACTGCGGTGAGCCGACCTTGTTGAAGGCGATGAATGCGGTCACCAGAGCGAGCGACAGCTCCGGGAGGATCCGCGTGTACGGGGTGCCCCTCCGGTACGCCCGGACGCCGATCAGCAGCACGACGATCGCGGTCGCCGCGAACAGCGGGTTCATGAGCGCGCCGGCCGCGGCGGTTCCCTGACCGCTGACCTGGAACGTGAGCAGCTGGCGGTCGTAGTAGACCTCTGCACCCGGGACGTGGAACGCGGCCTGCCACATCCAGAACGTGCTAACGGGCGCCTCGATCTGGAGCCCGCGGTCGGTCTGCATGGTGATGAAGCTCAGGATGTGCCAGCCGGCACCGAAGATCAGAGGCACGGCCGCGATCACCGCGGAGGTGACCACGGCGACGAGCACGATGTGCCGGCGCGAGCGCAGGGCGACGACCGCGGCGAGCAGGACGGCGGCCGGCCACACCTTGATCCACGTCGCCGCGGTCAGCACGACGACCGCCGCGCGCTCGTGCAGGGTCAGCCAGAGCAGCCCGACGATCGCGAGGGAGGCGGAGACCGAGTCCAGGCGCCCGACGGCGATCGGCCCCAGCAGGAGCAGGAAGGCCAGCCACCACCAGGCCGCGATCAGACGGCGCGGCTCGCGGCCGACGATCAGCACGGCGAAGGCCGCCGCGTTCAGCAGCAGCACCATGTTGAGCCACGCCCAGACATAGCCGTCCGCGCCGAACAGCAGCGGCAGCATGACCGGCACGATCGCGCCGAAGGGATACACCCAGTCGGAGTCGACGCCGACGATCTGGGTGCCCTGCGCCGCGAGCTGGGCCCAGGGCTTGTAGACGAGAAAGACGTCGCCGAGGCCCTTGCCCTGGTCGAGGGCGAGGCCGCTGATGATCAGGTGGACGGCGAGGAACGCGATCCACAGCGACAGCGGGCTGTAGGCCACCCGCTGCAGCAGGCCGGGCTGTGCCCGAGGGGTCGGCGCGGCGCTCAGCGGCACCGCATCCATCCCCATAGCGCCACATCCTAGGGGATGCGGTGGGCGCCTTCCTGAACCGCGCTGCGCGGTCTCTCAGCCCGCCGCACGCACCAGCTCGCGCACCACCCCGGGGAGCTCCCCAACGATGTCGAGGGCGACGATCGGCCCGCCGTCGGACGCCCGCTCCCCCGCCCGACCGTGCACCCACGCGGCGGTCGCGGCGAGCGCGGCGAGCGCCGTGTGGCCGTCCTCGTCGATCTCGCGGGCATGCGTCGCCACAAGGGCGCCCAGCACGCCGCCCAGCACGTCGCCGCTCCCGGCCGTCGCAAGCCACGCAGGACCGGCGGTGACGGCGTACCGCGGCCCGCCGGGCGCCGCGACGTACGTCGTGTGTCCTTTGAGCAGGACGGTCACGCCCAGGCTCTCAGCGGCACGGATGGTCCAGCCGGCCGGGTCTGCCGCGATGTCGTCGGCGGTCACCGCATCCGAGTCGTCGTCCGCCCCGGCGGCGAGCACCGTCGCCAGCTCGCGGAAGTGCGGCGTGACGACGACCGGCGCGGAGGCGCGACCGACGAGGTCGAGGGCTCCTGCGTCGATCACGAGCGGCGTCCCGTCGCGGAGGGCCGAACGCAGGCGCTGCGCGTCGTCCGCTGGACGGCTGGCCGCATCCATGCCGGAGCCGATCAGCCAGCCCTGCACGCGTCCGGGGGCGGTCACGACCTCAGGTCGGCGGCGCATCACCTGCTCGGCCGGGCGGTCGGCGCCGAGGTAGCGGATCATGCCGACACCGGTGCGCGAAGCGCCCTCCACCCCGAGCACCGCCGCGCCGGGGTAGCGGTCGGATCCGGTCACCACCCCGAGGACACCGCGCGAGTACTTGTCACTCGACTCCTGCGGCACGGCGATCCATGCCGCGGCATCCCGTTCGTCCCAGTTCTGCCAGTCGGTCATCGGCGCCTCCCGTCGTCGCTCCTGTCGGCCGCACACCGGCCCAGGCCCATCGAACCCCTACCGACCTCACGATAGGTTGTGAGCATGGCGATCAGCATCCCCGGAAAGGTGATCGTGTTCGACTACGGCGAGGTCATCTCGGTGACCCCGTCCGACGAGGACCGCGCTGCCCTGACCGAACTCGCGGGCGGCGACCCGCACGTGTTCTGGCCGGCGTACTGGCGACACCGGGATGCGCTCGACCAGGGCACACTGAGCATCCAGTCGTACTGGCGCGGCATCGAGCGCGAGCTCGGCGAGAACTGGGGCGACGCGAAGATCCACCGGCTGTGGCTCGCCGATTTCCGGAGCTGGCTCACGATCGACCACGACACCCTCCAGGTCCTCCTCGACCTCAAGGAGGGCGGCACGCGGATGGCGCTGCTCTCGAACGCGGGCCGCGACTTCGGCTCCTACTTCCGTCACGGGACCCTCGGCGACCTGTTCGAGAAGGTGTTCGTCAGCGGAGAGCTCGGCACCATCAAGCCCAGCGCGGAGATCTTCCAGCACGTCCTCTCCGAACTCGGGGTGACGCCGGAGCAGACGGTCTTCATCGACAACAAGGAGGCGAACGTCCGCGGCGCCGAAGCGCTCGGGATCTCCGGGCACGTGTTCACATCGCCGAGCGGCCTCCGGGCATATCTGGAGGGTCTCGGCGCTTAGATGGAGGTATGCCCTCTCTCTTCGATCCCCTGACCCTGCGCGGCGTCACCGCCCGCAACCGCATCTGGACCTCGCCGATGTGCCAGTACTCGGTGCTCGACCAGTCGGGCGTCCCCGGCACGTGGCACCTGATCCACCTGGGATCGTTCGCGACCGGCGGCAGCGGCATCGTCTTCACCGAGGCGACCGCGGTCAACCCGGAGGGGCGGATCAGCCCGCGCGACACCGGCATCTGGACGGACGAGCAGCGGGACGCCTGGAAGCCGATCACCGCGTTCATCGAGAGTCAGGGCGCCGTTCCCGGCATCCAGCTCGGGCATGCCGGCCGCAAGGCGTCGTCGTGGCCGGCGTGGGGCTTCGAGGGCCGCACCGGCTCCGTCCCCGAGGCGGAAGGCGGCTGGCGGACGGTCGCACCGTCTCCCATCGCTTTCGACGGGCTCGACACTCCCGACGAGCTGGATGCGGCCGGTCTCGACACGATCGTGGACGACTTCCGCTCGGCCGCGCGCCGGTCGGTCGAGGCGGGCTTCCGGGTGATCGAGCTGCACGCGGCACACGGCTACCTGCTGCACCAGTTCCTCTCCCCGATCTCCAACCGGCGGACCGACGAGTACGGCGGATCGCTGGAGAACCGTGCACGGCTGCTCCTTCGCATCATCGCGGCGGTCCGCGAGGAGGCGCCGGACGCGCCTCTCTTCGTCCGCTTCTCCGCGAGCGACTGGACCGAGGGCGGATGGGACGAGGACCAGACCGCGACGGTGGCCGCGTGGGCCGAAGAGGCCGGAGCCGACTTCTTCGACATCTCCAGCGGCGGCATCCAGGCCGGCATCCGCATCCCGCTCGGCCCCGGCTACCAGGTGCCGTTCGCCCACCACGTGCGCAGCACCTCCGACGTGGATGTGAGCGCGGTCGGGCTCATCACCTCGCCGCAGCAGGCGGCGGAGATCGTGGAGAGCGGCCAGGCGGACGCGGTCATGCTTGCGCGCGAACTCCTGCGCGACCCGCACTTCCCGCTGCGGGCCGCTCACGAGCTCGGCGTCGAGATCGGCTACTGGCCGCCGCAGTACCTCCGCGCACGCTGGCGCTGAGCTGCGCGCCGGCCGTCGCGCCGGTCGTTGCGTCGGCGGTCAGGCCGGTTCTGTGAGGCAGAGGTAGTTGCCCTCGCTGTCCTGGAACCACGCCGACCGGCCCATGTCGTCCGTCGCGATCCCGTTCTCGGTGTGCAGACCGGGGAAGTCGTAGTCCGCGAACGTGACTCCCCGCTCCCTCAGGTGGGCCATCGTGGCCTCGATGTCCGGCGTCAGCCAGCACATCGCCGTGTTCTGTGCGGTGCCGGCGTTCCCGGTCTCATACACGAAGATCTTCGCCTCAGACCCGGTGCCGTACAGCACACCGCCCTCGGTCGTCCGCTCCGGTTCGAGTTCCAGCTTGTCGCGGTACCACTCGATGGCCCGCTGCAGGTCGGAAGCAGGAAGGACGGAGTACGTCACATAAGACTCCAACATGGGGATCCTCCTTCATCCAGGCGGCACCATACGCGCGTGCGACGCGTTCGGGGCCACTGGAATCGAGGGTCTACGCCGGCTGGGAATCCGCCCCGGAAACCCCGGCTCCAGCGCATCCCGCCTCGATATACTGGCGGGCAAATGGACGACCCTCCCTCTGCCAGCCCGTTGCCCGTGTCGAGCCCGCTGGGATGCGAGCGAGGTGACGGCCGTGCTCTATGAGTGGATCATGCTCGCCGTCGGCCTGCTGCTGACCGTCGGGACCGGGCTCTTCGTCGCCAGCGAGTTCGCCCTCGTCAACCTCGATCGCGGTGATCTGGAGGCACGTCGCGAGCGGGGCGAGTCGCGCCTCAGCATGACCATCGCCGCGCTGAAGATCACCTCGACGCACCTGTCGAGCGCACAGCTCGGCATCACGCTGACAACGCTGCTCACCGGTTACACGATGGAGCCGGCCATCAGCTCGCTGCTGCGCGGACCGCTCACGGCGACCGGGCTGCCGGAGGGCGCCGTCACGCCGATCGCGTCCGTCGTGGCGATCGCCGTCGCGACGCTGCTGTCGATGATCCTCGGCGAGCTCGTGCCCAAGAACTTCGCCCTCGCCCTTCCGCTCGCGACGGCCAAGCTGGTGATCCCGTTCCAGACGGTGTTCACGACGGTGTTCCGGCCGTTCGTCGCCCTGCTGAACGGCACCGCGAACGGGATCCTCCGTCTGCTCGGCATCGAGCCGAAGGAGGAGCTGTCCGGTGCGCGCACCGCCGACGAGCTGTCGTCGCTGGTGCGCCGGTCGGCGAGCGCCGGTGTCCTCGAGGAGGACACCGCCACCCTGCTCAGCCGCACGCTGGCCTTCTCGAGCCGCACCGCTTCGGATGTGATGACGCCCCGGCCGCGCATCGAAGCGGTGCAGCGCACCGACCCGGCCCAGGCCGTCAGCGAGCTGGCCAGGAAGACCGGGTACTCGCGGTTCCCGGTGATCGGCGACGACATCGACGACGTGCTCGGCGTCGTCCACGTCAAGCAGGCCGTCGCCGTCCCCCGGCAGCGACGCTCGCGTGTGCCCGCTTCCGCCCTGATGACCGACCCGCTGCGCGTTCCCGAGACGATGGGTCTCGACACGCTGCTCGGCGAGCTGCGCGCCCGCGGGTACCAGCTCGCGGTCGTCGTCGACGAGTACGGCGGCACCTCGGGCATCGCGACGCTGGAGGACCTCGTCGAGGAGATCGTCGGCGAGGTGGCGGACGAGCACGACCGCACGCGAGCGGGCGTCATCCGCGGGCGTGACTCGATCACCTTCCCCGGCATCCTGCGCCCGGACGAGCTGGAGGAGCGCGCCGGCGTCACCGTCCCCGAGGAGGGGCCGTACGAGACCGTGGCCGGCTTCGTCATGAACGAGCTCGGCCGGCTGCCGAAGGTCGGCGACGAGGTCGCGATCGACGGCGGCACCCTGCGCGTCGAGCGCCTGGACGGCCGCCGGGTCGACCGCATCCGCTACACGCCCGATCCGGTGCCCGTCACCGAGGGCATGAACGGAGAGGGGGGCGGCTCATGAGTGACTGGGCCGGAATCGCCTGGCTGGTCGTGCTGCTCGCGGTCAACGCCTTCTTCGTCGGCGCCGAGTTCGCCGTGATCTCCGCACGCCGCTCCCAGATCGAGCCCCTGGCGGAGCGCGGGAAGCGCAGCGCCAAGACCGCTCTGTACGCCATGGAGCACGCGACGCTGATGCTCGCCACGACGCAGCTCGGCATCACCGTGTGCTCGCTGCTGATCCTGAACGTCTCGGAGCCGGCGATCCACCACCTGCTGGAGGTGCCGCTGCACGCGACCGGGTGGTCCGAGGAGGTCATCGGCACCATCGCGTTCATCGTCGCGCTGATCGTCGTGTCGTTCCTGCACGTCGTGTTCGGCGAGATGGTCCCGAAGAACATCTCGTTCTCGATGCCCGACAAGGCCGCGCTGCTGCTGGCTCCGCCGCTCGTCGGCATCGGCCGTGCCGTCCGCCCGATCATCGTCGCCCTGAACGCGACGGCGAACGCGGTGCTGCGCCTGTTCCGGGTGGAGCCGAAGGACGAGGCGGCCAGCACCTTCACCCTCGACGAGGTCGCGACGATCGTGTCGCAGTCGACCCGGGAGGGCGTGCTGACGGACCGCACCGGCGCCCTGACGGCGGCATTCGAGTTCACCGAGAAGAAGGTTCGGGATGTCGCGGTCGCGCTCGACGCGCTCGTGACCCTTCCGTCCGCCCCGACTCCCGCCGACGTGGAGAAGGCCGTCGCCAAGCACGGTTTCTCGCGCTACGTCGTGCCGGACGCCGACGGCGAGCCGACCGGCTACCTGCACCTCAAGGACGTGCTCGACCTGGAGGAGACCGGCTTCGAGCTCCCGGTGCCGGCCAAGCGCATCCGTCGCCTGGTGACCGTCTTCGCCGGCAGCGATCTGGAGGACGCCCTGGCCACCATGCGCCGGTCCGGCAGCCACCTGGCCCGGGTCGTCGACGCGGAAGGCGCCACCGCCGGAGTGCTGTTCCTGGAGGACATCATCGAGGAGCTCGTCGGCGAGGTCCAGGACGCGACCCGGCGCACCTGAGCCGGCTCTCCCCCACAAACTTCTTGACCTCGTCGCAAGAGTGAGTGTACAGTCACTCACATGGCACGAACACTCTCCACCGCAGACGACCGACGCGAGGCGGTGCTCGACAGCGCTATCGCCGTCTTCGCCGTCGGCGGTTACCTGGGCACCCCCATCGCGGCGGTCGCCAAGGACGCGGACATCTCCCCGGCTTATGTCTTCAAGCTCTTCCCGAGCAAGGAGGGTCTGTTCGTGGCCGCGCTGGAGCGCTGCTTCGAGCGGATCGAGAACGCGCTGGAGTCCGGCGCCCGGAGCGCCGACGGCGAGACGCCGACGGTGATCCTCGACCGGATGGGCGACGCGTACGCGGAGCTCATCGGAGACCGCTCGCTCCTGATGCTGCAGGTGCACGCCCAGTCCGCCTCGGACGTCCCGGAGATCCGGGAGGCGCTCCGGCGCGGACTCGCCCGGATCACGCGCTTCGCCACGATCCGATCAGGCGCCGAGCCCGACGCCGTCCAGCGCTTCATCGCCTACGGGCAGCTGTGCCACCTGGTGGTCACGGCCGGCCTGGAGGACGTGCCCGAGGAATGGGCACGAACGCTCACGAACGGCATCCAGCACCCCTGATCCCCCCTTCGACCCCACCGCCATCACCCGGCTCCCAAGAGTGATTGATCGATCACTCACAACGAAAGGACAGTCCCATGGAAACGTCTCTCGCCACCGCGGCGGCACCTGCCGCCGCGACCACTCCCCGCAGCACGCACCGCTGGTGGGCGCTCAGCGTGCTCGCCCTCGCACAGTTCCTGGTGGTGCTGGACGCATCCATCGTCAACATCGCGCTACCGACCGTCGGCACCGCCCTCGGTCTGGACACCGCAGCGCTCGCCTGGGTGGTGACCGCCTATGTCCTGCCTTTCGGCGGTCTCCTCCTGCTCGGCGGACGTCTCGCCGACCGGTTCGGGCACCGCCGGGTCTTCCTCATCGGCGTCGCCGGCTTCGCATTGGCGTCGCTCGCGGCCGGTCTCGCCGTGAACGGCACCATGCTCCTGGGGGCACGAGCCGTTCAGGGCGCGTTCGCCGCCCTGCTGGCGCCCGCATCCCTCGCTCTCCTCACGCAGCTCTTCCCCGACGCCGAGGCGCGCGGGAAAGCACTGGGCCTGTGGGGTGCGGTGGCCGGGATGGGCAGCGCGGCCGGCGTCCTGCTCGGCGGTGTGCTCACCGCGGCCTTCGGCTGGTCCGCCGTCTTCTTCGTGAACGTGCCCGTCGGCATCCTCGTGCTCGCGGTCATCCCGTTCCTCATCAACCGCGACCCGGCCGGCGATGCCGAGCGGATGGATGCGGCAGGGGCCGCGACCGCGACCCTCGGACTCGCGGCGGCCGTCGCAGCCCTCAGCGAGGGCGGCACGCTCGGCTGGACGAACCCGATCGTCCTGGGGCTCGCTGCCGCCGCGGTCGTCCTCCTCACCGCGTTCGTGCTGATCGAACGCCGTACCGCCCACCCCCTGCTGCCGTTCTCCTTCTTCCGCAATCGCGACGCCCTCGCCGGCGACATCGTGATGCTGCTGGTCGGCGGCGCCACGGTCGCGCTGTTCTTCGCGCTCTCGGTCTACCTGCAGGAGGTGCTGCACCTGGATGCGCTGTCCGCCGGACTCAGCCAGCTGCCCCTCGCCATCGCGCTCGTCGCGATCGCCGGTGTGATCCCGGCCGTCGTCGCCCGGGTGGGTCTGCGCACGACGCTCGCCGGTGCGCTCGTCGTGCTCGCCGCCGGGGTCGTGTGGTTCGCCCTCGCCGGGAGCACCGGATTCATCGCCGGGTTCATCCTGCCGAGCATCGTGATCGGTCTCGGTCTGGGCGCCTCCTTCGTCACTGTCACCCAGCTCGCCGTCCGTGGTGTGCCGGAGTCGGAGTCCGGCCTCGCCAGCGGTCTGGTCAACACCGCGCAGCAGATCGGCGGCGCGCTCGGCCTCGCCGTCCTCGGCGGCATCGCCTCCGCCCGCACCTCCGCGCTTCTGGACGCGGGAAGCACCGGGTCCGACGCCGCCGCCGGCGGATTCCTCCTGCTGTTCCTGGGCACCGCGGTTCTCGCGGTCGTCGGTGCGGCGATCACGGCACTGGTCCGCTCCCGCTCCAACTGACCCTCCGGCCTCCGACCCTCCGACCCTCCGTCGAGTACGCACAAACTGCACGCCAGCCACACGCTCGGCGTGCAGTTTGTGCGTACTCGACGGTGGGGGGATGGAGGCGCCGGGGGCTACCAGCTGACGGGGAGCGCCTTGCCCTCCTCGTAGCCGGCGGCGGACTGGATGCCGACCAGTGCGCGCTCGTGGAACTGCGCGAGGGTGCGCGCGCCGGCGTACGTGAACGAGCTGCGCACGCCGGTCGTGATCATGTCCAGCAGATCCTCGACGGACGGCCGCAGCGGGTCCAGGTAGATGCGCGAGCTCGAGATGCCCTCGGCGAAGAGCTCCTTTCGGGCGAGCTCGTAGGCGTCGAGCCGCTCGAACCGGCCCTTCACCGCCTTCGTGGATGCCATGCCCCAGCTCTCCTTGTAGAGGCCGCCGTTCGCGTCGCGGTCGAGCATGCCGGGCGCCTCGATCGTCCCGGCGAACCAGGAGCCGATCATGACGGATGCGCCACCGGCGGCGAGCGCCAGCGCGACGTCGCGGGGGTAGCGCACACCGCCGTCCGCCCAGACGTGCGCCCCGAGCTCGCGCGCGGCGGCGCTGGTCTCGAGCACCGCGGAGAACTGCGGACGGCCGACGGCCGTCATCATGCGCGTCGTGCACATCGCGCCGGGGCCCACGCCGACCTTCAGGATGTCGGCGCCCGCCGCGACGAGGTCGCGGACGGCCTGCTCGGTTACCACGTTCCCCGCGACGATCGGCAGGCCGAGACCCAGCTCCTTGACGGTGCGGATCGCGCGGATCATGCCGTCCTGGTCGCCGTGCGCCGTGTCGATGACGAGCACGTCGACGCCCGCTGCGGCGAGCGCCTTCGCCTTGCCTGCCACGTCGCCGTTGATGCCGACTGCCGCGGCGACGCGGAGCCGGCCGTGCGCATCCAGCGCCGGCGTGTAGATGGTGGAGCGGAGGGCGCTGCGCTTCGACAGCGTTCCGACGACACGGCCGTGGTCGAGGACCGGCGCGAAGTCGATGCCGGCCGCATCCATCACCTGGAACGCCGCGCGCCCGTCGGACAGGTCCTCCGCATCGAGCGAGGTCAGGGCGCCGTGCAGCAGATCGCCGACCCGCGCGTCGGCGAGCGCCGACCCGAGCTGGACGGCCGCGAGGCAGCCGAGGTACGCGCCGTCGTCGCCCGTGACGACGATGCCGTGCCCTTCGACAGCCGGGATGCGGCGGAGCACGTCGGCGACGCTCTCATCGGGGTGGGCCTCGTACGGGGTGTCGAACATCACCGGCTGCGCCTTCACCCAGCGGATCGCCTCGTCGAGGTCCTGCAGGTGCATGTCCTGCGGGAGGACGCCGAGACCGCCGCGGCGAGCGAGGGTGGCGGCGAGCCGCTTCCCGGTGACCGAGTTCATGTTCGCGGACACGATCGGGATGGTCGCACCGGTGCCGTCGTTGGGAGCGAGGGACACGTCGAGACGGCTCGTGACGTTCGACCGCGACGGCACGAGGAAGACATCCGAGTAGGTGAGATCGTGGCGCGGCGATGTTCCATAGAACTGCATGGGAATAACGCTATCCCGCTCGGCTGAGCGCCCGCACGCGAGTACCGATGGGATTAGGCTTGAGGATCGGATGGAAGCGGGCGGTGACAGGCCGCCCGCTCACGACGAAATCGATGGAGAGAGTGGGCGATCGGCTGTGTCGAGCCAATTGACCGGAGTAGGGACCGAAGACGGCGCCGCGGGCGAATTCGGAGCCAACGAATGGCTGGTGGACGAGCTGTACGAGCAGTTCGTGCACGACAAGAACTCGGTCGACAGGTCGTGGTGGCCCATCCTCGAGAACTACCACCCGGCGGTGAAGGACGAATCGATCCCGTCGCCCGGTGAGACCCCGACGGAGACGCCGTCGGAGCCCACCATCCCGTCCCCGTCGGAGCCGACGGCCCCAAGCCCGGCCGAGCCGACGGTCCCGACCCCGTCGGAGCCGACGGCGCCCGGCCCGTCCGAGCCGTCGACACCGGCTCCCCCGACGGGCGGTGCCCCGGCCCCGCACCCGAACGAGCCGAAGCCCGTCACCACGCCCATCCCGGTGATCGGACAGCAGCCCGTCGCCCGCACGACCTCGGTCGCGCCCAAGCCGCAGCCGGTTCCCGCCGACGCCCCGGTGACCGCCCCGAACGCGACCGTCGAGGCCGCCGAAGAGGACAAGGTCACCCCGCTGCGCGGCATGTCCAAGACGCTCGCCACCAACATGGATGCGTCGCTCACGGTGCCCACCGCGACCAGCGTCCGCACCATCCCGGCGAAGCTGATGATCGACAACCGCATCGTCATCAACAACCACCTGAAGCGCGCCCGCGGCGGCAAGGTCTCCTTCACCCACCTCATCGGCTGGGCGCTCATCCAGGCGCTCAAGGAGTTCCCGAGCCAGAACGTCTACTACGACGAGGTCGACGGGAAGCCCTCCGTGGTGGCCCCGGCCCACATCAACCTCGGCATCGCGATCGACATCCCGAAGCCCGACGGCACGCGCGCGCTGCTCGTCCCGAGCATCAAGCGGGCCGACACCATGCGCTTCGGCGAGTACCTCGCCGCGTACGAGGAGCTCGTCAGCAAGGCCCGCAACAACAAGCTCGCCGCCGGCGACTTCGCGGGCACCACGCTCTCGCTCACCAACCCGGGCGGCATCGGCACCGTCCACTCGGTCCCGCGTCTCATGAAGGGGCAGGGCTGCATCATCGGCGCCGGCGCCCTCGAGTACCCGGCCGAGTTCCAGGGCTCCAGCGAGAAGACGCTCGCCGGCCTCGCGATCGGCAAGACGATCACGCTGACCAGCACCTACGACCACCGCGTCATCCAGGGCGCCGGCTCGGGCGAGTTCCTCAAGATCGTGCACGAGATGCTGATCGGGAAGCGCAACTTCTACGAGGACATCTTCGCCGAGCTGCGCATCCCCTACATGCCGATCCACTGGAACCCGGACATCAGCGTCGACCTGGCCAGCGCCGTCGACAAGACGGCCCGCGTCCAGGAGCTGATCAACTCCTTCCGGGTGCGCGGCCACCTGATGGCCGACATCGACCCGCTCGAGTACAAGCAGCGGTCGCACCCCGACCTCGAGATCGAGAGCCACGGCCTCACCTTCTGGGACCTCGACCGTGAGTTCGTCACCGGCCAGTTCGGCGGCGACAAGCGCAAGATGAAGCTGCGCGACATCCTCGGCGTGCTGCGCGACTCCTACTGCCGCACCGTCGGCATCGAGTACATGCACATCCAGGACCCGGCGCAGCGCAAGTGGTTCCAGGACAAGCTGGAGCGGCCGTACGAGAAGCCGACCCACGACGAGCAGCTGCGCATCCTCGGCAAGCTCAACGAGGCCGAGGCGTTCGAGACCTTCCTGCAGACCAAGTACGTCGGCCAGAAGCGCTTCAGTCTGGAGGGCGGCGAGTCCACGATCGCGCTGCTCGACTCCATCCTGCAGGGCGCTGCGGAGGCCGGGATGGACGAGGTCGCCATCGGGATGGCGCACCGCGGCCGCCTCAACGTCCTCACCAACATCGCGGGCAAGACCTACGGTCAGATCTTCCGCGAGTTCGAGGGGACGCAGGACCCGCGGACCGTCCAGGGCTCCGGCGACGTCAAGTACCACCTGGGCACCGAGGGCACCTTCAAGGGTGCCGGCGGCGAGGAGATCCCGGTCTACCTGGCCGCGAACCCCTCGCACCTGGAGGCCGTCGACGGCGTCCTGGAGGGCATCGTCCGCGCGAAGCAGGACCGCCGCCCCGCAGGCACGTTCCTGACCCTGCCGATCCTCATCCACGGCGACGCGGCGATGGCCGGTCAGGGCGTCGTGGTCGAGACCATGCAGATGTCGCAGCTGCGGGCGTACCGCACCGGCGGCACCATCCACGTCAACATCAACAACCAGGTCGGCTTCACGACCCCTCCCGGCGAGGCCCGCAGCTCGGTGTACTCGACCGACGTGGCCAAGACCATCCAGGCGCCGATCTTCCATGTGAACGGCGACGACCCCGAGGCCGTCGTCCGTGTCGCGGAACTCGCGTTCGCCTACCGCCAGGAGTTCAAGCGCGATGTCGTCATCGACCTCGTCTGCTACCGCCGCCGCGGTCACAACGAGGGCGACGACCCCTCGATGACCCAGCCGCTGATGTACAGCCTCATCGAGGCGAAGCGGTCCGTCCGCCGCCTCTACACCGAGGCGCTCGTCGGCCGCGGCGACATCACCGAGGAGGAGTACGAGCAGGCGCACCGCGACTTCCAGGACCGCCTCGAGCGCGCGTTCATGGAGACGCACGCGGCTCAGACCAACTCCACGCCGGTGCTCGACTCCGACGAGTCCGCAGACCTGGAGAAGCCGGCGCAGTCGGACGCCAACGACAACGTCGGCGAGCCGGAGACGACCGCGGTCAGTGAGCAGGTCATCGGCATGATCGGCGACGCGTTCAACAACCCGCCTGCCGGCTTCACCGTCCACCCGAAGCTGCAGCAGCTGCTGAACAAGCGCAGTGAGATGAGCCGCAACGGCGGCATCGACTGGGGCTTCGGCGAGCTGCTGGCCCTCGGCTCGCTGCTGGTGGAGGGCACGCCGGTGCGCCTCGCCGGACAGGATGCGCGCCGCGGCACCTTCGTCCAGCGCCACGCGGTGCTGCACGACCGGGTCAACGGCCAGGAGTGGCTGCCGCTCGCGAACCTCAGCGACAACCAGGCGAAGTTCTGGATCTACGACTCGCTCCTCAGTGAGTACGCGGCGATGGGCTTCGAGTACGGCTACTCGGTCGAGCGCGCGGACGCCCTCGTGCTGTGGGAGGCGCAGTTCGGCGACTTCGCCAACGGCGCCCAGACGATCATCGACGAGTTCATCTCCTCCGCCGAGCAGAAGTGGGGCCAGCGCTCGTCGCTGGTGCTGCTCCTCCCCCACGGCTACGAGGGACAGGGACCGGACCACTCCAGCGCCCGCATCGAGCGCTACCTGCAGATGTGCGCCGAGAACAACATGACCGTCGCGCGTCCGTCGACGCCCGCGTCGTACTTCCACCTGCTGCGCCGACAGGCGTACGCCCGTCCGCGCCGGCCGCTCGTCGTCTTCACCCCGAAGGCGATGCTGCGACTGCGCGGCGCGGCGAGCAACGTGGAGGACTTCACCAACGGCCGCTTCGAGCCGGTGATCGACGATGCGCGCATCAGCGACAAGGGCTCGGTGAAGCGGGTGCTGCTGATGGCCGGGAAGCTCTACTACGACCTCCTCAACGAGCTCGAGAAGAATCCCAACCCGGAGATCGCACTGGTGCGGGTGGAGCAGTACTACCCGCTGCCCGCCGCCGAGCTGAAGGCGGTCGTCGACTCGTACCCGAACGCCGAACTGGTCTGGGTGCAGGACGAGCCGGAGAACCAGGGCGCCTGGCCGTTCATGATCCTCGAGACGTCGAAGCTCGGCCCGCGCCCGCTCGGTGTGGTGTCGCGTCCGCCGTCGGCATCGCCCGCCGCCGGGTCGGCGAAGCGTCACGCTCAGGAGCAGCAGGTGCTGATCCAGCGGGCGCTCACGCTGTAGTCCGCACGCGCGTCACGGGAGCCCCGGTCCGATCAGGACCGGGGCTCCCGCCGTTGCGCCGCGTGCCGGCGACTCAAACGTCGGCCGCACAGCGGAACCCGATATGGGTGGTCGCCGTGTCCTCCGCCTGCGGCGACCGTGCCGCCGGCCGGAAGCGGAGGCAGTACTCGGGGCTGCACAGGTACGAGCCGCCCTTCAGCACCCGACGAGGGATGTCCGACCCGGGCTCCGCACTGCTCGCCCCGAGCAGGTTCAGCCGTCCGCCGGCGTCCGGTGCGCTCTGGCCGGGGATGACATGCCGCGGCGTGTAGTAGTCGCTCGTCCACTCCCACACATTGCCGATCAGGTCGTGCAGCCCGTAGCCGTTCGCCGGGTACGACCCGACGGGCGCCGGGGTCGCCCCGAAGCGTCCCTGGTTGTCGTAGGGGAAGTGCCCGATCCACGAGTTCGCCTGCGCCTCCCCGCCCGGGTAGGCCTCGTCGCCCCACGCGAAGCGCGCGCCGTCCACGCCACCTCGGGCCGCGTACTCGTACTCCGCTTCGGTCGGGAGGCGCTTCCCGGCCCAGGCGGCGTAGCGGACCGCATCCTCATAGGCGACCTGCACGACCGGCCGGTCCATCCGCTCGTCGATGCCGGACGTCGGCCCCTCGGGATGCCGCCAATCCGCTCCCGGCTCCCATCGCCACCACTGCCGCCAGTCGGAGAGGTCGACCGGCCCGGCCGTCGCCGTGAACACCAGAGCACCCGGGAGGAGGTCGTCGTCGGGCAGCTCGGGGAACTCCGCCGCGTCGAGGGGACGTTCGGCGACAGTGACGTAGCCGGTGTCGGCGACGAACGCGGCGAAGTCGGCGTTCGTCACCTCGAACCGGTCGATGCGGAACGCGGCGACAGAGCGCTCGTGGACGGGCTGCTCGTCCGGATAGAACTCGGCGGAGCCCATCCGGAACCGTCCGCCCGGCAGGGGAACCATGTCGTCCATGGCCTCACGCTATCGACCCCGGAGACTCGCGGACAGACCGCCGTCACCGCTGGCCGGTCCGGCGGCCTGCGGCGTATGGTGAGCGCATGACCGTCGTCACCACCCACCGCCTCGGCGAGCCCTGCTGGGTCGACTACACCAGCTCCGATGTGCCGCGCGCGACCGAGTTCTACACGAGCCTGTTCGGCTGGACGGCCGAGACCGCCGGCGAGGAGTACGGCGGCTACGTGACGTTCCGGCGAGACGGACGTACGGTCGCGGGCCTCGGTCCGACGATGGGCGACGCCCAGGCGAACACGTGGCTCACCTACCTCCTCGTCGAGGATGCGGACACGGCCGAGAAGGCCGCGCTGGATGCCGGCGCACAGGTGATCGCACCGACCATGACGGTCGGCGACCAGGGCCGGCTCGCGGTCATCGCCGACCCGGGCGGAGCGGTCGTCGGACTGTGGGATCCCGAGCAGCACCGGGGCTTCGAGCTGGTCGCCGAGGTCGGGGGCATCGCCTGGCACGAGCTCTATGCGCGCAACTACGCTGCGCAGGTCGATTTCTACACCCGGGTCTTCGGCTGGAGGACGCAGGTGCTCGGCGACACCGCCGACTTCCGGTACGTCACCTTCGGCGACCCGGACTCGCCCGCCGGCGGCGTCTACGACGCGGACGGGATGCTCCCGCCGGGTGTCCCGTCGCACTGGGTCGTCTACTTCGGGGTCGCGGACGCGGCGGCCGCCTCACAGCGCGTGATCGAGCTGGGCGGGACCGTCATCCGCGATCCGTGGGACAGCGAGTTCGGCCGCTTCGCGCAGGTCACCGACCCGCTGGGCGGTCTGTTCTTCCTCCACGAGGTCGGGACGGGCGGCTCCGCTTAGGCGATCGCCGCCGGGCGCACCGCGCTGACAGCGCTGAATGCGCTCAGTGCACGCTCGCCTGGAACGAGCGGATGCGCAGCAGCACCTCGGTGCGCAGCGTCTCGGGCGCCGTCTCCTTGCACGCCCGCTGCACCACCTCGGTGAGCACCACGTTCAGGTGCGCCTCGTCGGAGCACCCGGTGCAGTTCGCCAGGTGCTCGCGCACGTCGGCAGCATCCTCGCTGCACAGTTCGTTGCGCAGGTACTCTTCGAGTTCGGCCTTGGCCTTCTCACAACCGCAGTCGGTCATCTCGTGCTCCTGGGGGTCTGCACGGCCCGGTCCCCCTGGACGGCGGAGAGACCGCGCTCGTGCGCGTAGTCGGTCAGAAGCTCCCGGAGCATCCGGCGGCCGCGGTGGAGGCGGCTCATGACGGTGCCGATCGGGGTCTTCATGATGTCTGCGATCTCCTGGTAGGAGAATCCCTCGACATCGGCGAGGTACACGGCCAGCCGGAAGTCCTCCGGGATGGCCTGCAGCGCGTCCTTGACGGCGCTGTCCGGCAGGTGGTCGATCGCCTCGGCCTCAGCCGAGCGGCTGGACGACGAGGACATGGACTCCGCGCCGCCGAGCTGCCAGTCCTCGAGCTCGTCGATCGTCCCCTGGTAGGGCTCACGCTGCTTCTTGCGGTACGTGTTGATGAACGTGTTGGTGAGGATGCGGTACAGCCACGCCTTCAGGTTCGTGCCCTGCTGGAACTGGCCGAACGCCGCATAGGCCTTCACGAACGTCTCCTGCACGAGGTCCTGCGCGTCGGACGGGTTGCGTGTCATGCGCAGGGCAGCCGCGTACAGCTGGTCCATGAAAGGCAGGGCCTGATCCTCGAAGAGGTGGCCCAGATCCTCGGTCTCGGTGCTCATCACCGGCCAGTCTAGTTGCGACGCCAGCGACGCGCTGAGAAGGCCTTCGGGGTCGACGAGGTCGTGCGATGCGACGCTGGGGGCGTCGAGCACGGCGGTGGCGGCCACGGGCGGATCCTTCCTGATACCGGGAACACGGATAATCTGGACAACAATGCTGATCTCGAAATATTCCGCCCCCGACTTCGACCCCTACGGCGACAACCGCGTCGAGGAGCCGAACACGCTCTGGCCCGCCCCGGTGGCCGGCGGTCCGGTCGCCGCGACCGTGTCCCTGCCCGGCTCGAAGTCGCTGACCGCGCGGGAGCTGGTGCTCGCCGCCCTCGCCGACGGACCGTCGCTGCTGCGGGCGCCTCTGCACTCGCGCGACAGCGCCAACATGGTGGAGGCCCTCCGCGCCCTGGGCGTGACGGTCGAGGAGAAGCCGGGCGACGGCGAGTTCGGCGCGGACCTGCTCGTCAGGCCTGCGGAGGAGCTGCTCGGCAGCACGACGATCGAATGCGGTCAGGCCGGCACCGTGATGCGGTTCGTCCCGCCGATCGCGGGGCTGGCGCTCGGTCCGACCATGTTCGACGCCGACGACTCGGCCCGCGGCCGTCCGATGGGCGCGATCATCGCCGCCCTGCGCGCGCTCGGCGTCGACGTGAACGACGACGGCCGCGGCTCCCTCCCGTTCACCGTGCACGGCACCGGCCGGGTCGCGGGCGGCGCGGTCGAGGTGGATGCGTCCAGCTCCAGCCAGTTCGTCAGCGCGCTCCTGCTGTCGGCCAGCCGCTTCGACGACGGTCTCGATCTGACACACGCCGGCGAGCGGCTCCCCAGCCTCCCCCACATCGAGATGACGATCGCGGCCCTCGCCGCCCGCGGTGTGACCGTCGAGTCGCCGGAGGTCGGCCGCTGGATCGTCTCGCCGGGCACGATCGCCGCCCGCGACGTCGACATCGAGCCGGATCTCTCCAACGCCGCCCCCTTCCTCGCCGCGGCCGTCGTGACGGGTGGGACGGTGACCATCACGGGATGGCCCGCGTCCACCACGCAGGTCGGTGCGGACCTCGCCGACCTGCTGCCTCTCTTCGGGGCGACGGTCACACGCGAGGGCGACCGCCTCACCGTCACCGGGCCCGATCGCCCGACGGGCATCACGCTCGACCTCACGACGGGCGGCGAGCTCGCGCCCGCCCTCGTGGCGATCGCCGCCCTCGCCGACGGCCCGAGTGAGATCACCGGCATCGGCCACATCCGCCACCACGAGACGGACCGCCTCGCGGCCCTCGCCGCCGAGATCAACGGCCTCGGCGGCGCCGTCACGGAGCTGGAGGACGGCCTGCGCATCGACCCGCGCCCGCTCCACGGCGGCGTCTGGCGCAGCTACGAGGACCACCGCATGGCGACGGCCGGCGCGATCGTCGGGCTCGTCGTCCCCGGCGTCGAGATCGAGAACGTGGCCACGACGGCCAAGACGCTCCCGCAGTTCACCCAGCTGTGGAGCCGGATGCTGCAGAAGGGCGCCGACGTCGCGTGACGGACAACAGCGGCTCCTGGTGGGCGGACGACGACGAGGACGACGACGAGCTCGACCTCTACGACGAGTCCAGCATCCGCAGCCGCCCGAACCCGAAGGGCAACCGCCCGCGGACGAAGACCCGGCCGGAGCACGCCGACGCGCAGATCGCTCGCGTGCTGGGCGTCGACCGCGGCCGGTACACGGTGCTGCTCGACGAGGACACCCCTGAGGAGCGGCAGGTCACCGCGGCCCGCGCCAGCGAGCTGCGGCGGAACCCGATCGTCACCGGCGACCGCGTGGCCGTCGTCGGAGACACCACCGGAGAGGAGGGCACCCTCGCCCGCATCGTCCGGGTGGAGCCGCGCACGACCCTGCTCCGGCGGAGCGCCGACGACACGGACGAGGTGGAGCGCATCGTCGTCGCCAACGCCGACCAGATGCTCATCGTCGTGGCAGCAGCCAACCCGGAGCCGCGCACACGCCTCGTCGATCGCTACCTGGTCGCCGCCTACGACGCCGGCATCGACCCGATGCTGTGCGTGACGAAGACCGACCTGGCCGACCCCGAGCCGTTCCTGTCGAACTTCGCCGGCCTCGACCTGCCCGTCTTCACCAGCCGCCAGGACGACATCCCGCTGCACGACATCACGGCGGCGCTGATCGGGCACGACACGGTCGTCGTCGGGCACTCCGGGGTGGGCAAGTCGACCCTGGTCAACGCGATCGTCCCGAGCGCGCACCGCGCCACCGGTCACGTCAACGTGGTCACCGGTCGCGGACGGCACACGTCCTCGTCGACCGTGTCCCTCCGCGTCGAAGACGACGAGGGACGCCACGGCTGGGTCATCGACACCCCGGGCGTCCGCTCGTTCGGGCTCGGGCATGTGAACACCGACAGCATCCTGAAGGCCTTCACCGATCTCGCGAAGCTCGCCGAGGACTGCCCGCGCGGGTGCACACACCTTCCCGATGCGCCGGATTGCGCGATCATCGAGGCCGTCGAGGCCGGGAAGCTCGGCGAGGCCGGGCGCGCGCGCCTCGACTCGTTGCAGCGCCTGCTGGAGACCTTCGCGCGCTGAACCGGCGACTCAGGGCGTCGAACTGGACTGAGCGTCCGTCCGCGACCCGCGGAACGCCGCGCGGTGTACCCAGACGCCGCGCGCGAGTCCGGCCCAGAAGACCGCACCGAACGGGATGACGTAGAGCAGGAACGACAGCACGGCGCGCCCCGCCGCCGCTCGCGCCGCCGAGACGAGCACCAGGGCGAGGATGCCGGAGACGGCCAGGGCCAGCACGACGATCACCAGCCACCAGAGGCCGAACGCGATCGCGAGCACGAGCAGGATGAGCGCGACGACCGGTGCGACGACCAGAGCGACGAGGACCAGGTTGCGGAGGAGGCCCGTGCCTGCGTAACTGTCGACGAACAGCGTGCCCCGCACGAAACCGTGACGGAGGAAGCCGCCCACCGTGATGCGCGGACGGTAGAGCGCACGGAAGCCCGGGTCGATGCGGAGGGCGCCGTGGTCGGCGACGTACCGCAGCAGCCGCGTGTCGTCCGATACGAGATCGGCGTTCTCCTCCGGCCAGGCCGCACGGCAGGCGTCGGCGAAGGCGGCACGGTCGATCACCAGGCACCCGGTGCCCTTCGGCACGCGGTCGAAATTCTCCGGAGTGATGTCTGTCGGCGCGGGATGCGCCAGGTACCCGCCCCAGAAGACGTGGGTGGGCACCTCCCAGAAACGTCCGACGAGCGGTGCCGCAGGGTCCGTCGGCACGTGCCCGACCCACGCGCGGGCGTCCGGGCGGAGCGCATCCACGCTCTCGAGGTAGGCGAACGCGTCCGGAGCCATCAGGAGCCGCGAGTCGAACAGCAGGATGCGGTCGGCTCGCGCCGCCTGGACGCCCTCCCAGCGCGCGAGGAACCGCCCCTTGTTGGGCTGGGAGATCACGCGGAGCGGAACAGGGGACGACGCCGCGATGCCGGCGAGCACGGCGGCCGTGTCGTCGGTGGAGCCGTCATCGACGACCACGATCTCCGCATCCACCGAGCTGTTGCCGAGGGCGGTCGTCAGCGATCCGATCGTGGTGGGGAGCCAGGGCGCCGAGTTGTATGACGCGATGACGATGCTGAGGGCAGGCGAGGTCATGGCGCGGGCTGCTCCTCGACGACGGCCGCCCGGCCGGTGCGCCTGCTGCGGAGCAGGAGCGCCCAGTGGATGCCGTACAGCGCCAGGAAGGTCACCAGCCCGATGAGGCCGTTGCCGACCAGCCAGGCATCGACGTCGGGCAATGTCGCGGAGGCGACGAGCCACTGGGCGACGGCGGCGAGCAGGAAGACGGCGAGCGCCGCCTTCGACGCCGCGGCCGTGATGCGCACGAGCACGCCCTGCGCCAGCGCCCACGGGATCCACGCCAGAGAGAAGCCGACCACGATCTGCGCCGTCGCGGCGTAGTGTGAGCCGAACAGCAGGCCGACGATCCACGGCCCGAACAGCACGACCAGGAGGAACATCGCCACCCCGGTCAGCAGCGTCACTCCGAGGATCACGGTCACACCGAGGTTCGTCAGCGCGGCATTGCCCTTGCTGCGGACGAACCGCGGCAGCAGGTACAGCGAGAACGTCGCCGGGATGATGAGGGTCGTCTTCACCAGCACGGCGGCCGCTGCGTACGCTCCGGCCAGCTCCTCCGGCGTTCCGGCCCGGACCAGCACAACGTCGGCGTTCGTGAGCCACGCGAACCCGACGGTGAGCAGCAGCACGACGGTGCTCTGCATCGTGAACGGCGACCGGCCGACCGCCAGGGACCGGCGACGGGCCACGGCACCTGCGCCGATCGCGCCGGTGAGGGCGGTCAGGACGAGGATGGCAAGGATGGCCGCGGAGCCCGCGTGGGCGAGCATGGCGATCAGGGCGAGCACCGCCTGCGCGACCTGGGCACCCGTCGACCACCAGACCACGGAGCGGGAGTCGCCTGCCCCCTGCAGGCGCCCCTGAGCGAGCGCGAACAGGAAGTTCGGGATCATCGCAGCGGCCGTGAGGACGACGGTCAGGACACCGGTGGCGCCGGGAGCAGCGAGGGTCGACGACAGGGCGAAGACGCCGAGCGTGCCGATCCCTCCGAGCACGAGCGCCTCGACCAGGGCGCCGTCCACCCGGCGGACGCGATCGCCGGGGATGCTGCGCGGCGCGTGCAGCGCCTCGGCCGTCGTGACCGCGACGGAGTTGCGGAGCGCCGAGCTGCCGATCGCCGCGACGTTGATGAGTGCCAGGGCCGCAGCGAGGAGGCTGTACGAAGCGGGCCCGAGACCACGGATCGTGATGAGCTGGAACGCGGTCGTCGCCACGATCCCCACGATGCTGACGCCGGCGATCTCGGCGAGCGCGCGACCGTGACGGCTGATCATCCCCGGCGCCCGACGCTGCGGCTGCTCGCCGCCCCCGCTAGTCGGCATACCCTCGGCTGATCAGGTCGTTGACGATGATGTCCGACGGCGACCGCTCCGGGCGGTCGGGCTCGTGCCGGAGAGATTCGTAATCTCTCAGGAACGAACGCAGCCGGCCGAGGTCCCATTCGGACAGCACGATGTTGCGGCCGATGCCTTCACCCTGCTCCGTCGTCTTGCGGTGGATGAGCGTCGGGACGCCGAGCAGCGCCGACTCGGCCTGGATTCCGCCGGAGTCCGTGACCACGAACGCGGCGTTCTCCAGCAGGGCGACGAACTCGTCGTGCCGCAGCTTGGGGAGGACGGTGATGCGGTCGCCGCCCTGATTGGCGAGCAGCTTCTCCAGCGTCTCCCTGTTGTAGGCGTCGACGATGAGCCGCAACGGGACCTCGCTGGTCGCGAGCACCTCGAGGGTGTCGTCGACGAGCTGGCTGTTGGAGATGAACTCGAACCGGTGCAGCAGCACGACGCCGTACGGCGCGTCCGTGCCGGCAGCGCGCATCCCGTGGTCGAGCACAGCGTCGAGGGCCGTGTTGCCGTGCGTGTACACGACGTTTGAACGCTTCTTCAGGTTCTCGGTCGCCTCGATCGACGGCGTATAGTGCACCGTCGCCATGGTCCCGACGATGCGCCGGTCCAGCTCCTCCGGGAAGGGGTGCCGCCAGTTGCCGCTGCGGAGACCCGCCTCGATGTGGGCGCAGTCGAAGCCCATGCGCTTGGCGATCCAGGCGCCGACGACGCTCGTCATGGTGTCGCCGTGCACGACGATGACCGTGTTCTTCGGCAGCGATGCCGCGACCCGCTTGCGGTTCTTCCGCAGCCAGCCGAGCACTGTCATACCCCAGCGGACCACGTCACCGGTGCCCCGGAGCGGCTTGCCTGCGGCACCGTGGGCGATGACCTGATCGGGAGTACCGAGTCCCAGCTGCTCCATTGCGGTCATCAGAGCCTCGGTGTGCTGCATCGTCACCCACTGCTGGGTCGCAACACCTCGCTCACGGAGCCGGCGGATGACCGGGGCCAGTTTGATGGCCTCCGCCGTCGTTCCGTAGATGAACACGATCATGGTCGAGTGTTGCGCCTTCTGGGTCGGAGAGCTTCATGTCGCGAGCTGACCGCTCCACCGTTGGGATCGGCGCTGTGACACCTGGGTGATCCCACACCATCCGCCTGCGTCCGTCCGACCGCGCAGATGCTGTGGAGAGCCCGAGCCTCCAGCCGAACCGGAAGCCACTCGATGATACATTCTATTTGGTCTGCCCGACGTGGCCGGACGACGCGCGCCGAGACGGAAGACTCCCCCAGGGAGCCCGGGCGCAGGGGAGGAAGAAACTCGTTGTTTGTTGCCGAGAATGCCGATGTCGCCGTGTCCGCCGCGGTCGGTGACGGAACGAAGATCTGGGACCTCGCACAGGTGCGAGAGAACGCCACGATCGGCGAGGACTGCATCGTCGGGCGAGGGGCGTACATCGGTTCCGGCGTGAGCATCGGCAGCAACTGCAAGATCCAGAACCAGGCGCTCGTCTACGAGCCGGCCGTGCTCGAGGACGGCGTCTTCATCGGGCCGGCCGTGGTCCTGACCAACGACACGTTCCCGCGCGCCGTGAACCCGGACGGCACGCTCAAGTCGGCCGCCGACTGGGAGCAGGTCGGCGTCGTGGTGCGCTCCGGAGCATCCATCGGCGCCCGCGCTGTCTGCATCGCGCCCGTGGTGATCGGCTCCTGGGCGACCGTGGCCGCTGGGGCGGTCGTGACGCGGGATGTGCCAGACTTCGCCCTGGTCGCCGGCGTCCCCGCACGGAGGATCGGCTGGGTGGGCCGCGCGGGCATCCCGCTGGTCCAGGACGCCGATGGATGGGTCTGCCCGACGACCGGCGAACGCTACCGCGAGAACGACGAGAAGCTGGAGGTGGTCGCGTGACCGATCTGGAGTTCATCCCGGCCGCCCGGCCGCTCATCGGCGACGAGGAGCGCGCGGCGGTCGACGCCGTGCTGCAGAGCGGGATGCTGGCGCAGGGCCCCGAGGTCGCCGCCTTCGAGCGCGAGTTCTCCGACGCTCTGGTAGCGGGCCGCCCAACGGCGGCGGTGAACTCCGGCACGTCCGGTCTCCACCTCGGCCTGCTCGCCGCGGGCATCGGCCCGGGCGACGAGGTCATCGTCCCCTCCTTCACCTTCGCCGCGACTGCCAACGCCGTCGTGCTCGCGGGCGCCGTTCCGGTCTTCGCTGACATCGAGCCGAACTCGTTCAACCTCGACCCCGATTCCGTGGCGCGAGCGATCGGTCCGAACACCGCGGCGATCATGCCCGTGCACCTTTACGGCCACCCTGCGGACATGGGCCGCCTGTCCGCCCTCGCAGCCGAGCACTCGCTGGCCCTGTTCGAGGACGCCGCGCAGGCCCACGCCGCGACCATCGACGGACGGCAGGTCGGCACCTTCGGCGACTGGGCGATGTTCAGCCTCTACCCGACCAAGAACATGACCTCGGGCGAGGGCGGGATGGTCGTCTCCGCCTCCGCTGCCACCGACGAGCGCGTCCGCCTGCTCCGCAACCAGGGCATGGCCCGGCCGTACGAGAACGAGATCGCCGGGTTCAACGCCCGCATGACCGACCTGCACGCCGCGATCGGCCGTGCCCAGCTCCGAAAGCTGGCCGGCTGGACGGAGCAGCGGCGCAGGAACGCAGCCCGCTTCGACGCCGAGCTGACGGGCGTGGTCACACCCCCGGTCGCCGAGGGTGCAGAGCACGTCTACCACCAGTACACGATCCGCGTCGCAGAGGACCGCGACGGGTTCGCTCGAGCGCTCCGCGAGGAGCACGGGATCGGCACCGGCGTCTACTACCCCACTCCTGTGCACCGGCTCCCGGTCTTCGGGCTGGAGCTCGACCTGCCGGAGACCGAACGGGCCGCTCGCGAGGCGCTCTCGCTCCCGGTGCATCCCTCGCTCAGCGAGCGTGACGTCGACCGCATCGTGTCCGCTGTGAACACGCTCGCGAAGGCGGGAAGCTGATGGCCGCGCTGCGGGTCGGCGTCGTCGGCCTCGGGGTGATGGGATCGCACCACGCGCGCGTGGTCCGCGAGTTGGACGGCGTCGAGCTCGCCGGCGTGGTGGAGACGGCCCCCGAGCGCGCCGCCTCCATCGACGCCCCGGTCTACCGTTCCGTCGCCGAGCTCATCGAGGCGGGCGTCGACGCCGCCGTCGTCGCCGTGCCGACCACGCTGCACGAGTCGACGGCACTCGAGCTCGCCGACGCCGGCGTCCACGCCCTCGTCGAGAAGCCGATCGCCGCCGATCTGGATGAAGCACGCCGGATGGCCGACGCCTTCCGCCGGAACGGTCTCGTCGGAGCGGTCGGACACATCGAGCGGTTCAACCCGGCCCTGCAGAACCTGCGGAGCCGCGTCGAGGCCGGCGAGCTGGGCTCGGTGTACCAGATCGCCACGCGCCGACAGGGACCGTTCCCGATCCGCATCGCCGACGTCGGCGTCATCAAAGACCTCGCGACGCACGACATCGACCTCACCTCCTGGCTGGCGCAGAGTCCCTTCCGGGCCGTGCACGCCAACACCTCCCGCCGGAGCGGCCGACCGCACGAGGACATGGTCGCCTTCAACGGCCGCCTCGACGACGGGATCATCACCAACCACCTGGTGAACTGGCTGTCGCCGATGAAGGAGCGCATCACGGTCGTCACCGGCGAGCGCGGCGCGTTCGTCGCCGACACGCTCAGCGGCGATCTGACCTACTACGAGAACGGCACCGACGCGACCGAATGGGACGCCGTCTCTAATTTCCGTGGGGTCGCCGAGGGATCCGTCATCAGGTTCGCGCTGAAGAAGCGCGAGCCGCTGCGCATCGAGCACGAAGCCTTCCGCGATGCCATCCTCCACGGCCGACCCGGCATCGTGACGATGGACGAGGGTCTCACCACGCTCGCGGTAGCCGAGGCCGTGATGCGGTCCGCCGACGAGCAGCGGGAGGTGGAGATCGACCCGGAGACTCTGCCCAGCGCTCTCGCCGGCCGCCTCGCCGGGAACGGCACGACACGATGAGGCCGGCGTGGAGGCCGTGGCGGATCGTCGTCGCAGCGCTCATCCCCGTCGCACTTCTGATGAGCCTCGTCAGCTGGGCATTCGCTTCGCCCGTCGGTGCAGCGCCCGACGACGACTACCATCTGGCGAGCATCTGGTGCGCCCAGGGCGACCGCCCGGGGCTCTGCGAGCCGGGAGCGGACGCGAACGAGCGCTCGGTTCCGCGCGGGACCGTTCTGGCGTCGCTCTGCTACGCGCATCACTCCGAGATCCCGGGCGACTGCCCCGTGGCGAAGTCCGATCAGCTGGTCACCACCGACCGCGGCAACTTCAACGATCACGGCTACCCGCCGATCTACTACGCCGTCATGAGCGTCTTCGCTTCGACGCATGAGGCCACGGCCGTCCTGACGATCCGCATCTTCAATGCGTTCCTGTACGTCGCGATGCTCACCGCGCTTTTTCTCCTGCTCCCAGCACGGCGGCGCGGTCTCCTCGTGTGGTCCGCTCTTGCCACGCTGATCCCTCTGGGGTTCTTCCTCATCGCCAGCACGAACCCCAGTGGATGGGCGATCACATCGGCGACGACGCTCTGGCTCGCCCTCCTGGGCTACTTCGAGGTGAGGGGGCTCGGCAGACGGATCGGACTGGGGGTGCTCGCCACGGTCAGCGTGCTGATGGGCGCAGGCGCCCGAGCGGATGCTGCCACCTACGGTGTCCTGGCGATGATCCTGGTCGTCATCCTGAAGGCGGAACGCACCCGGGCGTTCTGGCTGCGCACAATCCTGCCGGCCGCCCTCTCCCTCGTCAGCGTGCTGCTGTACTTCAGCGCTTCGCAGGGCGGGATCGTCACGCGGGCCACGACCGCGCTCTCCCCCTACGACTTCGTCTGGCTGCTGTGGAAGGACCTGCTCGACCTCCCCTGGTTCTACGTGGGGGCGTTCGGCTACGCGCCGCTGGGGTGGCTGGACACCTTCATGCCGGTGACCGTCTGGGGCACGATCTCGCTGGTGGTCTGCGGTCTCATCTTCTGGGGCATCGGGCGGATGACCCGCCGAAAGCTCTGGGCAGTGGGGATCGCGGCATTCGCCCTGGTGTTCGTGCCGATCTACATCCTGATGCACGACCAGATCTGGGTCGGGACCGGCGTGCAGCCTCGCTACCTCTACCCCCTGCTCATTCTGCTCGTAGGGCTCTGCCTGTACGGACTCAATCGGTTCGACCTCGGTCTCGGCCGCACTCAGCTGGTCCTCATCGGAGGCCTACTGATCGCGGGCTTCACGATCGCGCTCTACGTCAACATCCACCGCTACACGACCGGGACGGACGTCAAGACGCTGAACCTGAACACCAACGTGGCCTGGTGGTGGGACATCCCGCTGCACCCGATGCAGTGGTGGGTGCTCGGTGCCTTCGCCTTCGCCGTCGCGGTCGCGGCGGCCGTGGTGCTCGGGCTCTCGACCGCGCGCCGCAACGCGCTGCGCGGCTTCCGGTACCGCGCGCTCGAGACCACCGTGGCAGGAGAATAGACCCATGACTGACGCTCGACTCGAGGCCGGCACTCCGGCCCCCGCCTTCACACTCACCGACCAGGACGGCACCGCCGTCTCGCTCTCCGACTTCGCCGGCGAGAACGTGATCGTGTACTTCTACCCGGCGGCGATGACCCCGGGGTGCACAACCGAGGCCTGCGACTTCCGCGACAACCTGAACTCGCTCAAGTCGGCCGGATACCAGGTGATCGGCATCTCGAAGGATGTGCCGGCCAGAAATAAGGAGTTCCAGGAGCAGGAGGGCCTCAACTTCCCGCTGCTGTCCGACGAAGACCTGGCCGTCCACCGCGCGTACGGCGCCTACGGCGAGAAGAAGCTCTACGGCAAGACCGTCGAGGGTGTCATCCGGTCGACGTTCGTCGTCGACCCGGACGGCACGCTCCGCCTGCCGCTCTACAACGTCAAGGCGACCGGACACGTCGCCTCGCTGCGCAAGAAGCTGGGGATCGACGCCTAAGCCGGCAAGCGGGGCACCGACGCCAGCAGGCGGCGGGTGTAGTCGTCGCGCGGCGTCCTGAGCACCTCGCTCGTGGCGCCCTGCTCGACGACGTGCCCGCCGCGCAGCACGACCGTCTGAGCGCAGAGGGCTGCGACGACGCTGAGGTCGTGCGAGACCATGACGACGGTCATCCCCTCGTTCGCCGCGAGTTCGCCGAGCAGGTCGATGATCTGGATGCGCGTCGTCACATCCAGCGCGCTCACCGGCTCGTCGGCCAGCAGCACGCGCGGCCGTGACACGATCGCCCGGGCGATGGCGATGCGCTGTCGCTGGCCGCCGGAGAACTCGTGCGGGTAGCGACGCGCCGCGTCGGCAGGAAGGGCGACGGAGTGAAGCGCCTGCGCGACGCGTTGCCGCGCCTGTTCGCCGCCCGCGAGGCCGAGGGAGGCGAGTGGTTCGCCGACGATCCGGCCGACGCTCTGCCGCGGGTCGAGGGAGGAGTACGGGTCCTGGAAGACCGGTTGTACGCTCCGGCGGAAGTCGCGCACCTGGGTGCGATCGCGAGGGTTCAGCGGCCTGCCGTCGAAGAGCACGCTGCCGCTGGTGGGCGTCGTGAGCCCCAGGAGGAGCGAGAGAGCCGTCGTCTTGCCCGCCCCGGACTCGCCGACCAGGCCGAGGCTCCGTCCCGCCTCCACGGCGAAGGAGACGTCGTCCAGCGCCGGGCTCGCCGACCGGCGGTACCGGAAGCCCGCGTCGCGCAGTTCGAGGATGGGCGTCATGGCAGCTCCAGCGCGGAATCGAGCTCGCGGGCGCTCCGCACGAGTTCGGCGGTGTACGGGTCGTGCGGGTCGGACAGCAGGCCGTCGATCGCACCCTCTTCGACGACGCGACCCTGACGCAGCACGAGCGCCCGCTGCGCCATACGGGAAACGACGGCGAGGTCGTGGCTGACGAACAGGAGCGCCATCCCGCGTTCTGCAACCAAGCGTTCGAGCAGCGCCAGCACGTCTGCCTGGACGGTCACGTCGAGCGCCGTGGTCGGCTCGTCGGCGATCAGCAGCTGCGGTCGGCAGGCGAGGGCCGCAGCGATCGCGACGCGCTGCCGCTGACCCCCGGAGATCTCCCAGGAGTAGGCGTGCGCGATGCGCTCCGGTTCGGGGAGGCCCACGTCGGCGAGCGCGTCATGCACCGCCTGACGCAGGGCATCGCCGCGCAGCGCGAGGTGCCGGCGGAGCGGCTCGGCCACCTGACGCCCGAGACGCATCAGCGGGTCGAGGGCGGTCATCGGCTCCTGGAAGACGGTCGACGCCACCCGGCCGCGCAGCGCGACGAGCTCGCGCTCCCGCGCGCCGATGACCGGCACGCCGTCGAGCAGGACGCTGCCGGTCGCGTGCAGTCCTTCGGGCAGTAGACCGGTGAGGGCGAACGACGTCAGCGATTTGCCCGAGCCGGACTCGCCGATCAGGCTGAGCCGCTCCCCCGCGTCGAGACGGAACGACACGTCGCGTACGAGCACGTCGCCGTCCCGTGTCGCGATGCTCAGGCCGTCGACCTCGAGGAGGCCGCGCGCCGCATTGTTGTGGGCACTCATCGCGACCTCCTGCGGGTCGGGTCGGCCACATCCCGGAGGCCGTCGGCCACCAGGTTGACGCCGATCACGAGCACGACCAGGGCCACGCCAGGGGCGATCGCACCGGCAGGAGCCGTGGACACCGTCCCCTGAGCCTCCTGCAGCAGGCGCCCCCAGGAGGCGTTGGGCGGCGGCGCCCCGAGCCCCAGGTACGAGAGGCTCGCCTCGGCGAGCACGGCCACTCCGAACTGCAGCGCGAGGTTCACGCTCAGCGTCGGCCAGATGTTCGGCAGGATGTGCCGTGCGATGATCCCCGGCGACGAGGTGCCGGAGGTGCGCGCGGCCGTGACGTACTGCTGCGACAGCACCCGCTTGGCGAGGACGCGCGTCAGCCGGGCCACGACCGCCGACATGGCGAGCCCGATCGCGACGATGGCCGTGCCGAGCGACGCCCCCTGGGCGGCCACGATCAGCATCGCCAGGAGCAATGTGGGGAAGGCGATCAGGATATCGAGCACGGCCGACAGCGTGTCGTCCAGCCATTTGGTCGCGAACGCGGCGAGCAGGCCGAGGGTGCCGCCCACCACCGCACCGATCGCGACGGAACCGAGGCCGACGGCCAAGGCGATGCGCGCCCCGATCATCAGCTGGGTCACCAGGTCGCGCCCGAACCGGTCCGTTCCCAGCCAGTGCGCCGCGCTCGGCTGCTCGAGCCGCGTGCCGGAGGTGTCGGACTGCGCGTACGGCAGCCAGAAGAACGACACGACGGCGACGATCACCACCAGGCCGACCAGGACGAGCCCGATGCCGAGCGTCAGCGAACGGCGGGCGCGGCGCCGCCCCCGCGCTTCTGGTGCGGCCGCCTCGGCCGCCTGCTCGACGATCGCGCTCATGTGTTCCCCGAGATGCTGCGACGGAGGCGCGGGTCGACGAGCCGCTGTGCGATGTCGGCGAGGAAGCCGACGATCAGCACGAGCAGCGTCGAGACGAACAGGATGCCCTGGATGTTCGGGTAGTCGTGCTGCTCGATGGCCTTCAGCAGCATGCTGCCGAGCCCGGGCAGGGTGAAGACGCTCTCGACGACGACCGCTCCGAGGAACGTCGTGGCGAGCTCGATCCCCAGCACGGAGATCACGGGCACAGCGCCATTGCGCAGACCGTGGCGCCACATCGCTCCCGCGAAACCCGACCCCAGTGCGCGGGCGTTGCGCAGATAGTCGCTGCCGATCACATCCAGCGTCGCGCTCCGAACATAACGGGAGATGGAGGCGCTCATCACGATCGCGATCGTCACGACCGGCAGGGCGAGAGAGGTCAGGGCCTCGGCCGGATCGGACCAGTCGTCACGCGGGAATCCGCCGGACGGGAACCACCCGAGGGTGATCGCGAAGACATCGACCAGCAGGATGCCCACCCAGAACACGGGCACGGCGATGCCCAGCTGAGAGAACGCGGACAGCAGGACGCCGTACCAGCGGTCGGCCTTCCACGCCGCGACGAAGCCGATCGGCAGCGCGAGCACGAGCGCCAGGACGAACGAGAGGAGCGTCAGCGGGATGGTCACGGACAGCCGCGCGGCGATCTCGGGGCCGACGGGCAGCGAGCTGATGAACGACTCGCCGAGATCGAGCGACACCAGGCTGCCGAACCACGAGAAGAACTGCTGCAGCAGCGGCTGATCGCTGCCGACCTGGTGCTGCGCCGCCGCGATCTGCTCCTTCGTGGCTCCGACGGAGAGCAGCGCGTTCGACGGGTCGCCCGGCAGCACACGGAGTAGGAAGAACAGCACGACCATGGCCAGCAGCAGCGACACCACGAGGAACGCGGTGCGACGCAGGAGGTAGAGAGCCATGGTGGTTTTCAGCGTAGATGCTCGGGGAGCCGGTCGGCTCCCCGAGCATCAGGGTTGTGGGAAGAGCGGTCCTTGTGGAGAACCGGCCTACTTCTTGACGATGTCGTACGCGAAGAACTGCGAGTTCAGTCCGTTGACCGGGTAGCCGCTTACGTCGCTGTCAGCGACGACGATCTGCGGGTACAGGTACAGCCAGGCGCTGGCGGCATCCTTCGCGATCTGTTCGTTGACCAGCTTCAGCTTGGCGGTCTGATCGGCCGTCGTGCTCGCCTGCTCGGCCTCGTTCACCCACGCGGTCACCTGCGGGTTGTCATAGCCCCAGTAGAAGTCCGGGTTTCCGTACCAGACCACATCGCGGTCGTTGACGTGCTCCTGCAGCGTCGCGGTGAAGTCGTGGTTCTTGAACACCTTCGTGTACCATTCGTCCGCCGAGATGGAGTTGATGTTCACGGTGACGCCGACCTTCGCCAGCTCGCTCTTCAGGAACTCGGCGACCGCGGGGTGCGGGTCGTACGTGGGCGTGTCGAGCGTGAAGGTGAACCCGTTCGCGAGACCGGCCTCGGCCAGCTCCTTCTTGGCGAGGTTCACGTCGTACGGGTTGACCTTCGTGAGGTCCTCGTACCAGGGGTCGCTCGGCGGAACCATCGAGCCGATCAGCGTTCCGTAGTCGCCCCAGATCGAGTTGAGCAGCTTCTTGGTGTCGATCGCCGAATAGACCGCCTTCCGGACCTCGACGTTGTTGAAGGGGGCCACCTTGTCGTTGAACGCCAGGAGCTCCTTGGTCGTCGACTTGCCGTCGGAGATCGTGTAGTCCTTGTTTCCCTTGAAGGTGCTGAGGGCGTCGGGGCTCTGGATGCTCGTCACGATGTCGACCTGCTTGGTCTGGAGCGCGTTCGACAGGGCGGAGGCGTCGGTGAAGTAGTCGAACTCCACCTCCTTGTTCTTCGCCTTGTCGCCCCAGTAGCCGCTCCAGCGCTCGAGGCTGAGCGAGCTGCCGCGCTTCCAGGTGCCGAGCGTGTACGGGCCGGTGCCGTCCTCCGCGGTCTTGTAGTTCGACGTACCCGGGCCGTAGATCCACACGTAGCTGAGGTTGTACGGCAGCGAGATGGACCGCGAGGACAGGGTGATGGTCACCGTCTTGTTGTCCGGGGTGTCGATGCTCTTGATGACCTCGAGCTGCGACTTGCGCGCCGACTGCGAGTCATCGGACGTGACGCGCTCGATGCTGCGCTTCACGTCGGCGCTGGTGAGCGGCTTGCCGGAGTGGAACTTCACCCCGTCACGCAGGGTGAACGTGTACGTGAGGCCGTCGGCGCTCGTGGTGTACTTCGTCGCGAGCAGCGGCTCCACCTTGCCCTCGTCGGTGAGCTTGAACAGCCCCTCGTAGACGTTGCCGTTGAGCGCCTCGGTGACGCCCTGGCCGCCTCCGGCGGTGTTGTCGAGGTTGACCGGCTCATAGAGCGAGCCGATCGCGATGGTCGCGCCGTCACCGCCAGCGGACGACGAGCCGCCCGCGCAGCCCGCGAGCGTTAGGGCCGACGCCAGGCCGATCGCGAGCGCAGCGAACAAGGGGGTCTTTCTCACGGTGGTTCTCCAGTGCTGTGGGGGGGTGGATGCTTCGGTGCTTCGGTGCTTCGGTGCTTCGGTGCTTCGGGCGCTCGGCCCGCTCAGTGCTGTGCGCCGCCGCGGAAGGTCACGCGCTTCTCCCCCGCGGTGACCGCGACGGGGAAGCGGTTGTTGCGCGGCGGCAGCGGACAGTTGTACTGGTCCGAGAACCCGCACGGCGGTACGAAGGCGCGGTTGAAGTCGAGGACGACGTGGTCGTCGACGTGCTCGACGAAGAGGAAGCGGCCGGACGCGTAGGTCCCGTCCTTCCCCTCGGCGCCGTTGGTCGGGTCGCCGAACACCAGGAGCAGCGTCCCATCGTCGTCGAAGGCGCTCAACGTGTACGCGACGCCGTCCCGTTCGAACGTGATGTCGCCGGGCACCACCAGCTCGCGGGTCAGCCCGTTGTCACGGATGTGCTCGAACGGAATGGTGCGGTCGTCGCTGACGGGCGTGAACGTCGCCTCGATGACCCAGCTGGGGTCGAAGGGGAAGACCTCGATGGTCTCGAAGTCGCGGATGGCGGGGGATGCCGCATCCCAGAGCCGAATGCCGCGCTCGACCTCTCCGGTCTCCAGGCTGCGGCGCGTGAGCTCTGTGGCGGTGACCGTCGCCGGATGGCCGGCCAGGGCCTCCTCCGGAGTCGTGGTGTCGCCCTCCTGCAGCCACCGCGTCTCGATGAGAGCGAGGTTGCCGGTGGGCGCCGTCACGCTGCTCAAGCGGTTCGCACGCCAGGCGTCCCAGCCTGCGCGGGCGCGCTCGATGGTCGCGGAGGAGGCGGAGGTCTGTGTGGAGATATCAGTCACGATGCCGGACATAACCATCCGAGTCTCCGCCTTGTTCCCGGTGGACGCTATTCGTGTTGCTCCATGTTGCGGGCCGTGGCCCGGACCACCGCCGGGGAGACGGCGAGGACGCCCGCGACGACCGCCGGCACCAGGAGCGCCCAGCCGACGTCCGGCCGCGCATAGAACCCCTGGAAGCATCCGATGGCGACGGCGAGCTGGAGGATCTGGATGGTCAGCGCCGACGCGCGTGCCCAACTCCGCAGCCGCAGGATGCCGACGAGTGTCGCGATCAGCCAGGCCGCCGCGAGCAGGACGAGGACCACGATCGCTACCGCGGACGGGTACGACTCGGGCTTCTGCGTGAGCAGTTCGTACACCAGCCAGCAGGCGACACCGACCACGAGGACCGTCTCCAGGGCGAGGATGACGGTCAGCACCGTGAGGAGGCGCGGACGCGACGGGCGGCGCTCCGTGGCCGCCTCCGGGGCGTTCTGGGGGTCGGGCACTATAGCATCCTGACGTTTCCGGCTCGTGTTCTCAGCGTTATCCCATACAAAACTATTGATTCGCAATAACCGCTATGGGAGCATATTCAACGGTCGAGTTAACGCTCACAGGGTCGTGGGCAGGTCTGATTCCCCACGGATCTAAGCACCCTGCAACCCGACTGCTTATCTGCATTCTATGGCCCTCTCGGGTCAGGAACCCCAGTAAACAAGGAGCACATCTTCATGGATTGGCGCGACAAAGCCGCCTGCCTCACCGCGGACCCCGAGCTTTTCTTCCCGGTTGGCAACACCGGCCCTGCGGTCGACCAGATCGACAAGGCCAAGGCGGTCTGCGCACGCTGCACCGTGACCGAGATCTGCCTTCAGTACGCCCTCGAGACCGGTCAGGACTCGGGTGTCTGGGGCGGGCTCTCCGAGGACGAGCGCCGCGCCCTCAAGCGCCGCGCTGCGCGCGCACGCCGCGCGTCCTGACGCTCCACCCGCTTCTCACTCGTCGGCGCGGGCCATACCCTCCCGCGCGTCCGACACAGCCGAGGCGGCGCTCACACACCTAGCATCGAGCGCCCCTCGGCATTTTTCATGCCCGGATTCCTACGCGGCTTGGTCGCCGTTCAGATCTTGGTGAGGTAGCGCAACGGGACCTCGATGGTCACCTCGGTGCCCTGCCCCATCATCGTGTGCCAGTCGATCGCACCGCCGAGCTCGCCCTGGATGAGCGTGCGGACGATCTGCGTCCCCAGGCCGGTCCCGACCTTGCCCTCCGGGAGGCCCGAGCCGTTGTCGACGACCTTGACGGTCAGCGACTCCTCGGACCGGTGGGCGACGATCTCGACCTCTCCTTCGCGCCCGGCCAGCCCGTGCTCGACCGCGTTGGTCACGAGCTCCGTGAGCGCCAGTGCGAGCGGCGTCGCGTACTCCGACGGCAGCTGGCCGAAGGTGCCCGACTTCTTCGGGTGCACGGTCGTGGTGTGGCTCGCCGCGACCTCGGCCACCAGCAGCAGCACGCGATCGAAAACGTCGTCGAAGTCGACGATCTGCGCGAGCCCGGTCGACAGGGTGTCGTGGACGACGGCGATGGCCGCGACCCGGCGCATGGCCTGACTGAGAGCCTCGCGTGCCTCCTCCGAGTGGGTGCGGCGCGCCTGGATGCGCAGGAGGGATGCCACGGTCTGGAGGTTGTTCTTCACCCGGTGATGGATCTCGCGGATGGTCGCATCCTTCGTGATCAGCTCGCGCTCCTGGTGGCGCTGCTCCGAGACGTCGCGGCAGAGCACGATGGCCCCGACGCGCTCACCGCGGTTCCGGATGGGGATGGCGCGGAGCGATACCGTGACGCCGCGGGCCTCGATGTCGGTGCGCCAGGGGGCGCGGCCGGTCACCACCAGCGGCAGCGACTCGTCGACGGTGATGGTGCCGGCGAGGAGACCGGTCGTCACCGTGGCGAGGGACTCCCCCTCGAGCTCGCCGGTGAAGCCCATCCGGTTGAAAGCGCTCAGCGCGTTGGGGCTGGCGAACGTGGTGACCCCGTCGACGTCGAGCCGGATGAGACCGTCAGCCGCACGAGGCGCCCCTCGGCGAGGCGCGGCCGGGGCACCGAGGTCCGGGAAGTCTCCGGTCGCGATCATGTTGAAGAGATCGTTGGCGCACTCGTTGAACGTCAGCTCCTGCCGACTCGGCGTACGCGCCTCGCTCAGGTTGGTGTGGCGCGTGATCACCGCCACGGGTTCCGGCGCGGTGTCCGGGGAGTGGACGGTCAGGCGGCGGATCACGGGAACGGCGCGCACCCGCGTCGGGGTCTCCTCGTACCAATCCGGCGCTGACGTGTCGATGATCTGCTTCGACCGATAGGCGTCGGTCACCTGCTGGCGCCACTCCGGCTTGATGCGCTGACCGACGAAGTCGCGGTAGAAGAGTGTGGCAGCCGAGGACGGACGGGCGTGCGCCACCGCGACGAAGTCGTCATCGGCGGTCGGCACCCACAGCACGATGTCCGCGAAGGCGAGGTCGGCGAGCAGCTGCCAGTCGCCGACGAGGCCGTGCAGCCACTCGACGTCCTCTTCCGAGGAGCGGCCGTGAGCGTGAACGAGATCGCTGAGGGTGGACATCACCCCATCCTAAACGGCGCTCCGACAGGCATGACGAGAGTTATCCACAACGCGTTTATGCCCTGGTCCGCCGCGCGCCAACCTGTTTGAGTGAGGCATCGTACATATCACGGGTCTATTTCAGCACCGACCACCGACACACCCCCTCGGGAGAAAAAATGCACCACCTCGCCCTCGCACCCGCGACCCCGTCCACCACCGGAATTCCCGGTGATCGGGCCGCGGATCCCGGCCGTTCCGGCATCCGACCCGGAGACCGCTCCGTGGCCTATCCGGCTCCCCATCCGGGGTTGCCCGAGGCCGTTGTCGCGTTGCCGAACGAGCACCCTGCCGGGCGGCTGACCCCGGGCCGCGCTGACCGCCGTACCCCAATTGCGGTCACCGGGCTCGGACGGCCTCGGACGGTCGGAGGGGCCATCGTCGAGTTCCCCGCGGGCGACGAGCCGAGTCCGGCGACGCTGTGCTCCAACCTCGCGAGATCGGTCGTGGAGATCCTCGCGGGCGCGCGCCCGCTCGATCAGATCGGCCGCTGGGTGAGCGACTCCGTCTACGTCCATCTGCTGCGACGCACCATGCTCACCGTCCAGGCGCGGACCACGGCGGCCGAGAACCCGTTGCGACCGCGCATGACCATCGGCGATCCTGTCCTGGCGTTCCCGGTCGATGGCGTCGTCGAAGCGGTCGTCATGGTCCACCAGCCCGCTCGTTCCCGCGCCGTGGCGATCCGCCTGGAGCGACACCGCGCCCGCTGGCGCGCCACGGCCATCAACGTCCTCTAGCCGGGAAGACGACGATGGCGGCCCCGCAGGGCCGCCATCGTCATGGTGATCGGTTGCGCGATCAGCGCTTCTTCGCCTGCGCGCGACGCTCTGCGCGGTTCGCGGGGGCCTCGTCCGAGGACTCGACGCGCTGGCCGAAGGCACCGCGCTGGTTCGACGCCTGCGCGGGCGGAGCGGCCGGGGCGGCCTGCTGCTGAGCGCGCTGCGCACGGGCGGTCGCTGCCTGCTCGAGCTGACCGCGCTGGTTGCGCACCTCGACGCCGCCCTGCTCGGCGGGAGCCGAGTAGCTGAGCTTCGTGTCGCTCTCGCCCCGCGCGAGGCCCTTCGCGGCGACGGCAGGAGCCTCGACCTCTCCGGGGGCCTGATTGACCTCGACCTCCAGGTTGAACAGGAAGCCGATGGTCTCCTCGCGGATGGCGCCCATCATCTGCTGGAACATGGCGTAGCCCTCGCGCTGGTACTCGACCAGCGGGTCGCGCTGAGCCATCGCACGGAGGCCGATGCCGTCCTTCAGGTAGTCCATCTCGTAGAGGTGGTCGCGCCAGCGGCGGTCGATGACCGAGAGCACGACGCGGCGCTCCAACTCGCGCATCGCCGGAGCGCCCAGCGACTCTTCGCGACGCTGGTAGGCGATCCGGGCGTCAGAGAGGATCTCGCGGCGCATGAACTCGCGGTTGATCTTGCCCTTGTTGCCGGCCTCCGAGATCACCTCGTCGATGCTGACACCGACCGGGTAGAGGGTCTTGAGCTCGGCCCACAGGGCGTCGAAGTCCCAGTCGTCGCCGCTCCCCTCGCCGGTGTGCTGGTCGAGGATGTCGTCGATCACGTCGGTGAGGAACTGCTGCACGCGCTCGTGCAGGTCGTCGCCCTCGAGCACGTGACGGCGGTCGCTGTAGATCGCCTCGCGCTGGCGGTTCAGGACGTCGTCGTACTTGAGCACGTTCTTGCGGATCTCGGCGTTGCGGGCCTCGACCTGCGACTGCGCGCTGCGGATGGCGCGGCTGACGACCTTCGACTCGATGGCCATGTCGTCCGGGACGCTGCTCCGGCCCATGAGGCTCTCCGCCGCGCCCGCGTTGAAGAGGCGCATCAGGTCGTCGGTGAGCGACAGGTAGAACCGGCTCTCGCCCGGGTCGCCCTGACGGCCGGAACGACCGCGGAGCTGGTTGTCGATGCGCCGGGACTCGTGGCGCTCGGTACCGAGCACGTAGAGACCGCCGGCCTCGATGACCTTCTCGGCCTCCTCGGCGACCTGCGCCTTGACGTTCTCGAAGACGCCCTCCCAGGCGGCCTCGTACTCGTCCGGTGTCTCGACCGGCGACAGACCGCGGGCGTTCATCTCGGCGACGGCGAGGAACTCGGAGTTGCCGCCGAGCATGATGTCGGTACCGCGGCCGGCCATGTTTGTGGCGACGGTCACGGCGCCGAGACGCCCGGCCTGGGCGACGATCGCGGCCTCGCGCGCGTGGTTCTTCGCGTTGAGGACCTCGTGTCGGACGCCCCGCTTGGCGAGCAGACGCGAGAGGTACTCGCTCTTCTCGACCGAGGTGGTGCCGACCAGCACCGGCTGGCCCTTCTCGTGACGCTTCACGATGTCCTCGACCACCTGGTCGAACTTCGCCTTCTCGTTCTTGTAGACGAGGTCGGACTGGTCGATGCGCTGCATCGGCTTGTTGGTCGGGATGGGCACGACGCCGAGCTTGTAGGTGCTCATGAACTCGGCGGCCTCGGTCTCGGCCGTACCGGTCATGCCGGAGAGCTTCTTGTAGAGACGGAAGTAGTTCTGCAGCGTGACGGTCGCGAGGGTCTGGTTCTCGGCCTTGACCTCCACGCCCTCCTTCGCCTCGATCGCCTGGTGGATGCCCTCGTTGTAGCGGCGGCCCACCAGGATGCGGCCGGTGTGCTCGTCGACGATGAGCACCTCGCCGTTCATCACCACGTAGTCCTTGTCGCGCTTGAACAGCGCGTTCGCCTTGATGGCGTTGTTGAGGAACGAGATGAGCGGGGTGTTGGCCGACTCGTAGAGGTTGTCGATGCCGAGGTAGTCCTCGACCTTCTCGATGCCCGGCTCGAGCACACCGACGGTGCGCTTCTTCTCATCCACCTCATAGTCCACGTCGGGCGTGAGGCGCTTCGCCAGGTTGGCGAACTCGTTGAACCAGCGGTTCGCCTCGCCGGAGGAGGGACCGGAGATGATAAGTGGCGTGCGCGCCTCGTCGATGAGGATCGAGTCGACCTCGTCCACGATCGCGAAGAAGTGGCCGCGCTGCACCATGTCGCTCGCCTGCCAGGCCATGTTGTCGCGCAGGTAGTCGAACCCGAACTCGTTGTTGGTGCCGTAGGTGATGTCGGCCGCGTACTGCTCGCGGCGCTCCTCCGGGGTCTGGCCGGCGAGGATCACGCCGGTCGTCATCCCGAGGGCGCGGAACACGCGCCCCATCAGCTCGGACTGGTAGCTCGCCAAGTAGTCGTTCACGGTGACGATGTGGACGCCGCGGCTCGCGATCGCGTTGAGGTAGGCCGCGGTGGTCGCGACGAGGGTCTTGCCCTCACCGGTCTTCATCTCGGCGATGTTGCCGAGGTGAAGGGCCGCGCCGCCCATGATCTGCACGTCGAAGTGACGCATCCCGAGGGTGCGCTTGGCCGCCTCGCGGACGGCCGCAAAAGCTTCGGGGAGCAGGTCGTCGAGTGATTCGCCGTTGCCGTAGCGCTCGCGCAGCTCGACGGTCTCGTGCGCGAGTTCCTCATCGGTGAGTTCGCTGAAGTCGTCTTCGAGGGCGTTGACCGCCTTCGCGTACGCCTCCAGCCGACGGAGGGTACGGCCCTCGCCAACACGGAGGACCTTTTCCAGAACTGAGGCCACTGATGCACTCCACTTACGCTCGGTCGGGCTGACAGCCCGGCGCCCCGGCGGACGCACGCCGGACGGCATACTCCGCCGACGCTAGAGACATGCTACTTGTTCCGCCCTGACGTTCGACCTGCCCGGCCTGGGAGGACTCTGGATGCCGGCGGCGAACGCGGTGAGGAGGTGCGCTCCTTCCTCCCAGTCGCCGAGGTTGCTCGCCGAGTTGAGGTGTCCGCGTGGGCCGAGGGAGACGCTGGCGGCACCCCACTGAGCCGCGAACCGCTCCGCGCGCTCCGGCGAGCAGTACGGGTCGTCGCTGCTGTTGATCATGAGGACAGGGGCGGCGGGCGTGACATCGAGCCCTGCCGAGAACGATTCGGCTTCCCGGGGGAACCGGGGACCTGCCGGATCTGGGGCTGCCACCAGGAACAGGCCGGCGACGTTCTCCGGATGGAGATGCGCCCAGCGGACTGCGAGCAGGCAGCCGAGGCTGTGGGCGACCAGGACCGCCCTGGCCCCGCCGACCGCCCGATCGAGAGCACGGGACCAGTCATCCGCATCCGGTTCGTCCCAGGAGGACGGCTCGATGCGGCGCATCCCGGGATGACGGGACTCCCAGATCGATTGCCAATGCTCGCGATCCGAGCCTCCGATGCCCGGCACGATGACTGTTCGCATGCACGCCCTTCCGGTTGTTGTGGATGGTGGAGAGTGCCGTTCGACCGGTCGCTGACCACGATCGTAGGAAACCGTGCGCGTCGGCTGCAATCTCGACGTCGTCTATGCCGGAGGGATGAGTCAGCTCCAGGCGCGTCGACGGAGCTCGTCATGCAGCTCGCGGGCGACGCGCCCCAGGAGCGCTTCGGCGGCGGGCTGCTGCACGGCGGCGACGCTCGACTCGGTCAGCGCCACGACGGCGAACGCCGAGCCGTCCGCGTGCTCCACGGCGCCCGCTTCGTGGCGCAGGGTGAGCAGCGTGCCCGTCTTGGACCACCAGGTCGACGCGTCCGACACGAACTCGGGTGCGAGGCGCGCGCGGTGGACGTTCGCGGCCATGAGCTCGCGCATCCGCGACGCGACGGCCTCCGGCACGCGGGGACGCCAGAGGTCCTCCAGCCAGTCGGCCAGATCGCGTGCGGTCGCACGCGTGGCGTCGGCGGCACCGAGACGGGCGACGGTGTTCCCCCCGCCCGGCGTGCGGCCAGCGATGGCGAGCCGGTGCGCGAGGTGCGCATCCGTCGGCGGGAGCTGCTCCGCCAGCGTCCGCGAGAGCTCCCCCGCATCGTGCCGGATGATCAGCCCGGGACGGCCGAGCTCGGCGAGGAGTTCCGCGACGCGTTCCGGCGGGGTGAGGGCGAAGAGCGCGTCGGAGGCGGACCCGTCGCTCAGGGCGACGCTGAGGTAGACGAGGTCTTCGAGGGCGACGGTCGCGGGATGCCGGAACCGGGAGATCCCGGTCGGACCCGGTGTGGAAACGCGGCCGGGCGGCACGGTGACCGGCTGGTCGGGCGCGAGCTCCCCACGTCGCATACGCTCCAGGGTCGCGATGCCGAGGGGGATCTTGACCAGCGACGCGATCGGACGCGGTGTATCGGCGTCGATCGCGAGTTCGTCTCCGGTGGCCAGGTCGCGCACCAGGAACCCGCCGCTCAACCCGCCCGCCTGCAGCTGCGAGACCAGCCGATCGATGAGCTGCTGCTCGTCGATCACGGGCGGCCCTGCCCGAGGGCGCGTGCCAGCGCACGCTCGGCACGCGAACCGAGGCGGCCGATGAGGTCTGGCTCGTCCGAGGCCAAGCCGTAGCCGCGTTCCAGGTCGAGCTCGGCGAGCAGGCTCCAGGACAGCCCGAGTTCCGCCGCGCGGGCCTCGGTGCTCAGCAGCAGGTCGCCGGCGAGGACATCGGCGATCGTGCTGGAGAGCGACCCGGCCTTCCCGAGCTGGTGCGGCAGGAGCGCGTGAGCGTCCCGGAGCGCGGTGAGGGGGTCCCGGATGGCCGGGATGTCGTCCTCGGCCTCGTAGAGCAGGCGCGTCGGGGCGTCGGCGTCCGACCGCCGGGGTCGGATCGAGCCGAAGAAGAAGGGGCCGGGATCCGCGTGTGCTGAGGCGACCCCGAGTCGGACGCGCCACCGCGCCTCCTCCCGGGGCACGGACAGGACGGCCGCCTGGACGGCCCCCGATCCGAAGGCGTCGGCTCGCGCCTCGGGATCTCCGGACATCGTCTCCACCGCAACGCCGCTCCCCCGGCTCGCCGCGATGAAGGCGCCGACCGCGGTGGGCGCGCAGCCCTCGGGGACTGCGATCCGGAGAACGGATGCGCGCGAGCGGCGCGCCTGAGCCTCGAGTTCGCCGGCCGCCGCGGTGACCTGCCGTGCGGCGCCCAGCACACCGCGTCCGAACGGGGTCAGCTGCGGACGGCGGGTCGAGCGGTCGAAGAGCGCCTCACCGAGGTGTGCCTCGAGCGCGGCGATGCGTCTGCTCGCGACCGACTGCTGCATCCCCGCGGCGGCGGCTCCGACCGTGAAGCTGCCGCGGTCGCTGACGCTCACGAACGCGCGGCAGGCGGCGACGATATCCATGGGGCCGGATACTAGCGAGCGGGGCTTCGTGGGAGCAGACAGAGGTCGGCGGCGACTCATGCCAGATCGTCATCGAACTGCGCGCGGGCGTCTGAGCGCCGCCGGCCGGGCTGCGGTTGCCTGGGAGCAGCACCTCCCGTGAAAGGACTCTTTGTCATGATCCATCGCCCGATCCGCTCACTCACCGCGCTCGTCATCGCCGTCGTCGCGCTCACCGGTTGCTCCACCACCGGTGTCGCGTCGCCGTCGACGTCGCCTCACTCGGCGTCGCCTCACTCGCCGTCGACGCGCGCCGCCGATCCACGCTCCGAGGCGGCGGCGCGCGCGCTGGCCGAGCTGGAGTCGCAGTACGGGGCGACCATCGGCGTGTATGCCGTGGACACCGGCACGGGCCGGTCTGTGGGCTACCGCCAGGACGACCGCTTCGCGTACGCGTCGACCTCAAAGGTACTGCTCGCCGGCGCGGTCCTCGCGCGGTCGTCGGACGAGCAGCTGGATGCCACGGTTCCGTACACCAGCGACGATCTGGTCTCCTACTCTCCTGTCACCGAGACCATGGCGGGCGCCGGGATGCCGCTGCGCGACGTCATCGCGGCGGCGCTGCAGAAGAGCGACAACACCGCGGCGAACCTGCTGTTCCGTCAACTGGGCGGGCCGGCCGAACTCGAGAAGTCACTCCGTGCGCTGGGCGACGAGACGACGGAGGTCGAGCGCACGGAGCCCGACCTCAACGAGGCCGCTCCGGGCGACCCGCGGGACACGAGCACTCCCCGCGCCCTCGCCGCCGATCTGCGCGCGTACGCCCTCGGCGACGAGCTCCCCGCAAACAGGCGGAAGCTCCTCGTCGACGACATGACCGGGAACGCCACGGGCGATCCGCTCATCCGGGCAGGGGCGCCGACCGGATGGACCGTGTCCGACAAGTCGGGTGCCGCGTCCTTCGGAACGCGAAACGACATCGCGGTGTTGACGGCACCGGGCCATGCACCGGTCGTGATGGTCGTACTCTCCCGCAAAGCGGACAAGGACGCCGCCTACGACAACGCGCTGGTCGCGGACACCGCGAAGATCCTGTCGACGGCGCTGGGGCTGTGACGCCGCAGCCGTGACGGAGTCGATGGCGGCCGCCGCCCGGGCGGCCGCCATCGACGCTCCCGCGGATTCGCCGCGGTCAGCCGAGCTTGCGTGCCGCGGTCGCGACCTCCTGCAGCTCTTCGGCCGCCTCGTCGAGAGAGATCACGCCGTAGTCCCAGCCCTTGCGCCGGTAGACGACGCTCGGGCGCATGGTCTCTTGCTCGACGAACAGGTAGAAGTCGTGACCGACGAGCTCCATGTAATACAGTGCGTCGTCCACGGTCATCGGTACGGAGGCGAAGACCTTCTTCCGGATGACGACAGGGGAGTACTCCTCCTCGGCCTCCGATTTCTCCTCCGTCTCATCGGACACGGCGGGCAGTGCGCCGGTTCTCACCTGGTCCAGCACCGCGACGGGAGCCGCCGCGAGGCCGACCGCGCTGAAGCCGTCGGTGCTCGCCTCACGCAACGAGGTCGGTCTGTGCTGACCGCGATGGACCTTCCGTCGGTCCTTCGCCCTGCGCACCCGTTCGAGGAGCTTGCCGAGCGCGATGTCGAAGGCCGCGTACTTGTCCTGTCCGGTCGCCTCGGACCGCACGACCGCCTTCGGGCCGACGAGGGTCAGCTCGACCCGGTCGTCGCCGTTCTGGCTGCCCAGCTTCTCGTTGTGCCTGCTGACCTTGATCTCGAACGAGATCGCCCTTTCGGCCAGGTGCGCCACTTTCTCAGACTTCTCGGTGGCGTACTCCCGGAAGCGATCAGTGATACCCAGGTTGCGTCCGATGATGTTGATGTCCATGGAGACCTCCCTGTTCCGGCGTGACGACCGCCCGGATCACGAAGGGCGGATCGACCACACCTTTTCGACTACCGTAGTGCCGCCGACCTCATTAAGAAACCGGAAAACATACGGCATCCCCCCTGGGTCTTCTGGGTGCTCCCTGAAGACGTCCTCCGGCTCGGAGCGGCGTCCGCGCGATCGCTGCCGCACCCGCTACGCGGCCACCTGCCGCATGGATGGCTCTGGCCGCCTCGGCGATGGTCGCCCCGGAGGTGACGATGTCGTCCACGATCAGGCAGGTGCGGCCCGCCAACCCCTTCGAAGCCACGAAACTGCCCCGCCGGTTGCCGGATCGCTGCGCTGCATTCAGCCCTGCCTGGTCGGCCGTCTGACGCGACAGCCGGAGCGCTCGCCAGAGCGGCGGGACCAGGATGTGCGCACGGGCGAGCACCGAACGGCTCGGGTGGTAGCCCCTCCGGCGCCACGCGGACCGGGTGGAGGGAATGAGCACCGGCAGCAGCGCCGCACCGGCGACGGCAGCGCCTGCTGCATCACCGACTCCGCGGGCGGCCTGCCGTTGCGCCTCGGCCACCGCGGACCGCAGGGCACGCGCCAGCGCTCGCACCACATCCACTCGCCCGCCGTCTTTGTAGGCGAGGAGCACGCGTCGGGCGACGCCCTCGTAGCTGAGCGCCGACCAGACCGGGATGTCGCCGACGGCGTCGAGCCGAGTGACCGGACTCAACTCCGCTTCGCACTCGTCGCAGAGCGAGCGATCGGGGCGGCGGCAACCGGCGCATCGCACGGGGAGGACGATCGCGGCGGCGTCGAGCAGAGATTCACGGACCAGGGTGTGAGCTGTCATGGTTCGAGCATCCCGGTGATGCCGTGTCGGCCGACCTCCGACCACCCGATCTGTGGAGAACCCCCGCGTCGCCGAGGCTGTGAGCACGTGATGGTCGGCCTACGGCTGACCGAGCTGCACCGCCACGGCGCCCACCTTGTCCGTCTGCGCCTGCCAGCCCGTGCCGGTCGGCGCCAGAAGCGTGCCGTCCGCGCTGAGGACGACGTAGGGAGCCAGGCCCGACGCTCCGACGATCGCCCGCCCGCCGGCCGGGCCCGAGGTCGTCGTCTGCTCGCCGCCGACCGTCTGCTGCGCGATGCTGGTCGCTTCGCCGTTCGTCGAGCTGAGCACCGCGATGGTGAGATCGGAGGTCCAGGCAGCTGATCGCGGCTCCGACGTCGGCACCGCGAGCTCGACCGGTTCGGTGAGAGAAGTGGGCGACATGTTGCCCCCTCGCACGATCCCCGCGGCCATGAGCGAATAGCCGGTCTGGGTCCTGAGGAGCGCTGCGATCCGCGTGCCGTCCCGGGAGACCGCGAGCGAGAGGATGGCGGTCGCGTTCGGCCAGACGGCCGTAACGGCATGCGGCTCTGCGCCGGTCGCCGTGGCGACCTGGATGGCGTTCGGCGTGGCGGCGGGCACCGACCAGACCCAGCCGTCGGCGTCGAGCGACGGTCCGATGAGGCCGGGCCGCGCATCCACCCGCACTGGATCGCCGTTCTTGCGCACCGAGTACGCACCGGCCTGCGACAGCACAGCAGCCTGATCGTGCGAGGCGCTGAGGGTGATCGCCGAGGGGTGCAGCGACGCGACCTTGTCGCTGAGGCCGCTCAACGCGCTCACGGTGTCGCCGTTGAGCGGGCCGAACACGTCTCCGCGGTCCACGAACGGATGCGAGTCGACGGACGGATTCCGGATGGGCAGAGCGGCGGCACTGAGCGACGGGACCTGCTGGACATTGCCCTCGATCGACAGCTGGACGCTCTGAGCCAGACTGCCGAGGGACTGCTCCAGCTGGAACTGCATACGCTGCAGCTGGGTGGGATCGGCCTGGGCCGCCTCCGAGCTGAGGTCGACCCTCGCCACTCCGCCCGCGGTCGTCACCGAGGGCACGGCGAGTTGGGTCCCCTTCGGGAACGCGGTCGTCACCGCCCCCGTCAGCCACGGCGCAGGGCCGGCGAGCAGGGAGCTCGCGACGCGTGTCGCGGCCGATGCCACCCGCGCCGGGAACCAGCGCGCGTCCGGGACGAGGTAGGCGTAGCCGGGACTGAAGAAGTACAGGGTCTGCTGCGTGTAGACGGCCCGGAACGTGGGATCGTCGATCACCACGCCGTTCGGAGCGACGGAGATGCGCCACTCCCCGTTCTCCTTGACCAGCTGGTAGTTCAGGCCGACCGGGGCCGTGCTCCCTACGGGGTGGAACGCACCGACGGCGTCGATGTTCGCGACGGGGGTCACATCCACGCGCCACAGCGTGCCCTGATCGTCGTAGCTGCGGTTGCGCCCGTCGTCGACGGTGACCGACTCGTCCGGGTTCCAGTTGGCCGCCATGGACCGGGTCAGGTACTCGCGGGCGATGGCGAAGTTGTTCTTCGGGCTCGAGGCGGCATCGATGAAGCCCTGCACGATGCGCTGCTGGGTCGCGCCCTTCTCGGGCGGCGACGGGTTGAAGTCCAGGTCGAGCGGGTCGTTGACCTGCGCCACCGGCGCTCCCTGACGCACCGGGCCGGAGTCCGGGATGCTCGCGCACGCGGCGAGCGCCACCAGCACCAGTGCCGTCGCCGACGCCACCGCGGCACGCACGCCCCATGACCGCCTGCGCCCGTTCATGCGTGGGCCTCGCTCCCGGTCGTGGCCGGGTTCGCCGCCGGCATGGTCGCACCGGCGTCCACCGGGGGAAGAGGCAGGGGCGACGCGGTGATCTCGCGTCCGACGACGCGCGGAAGGGTCAGCCGGAAGCACGAGCCCGCTCCCGGTGCCGACCAGACCTGCAGCCAACCGGAGTGCAGCGTCGCGTCCTCCAGCGAGATCGCGAGTCCGAGACCGGTGCCGCCGAGGGTCCGCTTGCGCGACGGGTCGGCCCGCCAGAACCGGTCGAACACGTGCCCCGTGTCCTGCGGGCTCATCCCGATGCCGTAATCGCGCACGGTGAGGGCGACCGCGCTCTCGTTGCTGTCGACCATGATGACGACCGGGCGTCCCTCACCGTGCTCGATCGCGTTGCCGATCAGATTGCGCACGACGCGGCGGATGCGGCGGGGGTCCATCGGCACGTCGAAGTAGCCGCCGGGTGCGTCGAGGGTCAGTTCGGATCCGTTCTGCTCGGCGAGCGTCCTGAGCTCGTCGACGCAGTCCTCAGCCAGCCGCACCAGGTTGGTCGGCTCGGCGTCGAGCACGACCGACCCGGCGTCGTACCGGCTGATCTCGAGCAGGTCGGAGAGCAGGCGGTCGAACCGCTCGATCTGGGTGTGCAGCAGCTCGGCCGTCCGGGCGGTGGCCGGGGCGAACCCCTCCCGCTGGTCGAAGATGACGTCACCGGCCAGCCGGATGGTCGTCAGCGGGGTGCGCAGCTCGTGCGACACGTCCGAGACGAACCGCTGCTGAAGTTGCGACAGCGTCGCCAGCTGGTTGATCTGGCTCTGGAGGCTGTCGGCCATCCCGTTGAACGACCGCGCCAGGGTCGCGAACACGTCCTCCCCGCGCTCCGGGATGCGGACGGCCAGGTCACCGGCGGCGAGCCGCTCGCTGGTGCGCGCTGCGACGCGGATCGGCTCGACCACGAACCGAACGATCACCCAGGTGATGGCGCCGATGAGCAGGATGAGGGCGAGGCCGGCCAGCAGCAGCGTGTTCTGCACGAAGAGCAGCGTGTTCTCCGAGTCGCGCAGGTTGTAGCCGATGTAGAGCTCGTATTTGCCGTACGACGGCAGTGTGAGCTGGGATCCGACCACGATCCCCGGGTCTGTGTCGCCCGCGGCGGGCAGAGCGACCGACTGGTAGTACTGCTTCGATCCGCCGTTCTGCACCTTCTCGCGTAGTTCGGGCGAGATGACCGAGTTCATGGCCGGGCTCCCGCGGTCGGGAGGGGCGAGGATGCCGGTGTCCTGCCCGGGCACGCGGTATGCCGCGACGAGGCGGCTCGAGGTCGAGGCCTGCACGCTCTGCAGGACGGTGTTGAGCAGATTCTTGCCCGCATCCCCCGACGACACGTCGGAGGCGTTCAGAGTCGACTGCGCGGTGGTGGTCGCGCGACTGGAATCGCGGAGCGCCTGGTCGAGCCGCGACTGGTACAGGTCGTTGCTGATGCTCAGCGACATGTACACGCCGGTGACGAGGATGGCGACGCCGGTGAGCAGCAGCGTGATGGCGACGGTCCGCAATTGCAGCGAACTGCGCCACAGGCGCGCGAGACGGGTGGGCGCCTGGCGCCACCAGTCCCGAGTCGGCCACCGCGCGCCCATTCGTGGCTCCGGTCGCTAGGCCGCAGCGCCGGCGCGGTAGCCGACGCCGCGCACGGTCATGACGATCTTCGGGTTGTCCGGATCCTGCTCCACCTTGGCGCGGAGGCGCTGCACGTGCACGTTCACCAGACGCGTGTCCGCCTTGTAGTGGTAGCCCCAGACCTGCTCCAGCAGCATCTCGCGCGTGAAGACCTGCTGGGGCTTGGATGCGAGCGCGAGCAGGAGGTCGAACTCCAGCGGCGTGAGCGCGATGCGGGTGTCTCCGCGGCGCACCTCGTGCCCGGCGACATCGACGACCAGATCGCCGACGGTCAGCTCGTCGGTCGGCGGGGTGGCGGGCGCGGGCCGCAGCCTGGTGCGGATGCGGGCGACCAGCTCCTTCGGGTTGAAGGGCTTCACCATGTAGTCGTCGGCCCCGGACTCGAGCCCCTTCACGACGTCGGCGGTGTCGGACTTCGCGGTGAGCATGATGATCGGGGTGCCCGACTCTGCCCGGATGCGACCGCACACCTCGATGCCGTCGAGGCCGGGGAGCATCAGGTCGAGAAGGACGAGGTCGGGCTTGGACGACCGGAAGGTGTCCACTGCGAGGGATCCGTCTTCGCAGAAGACGGGGTCGAATCCCTCGGTGCGGAGGACGATGCCGATCATCTCCGCAAGCGCGGTGTCGTCGTCGACAACCAGGATGCGACTAGTCATGTGCGAAGTTCCCCGAACCCCTCTCGAGCGGCCTCTGGCCGTGAAGTGACATGACCAGCGTAATGGAGCAGTCTGCTACCAGCTTGAATGAAACCATTACGTGCCCTGTGGATGGGACAGCGCGCGCGGGAGCACTGTGCCAGCATGGGAGCAACGCACGGGGGGAACGAAAGGTACGGCGTGAGCGACGAACAGAACTGGCAGGCGCCCGGCTCGAACGGGTCTACGCCGGAGGGCGGGCCGCAGCAGCCACCGCAGTACGGGCAGCAGCAGCCGCAGTACGGGCAGTACGGGCAGCCGCAGTACGGGCAGTACGGGCAGCAGCCGGGATGGCAGCAGCCGCCGGCGGGCCAGCCCGGATGGCAGCAGGCCTACCCGCAGGGTGGCGCGCAGCCGGCATGGACTCCTCCGCCGAAGCCCGGTCTGATCCCGCTGCGGCCGCTGACGCTCGGTCCGCTCCTCGCGGCGCCCTTCCAGGCACTGCGTCGCAACCCGCGCATCACGGTCGGTTCGGCGTTGCTGCTGCAGGGCATCCCGTCCATCCTGGTCAGCGTCGTGCTCGCCGGCGGCATCGGGCTGCTGGCCGTCCGCGTCTTCTCGGGCGAGGCCCAAGACCAGCCGGCGCTCCGGGCGGGCCTCGTCGGAGGCGCGATCCTGCTCGGCGTGCTCTCCCTCGTCATCTCGACGGTTTTCAGCGCCCTGCTGCAGGGGGTGATCGTCGGCGACGTCGCCCGCGAGTCCCTGGGCGACAAGCTGACGTTCCGTGCGCTATGGCAGCTGGTGCGCGGTCGGATCGGGGCCTTGATCGGCTGGACGCTGCTCTATGCCCTCGCCTGGATCGTCGCGATCGCCCTGGTGGTCGCCGTCGTGGTCGCGCTGGGTGCCCTGGGCGGCTCCGCCGGCGCCATCGGAGCCGTGCTCGTCGGCGTCGTCGGCGGCCTCGCCCTGATCCCGCTGGCCTTCTGGATCAACACCAAGCTCGCGATGGTGCCGAGCGTGATCGTGCTCGAACGCCTGCCGCTGACGCAGGCGGTCGCACGGTCGTGGCGCCTCACCACCGGCTACTTCTGGCGGACGCTGGGCATCATCCTGCTTGTGTGGGTGATCGTCTACGCCATCACGCGGACCGTCGCGATCCCCTTCGGCCTGATCGGCGGACTCGCAGGCGGGGTGTTCGCGCCGACGTCGGCGACCTCGGCGGATCCCATGCAGGAGGTCCTCGTCACGCAGCTGAGCGTCAATGTGCTCTCCAGCATCGTGACCTCGATCATCGGAGCGATCGGCAGCGTCATCCAGACGGCGGCCGTCGCCCTCCTCTACATCGACCTCCGTATGCGCAAGGAGGGACTCGACCTGCAGTTGGTGCGCTTCGTCGAGGGGCGGCAGACCGGTCAAGACCTGCCCGATCCCTATCTTCCGCAGGCGCAGCAACCGCAGCAGCACCAGCCTCCGCAGCCGCCCGCCGGGTGGCCGAACGCCTGACCGTGATCCGCTTCGACGTCCCGGTCGACCCCAGCTCGCCGGAAGCGCAGAACTGGCTGCGCGACGAACTGTCGCGCCCGGAATACCAGTCGGCGAAGCCGACGTGGTTCGATCTCGCCTCCAAAGCGGTGCAGGACTGGATCGGGTCGCTGTTCCAGGGCGCGGGCGGTGACGCCGCGCCCGTGCTGCTCCTGGTCGTCGTCGTGGTGATCGCCGGCCTGATCGTGGCCGCATTCTTCCTCTTCGGGCGGCCACGGATCAACCGCCGCTCCGCTCTCGATCGGCGCGCGTTGTTCGGAGCGGACGAGGCGCGCAGCGCCGCCGACCTGCGTGCATCCGCAGAACAGGCGGCACGTCAGGGCGACTGGGTGACCGCTGTCGAGGAGCAGTTCCGTGCGATCGCCGTCTCCCTCGACGAGCGCACACTCGTCCACGTGACGCCGGGAACGACGGCGAACGAGTTCGCCGTGCATGCCGCCCGGATCGCGACCGACGAGGGCGAAGCGCTTCGGCAGGCCGCCCGCGCGTTCGATGAGGTCCGCTACCTCGACCGACCCGGCACCGAGGCGGCGTACCAGCACCTCGTCGCGCTGGATCAGCGGCTCCAGCGCGTGCGCGTCGCCCTGCCGGCGGTGAACGCATGAGCGCACCGACACCCGTCCGAGGCCCGGAGACGGCCCAGCCCGAGACGACGCGCGACCGCCAGGCGACGCCACAGGCGGCGACGGCACAGACCCTGACGGTCCGGCAGACCGCACGCCGAGCGCTCCCCTGGATCGTGCTCGCCGTGATCGCCATCGTCATCGCCCTCGGCGGCGCGCTGCTCACCGGCGGACGCGTCGCGCCGGGCACGACGCTCGACGCGACCAACCCCGCGCCCGCCGGAGCGAAGGCCGTCGCGCAGGTCCTGCGCGGGCAGGGGGTGGATGTGCGGAACGTGTCGACACTCGACCGCGCCACGGCGGCCGCGGCGGACGGTGCCACCGTGCTGGTCTACGACCCGCTCGGCAACCTGACCTCGGACGGTTATCGCGCCCTGACCGGCGACGGACGGACGCTGGTCGTCGTCGAACCGGACTTCGAGGCGCTGCAGACCCTCGATCGCGATGTGACGGCGGCGGGCGCACCCCGCGGGCCCGCTCCCGCCGACTGCACGGTGCCGGCCGCAGAGCGCGCCGAGCGCATCGACCCGCGCACCACGTCCACGACGGAGGATGTCGTCGTCCCCGGGACCTTCCGGGTGGCCGACGATGCAGCCGCGTGCTTCTCGGACACCGGCGGTCGCGCCTCGCTCGTGCGCACCTCCTTCAACGCCTCACCCGTCTACCTGCTCGGGTCGGCCGCCGTGCTGACCAACGACGGCGTCGACCGCCTCGGCAACGCGGCGCTCGCCCTCAACCTCCTCGGCGGCCACAGCACTCTGGTCTGGTACCTGCCCTCCCTCGACGACCGCCCGGTCAGCGGACCACCGGACATCGCCGAGCTCACACCCGGGTGGGTGACCCCGGTGATGCTGCTGCTCGTCGTGGTGTTCATCGCGGCGGCCATCTGGCGCGGCCGCCGCTTCGGCCCGCTCGTCGTCGAGAGTCTGCCGGTGGTGGTGCGCGCCGGCGAGACCCGCGAAGGCAGGGCGCGGCTCTACCAGCGGTCGTCCGCCCGGCTCCGTGCGGTGGACGCTCTGCGCGTCGGCACCATCGGCCGACTCTCCGCCCTCGCGGGTCTGCCGAGTACGGCAACCGTGCCGGAGGTCGCCGACGCCGTCGCCGCGCTCACCCGCCGTGACCGGCTGGCCGTCCGCGACCTTCTGGTCGAGCGCATCCCCCAGACCGACCGCGACCTGATCGCGTTGTCCGACGAACTCGCGGAGCTCGAGAGAGCCACCGCATCCGCCGTTACGCCCTCCACGGGCCCGACCGGAAGAATGGATGAATGACAGACGTCACGACGGGGACGGCGTTCCCCTCCTCCCCCGGCGCACCCGCTGACGCGGCGCGCCTCCGCTCCGCCCTCTCCGCCGTGCGGACCGAGGTGGGCAAGGCGGTCGTCGGCCAGGACGGCGCGGTCACCGGGCTCATGATCGCTCTGCTGGCGCGCGGCCACGTGCTGCTGGAAGGCGTGCCGGGCGTGGCGAAGACCCTGCTGGTCCGCTCGCTCAGCCACGCGCTCAGCCTCGACACCAAGCGCGTGCAGTTCACCCCCGACCTGATGCCGGGCGATGTCACCGGATCTCTTGTCTACGACGCCCAGACCGGCGGTTTCGTGTTCCGAGAGGGCCCGGTGTTCACGAACATCCTGCTCGCGGACGAGATCAACCGGACGCCCCCGAAGACCCAGTCGGCCCTGCTCGAGGCCATGGAGGAGCGCCAGGTCAGCGTCGACGGCGTCAGCCGCCGCCTGCCGGACCCGTTCATCGTGGCGGCGACGCAGAACCCGATCGAGTACGAGGGCACGTACTCCCTGCCGGAGGCGCAGCTCGACCGCTTCCTGCTCAAGCTCACGCTCGACGTGCCCGAGCGGGACACCGAGGTGGAGGTGCTCCGCCGCCACGCCGCCGGTTTCAACCCGCGCGATCTGGCTGCCGCCGGGGTGACGCCGGTGCTCAGCGCCGCCGAGCTCCAGGCGGCCCGCGAGTCCGCCGCCCGCGTCGGCGCGAACGCCGACGTGCTGGCCTACATCGTCGACCTCGCGCGCGCGACCCGCCGCAGCCCCTCCGTCCGCCTCGGCGTGAGCCCGCGTGGCACCACTGCGCTGCTCGCCGCGGCCAAGGCCTGGGCGTGGCTCTCGGGCTACGACTCGATCACCCCGGACCACGTGCAGGCGATGCTCGTGCCGGTGTGGCGCCACCGCATCCAGCTCCGCCCCGAGGCCGAGCTCGAAGGAGTGGGCGCCGACGCGATCCTGCGGTCGATCGTGCAGCAGGTCCAGGTTCCGATCTAGGCCCCGCTGTGACCGTATCCGGACGTTTCGTCGCCCTGCTCGCGCTCGGCGTGCTTCCCGTCGTGCTGCTCGGCGGTGCGACGGGGATGGCGTACGCCGCGCTCGGCGGCTGGCTGCTGCTCTGCGTCATCCTCGGGCTGCTCGACCTCCTGCTGGCAGCGTCCCCGCGTACGGTCGCGGTCGAGCGCACCCTGCCCGGCCGGGTGCGTCTCGGCGCCGAGGCCGTCTCGGAGCTGTACGTGACGAACACCGGCCGACGGACGCTGCGCGGAACCGTCCGCGACGCCTGGGAGCCGTCGGCCGCCGCGGAACCGACGCGGACGAAGGTCGACATCCCCTCGGGCGAGCGGCGCCGGATCGTGGCGTCCCTGCGCCCGTGGCGTCGCGGCGAGCGTCGCGTGAGGAACGTGACCGTCCGGTCGTGGGGCCCTCTGCACCTGTGGGCGCGCCAGGCGACCCTCGACGCTCCCGGCCGCATCCGCGTGCTTCCGCCGTTCACCGCCAGAAAGCACCTGCCGTCCCGGTTGGCCCGGCTGCGCGAGCTCGAGGGCAGCACGAGCGTCCTCCTCCGTGGCCAGGGCACGGAGTTCGACTCGCTGCGCGAGTACGTGCGCGGCGATGACGTGCGCTCCATCGACTGGCGAGCCACCGCACGGCGGCACGACCCCAACGGCGGACACGGCGCACGCGTCATGGTGCGGACGTGGCGCCCCGAGCGCGACCGCCGCGTCATCGTCGTGATCGACTCCGGCCGGACCTCCGCCGCTCGGGTGGCCGACGAGCCGCGCATCGACACCGCGTTCGAGTCGGCGCTGCTCCTCGCAGCCCTCGCCACCCGCGCGGGCGACCGCGTCGACATGGTCGCCTACGACCGCATGGTGCGCGGTCGCGTGCAGGGCGCGACGGGTCCGGAGCTGCTCTCACGGATGGTGGATGCGATGGCCGGCATCGAGCCGGCCCTGATCGAGATGGACTGGTCCGCCATCCCGGCACAGGTCTCCGCCCTGACCTCGCAGCGCTCACTGGTCGTGCTGCTCACCTCGATCGAGTCCCCGGGGGGCTCGCGGGGGCTGCTCTCGGTTCTCCCGCAGCTCACGGCGAAGCACCTGGTCGTCGTGGCCAGCGTCACGGATCCGGACACACTTGCGGCCACCAGCGAGCGCCATGACCGCACCGAGGTGTACCGCGCCGCTGCGGCGGAGCGTTCGCTGCTCGATCTCAGCCGGGTCGCCGCGGCGGTGAAGCGCCTCGGCGGCGACGTCGTGACGGGTTCGCCGGCCGATCTGCCGCCCGCACTGGCTGACCGCTATCTGGCCCTGAAGGCGGCCGGCCGGCTCTGAAACGCGACCGTCGTCAGGCGGCGACGATGCGGCGCGCGCCCGCCTCGAACTCCTCGAGGTCGCCGGTCTCCCCCGCGCGCACCGCGCGCCGGCCGAGCACCAGCATGTACGCGAGGAACGCCGCGAGTGCGAGCGCGCCGATGCTGATCTTCGCCCACACGGGCAGGCCGGACGGCGTCACGAAGCCTTCGATGAGCCCCGAGACGAACAGCGAGATCGCGCAGCCGACGGCGACCGTGAAGAGGGCCCGACCGTCCTCGGCCAGCGCCTGTCCGCGCGTCCGCGCCCCCGGGGCGATCCACGCCCAGAAGATGCGGAGCCCGGCCGCGGCCGCCACGAAGACGCTCGTGAGCTCGAGCATGCCGTGCGGCAGGATGTACGAGAACATCACGTCGCCACGCCCGTAGGCGAACATCACTCCCGCCGCCGTGCCGACGCCCACGGCGTTCTGGATGAGCACGTAGGGCACGTACAGCCCGGTGATGCCGAAGGCGATGCACTGGGCGGCGATCCAGGCGTTGTTCGTCCACACCTGCCCGGCGAACGACGCCGCCGGGTTGTTGGAGTAGTAGTCGATGAAGTCGTGCTCGACGTACTTACGGAGGTTCGCGTCGTCGCCCAGGTTGCGGAGCACATCCGGGTTGCCGGTGATCCACAGGGCGTACAGGGTCGCGATCACGATCGTGGCGACTGCCACCGCGAGCACGATCCACCGCAGCCGGTACAGCGCGGCGGGCAGCTGGAGCACGAAGAAGCGGGGCAGCTGCGTGAACAGGTTGGCTCCGGCGCCGGTGAAGCGCAGCCGCGCGGAGGAGAGCGCGAGCGACAGCCGGTCGCCCGCGGCCGTCGCGCCGGCACTCGTCTGAATGGCCGACAAGTCGGCCGCTCCCGACTGGTAGAGATCGATCAAGCGATCCGCCTCAGGGCCGTCGAGGCGTCGCTTCGACGCCAACCGGGAGAGTTCCTCCCAGTCGGCGCTGCGCGCGGCGGTGTAGGCGTCGAGGTCCATCTGCTTAGATGATATCTATGATGCAGGCCGGGGCGGGGAACGTGTCCCAGGACGACCGCGAACTGGTCACGGGTGAGGCCGTCGCACTCGACGTGAAGCCCGCCAGTTACATCCTCCGGGCCGCCGGCACCATCATCGACTGGCTCACGTACCTGCTCGTCATGTTCGGGTGCATCATGCTTCTCGTCTCCACGGGCAGCGGGCTGGATGAGGCCCTCGCGCGGGCGCTGATCATCCTCATCCTGGTGTTCGGGATGGTGATCCTACCCACCACGGTCGAGCTGCTGTCGCATGGCCGATCCCTCGGCAAGCTGGCGGTCGGGGCACGGATCGTCCGCGACGACGGCGGGGCCACCGGGTTCCGCCACGCGTTCATCCGCGCCCTGGTCGGCGTGCTCGAGATCTTCCTGACGTTCGGGTCGATCGCAGCACTGACCGGCCTCCTCAACAGCCGCTCCAAGCGCCTCGGCGACCTCCTCGCGGGCACGTACAGCCAGCTCGTCCGTGTGCCGCGGCCGACACCGCTCCCCCTCTACCTCGCGCCGCACCTGAGTGCCTGGGCGGCGACCGCGGATGTCGCCCGCCTGCCCGACCGGTTGTCGCGCCGCATCGCCCAGTTCGTCCGCCAGGCGCCCGATCTGACCCCTGCGGCTCGTCACGGGCTCAGCACCGAGCTCGCCCGCGAGGCCGCGCCGTACGTCTCTCCCCTGCCCCCGGTCGATGCCGAGACCTTCCTCGTCGCGGTCGCCGTGCTGCGCCGCGACCGCGATGCCCGCGGGCTGGCGCTCGAGAAGCAGCGTCTCGACCGGCTGGACCCGGTACTCGGCGCCCTCCCCCACGGTTTCCCGGACCGCTGACCGCGCGCCCCGTCGCCGCCCGCCCACCGACTGGAGACGCCATGACGCACCGCCGCCGCATCGTCGACCTCAGCCACCGCATCCACGCGGGTCTGGTGACGTATCCCGGCCTGCCGGCGCCGACGATCCAGCCGCACCTGACGCGCGAGGCGTCCCGGTCCGTGTACACCGCGGGGACCGAGTTCGCGATGGATGTCATCACCATGATCGGCAACACGGGCACCTACCTGGACAGCCCCTTCCACCGCTATGCCGACGGTCCAGATCTCGCCGGCCTCGACCTCGACACTCTCGTCGGTCTGCCGGCGGAGGTCGTCCACCTGACCGGGCGGGAGGAACGCGGCATCCCGGCGTCCGCGCTGGAGGGCCGAGCGGACCCGGGTTCCGCGGTGCTGCTGCGCACCGGCTGGGATGCGCACTTCGGGACGCCCGCGTACGCCGCCGGAGCGCCCTTCCTCACCGAGGAGGGCGCACGGTTGCTCGCCGATGCCGGTGTCTCGCTCGTCGGCATCGATTCGCTCAACATCGACGACACGGAGTCGGGCGGCAGCCGGCCGGCGCACAGCATCCTGCTCGCCGCGGGCATCCACGTCGTCGAGCACCTCACCGGGCTGGGCGCGCTTCCGGAGCGCGGAGCCCTGTTCACGGCGGCGCCGCCCGCGGTCGAAGGGTTCGGTACCTTCCCCGTGCGGGCCTTCGCGGAGCTGCCGACGGCCGAGTGACGCGCGAGCGCGTTCAGTCGTGCAGGATGCGCTGGAACAGGACGTGGTCCTGCCAGCGGCCCGCGATCTTGAGGTAGTTCGGGGCGACCCCGATCCGCTCGAATCCGGCGCGGGTCAGGACGGACTGCGAGGCGTGGTTGGCGAGCAGCGTCGCCGCCTGGATGCGGTGCAAGCCGTACTCGTCCCGCGCCGCATCGATGAGCGCACCGAGCGCCGCAGAGGCGAGCCCTCGGCCCACGTGGTCGCGGTCGAGCCAGTAGCCGACATTCGCCGACTGGAACGCGCCGCGGACGAGGTGGCTGAGCGTGACACCGCCGGCGATCTGGTCGCCGTCGGCGATCACGAGCGGGAGGGCCGCATCCACATCGCGCAGGGCCAGCAGTTCACGGGTCTGCGCGAGCTGCCCGGCCTCCGTGAAGAAGTCCTCGGTGCGGGTCGGGTCCCACGGGGCCAGGTGCCCGCGATTGCGCTGGTAGGCGGCGGCGAGCGCCTCGGCGTCCTGCTCTCTCCGCACCCGGAGGATCAGGCCGCCGGGGAGCTCCCGGTCGGCGAAGTGGAGGGCCATCAGTAGCGGTAGTGGTCGACCTTGTAGGGACCGTCGACCGGCACGCCGATGTAGGCGGCCTGCTCGTCGGTGAGCGTCGTCAGCTCGACGCCGAGGGCGTCGAGGTGCAGGCGCGCGACCTTCTCGTCGAGGTGCTTGGGGAGCACGTACACGCCGATCGGGTAGTTCTCCGGCGACACGTACAGCTCGAGCTGTGCGAGCACCTGGTTGGTGAACGAGTTGCTCATGACGAAGCTGGGGTGGCCGGTGGCGTTCCCGAGGTTCATCAGACGACCCTCCGAGAGCACCAGGATGCTGCGACCGGTCGGCAGGCGCCACTCGTGCACCTGGGGCTTGATCTCCACCTTCTCGGCACCGGGCAGCGCCTCCAGCGACGCCATGTCGATCTCGTTGTCGAAGTGGCCGACGTTGGCGACGATGGCGAGGTGCTTGAGGCCGAGCAGGTGGTCGAGGGTGACCACGTTGACGTTGCCCGTCCCGGTGATGAGGATGTCGACCTGGTCGATCACCGACTCGAGCCGGGCGACCTGGTAGCCGTCCATCGCCGCCTGCAGCGCGTTGATCGGGTCGACCTCGCTGACGATGACGCGGGCGCCCTGGCCGCGGAGCGCTTCCGCCGCGCCCTTGCCCACGTCGCCGTAGCCGGCGACGAACGCGACCTTGCCGCCGATGAGGACGTCGGTCGCGCGGTTCAGGCCGTCCGGGAGGGAGTGGCGGATGCCGTACTTGTTGTCGAACTTGCTCTTGGTGACCGAGTCGTTGACGTTGATCGCCGGGAACAGAAGCTGGCCTTCCTTGGCCAGCTCGTACAGGCGGTGCACGCCCGTGGTGGTCTCCTCGGTGACGCCGAGGATGTCGGCGGCGATGCGGGTCCAGCGGTCGGTGGAAGCGGCGAGCGACTCGCGCAGAGCCGCCAGGATGACACGGTACTCGTGGCTGTCGGACGCGGCGTCCTCCGGCACGGCTCCCGCGAGCTCGAACTCGCGGCCCTTGTGAACGAGCAGGGTCGCGTCACCGCCGTCGTCGAGGATCAGGTTCGGGCCGAGGTAGTCGGCTCCGTCGGCGGCGGCCTCCGTCGACCAATCGAAGATCTGCTGGGTGCACCACCAGTACTCCTCCAGCGTCTCGCCCTTCCAGGCGAACACGGGGACGCCCGCGGGCGCCTCGGGCGTGCCGGTCGGACCGACGGCGATCGCGGCGGCCGCCTCGTCCTGCGTGGAGAAGATGTTGCAGCTGGCCCAGCGCACCCGGGCGCCGAGCGCGACCAGGGTCTCGATCAGCACGGCGGTCTGCACGGTCATGTGCAGGGAGCCGGCGATGCGCGCACCGGCGAGCGGCTTCGCGTCGCCGAACTCGGCCCGGAGGGCCATCAGCCCGGGCATCTCGTTCTCGGCGAGCCGGATCTGGTGCCGCCCGGCGGCGGCGAGGGAGAGGTCGGCGACCTTGAACGGCAGGGCGGTGGTGGCACTAGCAGGCATGGCCTCTATTGTGGCATGCCCTCCCCGCTGCGTCCCGGGGATGACGCTCAGGCGCGGATGAGCGCGAGCACCTCGTCGCGGATGCGCGCCATCGTCGCCTGGTCGGCCGCCTCGACGTTCAGTCGGAGGAGCGGCTCGGTGTTGGACGGGCGCACCGAGAACCACCAGAACGGCTCGTCCTGCCCGACCCGGCCGGTGACCGTGAGCCCGTCGAGCTCGTCGAAGTCGGCGCGCGGCGTGAACGCCTCCACGATGCGGGTGAAGGCGGCGGGCACGTCGGCGACGGTGGAGTTGATCTCCCCCGACATCGCGTACGGCGTGTACCGGGCGGACAGCTCGGACAGCGGGCGGTCCTGCGCGCCGAACTCGGCGAGGAGGTGCATCGCCGCGAGCATCCCGTTGTCGGCGCTCCAGAAGTCGCGGAAGTAGTAGTGCGCCGAGTGCTCGCCACCGAACACGGCGCCGGAGCGGCGCATCGCATCCTTGATCAGGGTGTGGCCGACGCGGGTCCGCAGCGGGACAGCCCCCGCGGCCTCGATCGTCTCGGGGACGATGTTCGACGTGATGAGGTTGTGGATGACGGTGATCTCCGCGTCCGGATCCTCTGCTCGTGCCCGCGCGATCTCCCGCAGGGCGACGATCGCGGCAACTGCGGACGGCGTGACGGCCGAACCGCGCTCGTCCACGACGAAGCAGCGATCGGCGTCGCCGTCGAAGGCGAGACCGAGGTCGGCGCCGTGCTCGACGACCGCGCGCTGCAGGTCGACGATGTTCTTCGGCTCCAGCGGGTTGGCCTCGTGGTTGGGGAACGTCCCGTCGAGCTCGAAGTACAGCGGGATGACGGTGATGGGCAGCGCGGGGAGCCCGGCGGCCTCTCCGAGCACGGCCGGAACGGTCAGGCCGCCCATCCCGTTGCCCGCGTCGACGACGACCGTGATCGGCCGGATGCCGCTCAGGTCGACGAGCGAGCGCAGGTAGGCGGCGTAGCGCTCGAGCACATCCTCCTCGCGGAAGGTCCCCGGGCGGTCGACGGCCGGGATCCCGTCGTGCAGGTACTCGGCGGCACGGTCGCGCACCGCGCCGAGGCCGGTGTCCATGCTGAGGCCCTGGGCGCCGGCACGGGAGAGCTTGATGCCGTTGTAGGTCGCGGGGTTGTGGCTCGCGGTGAACATCGCGGCGGGCGCCTGCAGGTAGCCGGAGGCGAAATACGACTCGTCGGTGGAGCACAGCCCGATCGACACGACGTCGGCACCGCGCGCCTGTGCGCCGCGGGCGAAGGCGGCGGCGAAAGCCGGAGAGGAGTCGCGCATGTCGTGGCCGACGATGACGTCGGTCCCCGCGGCCTGGACCTCGTCGACGAACGCCGCGGCGATGGCCTCGACGACCTCCTCCGTGAGGTCCTTCCCGACCAGTCCACGGATGTCGTAGGTCTTGACGACGGACTGCAGACGCGGGTCGGTGATGCTCATGGCCCTAACCTATCGCGACGGCCGCCCTGGATGCCGGAGCCGGGCGCCGGAGTCAGGCGCCGGAGTCAGGCGTCGGCGACGCTGACGTGCCGGACGATCTGCCAGCCCTGCGGTGCGGACAGCCGCTCGGCGTGGATGGCGCACAGGTCGTACGAGTGCGGCTCGTGCTTCAGGCTCAGCGGTCCGAGCACGGCCATCGAGTCGGCGTAGACGTAGGTGAGCGTCTGAACGGCATCGCGAGGACACGCGACACGGGAACAGGGACGGCTCAACATCGGGCTCAGACTACCCGACGGCGGCCGACGTAGGATGGCGACATGCCCCGCAACCGCCGCACCAGCAGTCAGACCCCGGCGACCAGCCGCTGGCGGAGCAGGCACGGCCGAGGCGCGCGGGGTCCGGTGACCGGCCCGCACCTGCCGATGCTGCAGAACCGGATCGACTTCTTCGACATGACCGTCGCATCCACCGCCGACTACCTCAAGGGCGTCTGGCCGGAGGAGCTGGCGAACGTGCACTTCGAGGTCGCTGCGACTCCGATCGGCAACTCGGGCGCCGACGGCGTCGACCGCTGGCGGGTGGATGCGGCCCACCGGCGCATCGTGCTCTACCGGGTGCCCATCCAGCGCCTGACCAAGCTGCACCACGACGACGAGCTGCACCGGCGCATGTACATCGAGGGATGCGTCTTCCGCGCGGTCGCCGAGCTGCTCGGCAAGGACCCGTGGGACCTCGCCCCCGACCGCTACCGGCACTTCTGATCCGGCACGTCTGATCGGCGAGGGGCAATCCGCCCCTCCGGTCAGTTCGGGTAGACCGTGATAGGTGCGGCGAGCGGACCGGGCGGAGTGAGCGCGAAGCTGCTCGCGCGGCCGTCCGCGGCGAAGCTGATGCTGCCGCGCAGGCCGTCCGCGCCCGTGATGCGGTAGCTGTCCGGTGCGACGCGGAGCAGCGCGCCTCCCTCGGCCGGGACCGTCAGCGTCGCGGGCTTGCTGCCGGGCGCGAGCCCCTGCACCGTGACCGTCTTGTCGGCCTCGCCCGAGTTCGCGAAGTGGAAAGTCGCGGCGCCGTCGGTCGGGACGGCCGCGAGGAGATCCTTCTGAAGCGGCTGAGCCGACGAGAACCAGGTGAAGTCGCGCGTCCTGGTCCCGATGACCGAGGTGCGGACCGCGGCGACGACGGGGACGTTGGCATTCACGGTGACCGTGTAGTTGCCGTCCTTGAGGTGGTCGAGCGGGACCTCGGCGACCGTTCCTGCCTTCACAGTGGTCGCGTAGGAGTCGCCCGCGGCCGTGCCGGCCTCGCCGACGGCGCCGATCGTGATCTGGGCGTCGGTGTCGCCGGGAACGAGGAGACGGACGACCGGGTAGGTGAACCCGACGCCCTCCGCCGACTGCTCCGCCTGGACCGCCGCCATCGAGGCGATCGTGACCCCTGGGATGATCTGCTGGCGTGCCGGGGCACCGGTCGGCCCGGCGAGCTCGGCTCCGCGCGGCTGGATGCCCTGCTCGAAGCTCTGCTGCAGCGATGCGGCGACCTCGCCGCCGGTCGTCTGGACACGGACGACCGGTGCTGATGCCGACGGGACGAGCCCCGCGAGCGGGACGACCTTCTGGGAACCGGCCGGGACCAGGATGCCGGCGGCACCCGGTGCGCTGACCGGGCCCGTCTCGGTGTACAGCGTCAGGTCGACCGTTGCGTCGACCTCGCTCGCGTTCGAGAGCATCACGAGGCTCGTCTGGCCGAGGGAGGTCGAGCCGGCCGCGAGCCAGGTGTCGGCGCTCGGCTCGGCGCAGGCTGCGGCGGCGAGCCCGAAGAGGTCGTCCGCGGCGGCCGTCTGAGATTGGGCGGCGGCGAACAGCGGAGGTTTGGTGGCGCCCTGCGGAGTGGACACGGTCGCCACCAGGGGCGACTCGTCCGACGAGGACGTGTCGGCATCCGATTTCAGGGTGCTGGTGCTCACCTCTGCGTCCTCCGCGTGGGAGGTGTAGGTCGGAGCGCCGACAGCACTCGGGCGGGTCGCCTCCCCCGCGTCGGCCGCCAGCTGCAGGAGCGGTCCGGGGCAGATGCGCTGCTGATCCGCGGGGACGGGCGTCACAACCTGGGCGGGTGCTCCGATCGCGAAGTCGGGAAGGGGGAGCAGGGTGGCTCCGGCGACCGCCACGACGGCGATGCCGACGCCCACCAAGCCGCCGACGGCGCGTGCACCGATACGGGCGATGCCTCTGCGGTCAGCCACGGTCGCCTCCCTCGAAGCTGCGTCGGGGTCGGATGATGGTCTCCTCCAGTCCGTCTTCGAGCGTCGTCGGCGACGGCGGCGTCGTCACGCGCTCCGTTTCCCGCTCGAAGGGGCGATCGGTGTCGTCGCTGCCCATGTCCACGGCCTCATCGCGGCTCGGTTCCGGATCCCCGTCCGACGCGGGCGGCAGCTCGGGCTCAGGCTCCGCGACCGGCTCGTTCTGCGCGACCGGCTCGCTGTCCGCGACCGGCTCGACCTCCGCGACCGGCTCGCCGTCCGCTACCGGCTCGACCTCGGGCACGTCCTCCTCCTCGGCGGACTCCACGATCGCCTCGTCGTCGGGCTCGGCCTCGTACTCATCCAGGCTCTCGTCCGCCACGCTGTCGGCGGCGGCCGGCTTCTCCGGCTCGTCGTCGGGCTCGACAGCGGCCTCCTCGCGGCGTCGACGGTCGGGCCGGCGGGCGGAGAGCTCGGAGATGCGGTCCGCGGACCGGGTGGTCGGGATGGCCATCAGCACCGTGAGGCCGATGACGATGCCCTGCACGAGAAGCACGATGACGCGCCAGATACCTCCGGCGTCCGCGGGGATCTGCGCGGCGGCCGGGACATCGGACGTTCCGCGATCGAACGCCCAGAGCCGGCCAGTGGAGGTGACGCCCACCGGCGCGAGAAGCGGGTTCGCATCCATCGCCACGGCCGCGCGGGTCCGTGTGGCGTCCCCCTCTGTAGCGTCCTGCCCCGGCAGAGCGGTCTGCGGAGGCGTCAGCAGTACGAAGTCGATGCCGAGGCGCTTCAGCTCTGCCGAGGCGTCGTATCCACTGCGGGAGGAGAGGTTGCCAGCCAGCTGTGCCAGCGCCCGCTGGTCGGCCGTGAGCGTGCGCTGCGTGTCCGCGAGCGTCGACTGGTCGTCGAGGGTCTGACCGCTGCCCCGCACGATCTCGGCGCGGATGCCGCCCTCGCCCTGCGGGATGATGCGCAGCGTCCCGGTGCGCGGCTGCGTGGCCGCCTTGGCCGTGACGACGGCGGGCATGGTGCGGCCGTCGCTCTCCGCGACGTCGGCGTGACCGGTGAGGCTGACGATCCCGACCGGCACGACGGCGATCGCGAGCGTCACGATCGCGACCCAGGCCGGATAGACGGCGGCGCGTCCGATGGCGGACAACGCGAGAACGGCGGCGCCGATGAGCCCGAGCCAGTAGAGGCTCACCGCCGTGCCCGGCCAGATCGGGACGACCGTGCCACCGGAGACCGCGACCTGGACGTGGAGGGCGGCGACAGCGGTCAGGAAGCCGACGAGGGCGACCAGGAGGGCGACGATCGCCCGGACCGTACCCCGCAGGAAGAGAGCGAGGATCGCCAGCACGCCGAGCGGCGCCAGCAGGATCGGGACGATCAGGTTGGCCGACGCCGTCGGCAGCTGCAGGGCGGTGGCGAGAGCATGCCAGCCACCGAGGGTGCCGTCCGGGAATCCGAGCGCGAGCTGCCAGGCCGGCGTCTGCCGTGCGTCCAGCGGGACGCCCGGGTCGGCGAAGATCGAGAACCAGGCTCCCCGTGCTCCCTGCTGCGCCACGAGCGGCGCGAACAGCACGAGGGCGGGCAGCGGGATGAACGCGATCCGCGCGGCGCGACGGCCGGCGAAGACCAGGGCTGCGATCCACGCGATGACGAGCGCCGGGATGAGGATCGGGGCGCACGCCGCCGTCGCTGCGGCGAGCAGGGCCGTGGTGGCGCTGGCCGCCCAGGACCGGCGGGCGGCGAGGCCGGCGAAGAACAGCCACGGCAGCAGGATGTGTGCGAGCACCGCCGACGGGCGGCCGCCCTGCAGAGCCACCAGCAAGGTCGGTGCGAACGCGTAGGCGAGGGCGGCGAAGGCGCGCAGCGTCGCGCGGGTCGTCAGCCGTGCGGCCGCGAGCCAGGCGCCGAGCGCCGCGAGCGGCACGGCGAGGATCCAGAGCAGCACGAGGGACTGTGACGGCTGCCAGAACGTGAGCGTCCCCAGGACCGCGAGCACGGCGGAGAACGGGTCCGCGGCGCCGACGAACCCGAGGCTCGTGTCGCGCCACCCGTAGCCGAGATCCGCCCAGAGCTGGCCGACCGACGAATCGAGCGGCAGGAGTCCGCCGCCGGAGAGGGCACCGGAGCCGATGAGGGGGAAGAACAGGGCGACGCCAACCAGGAGCGCGGCGAGCACCGCCCATCCCCCGCCGGTTCCGAAGAAGTCGAGGTCCTGCTTCTCGCCCTGCTGGCGGACCATCGCCGCTTCGCGTTTCAGCGCGCGGGCACGGCGCACCTCGGCGAACGGGATGCGCAGCGGGGCGACGGCGGCCCAGCTCACCTCACGCGCCGCCGCGAGCCGCCTCCGGGCGCTGCTTACCGCGAGGCCGGAGAACGCGACCCGGAACGCAGCCCCGAGCTCACCGCCGACCGAGCCCGGCTCCTTGCGCAGCAGCCGCAGGAGCCCGCGCAGGATGCCGAGCGGCACCAGAGTCAGCCAGTGCAGCGGGACCGCCCATCCCGGGGCGTACACCATCCGGCGATGCAGCTGCGCGCGGCGCCGCTCGCCCGAGAGACGACGGCGCACCGTCCACTTCGACGAGAGATTTGGCCCGGCGACGCCGTCGCCCGCGATGGCGATGCGCGCCTGAGCAACCAGGGTGACGCGGAACCCGGCCAGGCGCGCCCGCGTGCAGAAGTCGAGGCCGTCGTCGACGGTCGGGAGCGCGGGGTCGAAGCCCTCCAGCCGCTCCCAGAGCGCCTGGCGGACGAGCATCCCGGCGCTCGACACGGCCAGGACGTCGCTCAGGCCGTCGTGCTGGGCCTGGTCGAGCTCGTTCTCGACCAGCGGCACGGAGGCGCCGAACGGGGTCATCGCCTCGCCGAACTCGCGGATCAGGGCCGGGTCGTCCCAGTCGACCAGCTTCGGGCCCACCACGGCGACCGAAGGAGACACCTCGAGCGCCGCGAGAAGCGCCTCCAATGCCTCCGGCTCCGGGGCGGTGTCCTGAGCCAGGAGCCAGAGCAGCTGCCCCGAGTCGGACGCGGGAGGGAGGACGCGCACGGCCGTCGCGACCGCGGCGCCGAACGGGAGCTTCTCGGGGACGTTGAGCAGCTGGGTGGGCTGGGCTTCCGAAAGCAGACGAGCGGCGTCGTCGGAGGTCGCACAGTCGACGGCGATCACGGCGTCCGGTCGACGGGTCTGCTCCGCGAGGGCGTCGAGAGTGCGCTGCAGGCGGGGGCCGCCGCTGTGGGCGACGACGATGGCGGTGACTCTCGGATACATCGCCAGTCAGCCTAGGTCGGGCTCGCGCCGATCCCGTCTTTGGGTCGGGCGCGGCGCGGTTTCAGCGAATGAGTCAGCCGGCGCGCTTGCGGAGCTTGCGGCGCTCGCGCTCGGAGAGGCCGCCCCAGATCCCGAACCGCTCGTCGTTGGCGAGAGCGTATTCCAGGCACTGCGACCGCACCTCGCACGAGGTGCAGATGCGCTTCGCGTCGCGGGTCGAGCCGCCCTTCTCGGGGAAGAACGCCTCCGGATCGGTCTGAGCGCACAGAGCGTCGGTCTGCCAGGCCAGCGGGTTGTCTTCTTCGACCTCCGCCGGTCGGACGCCCGGGACCCCGAGGCGGACCGGGTCGATGAACCAGTCGTCGGGTACCCCAGAACGATATTCAGGAACTGGCATATCGGTCTCCCCACCCATGAACTGCTGAAACACGAGATTCCCGCGTTGCCCTAATTACACCGTTGTCATTCGCTCACGTCAAGTCGCGAATCGTAAAGCCTTGACCGCAGGTCGAGAGTTCGCGACGCGCCGGAGAACGACAACAATCCCGACACGCCCGGTCGACCGGGCCTGTCGGGAACGGTGTCAGGACGCCGCCTGGCGTGCTTCCCAGGCGCTGCGCACCATGTCCTCGAGCGAGTGACGCATCCTCCAGTCGAGATCGCGCGCTGCGAGCTCTCCCGATGCCACGATCCTCGCGGGATCCCCTGCGCGTCGAGGCCCCACTTCTGGGGTGAAGGCGATTCCGGTCACCTCGGCCACCGTCGACATGATCTGGCCGACGGAGACGCCGTCGCCGCTCCCCAGGTTGTAGACGGGCTCGATCGCCTCGCCGGCGTCGAGGCGCTTCGCGGCCGCGACGTGCGAGACCGCCAGGTCGGCGACGTGGATGTAGTCACGGACGCAGGTGCCGTCGGGGGTCGGGTAGTCGTTCCCGTTGATGCGAGGGGTGCGGCCGGCGACCAGGGCGTCGAAGACGAGCGGGAACAGGTTGTGCGGGCTGGTGTCGCGCAGCGCCGGGTCACCCGACCCGACCACGTTGAAGTAGCGCAGGGAGGTGTGGCGGAGGCCCGCGGCGACGCCCTGGTCGCGCAGCAGCCACTCGCCGATCAGCTTCGACTCGCCGTAGGGCGACTCGGGGTTCTTGGGCGTCGTCTCGGTGACGATGTCGACATCCGGCGTGCCGTACACCGCGGCGGACGAGCTGAACACGATGGCGTCGACGCCCGCATCCTGCATCGCCGCGAGCAGCACCGCGGTGGCGGTCACGTTCTGCTCGTACGTGTGCAGCGGCCGCTGAACGGACACACCGGCGTACTTGAAGCCGGCGACGTGCACGACGCCGGAGACCGTGTTCTCGGTGAAGATGCGCGACAGCAGCTCGCCGTCGAGGATGGTGCCCCGGTAGAACGGCACATCCGCCGGCACGAACTCCTCGTGACCGCTGGACAGGTCGTCGACGACGACAACGTCGATCCCCTCGTCGCGGAACGCCCGCACGACGTGCGCTCCGATGTAGCCTGCGCCTCCGGTCACCAACCACGCCACGGCGGTCCTCCTGATCGTTCGTTAACGGGATGCCGCCAGACTATCGTCCGCTCGACGGACGCGACGGGGGCCCGCCCCGTCCTACGGTCGGAGCATGCGCACCATCACGGCCGTCCGGGTCTGGCTCGTCGTCTTCGTCGTCGGACTCGTCCTCAGCGGACTGACCGCGTTTCCGCTGGAGGCGGAGGTCCGTTGGGCGTCGCAGGTCCTGCACTCCACTCCGGCGCCCGCGCTGCTGCCCGACCTCGTCCACTGGGTGGACCGCGTCCGCGATGCGCTCACCGACACTGGGACGCGCTACCCCTTCCTCGCCTACGGGACGGACTGGCTCGCGTTCGCGCACCTCGTCATCGCAGTGGCGTTCATCGGGCCGCTGATCGATCCCGTCCGCAACATCTGGGTCATCCGGTTCGGGATGATCGCCTGCGCCGGCGTCATCCCGCTCGCGTTGATCGCGGGTGCTGTGCGCGGTATCCCGATCGGCTGGCAGTTGATCGACATGTCGTTCGGGGTCTTCGGGGTCATCCCTCTGCTGTTCGCCCACCGGCTGACGATGCGGCTGGAGGCCGCGGAGGAGCTCACACGAGGCTAGGCATCCCCCAAGGCTTACCGCTCATTGAGGACATCCGCTCGCTCCATCGCAATGAGCGCTGCCCGCGAGGTTCCTATCCAGACAATCAGGGGCGTTCGTCCTGTCCTACAACTTTCGAAAGAAGCGGCCAGCCGGATTCGGGATAGCTTCGACAACCGCGCGTCCAGCGTCGGTGATCTGGAGCCAGCATGCCCAGTACCAGTCATCCTCGGGACCGTCAGGCTTGTACACCTCGGCCAGGCGATCCATCTGTTCGTCGAGTGTTCCTGTCCACTCCACCCAGCCGCTGTTCTCAAGGTGGTCGGAATCCCGGATCAGTTCGCCGATCCTGAGGTAGCCAGCTTCGGCGAGCGCGCGGACGACACTGAGGACCAGCACGCTTCGGCGTTCCAGGTCATGCTCAAAGAAGCCCGCGTAGTAGTTCGGATTGCCTATCTCAAGCCAGTCATCGTCTGCCTGATGAAGCACCAAATGTGCCAATCCGTCCAGTTCGACGATCAGGCCGCCCGATGTCGCGAAACCTGCATTCTCATTGCTCACCAGTCTCTAAACCGCTCATCGAGCTCTGGGAGCAACGCCTCCGCCTGGCGCCCCTCGTCGGTGATCTCCAGCACGCAGGACCAACCCCACGCGTTCGAGTCCTGTTCCGGCGTGTACACCTGAGAGAGATGCTCAAGCCGGTCATTCACCGTTCCGGGCACGGCTAGATGAGACCCTCGAAAAAGTGGGCATCGGGCGCAGGGAGCGCCTGGACCACCTGTTCACCAGCGTCGGTGAGATCGAGCCAGCACCCGTAGTACCAGTCCTTGTCGTCCTTCACCTCTGGCGTATAGACCTTCTCGAGGCGTTCCATCTTGCCGGCCAAGGTGCCCGGCCACCCCACCCAGTGAAGGCCGGTCTTCGTCGCCGGATTTCGATACTCCAGATCACCAATGCGGATGTAGCCTTCCGCCGCCAAGGCTCTTATTACCGCCAGGAGGCGAGCTTTCCTCTTCGGGATGTCCGATTCGAAGTCGGCTGCGTGGGCGCTGGCGTTACCGATTGGCAACCAATCGTCTTCGGCCAGGTAGAGGACCAGATGTTCCAAAGTGTCCGGCTCGATCTTCACTTTCCCCATCCCTTCGGCAAGTGCACTTTGATTTCCGGGCCTTTAGGCGACTTGATATCGATGGTGAGGCCGCCCGACTTGCTTTCGTCTCGGATTCCGATCTCCGTGCCGTCGGGAAGCCTGCGCTTCTCGCCTTTGTAAGTGCCAACGTCCTCGACGGGTTCGCTGCCGCTAGTGATTTCGTCGTACACGTCGCGGACTTCCTCGGGGGTGTCCACTTCTCGTACGCCGGAGTTCTTGCCTTTTCGGGTTTTCTCCTTGAGGATCGCGCCAACGTCCTCGAACGTTGGCGACTCGTTGAGGTACTGGTCAAACGGCGAGATCGGCCCGATGTGCTGCCGCACACTGCCGTCCAGGTTGTGCGTGCGGTAGTAGATGTCCAGCCGCGCACGCCGGACTCGCTCTTCCGGCGTGTAGAACCGAGATCCGCTCGTGGAACCGGTCATCGTGATGAGGGTGATTGCGGCCATGACGGCCGCTCCCCCGCAAGCTGCGGTCAGGGCGCCGATACTGTAAGCCCCGGTGATCAGCCACTGCGCGATCTGCTGGGCGCTGGCCCCCGGTGCGGGCGCGACCAGAGACGCCGGCTGGACGCTTCCGTTCTGCGGACTTCCTACCCTGGCGCCGCGTGGCGACCGCCGGCGCGACTCGGTGTCGACCAGGTCGTTCTGGAAGAGCCTTTTGGTCGCAGCGTCGAAGGCCCGCAAAGCGAGCAGCCGGTCTTCCAGGTCTCGGATGTCGTTCTCCAGCTGCCCTAGCGCAAGTTCCAACCGGCGATTCGCCACCCCCAACGCCTCGCCCAACGCAGGCACAGCAGACAGCGCAGTCGCTGCCTCGCTGTTGAGCTCGATGAGGCTTTCCGTCGCATCCCGCTGCGCCTTCGTCGCTTTCAGCTGCGCCGTCAGCTCGTCCTCCTTGAGCACACCGAAACGGCTGACCTTCGAGTCTTCCCACCGGTAGGTCTCGAGGTCCTTCTGGAGGGATGTCAGCTGACCCTGTGTCGTCGTCAAAGTCGGCACAATGGCCTGAGAGAACAACGATCCGACTGCCGCATAGCCATTCCCGGACAGCTCGCCGGTGCCCAGAGCGCCCACCAGACGGTGACAGGCGTTCTCCGTGTCTTCCACCATCGACCGAGCAGCCGACAGATTCGCGGAGAGGGCCGTCATCATGCCGCTCGAGTCGGCAGAATCGTAGATCAGGCCCATGCCACCGGCTCTCTCGTGCTATACCCGCCGGCCCCTGTCACCGGGTCGCGCGAAATCTCGTCGATGTGTCTGAGCGAGACTAGCGAGCCGAGCGCCCCGGCCGCTGATTGAGGACAGCAGCCGCCGAGGAGCTCAGACGAACGCCGCTTGCCCCGTGATCGCGCGGCCGACGATGAGCGTGTTCATCTCGCGCGTGCCCTCGTAGGAGTAGAGGGCTTCGGCATCCGCGAAGAAGCGGGCGACGTCGTAGTCGAGCACGATGCCGTTTCCGCCGAGGGCCTCGCGACACCAGGCGACCGTCTCGCGCATCCGCGCCGTTGCGAAGGCCTTCGCCAGGGCCGAGTGCTCGTCGCGCTGCTCGCCGTCGTCGAGCATCTGCGAGACGCGGGTGCACAGGCCGATCGAGGCCGTGATGTTGCCGATCGACTTGACCAGGAGGTCCTGGATGAGCTGGTGGGAGGCGATCGGCTTGCCGAACTGGACGCGCTCCTTCGTGTAGCGCAGGGCGGCCTCGTAGGCGCCGACCGCGACGCCCACGGCCGCCCAGGCGACCTCGGCGCGGGTGAGGCGGAGCACCCGGGCGGTGTCCTTGAAGCTGTTCGCGTTCTGCAGGCGGAACGACTCGGGGACGACGACGTTCTCGAGCGTGATGTCGGCGTTCTGCACGATCCGGAGGGACTGCTTCCCCTCGATCTTTGTGGCCGTGTAGCCCGGCGTCGAGGTGGGGACGATGAAACCCTTGACCTGGCCGTCCTCCGCGCTCTTCGCCCAGATCACGGTGATGTGGCTGAACGTGGCGTTGCCGATCCAGCGCTTGGAGCCGTTCAGCACCCAGTTGTCGCCGTCTCGGGTCGCCACGGTCTTGAGGCCTTGCGCCGAGTCGGAGCCGGAGGTCGGCTCCGTGAGGCCGAAGGCGCCGAGCACCTCGCCGCTCGCCAGCTTCGGCAGCCACTCGGCGCGCTGCTCGTCCGAGCCGCAGACGCCGATCGCGCCGAGGGCGAGACCGTTCTGCACGCCGACGTAGGTGCTCACCGAGGCGTCCACCCGTGCCAGCTCCAGAGCGACCCAGCCACGGAACACGGCGGAGTTCTCGAACGGAGCGGTCTCCGGGAATCCGAGTCCGATGGCGCCGTTCCTGTGCAGGACGTCGATGATCTGGTGCGGAAACTCCGCCTTCTCCCAGTACTCGTTGACGATCGGCTTCACCTCGGACTCCAGCTGCGCGCGCAGCGTGGTGATGAAGTCCTTCTCGCGGTCGGAGAGGAGGTTCTCGAAGCCGTAGAAGTCGCCGGCGATGGTCTCGAAGGGCATGTCTGCTCCATTGCGTCCACAGGGATGGTCGGGCCGCCGTCAGCCTAAGGAACGCGCGCGGCGCGGACAAAGCGATTGGTAGTTTGGTCCAACGGAACGAAAGGGATGGCGACGGATGTTTGTGCGCATCGGCAACACCCCACGCGACTACGCGTGGGGCTCCACGACCGCGATCGCGGGCCTCCTCGGCACGGAGCCGAGCGGCGGACCGGAGGCGGAGCTGTGGCTCGGTGCGCATCCCGGCTCCCCCGCCCGGGTGCTCGACCCGGCCCTCGCCGGCGGCGCGCAGGATCTGGCCGCCTGGGAGCGCACGAGCGACCTCCCGTACCTGCTGAAGGTGCTGGCCGCTGCAGGGCCGCTGTCGCTGCAGGCGCATCCCTCGCCCGAGCAGGCCCGCGCCGGTTTCGAGCGGGAGAACGCGGCAGGGCTCGCGCCCGACTCTCCTGAGCGCAATTACAAGGACCCGTTCCACAAGCCGGAGCTCATCTTCGCGCTGAGCGATCCCTTCGAGGCCCTGTGCGGGTTCCGTGACCCCGAGGAGTCGCGCCAGGCCTTCGAGCGCCTCGCGGCCGCCACCCCCGGCGGCGCAGTGCTCGCCGGATTCGCCCGCACCCTCGTCGGCGAGCCCGGCGCCGTCCTGCGGCGTGCGACAGAATGGCTGCTCGGCGAGGACCCGGAAGTCGACCTGCTCGTCGCGGAGGTGGTCCGCGCGGCGCGCGCCCTGCCGGACGACCGCGACGCCGACACGGTGCGGATGCTCGACGAGGCCTTCCCGGGCGACCCGGGGATCGTCCTCGCCCTGCTGCTCAACCGTGCGACCCTGCGCCCGGGCCAGGTGCTCTACCTGCCCGCGGGCAACATCCACGCCTACCTCCGCGGTCTCGGCATCGAGCTGATGGCGGCGTCCGACAACGTTCTCCGCGGCGGACTGACCCGCAAGCGCATCGACGTGCCCGAGCTGGTGAGCGTGCTCGACTTCACGCCGATCGAGGCCACTCCGCTCGCCCCGGAGCACCCGGCCGCCGGCGTGGAGACCTTCCGGACGGATGTGCCCGACTTCGCCCTGGAGCACATCGTCGTCGACGACGGAGGACCCACGACGGTCCGCCTCCCCGGCACCGCCATCGCCCTCGTCACCGACGGAGAGGTGGAGCTGAGCGGCGCGAACGACACGGTGACGCTCGCCCGCGGCGAGTCGGCGGTCGTCGTCGACGAGACCGAGCTCACGGCCAGCGGTCACGGCACGGTGTTCGTCGCGCACCCGAACTCCTGAGCCGCCGACGGGATCGCGTGGCGCGGTCGGCTATCCTTCCCAGGTGACATCGCCCCGCGCCACGCTCCCCGCTCGCATCGCCGTCGCGCGCACCGCGACCGGCACGGCGGAGAACGCGTTCGCCGCGCTCGTGCTGTTCACCCTGTTCGCCGGCGACTTCTGGCGCAACACGATCAGCTGGCCGGGGTACTTCGTCCTCGCCGGCGTGCTCGGCGTCGGCAGCGCAGTGCTCATCGTGCGGTCGCGGCCGCGCTTCCACTGGCGGACCACGCCGAAGACGCTGGTGCTGTTCCTGGTTCTGGCGATCGCATCCATCGCGTGGTCGGCGTACCCGGGGGCGAGCGCGCTCGGCGTCGTCTCGACGCTCGTCACGACGCTCGCCGGCGTCTTCCTCGGCGTGCGGCTGGGCTGGCCGGGTCTGCTCAGCGCTCTCGGCAACGCGTTCCGCTGGATCCTGGGCCTCTCGCTGGTCTTCGAACTCGTCGTCGCCCTCTTCGTTCGGCAGCCGGTGCTCCCCCTGACCCCGGTGTACGCGGTGCCGGAGGGGAAGCTCCCCCAGGCGTTCTACTGGAGCCGCGACCTGCTCTTCCACGGCGGCCCGATCCAGGGCATCGTCGGCAACAGCAACCTGCTCGCCATGATCGCGCTGCTGGCCATCGTGGTGTTCGCCATCCAGGTCGCCGACCGGACAACACGCCACGGCTCGGCGCTGGGCTGGCTGATCGTGGCGGTGCTGACCCTCGCCCTGACCCGCTCCGCGACGGTCATCGCCGCCGCGCTGGTCACCGCCGTCGTGCTGGCGTTCGCGCTGTGGGGCCGCCGTGCCGGCGCCGAACGACGGGGTCCCGTCTACCTGGTGGCGATCGTCGTGGTGGCGGCCGTGATCGTCGGCGTCTCGCTGTTCTCCTCGCGCATCCCGGCTCTGTTCGGGAAGAGCGAGGACCTCACCGGGCGTCTCGACATCTGGGCGGCGGTCACACGTCTGGCCCAGGAACGCTCCGCCTTCGGGTGGGGATGGGTCAGCTACTGGGCGCCGTGGGTGAAGCCCTTCGACGGGCTGGCCACCCGCAACGGCGTCGAATACCTGCAGGCGCACAACGCCTGGCTCGACGTGTGGCTGCAGCTCGGAATCGTGGGGCTCGTCGTCTTCATCCTGCTGGTCCTCACCACGTTCGGACGCGCCTGGTTCCTCGCGGTGGACCGCCCCCGCTCCACGATCGTCGACGACCAGCCGTACCGCGCGGTCGCGCTGCTCCCTCTGCTGCTCCTCGGTGCTCTGATCGCTCAGAGTTTCGCCGAGAGCCGCATCCTGATCGAAGGCGGCTGGGCTCTCCTCGTGGCGCTCTCGGTGGCCACCAAGCGGGCCGCGAACCTGACGGCCCCGTAGTCTGTGAGCATGGCAACGCCCCGTCGAACCCTGGTGCCGCCCGCGGCCATCGAGTTCCTCGGTTCCGCCCGTTTCACCTCGACGCTCGCCCTGCTGGCGGTGATCACCGGGTTCTCGACGCACGCCATCCGCGGTCTGATCGGCTGGCCGGGCCTGATCGGCGCTCTGGCGGTGCTTGTGGTGCTCGCGGCCCTGTCGTTCGCTGCGCAGTGGCGGCTGATCGAGTGGCACGGCCTGCTGCCCATCTCGGCCCTGCTGTTCGTCGGATGGTGTGCCGCGTCCATCCTGTGGAGCCAGTACCAGTGGGCGACGCTCACCGGGGTGGTCTACCAGCTGATCTTCGCCTTCCTCGCCGTGTACATCGCCCTCGTTCGCGACGCCATCCAGATCGTCCGCGTCGTCGGCGACGCCCTGCGCTTCCTGCTCACGCTGTCGCTGGCGCTCGAGGTGCTGAGCGGACTGCTGCTGGATGCGCCGATCCGGTTCCTCGGCATCCAGGGCAACATCGCCCTCGGCGGCCCGATCCAGGGGCTGTTCGGCACCCGCAACCAGCTCAGCATCGTGGCCCTGATCGCGTTCGTGACGTTCCTCGTCGAACTCCGCACCCGATCGGTGCGCCCTCCGGTCGCGGCCTACTCGATCACGCTCGCCGGGCTGTGCATCCTGCTCGCCCACTCCCCCGTCATCGCGGCGGTCTCGGTGGTCGTCGGCCTCGCCACCCTCGCGCTCTACCTGCTGCGAAAGGCCCCGACGAACCAGCGCCCCTACTTCCAGTGGGGACTGGCGATCCTCACCGTCGCGGCACTCGTGACGGCTTACATCTACCGCACGCGGGTGATCGACCTGCTCAACGCGCGCTCCGACTTCCAGGTGCGCTACCAGCTGTGGATCCAGATCTGGCAGCTGATCCCGGTGCAGCAGACGGTCGGGTGGGGATGGATCGGCGCGTGGCCGACGGACCTCTACCCGTTCACGGCCATCCAGGCGAACACCGGCGTCTATCACTCGGACGGATTGAACGCGTACCTCGACGTCTACCTCCAGGTCGGCGTGATCGGCCTGCTGCTCTTCGTCGCCCTGATCGCGCTGGCGTTCAGCCGCTCCTGGCTGCTCGCCTCCAACCGCCGCAGCGTGGTCTACGCCTGGGCGCCGCTCGTGCTCGTCGCGCTGCTGGTCACGAGCGTCTTCGAGAGCTCGATCCTGGTCGAGTCCGGCTGGATGGTGCTCGTCATCTGCACGGTCAAGGCGTCGCAGGGGATGAGCTGGCGCCTCCGTCTGCCGCATCGCGACGCGAGCTGAGCCCGCAGCGCGAGCGTGCCCCCCGCGTCGGAGGTCAAGCCGCGGGAGGCGTGCCCGCGTCCGACGCGCGATCGTCGTCGGCGCCGAGCCGACGTTCGAGCTCTTTGACGCGCAGCTGCAGCAGCACCGTCTGCTCGGCGAGCGACCGGGTCTTGTCCTCGAGGGTCGTGAGCTCGGCGCTCGCCTGGATGCAGACCAGGAACAGCACGGCGATGCTGACGAAGAACACGAGGTTCGTGCCGACCCCGACACCCAGGAGTTCGGCCGTCCAGTTCAGGATGCCCGGGAACACGCCGATGATGAGCGCCAGCGTGCCGGCGAGCAGCCACCAGATGGCGTGCCGTTCGCGCATCCTCTTGCGGCGCATCATCTCGATGACGACACCCAGGGTGAGCAGTGCGGCGAGGATGCCGAGGATGTAGGCGGTGAGACTCACGACGCGTTCAGCTGCCTCTCGGCGGGGGCGATCGGGCGGAAGAGGGCGAAACCGAGAGCGAGGAAGGCACGGCCGAGGTAGGTCGCGGCCTTGAGCGGGTTGTGCGACGGGACGCCCGCGGCTCGCGGCCGCATGATCACCGGCACCTGCACGATGCGGCAGCCGGCGCGAGCCGCGATCACGAGCGCCTCGATGGTGTCGCCGAGGTACTCCGCAGGGTAGTTGCGGGCGAAGAGGGCGACGGCGCGCGGACCGCTCGCCTTGAACCCGGACGTGGTGTCGCTGAGCGTGGTGCCGGCCGTGCGGCTCAGGGTGCGCGACAGCATCCGCATCGCCCACTTGCGCGGGCCGCGGACCGTGTAGTCGCCGGCGCCGGCGAAGCGGGCGCCGATCGCCAGGTCCGCGTTCTCGAGCGCCGCGAGCAGTGCGGGGACGTTGCCCGGGTCGTGCTGGCCGTCCGCGTCGATCTGGATGACGTTGCTGAAGCCGTGCTCCAGCGCGTACTTGAAGCCGAAGCGCATCGCGCCGCCGACCCCCATGTTGAACGGGAGCCGCGCCACCTCGGCACCGGCCTCGGCCGCGACGACGCTGGTCGTGTCGGCCGATCCGTCATCGACGACGAGCACGCTCACGCCGGGCAGCTTCTCGGCGATCTCGTGGACGACGGCACCGACGGAGGCCTCCTCGTTGAAGGCGGGCACGACGATCAGCGTCTGTGCGAGCGAGGTGGGCATGATGAGGGATTCTAGCAGTCGGGGGTGTCCGGAATCGTCGAAGGCGGCGCCGTCACCAGCCGCGGAAGACGTGCGTGAGCAGCGAGCGGATGCCGGCACCGTCGCGTGTGGAGAGGGCCGCCGGGAGCCGGGTGGCGGCATTCAGCCGACTGGAGACGTGCGCGGAAGCCACCCGCGCGGCGCTCCGCCAGCCGCGTGCGCGGAGTCGTCGCTTGACGTCGAGGAAGAATGCGCGCTCCTCGTCGAAACGGGTCCCGTCCTGCGCCGTCCACGAAGAGACGCTGCCCTCGTGCCTGCGGTAGCAGAAGGTGTGCTCGGGGAGGAGGACGAGGTCGCCGCCGTCGAGCACGATGTCGAGCTGCAGAGCGAGGTCGAGCACGACGTCGAATGACGCGTCGAACCCGTACTCGCGCACGGTGTCGGTCCGCCAGCAGATCGAGGGGAAGTACGTCCAGTTGCCACGCAGGAGGCTCACGGCGAGCCGCTGCCCGGTCAGGACGGTCGCCTCGCGTCGGCGCGGCCGGTACCAGGACTTGACCCGGTCGGCGAGGGGCATCGCCGCCGCTCCGTCGTCGTCGATCACTGTCACGCCGGGCTGCAGGTAGGCGGCTCCCGGATGCGTCTCGATGGCCGCGAGCATGGACGCCACGTACCCGGGCTCCATCAGGTCGTCGCAACCCATCAGCACGAAGTAGTCGGCACCGACGAGCCGGACGCACTTGGAGAAGTTGCCGTTGACCCCGAGGTTCACCTCGTTCCGGACGTACTCCACCCGGGGATCGCCGAGCGATGCGACCCATTCGCCCGGCGCGGTGTCGGGATAGACGTCGTCGACGACGACCAGTCGCCACCGCGGGTCGGTCTGCGCCAGGACGCTCTCCACGGCGGCGCGGAACAGGCCCGGGTCACCGTAGAACGGCATCATGATGTCGATCGTCACTGCGTAATGGCTTTCGTCGTAGGGTAAGCGTGCCGCGCGCCGCGGTCGACCTCCATCCTTTCATGTGCTCAGGGGAGCCACCCATCACCGCTTTCGAACCGCTGAACGAACCCATACCCGATCCCGAGGAGCCGGGGGCCCCCCGATCCGCCCGGTCGTCGGTCGTCCTGATCCTCGCCGCGACCGCGATCTCGGGGGTTGCGGGGTACGTGGTGACCTGGCGCGTCTACACGGAGGCGGGCGCCGCGGGCTACGGCGTCTTCTCGGTGTTCTGGTCCGCGCTCTTCCTCGTGGTGGGCGTGCTGTTCGGGCTCCAGCAGGAGGCGACGCGGGCGACGGCACATACGGAGAGGGAGCGCGCCGCGAACACAGAGCGGCATGCCACGGTATCCGCCGCTCGCACGCGCTCGACGTCCCTCTGGATCTTCGCCGCGGCCGCGGCGCTGCTGGTGGGTCTGCTGGTGCTCGCGACGAGCCCGCTCTGGGCGGTCCCGAGCCTGGGCGCCCAGAACGCCGGGCTGGCCTGGTTCGTGGCGGCGGGGGCTGCGCTGAACTGCGTCGTCGCGGCGGCATCCGGCGTCATGGCGGGGAGCGGGATGTGGCGCCAGCTGGCCGCCACCGTCGCGCTGGACGGCATCCTCCGGGTGGTCGGCGTGACCGCCGTCCTGAGCGTGACAGACGACATCGTGCCGCTCGCGATCGCGGTGATCGCGCCCTTCCCGCTGTCTCTCGCGATCGTCTTCCTCAGCGCACCGCGTGCCCTCGTGGCGAACGCACGCGTGCCGATCACCGCTCGCGAGCTGGTCGTCAACACGGGCCGGACGATGCTCGCCGCGTCGGCCACGGCCGTCCTGATCAACGGCTTCCCGCTCGTCCTCTCGTTCTTCGCCGGGCCGGACAACCATGCGCAGCTCGGGTCGCTCGTGCTCGCCGTCACGCTCACGCGGGCGCCGATCCTGGTGCCGCTCACCGCGCTGTCGAGCTTCCTGGTGAGCCGCTTCTCGCACCATCCGGAGCGCACGGGCCGGACGGTCGCGTACCTCCTGCTGCTGATCGCCGCCGTCATCGCCGTGCTCTGCGCGGCGGCCTGGCTGTGGGGTGAGCCGGTGATGCGGTTCGTGTTCGGCCCGCAGTTCGACCTCGACGCCGGCGTGCTCGCCGCTCTGATCGCCTCGTCAGGCCTCATCGGAGGTCTTTTCGTGAGCGGCTCGGCGGTTCTCGCACGCAACCTGCACGGGCTCTACGCCGCGGGCTGGGTGGCGGCGTCGCTCGTCACGCTGGCGCTGCTGTTCCTACCGCTCCCGCTCCCCCAGCGCGCCGCGCTCGCCCTGGCCGCCGGCCCGGCGGTCGGACTCGCCACGCACCTCGTGGCGCTGCGGATGCTGGGCGGATCGCGGTCGACCGCGCTGGCCTGATGGCCTCGGCCGACGGGCGTCGGTGTCGGTCTGTAGCGGGATCGCTAGACGTGCATCCGGGCCGATCATGACGCGATCGCGGGTGTGAATCCCCTATGGTGTTGATGTGCAACCTGGGCGTACGGCGGTGACATGACGGTCCTCCAGCGACGAGCCGGCGGCACGGATGAGACGGATCTCGTGACCGATCGACAGGAACCCGCCGCCCGGACGCGCCTCCCGGTACGCGCCTTCCTTGTGTCGTGGGCCCTCCTGAGCCTTCTCTGCCTCTGCTGGAGCTTCGCCACCCCGATCTCCGGTTCGCCCGACGAGCCCGCCCACATCGTGCGAGCGGCCAGCGTCGTGCGCGGCGAATGGGTCGGCACCCCGAGCCCGGTGGGGAACGTCGTCACCGTTCCCGCCTACATCGCCCGGTCGCAGGCCGTCACGTGCTTCGCCTTCCACCCCGCCGTCGACGCCGACTGCGGCATCCAGGAACCCGCCGACCCGGACGCCGACACGCGGTCGACCACCAGCGCCGGCCTCTATAACCCGCTCTACTACCTCGCCGTCGGATGGCCGACGCTCGTCGTCCACGACACGGGCGGCATCTACGCCATGCGTGCGGTCAGCGCCCTCCTGACGGCGCTGTTCCTGGCCCTCGCCTTCGCGGTCACCACGACGCTGCCGCACCGGCGCCTCGCGATGCTCTCGTACGCCCTGGCGATCACGCCGATGATGCTGTTCCTCGGCGGCACGGTCAACCCGAACAGCCTGGAGGCGGCCGCGACTCTCGCGGTCTTCGTGGCGATGCTCGCGATCGCGTTCGATCGGACCGCCGCCGGATTGCGCTCGAACCTGTGGGTCGTCGGCGCCGGAATCGCCGTGGCGGTGAACGCTCGCGGACTCTCTCCCCTGTGGCTGGTGGTCGCCCTCGGCGTCCCCCTCGTGCTGATCCCCGGGCCACGCCTGCTCGCACTCCTGCGCCGCCCGGCCACGATCGTCACCATGGCGGTCTCCGCGCTCTTCGTCATCGGGGCGCTCGCCTGGACCCTCGGCTCCAACTCGCTGGCCAACGCCATCGTGAAGCCGGATGAGGCTCTCCAGTTCCCGGGCGTCGGCGCGTCCCCGCTGACCGGCTTCCTTCGCGTCCTCACCGGCACAGTGGGCTACGGTCAGGGCCTCGTCGGCCTCTTCGGCTGGCTGGACACTCCGGCGCCGGACGTCGTCGTGTATCTCTACGGCGCGGGGATCGCCGCTTTGGTCGTCGCGGCGCTTCTCGTCCTCCGCGGGCGGCGGCTTCTGGCCTTCGCCATCCTCCTCGCCGCCTTCCTGCTGCTGCCGGCAATCGTGCAGGCTGCCTACATCCACGGCGGGGGCCTCATCTGGCAGGGCCGTTACAACCTGCCGCTGTTCCTCTGCCTCATCGTGGGCGCCGCCGCGTTCCTCGGCCCGCGTGTCGAGCTGGTCGCCCCGACGACCATGCGGCGCCTCATCCTGCTCGTGTCCGTCCTCGCCGTCGGCGCGCAGTGGTGGGCGTTCGAGGCCACATTGCGCCGCTACGCGGTCGGCGGCAACGGCACCATCCGGCTGTTCCTTCTCGGAGATGCGCCGTGGTCACCGCCCGGCGGGAACCTGCTGTGGCTGATCCTGAGCGCGGTGCTGATCGCCGCCTCCGGCGTGCTCCTCGCCGTGGCGACGTGGCCTCGCCGGGAGGCGGAGGTCGCCGTCGCGCCAGCCGTCCGGTGAACGCCGGCCGAGGGCGGCGGACAGGTAGACGGCGATCAGCGCGATGAACAGCGCCAGCAGCGAAAGCCCGTACCGCTCGCTGAGCGGGGTGTAGTAGCCGACCGTCACGCGGGTGAAGAACGCCAGCCCGGGGCCGAGGAGCAGGGTCACAGCGAGGAGGCACGAAGCGAGCACGAGGTTGCGTCCGCCCCAGAACCGATAGCCGACGATCAGTCCGACCAGCGATCCGATGGTGAGCACGACGAGTGCGCTGGAGACGGCGAGCCCGAACGCCCCGGAGAAGCTGACCGGACCGCCGACCGTCGTGAGGAACCGGAACGCCTCCGTGACGAGGGCGCGCGGCGACAGCTCCTGTCGCACGGTGTCGACGCCGGGAGAGGTCGACGGCAGGGTGAGAGCCGCTCGCAGCGCCAGCCAGCCGACCTGCGCGCACAGCGCGAGAATGACCGCCGCGATCGCCGAGAGCGAGCGCCCGTCGGTGAGGATCCGGGCCAGACGGTTGTTCCGCAGCGGGCGGTCTGCGGTCGAGCGCTCGACGATCACTCCCACCAGCAGTGCCAGTCCGACGGCGCCCACCGCCGCCAGGTTCTGGACCTTGAGCAGCACGGCGACGATGGCGGCGACCGGGAACAGCAGGATCGCGGGCCGCCGGCGTCGCCACGCCCACACTCCGAGACAGCCGAGCCAGGCGCCGACGGCCAGCGAGGGCGCGTCCGTGCTGATGTACGTGGTCGACCAGTACGCCGCGGGGGTCGCGATCACCACGAGCCCGGCGACCAGGCCGTAGAGCGGGTCCACGCGGAGCAGCCGGATGAGGAGCCAGACCCCCACGGTCCCGAGCGCGAGCCAGAAAGCCCCCACCAGTCGCCCGGCGTGGACGAGATCCATCCCGGTCCACACGAACGGCTGGGCCAGCGCCCACGTGACGGCGAAATAGACGGGTGTGTAGATATCGGCGCCGGTGTGGCCCGCGTACGGGTAGAGGGAGTCCTTGTCGAAGTCGGTGCCGCGGCACGACTGGACGACGATCGTGTACTCCTGAACGCCCAGGCAGGCCAGCGCCTGCCGTGCGACGTCGCCGGTCTCCTCACCGTTCCGGACGACACCCTCGGTCGGCACCTTGGCCAGGTAGTCGACGTAGACGTACTCGTCGTAGGGCGACAGAGCCCGCGCGTGAGAGTTCTGCCAAGCGACGAAGCCCGCGCTCGCCACGATCAGGATCAGGATCGGAGCGATCACTCCCCTGAGCACACTCAACGCTCGCGACACGACACTCCGTGAGCCAGGCACAGGCTCCGCCCTTCCCCTCCAGCTGGGCGCGGTGCGTTTCGACCTCCCGCGCCGGCGGCGATCGACCGCCCGGACATCGTATCAGCGCAGGTCTCGCCGACTCCGCGCGACGGGCTCAGGCGGGCTGCAGCAGGTCGCGGACGATGTCCGCGTTGCCACGGCTCGCGAACCGCGCATAATCGCCGCGTGCGGCCCGTCGCAGCACGGTCGGAGCACGCAGGACGCGCGCAGCGGGCATGGCCGCACGTGCGGCCTCGAACTCCCGCTTCCGTCTGGCGAGCTCCAAAGCATCCTGCGGGATGCGCTCCCCCAGCGCTTCGAGCCGGGTCACGAGGACCTGGGCGCGCCGCGCGAGGCCGCGGTTGCGGTCGCCGCGAGCCTGCAGGACGCGCGCTGCCTTGCCGCGCAGTGTCGGGTCGGCGACACCGATCTGGTTCGAACCGTGGCGCCGGTAGTCGGTCAGCGGCTCCTCGATCAGGTCGGCGCCCGAGAGTGCCGCCGCGATGATCGCCAGCCACTCGTCGTGCACCCACTCCTCGGGGAACGGGAGCGCCGCCTCCAGCAGCTCCCTCCGGAAGACCACCGTCGCGCCCGTGGCCAGGTTGCGGCGCAGGTAGATCCGGAACGCATCCCCGGCATGGATGCCGTCGTGGTCGGCCCGCGACACCTCGAGCGACTCGAAAAGCGTCGTCCCCGCCGGCCGGCCCACGCCGTCGATCAGCCGCGCGTCGGTGTGGAGGAACAGGAGCGACGGGTCGTCGGCGAAGCGCGCGGCCATCCGCTCGAGCTTGTCGGGCATCCACACGTCGTCCTGGTCACTCAGCGCGATCAGGTCTCCGTGGGTGGCCGTGACCGCCTGCTCGAAGTTGCGGACCACGCCCAGGGCGACCTCATTGCGGAGGATTCGGGCGTCCGGGAACCCGGCCAGCGCCGTCTCCGCGACGGCGACCGTCGTGTCGGCCGAACCGTCGTCCGAGACGACGATCTCGGCCGCAGGTCGCGTCTGCGCCCGGATCGACCGAAGCTGGGTGTCGAGGAAGGCCGCGCCGTTGTACGTGCACAGCGCGACCGAGACCGACGGCCCGGTCACAGCGACCGCTTGACCCGGCTGGTGATCTTCTTCGCGACGACCTTCGGTCCGCCGTTGCTCAGGTAGTGGAAGAAGAGCCCGACGTCGTGGCGGATGCCGTGCTTCTTGCGACGCGCAGGGCGCCCGGCAACCGGTCGCGCCGACCGCACTGCACCGCTCTCGACGAGGTCCGGCGCGTGCCGCGCATCGGCGACGAACGCGGTGAGCGGACGCAGCACGTTCTCCCAGAAGTACCGCTCGCGCACGCGACGGATGTTGCGCTTCGCGGCCTTCACGAACGCCTCGTCGTAGAGGATCTTCTCCAGCGCATCGCGCAGGGCGGCGACATCACCGGACGGGACGACGATGCCGAGCTTCTCCTCGCGCACGAGGTCGGCGAAGTGGTCGCCCTCGGTGACCACCATGGGCAGCTCGGCCCAGAGATAGTCGAGGATGCGCGTCCGGAACGAGAAGGTCGTCTCGATATGGGCGAAGTGCGTGCTGACGCCCGCATCCGCCTCGGTGAGGTAGTTCTGCCGGTCGGCGTAGTCGACCCACGAGTCGTTGAAGAACACCGCGCTGTCGAGCACGCCGAGCTCGCGGGCGAGCGCCCGCGACTCCGCCACGATGCCCATCTCCGGGACACCGGGATGCGGGTGCTTGGTGCCCTGGAAGAACAGCCGGACGTCGGGGTGCGTCTCGTTCAGTGCGGCGACGGCCCGGATGAGGGATGTCGGGTCGAACCAGTTGTAGAGTCCGCCGCTCCAGAGCAGCACCTTGTCGTCCACTCCGATTCCCGGGCGAACGCCCTTGAGCACCTCTCGCTCGTGACGCGGCGGGGTGCTGGAGAGTCCGAACGGGACGACGTCGATCAGCCGCTCGAGGTCGGGGTCGGTCTCGTACACGGACGGGTTGATGCGGCCCAGGGCCGCCAGCTGGCCGAGGTAGAAGTGACGCTGGCGCTCTGACGCGCACAGGAAGAAGTCGCCGCGCTCCAGCTGCTCGTTGAGGACGTCCGTCGCGTCGCCGACCTGCTTCTTCCACTGCACTGCGCCGAGCTCGCGGCCCTGCTCCAGCTGCTCCAGGTGCATAGGGTCGTAGATGTCGGCGACGATGATCTTGTCGGTGGTGCGGATGCTGTCGAAAAGGGCCATCGCCAGACCCTGGAAGACGATGACGTCGGTCTCGCGCTCGAACGGCCTCATCGCGCGGTCGTCTCCCGGCCGGACGTGCGCGACACGGAACGGCGCGGAGACCGGCTCGACGCCGGCGAGCGAGACGAGGGTGACCTCGTTGTCGGCGGAGAGCGCCTCGGCCATGTGCCAGGCGCGGATGGCGGGACCGGCCATCTTCTCGCCGATGGGGTCGCCGGTGATGATGAGCACGCGGGTCACCTGCGGCGGCTCGGTGACGGCGAACGCGGTCGCGAGCTTGTCGTAGCCCTCGAGGTAGTGGTCGTTCTGGAACGACGGCGCATCCGTCTCGCCGAACAGCGACCACAGCCGCGCGTCCGAGACGACCCGAGATGCCTGGATCTCGCGCCGCGACTCGGCCAGCGAAGGAAGGTTCTCGACGAACTGGTCGATCGCGAAGACACCGGCCAGGGTCTCGCGCGACACCTCCTGCGTCGGCGCGTCGTCGCCGCCCTTGCGGAGGTCGAAGGAGGCGGAGTCGAGGTCGCCCTTGGCGACGGCACGACGGACCGCCAGTGCGAGCGTTGCGGGGAGCGCGTCGGCGAGCGCCTCATCCCCGAGGTTCTTGTACTGCGTGTACAGCGCGTTACGCTCCAGCAGGTAGGTCTCTTTGAACGCCCCGAACTTGCTCATCGAGGCGTGGTGCTTGTGGTACGCCAGCGAACGCGGTTCGTACACATAGCGCCAGCCGCGCAGGTTGAGCCGCCAGCCCAGGTCGACGTCCTCGAAGAACATGAAATAGCGCTCGTCGAATCCGCCCAGCGCGTCGTAGACGTCGCGGCGGACGAACATCGCCGACCCGGTGCCGAACAGCACATCGGCGGGCTCGTCGGCGCTGGACGGCACGGGCTGGGCGGTGAGCGGCTTGTAGCCCTGACCGAACCAGGTCAGCGCCGAACCGATGTAGTCGACCAGCTCGCCGTCCCAGTCGAGCACCTTGCTGGCGACCGCACCGATCGCGCTGCTCTCGCCGAAGCGCTCGACGGCCGCCGCGATCCATCGCGCATCCGGGCGGGCGTCGTTGTTGAGGAACGCGACGATGTCGCCGGTGGACGACCGCACACCGAGGTTGCACCCGCCGGCGAAGCCGAGGTTCTTCTTCGAGACGACCAGCGTGATCCCCTCGATCGCGCGCAGCCGCTCGGCGCTGTCGTCCCCTGAACCGTTCTCGACGACGACGATCTCGAGGCGCTCGGCAGGCCAGTCCTGCTCACGCAGATGACGGATCGCCTGGAGGGTGTCGTCGGTCCCGCGGAAGTTCACGAGGACGACGGAGACGACGCCGGGACGGAGGTTCGGCATAGAGGCCTTCCTGTTCGCTTGCGGAAACCGATCTTAGCAATCGGCCCCTCGGCGACGGCTGCGCCGCGACCGTCAGCGGACGGTCACGGAGCGGCAGCCCATCTGGGTGAACCCGGTGCTCGTCTGCACGCAGACCGAGTACGTGCCCGGAGACCGCGGGATCGTCACGTCGAACCCGTGGTAGGGCCCGGCGCCCGGATACAGGTTGTTGAACCAGCTCAGCGGCAGGTTGGCCTTCGCGGCCGCCCCGGCGCCGCTCACGTCGATCCAGACGTAGGACGGAACGCTGCGCTGCGTGAGGTCGACGGCCCAGCCGTGCACCCGGAGACCGCCCGGCACCGCTTCGACGCCGTCGAGCGAACCGGAGTCGGACTGCGTCACCGTGACCGTCTTGCAGCCGAGGAGCTGTGTGCCGCCGACCCCGTAGACGCAGACCTGGTGCGTGCCCTTGGTCGCGGGCAGGAAGAGATCGAATCCGTTGCCCGTACCGATTCCGGGGAGGAGGTTGGGCAGCCAGCTCAGGCTCTTGTTCGTCTTGTACGGACCGCCGGCGCCGTCGACGTTGACCCACAGGTACGACTGGCTCGGCGACGTGTAGTCAGCGGACCACCCGCCGATCTGCACCCCTCCGGGCACCGCTGTTGCCGAGTCGAACGACCCGGTGCCGCGAGGCACCGTGAGGGTGACACTGCGGATGAGCACGTTCTGCGTCCCGTAGACGCCGTAGACGTCGAACTTGTGGGCGCCTGGCGACGCGGGCACTGTCACGTCGAAGCCGTGCGCAGTGCCGGAACCCGGGTAGTAGGTGTTCAGCCAGTTGGTCGGGTTGCCCGCCTTGTACGGACCGCCCTGCCCGTCGACGTTCACCCAGATGTAGGCCGGCGCCGTGGTGGCGAAGTCGACGGCCCAACCGGTCAGGCGCGCTCCGCCCCAGGTCGCCGTCGCCGTGTCCAGGCTTCCGGAGCCGTACGGCACGGTGACGTACTTGCAGCCGAGGAGCGAGTTCGCGGACCCGCGGACGTTGTAGACGCAGATTTGGTGATCGCCCGGTGCCGCCTGGATCAGCTCCGAGAAGCCGTGGTTGGGGCCGTAGCCGGGGAACATGGCGTTGAACCAGCTCAGCGGCTTGTCGGCCTTCGACGGGCCGCCCTGCCCGTCGACGTTCACCCAGATGTACGAGGATGCCGTGGTCGACGGGTCGTAGGACCAACCGCTGATCTGGATGCCCTTGTAGGTGCCGACCGCGCTGTCGAACGAGCCGTAGTGCGGCGCGGTGGTCGAGCCGAACCAGTCGGTGTACATGCGGAAGAAGTTGCGGTTTCCGTAGGCCGAGCATCCGTCGCCCGTGCCGTAGAGGTTCGCGAGGGCTGCCGCATTGGGCGTGTACGGCGTGTAGTAGTAGAGCGCCGCGGTCGCGGCGTTCTGGATCTGGACCGCCTTGGTGCCGCAGGCCGCGTTCGGGCTGTACTGGATGTTCGCGACACCGCCGACCGGGATCCAGGTGAAGAAGTTGCTGGTGCCCGCCGGGTTTCCGTAGCGCTTGAACTGCCACGCGGCCTTATAGACCTGGTTGTAGAAGCCGAAGTACTCCGAGTCGCACGGCGCGGTGTCGGGGCAGGCGTAGCCCATCGCGATCTGGTAGCGGGATGCGGTCGGAGCGGTCGAGGAGACGAGCCCCTGCTCCTTCTCGAGGGTGACCAGGATCGCCTTGGCGCTGATGCTGCACGCCTGCTGGACCTTGAAGATGATCTGGGCGGCCGACTCGTTCGATGCTCCGCTGTACGCCCGGCACATCGGGTCAGCGCCACGGCTGTACGTGCTCTGCGTGTAGCTCTTCAGACAGGTGTACCCCGACTGGCAGCTCGGCACGCGGGAGTTGAGGAACGACTGGATCTCGGCGGTCGTCATCGCGGCCGGATCGTAGAAGTTCTCATCGCTGATGATGTAGCCCGGCTGGAAGTCGCTTCCGCTCGCAGCCTCGGCCGACGGAGCCGGCAGCAGCTGGGTCACCGGAACGAGCACGGCGACGGCGAGCAGCAGCGTCCCGAGGATGGAGAGGACTCGCTTCATGGTTGGGGGTTCCCTGGTCGGCGGGAGCGCTCCCCAGCGCACTGTCGCGGCGCCGGGCGGCCCGGATGCACCGGGTCGGCGGGCGCATCCGCCCCCAGAGTACGTCAGCTCTCGGCGCTTTCCCAGCATTTGAGCGGGTTGTCGCGCTCCGTTGACTGCCCCTCTTTGAGGGCCACGGAGGCTGCCCTCGTAAGATGGCAGCGGCATACGCACGGCAGAGAGAACGGTTCCGATGGCTTCCACCACTTCCCGTCCATCCACGGAGGACGAGCTGGCCGCCGCCCGGCGCGAGATCCGCGCGCTGCGCGCCGAGCTCGCGTCCAACGCGCCAACGATCGACGACCTCCGGCGTCAGGTGACGGCAGCCGAGGAGCAGGCGGAGCGCTATAGGAAGCAGGTCACCGCGATGCGCTCGTCGATGTCGTGGCGCATCACCAAGCCGCTCCGCATGCTCGCGCGCCGAGGCTGACGGGTGGCCGGAAACCGCGCCTCCGAGCGCGTCCTCGATCTCGTCCGCCGCGATGTCACCGTCGAGCGCGGACCCGCCCGGCCGCCCGCCGGTGACCGCATCGCGATCGTCGCCAGCTGGGGCACCGACGCCCGGGTGAGCCGTTCGCTCAGCGAACTCGTCCGCGCACTCGACCAGGCCGGGTACCCGTCCATCGTGGTGCGCGCCTCCGACGACCACGCCCCCCTGCGCTGGCCGACCGCTCTGCCCGAGTCGACGATCGTGGTGCGGAAGCCGAACATCGGCTACGACTTCGGCTCCTGGGCCGTCGGCCTCGACCGGTTCCGCTCCGTCGCGAAGCGCCGCAATGTGATCCTCGTGAACGATTCCATGCTCGGCCCGTTCGCACCGCTGGACGGCATGATCGACTCCTTCGAGGGCACCGGCGCCGACGTCTGGGGCGCCACGAACACGCGGCAGATCGTGCCGCACCTGCAGAGCTACCTGCTCGGTTTCCACGGTGGCGTGCTCGCCGACCCGGCGATCCGGCAGTTCTGGCGCAACATCAAGCACCTCGACGACAAGACCAGCATCATCGGCGACTACGAGCTGGGCTTCAGCCGCTTGCTGCGAGCGGAAGGTCTGACCTCCCGTGCGTGGTTCGACTCGGAGCGCGTCGTCTCCCCCACCGACAACCCGGTCATCACCGGGTGGCGGCGACTGGTCGAACTCGGATTCCCGTTCGTCAAGCGGGAACTGGTGCGCGACCCCTCCGTCACGCCGGACGCCCGTCTGGCCCCCGAGATCATCCGCGAACGGTTCGGCGCCGACGTCGGCGAGTGGCTGTGAGCGGCCAGGAAGGAACGCCCGTGGCATCCAGAGGACGGCAGATCCGCCGCAACATCAGCGCAGCGTTCCAGATCGCCGCGAGCGGCATCGCGCCGCGCGAGACGGTCATCCCGCCGCAGCCGCACCCGGCGGACCACGCGGCCTGGGTGGACCGCCGCACCGGGAAGCTGCGGCCGACGCTTCCCGACGCCTGGGCCTCCCGGTACGAGTACCCGGCGGCGCCCGCCCGCATCGGCGTGCTGATGCACGTCTTCTACACGGATCTGGTTCCCGAGCTGTGCGAGCAGCTGCGGAACATCCCTGTGCCGTTCGACCTCATCGTCACCAACGCGAGCGGCGAGGAGCTGGACCTCCCCCTGGAGGACGTTCCGCTGGCCGGGCACGTCGCCGTGCTGCCCGTCGCGAATCACGGCCGCGACATCCTGCCGATGATCGAGGTCGTCAACGCGGGACTCCTCGACCCGTACGAGCTCGTCCTCAAGGTGCACACGAAGAAGAGCACCTGGCGGGAGGAGCACGCCGAGCTGTCCGGCACGGGCGACGACTGGCGCTCCTCTCTCTACGGCACCGTGCTCGGCTCGGCCGACAACGTGCAGACCGTGCTCGGCGCTTTCGCGGAGGACCCGAGCATCGGGATCGTCACCGCGGACGAGGACATCGTCGGCACCGAGTTCTGGGGCGGCGACCTGGAGCGGACGCGGGCACTCATGCGCCGCCTCCAGCTCTCGGTCAGCGAGCACGACCTCCGCTTCGCCTCCGGCTCGGTGTACTGGATCCGCGGCTTCCTGCTCCAGGGGCTGCGCGCGTTCGCCATGGATGCGGAGGACTTCGAGCCCGAGGCCGGTCAGGTCGACGGGACGACCGCACACGCGGTCGAGCGAGCGCTCGGGCTGGTGACGCTCGAGGCGGGCTACCGGATCGCCGGCCGCGGAACCGTCGATGCCCCCGCCGACGACAGCTGGCAACACTTCGAGCTGGACGCCGACCGCACTCCGCGCGCCCGCGTCATCCCCTTCTACCTGCCGCAGTTCCACACGTTCCCCGAGAACGACCAGTGGTGGGGACCGGGCTTCACCGAGTGGTCGAACGTCACGGCGGCTCGGCCCGTCTTCGAAGGGCACAACCAGCCGCTGCTCCCGTCGGAGCTGGGCTTCTACGACCTCTCGGTGGAGGGTGTGCGAGACCGGCAGTACGACCTCGCCCGGTCCGCCGGCATCGAGGGTTTCATGTACTACTACTACTGGTTCTCCGGGAAGAAGCTCATGGACCTCCCGGTGGAGCGGCTGCACGCGGCCGACGGGGACCAGCCGTTCTGCCTGATGTGGGCCAACGAGAACTGGTCGCGCCGGTGGGACGGCAGCGAGTCCAGCATCCTCATCGCCCAGGACTACGACCAGGTGCCGGCGGAGCAGTTCATCGAGGACGTCATGCATCTGCTCCTCGATCCGCGGTACATCCGCGTCGACGGCAAGCCGCTGGTGGCCGTGTACAAGATCGCCCAGCTGCCCGACTTCCCGAAGACGCTGCAGCGCTGGCGGGAGCGCGCCGTCGAGGAGGGCCTGCCCGGCCTCCACATCGCGACCGTCGACGTCGGGCGCGAGATGGACGGCATCGACGGAGCCCTCTCGGACTACGGGATCGACGCCTTCCTGGAGTTCGCTCCGCACAACCGCCGCTGGACCACCGTCGACCTGGAGAAGCTCGACCGTTTCGACCCGCGCTTCGAGGGTCACGTGCTCAGCTATCCCGAGATGGCGGTCACCTCGGAGCTCGTCCTCCGCGAGCCCGTCGAGGAGGAGCGGTACCCGGGCGTGATGGTCAATTTCGACAACACGGCGCGCCGCCAGTGGCGACCCGACCTCTGGTATGGTTCCAATCCGTACACGTTCCGGCGCTGGTTGAATTCGGCCATCTCCGCCGTCGCCGACCGTGAACCCGAACATCGCATCGTCTTCGTGAACGCATGGAACGAGTGGGCGGAGTCTGCTGTGCTCGAACCGTCGCAGCGCTTCGGCCGGACGTTCCTGCTCGCCGTGAAGGATGCGCTCCTCAGGTAAGGAAACCCGTGAAACTCGCTATGACGGTGATGGTCCGCGATGAGGCGGACATCATCCGGCCGATGATCGAGCACCATCTCGATCAAGGGGTCGACGTCCTGATCGTGACGGACAACGGCTCCGTCGACGGCACCGCGGAGATCCTCGGCGAGTTCGCCGAGCGCGGCCTGATCGACCTGCGCCACGATCCCGTGCAGCGCAAGCAGCAGAGCTCCGTCGTGACGGGCATGGCGCGCGACGCCGCCACCCGGTACGGCGCGGACTGGGTCGTCAATGCCGACGCCGACGAGTTCTGGGTCACCCGCGACCCGGCGCTCACGCTCAAGCAGGCGTTCGAGCACATCGATCCGGCGCTCCGTGCGTTCACCGTCCCGGTCGTGGACATGACCGGACCGGCCGCGCTGGCCGGCACCGGGCTCCAGCGGCTGATCTATCGTGACGAGCGGACGGTCGAGCAGCTGAACGCCGTCGGCCTCCACGCCCACTCCACGCCGGACGCCGTGCACGTCGGCGATCCCGACATCGAGGTCGCGCAGGGCAACCACTTCGTCAACCTCGAGAGCGCGGGCGAGCCCGACCCCGCCTACGCGGTGGAGGTGCTCCACTTCCCGTGGCGGTCGTGGCGGCAGTTCGCCCACAAGGTCGAGAACGCCGGCCGCGCGTACGAGAGCAACCCGGAGCTCACGCCGAGCCCGAACCATCACGGGATGCGCGACTACCGCCGTCTTCGCGCGGGCACTCTGCTGGCGTCGTACCTGGTGCGCAATCCGACCGCCGACGAGCTCGAGCGCGGGCTCGCCGACGGCTCTTTCCGGCTGGAACGACGCATCGCGGACCGCTGGCCATCGCCCGTCGCCGACGAGCTCGTGGACGAGCAGGCGTACGCGCAGGAGTACGCCTACGGCCGGGAGCTCGGTGCGATGGAGCTGCGCATCCGCGAGCTGGAGCGCCAGGGCGTGCGCGAGCGCGACATGATCTTCGACCTGAGCGATCAGGTCGGAGCCCTCAACGCGCACATCGCCGAGCTCTCCACGGCGGTGACGGAGGCCCGGCAGCGGGCCGACGAACGGCTCTCGGCCAAGGTCGCACGGGTCGTCCGGCAGCGCTCCAGCCGCCGCGACCACGCCTGATTCAACCGTCCCGGGCACTCAGGCGGCGCACGGCCGGGTCCGGGAGCGGCCGACTATACTTGCGAGGTCCCCCGCCCCCGACGAAAAGAAGTGCATGTCAGCCCAGGCGCGATTCGAGGCTCTCTCCCGCCAGAAACTGGCGCCGGTCGGAGCCGCCTCGCCCACCGGCCGACGGTCGATCGCCGCGTTGAAGGAGATCTTCTCGCACCGCGAGATGCTCTCGCTGCTCGTCCGCCGCGACCTGAAGTCCCGCTACAAAGACAGCGCCCTCGGCTTCGTCTGGACCTTGATCCGTCCGCTGACGCAGCTGTTCATCTACTACATCGTCATCGGCAAGTTCCTGTCGGCCGAGCGCGGCATCCCCGAGTTCGCGGTCTACGTCTTCACCGGCCTGACGGCCTACGGCCTCCTCAGCGAGATCATCGGAGGCGGCACCGCGTCGATCGTGGGCAACGCCGGACTGATCAAGAAGGTGTACCTCCCCCGCGAGGTGTTCCCGCTGGCGAGCGTCGGCTCCGCGCTGTTCAACTTCGCCATCCAGCTCGGGATCCTGCTGATCTTCACAGCGATCCTCGGCTCCTTCCCGTGGTCGCCCGACTTCTTCTACTTCTTCCCGGCGCTGCTGGTGCTGCTGGTCTACGGCACGGCCTTCGCCCTGCTGCTCTCCGCCCTCAACGTCTACCTGCGCGACATCCAGTACCTCGTCGAGGTGCTGCTGCTCCTCCTGCTCTGGGCCTCCCCCATCGTCTACTCCTGGAGCATGGTGAAGGGCATCCTCGGCCCGGGTCTCGCGCTCGAGATCTACACCGACAACCCGATCACGCTGGCGGTCCTCGGCTTCCAGAAGGCGTTCTGGATGGGCGGCCAGGCGACCGCGGAGTACCCCGCCGGCCTCGCTCTGCGCCTCGGCATCGCCTTCGTCATCGGTCTGGTGCTGCTGGTGTCCTTCCAGCGGGTCTTCCAGCGCCTCCAGGGCAACTTCGCGCAGGCTCTCTAGGAAGCACGGTATGACGGACAAACTCACCACCCGCCCGGAGCCCCGCACCGCGGAGAGCTCGCCGGAGATCGTCGTCATCGACGACGTCTCCAAGCGCTTCGTGCTGCGCAAGGACAACTCGCTCAAGGAGCGCCTCGTCGCCTTCGGCCGCGGCCGGAAGCACCGCGAGGAGTTCTGGGCGCTCCGCAACGTCTCGGCGACCATCACCGCCGGTCACACCGTCGCCCTGATCGGTCATAACGGCTCCGGCAAGTCGACGCTGCTCAAGGTCATCGGCGGCATCGTCGACCCGACGAGCGGGACCGTCAGCCGGCGCGGCCGCATCGCCGCACTCCTGGAGCTGGGAGCCGGGTTCCACCCCGACCTGACCGGCCGCGAGAACGTCTACCTCAACGCCTCGATCATGGGGCTGAGCCGCGCGGAGACCGAGGCCCGGTTCGACGACATCGTGGCGTTCTCGGGCATCGGCGACTTCATCGACACGCAGGTGAAGTTCTACTCCTCCGGTATGTACGTCCGGCTGGCCTTCGCCGTCGCCGTGCACACCGACCCCGACCTTCTGCTCGTCGACGAGGTCCTCGCTGTCGGCGACGAGGCGTTCCAGCGCAAGTGCCTCGACAAGATCCGCTCGTTCCAGGAGGAGGGGCGCACCATCATCCTGGTGACGCACACCCTCAGCCAGGTGATCGAGCTGTGCGACCGCGCCATCCTCCTCAACCAGGGCGAGATCGTGTTCGACGGGGAGCCGCGCGACGCGGTGTCCCAGTTCCGCGACATCCTCGAGGAGCGCCGCGTGACGGAGGTCGACGCCAACGGCCGCCTGACGGCTCCGGAGCGTGAGGCCCGCATCAACGTCGTCTCCGCGAAGCCGGACGGCAAGACCGTCGGCTCCCCGCTGGAGCGCGACGACGACCTCCTCATCACGATGCAGATCGACCACTACCAGCCCGTCGAGGGCTGGACTTGCGGCGTCCAGATCGACAACGCCATGGGCCAGGTCGTTCTGGGCACCTCGACGCCGCGCGCCGGGACGGAGCTGCCCGCGTCGAGTGGTCCGCAGACGCTGCAGCTACGGTTGCAGCAGCCGCAGTTCGGCCCGGGCAAGTACTTCGTCAACGTGTCCCTGATGGACCCGACGGGCCGCCACTTCGCCGACCTCCCCCAGGCGACGAGCTTCGATGTCGCTCAGGACCCGTCGACAGTGGGGATGCTGTACGCCAAGCCGACCTTCTCGATCGTCGACGACTGAGGCCCTGCGCTGAGATGCCCGGAGCCGACTCCCCCTCCGTCCTGATCGTCACCGTCACCCACAACACCGGCGAGGTGCTGCGCGCATTCCTGCGCTCGGCACGGACGGCGACCGCCGAGCCCGCCGAGATCGTCGTCGTCGACAACGCCTCGGCCGACGCGACCGTCGAGCGGGAGGCGTGCGCCGAGTTCGGCGCGGAGTTCCTGGCCCTCGACGAGAACCTGGGCTACGGCGGCGGGATCGAGGAGGGCGTCCGGCACGGATCGCCCGACGCGGAGTTCCTGGTCATCGCCAATCCGGACGTCGAGTTCTCCCCCGGATCGGTGGACGAGCTGGTGCGTGTGCTGCGCGAACGGCCGGCCGCGGGCTCCGCCGGGCCGCGCATCCTCAACGTCGACGGCACCGTGTACCCGTCCGCCCGGAGCCTCCCCTCGCTCCGCACGGGGGTCGGTCACGCGATCTTCGGCCGCATCTGGCCCGGCAACCCGTGGACGAGACGCTACCGCGGGGTCGACTACGAGAGCGACGCGGTTCGCCCGGTCGGCTGGCTCTCCGGCGCCTGCTTGGTCGTGCGCCGCGACGCCTACGAGCAGATCGGCGGTTTCGACACCTCGTACTTCATGTACTTCGAGGACGTCGACCTGGGCGCCCGCCTCAGCAAGGCCGCCTGGGCCAACCTCTACGCGCCGACCGCGAGCGTCGTGCACACCGGGGCCCACTCGACGAGCACCGCCTCCCGACGTATGGAGGCCGTCCACCACGAGAGCGCGTACCGCTACCTGTCGCGAAAATACACCGGCTGGTACCTGCTGCCTGTTCGCGTGGTCCTGTGGGTCGGCCTGCGCGTCCGGCAGTGGTGGGTCACCCGATGAGAGGAACGACCGACTGATGGAGAATCGCGCGAAACGCATCCTCATCGTGACACCGGACACGATCGGCGAGCGGATGGCGGGTCCGGCCATCCGGGCGTGGCACGTCGCCCAGGCGCTCAGCGCCGTCGGAGAGGTACGGCTCGCCTCAACGGTCGGCGCTACGGTCACCTCGCCCGAGTTCACCATCGTCCACGCCGGACAGGACGCCCTGAAGCCCCACGCGGAATGGGCGGACGTCGTGATCATCCAGGGCCACATCCTCCGCACGCACACCTGGCTGAAGGCCATGGACGTGCTGATCGTCGCGGACATCTACGACCCCGTGCACCTCGAGTGGCTGGAGCAGGGCCGCGACCTCCCCGAGGCCGACTACTACGCTTCCTCCGTCGACTCCGTCGAGGTCATGAACGACCAGATCGAGCGCGCCGACTTCATGGTCTGCGCCTCCGAGAAGCAGCGCGACTTCTGGCTCGGCCAGCTCGCGGCGATGACCCGGGTGAACCCGGCCACGTACGCGGCCGACCCGACCCTCCGGAATCTGCTCGATGTCGCGCCGTTCGGCATCCAGGACGCCCCGCCCGTGCAGAAGGCCCACGGCATCCGCGGCGTCGTCGACGGCATCGGAGCGGACGACAAGGTCATCCTGTGGGGTGGTGGCGTCTACAACTGGTTCGACCCGCTCACGCTGATCTCGGCGGTCGGCCGGCTGGCGAAGGACCACCCCGAGGTTCGGCTGTTCTTCCTCGGTGTGAAGCACCCGAACCCGGACGTGCCGCAGATGGAGATGGAGCGCGCAGCGCGCCGCCTCTCCGACGAGCTCGGCCTGACCGACTCCGTGGTCTTCTTCAACGAGACCTGGGTGCCCTACGACCAGCGCGCCGACTTCCTGCTCGATGCCGACCTCGGCGTGAGCACCCACCTCGAGCACATCGAGACGGCCTACAGCTTCCGCACCCGGGTGCTCGATTACTGGTGGGCGGGCCTGCCTGTCGTCGCCACCGACGGGGACACCTTCGCGCCGCTCATCCGCGACAACGGGCTGGGACGCGTCGTGCCGCCGCAGGACGTGGAGGCGCTGGAGGCCGCGCTCGGCGAGGTGCTGTTCGACGACGCGGAGCGAGAGCGGATCCGCGAGAACGTCCGGGCGTTCGCCGGCCGGATGCACTGGTCGACCACCCTGGAACCGCTGGTGCGCTATGTCCGTGCCCCCTACCCGGCGGCGGACCGCGTCCGCGGGGTCATCTCGCAGCGCAACCAGATCACCGCCGACCTGCGGAAGCGCATCGCGGGCATGGAGGCGAGCTCCTCGTGGCGGGTCACCGCTCCCCTGCGCCTGGCCGGCGAGTGGGTCGCGCGCCTCCGTGGGCGGGCGCCCGAACGGCCCGAATAGGCCGGTAGGGCCGTTACCGCCTGAGCAGGCTCAGGACTCCGCGGCGAGCAGCGCCATGATGTACGTGCCGTAGCCGCTCTTCACGAGCGGCTTGGCCAGCTCGGCGAGCTGCTCGTCGTCGATCCACCCGGCACGCCAGGCGATCTCCTCGATGCAGCCGACCTTGAAGCCCTGGCGGTCCTCGATCACGCGCACGTACTCGGACGCCTGCATCATCGACTCGAATGTGCCGGTGTCGAGCCACGCCGTGCCACGGTCGAGCACCTGCACCTGCAGCTTCGAGGCGTTGAGGTAACGTTCGTTGACAGTCGAGATCTCCAGCTCACCGCGCGCACTCGGCGTGATCGTCTTGGCGATCTCGACCACCGAGTTGTCGTAGAAGTAGAGGCCGGGAACCGCGTAGTTGCTCTTCGGCGAGGTCGGCTTCTCCTCGATGGAGAGCGCGGTGAAGCTGTCGTCGAACTCGACGACTCCGTATGCCCTCGGGTTGCTCACGTGGTACGCGAAGATCAGCGCGCCGTCGATGTCGTTGTGGTTGCGCAGCGACGAGCCGAGGCCGGCGCCGTGGAAGATGTTGTCGCCGAGCACAAGAGCGACGGACTCGTCGCCGATGAACTCCTCGCCGATGATGAAGGCCTGCGCAAGGCCGTCCGGCGACGGCTGGACCGCGTACTCGAGCCGGATGCCGAGCGACGACCCGTCGCCGAGCAGCGCCTGGAACTGCTCGTTGTACTCGGGCGTCGTGATGATGAGGATCTCGCGGATGCCCGCCATCATCAGCGTCGACAGCGGGTAGTAGATCATCGGCTTGTCGTAGATCGGCATCAGCTGCTTCGAGATGCCCTTGGTGATCGGCCAGAGCCGCGTGCCGGATCCGCCGGCGAGGATGATTCCGCGCATGGGTTACTTGCCTCCCTGGTTCGCTGCCTGGTCGAGTGACGCGTAGAAGGCGCGTGCGGCCTCCCACGTCGGGAGGAGCCCCGCCTCGGCGGCCTCGTGCAGGCCGGGGGCGTCGGTGTCCTTCGGAGAGAGCAGGGGCTCGCCCGCCTCGTCCGGGAAGCGCAGGGCGATGTCCGCGTCGAGGGGGTTGATGCCGTGCTCGCGGGTCGGGTTGTAGGTGTCGGTGACGAGGTAGCTGACGGTCGCGCCCTCCGTGAGTGCGACGAAGCAGTGCCCGAGACCCTCGGCCACGTAGATCGCGCGGCGGTCGACGTCGTCGAGCAGGACGCTGTCCCACTTCCCGAATGTCGGAGACCCGACGCGGATGTCGATGACGAAGTCGAGGACCGCGCCTTTGGGGGCGGTGACGTACTTCGCCTGGCTCGGCGGGATGTCCGCGAAGTGGATGCCGCGCACCGAACCGCGCTTGGAGACCGAGCTGTTGGCCTGGCGCAGGTTCAGGGGGTGCCCGACCGCCTCCTCCAGCCGATCGAAGCGGTACCACTCGAAGAAGACGCCGCGGTCGTCCGCATGCTGCTGCGGCGTCACTTCGTAGGCGTCAGGGATGGAGAGCTCGCGGATTTGCACCCGAGGAGTCTAGCAAGGGCCTCCTGAGCACCCGCGCCGTCTCGCGGGCGGCCTCGATCAGGACGTCCGCGCGGGCACCGAACGAGTGCTGCTGCCGGATACTCTCGACGATGCCGACCATCGCCTCCCGGTCGGGCCAGCCGGCGTCCGAGCCGATCAGCCCGCGCAGCTCGTCCACCGAGGTGTAGGCGCGGGCAGCACCCCCGAAGATCTCGAGGCCGTCGATCGGATCGGTCACGACGCGCGCCCCACTCGCGACCGCGTCGAACAAGCGGTTGGAGAGGAATCCCTCCGCCGCCATGTCGTGCCAGTGGTCGTTGAGCACGATCCGTGCGCTGGCGTAGGCGGCGGAGGCCCGGTCGTTGTCCAGGAACTCCGCCCGGATGTGCGACGGATCGATGAACCGCTCCCAGCCGTCGCCGTACACCGCCAGGTCGGCGCCCGCCTCGACGGCGTCGCGGACGACCGGGCGGAACACGTTGCGCGTCTTCCCGACGAAGAGCACGTCGGAGGCCAGCGCGGGGTCCGACCGCTCCGGGCTGAAGCGGGCAGGCGAAGTGGCCTGCAGCAGAGGGCGCACGGGGACCGCCGACAGCGCATCCATCCGCTCCGCCCAGCGCGGCCCGGCGGCGAAGACCAGGTCGTAGCTCTCGATCTCGTCGAGCGTCACGAGCTCGGGGTGGCTGATGACCCAGAGGATGTTGACGGCCGCCGGATTGGTCGGCAGCCGGTACAGCCCGCGCAGCGCGATCGACACGTCGTCGAGGTGGTCGGAGTCCGGCCGCACCATCGACTCCCGGGTGTCGATGACGACCTGCTGCCCGCGCTCGCGCAGGGCCGCGGCGAGGTCCTCCGCGAAGTAGGTGTCGCCCCAGACGCGCCCTTCCGGACCGAGCGGCGCGCCGCTGCGGATCGACCAGCGGAGCGCACGGGATGCGTCGGCCGTCCCCTGCTCGGGCTCGCGCACCAGGATCGGCCGGGCGCGGCGCGCCACATCGTCGAAGTCGTTGCGCACGATGCGGCGGCGCAGGTCGGGCACCGGATCGCCCGCCAGTCCGACGAGGGCGAGGCCGGCATGCCCGTAGACCGCCGACGGCGTCGGCTCGACCAGGCTCTCGCTCGGCACCCCGCTCCAGGCCGTACGGCTGGAGGGCGATGCGGCCAGCCTGCGGCTGTCGGCGTCGGCGATCTCGGCGCGGGCGCGCAGGGCGACGACGGCGCCGCTCCCGACGCTGGCCCGGGCGAGCGCGACGTCGGCCGGGGCTCCGGGCGCGAACCCGTCGAACACGGCGAGGTCGACGAGCACCGCCGGAGAGACGACCACCCGCGCGGGCAGGGACTCGCCCGCGGGCAGGTCGGCGGGGAGGTGCCCCTCGAACAGCCGGAGCGGCGGGGCGCCGCGTGAGGCGAAGACCGCTCCGGCGTCGACGACGGTCCCCGACTCCCGTACGATCACGGGCTGGACGAACGCGGCGCCGGTCGAGACCGCAACGCGCAGCAGTTCCGCGGCCGCGTCGTCGTCCAGCCGGACGGCGGGGTCGAGAAGGAGCGCGTGGCGCGTGGAGACCGTGGAGAGCAGGCGGTTGGCCTCCGACGCCCACGAGTCGCCGGATCCCCGGCTCGGGTCGACGGTCACGGTGGTCGACCCGGCGGTGCGATCGTCGGCACCGGCGGCGGGCCGGTACGGGACGGACTCGCTCACGGGCACCGGTGCCTCGACCTCGACGGGCCGGGCGCGCCGGCCGGATCGGGCGCCGAGCGCCGCGGCGACAGCGTCGACGACCTCGCCGAAGGGACGGCCGAGGGCCGCGGGCGCTGCCCACTCCCCCGGTTCCTCGGCGAGCGCCTGCCGGGCGGCGGTCACGAGCGCCTCCCCGAGCACGTCCGGTCGCGCCTCGACCGCACGGAGGCGCTCGTGGAGGCCGCCGCGCGCGCCGTCCACGTCGTTGGTGACGGACACGGCCCCGGAAATCGCCAGGTCGAACGGCGGGTGGCTCGGGTGCGGGCTGGCCTGCAGGCTCAGCCCGACGTCCACCTCCGAGAGCAGGGCGAAGTAGTCGTCGCGCGTCAGCACGCCGCGGTTGGCCAGCGTGGCGCCGTCGAGGTCGACATCGGGGCCGTCCTCACCGGCCATGACGAACGACGCCGGGATGCCCTCGGCGGCCAGGCGACGGGAGGCGTACCGCAGGGCCGCGAGTCCGAGCCCGTACATGTTGCGCGGGCGCGCGGTGCGGCCGTAGAAGAAGATGCGCACGGTGTCCGCCCGGCGACGCGCCTCGGCCGTCTCCCTCAGCGCGTCGAGGTCGAAGGAGGGCGCGAACACGAAGCCCGGATCCACCTCGGTCGCTCCGCTGCGGGCCAGGTAGGCGGCGACCGGCGTCGAATTCACCACGGGAGTGAACCCGGCCCGGTAGGTCGACTCGGCCACCGCGGAGTCCGTAGACCAGCCCACGAACCCCGGCTCGTAGTCCTGGATGAGGTACACGACGTCGGACGCGGCGATCCGGCCCGTGCGCGCGGCGACATCCAGGGCGTGCGCTGTCCACCAGTGCGTCGCGACCCAGAGGTCGGCCCGCGTGAACGTCGCGGAGTCGATCTCGTCGCCGGACACGATGGCGGCGTCGCCGATCCCGAACGCGTCGAGGCGCGCGCGGATCGCGTCCGCCTGGTCCGTCGGCTTGAGCAGCACGATCCGGACCGGCAGGCCGAGACGCCGGGCGAGGCCCGCGGCGAACTCGAGCGCTGTCTTCACCCCGGCGAAGATGCCGTCGGGATGCAGCTCGGGCAGCACCAGGTCGAGCGCGGCGTCGGCGTCGGCGATGGTGCAGTGCAGGAACGACTCCGAGAACGGCGTCAGCCCGCGATACGGCGACGACGGGCGGGCGGGCGCGGCCGGCGTCTCCTCGACGACGACGGCGGGCTCCGGCGCGTCCTGAGCCCCCCGCTGCGCGTCGTACGCGGCGGCCGCGGCCCGCAGCGCCTGCCGCTTCGCGGGGTCGCGCAGGAAGTCGCGCGAGAGCGCGAGCATGTCCATCAGGTCGACGCGGCGGGTCATCGGTCTCCAAGTCGTCGTGGGGTGCGCTGCAGAGTCTCAGGTGGCCCGGGAACACTTTCGCTAGGATTGCTCGCGACCATCGTAGGAGAAGGCACCCAACATCCCCATGAAGATTCTCGTCACCGGCGGCGCCGGTTTCATCGGCTCCAACTTCGTCCGTCGCACCCTGCAGGATGCCTACCCGGGCCTGGAGGGCGCCGAGGTGGTCGTGCTCGACGCGCTCACGTACTCCGGCAACCTCGCCAACCTGGCGCCGGTGGCCGACTCGCCCCGCTACACCTTCGTGAAGGGCGACATCCGCGACGGAGGCCTGCTCGACGAGCTGTTCCCCACGGTGGATGCGGTGGTCCACTTCGCGGCGGAGTCGCACGTCGACCGCTCGGTGCGCGACGCCTCCATCTTCGTCGAGACCAACGTGCTCGGCACCCAGCAGCTGCTCGACGCGGCGCTGCGCAACAACCTGAAGCGCTTCGTGCACGTCTCGACCGACGAGGTCTACGGCTCGATCGCCGAGGGCTCGTGGGCGGAGGACCGCCCGCTCGAGCCCAACTCGCCGTACTCGGCGTCGAAGGCCGGAAGCGACCTGCTCGCGCGCAGCTACTTCCGCACGCACGGGCTCAACCTCTCGATCACGCGCTGCTCGAACAACTACGGGCCGTACCACTTCCCCGAGAAGGTCATCCCGCTCTTCGTCACGAACCTGATCGACGACAAGCACGTCCCGCTCTACGGCGAGGGCAACAACATCCGCGACTGGCTGCACGTCGACGACCACACCCGCGGCATCGCGATGGTGCTCGTGAACGGCCGCGCGGGCGAGATCTACAACATCGGCGGCGGCACCGAGCTCACCAACAAGGAGCTCACCCAGCTGCTGCTCGACGCCACCGGCAAGGACTGGTCGTACGTCGACCGCGTCGCCGACCGGCTCGGCCATGACCTCCGCTACTCGGTCGACATCTCCAAGATCCAGTCCGAGCTCGGCTACGAGCCGCTGGTGCCGTTCCAGCAGGGTCTCGCCGACGTGGTGCAGTGGTACCGCGACAACCGCGCGTGGTGGGAGCCGCTGAAGGCCCGCGCCGCGCTCGACAACTGATGCGCATCCTCATCGCCGGCGCGGCCGGGATGCTCGGCCAGGACCTGCAGAAGGCTCTGGCCGGTCGGGACGTCACGGCACTGTCCCGTGCCGACCTCGACGTCACCGACCGCGACGCCGTGCTGGCGGCCGCCGTCGGCCACGACGTGATCGTCAACGCCTCCGCCTACACCAAGGTGGACGACGCCGAGACGCACGAGGACGACGCCTACGCCATCAACGCGCTGGGCACCGAGAACCTGGCGATCGCCGCCGCACGCAACGGCGCACGGTTCGTCACGGTCTCGACCGACTACGTCTTCGACGGCCACGCGACGGAGCCGTACGCCGAGGACACCCCGCGCGACCCGATCAACGCCTACGGCCGCACGAAGGCCGCGGGCGAGGAGCTCGCACTCGCGGCGCATCCCGACGGCACGTTCGTCGTGCGCACCGCCTGGCTCTACGGGGCCGGCGGCCCGAACTTCGCCAAGACGATGGTGAAGCTCGCGGGCAGCCACGAGACCGTCAGCGTGGTGGACGACCAGCTCGGCCAGCCGACGTGGACCGGCGACCTCGCCGCGCAGATCGTCGCGCTCCTCGACAGCGACGCCCCGGCGGGGGTGTACCACGGCACGAACTCGGGTCAGACGAGCTGGTACGGGTTCGCCCGTGCGGTCTTCGCCCAGGCCGGACTCGACCCGGAGCGCGTGAAGCCCACCGACAGCTCGACCTTCGTCCGGCCGGCTCCGCGTCCCTCATACTCGGTGCTCGGCCACGACGGCTGGGCCCGCGCCGGCCTCGCCCCCCTGCGTCCATGGGAGGACGCCCTCGCCGCGGCGACGACAGAAGGCCTCTTCGCGGAATGACCACTCTCCGTGTGATCGTCGACGAGCTCGTCGGAGACGAGCCTGGCGGCGCGCGCCGGTACACGGAGGAGCTGACCCGTCAGCTGATCGCCACGGCGCCGCGCGACTGCGTCGTCGAGGCCGTCATCTCGAACGTGGGCGACGAGCAGGTGCAGGCGGTCCGCGACCGCCTGCCGGGCGTCGCCGCGGTCACGCGCCTGCCTCTCGCCCGGCGGGAGCTGGCCCTGGCCTGGCAGTCGGGCCTCTCGGTGGGCGGCCCGCCCGGGATGCTGCACGCTCCGACCCTCCTCGCGCCGCTGCGGAAGCACGTGCAGCTGGACACTCCGCAGCAGATCGCGGTCACCATCCACAACACCCTGGCGTGGACGCATCCCGAATCGCTTGGCTCCGCCGCGACGATCTGGACGAAGACGATGGCGAAACGAGCCAGGAAGCACGCGGACGCGATCGTCGTTCCGACCCACGCCGTCGCCGACCGGCTCGGCGACTTCCTCGACTTCGGCGATCGCATCCGCGTCATCGGCGGGGCTCCTGCGACCGCTCTGCGCCTGCCGCCGGACGCCGACGAGCGCGCGGAGCGCCTCGGCCTCCCCGAGCGCTACGCGTTCACACTGGGGACGGTCGAGCCGCGAAAAGGGATCGCTCCCCTGATCCGCGCCATCGCCCGACCCGAGGCACAGGGCATCCCCCTGCTGATCGCCGGCCGTGACCGCGTCGGCGAGCGCTCCGCGACCGGGGTCGCCGCAGCGGCCGGGCTTCCGGAGGACCGCGTGCGGCCGCTCGGCCGCCTCGACGACGGAGACCTTGCCGTCGCCCTCGACCGCGCCACCCTGTTCGTGTACCCGAGCGTCGCCGAAGGGTTCGGCCTCCCGATCGTCGAGGCGTTCAAGTTCGGCCTGCCCGTCATCCACTCGAACGACGCCGCCCTCGTCGAGGTCGCCGCGGGTGCGAGTGTCGTCGTCGAGCGTCCGGAACCGGGTGAGGACGACGAGCCCTATGCCGAGCGTCTCGCAGCCGCGATCGGCCGTGTGCTGTCAGACGCCGAGTTGAGCGCCCGACTGCGCGTGCTAGCCTCGGATCGCGCTCGCGCGTTCAGCTGGCGGGATTCGGCAGAACGCGTCTGGCAGCTGCACGCCGACCTCTGAGCGACGACCTCGCTCCGACCACTCCGTCGCACCTCCCCTTCTCCTCATGCCAACTCCTTCCCTCCCATCCGCCCGGATGACGTCGCTCGACGGCCTGCGCGGCATCGCCGCATTGATCGTGCTCGCCCACCACGCCTCCCTGCTGAACCCGGCGATCTCCGGGGCGTACGTGCCGGTACCCGGGTCTTCCGGGCCGGCCGCCGGAAGCCTGGCCTGGTGGTTCACGTACACGCCGCTCAAGCTGTTCACCGCCGGCCCGGAGGCGGTGGTCGTGTTCTTCGTGCTCTCGGGATTCGTGCTGAGCCTGCCCGTGCTGTCTCCGCGGGCCTTCGACTGGATGGCGTACTACCCACGCCGGATCGTCCGGATCGGACTTCCGGTGGTGTGCTCGCTGGTCTTCGCCGCGGCCCTCGCCCTGCTCGTCCCGCAGATCGTCGCCAACGCCATGAGCGGCTGGGTCGCCACGACCTCGGTACCCGACCTGAGCGTCGAGACGTTCATCGGCCAGCTCGACCCCACCCGCACGTACCACCTGCTCAACAACCCGCTGTGGTCCATCTACTGGGAGGTCGCCTTCTCGGTCATGCTGCCGCTCTTCCTCGGGCTGGCCGTCTGGCTGCGGCGGGTGTGGCCGCTCATCCTGCTCGTCGCCACCGCGACCGTCTTCTTGGGCGTGGATTCCGGGGCGGACGGCCTGCGTTACCTCCCTCCATTCTTCCTCGGCGTCGTCGCGGCCGTGCTGCTCCCGCGCATCCGCCGCCTGGGCGCCACTGTCTCCGGCTGGCGTCTCGGCTGGGCGGTGTGGCTTCTCGCGCTGATCGGGTCCGCTCTGCTCCTGATCGCCCACTGGATGGTCGGGCCGGGGGTGGTGCCGCTCGCCCTCACCGCGCTCCAGCCGCTCGCCGCCCTCGGACTGCTGATCTGCTGCCTGGAATGGCGGCCGCTTGCGAGCCTGCTCTCTCACCAGCCGTTCCGCTGGGCCGGGAAGATCTCCTTCAGCCTGTACCTCGTGCACGTCCCGATCATCGTCACGCTGAGCTACGCCCTGCGCGACTGGGGGCCGACCAAGGTGGCCGCGCTCGCCATCCCGGTGGCGCTCATCGTCGGCACGCTGTTCTACCAGCTGGTCGAGAAGCGATCCCACACCCTGTCGAAGCTGTTCGGTGCCACGGTTGCTCGCGCCTTCGAGCGTCGCTCCGGCGCGGTCGCGGCGTCAGCGGAACCGACGGCGCCGGCCGAGCTACCGTCGCGCGCTTCGCGCTGACCCGGCTTCGACCGCCCGGCCGCCGCCGGTCACTTCGCCCTGGTCGCCGGACCGGCGCTCCTCGGCCTCCTCGTCGCGACCGAACCAGGTGCGGTACCGGTCGGACGCCCAGTTGCCGACGGCCTTCGACCAGCCGTGGCTGCGCTTCTCGATCAGCCAGGTGAAACCGACGGCCACGAGGACCGCGACCGGGATGCCGAACAGCAGCGGGACGTACCAGGGCTCGTCCGCGAAGAGGTAGGTGCTGAAGATCAGGATCGGCACGTGGACGAGGTACAGGCTGAACGAGATGGTCCCGGTGAACTGCACGGGGCGCGTGTCGAGCACGGCGCGGAGCGGCTTCCAGCCGAGCGCTGCCACCACGAGCCCGGCCGCGGCGAGCGGCACCAGGCCCTTCAGCACCGGCTCGAGTTCGGGGATCTCGCCGACGTTCGGCCCGACCAGCCACGGAGCGATCAGGAGCAGCAGACTGGCCACGGTGAGCCCGGCCCACAGCGGGTGTCGGTACCAGTGCGTGTTGATCCGGTCGGCGACGTTGCGCACCGCCTCCAAGCGGACCGCGATGACCGCGCCGACGAAGAACGCCGGGAGGTACTGCAGCGCACCGGAGTCCGCGTGCACGCCGAGGTAGGTGAGGGCGCACGCGACGGCCAGGCCGCCCATCCACCACTTCCGCACGGCGAGGGCCGCCACCGCGAAGATCGGCAGGGCGAGCGAGAACAGCAGCTCCCAGCGAAGCGACCAGAGCGGGTTGTTGATCTGCCCGTCGCCGCCGAGCAGGTCCCACGCCTTGACGATGTACTCCCAGCTGAAGTTCGGGGTGGAGGAGCTGCTCAGCCAGGTGCCCTTCGGCTGGGTGGACACCTGCGGGATGGCCATCACCCAGACGGCGGCCAGCACGACGGACGCCATGACCGGCACCAGAAGCCGGACGGCGCGGCGCGGGAAGTAGGCGACCCAGTCGAAGCCGCGGTGACGGATCACGGGAAGCGTGACCACCAGCCCGGAGAGCACGAAGAAGACGATGACCGACTCGACACCGGCGGTCGCGAGCTTCAGCGGCGTGTAGCTGATCCACCACATCGCGGAGCCCGTCGGCGCGGATCCTGTGCCGGGCGCGCCCGGGAAGTCCGGGTTCGTGTACATGGCGTGGTGGAGCAGGACGACCACCGCGGCGATGCCGCGCAGACCGTCCAGCGCGGCCAAGCGGCCGCCCGTCGTCTGTTTCGTCTTGTCTGCCACCGTTACACCTGTACCCGTCATAGGCGGGCGACGGTACCCATGCGCCCTGGGCAGTTCCTGTGACCCGTTCAGGGGTCAGCTGGATGCGAGAGAGCGGCCGTCCGCGTGGCGGCGCCGTCAGGCGCGAGGCGGCACCTAGCATGTTCGCTATGCCTGCATCCACGTCACCGCTGGTCTCCGTCGTCATGGGATCGGACTCCGACTGGACGGTCATGCAGGAGGCTTCGCGCCTGCTCACAGAGTTCGGCGTCGCGCACGAGGTCGAGGTCGTCTCGGCCCACCGCACCCCGGAGAAGATGATCGCGTTCGGCAAGGAGGCCGCCGGACGCGGCGTCCGGGTGATCATCGCCGGAGCGGGCGGCGCAGCCCACCTTCCCGGCATGCTGGCTGCGGTCACGACCCTCCCCGTCGTCGGCGTCCCGGTGCCGCTCGCCCGCCTCGACGGGCTCGACTCCCTGCTCTCGATCGTCCAGATGCCCGCCGGGGTGCCGGTCGCCACCGTCTCCATCGGCGGCGCGCGCAACGCCGGACTCCTCGCCGTCAAGATCCTGGCCACCTCCGACGACGCCCTCGCCGAGGCTCTCGCGCGCTTCGCCGCCGACCTCGAGGCGAGCGTCGAGCAGAAGAACCGGGCCCTGCAAGCCCAGCTGTGAGAACCGCCCCATGACGATCGCCACGCCGCTGCGCCACCCCGACGCCTCCTCGTCCCAGACGATGACGAAGCGGGGCTGGTGGCTGGTCACCATGAACATCCTGCTGCCCGGCTCCGCCCAGGTCGTCGCCGGAAACCGTGTCCTCGGCCGGGTCGGCGTGCTCGCCACCCTGCTGCTCTGGCTGCTCGGCATCGTGACGCTGGTCGTCTACCTGGTCTCGCCGTCGTCGATCTACACGCTGTTCACGCAGGCGGGCAGCCTGACCCTCGTCCAGACACTGCTGATCGTCTACACGGTGCTCTGGGTCGTGCTCACACTGGACACTCTGCGTCTCGTGCGCCTCATCCGCACCGCACCGAACGCCCGCGGCTGGATCGCCGCGTTCTCGGTGCTCGTCCTCGTCGGCCTCGCCTGCACCGCCGGCTACGCGTCGGTCGTCGCCGGGTCCGCCCGTGGCGCTCTCGGCGACATCTTCTCGGCAGGGCCGTCACAGCCTCCCGTCGACGGCCGCTACAACATCATGCTGCTCGGCGGCGACGCCGGCCCCGACCGCGACGGCCTGCGCCCGGACAGCATGTCCATCGTCAGCATCGACGCGAACACGGGTCAGGCCGTCACCATCGGCCTGCCACGCGACCTCGACCCCGTGCCGTTCCCGGCCTCGTCCCCGCTGCACGCCGAGTACCCGGACGGCTACGGCTACAACGACCGCTGCGACGTCGACGTCTGCCAGCTCAACTCCATCTACACCGAGGTGGAGCTGTACAAGCCGGACCTGTACCCGAACGCGAAGAAGAACAAGAGCGAGCCGGGCATCGAGGCCATGCGCGACGCCCTCGAAGGCGCGACCGGCCTGAAGATCCAGTACTACGTCCTGATCGACATGCAGGGCTTCGCCGACCTGATCGACGCCCTCGGCGGCGTCGACGTCACCGTCACGGACCGCGTGCCGATCGGCGGCGACGAGAACCTCAACGGGGTCGCCGAGTGGATCGAGCCGGGCAAGCGCCACCTCGACGGCTACCACGCCCAGTGGTATGCCCGCGCTCGCCACGGCTCCAGCGACTACGACCGCATGGCCCGTCAGCGGCAGCTGCAGGACGCCATCCTGAAGCAGGTCAACCCGGTCAACGTCGTGTCGAAGTTCCAGGGCATCGCGACGGCCGGCGCGCAGGTGATGAAGACGGACATCCCGCAGTCGATGCTCGGCTACTTCGTCGACCTGGGCATGAAGACCCGCAAGCTGCCCGTGCAACAGCTGGAGCTGGTGCCGCCGACGATCAACCCGACCGAGCCGGACTATGCGCAGATCCAGGAGCTGGTGCGCCAGGCGGTGAACCCCGCGACGGCGAAGCCGAAGGGGAGCTGACCGGCGGCCCGCCGCCCCTCGGCTCAGCCCTGCACGGCCTGGTCAGCCCTCGAAGAACGCGGCCGCCGCGCGGGCCCGGTACACGACGTCCTCGATGTCCTCGCCGCCCACGACGGTCACGTGACCGACCTTGCGGCCGGGCCTCGGCTCCTTGCCGTAGCCGTGGAACTTGGCCTCGGGATGCGCGGCGAGCGCTGCCGGGTAGCGGTCCTGGAGGCTGCCCTCCGACGGGCCGCCGAGGATGTTCACCATGACCGACCAGTCGGCGCGCGGCTCCGTCGACCCGAGCGGAAGGTCGAGGACGGCTCGCAGATGCTGCTCGAACTGGCTGGTGACGGCGCCCTCGATCGACCAGTGGCCGCTGTTGTGCGGCCGCATCGCCAGCTCGTTGATGAGCACCCGTCCGTCCGTCGTCTCGAACAGCTCGACGGCGAGGACCCCGGTGACGCCGAGTCCGTCCGCCACGCGGCGGGCGATGTCGGCGGCGACCTCCGCCACCCGGCCCGCTGCGCCTGGGGCCGGCGCGATCACCTCGGCGCAGACGCCGTCGCGCTGCACGGTCTCGACGACCGGCCACGCCGCGATCTCCCCCGACGGACGGCGCGCAACGAGCTGTGCGAGCTCCCTCCGGAACGGCACGAGCTCCTCGACCAGAAGCGCTCCGCCACGGCCGTCCTCGGCGAGCGCCAGGAACCAGTCGTCGGCCCCGCTCGCGTCGGACACCACGCGGACGCCCTTGCCGTCGTAGCCGCCCCGCGCCGTCTTCACGACGGCCCGGCCACCGTGATCGGCGAGGAAGGCGCCCAGCTCGTCCGCGGACTCCACCGCGGCCCAGTCCGGCACCGGCAGCCCCAGCTCGCTGAGCTTGGCCCGCATCTGCAGCTTGTCCTGCGCGTACAGGAGCGCGTCGGGTCCCGGGTGCACGGGGATGCCGCGGGACACCAGCTCGCGGAGGATCGCCTGCGGCACGTGCTCGTGGTCGAAGGTGATCACATCCACCGTCTCGGCGAACGCGAGCACGGTGTCGAGGTCGCGGTAGTCGCCGACGCCCGACGCGGCGATGTCGGCGCTCATGCCCTCCGCCTCCTCGAGCACGCGGATGTCGACCCCGAGCTCGATGGCCGGGGGGATCATCATCCGTGCCAGCTGACCTCCGCCGATCACTCCGACGATGTGACTAGCCATGGACCATCCGCTCCTCTGATACTTTTCATGCTGGCCGGGAAGACTCACAGGAACGCGAAACCTGGTCCGCGTACTGTGACGAACGTACTGACCATCTTCCCGCATCTCAGGCAGGGGCATGACGACCGAGACCAGCACACCGGCGCGACGCGCACGGCTCCTCCCGCAACTGATCAAGTTCGGCGCGGTCGGAGCCGTCGGCTTCGTGGTCAATCTGCTCGTGTTCAACGTGCTGATGCTCTTCGTGCTGGTGAACGTGCCGCACAAGACGCTCTTCTCGACGGCGATCGCGACACTGGTCGCCATCGGCACCAACTGGATCGGCAACCGGTACTGGGCGTTCTCCGGCAACCGCAACGAGAACGCCACGCGTGAGGGCATCGAGTTCTTCATCGTCAGCCTGGCGGGCATGGCCATCCCGCTCCTCTGCGTCTGGGTGTCGCACTACCTTCTCGGCTACCAGAGCCTGCTCGCCGACAACATCTCCAACAACGTGGTCGGTCTCGCGCTCGGCACGGTGTTCCGGTTCGCCTTCTACCGCTGGTGGGTGTTCTCACCTGACCGCGCGATCGCTCGCTCCGGCCGTCGTGGCGCCGTCTCGGCCAGCCGGCACGTGCCCGCCCGCGGCCGCGAGAAGGCGCCGATCACCGGCTCGACCCTAGCGAGCGCCCCAGACCGTGGTCTCGTCGGAGACTGACTGCGACTGCTGACGCCGCACGGCCACGACGGTCTGCGAGTGGTCCATCAGCTCGGACAACGCGCGCTGCACCTGGTCGGCCTTCGGCACATCCTTCAGGACGACGGGATGGTCGAGCCCCGAGTTGATCAGCACATCGCCGGAGCGGAACAGGCTCTGCAGCCACGTCCGCCGCACGCTCACGTCGTAGCCGCGGCTGTGCAGCAGCTCCTGGCGCACGCGCACGAAGAAGCCGTGCCGGATGATCAGACGGCGGTTGGTGATCGTGTAGCGGCGGCTCAGCCACGCCGCCAGCGGCAGGAGGAAGAGCAGGAGCACGACGGCAGCCGCGGCGGACCACAGCAGGACGATCTCCCAGACCTCACCGACCCGGCCCGCGAGGTACCCGACCGCGCCGGCGGTCGCGATCAGCACGAGGCTCGGGAAGAACAGCCGGCGGGCGTTCGAACGCAGCCGGGCCACCACACGCTCGGGCGGCTGGGCGGGTATCCCGTCCGGGCTGCTGCTCATGCTCCATTAATACCGCAGGTGCGTCACGTCGCCCGCCGCCACAGCGGTGCGGCCCGCATCCGACTCCACGATCAGCCTCCCGCTCTCGTCGATGCCGACGGCGGTGCCGAGGAGGTCGTCGCCCGACGGCAGCTGCACGCGGACCGGCCGGCCGATGGTGTGGCAGGCCTCGGCGACCTCATCGCGCAGCGCGCTGCGGAGCGGATCGCCGTCGGCGGCCAGGAACTCGCGGTACAACGTCGTCAACTGGATGAGGTAGGCCGAGAGCACCGCATCCGCGTCCACATCGTGCGCGCCGGCGAGTGCCAGCGAGGTCGAGGTCTCGGTCGGGAGCTCGTCGCGCGTCTGCATGAGGTTGACGCCGGCGCCGATCACCAGCCCCGACATCCCGGGCAGCAGTTCGGCGAGGATCCCGCACACCTTGTCGCCCTCGATGAGGACGTCGTTGGGCCACTTGACCTGCACACCGCCCGGGACGAACCGGCCGAGCGCGCGGCTCATCGCCAGGCCGCCGAGCAGCGGGAACCAGCCGAACGACTCCGGCGGCAGGCCGACCGGCTTGAGCAGAACGGAGATCGCCAGGGCTCTCCCTGGCGGCGTCACCCACACCCGGCCGAGCCGGCCGCGACCGCCGGTCTGGTTGCCCGTGATCACCACCGCGAGGTCCGGGAGGTCACCGGCACGGGCGCTCAGGACGTCGTTGGTGGAACCCGCCTCGGGGAGCACCTCGAGCACGGGGACGATGGTTCGGCTGCGTCGGAAGTCCACGGGGTCAGTCTCTCGCACTGGGCCAGTCTGCCAGCGCAGGCCGGTGGATTTGTAGGGTTTCGTCAACGGCACGGCCATTCGGCTGGCCGGTAGAGTGAACGACGTGACCGACACCGAACCTCGTCAGACCGATCAGCTCCCCGACCTGACCACCACCGCCGGCAAGCTCGCCGACCTGAAGGAACGGTTCCACGAGGCCGTCACCGCGAGCGGTCAGGCGGCGATCGAGAAGCAGCACGCCAAGGGCAAGCTGACCGCGCGTGAGCGCATCGACCTTCTGCTCGACCAGGGCTCCTTCGTGGAGTTCGACGAGTTCGTCCGCCACCGCACCCACGCCTTCGGCATGGAGGCCAAGCGCCCGTACGGCGACGCGGTCGTCACCGGCGTCGGCACCATCCACGGCCGCAATGTCGCGGTGTTCAGCCAGGACTTCACCATCTTCGGCGGCTCCCTCGGCGAGGTGGCCGGCGAGAAGATCATCAAGGTCATGGACCACGCTCTCAAGACGGGCGTTCCGATGATCGGCATCCTCGACTCCGGCGGCGCCCGCATCCAGGAGGGCGTCGTCGCCCTCGGCAAGTACGGCGAGATCTTCCGCCGCAACACCGCGGCCTCCGGCGTCATCCCGCAGATCTCCATCGTGATGGGCCCGGCAGCCGGCGGCGCCGTGTACTCCCCCGCCCTCACCGACTTCGTCATCATGGTCGACAAGTCCAGCCACATGTTCGTCACCGGCCCGGACGTCATCAAGACGGTCACCGGCGAGGACGTCGGCTTCGAGGAGCTCGGCGGCGCGCTGACCCACAACAAGGTCTCCGGCGTCGCCCACTACCTCGCCAGTGACGAGGAGGACGCGCTCGACTACGCGCGGACCCTGCTCAGCTACCTGCCGCAGAACAACCTCGCCGAGCTGCCGACCTTCCAGGCCGAGCCGGAGCTCGAGATCACCGACGCCGACCGCCGGCTGAACACGATCATCCCGGACTCCCCCAACCAGCCCTACGACGTGAAGACGATCATCGAGGGCGTGGTCGACGACGGCGAGTTCCTCGAGATCCAGCCGTTGTTCGCCCCCAACATCGTCATCGGGTTCGCCCGCGTCGAGGGCCGGTCGGTGGGCATCGTCGCGAACCAGCCGAGCGCGATGGCAGGGACGCTGAACATCGACGCCGGCGAGAAGGCCTCCCGGTTCGTCCGCTTCTGCGATGCCTTCAGCATCCCGATCCTCACCCTGGTGGATGTGCCCGGCTACCTTCCCGGCACCGACCAGGAGTGGACGGGCGTGATCCGGCGCGGGGCGAAGCTGCTGTACGCCTACGCCGAGGCGACCGTGCCGCTGGTGACCATCATCACCCGCAAGGCGTACGGCGGCGCGTACATCGTCATGGGCTCCAAGCAGCTCGGCGCCGACATGAACCTCGCGTGGCCCACCGCCGAGATCGCGGTGATGGGCGGCCAGGGTGCCGTGAACATCCTCTACCGCGGCGAGATCAAGCGCGCGGAAGAGGCCGGCGAGGATGTGGCGGCCGTCCGCACGAAGCTCGCCAACGAGTACACCTACAACGTCGCTAGCCCGTTCCTCGCGGCCGAGCGCGGCGAACTCGACGGCGTGATCGAGCCCGCGGCGACGCGCGTGTCGGTCATCAAGGCGTTGCGCGCGCTCCGCACCAAGCGGGCCACGCTGCCCCCGAAGAAGCACGGGAACATCCCGCTGTGACCGGCCAGGAGGCCCAGAGCGGTGCGCCGCTCGATCCGTCGCAGCTGCGGTTCCTCACCCGAAGCGTGACCGCGGAGGAGATCGCTGCGGTCACCGCCGTCCTGACCGCCGCTGCCGCCGAGCAGGCGGCCGCCGGTCGGGAGGCCAGGGCCGAGCAGGGTCCGGATGCCTGGGCACGCACGCAGCGGAACCTACGCGGCGAGCTCCGGCCCGGAGCGGGTGCCTGGCGGTCGTTCTCGGGCTGAGATGTACCCCGATCCGGGCGTCCCCCGAGTAAGGGACACGCGGATTCTTCGGCATGTCCCGCGAACGGGGGTCGTGAGATGTCCCCCAGGTGTCCTCCAAAATGACGACTATGTATTTTCTGGGAGCGCAGCCACTATAGATATTGCTAGGTGTCTCTCCTCGTGAGTCACACCGCCAATCACTCGCCGACTAGGGTAAGCGGGCGAGTGCTTTGGGGGCGAGTCAGGGCGATATTCGGGTTGTCGCCCTGACTCGGGGTTTGAAAAGGGGCCGACAATTCGGGTGTCGGCCCCTTTCTCCTCGTTAACGGGCCGTTCTCCGTCACGGGCAGGAACGACCGAGCTCGGGCGAGGTTCAGCCGACCGGCCGGGGGATCTCCAACCAGAGGTCGACCTCGTCGTCCTCCGACTCCGCGCCGAGGGCATTCGCCGCGCCATCGTCCGACATGCGCAGGCCCACGACGGTCACCGCGGTCTTCGACGACCGGGGTACGGTCCGGATGATCAGCTTGTCCGTCGTCGTCCCGCGGATGGCGTCGGCCAGCCGCCGGAGCACGGTCTCGAGCCCGCGCTGGTCGATGTCGTCGATGCCGCCCTCGTCCAGCAAGCTGACGACGACACCACGGCGGCGCGCATCCATCACCTCGCGCCGGACGTCGTCGTTGAGCAGACGGCGGCCGCGGATCTCATCGCGGATCGCGCCCTCGAGATACCGGCACTCACGTCGCTCCGCCTCGGTGAGGTCTCCCCCGCGGCGGACGATCTCGGCGAGCATCGGAGCGGCGACCCGGTAGGTCTGACGGAGCCGCAGCTGGCGCTCCATGACGTGCGCCTCCTGTGCAGCCTGCCACTCCGTCGCCTCGCGCTCGGCACGGGCGAACTGGAGGGCATCGCGGCCGGCTTTCGCGAGCGAGCCGGAGATCACGACGGCGACACCGACCCACACGACCGAGCCGATGACGCCGAGCCCTGCGAGCGCGCCGAGACCGGCCCAGACGACCGTCTGCACGGCCAGGAAGGCGACGCCGGCCCACGCGACGATCTGCTGCCGCCGGACCGCGCAGATGGTCATCAGCGTGCCGACGGCGGCGACGTACCAGGTGGCGTATCCGTTGTCCTTGGACGGATCCAGCTGGCTCGTGACGAGGATCGGGATGACGACGCAGACGGCGAGGTCGAAGGCGGCGAGCCAGAGCGGCATCTTGGTCGGGCTGGTGGGCCACAGGCTCATCACCGTCGCGACGCCGTACAGGACCATCGCGACGACGATCGGGCCGGCCGTGCGCGGCATCCACAGCGACGACAGCGCGAGGAAGAGGTGATAGGCGGAGAACAGAGCGCCGAGGATGAGGAAGAGGACGCGATTGAGGGTGATCACTCCGCCGCCTCCGTCTCTCGCGCCTCGCCCGGTGCGAAAGGACCCTGCTGATCGAAGCGGGCCGCCCCGGGCGCCTGGGCGCCGACGGGCTGCGGTTCGGCGGACGGCCAGAGGATCGTGACGGTCGTGCCCTCGCCCGGTTCGGAGCGGATGTCCGCGCGACCGCCGACCTTGGCGAGACGGTCGCGGATGCTGATGCGCAGGCCGAGCCGCTCCGCCGGCACTTCCGCCTCGGTGAACCCGCGTCCGTCGTCGCCGACGATGATCTCGACCGTGGCCGCCGGCCCGCCGCCGCGGATCGACAGGCCGCGGTGCACCTCCGGGCCGCCCGCGTGCTGCATGCTGTTCACCATCGCCTGGACCGCGGCCGAGTAGACCGCCTCGGCGACGTTCACAGGCAGCATGTGCACCTCGACGTCGCGCACCTCGACCTCGAACGGCGATGAGAACGCGTTGGCGGAGGTCACGAGGCGCTCCGCGAGCTGGTTGAGGCCGACCAGGGACTGGTCCTCGGGCGTGGATGCCTCGGCTGCGTGCAAGTGCCCGATCGCGTCGGCGGCCATCGCCGCCGCGAGCTCCTTCTGCTCCGGTGTCCTCGCGGACGCGGCCGAGAGCAGGGTCGTGAGCACGCTGTCGTGGACGATGGCGTCGACCTGCACGCGCTCGACCTCAGTCGCGTGCTGGCGGACCGCGGTGGCGTACCGGGCGAGCGCCTGGCTCTGGGCCGCATCCACGGCGCTCGACGCCTGGCGCATCATCGCGATGATCGCGAGGATGACGCCGCCGAGGATGATGGCGTAGATCGCGTCGAGCGCACCCAGCTCGAATCCGACGCCGCCGCCGGCCGGAAGCGCCCGGACGACGCCGTAGGCGATGGGCGCGATGAACGTGTAGGCGATCGCGAGCCAGAGCGGGTAGGCGACAGCCGCGAAGGCCGTGAAGACGGAGCACAGGAACCACACCCACGGCTTGTCGGAGCTGAACGCACTCGGGTCGCGGACGAGCAGCGGCCAGGTGACGATCGCCGCGAGGTACAGAACCGACAGGACGCCCATCGCGATCTTCACCCCGCGCTGCACGACAGCGAGGATCACGGTGAGGGCGAGGCCGCCGAAGATCCCGATCATCCAGACGGCGCCCCACGGCTCGCGGAGCGCGCTGAGCTGGCCGAGTGCCGTCGGGAGGGTCTGCAGACCGAAGACGAGCCCGAAGGCGGACACCGTGCGGTCGGCGATGCGCTCGATCCGCGCCCGGCTGAGGGGGTTGCGGGGCTTGGCCGGTTCGAGCGGCGCCCCGGGGCGAACCCCGCTAGGAGCGCTCATTGCCTGTCTCGGGGTCGAGCCCGGGAAGGATGCCGTCCTCCACGGCGCGTCGGAGGAGGTCCACCTTCGTCGGCGCCGGCCGCCCGACTTCCACGTATTTGACGCGGATGCGGTCGAGGTACTCGCGGGCGGTGGAGTTCGCGATGCCCAGCTGGGCGGCGACCGCCTTCAGAGGGAGGCCGGAGGCGTACAGGTGCAGGACGTCGCGTTCGCGTCGCCCGAGCTGCGCTTTGGCGAAGTCGCTGTCCGCGTCGATCGCCGTCGCCCATTCGAGGTTGTTGAGGACATCGCCGCGCGCGACCGTGGCTATGGCGCTGATGACCGTCGTTGTGGGTGACGACTTCGGGATGACGCCTGCGGCTCCGGCGGCGAGCGCCTCGCGGACGCTGGCGACGCGATCGGCGATGCTGTGCACCAGCACTGCGGCCCCGGTCGCCTGGGCCCGCTTGACGTTGTCGGTCACCTTGGAGCCGTCGCCGAGCGACAGGTCGAGGACGACGACGTCGCACTCCTGGGAGCCGAGCTGGGCGACGAAGTCGTCCACCGTCGGCGCGGTCAGGACCACGTCGTAGCCGGCGTCCTGGCAGGCCGCCTTCAGCCCGAGACGCACGGACTCGTGATCGTCGACGATTGCCACCCGCACCATGTTGACCATCGTAGGGGGTGAATGCATGCGGAGGGTCGTCCGGACGTCAGCGCGTTGGGGTGGGCGCGTGTCGGTCGTCGATTCGCGCCCCGCGTGTCAGCCCATCAGCGGGTGAGGGTGGCGACGGCTTCGACGTGGTGGGTGTTCGGGAAGAGGTCGAAAGCGCGCATCCCGCGCAGGTCGTAGCCGTGGCCGGCGAAGAAGGCGAGGTCGCGGGCGAGCGCGACGGGGTCGCAGGCAACGTAGACCACCTGAGCGGGCGAGAGGGAGGCGATCGCGTCGACGACCTCGCGGCCGGCACCGGAGCGGGGCGGGTCGAGGACGACCGTCGCGGCCCGCAGCCGGGCGCGCTCCGCCGCCGACGCCTCTCCGGCGAGCCGGGTGACGTAGCGCTCGACGCGGTCGGTGATCGCCGAGGCGCCGACCCAGTCGGCGAGGTTCTCGGCTGCGTCGTCGGTCGCGGCCTCGTCGCTCTCGACGGAGGTGATGCGGAGCGTCGAGCCGAAGCGGTCACCGAGGGCGGCGGCGAGGAGGCCGACGCCGCCGTACAGGTCGAGGTTCGCTGCACGGGGGTCGAAGAGCGCCTCGTCGACCGCGGACTGGACGGCCTGGGTGAGGGTCTGGGCGGCGGCGCGGTGCACCTGCCAGAAGCCGCGCGCATCCAGCCGGAACTCGCGGTCGCCGACACGCTCGCGGATGGGGACCGGACGGCGCCGCGGTCGGACGTTCCGCCGTCCGGAGCGCACGGGCCTGTCGTTGACGAGCACGTGGGAGGCGCCGAGCCCGGTGGCGACGACGTCGACCGACTCGGCTCCGGGGAACTGCTGCCCGAACGGGGTGGCCTCCTGGACGGCGTCGGTCGCGAGGGGCAGGTCGGTGACCGGGATGACGGTGTGCGAGCGCTGCACGTACGGACCGAGGCGGCCGGCGCCGTCGACCTGCAGACGGACACGGGTGCGCCATCCCGTGCCGTCGCCCGTTTCGCCCTCCACCGGCTCGACGCGGACCGGGGAGCCGTCGACCCCGGCTGCCGCGATCGCGTCGGCGGGCAGCTTGGCGGTGCGCTGCAGGGCGTCTTCGATCACGCGCCGCTTCAGCTCGCGCTGGTGGTCGAGCCGGATGTGCCCGAACTCGGCGCCACCCGCACGCTCGGTGGGCCGGCGCTCGATGGCGGCGGCTCCCCACACGTGCGGTTGCCGTTCGGGCGCGGCCTCGACGACCTCGACGACCTCTCCGCGCCAGAAGCGCTCGTGGCTGGTGTCCGCGATGCGGACGCGAACACGCTCGCCCGGCATCGTGTCGGGCACGAAGACGACCCGGCCTTCGTGGCGCGCGACGAACACCCCGCCGTGGGCCACGTTGGTAATGTCGAGCTCGACCTCGTCCTTCTGGGGCATCCTTCGAGCATCCCACAGGTGACCATGCGCCTCTACCTCGCCTCCACCTCGCCCGCCCGCCTCGCGTTGCTGCGTGCCGCCGGCGTCGAGCCGGTGGTCGTTCCTTCGCACGTCGACGAACCGGCCGCTGTCGCCGCGGCGGAGGCCGAGCACGGTCCGCTGAGCGCCGACGCGATGGTCCAGCTCCTCGCGCGGCTGAAGGCGGAAGCGGTGCGTGGCACCCTGGACGGCGAGCCGATCGACGGGCTGATCCTGGGCGGCGACTCGGCCTTCGCGATCGACGGCGCCATCCATGGCAAGCCCCACCTCCCCGAGGTCGCCCGCGAGCGCTGGATTCAGCAGCGCGGACGCACGGGCACCCTCCATTCCGGCCACTGGCTGATCGACCACCGCGACGGCCGGGAGAACGCCGCGGCCGGCGCGACCGCCGTCGCCTCCGTCACGTTCGCGGACGTCACGGATGACGAGATCGACGCCTACGTGGCGAGCGGCGAGCCGCTCGAGGTGGCGGGCTCCTTCACGATCGACAGTCTCGGCGGACCCTTCATCACCCGGGTGGACGGCGATCCGAGCACGGTGGTGGGCCTCTCCCTTTCGACGCTGCGAGAGCTCGTGCGCGAGCTCGGCGTGCCGTGGACATCGCTCTGGAACCGCGGTCGCTGACGCAAGCCGTTGTAGGCTGCCGGAGTCTTCGGTCGCCCATTTTTGTGGGGATCGCCCAAATCCACTCCGATTTCGAGCAATAGGCTAGGGAACTGTGCCACGTATCACCAAGGTTTTGATCGCCAACCGCGGCGAGATCGCCGTCCGCGTCATCCGTGCGGCGAAGGACAGCGGGATCGCCTCCGTCGCCGTGTACGCGGACCAGGACCGGGACGCCCTCCACGTCCGCCTCGCCGACGAGGCCTACGCGCTGGACGGGACCACGAGCGCCGAGACGTACCTCGTCATCGACAAGCTCCTGTCGGTCGCGCGCCGCTCGGGTGCCGACGCCGTGCATCCGGGTTACGGCTTCCTCGCCGAGAACGCGGACTTCGCCCGCGCCGTCATCGACTCCGGGCTGACCTGGATCGGCCCGTCCCCGGAGGCCATCGAGCGCCTGGGCGACAAGGTCTCGGCGCGTCACGTCGCCGAGAAGGTGGGGGCGCCGCTCGCCCCTGGAACGCTCAACCCGGTCAAGGACGCGGCCGAGGTGCTCGACTTCGTCGACGTCTACGGGCTTCCCGTCGCCATCAAGGCGGCGTTCGGGGGCGGCGGCCGCGGCCTGAAGGTCGCCCGCGCCCGCGAGGAAGTGGCGGAGCTGTTCGAGTCGGCCACGCGCGAGGCGATCGCCGCCTTCGGCCGGGGCGAGTGCTTCGTCGAGAAGTACCTCGACCAGCCGCGCCACGTCGAGACCCAGTGCCTCGCGGACGCCTACGGCAACGTCGTCGTCGTCTCCACCCGCGACTGCTCGCTGCAGCGCCGGCACCAGAAGCTCGTCGAGGAGGCGCCCGCGCCGTTCCTCACCCCCGAGCAGACCGAGAAGCTCTACTCGTCGTCCAAGGCCATCCTCAAGGAGGTCGGTTATCAGGGCGCCGGGACGTGCGAGTTCCTCATCGGCAAGGACGGCACCGTCTCGTTCCTCGAGGTGAACACGCGCCTCCAGGTCGAGCACTGCGTCTCGGAGGAGGTCACCGGCATCGACCTCGTCCGCGAGCAGTTCCGTCTCGCCGAGGGCGGCGAGCTCGACTACGACGACCCGGCTCCCCGCGGCCACTCGTTCGAGTTCCGCATCAACGGTGAGGACGCGGGACGCGGCTTCATCCCCTCCCCCGGGCCCGTCCACGTGTTCAAGGCCCCGAGCGGCCCCGGCGTCCGCGTCGACAGCGGCATCCAGGCGGGCGACGTGATCAGCGGCTCGTTCGACTCCATGCTGGCCAAGCTCATCGTGACCGGCGCCAGCCGCGAGGAGGCCCTCGAGCGCTCCCGCCGCGCGCTGGACGAGTTCGAGGTCGCGGGCCTTCCGACCGTCCTCCCCTTCCACCGTGCCATCGTGCGCGACCCCGCCTTCGCACCGCAGGACGGCGAGCCGTTCTCCGTCTACACGCGCTGGATCGAGACCGAGTGGGTCAATGAGATCGAGCCGTGGTCGGGCGAGCTCGGCGACCATCCGGCCGCGGAGCGCCGCAGCAACGTCGTCGTCGAGGTCGAGGGCAAGCGCATCGAGGTCTCCCTCCCCGCGCGCCTCCTCAGCGGTGGTGCCGGCGAGCCGTCCGGTGCCCCCGCTCCGCGTCGCCGCGGCGCCGCGCACGCGGTGGACACCGCGACCGGCGACTCCGTCACCGCTCCGATGCAGGCCACCGTGGTGAAGGTCGCCGTGGCCGATGGCGACCCGGTCGTCAAGGGCGACCTGGTGCTGGTGCTCGAGGCCATGAAGATGGAGCAGCCGCTGACCGCCCACAAGGACGGCACCGTCTCCGGCATGAACGCGAGCGTCGGCGAGACCGTCTCGTCGGGCCACCTGCTGCTCAACATCGTCTGACGCCACCGCATCGTCCGACACCACCGCATCGTCCGACACCACCGCATCGTCCGACACCACCGCATCGTCTGAGACCGGCGACCGCGTCGCGAGCCGCGCCATAACGCGCGCCCGACGCGCCACCAACCACCTTCCGAAAGGGAGGAGCACCGCCGACATTCGGGCGGAAGCTCCTCCCTTTCGCGCTTCATCCCGCCGCCGCACGACGCAACTCCTCCCTTTCCAGCGACCGGAGCAACTCCTCGATGGTCGCCACCGTCGCGTCCGGGCTCCGAAGTACCTGACGCGCCGTCAGCCGCAACCTCGGCAGACCCTGCAGTGTCATGGCGACATCGCGGTGGCGATCGCGCTCGAACGCTTCGCGATCGGCGTGGAACTCGAATCCGTCGATCTCCAGATAGAGCACCCCATCCACCCGGGCATCGACGCGCCCGACTCCAGGGACGGCGAGCTGCTGCTCGACGATGTGTCCGCGGGCGGTGAGACGCTGCCGGAGGAGGGACTCGACACCGGAGTCCGAACCGGGCCGCGCACGTTCGGCGAGACGTCTGGACCGATGCGGTTCATCCGCGAACACCCGTCGCAGCCCGTGGCGTGTCACCTGGCCGGTCGATATCGCCGTGTCGAGCACCGCAATGGCGGTCTCGTCCTCTGCGCACCGCACGGCGCTGCGCAGACAATCGGCCAGCGAAACACGCCACACCTCGCTGTGCCGCTCTGCGCGACCCCAATGACGGACCGTCCGGTCATCGGCGGCTCCTGCCCGTCCGGCGTGCGGAGGAACCAGCAGATGTGTCCGTTCGTCCTGGCCGCCCCACAATCCGTATGTGCGGGCGGCGGTGACACAGCAGAGGCGCCCGCCGGCCCGCAGGGCTGAAATGGCGGCGTCACCGATCCCGGGAAGGGCATAGCGACCGTTCCGCGGCCGCAGGAGGCGACCTTCGCGCACGGCGGCGGACAGGACGTGCCCCCGCGCCCCGGCCTCCTTCAATTGGCCGAGCGACGCTGCGCCACCGAGGCGAGTGAGTTCCGTCATCCAATCCATGTCCCCATCCTGCGGAACGGCGGCTGCCGCCAGGACGGACAGGGGCGATCTGTGGAGAGATCCGTTCGGGTGTCGATTGTGCACACCGTGTGTCCCGCGGGACGGAAAGGGAGGAGATCGCAGCCGACACGCCGCCGGAACGCCACGAACGGAGGAGCTCGGGACGGGAACCCGCAGGAACACCTCCGTTCCGCGGGCGGCCCAGCGGCAGGCGTCAGCCGGTCGCCTCCGTTGGGTCGCCCTTCAGGTCGATGCTGATCTCGTCCGCGTCGAGGTTGCTCAGCGCGCCGGCGAGGACGTCGGCGCTGAACGCGCCGTCGTCGCGCGCGTCGAGGAGGGCATCTCGCTGGGCCCGCAGCTGAGCGAGCCGCGCCCTCTTGTGCTCGGCGAACGCCTCGGGCGTGCGCTCGGTCGTCGTCGGCACCGGAACGGTCTTCGCCGCGTCGTAGAGGAGTTCCATCAGCTTGCGCCGTTCCTGCCGCTCGGCCTCCGGGTCGGCCGCCGCGGGCTTGACGGCCTTCAGCACAAGTCCGAGGGTGCCGCCCTGGAGAAGTAGCGACCCCGTCGCTACGAGGAAGGCGATGAGCACGAGCACCGAGCGGCCCGGCGTGTTGTCGGGCAGCGACTGGGCGGCCGCGACGGTGACGGCGCCGCGCATCCCCGCCCACACCACGATCGTGCCCTCACGCCACCCGAGCGGGGCTCCCGTGAAGTACTCGATGTCGGCCAGCAGTCGTCGGAGGCGCGTGCCGAAACGGGTCAGGTTCTCGACGGTCGGGATGCCGCGACGCGCGAGCAGGCGACGCCGTCGCTCGGCCTGCTTGGGCGAGAGGGGGCGTCGGCCAGCGGAGTCGCCGAAGGCAGGGTCCGGGAACGCGGGGTCCGGGAATGTCGGATCGGGCACAACGGTCGCCGCGACGGCGGAGGACGCAGCGGCGGCCGGGTCGGGCGAGGTGTCCGCCGGCACGTCGGCACCCGATCCCGCGCCGGACTCGTCTCCGACCTCCCCCGCGGCCGCCGACGAGCCGGCCGCGAGCGCCCGCTGCTCCCCCGGTTTCGCGATGCGCTCGGCGATCTCCCGCCGCACCGCCTCCGGATCGGTCAGGTGCTCCTGCAGCTGCTCCAGGCGCGGCCGAATCCGTTGCCTTCGCTTACTGCGCCGGGCCAGCAGAGCGAGCAGGGGCGCGACGAACGCGGCGCGCACCAGGATCGTGAGAAGGAGAGCGCCCGCAGCGATTCCGATGGCGGGCGCAACGCCGGAATGGTCCTCCTGCACGTCCTGCACGATGCCGAACAGCTCCAGGCCCATCGTCAGGAAGATGAGCCCCTCGAGGATGAGCTCGACCGTGCGCCAGTTCTGCGCGTCCGACAACCGGTGCTCCGGCGAGAGAACGCGCGGCGCGCGGCTGCCGGTCACGAGGCCGGCGACGACGGCCGCGACGAGACCGGAGGCGCCCAGCGCCTCGGCCGGGATCGAGGCGAGGAACGGCACGGTGAACGAGATGACGGTGTTGACCGTGGCGTCCTTCACACGAGCGCGGACGAGCAGGTTCAGCCAGCCGACCACCACGCCGAAGACGACGGCCACGAGCACCGAGTACACGAACGAGAGCGTGACCGCACCGACCGTGAACGACGCGCCGGCGGCGGCCACGGCTGCTCGCAGGAGCACGAGCGCGGTCGCGTCGTTCAGCAGGCTCTCACCCTCGAGGATGGCCACGACGCGCGGAGAGACGCCCGCCCGTTTGACGATCCCGGTGGCGACGGCGTCGGTCGGGCTGACGATGGCACCGAGGGCGATCCCCCAGCCGAGACCCAGGCCCGGGATGACCCAGGCGAAGAACAGCCCGAGCAGCACGGAGCTCACGATCACGAGCAGGACGGAGAGCCCGCCGATCGCCCCGAACTCACGCCGGAAGTTCATGGCCGGCATGGACACGGACGCCGAGTAGAGCAGCGGTGGGAGCACGCCCGCGAGGATCCACTCCGGTTCCAGGTGGACCGCCGGGACGAACGGAAGCAGGCTCACCAGGATGCCGATGACCACCAGGATCAGGGGCGACGCGACGCCGAACCGCGGCCCGAACGTCGTCGCCGCGGCGATGGTGAGCACCGCGAGCACTCCGATGACGAGCCCGACCTCCATCCCCCTGGCCTCCCGTCAGAGCACGATGTGCATCGCGCGCGCTGCGTCGGTGATCGAGCCGGAGAGGGACGGGTACACCGTGAACGCCCGGGCCACCTGATCCACCGTCAGACGCTGCTCGACGGCGAGCGCGAGCGGGAAGATCAGCTCGGATGCCCGTGGGGCCACGATGACGCCTCCGATCACCGTGCCGGACCCGGTGCGCGCGAACAGCTTCACGAAACCGTCGCGGATTCCGAGCATCTTGGCGCGCGGATTGGATTTGAGGGGCAGCTTGTAGATGTCGCCCTGGGCGATGCCCTCCTCGATCTGCTTCTGGCTCCAGCCGACCGTGGCGATCTCGGGCTGGGTGAAGATGTTGGAGCTGACGTTACGCAGCTCGATCGGGTTGACCGCGTCGCCCATCGCGTGGAAGACGGCGGTGCGGCCCTGCATCGACGCGACAGAGGCGAGCGGTAGGGAGTCGGAGCAGTCGCCGGCGGCGTAGATGTTCGGGATGGACGTGCGCGCGACCCGGTTGACCCGGATGTTCCCCGAGTTGGTCACCTGCACCCCGGCCTCCTCGAGCCCGATGCCTGCGGTGTTCGGGACGGAGCCGACCGCCATGAGACAGTGCGAGCCCTCGATCGTGCGTCCGTCGGTGAGCGTGGCGACGACGCCGTCCTCGGTGCGGACCACGGATTCGGCGCGCGACTTCGAGAGGACCTGCATGCCGTTCCGCTTGAAGACGTTCTCGATGACGCGCGCGGCGTCGACGTCCTCGCCCGGGAGCACCTGGTCACGCGACGAGATCAGCGTCACCTTCGAGCCGAGCGCCGTGTACGCCGAAGCGAACTCCGCGCCGGTGACGCCCGAGCCGACCACGATGAGGTGCGATGGCACCGTCTGCAGGTCGTACAGCTGGGTCCAGGTGAGGATGCGCTCCCCGTCGGGCACGGCGGAGGGCAGCACGCGGGGACGGGCGCCGACGGCGACCACGATCGTGTCCGCCTCCACCCGGTCGAAGTCGGTCCCCGCCTCCTTCGAGGTGGAGACGATGATCGCGCTCGACCCGTCGAGCCGACCCTCTCCGGTCACGATGCGGACGCCGGCGCGCACGAGCTCGGCCCGCATGTCCTCCGACTGCTGGCGCGCAAGGCCCATCAGCCGCTTGTTGACCGCGGCGAGGTTCACGGCGATCTCGGGGCGCACGGGCTTGCCCGTCTCTCCGCGCGAGAAGAACTGGACACCGAGGTCGGCCGCCTCGGCGAGCGCATTGGTCGCCTCCGCGGTGGCGATGAGGCTCTTCGACGGCACGACGTCGGTGATGACGGCGGACCCGCCGACGCCGGAGCGCTCGACGAGCGTGACATCGGCGCCGAGTTGCGCGCCCGCGAGCGCCGCCTCATAACCGCCGGGGCCGCCGCCGAGGACCGCGATGCGCTGTTTCCGCTCGAATTCGTACGCCATGCGCTCCATTCTTCCGTATGGGGTGCACCGATGCGCATTCGGCTCCGAGCCTGTGGAAAGCCGGCCGCTCAGTAGAGTTGGCTCATGCTGGAATCCATCACGAACCCGCTCGACGACCCCTCTGCCGACCCGTTCGAGGTCGCTCGGGAGGCCGCGGGCCAGCTCGCCGAGAAGACGGGCGTCGAGCGCCATGACATCGCGCTTACGCTGGGCAGCGGCTGGGGCCGTGCCGCCGACCTGATCGGCGAGACCGTCGCCACCGTCCCCGCCACCGAGATCGTCGGCTTCAGCAAGCCGGCTCTCGAGGGCCACGTCGGAACGCTGCGCTCCATCCGACTGCCGAACGGCAAGCACGCGCTGGTGATCGGCGCGCGCACCCACTATTACGAAGGGCACGGCGTGCGCCGGGTCGTCCACAGTGTCCGCACCGCCGCGGCCGCCGGAGCGACCACGATGGTGCTCACCAACGGTGCCGGCGGCATCAAGGAGCACTGGAAGCCGGGAACGCCCGTCCTCATCTCCGACCACATCAACCTCACGGCGGACTCCCCGCTCGAGGGCGCCACCTTCATCGACCTCACCGACCTCTACTCTCCGCGTCTCCGTGCGCTCGCCCGGACCATCGACCCCAGCCTCGACGAGGGCGTGTACACGCAGTTCCGCGGTCCGCACTACGAGACGCCGGCCGAGGTCCAGATGGCCAAGACCATCGGCGGCCACATCGTCGGGATGTCGACAGCGCTCGAGGCGATCGCCGCCCGCCAGGCCGGCATGGAGATCCTCGGGATGTCGCTCATCACCAACCTGGCGGCGGGCATCCAGAAGACGCCGCTCAGCCACCAGGAGGTCATCGACGCCGGTCGTGCCGCGGAGCCGGTGATCAGCGCCCTTCTCGCCCAGATCGTGGAGGCCCTGTGACCGACAACGCGACGTCCACGAAGAAGGACACCCCGGAGCTGCTCAGCGAGGCCCGCGCCTGGCTTGCGCAGGACCCCGACCCGGAGACCCGTGACGAGCTGGATGCGCTCATCGTCGCCGCCGAGGCCGGCTCGGCCGAGGCGATCGCCGACCTGCACTCGCGGTTCGACGAGCGGCTCGCGTTCGGAACCGCCGGTCTGCGCGGCGCCATCGCCGCGGGCCCCAACCGCATGAACCGCGTGCTCGTGGCGCAGGCGGCCGCAGGCTTCGCGCGCTGGCTGCTGGAGCACGCCGAGGGCGGAACGCCGTCGGTCGTGATCGGGTACGACGGACGCAAGAACTCTGACGTCTTCGCCCGCGACACCGCGGAACTCATGGCCGGTGCGGGCATCCGCGCCGTGCTGCTCCCCCGCCTCCTGCCGACACCGGTGCTCGCGTTCGCGGTCCGGCACCTGGATGTGAGCGCCGGCGTCATGGTGACCGCCAGCCACAACCCGCCGAACGACAACGGGTACAAGGTCTATCTCGGCGGAGACGACCACGGCTCGCAGATCGTCTCGCCGGTCGACGCCGAGATCGCCGCGCACATCCTCGAGGTCGCTCAGGGCAGTGTGGCCGACCTGCCGCGCTCCGACCGCTACGAGATCGCCCCCGACGACGTGGAGCAGGCCTACATCGACGCGACCGTCGCGGTGGCCGTCACGGACACCCCGCGTGACGCGGTGTCGTTCGTGTACACCGCGATGCACGGCGTCGGCTGGCGCACCGCACGCGAGGTGTTCGCGCGTGCCGGATTCGCCTCCCCCACCCCGGTCACGGCGCAGATCGAACCGGATCCCGCCTTCCCGACCGTCGCCTTCCCGAACCCCGAGGAGCCGGGCGCGATGGACCTGTCGTTCCAGACCGCCCGTGAGGCCGGGGCCGACCTGGTGATCGCGAACGACCCGGATGCCGACCGGCTCGCCGTCGCGGTGCCCGACCCGTCGAGTCCGGACGGCTACCGACGGCTCTCCGGCAACGAGGTCGGCGCCCTGCTCGGCTGGCGCGCCGCCGAGATCGCTGTGGAGCGAGCGGATGAGCGCGGCGCCTTCGGGACGCTGGCCTGCTCGGTCGTCTCGTCGCCGGCCCTCGCCGCGGTCGCGCGCGCGTACCGGCTCGATTTCGCCGACACCCTCACCGGGTTCAAGTGGGTGTCCCGCGCCCCCGGCCTCGTCTACGGCTACGAGGAGGCGCTGGGCTACCTGGTGAACCCGGACACCGTCCGCGACAAGGACGGCATCTCGGCCGCCGTCGCCCTGCTCGATCTGGCGAACGGGCTCGCCGTGGACGGCGTCACCATCGCCGGACGCCTGGAGGCCTTCGCCGAGCGGTTCGGTTTCTTCGCGAGCGACCAGATCTCGCTACGGGTGACGGACCTTTCGCGCATCGGCGAGATCATGGCGGCGCTGCGGTCCACCCCTCCGAGTCATCTGGGCGAGGTGCGCGTGACGCAGATCGACGACCTGCGCGACGGATTCGGCGGATTGCCTCCGAGCGATGCGCTGCGCATCCTGCTGGAAGACGGCTCCCGAGTTATGGTCCGCCCGAGCGGCACGGAGCCCAAGCTGAAGATCTACATCGACGCATCGAGCGACGAGGGCACGGTCGAGCAGCGGCGGCAGACGGCGACCGACCGGGTCGCCGCACTGGCCGAGGCAATGCGCCTGCTCGTCGCCTGATCCCGACGGTCCGGCGCGGCCCCGCCTTCGCGTGGCCGCGCCAGACCAGCGGATCTGGTTCAGACCCGCTCGGCCCGCCTCAGACGGTCACCGCGCGCGGAGTCCGCGCCAGATAACCGACGACGAACACGCCGAGCGCTCCCAGAGTGACCAGGGCTCCCGCCAGCGGCACGGCCACGGCCCCTCCCGCCGACAGGGCGAGCGCTCCGATCGGCGGCGCGATCGCGATCCCCACGTACATCGCCGTCGAGTACCACGACAGCGCGAGAGCCGAGCTCTCCGGATCGACGTGGACGAGGCGGTGCTGCACCGGGATGGCGATCGCGAACGCCGCGACGCCCCACAGCGCGAACACGACGACGGACGCGACGAAGGACGTCTCCGCGAAGGCCAGGACCACCAGCATCACGGCTTGTCCGGCGAGGGCGACGATCGCGACGATCCTGCTGCCGAAGCGGTCGGTGAGCGGACCCGCGACCGAGTTGCCCGCGACTCCGGCGACACCGTAGGCGAGCAGCAGGATGGCGAGCAGCGCCCCGGAGCCGCCGGTCGAGGCATGGGTCACCGCCGCCGAGAAGATGTAGACGATGTTGAATCCGGCGACCATCAGCAGCGTGGTTCCGAGCGGCGCCACGATACGGAGGTCGGCCAGCGGGGCCAGCCGCCGACGCAGGCTGACCGCCGGAGGCACGGGCACGCCGCGAACGACGAGCGGGATCGCGACGACCAGCACCACGGCGATGCCGACGATGCACCAGAGCGCGAAGCGCCAGCCCGCGACGCCGCCGAGGGCGGTGCCGAGGGGCGACCCGACCGCCGTGGCCAGCGTGAAGCCGGCTCCCACGATCGCGAGGGCCTGTCCTCGCTTGCCCGGCCGGGCGAGCGATGCCGCCGCCGCGGTGGCTGTTGGGACGAGGGCGGCACCGCCGAGGCCGGAGAAGGTGCGTCCGGCGATGAACAGCGGGAGGTTCGGAGCAAGCGCCGAGGCGGCCGTCCCGATGGCGAAGACCGCGAGTCCGGCGGCCATGAGGGTCGCGCGCGGCACGCGCGGAAGGAGGATGGAGACGGCCGGTGCGGCGACCGCAACGACCAGCGAGTAGGTGGTGATCGACCAGCTGACCTGGGTCGCCGTCGCGCCGATGCTCTCGCCGACGCGCGGCAGGAGGCCCGCGATCACGAACGCGTTCGTGCCGACGACGAACAGGGCGAGGGCGAGCACCAGCAGGGCCGGAAGCGTCCTGCGGTATGATTGTTCGATGAACGTCATACCGTTACGGTACGACTATTGTTCGATGATTGTCAAACAATTGTGGTGAGATGACCGACTACCCCACGCCCGACATGGCCGATGTGCAGCTCGTGGATGTGCTGCGCGCCCTCGCCGACCCCATCCGGCTGCAGATCGTCCGGGTCCTCGCGGACGGCCGCCCGCATCCCAAGTCCATGACCGAGTGGGGCGTCGACATCCAGAAGTCGACCATGGCACATCACTTCAAGACGCTGCGCGAGGCCGGTGTCACGCGCACGATCGTCTCCGGCCGCACGCACGAGATCCAGCTGCGTCGCGAGGAGCTGGACGACCGCTTCCCCGGGCTCGTCGAGGCCCTTCTGCAGGGCTGAGTCAGCCGAGCGCCTCGTCGAGCTTGCGCTCCAGCTCATCCAGGTCGAAGTAGTTCTCCACCACGATCACGTCGGCGTTCGTGCGACCGATGCGGTCGACGAGCTCCGGCGAGGTGAGCACGACCTGCGCGTCGGACGCCGCCTCGGCGATGTTCGCCGCGTCGGACGCGGTGACGTCCGCGTCGATCCCCAGCCGGTCTAGCACCCGCTCGGCGTTGACCTTGAGGATGCCGGACGTACCGACGCCGACGCCGCAGATCGCGACGATCTTCACCGCGACGCCTCCTCGCTCAGCGTGAGGATGCGCTGCACGTCGGCTACGTCGGTCGCCGCGGCCAGGGCCGGGATCGCCTCCGGGTCGTTGAAGACGTTCGCCAATTCGGCCACGCTCGTCACATGCGCCTCGGGCGTCGAGACGGCAAGGCCGAGGACCACCGAGACCGGGTCGTTGTGCGGGTGACCGAAGACCACCGGCTCGTCGAGGGTGACGACGGAGAGGCCGTCCGCGTTCACGTCGGGACCGGGTCGGGCGTGCGCCAGAGCGAGGCCCGGCGCGATGACGATGTAGGCGCCGAACTCCTCGATCACCTGGATCATGCGCTGAGCGTAGCCCTGCTCCGTCGCTCCGGAGCGCGCCAGCGCCTGCCCTGCCAGCTCGACCGCTTCACGCCAGTCGGCGGCGTGCGCGCCGACGGTGATGGCGGAATCAGGCAGCGGTGGCAGTGACATATCTTCAGCGTAACGCCCGAGGGGTTACGAACCCTCGAAACCTGCTGTGATGATCTCCGCGAGCTCTTCGCGCTCCTCCAGCGGCAGGAAGGATGCCGCCGCGGCGTTGAGCTGGAAGATCTCCAGGTCGGTGCGGTCGTAGGCGAACGCGTCGGCGAGGATGCTCAGCTCGCGGGTCAGGGTCGTGCCGCTCATCAGCCGGTTGTCGGTGTTGACGGTGACGCGGAAGCCCAGCTGGTAGAGCAGGTCGAACGGGTGGTCGAGGATGTCGTCGCCCCATGCGGCGATGGCGCCGGTCTGCAGGTTCGACGTCGGGCTCGTCTCGAGGGCGATCTCACGATCCTTGACCCACTGCGAGAGCGTGCCGAGGGTGACATAGGTGTTCTCGTCGTCCTGGCGCTCCACCGTGATGTCCTCGGCGAGACGCACGCCGTGGCCGAGGCGCAGAGCCCGGCCGTCGAGGAGGGCGCTGCGGATGCTCTCGAGGCCGTCGGCCTCGCCCGCGTGGACGGTCGCCGGGAAGAACTCCGACGCCAGGTAGTCGAAGGCGGCGCGATGGTTGGAGGCGGGGAACCCCGCCTCGGCACCGGCGATGTCGAAGCCGACCACGCCGCGGTCGCGGTGGCGGACGGCGAGCTCGGCGATCTCGAGGCCGCGGTCGTTGTGGCGCATGGCGGTGACGAGCTGGCCGATGCGGATGCGCCCCCCGGCGCCACGGACGTCGGCGATGCCCTGCTCGATGCCCTCCTGGACCGCCTCGACGGTCTCGTCGAGGCTGAGGCCGCCGGACAGGTGCTGCTCGGGCGCCCAGCGGAGTTCGCCGTACACGACGCCGTCCGCCCCGAGGTCCTGGACCGACTCGCGGGCGACCCGCACGAGGCCCTCGCGGGACTGCATCACGGCCGTGGTCAGGTCGAACGTCTTCAGGTACTCGACGAGCGAGCCGGAGTTCGACTTCTCGGCGAACCAGCGGCCCAGCTCGGTCGCATCCTGCGCCGGCAGCTCCAGCCCGATCTCCTGGCCCAGTTCGAGCACCGTCGCGGGCCGGAGGCCGCCGTCGAGGTGGTCGTGGAGGGAGACCTTCGGCAGCGGGCGGATCTCCGTGCCGTCGGCCAGCGTGTACTCGTTCCAGGCGTCGCTCATGAGTCCAACCCTAGGCGATGCGGTCGGCGATCAGCGGGCCGCGCTCGTACGCGGTGCCGGGGGCGGCGATCCGGTAGGCGCCCTCCAGAGCCTCGAGTGCGCGCTCGAACCGGGCGGGCTCGTCCGCCGACAGGGTGAACAGCGGCTGACCGGCCCGCACCTCGTCGCCGGGCTTCGCGTGCAGGTCGATCCCGGCCGCGTGCTGCACCGGGTCCTGCTTGCGCGCGCGTCCGGCGCCGAGCCGCCAGGCGGCGATGCCGAAGGGCAGCGCCTGCTGCTCGACGAGGATGCCGTCCTGCTCGGCGACGACGGTGTGCGTCTCCTTCGCGACAGGGAGGGCGGCATCCGGGTCGCCGCCCTGGGCACGGATGACCTCGCGCCACTTGTCCATCGCCCGGCCGTCCTTCAGGGCCGCCTCGACATCCTCGTCCGGGCGTCCGGCGAGGGTCAGCATCTCGCGGGCGAGCGCGACGGTCAGCTCGACGATGTCGGCCGGGCCGCCGCCGGCGAGCACCTCCACCGACTCGCGGACCTCGTTCGCGTTGCCGATCGCGAGGCCGAGCGGGACGTTCATGTCGGTCAGCAGAGCGGAGGTGGCGACGCCGGCATCCCGACCGAGCTCGACCATCGTGCGGGCGAGTTCGCGCGAGCGCTCGATGTCCTTGAGGAAGGCGCCGGAGCCGAACTTCACGTCGAGCACCAGCGCGCCGGTGCCCTCGGCGATCTTCTTCGACATGATCGAGGAGGCGATCAGCGGGATGGCCTCGACCGTCCCGGTGATGTCGCGCAGTGCGTAGAGCTTTCCGTCCGCCGGAGCGAGGCCCGACCCGGCCGCGCAGATGACGCCGCCCTCGTTCCGCAGCTGCGCGAACATCTCCTCGTTGCTGAGGTTCGCACGCCAGCCCGGGATGCTCTCGAGCTTGTCGAGGGTGCCGCCGGTGTGACCGAGACCACGCCCGGACAGCTGCGGCACGGCGACGCCGAACGTCGCGACGAGCGGCATGAGCGGCAGCGTGATCTTGTCACCGACGCCGCCGGTGGAGTGCTTGTCGGCGGTCGGCTTGCCGAGGCCCGAGAAGTCCATCCGCTCGCCCGAGGCGATCATCGCGAGGGTGAGGTCCTTGATCTCGCGGCGCGTCATCCCGTTGAGGAAGATCGCCATGGTCATCGCCGACATCTGCTCGTCGCCGACATAGCCGCGGGTGTACGCGTCGACGAGCCAGTCGATCTCGGCGGTGCTCAGCTCGCCGCGGTCGCGCTTGGTCCTGATCAGGTCGACGGCGTCGAACGCCTCGACCTCTCCTGCACGGTCGGTCACGAAGGTGTTCCTCTGTTCAGTCGTTGTCGTGCTCGGCCGCGTAAGCGGCGAGCTGGCGCGGCCCGAAAGCGTCGGGCAGCACCTGGTCGATGGTGCGGATGCCGGAGACCGTCTCGAGCAGCATCCCCTCCGCCGAGTGCTCGTAGAGCAACTGGCGGCAGCGGCCGCACGGCATCAGGATGTCGCCGTCGCCGTTCACGCACGTGAACGCGACGAGGTGGCCGCCGCCGGTCATCGCGAGCGACGAGACGAGCCCGCATTCGGCGCACAGCGTCACGCCGTAGCTGGCGTTCTCGACGTTGCAGCCGCTGACGATCCGGCCGTCGTCGACGAGCGCCGCCGCACCGACCGGGAACTTGGAGTACGGGACGTATGCGTGCGACATGGCCTCTATCGCGACGGACCGCAGCGCATCCCAGTCGATCGAATCGGGGTTCTGGTCCACGGCGCTCATGACTTGATGTACGGCTTTCCGTCGGCAGCAGGAGCACGCGAGATGCCGACGAGGCCCGCCACGGCGAGGATCGTCACGACGTACGGCAGCATCAGCATGAACTCGCTCGGGACCGGCGAGCCGATGGTGCTGAGCACGTTCTGCAGGTTCGTGGCGAAGCCGAAGAGCAGGGCGGCCAGCGTGGCCTTGATGGGATCCCAACGGCCGAAGATCACGGCCGCGAGGGCGATGAAGCCCTGACCGGCGGTCATCTCCTTCGAGAACGCACCGACGGAGCCGAGCGTGTAGTACGCGCCGCCGAGGCCCGCGATGGCGCCCGCGAGCGAGACGTTCCAGAACCGGGTGCTGTTGACCTTGATGCCGACGGTGTCCGCCGCCTCGGGGTGCTCGCCGACGGACCGGAGCCGGAGGCCCCAACGCGTCTTGAACAGGCCGAACCAGACCAGGAACACGGCGATGTACATGAGGTACTCGATGATCGACTGGTCGAACAGCACCTTGCCGACGATCGGGATCTCGCTGAGCACCGGGATCGGCCAGTTCGGCAGGCGCGGCGGGTGGTTGAGGAGCTGGGGGTTGCCCGCGAGCACCTTCGAGTAGAGGAAGCTCGTGAGACCGACGACGAGCACGTTGAGCACGACGCCGACGATCACCTGGTCGACGAGGTACTTGATCCCGAACGCGCCGAGCAGGAAGGACACCAGCACACCGGCGACCATCGCGGCGATGAGGCCGACGACCCAGCTGCCGGTGAGCGTCGCCGTCATGGCCGAGACGAACGCGCCGGCGAGCAGCTGGCCCTCGATGGCCACGTTCACCACGCCGCCGCGCTCGGAGACGACGCCGCCGAGCGCGCCGAAGACGAGCGGGACCGCGAGGCTGATGGTGCCGAGCAGGAGGCCCGTCACCGGAACCGGATACGGGCTGCCCGAGTCCGCCCAGGTCAGGAAGCCGAACATGAACAGCAGCGAGAAGACGATGACGACCCAGATCGGCGTCCGGCGTGCCCGGTAGGAGAGGTACGCGCTCCACAGGGTGAGCGCGATCAGGAGGATGGTCACGACCGTGGTGGTGACGAAGCTGTCGACCGTCAGTGTGGGCAGACGGACGGCATCCGACTTCTCCGAGAAGCGGAACGTGCTCTCACCGTGCCGGGAGAACCCGAAGAACAGGATGAGGCTGACCAGCACGAAGATGCCGAAAGCGATCGGCGCCTTCCAGGAGCGGATCTCCGCCTTCTCCAGGACGATCGGCGAGGAGTCGGGAACGACGGGGGCGGTGGTGCTCACTTGGCCGCCACCTCCTTCGTGACGATGGGGCGCTGTCTCCGGGGAGTGCTCCCCGGAGCAGGCAGGCGGAAGATCGCGCGCACGAGCGGCGGCGCGGCGACGAACAGGACGATGAGGGACTGCAGGATCAGGACGATGTCGATCGGGATGTCGTTCGCCGCCTGGATGGTGTACCCACCGGCCTTGAGGGCTCCGAAGAGGAGGCCGGCGATGAACACACCCCACGGACGTGACCGACCGAGCAGCGCGACCGTGATCGCGTCGAAGCCGATGCCCGCATCCACACCGGAGCTGATGCCCTGCGGGAAGACACCGAGCGCCTGGCTGGCCCCGGTGATGCCGATCAGGCCACCGGCGATGAGCATGGCGTAGACGTACACGTTCTTGACGTTGATGCCCGCGACGCGTGCGGCGTTCGGGTTCTCACCCACCGCACGGAAGCGGAAGCCGAGGCTCGAACGGTTGATCAGCCACCACACGAAGACCGTCGCGCCGATCACGAGCACGAAGGCCCAGGTGAGGTTGTACTGCGCACCGAGCAGCGGCGGGAAGATCGCGTTGGCGTGCACCGCCGGCGCCTTCGGGTTGTTCGACCCCGGCGCCTGCAGCAGTCCCTGCGTTCGGAGCATGTACGAGATCAGATAGAACGCGATGTAGTTGAGCATGATCGTGACGATCACCTCGTGCGCACCCGTCCGGGCTTTCAGCAGGCCGACGATCCCGGCCCAGATCGCTCCGCCGACGATGCCGGCGACGACGGCAAGCACCAGGTGGATGACCGGCGGCAGGTCGAACGAGAACCCGACCCAGGCGGATGCGGCGGCGGCGATGAGGATCTGCCCCTGACCACCGATGTTGAACAGGCCGACGCGGAAGGCCAGCGCGACGCCGAGACCGCTGACGATCAGCGGAGTGGCGAAGGTGAGCGTCTCGGTCAGCGGCCGGATCCCCGCGCTGAACGACGGCCGGCGGAAGTTGTAGATCGCGCCCTGGAACATCGAGACGTACGCGTCGGAGACCGACGTCCAGATGGCGGCGAAGGTGTCGCCGGGCCGGGCGAAGAAGTACCCCGCCGCCCGCTGCACCTCGGGGTCGGTGACCGCGATGAGGATGGCGCCGACGATCAGGGCGAGGACGACCGCGAGGATCGAGATGACAACGGGCCCGCTCATGATCTCGCGGACCGCCTGGTTCCAGCGCGAGGGCTCCTCACCCGCTGGTGCGGGAGCCGGCGTGCCGGGCTCCACGGGCTGGGCCGGCGCCACGGGCTGGCCGGGCGTGGGGGTCCCCGTCATGCTGCTGCTCCTGCCTGCTCCGGCGACTCGCCGGCCATCATGAGGCCGAGCACGTCGCGAGACGTGTTGCCCGGCACGATTCCTACGATCCCGCCGCGGTACATCACGGCGATGCGGTCGGCGAGGGCGGCGACCTCGTCGAGCTCCGTCGACACCACGATCACCGGGATGCCGGCATCCCGGGTCTCGACGATGCGCTTGTGCACGAACTCGATCGAGCCGACGTCCAGACCGCGGGTCGGCTGCGCCGCCACGAACAGCCGCAGCTCACGGCTGAGCTCGCGGGCGAGCACCACCTTCTGGGCGTTGCCGCCGGAGAGCCGGCCGACCTTCTCGTCGATGGACTGCGTGCGCACGTCGAACTCGCGCACCTTCTCCTCGGCGAACTGCTTGAGATAGGAGAACTGGATGTTGCCGGCCTTCACAAACGGGTCGCTCGTCGAGCGGTCGAGCATGAGGTTCTCCTGGATGGAGAACTCCCCCACCAGGCCGTCCTCGTTGCGGTCCTCCGGCACGAACCCGACACCCTCGTCGAGCACCTTGCGGACGCTGTGGCCCTGGATCGGCTTGCCGTCGAGCAGGATCTCGCCCTGCACACGCGGCTGGAGGCCGATGATCGCCTCCGTCAGCTCCGTCTGGCCGTTGCCCTGAACGCCGGCGATCGCCAGGATCTCACCGGCGGCCACCTCGAAGCTCACGTTGTTCACGACGATCTGCCCGATCGGGTCGATCACCGAGAGGTCCTTGACCACGAGCGCCGGGGCGCCCGGTGTCGCCGCCTTCTTGTCCACCGTGAGCGACACCGCGCGGCCGACCATCATCGACGCGAGCTCGACGTTGGTGGCGGTGGGCTGCGCCTCGCCGATCACCTTGCCGAGCCGGATGACGGTGATGCGGTCGGCGACCTCGCGCACCTCGCGCAGCTTGTGCGTGATGAAGACGATCGCGGTGCCCTGCTCCTTGAGCTGGCGCATGATCGCCATGAGCTCGTCGGTCTCCTGCGGCGTCAGCACCGCCGTCGGCTCGTCGAAGACGAGCACCTTGGCATCCTGCGACAGCGCCTTGATGATCTCCACGCGCTGCTGGACGCCCACCGGGAGATCTTCGACCAGCGCATCCGGGTCGACGTCGAAGCCGAAGCGGGCGGAGATCTCGCGGACCTTGGCCCGAGCGGCGTTGAGGTCGAGACGGCCGCCGAACTTGGTCTGCTCGTGGCCGAGCATGACGTTCTCGGCGACGGTGAAGACGGGGATGAGCATGAAGTGCTGGTGCACCATGCCGATGCCGGCCTTCATGGCGTCGCCCGGGCCGGAGAAGTGCTGGACGACGTCGTCGAGCAGGATCTCGCCCTCGTCGGGCTGATAGAACCCGTAGAGCACGTTCATGAGGGTGGACTTGCCTGCACCGTTCTCGCCGAGCAGGCAGTGGATCTCACCGGGTTCGACGGTCAGATCGATGTGGTTGTTCGCGACCAGGGGACCGAACCGTTTGGTGATCCCGCGGAGTTCGAGCTTCATTCGGGTGGGTTTCCTTCTCTACTCGCCCGGGGGAGCGAAGAGCCTTTGTGAGGAGGGGACACGCGGAACGGCTGGTGGCCTCGTCGCGCATCCTCAACCCTACCTTCCTGCGCAGATGTCAGTGTGTGCTCAGATGAGCGAGGAAGGCGGGGAGGGAACGGAACGGGGAGGCCAGCCGTGGCTGACCTCCCCGTCGAGCGTTCTCGTCGCTGTTACTGCTTGGGCGACGAGGGCGAGGTGACCTTGATCGAGCCGTCGATGATGCCGGCCTTGATCTTGTCGAGCTCACCCTGCAGGCCCGAGTCCACCTTCGACTCGAAGTCGTGGAACGGGGCGATGCCGACGCCGTCGTTCTTCAGCGTGCCCACGTACGGGGTGCTGTCGAACTTGTCCTTGGCGGCCTGGGTGACGACGTCGTTGGTCGCCGGCTTCATGCCCTTCATGACCGAGGTGAGGAGCAGGTCCTTCACGGTCGGGTCGGACTCGTAGACGTCGGCGTCGACACCGATCATCGCGATCGGCTTGCCGGAGTCCTTGATCGCCTGAGCGGCCGACTGGTAGATCGGTCCGCCGACCGGCATGATCACGTCGGCGTTCTGGTCGATGATGCCCTGAGCGGTGTTCTTCGCGGTCTCGTTGGCGTCGAAGCCACCGGTGAAGAGGCCGTTCTGCTTGTCGACATCCCAGCCGACGACCTTGACCGACTTGCCCTTCTGGTCGTTGAAGTACTTCACACCGTCGGCGAAGCCGTCCATGAAGATGGTGACCGTCGGGATCTGCATTCCGCCGAAGGTGCCGACGATGCCGGTCTTCGAGTAGCTGGCGGCGGCGTAGCCGGCCAGGAACGCGGCCTGGGCCGTGTCGAAGATGATCGGCTTGACGTTCTTCGCCTGGATCTCGTTGTCGTCGATGATCGCGAAGTTCACGTCCGGGTTGGCCTTCGCGGCCTTCTCGGTCGCGTCCTTGAGGAGGAAGCCGACCGTCACGACGAGGTTGCAGTTGGCGTCGACCATGCTCTGGATGTTCGGAGCGAAGTCGTTCTCGCTCTTCGACTCCGCCTGCTTGTACTTCACGTCGAGCGACTTCGCGGCCTGCTGCAGACCCTCGTAGCCGAGCTGGTTGAACGAGTGGTCATCGAATCCACCGGAGTCGGAGACCATACAGGGCAGGAAGTCGCTCTTCGCGGCGCCACCGGACGAGCTGTCCGACGGGGCAGCCGAGCAGGCAGCGAGCAGCGACATGACGCCGACCGCCGCGAGGCCGAGGAGTCCGGCCTTTCGGGCTGTGATTGACAAGGTTGTTCCTCCAAGATGCGTAGCCGCGCGGGTAATCGCAGGCTTCTGCGGTTCACGTTACCGAATGTGACGAACCACTCCGTTCGAAAATCCGGGTTCTTCATGCAAGCGTTACAAACGCTCACCCGGTTGGCACGTGCTCATTCGAGCAGCCCGTCCCCCATTCGGGGAGGGGTGCTCAGAGCCAGCCCCGTCGCTTGAAGATGGTGTACAGCAGACCGCTCAGGCCGAGCATCGCGAGGACCGCGAGCGGGTATCCCAACGGCCAGGACAGCTCCGGCATGTGCGTGAAGTTCATGCCGTAGATGCCGGCGATGAGCGACGGTGCGAACAGGATGGCCGCCCACGAGGAGATCTTCTTGACCTCCTCGCCCTGCCGGTTGCTGGAGTGCGCCAACCGCGTCATCTCCTCGTTCTGCCGCTCGGAGACGAGGGTCGAGTTCACCGTCAGGATGTCGCGCAGCAGGTAGCGGAACCCGTCGACGCGCTCGTTGACCTGCGTGAGGTGGTCGGCGACGTCGCGGAGCCGGCGTTCGAGTTCCTGCGTCACGCCGTACTTCACCGAGCCGCGCTCGAGCGCCAGCATGACCGCCGAGAGGGGATGCGTCGCCCGCTGGAAGTCGATGACCTCCCGGGACAGCTCGTAGATGCGCCGGGAGACCAGGGCGTCCCCGCCGAACACCTGCGTCTCGATCTCGTCGATGTCGTTGGCGAGACCCGCGACGACCGGGCTGTACGCATCCACGACCGCGTCGATGATCGCGTAGAGGATGGCCTGCGGCCCGAGCGCGAGCAGCTCCGGCTCGCTCTCCATCCTCTGCCGGACGTGCGAGAGGTCCGGCGACTCGCTGTGGCGGACCGTGATGACGAAGTTGCGCCCGACGAAGAGGTGCAGCTCGCCGAAGTCGACCTCCTCCGGCACGTCCAGGTAGTTCGCCGCCTTGAGCACGACGAAGAGGACTGTGTCGTAGCGCTCCAGCTTGGGGCGCTGGTGGGCGACGATGGCGTCCTCGATCGCCAGCGGGTGGAGGTTGAACTCCTCCGACAGCGACAGCAGCTCCTGCTCGCTCGGCCGGTAGAGGCCGATCCAGGCGACCCCGCCCGGGGTGCGGTCGAGCGCCGCGTAGGTCTCGGCGAGAGACGTCGGGGAGGCGACGCGGACGCCGTCGGCGTAGATCGCGCTGTCCACCATGCTGCGCCGACCCGCGGGCGTTTCGAGCGGCGAGGTCGCGGCGGCCGGAGAGGGAGGCTCGACCCGGCGGGTGCGCGTCACGAAGGGCATCGGGATGCCGCGTCGGTTCTGGTTGGCCATAAGTCACCTCCGTGGTCCGGACGACGTCGAGTCGACACGAGTTCAGGACGGCCCGAGGGGCCACCTAACTGTACGCTCGCGAACCCTCCGGACGCTGGACACGGGTCGCATCCACCGCCGCGACGGCGTCGAGGATCACGCGCTCGTAGTGGCGCGTCAGCTCGCCGCACACGACATCCCAGCTGCGTCCGAGCACGGCGCGGCGTCCGGCCTCCCCCATGCGGCGACGCAGGGCGCCGTCGCGGACGAGCATCGAGACGGCTGCGCGCAGGGCGCGGTCGTCCGACGGGCGGAACAGCAGTCCGTCCACGCCATGCTCGACGAGGTCGATCGGGCCGCCCGCGCGCGGCGCGACCACCGGGAGCCCCGACGCATGGGCCTCCTGCACCGTCTGGCCGAACGTCTCCTCGGATCCGGTGTGTGCGAAGACGTCGAAGGCGGCGTAGGCGGCTGCGAGGTCCTCGCCGCCGAGCCGGCCGAGCCAGGTCACCGGGATGCCGCGAAGCTCGCGGGCGACGGCGTCGCGTGACGGGCCGTCCCCGACGATCGCGAGCGACACTCCCCCGATCCCGCGGAGTGCGCGCAGCCGCTCCACCTGCTTCTCCGGGGCGATGCGGCCGACGTACCCGACGACGGTCTCGCCGTCCGGCGACAGGCGCTCCCGCAGAGCGGCCGCCGCCGACGTTCTCCTCTTATTGGGGTGGTACCGCACCAGATCGACGCCGCGTCCCCAGCGGGCGACCCGCGTGACGCCGGCCGTGCGGAGGTCGTACTCGCTCGCCGCCGACGGCGCCAGCGTCAGGTCGGCGCCCTCGTGGACCCAGCGGACGTACTTCCAGGCGATGGCCGAGGTGACGCCCAGCCCGTTGCGGCGCGCGAAGCCGGCCACGTCCGTCTGGTAGATCGCGACGGACGGCACACCCATCCGGTTGGCCGCCGCGATCGCCTGCGCCCCCAGGAAGAACGGCGAGGCGGCGTGCAGCACATCGGGGCCGAAGCCGGCAAGGATGCGCTGCACCTGCGGGCTCGGCAGCCCGACCGGGAACTGGCGGTACGCGACCGACGGCACCTGGTGGATGCGGAACCCGTTGTACTCCGCCGGCGCCCCCGCGTCCGGGCAGATCACGATCGCCTCGTGCCCCTCGGCCGCCAGATGGTCGAGCACCCGCAGCACACTCGTCGTGACCCCGTTGACTGTGGGGAGGAAGCTCTCGCTGACCACCGCGACCCGCATGACGCCACGCTAGGCGGCGCCGGTGTCGTCACCGTGAACAGCCGGTGTCCGGCGACGCTCGCTATCCTTTCGGCATGACTCAGAAGCGCAGGATCACACAGGGCCCGCCCATCGAGCGCTTCTACAGCGTGATCCCGGCCGGCGGCATCGGCTCACGGCTGTGGCCCCTGTCGCGGGCGGATGCCCCGAAGTTCCTGCACGACCTGACCGGCTCCGGCCAGACGCTTCTCCGCGACACCTGGGATCGCGTCGCTCCCCTGTCGGGCGAGCAGCGCATCATGGTCGTCACGGGCCGGGCCCACCGCGCCGCCGTCGAGTCGCAGCTGCCGTCGCTCACCGACCCGAACGTCGTGCTGGAGTCCGAACCGCGCGATTCCACCGCGGCCATCGGCCTCGCCGCCGCCATCCTGGAGCGCCGCGAGCCCGGCGTGATCATCGGCTCGTTCGCCGCGGACCACGTGATCAACAACCTCCCGCTGTTCCAGTCGGCGGTGCGCGAGGCGGCCGCCTCTGCGCGCGCGGGCTACATCACGACCATCGGCATCCAGCCGACGGAGCCCGCCGTCGGGTTCGGCTACATCCACTACGGCGAGCGGCTCGAGATCGCCGGCGCCCCCAGCGCGCTGGCCGTCGACTCCTTCAAGGAGAAGCCGGACCTGCAGACCGCCGAGCGGTACCTGGCGAACGGCTCGTACCTGTGGAACGCGAGCATGTTCATCTCGCGCGCCGACAAGCTCCTGGAGGAGATCGGCCGCAACAAGCCGAAGCTGCTCGCCGGACTGCTGGAGCTGGCGGAGGCGTGGGACGACCCAGCGACCCGCGGTCCCGCCGTCGACCGGATCTGGCCGGAGCTCGAGAAGATCGCCATCGACTACACGGTCGCGGAGCCGGCGGCCGCTGCCGGTCGCCTCGCCGTCATCCCCGGCTACTTCGACTGGGACGACGTCGGTGACTTCGCGTCGCTCGCGAAGCTCAACTCGGGCGGCCGCAAGTCGGACCTCGCCATCCTCGGCGAGAACGCCCGGGTGCTGTCCGACTCGTCGAGCGGGATCGTGGTGAGTCAGAGCAAGCGGGTGATCAGCCTCATCGGCGTCAAGGACATCGTCGTCGTCGACACCCCGGATGCGCTGCTCGTCACCACGAGCGAGAACGCGCAGCGGGTGAAGGCCGTGGTGGATGCGCTGAAGATCACCGGATCCACCGACGTCCTCTAGTCGGTCGGTCGGTCGGTCGGTCAGTCGACGACCGACGGTCCGTTCTGCACCTCGTGCACCAGCCGCGAGACCTCCTCCTGCGGAAGCTGGATGCCCGCCTCGTCGAGCCGCTGCTTCAGCAGCCGCTCGCTGTCCTCTGAGCCCCGCAGCTGCATGTCCGCGCGGACCTGCTCGACGATGCCGGCGACCTTGCTCTCGTCCGTCGCGTCGGTGCTTCCCTGCATGATCGGTTCGTCCTGTGTCATGGCGTGGACGGTACGCTCGGCCGATCCCGGCGTACAGGGCGGGTTATCTCGACATCGAGATAACTGAGGTCACCCTAAGAGGCGGCTGGACCCCACCCGGCATAGACTGGCGCTGCGCTCACCGCGCCGCATCAGCGATCAGCAACCAGGGAGGGTTGTCCGTGTCAGACCAAGCGACAGGGACCCTGCAGCCGGCCAAGACCCGGCCCGGCGGAACTCTGTACCGTGGCCGTGAGGGGATGTGGTCGTGGGTCCTCCACCGCATCACCGGCGTCGCCATCTTCTTCTTCCTTCTCGTCCACATCCTGGACACGTCGCTCATCCGCGTGAGCCCCGAGGCGTACAACGCGGTGATCGGCACCTACAAGAACCCGATCATGGGACTCGGCGAGATCGCCCTCGTAGCGGCCATCGTGTTCCACGCCTTCAACGGCATCCGCATCATCCTGATCGACTTCTGGAGCAAGGGCGTCAAGTACCAGAAGGTCATGTTCTGGATCGTCATCGCGCTCTGGGTGATCCTGATGGCCGGCTTCGTGCCCGTCCAGCTCGTCCACATCTTCTCGGAGGTGAACTGACGTGACGACCATCGAGGCGCCGCGCACCCCCGCAGCCCGATCCTCCCGCGGCAAGAACTGGGAGAAGTGGGGCTGGATCTACATGCGGTTCTCGGGCGTCCTGCTCGTGATCCTCATCTTCGGCCACCTGCTGATCAACCTCGTCCTCGGCGACGGCGTCAAGCAGATCGACTTCGCCTTCGTCGCCGGCAAGTACGCCACGCCGTTCTGGCAGGTCTGGGACCTCCTGATGCTGTGGCTCGCCCTGATCCACGGCGGCAACGGGATGCGGACGCTCATCAACGACTACGCCTACAACCGGGTGGTCAACCGCATCCTCAAGTGGGCCGTCCTCGCCGCGGTCGTCGTGCTGATCGTGCTCGGAACGCTCGTGATCTTCACGTTCGACCCGTGCCCGGCCGGCGCCGCGGCCTCCGACCTGCCGTCCTTCTGCCCGGCACGCTGATCCTTCGACAACGGAAGACCTGTGACAACAGAAGCTACTGAATCCACCGTCATCGACGGCGTCCACTACCACGAGTTCGACATCGTCATCGTCGGAGCCGGCGGCGCCGGCATGCGCGCGGCGATCGAAGCAGGTCCCCACGCCCGCACCGCCGTCATCTCGAAGCTCTACCCGACGCGCTCCCACACGGGTGCGGCGCAGGGCGGCATGGCCGCCGCCCTCGCGAACGTCGAGGAGGACAGCTGGGAGTGGCACACCTTCGACACCGTCAAGGGCGGCGACTACCTCGTCGACCAGGACGCGGCGGAGATCCTCGCCAAGGAGGCCATCGACGCGGTCATCGACCTCGAGAACATGGGCCTGCCGTTCAACCGCACGCCCGAGGGCAAGATCGACCAGCGCCGCTTCGGCGGCCACACCCGCGATCACGGCAAGGCTCCGGTCCGCCGGGCGTGCTACGCCGCAGACCGCACCGGCCACATGATCCTGCAGACGCTGTTCCAGAACTGCGTCAAGCTCGGCATCAACTTCTTCAACGAGTTCTACGTGCTCGACGTGATCATGAACGAGGTCGACGGGGTCCCCCAGCCGGCCGGCGTCGTTGCGTACGAGCTGTCGACCGGAGAGCTGCACGTCTTCCACTCGAAGGCGATCATCTTCGCCACCGGCGGCTTCGGCAAGATCTTCAAGACCACCTCCAACGCCCACACCCTCACCGGTGACGGCGTCGGCATCATCTGGCGCAAGGGCCTGCCCCTGGAGGACATGGAGTTCTTCCAGTTCCACCCGACCGGCCTCGCCGGCCTCGGCATCCTCCTCACCGAGGGCGCCCGAGGCGAGGGCGCCATCCTCCGCAACGCCTCCGGCGAGCGGTTCATGGAGCGCTACGCCCCCACGATCAAAGACCTCGCGCCGCGCGACATCGTCGCCCGCTGCATGGTGCAGGAGGTCGCGGAGGGACGCGGCGCCGGCCCGCACAAGGACTACGTGCTGCTCGACTGCACGCACCTGGGCGCCGAGGTGCTGGAGACGAAGCTCCCGGACATCACCGAGTTCGCGCGCACCTACCTCGGCGTCGACCCGGTGGTCGAGCCCGTCCCGGTGATGCCGACGGCGCACTACGCCATGGGCGGCATCCCGACGAACACGGCCGCCGAGGTGCTGCGCGACAACACCACCGTCGTCCCCGGCCTCTACGCCGCGGGCGAGTGCGCCTGCGTGTCTGTGCACGGCTCGAACCGTCTCGGCACCAACTCGCTGCTCGACATCAACGTCTTCGGCAAGCGCGCCGGCAACAACGCGGTGGAGTACATCAAGACCGCCGATGCCGTTCCGCTGCCGGAGGACCCGGCCGGAGCCGTCCGTCGCATGATCGACGAACTGCGCACCTCGACGGGGACCGAGCGCATCGCCGCCATCCGCAAGGAGCTGCAGGACGAGATGGACCGGAACGCCCAGGTGTTCCGCACCGACGAGTCGCTCTCCCAGGTCACGCAGACCATTCACGAGCTCCGCGACCGGTACCGCAACGTGCAGGTGCAGGACAAGGGCAAGCGCTACAACACCGACCTGCTGGAGGCCGTCGAGCTCGGCTTCCTGCTCGACCTCGCCGAGGTCGTCGTCTACTCCGCGCGCAACCGCAAGGAGTCGCGCGGAGGCCACATGCGCGACGACTTCCCGAAGCGCGACGACGAGAACTACATGAAGCACACGATGGCCTACCTCACCGGCGACCCGCACTCGTCGGACGCGGCAGACCACATCACGCTCGACTGGAAGCCCGTCGTCGTGACCCGCTACCAGCCGATGGAGAGGAAGTACTGATGTCGAACGCCGTGCTCGAGACTCCCCCCGCCCCCGAGGCCCCGGTCGAGTCGTTCACCGTCACGCTCATCATCCGCCGCTTCGACCCGGATGTGGACACGGAGCCGCGCTGGCAGGACTTCGACGTCGAGCTGTACCCGACCGACCGCATCCTCGACGCCCTCCACAAGATCAAGTGGGAGCAGGACGGCTCGCTGACCTTCCGCCGCTCGTGCGCGCACGGCATCTGCGGATCGGACGCCATGCGCATCAACGGCCGCAACCGCCTCGCCTGCAAGACGCTGATCAAGGACCTCGACATCTCGAAGCCGATTTACGTCGAGGCGATCAAGGGCCTGCCGCTCGAGAAGGACCTCATCGTCGACATGGAGCCCTTCTTCGAGTCGTACCGCGAGGTGCAGCCGTTCCTCGTCGCGAACTCGAAGCCGGAGAAGGGCAAGGAGCGCATCCAGTCGGTCGCCGACCGGGCCCGCTTCGACGACACCACCAAGTGCATCCTCTGCGCCGCGTGCACATCGTCCTGCCCGGTGTTCTGGACGGACGGCCAGTACTTCGGCCCGGCCGCGATCGTCAACGCGCACCGTTTCATCTTCGACTCGCGCGACGACAACTCCCAGGTGCGCCTCGACATCCTCAACGACAAGGAGGGTGTGTGGCGCTGCCGCACGACCTTCAACTGCACCGACGCCTGCCCGCGCGGCATCCAGGTCACGCAGGCGATCGCCGAGGTGAAGCAGGCGATCATGCGCGGCCGTCCGTAGACCGCCACTCATCCCGACTCCGAGCCCCGAGCGCACCCGCGTCCGGGGCTCGCGTCATATCCGGGGTGCTTTGCCGTCTATAAGTAATGACGACTGCCGAGGCCGGCCCTTGCCGCACCCTACCCGAATGGAAGACCATGCCCGCTGCACACGACTTCATCCTGCTGGGTGACCACGACGCTGGACGACGTCTGGTCGCGTCCGCCCTGGAGGCGCAGGGATTCTTGGTCTCAGCAACGCCGAGAGGCGGACTGCTCGCGAAGCGCGGGAGCATCGGGATGACCTTGCTCTTGGGCGCGCTGGCCGGCAGCAAGTTTCAAGTGACGTTCCTCGTCGAGTTAATGGTGGACGCAGAGAGTCACCTGGTGGCACGCCTGAACCGCGACATGACGGCGGGGGCACTCAAGGGCGGCGCTGTCGGAGCGGCCAAGGTCAACAGGGCGTTCCAGGAAACGGCGAACGCCATCCACTCGGCACTACAGCGCGCCGGCGTCCTCGCCGTCAGCGTCGCCCGTTAGGAGACACCATGAGCACTGTCGATCAGCACCGACAGCACGTCCAGCAGCCGCCGCGGCCGGTTCACCCGCCATACCCGCCGTATACCTATGGCGCCGCACCGGCGGGGACGAACGTCCTGGCGGTCGTCTCGCTCGTCACGGCATTCGTGTTTCCGATCGCGGCTGTGATCTGCGGGCACATCGCTTTCGGCCAGATCAAACGCACCGGCGAGAACGGCGGCGGACTCGCGCTGGCCGGCGTGATCGTCGGCTACTGCTTCCTCGCGCTGGGCCTCCTCTTTGGTCTCCTGTACGCGGTGGTCATCGCTATCGGCATCGCTGCAAGCGTGGCCGACCCCTCCTTGGCCACCTGAGCAGCCGGTAACCGCCCTCTCCCGGCCTTAGACCCTCTCGCTAGTCTGGCGTCGTGGTCACTACTCCCCGCGTCCCTGGGTCGCACCCGACCTGGGATCTGCGGCAGGCTGCGCTTGTCTATCGGGAACGTATGGCGTCACGGCAATCCGCAGCTGTGCGACGCCTCGTCGCTCTGATCAACCGCCCGTCCCGGGGCTCATCGGGACGGAGACCACGGCAGGCGTGATCAGGATTGAGCAGCTGGATGCGGCTTCCGCGTTGGGCTGGACCGGTGTCATCGCCGCAAATGGCCTGCTGGACTGCCATCGGCTGGCTGTACTACACATGGCAGGCGGTCCGCGCGGTTCGCGCTGAGCCGCGACACGACGAGCTAGGCGGCATCCAGGTCACGCAGGCGATCGCCGAGGTGAAGCAGGCGATCATGCGCGGCAAGGCCTGATCGAGCCGCAAACACGTCCACGACGGCCCGCTCCGCATCGGAGCGGGCCGTCGTGCATCTCCGAGCGGTACGCCCGCTCGCTATCCTGACGGCGTGGCCAAGAAGTCCCGAGGCGAGCCCTCCCCGCCGGACCCGGACCTCCAGCGCGCCGCGGGCAACGTGGAGCCGCACGTGGACGAGTCTCTGCGGGAGCGCCTGGTGGAGCGTGCCGACCCCCTGGTGCGCCGGTTCGAGCGTCCGGTGGCGCGCGTCTCGGTCTGGGCGAAGTGGGTCAAGGCTCTGCGGCCGTATCGCGTCTACATCAACTACTCGTATTCGGACGGCAACCTGCGCGCGGCCGGGATGGGGTACCAGTCCCTCTTCGCGGTGTTCGCCGCGGTGTGGGTGGGATTCTCCGTCGCGAGCTACTGGCTCTCCGGCAACGAGGCGGTGTTCGACGCTCTCGTGGCCCTGATCAACCGGGCGGTGCCCGGCCTGATCGAGACGAGCGCCACGGTCGGGGTGATCCCCCAGGAGCAGCTGCGCAACGCCTCCTCCTTCGGCTGGACGGGCGTCATCGCCGCCATCGGCCTGATCTGGACCGCGATCGGCTGGCTCTACTACACGCGGCAGGCGGTCCGGGCGGTGTTCCGCCTCAGCCGCGACACCACCAGCTATGTGCTCCAGAAGGTGCGCGACCTCGGACTCGCGCTCATCTTCGGCGTGCTGTTCGTGCTGTCGGCGCTGCTCACGATCGTCAGCACGCAGGCGCTGACGCTCCTCCTGGATCTGACGGGCTTGTCGGACTCGTTCTGGACCAACGCTGCGACGCGTCTCTCGGGTCTCGTCGTGTCGGTCGCCCTCAACATCGTCACGCTGGGGGCGATGTTCCGCATCATGTCCCGGGTGGCGATCCCCTGGCGCAACCTGTTCTTCGGCGCGCTGCTGGGCGCGCTCGTGCTTGCCGGGCTGAGCGCCCTCGGTGGTCTGCTTCTCGGGGCCGCCTACAAGAACCCGCTCCTGGCGACCTTCGCCGTCTTCATCGGTCTCCTGCTGTGGTTCAACCTCATCTCGCGCGTCATCCTGCTGTCGGCGTCGTGGATCGCCATCGGGATGGCCGACAGCGGCCTCTCGCCGCGCGCCGTCTCGCCGGAGGAGGCGGCCGCGGAGCGCGCCGCGGCCGAGCACGAGGCGCGTGTTCTCGTCGCGCGGTCGGAGCTGGCGCAGGCACAGGACGATCTGGCGACGGCGAGGTGGTTCTCCCGGCTGCCCGCGCAGCGCCGCGTCGCGCGGGCGGAGCAGCGGCTGAACGACCTCCTCGACGGAGAACCGGTCGCCTGAACCGGTGTCGGCCGCCCCCGGTAGGCTGGAACCATGCCCTCGAGTCGCTTGCGCATCGCCACGATCAACGCCAACGGCATCCGCGCCGCCTTCCGCAAGGGCATGGGCGCCTGGCTCGACGGGCGCGACGTCGACATCCTCGCCATCCAGGAGGTCCGGGCCTCGTCCGAAGACCTTCAGGGGCTCCTCGGCGACGAGTGGGACATCGTCCACGACCCGGCCACGGCCAAGGGCCGTGCGGGAGTCGCGATCGCGAGCAGGCACCGCGCATCCATCCACCGCGTGGAGCTCGGCCCGAGCGAGTTCGACAGCGCGGGCCGCTGGCTGGAGGCCGACTACGAGGTCGGCGGCACGGTGATCACGGTCGTCAGCGCGTACGTCCACTCGGGCGAGGCCGGCACGGAGAAGCAGACCGAGAAATACCGCTTCCTCGACGCGATGGAGGCGCGGCTTCCCGAGTTGCAGAAGCACAACGAGCTCGCCGTGGTGATGGGCGACCTCAACGTCGGCCACCGCACGCTCGACATCCGCAACTGGAAGGGCAACGTCAAGCGCGCCGGCTTCCTGCCGGAGGAGCGGGAGTACTTCGACCGCATCCTCGGCGCCGAAGGCGATCCGGCCTACAACGCCGGCGCCGGGCTCGGCTGGGTCGACGTCGTCCGCAAGCACGCGGGCGAGGTCGAGGGGCCGTACACGTGGTGGTCGTGGCGCGGCAAGGCGTTCGACAACGACACCGGATGGCGCATCGACTACCAGCTGGCGACCCCCGCACTCGCGGAGCGGGTCACGGGCTGGTCGGTCGACCGTGCGGCCGCCTACGACGAGCGATGGTCGGACCACACGCCTGTGGTCGTCGACTACGCGCTCTGACGGCCCTAAGCCTCCGCATCCCTCCAGATTTCGAAAGCAGAACCATGACAACCCTCCCCCGCCTCTACTCCGGCATGCAGCCGTCGGCCGACTCGCTGCACCTCGGCAACTACATCGGCGCACTCCTGCAGTGGAAAGAGCTGCAGAGCACGCACGACGCGTTCTTCTCCGTCGTCGACCTGCACGCCATCACGGTGGCGCAGGATCCGGCGGAACTGCGTGAGAAGACGCGCCGCACGGCGGCGCAGTACATCGCTGCCGGGATCGACCCGTCCGCCTCCACCCTCTATGTGCAGTCCCACGTGCCCGCGCACGCGCAGCTGGCCTGGGTGTTGAACACGATCACCGGCTTCGGCGAGGCGTCGCGGATGACGCAGTTCAAGGACAAGTCGCAGAAGCAGGGCGCCGACGCGACCTCGGTCGGGCTCTTCGCGTACCCGGTGCTGATGGCTGCGGACATCCTGCTCTACGACACCGAGATCGTGCCCGTGGGCGACGACCAGCGCCAGCATGTCGAGCTGACGCGCGACCTGGCCGAGCGCTTCAACAGCCGCTTCGGCCAGACGTTCGTCGTGCCGCAGGCGATGATCCTGAAGGACAGCGCCCGCATCTACGACCTCCAGAACCCGGAGTCGAAGATGTCGAAGTCCGCCGAGTCGGGCGCCGGCATCATCTGGATGCTCGACGAACCGGATGTGACGCGCAAGAAGATCATGCGCGCGGTCACCGACACCGACGGCGTCGTGTCGTTCGACCGCGAGGGCAAGCCGGGCATCTCCAACCTGCTCTCGATCTTCTCGGCGCTCAGCGGCCGCTCGATCGAGTCCATCGGGCTGGAGTACGAGGGCAAGGGCTACGGCGATTTCAAGAAGGGCCTCGTGGAGGTGGTGGTCGAGGAGTTCGCTCCCATCCGCCAGCGCGCGCTCGACCTTCTCGCCGACCCCGCCGAGCTCGACCGCATCCTCGCGGTCAACGCCCAGCGCGCGAGCGACGTCGCCGAGGGCACCCTCGAGAAGGCGTACGACCGCATCGGCTTCCTCCGGCGAGCCCGCTGATGCCGGCGCCGGTCGTCCTGACGGGCGCGCGGGTGACGCTCTCGACGCCCGGGCACGCGGATGTCGACCGGATCGCCGAGGTCTGCGCCGACCCGGCCATCGCCCGCTGGACGACCGTGCCGTCGCCGTACACGCGTGAGAACGCCGTGGGATTCGTGACGAGTGTCGTCCCCGACGGCTGGGCGAGCGGCCGGGTCTGCACGTGGGCGGTCCGTGTCGATGACGTGCTGCTCGGCATGATCAGCATCGGCGACATCCGCGAGCACCAGGGCGAGATCGGCTACTGGATGGCGCCGGAGGCCCGCGGGAAGGGCATCATGTCCGAGGCCACAGCGCTGGTCGTCGACTACGGCTTCGCCCCGGCTCCGGGTGGACTCGCCCTGCGCAAGCTGGTGTGGCGTGCTCTCGCCGGGAACGCCGCCAGCGCGGCCGTCGCCCGCCGTGCCGGCTTCCGCTGGGACGGCATCGTGCCGGGCGGCGCCGAGCAGCGCGGCGATCGGTTCGATGAGTGGCGTGGAACCCTCCTGCCGCAGGACGCCGGACGGCCTGCGGGCGACTGGCCCGATGTCTCGTTCGTCCAGGTTCCGGCGTGAGCGACATCCGCGTCGTCCTGTTCGACCTCGACGACACCCTGTTCGCGCACCGGGCGGCCGTCGAGGCGGGCATCCTGCGGTATGCCGAGACGCTCGGGCCGCCCTACGGCACGGCCGAGGCAGACGAGGTCGTGACGCTCTGGCACGACCTCGAGGAGGAGCACTACCACTCGTACCTCGCGGGTGACCTGGACTTCGAGGGGCAGCGGCAGGCGCGCGCCCGCGACTTCGCGGCCCGCCACGGCGTCGAGCTGTACGACGCCCAGGCGAGCGCCTGGTTCGCCGACTACTTCGAGCACTACGTGGCCGCCTGGTCGCTGCACGACGACGCCCTCCCTGCCCTGGATGCACTGGAAGCCGCCCTCCCCGGTGTCCGCTTTGGCCTCATCACGAACGGCGACCTGGCCTTCCAGGGCCGGAAAGTGGAAGCAGTCGGGCTCGACGCTCGCATGGAGCACCTGATCGCCTCCGGCGAGGTCGGCGTGGCCAAGCCCGACGCGGCGATCTTCCACGCGGCGTGTGACGCCTTCAGCGTGCGACCGGATCAGGCCGCCTACGTGGGTGACCGGCTCCGCACGGACGCGATCGGGAGCGCACGGGCCGGCCTCACCGGGGTGTGGCTCAACCGGCGGAATGCCGTCCCCTCCCCCGAGGACGAACTCGACGCGGCCACCGCCGGAGTCCGGACCATCACATCCCTCGCCGAGCTCGCGTCCCTCCTGGCCTGATCGAGGAGCTACGTGCGATGAATGGCGGAGCGATCATCCGCGACTTCAGGTTTTCGACCCACACTGGTGACAGGGATTCTTGAACACGTTCTCCGGCCTTGCCCCAAGGACACACGCTCGCAGGGGTGCTCTAGAGTTTTCCGAGCAGCGCCGTTGCCGCTGCAACGAGCCCTGCACTGATGAGGTTCGCCGTGGTACCGTTCGCCAGGTCGGCGACCCACCTCACGGTTCGTCTCACCCACGGATCCTGTAGGTTCTGCTCCTCTACTGCTCTCGACAGCGTCTCAGCAGCCTCTTCCAGGTGCTGCGCGAGTTCGCCTTCATGACGCAATGACTCACGATGCAAGCTGAGAGCGAGTTTGCTCACGTCCCGTTCAATGACGGTCCACTCGTATGTGATCTTCCCGTTGTTCACAAGGTCGCCGTCGCCGAGGTGGGTCGGGCCGTTGAAGGTGATTGACCTCGGCTCCTCGGGTTCGCGCGGAGACCAGCGTTCATAGGAATCGGGGGTCAGCGCCGCGGTCCGCGGCAGAGAGTTCCAGATGACACCGTCCGTGATGACTGTGAAGTTCGGCACGGTCAGCCATCCATGCGCTACCGCATACTCGATTACACGAAGGATTTCAGCATGCGTCCAGCCGAACGAGAGCCAGAGCGCAGGCGGAAGCGTCATTGGACGGTCCGGACCACCGCAATAGCCGCGCAGACTCCCGATCAGATAATCGGCCATCTCATCGAGCACATCTTCCGAAAGTACCGTTTGTGAGTAATGGAGATACCGTCTTCTAGCCACCACGATGAGCGGCGTGGCAAGGGCGACGAGAATTACCACGAAGCCCCACGTAGACCATAGGTCGTTCATCGTCCCCAATCCTTTCAGCTCCGAACAGAATAGGACCGGCCTCCGACGTGGCGCCGCTGGCCCGCAATGGACGTGCGTGCGCCAGGGGGCTGACGCGACACGCCGTCGGCGAGAGCGCCCGGACGGCGTGTCGTGGCAACAAGCTCGGCGCCTGAACGGCGAAGCGCCGCCCGGCGGATGCCGGACGGCGCTTCGTGGAGTGGACGGCTCAGGCGTTGCGCACGTCGTCGTCGACCCAGTCGAAGGTCTTCGTGACGGCCTTCTTCCAGAGACGGATCTGACGGTCGCGCTCCTCCGCATCCATGTTCGGGGTCCAGCGGCTGTCCTCCTGCCAGTTCTTGCGCAGGTCGTCGAGGTCCGACCAGAACCCGACCGCGAGTCCGGCGGCGTACGCGGCACCGAGGGCGGTCGTCTCCGCGACGACCGGACGGATCACCGGGACGCCGAGGATGTCGGCCTGGAACTGCATGAGCAGGTTGTTGGCGATCATGCCGCCGTCGACCTTGAGCTCCGTGAGGTCGACGCCCGAGTCCGCGTTGACGGCGTCCAGCACCTCGCGGGTCTGGAAGGCCGTGGCCTCCAGCACCGCGCGGGCGATGTGGCCCTTGTTCACGTAACGGGTGAGTCCGACGAGCGCACCGCGCGCATCCGCCCGCCAGTACGGGGCGAACAGGCCCGAGAACGCCGGCACGAAGTACGCACCGCCGTTGTCGTCGACCGTCTTGGCGAGCTCCTCGATCTCCGGCGCGCTCGAGATGATCCCGAGGTTGTCGCGCAGCCACTGCACCAGCGAGCCGGTGACAGCGATCGAACCTTCCAGCGCGTAGTGCGGCGCCGCGTCCCCGAGCTTGTAGCCGAGGGTCGTCAGCAGACCGTTCTTCGAGTGGACGATCTCCTCACCGGTGTTGAAGATGAGGAAGTTGCCGGTGCCGTACGTGTTCTTGGACTCGCCGGTGTCGAACGCGGCCTGGCCGAACGTCGCGGCCTGCTGGTCGCCGAGGATGCCCGCGACGGGCACCTCGCGGAGGAGGCTGGACGCCTCGACCTGACCGTAGACCTCGGACGAGCTCTTGATCGCGGGGAGCATCGACTTCGGCACCCCGAACACCTCGAGGATGTCGTCGCGCCAGCTCAGCGTCTCGAGGTCCATGAACAGCGTGCGGGAGGCGTTGGTCACGTCGGTGGCGTGCACACCGCCGTCCGGGCCGCCGGTGAGGTTCCAGAGCACCCAGGTGTCGGTCGTGCCGAACAGCAGGTCGCCCGCCTCGGCGCGCTCGCGGGCGCCCTCGACGTTCTCCAGGATCCACACGATCTTGGTGCCGGAGAAGTAGGTCGCCAGCGGGAGGCCGACGATCTGCTTGAAGCGCTCCGTGCCGCCGTCGGCCGCCAGGCGGTCGACGATCGGCTGCGTGCGGGTGTCCTGCCAGACGATGGCGTTGTAGACCGGCTCGCCGGTGTTCTTGTCCCACACCACCGCGGTCTCGCGCTGGTTGGTGATGCCGACCGCCGCGATGTCGTGGCGGGTCAGGTCGGCCTTGGAGAGCGCCTGGCCGATGACCTCGCGGGTGTTGTTCCAGATCTCGACCGGGTTGTGCTCGACCCATCCGGCCTTCGGGAAGATCTGCTCGTGCTCCAGCTGTCCGGTCGAGACGATCGACCCGGACTTGTCGAAGATGATCGCCCGGGTGCTGGTCGTGCCCTGATCGATGGCGACGACGTAGTCGGCCATAGGTAACTCCTTTGTTCTTTGGGGGTGGAACGGAGAGGGGCCGGCGGGATCGCTCCCGGCCGGCCCCCGATGTCACTTGATGAGCGGGAGGAGCACCAGCGCGAGCCAACCGGCGATCAGACCGCCGATGATCGGGCCGACGATGGGCACCCACGAGTAGGCCCAGTCGCTCGAGCCCTTGCCCTTGATCGGGAGGATCGCGTGCGCGATGCGAGGACCGAGGTCACGAGCAGGGTTGATGGCGTACCCGGTCGGACCACCGAGGCTCGCACCGATGCCGATCACGAGGAGGGCGACGGGGAGAGCGCCGAGGGCGGCGAGGCCGGCCGCCTGGCCGGGCTGGTGGCCGAACGCGATCACCACGAAGACCAGCACGAACGTGCCGATGATCTCGGTGACCAGGTTCCAGCCGTAGCCGCGGATGGCCGGGCCGGTCGAGAAGACGCCGAGCTTGTTCGCCGGGTCCGGCTCCTCGTCGAAGTGCCGCTTGTACGCCAGGAACGTCAGCACGGCGCCGATGATCGCGCCGATCAGCTGAGCCAGGATGTACAGCAGCACCGTGATGAAGTTGACCGGCACCAGGGTGTGCGCCGCCGCGGAGCCGAATGTCTTGGCGCCGTTGGCGACGAGTCCGAGGGTCACAGCCGGGTTGAGGTGCGCTCCCGAGTTGTAAGCCACGACCACACCCGAGAACACTGCGATGCCCCAACCGAAGTTGACCATCAGGAACCCGCCGTTGAAGCCCTTGTTCTTGATGAGGGCGACGTTCGCCACGACACCGGTACCGAGCAGGACCAGCATTGCTGTGCCCACCAGCTCGGACAGGAAATCTACACCGATATTGTCCACGTTGACCTTCCAGTTGTTCAGTTGACCCGCACCCTGTTGTGCGTTCTGGTGCGGCTCTTGTCAGGGTGGGCATTTGAACGCTATTGCGGTCACGCCCACCGTGACAAGAACCGTGTCATGCACGTTCGTGCATTATCGAAGCGCCGCGGCTTCGCTCCCGTCCCCCGACTTCAACTGCACCCGGTGGGCGTCGGCGAGGTCCGCTACGAACGAATCTTCCTCCTCCGCGCGTCGATTTGGCGACCATCCGAGCGCGTTTGCCGTGATTTCGGCGATCTCGTGCACCAGCTCGAGGTTCACCGCACCGGTGAACGCCAGGCTCGTCCGTCGCAGGAACACGTCGTCGAGGTGCACGACGTGCTCGCTCCGGACGACGTGGTCGATCTCCGCCCGGGAGTACGACGGGGCTGCGGCGAGCGGGGCGTCGTCCCCGTCCCAGCCGGCGATCGCATCGAGGACATAGGTGGCCTTGGTGCCGTAGCGGTGCAGCAGCGTCGCGGCGCGCTCGTCGCCGACATCCGCGCCGTAGCGGGCGATCCAGTCGCGCTCCGCCTGCGGAGTGGTCGGGAAGCCAGCGCCGCCGCCGATCGGCAGTCCGAGGGTCTGGACGGTGCGGGTCGCGCCGAGCGCCTTCAGCGTCTCGTTGGCGAGGTGCTCGCTGAGCGCGCGGAACGTCGTCCACTTGCCGCCGACCAGGCTGAGCACCGTCGTGTCGCCGAGGCCTGCGACGGTGCCCGGCACGATCCGGTAGTCGCGCGACACGAAGCCGGGGGCCGTGTCGTCGTGGTGCGGCAGCGGGCGGACGCCGGAGAACGTGTAGACGATCTGCTCGCGGGTGACCGGGATGCGTGGGAAAACGTGCGAGACCAGTTCGATGAAGTAGTCGATCTCGTCCTCGGTGATGACCGCGCGCTCGGACATGTCGGCGTCGATGTCGGTCGTCCCGACCATGACCCGGCCCTTGAGCGGGTAGATGAGGACGATGCGGCCGTCGTTGTTCTCGAAGAACATCTCGCGGCCCTGGCAGGCCTCCAGCAGCTCGGGGTTGTCGAGCACGATGTGCGACCCCTTGGTGCCGCCCATGTAGCGCGTCTCCTGTCCGAGCGCCTCGTTCGTCAGATCGGTCCACGGGCCGGAGGCGTTGACGACGACGTCCGCCGTGATGGTGAACTCCTCACCGGTCTCGCGGTCGCGCACCAGCACACCGCCGTCGCGCGCGCCGATCGCTTCGACGTAGTTGACGGCGCGGGCGTGCGGACCGGCCGCGAGGCCGTCGGCCAGGACGTCGAGGGCGAGACGCTCCGGGTCGTGCACGGATGCGTCGAAGTACGTGGCCGTGTACTTGAGGTCCGGGTTGAGCGCCGGCAGGGTCTCCAGCGACTTCTTGCGGCCGTGGAACGTGTGCCGCGGCACCGAGCCGCCGTCGCGCGAGAAGGAGTCGTAGATCGTCAGGCCGGTCTTGATGAGGAACGCGCCGCGCTCCTTCGGCTTGCCCTGCTTGTGGGTGAGGAAGCGGAGCGGGGCCGCGAGGATGCCGGAGAAGGTGGAGAAGATCGGGATGGTGGTCTCGAGCGGCTTCACGTAGTGCGGCGCGATCTTCAGCAGGCCGTTGCGCTCCGTCACCGACTCCTTGACGAGGCGGAACTCCCCGTTCTCGAGGTAGCGGATGCCGCCGTGAATCATGTGGCTGGAGGCCGCCGATGCGCCGGAGACGAAGTCGTTGCGCTCGACGAGGATCACGTCGACGCCCTGCAGGGCGAGGTCGCGGAAGGTGCCGAGTCCGTTGATGCCGCCGCCGACGACGAGCACCTGTGCTCGGGGGCGTTCGCGGAGGCGCTGGACCTCGGTGCGTGTGGTCGACTTCGTCGTCACGGTCTTCTCCTGTATCGCTTCTCTTCTGGGGTGGTGCTGCAGCTATAGTTTTCGTGGCGGCACAACTTCGATCAAGCTGGATGCACATACGTGCACATGCCCCGATCCGCTTGAAGAGAACGTGCCGGAGGAGAAAGAGGCCCCGAATGCCCCAGCCCGACACCGAGCACCTGCCCGACAAGGTCCGCGACGCCCTCAAGGCGGGCCACCTGTACTACATGCAGGACCTCACGATGGAAGCGATCGCGCACGAGATGCACACCTCGCGCTCCAGCGTTTCCCGGCTGCTCAGCTACGCCCGCTCGTCCGGACTCGTCACCATCCAGATCGCCGAGCCGCACGAAGGTGCGAGCCGCATCCAGCAGGCGATCCACGACCGGTTCGGCATCGCGGCCCACATCGTCCCCATGCCGAGCGCCATCAGCGACGTCGACCGCCTGGAGCGCGTCGCCATCTCCGCTGCACGAATTCTCGACAGATTCATCGACTCCAACCAGACCGTGGGGGTCGCGTGGGGCTCGACCATGAGCGCCCTGAGCAGGCACCTCATCCCGAAGGAGCTGCACAACGTCGAGTTCGTGCAGCTCAACGGCGCCGGCAACACCTACACGACCGGTGTGCTGTATGCGTCCGAGATCCTGCGCCGGTTCGGCGACACGTATTCGGGCACCATCCAGGAGTTCCCTGTGCCCGCCCTGTTCGACGACCCGCAGACCAAGACCGCCATGTGGCGCGAGCGCAGCACCCGGCGCATCCTCGACATCCAGGAGCGCATGGATGTCGCCCTCTTCGGTCTCGGATCCCCGTTCTCGGAGGTCCGCTCGCACGTCTATGCCGGCGGCTACCTCGACCAGGCCGACTACGCGTCGCTCGACGAGTCCGGTGTGGTCGGCGACGTCGCGACCGTCTTCTTCCGCGAGGACGGCAGCCACCACGGCATCCCGCTGAACGAACGGGCCAGCGGCCCGGACATCGACCTGATCAAGCGCGTGCCGCGCCGGGTCTGCATCGTCTCCGGCCCGTCCAAGGTGCACAGCCTCCGTGGCGCCCTCGCCGCCGGGCTCATCACCGACCTGATCGTCGACGAGGGGACGGCACGGGCGCTCGTGCAGCTGACGCAGCCCGCGCAGGTGGAGCCGGCGGGCGAGCCGACCGCCGTCGCCGCCGCGTAACGCGGCGTCGCACCGACCAGGGAATAGACGGCGCGACGGCGCGTTGATCTAGACTCGACAACGAAATACGTGCTCCGGGGTCGGTGAAAGTCCGAACCGGCGGTGACAGTCCGCGAGCGGGACGCCCAGGCGTCCTGCTGAGCCGGTGGAATTCCGGCACCGACGGTAATGCGTGCAGGCGAAAGCCCGCTCGCTCAGTCCGGATGGGAGGAAGCACGGTGGGCAGCCCGCATGGGCTGGCGCCCACGCGACCCCGGCGACACGTCTCGACATGAGACAGGATGGCAACGGGATGACGTGGGAAGCCCCCATGCGCACGGCTCTCGAGCTCGCCGCGAACGGTCCCGCCCGGGGCGTCAACCCCCGGGTCGGCTGCGTGATCCTCGACGCGGAGGGCCACGTGCTCGCGGAAGGCTGGCACCGCGGCGTCGGCACCGCGCACGCCGAGGTGGATGCGCTGAGCCAGCTGGCCGAGGGCGGCGCCCGCGGGGCGACGGCCGTCGTCACGCTCGAGCCGTGCAACCACTGGGGTCACACCGGCCCGTGCTCCGAGGCACTCATCGAGGCGGGCGTCGCCCGCGTCGTCTACGGCACCGACGACCCGGGTCACCACTCCAGCGGCGGCGCCCAGCGCCTCCGCGAGGCCGGCGTCGAGGTCATCGGCGGCGTGCTGCGCGACGAGATCGACGCCTTCCTGGGCGACTGGCTCACCGCCGCCCGCCTCGGCCGGCCGTACATCGTCGTCAAGTGGGCGAGCAGCCTCGACGGCCGGGCCGCCGCGGCCGATGGCACCAGCAAGTGGATCACCGGCGCAGCGGCCCGGCAGCGCGTGCACGAGCAGCGGGAGGCGTCCGACGCCATCGTCGTCGGCACCGGGACGGTGCTCGCCGACGACCCGAGCCTCACGGCGCGGGGCGACGCGGGAGAGCTGATGGGCACCCAGCCGACGCCGGTCGTGGTGGGCACCCGCGCGATCCCGAAGGACGCGGCGGTGTTCCGCCACCCCAACCCCGTCGTCTTCGAGGGAACGCACGACCTGGACGAGGTGGTCGCCGATCTGCACCAGCGCGGCTTCCGGCGCGTCTACGTCGAGGGCGGTCCGACGCTGGCGAGCGCGTTCGTCGCCGCCGGCCTCGTCGACGAGTACGCGATCTATCTCGCGCCCACGCTCCTCGGCGGCCCGCGGGTCGCCCTCGGCGACCTCGGCGTCGAGACCATCGCCGACCAGCGCCGCCTGCGCGTGATCGACGTCGAGCGCCTCGGCGGCGATCTGCTCATCCGAGCCGTCCCCGTCCCCGACGGCGCACCCCGCACTGCCGCACACATCGACGATCGCGTCGATGTGGCCGGGGCCGACATCTTCCCCACACCCCCGATCCCCACCGGCCAGGAGGGCTGACGATCATGTTCACCGGAATCATCGAAGAGCTGGGCGAGATCACCGCCGTCGAGCACACCGAGGACGCCGCCCGCGTCACCGTGCGCGGCCCGCTGGCCGTCAGCGACGCCCGGCACGGCGACTCCATCTCGGTCAGCGGCGTCTGCCTGACCGTCATCGACAAGGACGCAGAGACGTTCACGGCGGATGTGATGGCCGAGACCCTCGCGATCAGCACGCTGGACGGCGTCCAGCCCGGCCGGCGCGTCAACCTGGAGCGCGCGGCGCAGGTCGGCGACCGCCTGGGCGGTCACATCGTCCAGGGTCACATCGACGGCACGGCGACCGTGCTGGCGATCACCGACGGCAGCGCCTGGCGCGTCGTGCGGCTGAGCCTCGACCCCGAGCACGCGCCGCTGGTCGCGCGCAAGGGATCGATCGCGATCGATGGCGTCTCCCTCACGGTCAGCGCTGTGGGCGGCGGACGCGAGGACGGCTGGTTCGAGGTCTCGCTGATCCCCGAGACGCTGGCCGCGACGACCCTCGGCGACCGTGTCGTGGGCGACAGGGTCAACATCGAGACGGACATCCTGGCCCGTCATGTGGAGCGCATGCTCGCGCTCGAACCGGCACTGAGCGAACGGAGCGCATCATGAGCCTGGCCACCATCCCCGAGGCCCTCGCGGAACTGCGCGCGGGCCGGCCCGTCATCGTCGTGGACAACGAGAGCCGTGAGAACGAGGGCGATGTCGTCCTCGCCGCCGAGCTGGCGAGCCAGGAGTGGATCGCCTGGACGGTGAAGAACTCCTCGGGGTTCATCTGCGCGCCGATGACGAACGAGATCGCGGACCGCCTCGAGCTGCCCGTGATGGTCGCCCACAACGAGGACGCCCGCGGCACCAACTACACGGTCAGCGTGGATGCGGCGGACCGTCTTTCCACGGGCATCAGCGCCGCCGACCGCGCGCACACCCTCCGCGTGCTCGCCGACCTGGACTCGACGCCGTCGAGCCTGCACCGGCCGGGCCACATCCTGCCGCTCCGTGCGGTGGAGGGCGGCGTCCGTGAACGAGACGGGCACACCGAGGCAGCGGTCGACCTGCTCAAGCTCGCCGGGATGACGCCGGTCGGCGCCATCGCCGAGATCGTCGCCGACGACGGCGAGATGATGCGCCTCCCCGGCCTCATCGAACTGGGTCGGCGCGAGGGCGTGCTCGTCGTCACGATCGAGTCGCTGATCGCCTACCTGCAGGAGTTCCACTGCGACCAGCCCCTGGAGACGGTGACGCCCATCCCCGAGACCTCCCGCGTGATCTTCGAGGTCGAGACGACCGTGCCGACGACGCACGGGCCGTTCCGGATGCGCGCCTACCGCGACCGCATGACGGGCGCCGACCACGTCGCCATCGTGGCGGGCAACCCGCAGCGCGAGGGCACGCTCATCCGCGTCCACTCGGAGTGCCTGACCGGTGAGGCGTTCGGCTCGCTGAAGTGCGAGTGCGGTCCGCAGCTCGACGCGGCGCTCGACACCATCCAGCGGGAGGGCGGCGTCGTCGTCTACCTGCGCGGACACGAAGGCCGCGGCATCGGCCTCATCAATAAGCTGCGCGCGTACAAGCTGCAGGAGGAGGGGCTCGACACGCTCGACGCCAACCTCGCCCTCGGCCTTCCGATCGACGCCCGGGACTACGGGGCGGCCACGGCCATCCTGCAGGACCTCGGCATCGAGTCGGTGCGCCTGCTGACCAACAACCCGGAGAAGGTGCGCCAGCTGGAGGAGCACGGCATCGAGGTCGAGGAGCGCGTTCCGCTCGTCGTCGGCGTCGGCGCCTTCAACGAGGGGTACCTGGAGACCAAGCGCGACCGCATGGGTCACGCGATCGGGGACATCGATCCGGTGTCCACGACCACCGAGACGGCCGCGGGACTCGCGGCGGAGAGGACTGCACGATGAGCGGAGCGGGAGCCCCGAACGCCGAGGAGCGGATCGACGGGAGCGGCCTGAACGTCGTCGTCGTCGCCGGCAGCTGGCACGAGACGATCAGCGAAGGCCTCATCGCCGGCGCGAAGCGGACCCTGGATGCGTCGGGCGCGACCCACACGCTCGTCCGGGTTCCCGGCAGCTTCGAGCTGCCCGTCGTCTCCAAGGCCGCGCTGGAGGCGGGGGCGGATGCGGTGGTCGCGCTCGGCGTGATCATCCGCGGCGGCACCCCGCACTTCGAGTACGTGTCGGCCGCCGCGACCGACGGCCTCACCCGGGTCGCCATCGACACCGGGAAGCCGGTCGGGTTCGGCGTGCTGACTCTCGATGACGAGGCCCAGGGCATCGACCGCGCCGGCTTCGAGGACTCCAAGGAGGACAAGGGCGCCGAGGCCGCTCACGCAGCTCTCGCGACGGCCATCGCCCTCCGCTCGCTGCGCGGCTGATCACGCACGAGACGACGAAGCGCCTGGGCGCTCCGGTCTATGCCCGCCAGGGCATGTGCTGGAGCGCCCACGTGTTTCCGTCGGGGTCGGCGAACCAGGCGTAGAACACTCCGCCCATGTCCTGGACCGGCGACACATCGACGCCGCGCTCGACGAGCGCCGCACGGGCCGCCTCGATGTCGGCGACGACCAGATGCAGTCCGCGCACGGAGCCGGGCTCCGACGGCGCCTGCCCGATCCCGCTCGTCATCGTGACCGAGCAGTAGGAACCCGGCGGCGTCAGCTGGACGACGCGGACGCCCTCCGCCGGGCGCACATCCACATCCAGTGTGAAGCCGACGTGGTCGCGGTAGAACTCGAGGGAGCGGTCGATATCCGAGACCGGCAGCATCACCAGTTCGAGCATCATCGCCCCGGCGGGCACGGGCGGGGTCGGATTGGCGGTGGGATTGGCGGTCGGGTCAGCGGTGGTCATGATGCCTCCTGGTGGGTGTTCTGCGACGCGGGTCCGCGGCGCACCGGGTAGCGCAGGTGCAGCACACGCTCCCCCGGGATCACGATGTCCGGATCGTCGAGCACGAGCGGTCCGCCCGTGAACGAGCCGAAGTAGCGCTTGCCGCGGCCGAAGACGGCGGGCACCAGATCCATCGCGACGTAGTCGATGAGACCGAGCGCGAGGGCCTGGCCGCCGATGTCGCCGGCGGTGACGCCGACCTCGTCGTCGCCGGCGAGCTCCTGCGCGAGCGCCACGGCACCCTCCACCGAGTCGACGAAGTGGTACGACGCCTCGGGATGCCAGTCGTCCGGCTTCGGACGATGGGAGACGACCACCACGTGCTGGCTCGCCGGCGGGTGCCCCTCCCATCCGTTCGTGAGGTCGAAGAGCCGGCGGCCGATGACGAGCGCGCCCTGCCGCGACCACATCCCGCTCACGTAGTCGACCGAGGCGGCGGAGACCCGGAACGGGCCGCTGTGCACTTCGGGATGGTCCTCCACCTCGAGCGGATGGTCGCCGTTGAAGTACCAGTCGTGCAGCGGTCCGACGTCGTCGTGGTCGTCGGCGATGAAGCCGTCGAGCGACGCCACCGCGTGGAGATAGGTGGTGCTCATGTCGCGTCCCTTCTGCCGTTCCGCCGCTCACGCACCGCGCCGGAGCAGCAGTTCGTCGAGCTTCTCGTATCCCTCGCGGACGCCGTACTCCATTCCGTTCTCGATCATGCTCTCGAGCGCTTCGCGCGAGCTCATGACCGACCGGGCGGACAGGCGGGAGCGGCCGTCCGGCAGCTCCTCGAAGCGCATGCGCTCGAGCGCCACCTCGTCCGGCATCCCGACGTACTCGAACGTCTGGATGATCAGCTCGTTCTCGACGACGCTGTGGAACACGCCGCGGAACGCGTAGACGGATCCGTCCGTGTCGCGCTGCTCGTAGGCGTACGCGCCGCCGGTGCGGAAGTCCCACTCGGTGATGGTGGTGCTGAGGCTGCGCGGGCCGATCCACTCGGCGAAGGACTCGCGATCGGCGTGGGCGCGGAAGACGGCCTCGGCGGGAGCGTCGAACTCCCGGGTGAGGTCGGCGTACGACGTGCCCGGTACGGCTTCGATGACGACGGGGTTGCTCATGATCTCTTCTCCCTGTTCGGGGTGCTGCTGGTCTGCTGGTGGGTGAGGACGGCGTCGAGGCGGCGGTAACGCGACTCCGCCTCGAGGCGATAGCGGTCGATCCAGGAGGTGAGGCGCTCGAGCGCTGCGGCGTCGAGGTGGACGGGGCGACGCTGGGCCTCGCGCGTTCGCGAGACCAGGCCGGCCGCCTCGAGCACGGCGATGTGCCGCGACACCGCCTGCAGGGTGATGTCGAACGGCTCCGCGAGCTCGTTCACCGTCGCCGGACCCCGGCTGAGGCGGGCGACGATCGCCCGGCGCACCGGATCCGCCAGAGCGGCGAACGCCCGGTCGAGACCGTCCTCATCTTGCATGATCAACCGTTTCGTTTATCAATGTTTCTGTTGAATAAGAGAGTAGAAGAATGCGCGCCCCGCGTCAAGAGCGGAGCGCGCAGCGAGCGGATGCGACTACGGCTTCCAGACCATGAGCACGACCACCGCGAGAAGCAGCAGACTCGCGACCCCCGACCCCGCGGCGATCTGCGGGTACCGGGACGCGGTGCCGTCGCGCAGCGCCTCGGCGGCGCGGCGCATGGCCGGCACGACGACGAACAGCGTCAGACCCAGGGCGACGACGTAGAGGATGATCGACCACAGGATCCACGGCGTCGTCACGCTGAGGTCGTACTTCTTGTCCGCCAGGCCCATGACGCCGAAGCCGAACAGCACGACCAGCAGGGAGAGCAGCGACAGCAGGTTGGTCGACTTCGCGAGCGTCTCGACCTGGCGGGCGTCGCCCGCGCGGACAGCGCGCATCGCCGTCATGGGGAGGATGGCCATCGGGCCGACGATGAACACGGCGGTCACGACGTGCAGCACAGCGAACAGTGTTTCCATGCCCTCAGCGTACCGAGCACACCGATTCGGCGGGCTCGCGTGAGGCCGCATAGGGTAGAAGGTGCGCCACAAGCGCTTTCCGACCTCCCGCCCACGCGCGCCTTCCGCCCGACCGACGCCGCGCACGCCATGCGGCCTCTCTCGCCTTCACCGGAAGCTCTCCAAACGCATGTCTACGACGGCCCCCGTCACCACCCCGGCGCCCGCGAACACCCGCGGACGCGTCATCCTCGCCAGCCTCATCGGCACGTCGATCGAGTTCTACGACTTCTACGTCTACGCGACCGCCGCCGTCCTGGTGTTCCCCTCCCTCTTCTTCACCAACCAGAACCCGACGACCGCCCTGCTGTCGTCGTTCGCCGTGTTCGGCGTCGCCTTCATCGCGCGACCGGTCGGCTCCATTCTGTTCGGCCACTTCGGCGACAGGATCGGCCGCAAGGGCACCCTCGTCGGCTCGCTGCTCACCATGGGCATCGCCACGGTGCTCATCGGGTGCCTGCCGACCGCGCAGGTGCCGGGCTGGGAGTTCTGGGCGCCGTTCCTCCTCGTCGTGATGCGGTTCTGCCAGGGCCTCGGCCTGGGCGGTGAGTGGAGCGGCGCCGCGCTGCTCGCCACCGAGAACGCCCCGGCCGGCAAGCGCGCCATCTACGGGACGTTCCCGCAGCTCGGCGCTCCCATCGGCTTCATCGTCGCGAACGTGCTGTTCCTCATCCTCAGCCTGACGATCTCCCCCGACGCCTTCGCCGCCTGGGGCTGGCGCATCCCGTTCCTCCTGAGCGCCGTGCTCGTCGTCGTCGGCCTCTACGTCCGCCTGAAGCTCGTCGAGACCCCGGCGTTCCAGAAGGTCGTCGACACCGGCGAGGTCGCCAAGCTGCCGCTCGCCCGCGTCTTCCGCACCAGCTGGTGGCAGATCGTGCTCGGCACCTTCATCATGCTGGCCACGTACGTACTCTTCTACCTGATGACGGCGTTCACGCTGACCTACGGCACCACGGCGGCGTCCGCCCAGCAGGCGCAGGCCGCGGCGGAGAAGGCCGGAAAGCCCTTCGACGCGTCGACCTTCGTGCCCGGCCTCGGCTACAGCCGCAACGACTTCCTCGTCATGCTCATCATCGGTGTCGTGTTCTTCGGCATCTTCACGCTGGTCGCCGGTCCGCTCGCCGAGCGCTTCGGCCGCCGCAAGACGCTGATCTGGGTCACCCTGGGGATCATCGTGTTCGGTCTGCTGTTCGTCCCGCTGTTCGCGGGCGGCACGGTCGGCACGATGGCGCTCCTCATCATCGGCTTCACGCTGATGGGACTCACCTTCGGGCCGATGGGCGCGGAGCTGCCGGAGCTGTTCCCGACGAACGTCCGCTACACCGGTTCGGCGATCTCCTACAACCTGTCCAGCGTGCTCGGCGCGGCCGTCGCACCGACCATCGCGGTGTGGCTGTGGACGCTCGCGGACGGCAGCACATTCTGGGTCGGCGTCTACCTGTCGCTCGCCGGTGTGCTGACGCTGATCGCCCTCCTGCTCTCGAAGGAGACGCGCGACACCGACTTCACTGACAACGTGAGCTGACGCGCTCGGTCTCTCGCCGTTTCAGTCGAGGAAGAGGGCGCGCAGGCGGCGGGTGGTCAGGATCAGGCCGAGCAGGATCATGACCAGGAAGTACAGGACGTGCCAGAGCATCCCCCAGTCGACCATGCCCGTGGTGAGACCACGGACCAGCTCGACGCCGTGCCACAGCGGGAGCGCCTTGATGATCACCTGGATCGGCTCGGGGTACACGGTGATCGGGTAGAAGGTCGCCGACAGCAGGAACATGGGCAGCAGGATGAAGTTGATCCAGTCCATCTGCTGGAACGTCTTCATGTAGCTGGTGATGCCCATCCCGAAGCTGGCGAACCCGAACGCGATGAGCAGCACCGCGGGCAGCGCGAGCAGCGCCCACCACGACAGGTTGAGTCCGAGCGCCTGCATCACCAGCATGAAGCCCAGCGCGTACAGCGCACCGCGCAGAAGGGCCAGCAGGATCTCGCCCAGCGCGACATCGAGCGGCCCGAGCGAGGTGGCCAGCATCCCCTCGTACAGCTTCGCGAAGTGCATCTTGAAGAAGACGTTCCAGGTGGAGTCGTACACGGCGCCGTTCATCGCGGCGGTCGCGAGCAGCGCCGGAGCGATGAAGGCCGCGTACGGGACCGTCTGACCGGACGACGTCTGCACGTCGCCGACGAGCGCTCCGAAGCCGATCCCGAGCGAGAGCAGGTAGAAGATCGGCTCGAAGAAGCCCGACACGATCACCAGCCAGTTGGTGCTGCGCGTCGCCGACCAGCCGCGCTGCATCACGGAGCGGGCGTTGCCGGCGTACAGCGCACGCATCGCCCGCGGGCGTGCGGTGGAGGCGGCGAGACGCTGGTCGGTCGCGGTCACTTGTTCAACCTCCTCGCGGCGATGCGGCGGCTCCACAGCCAGAAGGCGACGAAGAGCGCAGCGAGGTACACGACGTGGACGACCGACAGCCAGAGCGGCTCGCTCATGCCGTAGGTGAACACGCGGCTCAACTCGGTGGAGTGCCAGAGCGGTGAGATCCACCCGATCCACTGGAGGAACCACGGCATGGAGGACAGCGGGAAGAACGTCCCGGAGAACAGGCTCATCGGCAGCAGCACGAACCGCATCAGCATGGCGATCTGGCCGGTGTCCTGCTCCAGCGTCGCCACGTACGCCATGATCGGCGCACCGAAGGCGAGGCCTCCGAGGGTGCCGACCAGGATGCTGACCCAGCCCCACGGGCTCGGGACCGCGCCGAACAGCACCATGAACGCGAAGTAGATGGCGCTCGTGCCCAGGATGCGGGCGACGACGGCGATGACGACGCCGTCGATGATCTGGCCCGGAGAGATCGGCGAGGCGTTGATGCCGTAGAAGGTCGGGTTCCACTTGAACCCGAGCATGATCGGGTAGGTGAACTCCTCGCTCGCCACGGTGACCGCCGCCGTGCAGAGGAGCGCAGGGGCGACGAACGCGAGGTAACTCACGCCGTCCACGGCGTTCGGGCCCATGTTGGCGCTGACCAGGGAGCCGAGCCCGAGGCCCATCGCGAGAAGATAGAGCAGCGGGTTGCCGAACCCGGTGACCAGCACGGTCTGCAGGTACGAGCGCATCACCCGGAAGCGGTGCTCGGCCACGTACCAGGCGCCGAAGCGCCGTGGCCGTGCGGCAGCGGCGAGCGCCTCCCGCGCCTCGGCGCGGGTCTCAGGGCCCGGATCGCCGGCCGCTCCCCCGGCGGGGCCGACTGCAACGCTCATTCGATCAGGCTCCGTCCGGTGAGCCGGAGGAAGACATCCTCGAGGCTCGACCGTCGCACCAGGCTCGTCAGCGGGTGCAGTCCGCGCTCGGCGATGCGGACCAGCTCGGCCTCGCCGTCGTCGCTATAGACGAGGATGCGGTCGGGCAGCACCTCGATGCGGTCGCCGATGCCGTCGAGCCGCTCCGCGACCTCCGCATTGCGCTCCGAGCCGAAACGGACCTCGAGCACCTCGCGGGTCGAGTACTCGCGGATGAGGGCCGCCGGAGAACCCTCCGCCATGATGGTGCCCTTGTCGACCACGACCAGGCGGTCGCAGAGCTGCTCGGCCTCATCCATGTAGTGGGTGGTCAGCACCAACGTCGTGCCCTGCTCCTTGAGGCGGAAGAGGCGGTCCCAGAGGATGTGGCGCGCCTGCGGGTCGAGGCCGGTCGTCGGCTCGTCGAGAAGCAGGATGCGCGGGTCGTTGATGAGCGCGCGGGCGATGGTGAGCCGGCGCTTCATCCCGCCCGAGAGGTCGTCGACCTTCGCCTTGGCCTTGTCCTCGAGCTGGGCGAAGGCGAGGAGCTCGTCCGCCCGAGCGCGCACGCGGGAGGACGGCAGGCCGAAGTAGCGCCCGTAGACGATGAGGTTGTCGCGCACGCGGAGCTCGGTGTCGAGGTTGTCCGCCTGCGGCACGACGCCGAGCTGCGATCGGATCTCCGGCCCGTACGTGTCGGGGTCGAGACCGAGGATGCTGAGCGAACCGGCGGTGCGGGTCGAGACCGCGCCGATCATCCGCATCGTGGTGGACTTGCCCGCGCCGTTCGGCCCGAGGAGCCCGAACGACTCCCCCGGCTCCACCTCGAAGCTGATGCCGTCGACGGCCGGGAAGTCCTTGTACTTCTTGACCAGGTCTCGGGCGGCGATGACGGGCGTCGGCATAGTTCAGCACTGTAGCCGCGACCGGGGACATTGGGAGGGGGTGGCGAAAGTCAATCCAGGTTGACGTTGCACGTGGGGTCAACTATGGTTGACGCCATGGACTCCGGAACACTGCAGACCCTCGCCGGCGACGCCGACTCCGACGACCCGATCGTCGCCCTCCGGGCCATCGCGAAGATGCACCGCGAGCTCGACCGCCTCGAAGGTGTCGCGGTGCGGCGCGCCCGGAACGCCAACGCGACCTGGCAGCTGATCGCGCTCGCCCTCGGTGTCAGCAAACAGGCAGTTCACAAGAAGTACGGTCGGAGTTAGCGCAAAGCAACGATCCCGACGCCCCTCCTCCTCCCCCGAACGGAGACACCGTCATGTCCACCACGTCAGCACCCGCCCGCCGCCGTCGCGGCTTCGGACGGCCCACCGACGACGCCGGCCCCCGCGCGCGGTTCTCGCAGCTGCTCCCGTACCTGCTGGAGCACAAGCGTGTCCTCGCCTTCGTCATCGTGCTCAGCATCCTGGGCGCCGCGGCGAGCCTCGCCCAGCCGCTCCTGGTCAGCCAGGTCATCGAGGTGGTCGGGAAGCAGGAGCCGCTCGGCGGCCTGGTCTGGGGGCTCATCGCCCTCGTGGTGATCTCCGGGATCATCTCGGGGTACCAGCACTATCTGCTGCAGCGCACCGGCGAAGGCGTCGTGCTGTCGTCTCGGCGCAAGCTCGTCGGGCGGCTGCTGCGGCTGCCGATCAGCGAGTTCGACACCCGGCGCACGGGCGATCTGGTCTCCCGGGTCGGGTCGGACACCACGCTGCTGCGTGCCGTCCTGACGCAGGGCCTGGTCGAGGCGATCGGCGGGGCGCTCACGTTCATCGGCGCCCTGATCGCGATGCTCATCATCGACCCGGTGCTGCTCGGGCTGACCGTGCTCGTCGTCGCGGTCTCGATCGTCGTCGTCGTGCTGCTCTCCGGCCGCATCCGCGTCGCGAGCCAGAAGGGGCAGAACAAGGTCGGCGACCTGGCCGCCGCGGTCGAGCGCGCGATCAGCTCGGTGCGGACCATCCGCGCCTCCAATGCCACCGAGCGCGAGATCGCGGCGGTGGACGAGGACGCGACCGGAGCCTGGCGGATGGGCATCCGGGTCGCGAAGATCTCGGCGCTCGTCGTCCCCGTCGCCGGCATCGCCATGCAGGTGTCGTTCCTGGTCGTGCTCGGCGTGGGCGGGTTCCGCGTCGCCAGCGGGGCTATCACGGTCGCGAACCTGGTCGCGTTCATCCTGTTCCTGTTCATGATGATCCTGCCGCTCGGACAGGCGTTCGGCGCCATAGCGGCGGTCAACTCGGCGCTCGGGGCGCTGGGCCGCATCCAGGAGATCCTCGACCTGCCGACCGAGGACCAGCACGACCGCGACATCGCTCCGCTGGCCCTGACCGTCGGTGCCGCAAACGAGGCGCTCGCCCCGGAGGCGCCCGCGATCGAGTTCGTGGATGTGCGGTTCGCGTACCCGGAGAGCGCCGCGCCGGAGGATACGGCGGATGGGTCCCGCCCGGCCAGCGGCGGCGGCCAGCAGCCGACGCCCGAGCAGCCGACACCGGAGCGACTCGCGTTCGAGGCGCTGACCGGAGCGGACGTCGTCGCCGAGGCGGAGGCTGCGGCCGGAGCCGGCTCGGACGAGGGCACGCAGCGGCACGGCGGAGTGCTGCAGGGCGTCAGCTTCCGGGTTCCGCGCGGCAAGCGGACGGCGCTCGTCGGGCCGTCCGGTGCGGGCAAGTCGACCATCCTCGCGCTGGTCGAGCGGTTCTACGACCCGCAGGCGGGCGAGGTGCGCTTCGGCGGGATGGACGTGCGCACCCTCGACCGCGTCTCCCTCCGCTCCCAGATCGGCTATGTCGAGCAGGATGCGCCCGTGCTGGCCGGCTCGCTGCGCGACAACCTGACGCTGGCGGCGCCGGACGCGACCGACCAGGAGTGCGTCGACGTCCTGCACGCCGTCAACCTGACCGAGGTGCTGGAGCGGAGCGAGCTCGGCCTTGGCGCACCGGTCGGCGAGGACGGCATCATGCTCTCCGGCGGCGAGCGACAGCGTCTCGCGATCGCCCGTGCGCTGCTTGCCGCTCCGCCCGTCCTGCTTCTCGACGAGTCCACGTCGAGCCTCGACGGGCGCAACGAGCAGCTCATGCGGGAGGCGATCGACGCCGTTGCGGAGGACCGCACGCTGCTCGTGATCGCGCACCGGCTGTCCACCGTGGTCGACTCCGACCAGATCGTGGTGCTCGACCACGGTCGCGTCATCGGCAGCGGCACGCACTCCGAGCTCGTCGAGACCACGCCGCTCTACCGCGACCTCGCCAAGCACCAACTCCTCGTCTAACCTCCACCCCGCCCCGACGCCAACAGCTCCTGAGTTTTTCCGCCCAGATCGACCGAAAAGGGCGAAAAACTCAGGAGCTGTTGGCTTGGGGGGCGGTCAGGCGCGGAGGTGGTAGCGGAGGGACGCGAGCTCGGCGCGGAGGGCGGCCGGGACACGGGAGCCGAAGCGGGCGAAGAACTCGTCCGTCAGATCGCACTCGGCGAGCCAGCTCTCCAGGTCGACCTCGAAGAGTGCCTCCACATCCTGCTCCGGGAGATCGAGTCCCTCCAGGTCCAGCTCCTCCACCACCGGCAACTGCCCGATCGGTGTCGTGACGCTTCCCGCACTCCCCTCTACACGCCGGGCGATCCACTCGATCACCCGGGCGTTCTCGCTGAAGCCCGGCCACAGGAAGCGCCCGTCGTCCCCCGTGCGGAACCAGTTCACCTGGAACACGGCCGGCGCGTGCTCGCCGAGCCGCTCCCCCATCTCGAGCCAGTGCGCCCAGTGGTCGGCCATGTTGTAGCCGCAGAACGGCAGCATCGCGAACGGGTCGCGCCGCAGCTCGCCGACCGTCCCCTCGGCCGCGGCGGTGCGCTCCGACGAGATCGTCGCCCCGATGAACACCCCGTGACGCCAGTCGCGCGCCTGCGCCACAAGCGGGACGTTCGTCGCACGCCGTCCGCCGAACAGGATCGCGTCGATCGGCACCCCGTCGAAGGCATCCCAATCGTCGGCGATGGACGGGCACTGCGCGGCGCTCACGGTGAAGCGGGAGTTCGGATGCGCGGCCGGGCGACCGCTGTCGGGCGTCCAGTCCTTCCCCTCCCAGTCGATCAGGTGGGCAGGCGGCTCGTCGGTCAGCCCCTCCCACCAGACGTCGCCGTCGTCGCGCAGTGCCACGTTGGTGAAGATCGTGTTGCCCCACAGCGTCTCGACCGCCGTGCGGTTCGTGCTCTCGCCGGTGCCCGGCGCGACGCCGAAGAAGCCCGCCTCCGGGTTGATCGCGCGCAGCCGGCCGTCCGGACCCGGGCGCAGCCAGGCGATGTCGTCGCCGATCGTCTCGACCGTCCAGCCCGGGATGCTCGGCTGCAGCATCGCCAGGTTCGTCTTGCCGCACGCCGACGGGAACGCCGCGGCGAAGTGGAAGACGCGGCCCTCGGGCGACGTCACCTTGATGATGAGCATGTGCTCGGCCAGCCAGCCCTCGTCGCGCGCCATCACCGACGCGATCCGCAGAGCGAAGCACTTCTTCGCGAGGATGGCGTTGCCGCCGTACCCCGAACCGTACGACCACACCTCCCGGGTCTCCGGGAACTGCACGATGTACTTGGTCGTGTTGCACGGCCACGGCACATCGTCGCGACGGGTCCCCTCGGCGTCGACGAGGGGGAAGCCGACGCTGTGCACGGTCGGAACCCACGGCTGCCCGGCCGAGATCAGGTCGAGCACGGTCTCGGTGACGCGGGTCATCATCCCGAGGCTCACAGCCACATACGCCGAGTCCGTGAGCTGGATGCCGACCTGCGAGATCGGGCCGCCGACCGGTCCCATCGAGAACGGGACGACGTACATGGTCCGTCCGCGCATGCTGCCCGCGAACACCTCGCGGAGCTCGGCGCGCATCACGTCGGGCTCCCGCCAGTTGTTCGTCGGGCCGGCGTCTGTCTCGTCCGCCGAGCAGATGAACGTGCGGTCTTCGACCCGGGCGACGTCGCCGGGGTCGGTGCGCGCGAGGAAGCTGTTCGGCCGCCATTCGGGGTTCAGCCGGATGAGCTTGCCCTCCGCGACGAGCTGCTTGGTCAGCCGGTCGGTCTCGGCGAGGGAGCCGTCGCACCAGACGACCTCGTCGGGCTGCGTGAGGGCGGCGATGTCGTCGACCCAGGCGCGCACGGCATCCATCCCGTCGGACGGGGCCGTGTCGGTGAGGGTCAGCTCGGCGATGCTCATGACGGAGTCCTTTTCGTCGTAAGAAGTGGAGTCACCTCCAGCATCCGCGAGGTTCCGGGCGTTGTGACCGCGAATTCCCCTGTAAGAATCGCGAATCTTTCGCTATCGTGAAGCGATGAGCACTCCCGTGGACACGGGCGACATCGACGTCGCCACGCTCGGCCACCGCATCCGGCACTTCCGCACCCGGCGCGGCATGACCCTCGACGACCTGGGCGCGGCGGCCGGTGTAGCCGCCAGCCAGCTGTCGCTGATCGAGAACGGCAAGCGCGAGCCCCGCATCTCGCTTCTGAGCTCGCTCGCGGCCGCGCTCGGCGTCCAGCCGGCCGACCTGCTGTCGGCCGAGCCGCCGGACGAGCGCGCCGCCCTCGAGATCGAACTCGCCCGGGCGCAGCGCGGGCCGCTGTACGCCTCGCTCGGGCTGCCGACGGTCAAGCCGACCAAGGGCACCCCGACCGAGACGCTCCGGGCCATCGTCGGCCTGCACCGCGAGCTGAGCCGGCGGGCGAGCGAGGCGATCGCGACGCCCGAAGAGGCCCGGCGGGCGAACACCGAACTGCGCGAGCGGATGCGCGCCCAGCACAACTACATGCCCGAGATCGAGGAGCTCGCGGAGCAGCGGGTCCGGGCGTCGGGCCATGTCCGCGGAGCCCTGACGCACCGCGAGGTCAGCGTCATGGCCGAGCAGCTGGGCTTCGAGCTCATCTACGTCAACGATCTCCCCCGGTCGGCGCGGTCGATCACCGACCTCGAGAACGGGCGGATCTACCTGCCGCCCGCGTCCATCCCCGGTGGCCACGGCCTCCGCTCGATGGCACTCCAGGCGATGGCGCACCGGCTGCTCGGGCACACCCGCCCCGCGTCGTACGCGGACTTCCTCCGGCAGCGGCTGGAGATCAACTACTTCGCGGCCTGCTGCCTCATGCCGCGCGAAGCCGCCGTCGCATTCCTGCAACAGGCGAAGAAGGACAAGGACCTCGCCGTCGAGGACTTCCGCGACGCCTTCGGTGTCACGCATGAGGCGGCCGCGCTCCGGCTGACGAACCTGGCGACAAGCCACCTCGACATGACGATGCACTTCCTCCGCGTCGGCGACGACGGAGCGCTGTACAAGGGCTACGAGAACGACGGGCTCCCGCTGCCGACAGATGTGACGGGATCCATCGAGGGCCAGGTCGTCTGCCGGAAGTGGGGAGCGCGGACGGCGTTCACCCACACCAACCGGACCACGGAGCTGTACCAGTACACCGACACCCCGGCCGGCACCTACTGGTGCGCGACGCAGACCGGGACGACCGCGGAGGGCGGCTTCTCGATCAGCGTCGGCGTGCCGTTCGATGAGGCGAAGTGGTTCCGCGGCCGCGAGACGACCGTGCGCGCCGAGTCGCGCTGCCCTGACGAGTCGTGCTGCAAGCGTCCGCCCGCGACGCTGTCAGGACGGTGGGCGGGCAAGGCGTGGCCGAGCGCGCGGCTGCACGCGCACATCCTGTCGCCGCTGCCGTCCGGGTCGTTCCCGGGCGTCGACGACTCCGACGTGTACGCGTTCCTGGAGGCGCACTCGGGCGCGTGACCCGCGTGCCTATTGCGCGAGATTTGCGCCAAATCGTGGGATTGGGCCGCCCTTTGCCGCGATTTGGCGCAGATCGCGAGGCGGACCCGACTACTTGGGCTGCATCCGGATCGCGCCGTCGAGGCGGATCGTCTCCCCGTTGAGCATCGGGTTCTCGACGATCGCGCGCACCAGCGCGGCATACTCCGCCGGCCGGCCGAGCCGCGAGGGATGCGGCACCTGCGCGGCCAGCGAGTCCTGCGCCGCCTGCGGCAACCCCGCCATCATCGGGGTCTCGAAGATCCCCGGTGCGATCGTCATCACGCGGATGAGACTGCGCGCGAACTCCCGCGCCAACGGCAGCGTCATGGCCGCGACCCCGCCCTTCGACGCGGAGTACGCCGGCTGGCCGATCTGGCCGTCGAACGCGGCGACCGATGCCGTGTTGACGATCACGCCGCGCTCCTCGCCGACGGGCTCGGTCTGCGCGATCGCCGCCGCGGCGAGCCGCACGACGTTGAACGTGCCGATCAGATTCACGCGGATCACGCGCTCGAAGTGCTCGAGCGGGATGACGCCGTCGCGACCCAGCACCTTCTCGGCAGTGGCGATGCCGGCGCAGTTGACGACCACGCGCAACGGGGCGAGACCGGATGCGGTGTCCACCGCCGCCTGCACCTGCGCCTCGTCGGTGACATCCGCGGCGACGAACCGGGCGCCGGGGCCGAGGGCGATCGCGGCCTTCTCGCCCTCCGAGCTGGGGAGGTCGAGGATGACGACACGGGCGCCCGCCTCGGTGAGCGCGTGCGCGGTGGCGTTTCCGAGTCCGCTGGCTCCGCCGGTGACGATGGCCGAGCATCCGTCGAGCTGCATGGTTCTCCTTCGTGTCGTTCTGTGGGCCGTTGCGTCGATGCGCGGTCAGCGCAGGACTTCGATGAGGGTCGCGTTGGCGGTGCCGCCGCCCTCGCACATGGTCTGCAGGCCGTAGCGTCCGCCACGCGACTCGACCTCGTTGAGCAGCGTCGCCAGCAGGCGCGTGCCGGACGAGCCGAGCGCGTGCCCGAGCGCGATCGCCCCGCCGTGCGGGTTGAGCCGCGACGGGTCCGCGTCGAACTCCTCGCGCCAGAGCAACGGGATGGGCGCGAACGCTTCGTTGACCTCGTACGCGTCGATCTCGTCCATCCGCACCCCGCTGCGGTCGAGCAGCTTGCGGGTGGCGGGAAGGATGCCGGTCAGCATCAGCAACGGGTCGCTCCCGGCGACGGCGAACGAGTGGAATCGGGCGCGCGGACGCAGGCCCAGCCGCTTGGCCGCATCGGCGCTCATGATCAGGGCGGCGGAGGCGCCGTCGGTCAGGGGCGACGAGTTGCCCGCGGTGATTCGCCACTCGAGCTGCGGGAAGCGCTCCGCCAGGCGGTCGGTGCGGAACACCGGCTGCAGCTGCGCGAGCTTCTCGACGGTCGTCCCCGGACGGATGGTCTCGTCCGCAACGACGCTGCCGGAGTCGGGCGTCGGGACTCCGACAAGCTCCCCCTCGAACGCGCCGCTCGCCGCGGCCCAGGCGGCGCGGCCGTGCGAGTCCGCGGCGTAGTCGTCGAGCTGCGCCCGGCTGAAACCCCAGCGGTCGGCGATCAGTTCGGCGGCGACGCCCTGGTTCACCAGTCCGTCCGGGTACCGCGTCTTCAGCAGTTCGCCGCCGAGGGATGCGCCCTGCACGTTCGACCCCATCGGCGCGCGGCTCATCGACTCGACACCGCAGGCGATCACCACGTCGTACGCCCCCGACATCACGCCCTGCGCCGCGAACGCCGCGGCCTGCTGGCTGGAGCCGCACTGCCGGTCGATCGTCACGGCCGGCACGCTCTCCGGGAACCCCGCGCTCAGCACCGCCGTCCGGGTGATGTTGCCGGCCTGCTCGCCCGACTGGGTGACGCATCCACCGATCACGTCGTCGACGATGGCGGGATCGATGCCGGTGCGTCCCACCAGTTCGAGCAGCACTCCGGCCAGGAGGTCGGCCGGATGGATGTCAGACAGCTCGCCGTCCGGCTTGCCGCGCCCGGAGGGGGTGCGGACGACGTCGACGATGACCGCTTCGGACAGCGCCATGTCAGGCTCCGAACGGGTTCGGGGTGAGCGTGTACTTCGTGTTCAGGTACTCGTGGATGCCCTCGAAGCCGCCCTCGCGTCCCAGCCCGGACTGCTTCACACCGCCGAACGGGGCCGCAGCGTTGGAGACGACGCCGACATTGAGGCCCATCATCCCGGTCTCGAGGCGTTCGATCATCCGCTGGCCGCGGGCCAGGTCCTTGGTGAAGACGTAGGAGACGAGCCCGTACTCGGTGTCGTTCGCGAGCCGCACCGCCTCGTCCTCGTCGGAGAAGCGGATGATGGACAGCACCGGCCCGAAGATCTCCTGGCGGAGGATCTCGCTGCCCGGACGTACATCGGTCACGACCGTCGGCTCGAAGAAGGTGCCCGTCCCGCCGACGCGCGAGCCGCCGGTGAGCACGGACGCGCCACGGCTGACCGCATCCTGCAGCAGCTCCGACGCCTTGTCGATCGCATCCTCGTTGATCAGGGGGCCGATGGTGACGCCGTCGTCGGTCCCGCGGCCGACCTTCAGGCCGTTCACGCGCTCGGTCACACGTCGGGCGAACTCGTCGGCGACGTCCTCGTGCACGATGAACCGGTTGGCCGCCGTGCAGGCCTCGCCGATGTTTCGGAACTTGGCCAGCATCGCGCCGTCGACCGCCTTGTCGAGGTCGGCGTCGTCGAATACGACGAACGGCGCGTTGCCGCCGAGCTCCATGGACGTACGGAGCACGTTCTCGGACGCCTGCTGCAGCAGTTTCCGGCCGACCTCCGTCGAGCCGGTGAACGACAGCTTCCGCAGCCGCGGGTCCGCGATGATCGGAGCCGACACCTTGCCGGAGGTCGTCGTCGTGACGACGTTGAGCACGCCGCCGGGGAGCCCCGCATCCTCCAGCAGTTTGGCGAAGTAGAGCGTGGTCAGCGGTGTGAGCTCCGCCGGCTTGATGACGACCGTGCAGCCCGCGGCGAGCGCCGGAGCGATCTTCCGCGTCGCCATCGCGAGGGGGAAGTTCCACGGCGTGATCAGGAAGCAGGGGCCGACGGGATGCTGCGAGACGATCATCCGCCCGGTGCCTTCCGGGTTGCTCCCGTAGCGGCCGGAGATGCGCACCGCCTCCTCCGAGAACCAGCGCAGGAACTCGCCGCCGTAGGTGACCTCGCCGCTCGCCTCGGCGAGGGGTTTGCCCATCTCGAGCGTCATCAGCAGCGCGAACTCGTCACGCCGCTCCTGCAGCAGGTCGAAGGCGCGGCGGAGGATCTCGCCGCGAGTCCGGGCAGGCGTCGCGGCCCAGGCATCGGCTGCGGCGACGGCGGCGTCGAGCGCACGGATGCCGTCCTCCGGCGACGCGTCGGCGATGTCCATGAGCTTGTCGCCCGTCGCCGGGTCGTACACCGGGAAGGTACCCGCCGATCCGGTCGTCCACTCCCCTCCGATGTAGAGTCCGTCCGGCACACGCTCCAGCAGAGCCTTCTCATCCATCAGCCGCGTTCCTCCTCGTTCTTCGCGTCGTTCTGCGCATCGTTCTGGGTGTCGTCGCTCTTCGTGTCGTCGTCGGGGGCCACCGCCGCCTGGACGAGCGGCACCGCTCGGTGGTCGATCTTGGTGGCGAGGGCGATGACCGTGGACGTCCGCATGATGCCCGGATCGCTGACGATGCGGTCGATCACCCGCTGCAGATCGGTGTTGGAGCGGGCGACGGCGCGGATCATCAGGTCACCGGCACCCGTGATGGTGTGCACTTCGAGCACTTCGGGGATGGCCTGCAGGTGCTCGACGACGGTGACATCCCGGTCGCCCTGGGCGATCTCCGCGGTCACGAAAGCGGTCACCGGGTACCCGAGCCGGTCGGTGTCGATCGTCGGCGCGAAGTCGCGCACGACCCCGGACCGCTGGAGCCGATCCAGCCGCGCCTGCACGGTCCCCCGCGCCACCCCGAGACGCCGCGAGGCCTCGAACACGCCGAGCCGCGGCTCCTCGGTGAGCAGCGCGATCAGATCGGCGTCGAGCTTGTCGATCATGCGGCCTCCTTCGGTCCTCGCACATCGTACGACGCAGGGTACGCGCCTACGGCACGCTGACCGAAGCTCCCAGGAAGGGCAGAGCAGCCTGCTTGAAGCCGCGGGCGCTCAACGTGGTGGAGTCTGTGGTCCGAGGATCTCGGAAATAGCTGCAGCAGCCTCCTGAGCCCAGGCATACTCGGCGACGAGGAAGTCGCTCGAGGGATGGCTCACCCGGATCGGGAGCGTGACCTTTGCTCCCACGACTTCGCAGGAGAGGTACCAAGCGGTGTAAGCGCCGGGACCGGCCACGCCCGCCCGGATGGATCGGAACTCTGCGGGATGAACAATCGTGAGCCCCTGGTCGCCTCGATGCCCGTGAACGATGGACAGACCTTCGCTCGACACAGCGACGACGAAGTGGGGGCTCACCCGCGGGGGTGTGCTCTCGCCACGGAGCTTCGCGATCTTCTTGACCGCATATATGGTGTCCAGCCCCCAGACGGCATTGAACGTCTGCGCCGCTCCCACCAGATCTCGGACATTCGACGTTCGTGCCGGCTCACCGTCGCGCCAGGTGCGTCGGGTGACAAGGGCGTGGGCGACAGCCGCTGAGAGCACGCCGAGCAGTACGACTGCAACAGCGATGAGGGCGACCCCGTTGTGCTCGACCATCGGATTCATCACCGCGCTTCCGCTTTTCACGATCGAATCCGGCGCGGGCGAATGGGCGGGGCGGGCGGGGGCACATCCCTGCTCACGCCCCACACGCGTTCCAGGGCGGCCACGAGGTCACCGACGTTCTTGGATCGTCCCTCTTCCGTTCGCCAGCTATGGACCTGGAAGGGCAGAAGGATCTCATCTTCGCCGCTCCTGACGGTGAGGACGAGAACCTGCCTGCCGCCGATGGTGGTCAGCTCGGAGCCCATCCAGATGCCGACGATCTCCGATGCGGCCAGATCGAGGATGACGCCGGGCCACAAGTAACCGGGCAGGATGCGAATGCCTTCGGGCGACACGTCCACTCGGGCAGTCGAGCTCGTAAGTGGGTCCGGGTCTTCGACGCCGAGGAGCATGGCGCTTACGAAGAGCCACTGGTCCCAATCGGTCCGGATGGACAAGCGCAAATGCGGTGCTCCGCTTTCTCGCTGGCTGACGACGAGGTTCTTCCAGTCTGACTCGGGGTCAGACCCGGCCCCGAGCGACCGTCGGCGTTCAGCCAGCGAGACCTGACGCGCGACCGCGTCCTCGTAGCTCAGCCTGGAGATCATGAAGTAGCCGGGTTCGTTCGTCCACATCACCTGCAGCCACGCGGGTACGGCCAAGAATCCCGCACAGACCACAAACGCGAGCCAGGGTACAGCGAAGATGCCCGGCAACATGAGGTTCACCAGAACCAAGATGACGGGAACCGACAACGCCCACGCAGCCAGCTTGGCCGCGAAGAAAAATCGCTTCCGTGCCTGCCAGTCCCAGTCATCAAACATCGGTTTTCGCCACTTCCCGCTGAACCTTGGACTGGATGGTCAGAGATGTCACGCACCCACCGCATCCCGGATCAGCGTCGTCGTGCCGCTCACCTCTGTGGTCTCCCCCGCCGGGTTGTAGCCGAACCGGTCGGGGTTCCGCCCCACCGATCGCGAGACCCGGTTACCCGCGGGCATCGAAGCGAGACTCGAGGGTTGTGTCCACGTGCGATCCAGGCCTGGAAGCTCTCTACGGTGTCCGCCTTCGAGTTCGATCAACGTGGACAGCCAAGCTTCGTCTGTACCTTGCGGACGACCTCTCCAGTTTGGGCCTCGTTCATGAGCGACCAAGAGTTTCGCGACTTTCCCCCGCCGAAAACGAAGTGCAGTTCTCCGATGGTTCCCCCGACATTCAATCCGACCTTCATTGAAGGCTTGGCCGCAATCGGTGTCGCCTGGTGCTCGCTCAGCGAAATGGAGGTAATTGATGTCTTTGGAAGCAGAAAGGCCCGTCGAGGCCGCACAGAACCTACCCACCCTTGAATGGAATCGGAAACCACAACGATCGACACGCTTGGCCGCCCGAGTCGTCGTCTGGACACAAGGTTGGGGTCGCTGACAAGACTGCGAAACCGATACAGCTGATTACCCGGCTGGTCGTTGACGTTTTCGATCACAGCCTCCGGGAACATTCTCGTCAGAGCCTCTGTCCTCGCCGCACGCGACCGCCCGATCAGGGACACCCCCGCGAGACAGCCACCGGCTACCACTGCGAAGCAACTGGGGAGCGCCAGAAGAACGGTCGTGGCGTCAACCCCCGCCACCGAGGCCTTGTAGAAAACTCCGACGACGTCAACACCTACAAGGAGCATGCCAATCGTGACGGGAACCACCACCCTGATGGAGCGTTTCTTCACCATACGTACTTTCATGAGAATGAGGAGGTTATCCTTCGAGCTGGTCTCTCAAACCCGCGAAGAACCCCACCAGGTCACCTTTGATGCCAAGGATTGCAAGGCCTTTGTCCAAGACCCGCGACGCGTCTTGAAGAGCTTCGATTGCCGCCCTGAACGCACTTGCGCTGATGCCTAGAACTGAGCCAATAGCGCCCAGCACGCAGCCAAATAGCGATTCTGTGGTCTGCCCGGCCGGGTTGTAGCCGAACCGGGTCGCGGTCCCACCCACCGACTGCGAGACCCGGTTGCCAGCACGTCCCACAGATGCTGCGAAACTCGCTCGTTTACTCGTCATGCGGTCGGGACCGCGTTCATTGCAGCAGCACGCTAAGCACGACAGCGCCCACTCCAACGACCAACAGAAAGCCAGAATTGAGGGCAATCGCCACCACAGCTTGACTTAGTGACAGCCCAGACCTTGCGAGGATCCGCTGGACAGCCCTGCGCCAAACGATGAGAGCGGCGCCCATTCCGAGGGAGAGCAGGCCGACGGCCAGGATCATGGCCAAGGTCAGCGGGTCATGCATCAACTAAGCAACCCGATTAGAAGTCTGGCAGCGTTGAAAACGCCGATAGCAACCGCGGTCCAACCGACGAATGCCACAGTTCGCGGTGTTGCGGCCTTTGCGAAAGGGTCGCCGAGGCTCCCCGCCATGTTGAACACATTGCGATACCAATGCGCAATTCGATTCCGCCAGATGATGAGTATGGCGCCGGACAGGAGCGCAACGGACGCCGAAACTGCCAGTCCAATTGTGGCTTCGAAAGTCATCACCAAGTCCAAACGATCGGGCCCCTGCATCCGGGCGAAACACTCGAGGTGGTCTACTCGAGCCGCGTGGCCTCAACACGCTCACGAATCGCGGACGCAAAGCGGTCGCGCTCCATCGCAGTCGCGTTCCAGACCCCCTTGGCATTTGCGACTCTGAGTTGGAGGTCGAATGTGCGCCCATTCACCGCCACACCGAAGAAAATCGTCGGGAAGGTGCTATTTCCGAAACTCGTCGTTCCGGAGCCCACATCCCGAATTGATTGGAGTGGAAAGCGCGCAATCAGTAGGGGGTCCTCGGCACCGCGCCACCACGTCATCGCATCGCTGTCTACGATTACAGTGAACCGTAACCCCGTAGGAGTGAAAGCTCGATTTTCAGCCCGAGCTATGCGCTTCAATACGAAGTTGGTTTGTGACCCGTAAATACCGGTCAGAACAATCGCTTGACCCTGAACGCCTAAAGCACAACGCCGGGCGCGATCCTGACGCATTACACGCTTATTTACGACAAGCGTAATGATCAAGGCGACTGCTACGAATCCCGACACGATCAATAGCCCGAGGACTCCGCCGTTCACAGTATGAGCCTCATTCCTGGTTCTTGCCTTCCGTACAACGCTGCCTGCATCGAGGCCGTCAGCGAAACCGCTCGTAGGGCGCGCGGTACGTCTCGCCAGCCTCCCGAACGATTTTGCCCGTCCGCGGATGCACCTGCGAAAGGTCTCGGTACCGATTCGGCAACGTGGTGTAACCGGCTCGCGCCTCCCTTGAAGCGAGGAGTCGCCCACCGAGATAGCCGAGAACTGCCAGGCACAGAGCGCCCAGAATCACCGCACTGCCAGCCTGGATGACGACAGGCACAAGGACAGCCGGAAACAGGAGCGACACAGCACCCAACAATGCGGTCGATACGCACACGAGCAGTGAAGCGATTGCAACTCGGAGCAACGACCTTGCCGAAGGACGGAGCAATTTACCAGGAAACCGAGAATCAGGCGCTCGGACTTCATCGCGGGTGGCCATTATTTGCCCGAAACCTTGCTGATCAGTTTTCCACCGTTCTCACCGACCGCTAGCCCGCTGCCCGAACTACTGATTGCCTGCACCGCGCCCCTGACCATGTCAATCACCATCCCCCTAATCCAGTTCTTGAGCACCAGGGGTATAAACGGAACCGCCGTGAGGACAGCTCCAATGATGCAGTCTGCCCAGTCTGGAGCGGTCGGTGACGAGAACGCGCTCAGACATGAGATCGCTGTGCTCACGAGGCCCGCCGCAGCTGAGATTGCTGCAAAAACCGGGCCCGCATACGGCACCCAGAAGAACAGTCCCGCGACTCCCGAGACCACGCCGAATATGGTTCCGATGAGTTCCCAGTCGACGTCATGCCGATCTTGGATGTTGTTCTGCGAGTTGGGTCCGACCGCCTTCGACTTGCTGTAGTCGATGGGCTTGCCGCCCTTGTCGAAGACGGGGACCGGTGGCGGCGGGTTGGCGGGGACCGGGCGATTGGTCGACGGGAGCAGCGGCGGGTGCCACGGCTGGGTTCCGGGTCGCTTGAAGATGTCCGAGATCGGCGCGAAGCCGAGCAGGTCGGTCAGCGTGGCCGGGTTGTTCTCGACGTAGGCGTAACGGTTCAGCGACTGAGGTCGCACTAGCAGACCATGCCACGGGTCCTGGCTGGTCCAGGCGGCGGCCGACGGGTCGTAGGCGCGCGCGTAGTAGTGGTTCAGGCCCTGGGTGGGGTCGGTGGTTTCACCGGTGAAGTTCTCCGGGGCGGACCAGCCGGTGGTTTCGAACTGCTGAGCACCCCAGTCGTCGTAGGACGACAACTGAGTGATCGACGCACCGGTCGCACCGGCGACGGTGGAACCGAGCCGGTCCAGCAGATCCCAGGTCGCCTCCCCGTTCGCGGAGACATGCTCGGCCAACGCACCCACCGCGTCCCGGATCAGCGTCGTCGTGCCGGCACCCGCGGTGGTCGACTGCACGGGATCCAGACCATCGAAGCTCGTGCGCGTGGTGGAGGTGCCGTACCGGGTCTCCTCCGTCGCCATGGTGCGGCGACCCAGACCGTCATAGCGCGATGCCATCCTGAGTGCGGTTGCCGTCGGTAGCTCAGTCCGCACTTTCAGGCCCTAATTGCGCCGCGATCAGACCAGCAATCGTTTCCGCCCATTTGAAATTGGCGTTGAGAAAGTCGCTGGATGGGTCACTCACTCGGACGGGAAGGGTGATCGTCTGGTCTCGGATCACGCACTTGATAAACCAGGCAGTGAACACGGAGGGACCCAAGGTGCCGGTTTCGATCGACCTGAATTCCTCCGCGTGCACGGCCGTCATCCCTCGGTCTCCGCGCGCTCCGTGGACCAACCAGAGACCCTCGCTCGACACCGCCAACACAAAATGCGGGCTCACTTTTGGTCTCACAGCCTCGTCTCGCAACCGCGAGATCTTGGTCACGGCACGCTTCGTGTCAAAGCCCCAAACCACGTTGTAGGTCTGAACCTCGCCGAGTAGCTGGCGTACGTTCGCTCTGCGAAGAGCAGCACCCTCTTTCCACTGACGCCGAGTGCCGACAGCGTGTGCAACAGAGAAGGCCACTACGAGTGCCGGCACCATCAGTGCCACCAAGATCGGTTCCACGGTTAAGGCCCTACCTTTCCCTACCGCAAGGGCACGAGGCCATCGGCACTCTTCCATGCCCCTAGGCCGCCTATGGCTGCTCCTGCGGCATCGATAGCTGCACGAACGATGGGCGTCAGGATTTTTCTGAGGCCCAGGGTTACCGCAGATGCGCCAGCAGGCACCAAAGCGAGGATCACGTTGACAATGCAGTCGACGTTGACTCCAGAGGCAAGACATCCCAGAACCGCTCCCGCGATTCCCAGAACTGCAGACGCAATGGCGCCGATTATCGCGCCCCCTGGACCTGCAAACAGTGCCGCGAAACCAAGTGCACCGCTGATAACCCCCAAGATATTGCTCCAAGTCTGGAGTTGCTTTCGAAGTTCTTTTGCCTCTGGAGCGTGGCGTGCCTGCTCGTCGTTCTGGCTGTTGGGCCCGACCGGCTTCTGCTTCTCGGGAGACGGTTGGATGCGCGGAGGTTGCGGTGCGACGGGCGGTTTGTCGAATCTCACTGCCACCTGCGCTGGTTCACAATGTGGACGAGATCCTTGACGGCATCCCTGTTCCTTGGCTGTCCCTTCCCGCGCATGATTTCGAACGGCAACAGAACCCGATCCTGGCCAGTATCGACAACGAGGACGAGCACACGTCCAGAGTCGATCGTCGCGATCTTCCTGCCGTCCCACACCCCGACGATGCTCGATATCGGAAGCTCGAACACAGTGCCCGGCCGCCAGCGACCGGCCGAAAGCGTCACAGCGTCCGCACTGATATCGAGACGTGCAGCCTGGGTCGTGTGCGGCATTGGTCTCCCCGGCCAAAGGATGCTGCTGGACACGAGTAGGTACTCCTCCCACACCACTCGGGCCGAAGTGACGTTCTGCTGACGCGACTCGTGATTGGGCGCCGACGGCACCTCGGCAGCGGTCCGCAAGTCGTTCGGCAAGGAGGGAACACCGTAAGGGTTTCCACGATTGCTGTTCCGCGAAATCTGAGACTCAACCAGGTCGCTGGCGTACAAACGGCGAATTCTGTTCGACATGAAGAGGTAGCCCGGGAAATGAATCCACGCAATGTGGATCCAGGCCGGGGGAACGACGAAGGCCGCGATCACCACGAAAAACAAAAAGGGGTGGGCCGGGAGGAGCGGCCAACGCAACAGAGCGGCCGCCATGCCGACAACAACGAAGACGGACCAGGTCACTACTGCAATGATCCGAACTCTCTGGCGCCTTTGCGTCCACGTCCAACGATCAGGCATTCGAAACCAAGCCTCCCAGGGTGAGAAGGAGCCTGCCAGATCGAAGTTGACTCCCACACCGGCGGCTACTCGTTCGAAGGCTCGAACCGCATCCAAGGTTTCCCGCCGCGTCAATCCTTGGATGAAGTCCTTCGCCAGAGACCGCCTTACCCCAATCGCTGCAGCGATCGCGCCAAGTGGGCACCCAGCAATACTGAAGCCATTGAAAGTGCTGAAGGCCGCATCGGCAGGGCTGGCAGCGCCACACGTCTGCAACCCCACTTAGATGGCGCCGACGATTGCGGCAACAATGAACGCAAGCGACGCGCCTATCGAGATCAGGCAGATAGCAATCACGAATGCCAGGCCGTTGCCTTTCCGCCCAACCACCTCACCGCCGTTCAACGTCAGGGCACGGTGCCATCCCGTCATCACTGAACCGCGGACCTGCGCGATGTGCAGGCGCTCCTGAATCTGACGCAAGTGGTCCAGCTGACGCTCAGTCGGGAGAGGCGTGGTCCAGTTGCCATAGACGGACAGTACGTAGGGCTCTTCGGCTCCGAGAAGGGTGATCACAAGCGAGCCCAGCACCGTGAACCTGCAAGTGACGCGGGATGCCGGAGATCGGAATACAAGGCCGCGATCGTTTCGCAGCTCGAGCATCCCCGCTTCGAGAGTCAGGATGCAGGATTCCCACCGTGCGCCGTTCAGCTTGCTCTTGTTCCAGAGGATTATCGAGGCGAAGTCCATCAGTGCTTACAGCTCCCGGGCTCGATGGTGCAACCCATTCCCGTTATCAGGTTGAATAGGTCGGTCGAATTGCCAAGCGCGCTCATCCCGCCGTCGAAGGCTTGAAGCAATATTGGAACCAACTGCCCCAACGCCTTCTTGACCGCGACAGCGACACCGAGACCAAATCCCGCGCCCGCCACAGCAGCGCCAATGATGTTGAGTATGCACGACGCATTGATGGTCGGCGTGCACGCCAAGAAGGCGGAAACTGCGCCTGCAATTGCGCCGACAACCTTCGCAATTAGGCCGACTGGACCGGGCGCGTATCCAAGGATGCCCGCAACAAACCCGACGATCCCAAGGACGTTGGAGACAACCGCTTTCCAATCTACGTCATGCCGATCCTGGATGTTGTTCTGCGAGTTGGGCCCGACCGCCTTCGGCTTCTCCACCTTTGGGGTCTCGCGGGGGTACTGCGGTGCGACGGGTGGTTTGGAGCGGTCTGCGACGTTGGTGTGCGCCTGCACAGGAGTCGCACCACAGCCCACCGGGAGGGCATCGGATTTCGGGTTGACGCGTGCGCAGAGGTTGCCGTCGATGTCGAGGTTGCTGGTCGGGTTGTTCCAGGCGTACCCGTATCGGTGCTGCGACCGCGGCTCATCCGTGGTCCCATGCCACGGGTCCTGGCTTGTCCAGGCAGCCGCAGACGGGTCGTAGGCGCGCGCGTAATAGTGGTTCAGGCCCTGGGTGGGGTCCGTGGTTTCACCGGTGAAGTTCTCCGGGGCCGACCAGCCGCTGGTCTCGAACTGCTGAGCACCCCAGTCGTCGTAGGACGACAACTGAGTGATCGACGCACCGGTCGCACCGGCGACGGTGGAACCCAACCGGTCCAGCAGATCCCAGGTCGCCTCCCCGTTCGCGGTGACATGCTCGGCCAACGCACCCACCGCGTCCCGGATCAGCGTCGTCGTGCCCGCACCAGTCGTGGTCGACTGCACGGGATCCAGGCCGTCGAAGCTCGTACGCGTGGTGGAGGTGCCGTACCGAGTCTGCTCCGTCGCCGTGGTGCGGCGACCCAGACCGTCGTAGCCGTACGAGGTGGTCCGGCCCTCCCGGCTCACCTGCGTGGTCTGGCCGGCCGGGTTGTAGCCGAATCGGGTCGCGGTTCCGCCCACCGACTGCGAGACACGGTTGCCGGCGCCGTCGTAGGAGTACGACGCGATCCCCGCCGCGACGCCCCGACCGCGGCCGGCCGTCTCGGATTGGGTCAGTTGGTTGGCGTCATTGAACGTCGCCTGCTGACGGAAATCGCCATCCTTCGCGCCCGAGCGCGACCACCCGGTGCGATTCCCAGCCGGATCGTACGCGTACGTGTTCTTCTCACCCGACGACGACCTGGACGCAGTCAGCCGGTCCAACGAGTCATACGCATAGGTCACCGTCGACTTCTTCACCGAGACCGGCTTCACCGGCACGTCGGAGCCGGCCTCCGCCAACTGGTTCGGCGCCGACTGGATCGACCGCGATGCCGCGACAACGTTGCCGTTTCCGTCGTAGGTGTACCCGTACGAGAGCGAGCCGCCGTCAGCCACCGGATGTGCGGGAGCGGGCACCGCCCGACCGTTCAGGTAGGCGTCGGTGCTCTCACAGAGCGGGGCCGAGCTCGTCGACCGGGCGCGCGCACCGAGGTAGCCCGCGACGCCCGTGCACTTCGTTGCGGATGCATCACCCTTCGCATAGGGCGCGGCGGTCGGAGTCGGCGACGGCGTGGACGGTTTTGCCGGCTGCGGTGTCGTGTGGGTGATCCCGGTCACCCGGTCGGCGGCGTCATAGGCGTACCGACTGGTCACGCCCGTCGAGCGTGTCTGCTCCGTCAGAAGCCCTGCCGCATCCCACCGGTAGGACAGGGAGCCCCACGGCGACGATTGCGACGTCGCGTTGCCCGCCTGGTCGTAGGTGTACGCGAGCTTCTGGCCCGTGGGCAGCGTCACCTGAGTGGTCTGACCTGCCTTGTCGTAAGCGGTCGACAGCCTGCCGCCCTGCTGGTCCACCTGCGTCGTCGTGCGCCCGTCCTCGTCGTAGACGAAGCCGGTGACGCCACCCGGGTCCTTCACCGCGATGAGATTCTGATCGGCGTCGTATTCGAAGGTCGCTACGGCGCCGGCCGCGTCCTGCCGTGTCACGCTTCCGCGACGGTCGTAGCTGTACGCCGTCGTCGCGCCGGTCCCGGCGACGACCGACGCCGTCCGGCCCGCCGCGGTGTAGGTGGTCCTGGTCGTGTTGCCGACGGCGTTGCGTTCACTCGTGACCCGGCCGGCGGCATCCACCGTGTACGTGGTGGCATGACCGTTCGGATCGGTGACTCGGGCCAGATTGCCGTCGGGGTCATACGCGTAGCCGGTTGTGACGTTCGCGGTCGGAGTGGTCTTCCCGCCCTTCGAGTAGGCCTCGACCACCGCGGTCAGTTGGCCCGTGGGGTCGTAGCTGTAGCGCGTCGTGCTGCCATTCGGCGTCGACACCGAGGTCTGCTGGCCGGCGGCATCGTAGCCGTATGAGGTGACGGCGCCGGTCGGGTCGGTCACCGATATCTGCCTGCCGTCTGCATCGAACGCGAACCGCGTCGTGTGACCGTTGGGATCGGTCACCGACGTCGGCTGCCCGGCGGCGTCGTAGTCGTAGGTCGTGACGTTGCCTGCAGGGTCGGTCGTGGACGCGACCTGGCCCGTCGGCGTGTAGGCGGTGCTCGAGATCCGGCCCAGCGGATCGGTGGTCGTGGTCAGGTTTCCCGCCGGGTCGTACGCGAAAGAGGTGGTCTCGCCGAGGGGCGACGTGGATGCGGTGATGCGACCGGCCGCGTCGTAAGCGAAGACCGTGGCATGACCATTGCGGTTCGTCACCGACGTGAGGTTGCCATCGACGTCATACCCGTAGTCCGTGTGCTTGCCCAAGCCGTCCGTGATCCGGGTGACCCGATCCAGCACGTCGTACGTGTAACGGGTCCGGACGCCGTCCGGATCGACCTGCTGAACCATTCGGCCGACAGCGTCGTAGCCGTAGCGCGTTGTCGCGCCGGTCGCGTCCTTCTGCTCGGTGAGGTTGCCCATGGCGTCGTACCGGTAGGTGGTCGTCGCGCCGCTCGGTGACGTGACCGACGTCACGTTCCCTACGCCGTCGTATGCCCGGGTCCAGGTCCCGCCGTTGGCATCGGTCGTCGTGGTCACCCGGTCCTGGCCGTCTGTCGCGTACGTCGTTGCGGCGCCGAGGGGATCCTTCTGGCCCAGCAGAGAGTCCTCGGAATCGTATGAATAGGCGATCGACCCTCCGCCCGGGCTGGTCGACGACGTGAGATGGAAGAGCGCGTCCCACGCGAACGTGCTCTTCGCTCCGAGGGGATCGGTGACCGCGGCGACGTGATCGTTCGGCTCGTAGCTGTAGGCGGTCACGCCGCCTGCGGCGTCGCTTACCTGCGTCAGCCGGTCGCCGCTGTCCCACACGTAGGCGGTCGCCTGGCCGTTCGGGTCCGTCACGGAGGTGATGCGGCCGGCACCGTCGTACGCGTAGCGGGTGATGGCTCCGGTTGGGTCGGTGACCGTCGTGACGTTGCCCGACGCGTCGTGGCCGTAGGTCGTCGCGGCGCCCGACGGCTGCGTGACGGAGACGAGGTTGCCGCTCGCGTCGTACCGGTTCGTGACGGTGGTTCCATCGGGCTGATGGATCGCCGTGAGGCGACCGGCCCCGTCGTATTCGTATGCCCACGTCCGGGCGGCACCCTTCGCACCGCCGGGGTCCGTCTTCGTCGCGACACGACCCGAGGGTGTGTAGGTGTACGTGGTCACTCGGCCGTTGGGGGCGGTCTCGGTCAGGATGTTGCCGGAACCGTCGTACGTGTACGTCGTGGTGTGCGCGTTCTCGTCCGTCGAACGCGTGACGTCATTCTGGCCGTCGAAGCGGAACGATGCCGTCGAGCCGTCAGGATGCTTCACCTTCGTCACCCGGAACGAAGCGTCGAAGGAGTAGACGCTGACCCGTCCGAGGGTGTCGGTATAGGTCGTCTGGCCCGGGGTGGAGTAGTCGAGCGTCCGGAGCTTCCCCGCTGCATCCCACTGTTTGGTGATCCTGCCGGCGGAGTCGTACTCGTTCTTCAGATACTGCGTGCCTGTCGCATCGATCGCCGTCACCAGCTGATGCGTGGCGTCGTAGCCGAAGCGATGCGTCCGCCCGTCCGGGAGAGTCACGGTGGTGAGGTCACCCGCCGCGTCGTACGACAGCGACCACCGGTCTCCGCCGGGTCGGACGAAGGCCGCCACGCGACCGACGGCATCCGATTCGACCTGAATCACCTGGCCTCCGGGGACGGTGATCGAGCTCAGCGGCGCGAACTGGTGCACCTCGGGATTCGCCGGGCCATAGCTCAGCGCGGTGGTGTTCCCGCTCGCGTCCGTGTGAGAGATCAACTCGCCGATGCCCTCGATGTCGCCGGCATCGAAAACCCACGACTCGCCGGAGACATCCTTCAGCTGCAGGTGTCCGCCGGGTTGTTCGGAAAGTGTCTGATGCAACCCCGGTTCCGCGGAGTAGCCTCCGTGGCCGTCCGGCGCGAAGACGAAGCTCGCTCCGTCGCCCCGGACCACCATCACGCTGCCGTCGCTGAACCGTTGGGCTCGCGCGCCCAGACCGAACGACCATCCCGCCCCGACGCGGGAGAGCCGGCCGTCCTGCGAGTTGTAGAAGAGAGTCAGTTCGGTGGTGGATCCGCCGAGCCCGGGCAAGGAGAAGAGCTTCTCCTGCTCCACGAGATTGCCGGTGGAGAAGGAGAACGGTTCGCCGCCGTAGGTGAGGTAGTTCTGCAGTCCGAGCATGCGCCAGCGGGCGATCTCCGCGGCCGTCGGCGGCGCGGGCCAGCCGCCGGTGACGGGGTCGGTGCAGTCGAAGCCCTGCGTCTCGAGCCATTTACCCAAGCCGGTGAGCACTCCGCTTGCGATGTAGGAGAAGCCGGCATCCGCCATCGCGCGGTCGAGGTTGTTGTCGAGGAACAGGGCTTCGAGATGCGTGAACGCCCCGGGCACGCCGTCGAACTCGCTGCCGGGGAAGTTGCCGTTGTTCCCCATGTTCTTCGCCGGTCGCGTCGTATAGGTGGGCAGGTTCCCGACAAGCGAGTTCGACAGCGCGTCGTCAGGAGCCCTTCCGCGCGAGTAGACCTGAGAGCCGCCCAGCGCGGGATCGGCGCCACCCCACGATTCGCCGTCGAGAGTGTTGAAGCCGATGCCCAACGTCGCAACCGGGCTCGACGCCGTGATCATGCCGGCTCGCGTCTCCCGGCTGATGAACGGGACGGACGGATCTTCACGGGTGATCACGACCGAGGCGCGGCAGTCCTGCCGCAGAAGCGCTGCCACCTGCTGGGCCAGCCGGATGTTGTATCCGAGCTCTGAGACGGGCGGCGCCGGCGTCGTCACATGGCCCTCATCATTGTCCGGGTCGAGAACGACGACCGGGCCCGGCGGCGGGACGAACTTGATGCCGATGACGACGAACTGCGAGAGGTGCGTGGACTCCCCTCGCACCACACCCTTCTTCTCGTCGTAGTACGACGGCAGGGCCGCCCAGGGCTCGCCCGCCTTCTCACGGGTGTAGATCTTCAAGCTCGACGGGTCGACGCCCTGCGCCTCGATCGCATCCGTGTCCGGTGCGATGGAGAGCGCGACTCCGGGGACGATGTTGGAGACGATCGGGCCTTTCTTCCCACCGCCACGAGTGTGAACGCGCTTGGCCGGGAAAGCGGTGTGGGGTTCACCCGCCGCGTCGGTCGCGCTGATCTGAACCGGCTCGGAGACCGGGATTCCGCCTCCTGGCTGCTCCGCCCGCGCGGACACGAGGGCGTCTCGTGCGGCCGCGCCGACGGAGACGGACAGTTCTCCGGGCAGATCGTTGCCGGAGAACGTGGCCGAGACACCCGCGTCCTTTGCGGAGATCGTCACTTCTGCGTCCGGTCGGACGGTGCCCTCGGTCTCGGGCGCCGGCGGCTGCGTCGCGGCCGCGATACGGACCGCGGATTCCGTCGCCGCAGCGCGGACCTCGGCGAGCGTCGCGGCGGCGGTACGCCGCGCCGTCTCCCAGGGCGACGCCTCTGCGGGGGTCGCCGTGCCGCTGACGGTCAGCGCGGTGATCGCCGTCGCGGCCACGAGGCCGCGCAGGATGGTTGCGCGCATCAGACGACCGCGTCCGTGCGAACGGCGGCGGCGAACAGGTGACGCTTGCGCGCCAGAACCAGCCCCGTGGCGATCAGCCCGGCGGCAAGTGCGGCGATCAGCCAGATCGCGATGGTCGCCCCCGTGCTGGCCAGACCGTCTCTTCCGATCACACAGGCGGCCAGTTCGATCGCGTCGGACACACCGTCGGCGTCGTAGTCCTCATGCCCGGTCGCGCACGCGGTCGTACCGCAGATGACGACCGACGCCCAGCGCGGAACTCCGTTGCCGTTGAGGTCGGCGTTGCCCGTGTAGCACGTTGAAGACCCGCACACGATCTGGCGGGCGAAGTCCGGGATGCCATCGCCGACGGAGTCCTTCGTCGGGGATGCGCACGCGGTCGTGCCGCACGCCAGGACCTCGACCCAGTCGGGGACGCCGTCATCGTCGCGGTCCTCACGACCGGATGCGCAGGTGGCGGATCCGCAGACGGCCCGTTCCACGGTGTCCGGGACGGTGTCGCGATCGGCGTCGCAGGCGGAGACGTCCGCCGTGGCGGGACATGGCGCCGCCGCGGATGTGATTGCCGTGGCCGCGAGCGGCGCAGCAGCCAGCGTCAGCCCGGCGCAGAGCAGCGCCGTGGCGAGGACGGAGAGAAGCAGCCGGGAAGCTGCGGAGGGGAGATGAGAAATGCGCCGCACACTAAGTACGACGCACCTCGTTCGCGTTCATGACGCGAATATCAGATAGAAGATTACGGCACGCTGACCGAAGCTCCCAGGAAGGGCAGAGCAGCCTGCTTGAAGCCGCGGGCGCTCAACGTGGTGACGTGGTTGCGGCGCGGCAGCACGACGAGCTCGGCGCTCAGCAGACGCGCGGCCTCGTCGGCACCGTCCGCCACGGGATCCGCATCGCCGACGACGAGCATCGTGGGGACGGAGCTCGCCAGCGGGAGCGGATGCGCGGCCATCCCCGCGGCGCAGGCCGCGAGCGCCTCGCGATCGACGCCCGGAGCCTGGCGGAGGGAGGCGAGCAGCGGTGCCAACGGGCTGGCGGGGTCGAGCGCGGAGGCGTCGTCATGGAGGGCGGACTGCACCGCCGAGACGCCCCAGTGACCGAACTGCTCGACCGTGCCGACGCCGCCGATCACGAGCCGGCGCACGCGGTCGGGCGCGAGTGCGGCGAGCGCGAGCGACACCCAGCTGCCCATCGAGTAGCCCATCACATCCACGCGTTCGACATCCTGCTCGTCGAGGACGGCCAGGAGGTCGCCGGCGAGGATGTCGGGCGAGTACGCGTCGGCGTCGTGCGGCGCCTCGCTGGCGCCGTGACCGCGGAGGTCCGGGACGATCGCGCCGCGACCCGCCTCGGCGAGCGCACGGATCCAGCCGGTCGCGTCCCAGGTGAGCGAGCCGGTCGACGCGAAGCCGTGGACCAGCAGCACGGGGTCGTCGCCCGGGTGCCTGTCGACGTGGATGCGCATCCCGGGTCAGTCCTCCGGCAGCGAGAGGCGGACGCGGCGGCGCGGGGCCTCCTCCGTCGGGACGGTGCCGACGATGCCGGCCTGGTCGTCCTCGACGGTGAACGTCACGAGAGGGGCGCCCACCTCGAGCGCCTCGCCCTCGGCGACGTGGAAGCGCGCGACCACACCGGACTGCGGGGACGGCAGCTCGACGGCCGATTTGGTCGTCTCGACCTCGACGAGGGGCGCGTTGCGCTCGACGTGGTCGCCCTCGGCGACCAGCCACTCCAGCACGGTCGCCTCCTGCAGGCCCTCACCCAGGTCGGGGAGGTCGAAGGTTCGTTCAGCCACGGCGGTACTCCAGGGTCTTCTGGACGGCGTCCAGGATGCGGTCGATGGACGGCAGGTACTCATCCTCCAGCACCGGCGACGGATAGGGGACGTCCCACCCGGTGACGCGCTGGACGGGTGCCTTCAGGTCGTCGAAGCAGCGCTCGGTGATGAGGGCGCTCACCTCGGCGCCGAGCCCGGCGGTGAGCGGCGCCTCGTGCACGACGACGGCTCGGCGGGTCCGTGCGACGGAGGCGGCGAGCCCGTCGGCGTCGATCGGCTTGAGCCAGCGCAGGTCGACGACCTCGATCTCCACGCCGTCCTCGGCGCCGAGCTCCGCCGCCTGGAGGCAGCGGGCGACCATGGCACCCCACGCCACCAGGGTGACGTGCTTTCCCGGACGGACGACGCGAGAGGTTCCGACGGGCAGGCGCTCCTCCGGCTCGTCCAGCGAGACCGGCTCCTTGTGCCAGTAGCGCGACTTCGGTTCGAGGAAGATGACCGGGTCCGGGTCGTCGATCGACTGCCGCAGCAGCGTGTAGGCCTCAGCCGGCGTCGAGGGCGCCACGACCTTCAGGCCGGGGACGTGCGCGAACAGCGCCTCCAGACTTTCGCCGTGGTGCTCGGGCGCGCGGATGCCGCCGAAGCTCGGCAGTCTCAGCGTGATCGGCATCCCGAACGCGCCGCGGCTGCGGTAGTGCATACGCGCCACCTGGTTCACGATCTGGTCGACGGCGGGATAGGAGAAGCCGTCGAACTGGATCTCCGGCACCGGCCGCCATCCGGCCATCGCGAGCCCGACCGCCATGCCCATGATCCCGGACTCGGCGAGCGTGGTGTCGAACACGCGGTCGCCGCCGTACTTGGCCTTCAGGCCGTCCGTGACCCGGAAGACGCCGCCGAGGGTTCCGACGTCCTCACCGAAGACGAGGGTGCGGTCGTCGGCGGCGAGCGCGTCGTCGAGCGCGCGGTTCAGGGCGCGCTGCATCGTGCTGAGCTCAGCCAAGGCGAGACTCCTCCCAGGCTCGGCGTTGCCCGAGGAGGGCGGCGGGCGGGTCGGAGAAGACGAAGTCGAACATCTCCTCGGCGGGGCGTCCTCCGAGGGCGGCGACGTCGTCGCGCACCCGGTCGGCGAGGGCGCCGGCGGTGTCGGCGACCTCGGCGAAGAACTCGTCCCCGACGGTCCCGGTCTGGCGCAGCTGCTGCTCGCACAAGGCGAGCGGGTCGCGCGCGAGCCAGCTCTGCTCCTCGTCGAGGGTGCGATATCGACCGGGGTCGTCGGACGTGGAGTGCGGGCCCATGCGGTAGGTCATCGCCTCGATGATGGTCGGTCCGCCGCCGGTACGGGCGCGCTCGAGGGCTTCGGTGGTCGCGTCGTAGACGGCGAGGACGTCGTTTCCGTCGATGCGCACGCCCGGCATCCCGTATCCGGCGCCGCGCGCCGCGACGGACCCGCCGGCGACCTGCTGCTCGGTGGGCACGGAGATGGCCCAGCCGTTGTTCTGGCAGAAGAACACGACGGGGAGCTGCGAGACGGCCGCGGTGTTCATAGCCTCGTGGATGTCGCCCTGCGAGCTGGCGCCGTCGCCGAAGTAGGCGATCGCCACTCCCCCGGTGCGGTCGAGCTTCGCGCCGAGCCCCCAGCCGACGGCGTGGGTGACGGCGCCGCCGACCACGGCGTTGATCGGGGCGAGCCGTGCGGTAGCCGCATCCCAGAGTCCGCCGTGCCAGGCGCCCTGGTGCGATGCCAGGTACGCCACCGGGTCGACGCCCATGGCGACCGCGACGCCGAGCTCACGGTAGGTCGGGAAGGCGAAGTCGCGGGTGAGATCGAGGGCGGCGGCGCTGCCCACCTGGGCGGCCTCCTGACCGCGCATCGGGGCGTAGCCGGGGATGATGCCCTGGCGCTGCATCGCGACCCCGTCGAGGTCGAGGCGCCGGACGGTCGCCATCGTCCGGTACAGCCGCCGGAGCAGCGCTGCGTCGTCGGGGCGCGCCGCGGCGGCGCGCTCGGTGGTGGTCATGGTCATGACGCCACTTTCGCGCACCGCCCACGATCGAGCAACACGCACAGTCCGAGCTGGTCAGACTGTCCGATCAGGACGAAACTTCGGCCCTCTCGCTATGCATCTTGCTACGCGAGAGCTTCGACGGCCACCAGATGGCGCGGCCGATGTCGTACGACACAGCCGGGACCAGCAGGGAGCGCACCACCACGGTGTCGAGGAGCACACCGAACGCGACGATGAACGCGATCTGCACGAGGAACAGGATCGGGATGACGGCGAGCGCCGCGAACGTCGCAGCCAGCACGATCCCGGCCGACGTGATGACGCTGCCCGTCAGTCCCAGACCGCGCAGGATGCCGGGCCGCGTTCCGATGCGCAGAGACTCCTCCCGCACCCGGGTCATCAGGAAGATGTTGTAATCCACGCCCAACGCCACCAAGAAGACGAACCCGAACAACGGCACCGCCGCATCCGCCCCCGGGAAGCCGAAGACGTGGTTGAAGACGAGCGCCGAGACGCCGAGCGCCGCCGCGTACGACAGCACGACGCTGCCGATGAGGATCACCGGCGCGACGATCGACCGGAGCAGCAGCATCAGGATGAGCAGGATCACCGCGAGCACGATCGGGATGATCTTGATCAGGTCGCTCTGCGCCGTCTTGTTGGTGTCGAGCGCGATGGCGGTGACTCCGCCCACGAGCACCGAGCCGTCGGTCGACAGCGATTCGCGGAGTCCCTTCACGACCTTCTCGGCTTGAGCGGAGTCGGGCTCCGAGGCGAGGGTCGCCTGGATCAGCACGTGGCCGTCCTTCACGACGGGGTCGGCCGGAGCGCCGGGCTGGGGCCGGCCTCCTCCGGTGTAGAAGGCGGCCGAGGCGATACCGTCCGTCTTCTCGGTCGCGGTGAGCACGGCCTCCGCTTCGCTCTCCGGCGCGACGATGAGCACCGGCGAGCCGGAACCCGCGTCGAAGTGCTTGGCCACCACGGCCTGACCGTCGACGGCATCGGACTGCGACAGGATGACGTCGGTCTGCTGCACGCCGTTCGCCTTCAGTTGCGTGAGCCCCAGGGCACACGCCACGAGCAGGACGAACGACACGATCCAGGTGACGCGCGGGCGACGGGCGATGAGACCGCCGACGCGCCGCCATATCCCGCGAACCCCTTCCAGGCCGGTCAGCGTGGTGCCGTCGGCGTGCTTGTGCGCGCGCTCGCCGACGACCGGCCGGAACGGCCAGAACGACGCCCGCCCGAACACGGCGAGCAGGGCGGGGAGGAAGGTCAGCGCCGAGAACAGGGAGAAGACGATGCCGATCGCCGCGATCGGTCCGAGGCTCTTGTTCGAGTTCAGGTCGGAGAAGAGCAGGCACAGCAGAGCCAGGATCACGGTCGCACCGGAGGCGACGATCGGCTCGAACGACGCCTTCCACGCGCGCAGGATGGCCACCCACCGCGACTCCTCGACCTCGAGCGCCTCCCGGTAGCGCGAGACGAGAAGCAGCGAGTAGTCGGTCGCCGCACCGATGACGAGGATCGACAGGATGCCCTGGCTCTGGCCGGACAGCTTGATCCATCCCCAGAGGGCGAAGAGGTAGACGATGAGGATCGCAGCGCACAGGGCGAAGACCGAGGTCAGCAGCACCAGGAACGGCAGGAGAAGGGCTCGATAGACGAGCAGGAGGATGACGAAGACCGCCGCGACGGCGACCAGCAGCAGGATGCCGTCGATGCCCCCGAAGGCGTTCACGAGATCCGCAGTCAGGCCGGCCGGACCGGTGACCCATGCCTGGGCACCCTCGGGCACGGCGTCGTCTGCCACAGTGCGGAGGTCGGCGACCACGGTCTTCAGCTCGTCGGAGTCGGAGATCGGGACGATGTACTCGACGGCGCGCCCGTCCTCGGACGGGATGGGGCCGGCGACGCTCGTGGTCTGCCCCTCGGGTGCCGGCTCCACACCGTCGACTCCGCCCAGCTTCGTGCCGAGATCGGCGTAGGTGGTGCCCAGTTCGCTCTTCGGGATGCTCTCGTCGGCCTCGACGACGACGATCGCCGGGATGGAGCCGGAGTCCGTGAAGCGCTTCTGCCAGTCCTGCACCTCGGTCGACTCGGCACTGGCCGGGAGGAACGCCGCCTGGTCGTTGCTGGAGACACCGGACAGCTTGCCGAAGGTGGGACCGCCGATACCGGCGAGTACGAGCCAGATGAGCACCAGCACGGTCGGCACCACGATGCGCAGCCAGCGCGCCGGCACCCGTGCCGGTGCGGTCCGCTCGGGGGCTTCCTTCGACACTTCGCCTCCTGATTACTAGATGAGCTAGCAATCACAATACCGTGGATGCGGCCGAGCGTCCACGCGGAGGCCCGCGGGCGTCAGTCCACCAGTTCCGCCCCTGCGTGCGCCAGCTCCGCGAGCGCCGCCTGCGACGACGTCTCCGCCACTCCGGCGACCAGCGAGGTCAGCACGCGCACGTGCTGGCCGTGGGCGAGCGCATCCAGAGCCGACGCCCGAACGCAGTAGTCGGTCGCGATCCCCGTCACGTCGATGGTGTGGATGCCGCGCTCCTCGAGGATCTCGTGCACCGTGGAGCCCTCCTCCGTACGGCCCTCGAAGAGCGAGTACGCAGGAACGCCCTGGCCCTTGCGGACGTGGACCGTCACGCGCGAGGTGTCGAACGCCGGGTGATACTCGGCGCCGGGAGTGCCCGCGACGCAGTGCCGCGGCCAGCTCTCCACGAAATCTGGCTCGTCGTCCGTCGCGAAATGGCCGCCGTTGTCATTGTCGGGGTCGTGCCAGTCGCGGCTGGCGACGATCACCTCGTACTCGTCGGCGTGTTCCTGGAGGAAGGCGGTGACGCCCGCCGCGACCGCGGCCCCTCCGTCGACGCCGAGCGCGCCTCCCTCGGTGAAGTCGTTCTGCACGTCCACGATGAAGAGCGCCTTGCCCATTCCCGTCCTCCCGGTGATGGTCGTCGCTGCGCCGGCCGGCTCAGCCGTTGGAGAGGTTGTCACCGCACTTGTAGAAGCCGGTGACGAGCGTGTCGATCGCCTGTTTCGCGTTGTCGCTCACCGGTCCGAGCGCGAACACGGCGAAGGTCAGGGGTGTGCCGTCGGCCGCGTTGATGATGCCGGAGAGGGTGTACCCGTTGTCGATCCAGCCGGTCTTAGCGAACACCGCGCCGCGCGCGACGGAGTTGGCTCCGGTGAACCGGTTGTAGCCGGGGCCGAGCGTTCCCGACTGGCCGGCCACGGGCAGTCCGTCGTAGACGACGCCGAGGCCGTTCTGGCGGTTGAGCACCTTGATGAACAGCTGCGTCAGGTACGACGGCGGAACGGCGTTGTCGCCGCTGAGGCCGGAGCCGTCGGCGATGTGGATCCCGGAGGTGTCGATCCCGTAGCCCTTCAGCCCGGCGAGCACGCCCGCGTTCAGAGCGTCGAAAGTGTTGCCCGCGCCGTTCTTGATGGCGACGAGGCGGGCGAGCTCCTCCATGATCGTGTTGTCGGAGACCCGCATCGCCTGATCGATCAGTGTCGTGACGGGCTGCGACTGGACGACGCCCAGCTGGCGAGCACCGGCCGGCGCGACGCCCTGGCTCACGCCGACGTTGGTGCCGAGGTACTGCTGGAAGTACTGCACGGCACGACCCACCGGGTCGGTGCTGCGCGGCGACTCGACGGCGGTCGGGTCGTCGCGGTCGCCGTCGACCATGAGAGCGGTCATGTACGGGGTCGAACCCTCGACGACGCGCTCCTCGCGCTCGTCCCAGCTCGGCTGCCAGAAGGGAGCTCCGAAGAGGGTCGCGTCCACCACGATCGAGGTGATCTGCTGGCCGCCCATGGCCTGCTTCACCTGATTGGCGAGGTCCTGGATCTTCGGCGCTCCGGTGTAGAAGGACGCCTGGCCGTCGGGCAGCCGGGAGAGGGTCACGTCCCCGCCGCCGACGATGACGACCTGGCCGGGCGTGCTGCCGGCAACCACCGTCGTCGAGACGCGGTAGTCGGGACCGAGAGTCGCGAGGGCTGCGGCCGACGTGAGCGTCTTGAGAACCGAGGCGGTCGGACCGGGCTTCACGCCGTTGCGGTCGAACAGGGTCTGACCCGTCTTGGCGTTGACGACCTGCGCCTCGAGGTTGCCGAGGCGGCCGTCGGCCGCGAGACCGGCGACCGAGCAGGTGCGGATGCGCGTCGCGGCGGCCTGGTTCGCCGGAACGGGACGCGCCGGGTCGACGGTCGGGGTGGGTGTGGGGGTGGCGGTCGCCGTACGGGTCGGCGAGGGAGTCGCGCTGCTGACGGGTCCCGCCGCGGCTGCCGGCGAGCCGACGGTGGCCCCGAGCGCAACACTGCCGCCTCCGAGCAGCAGGAAGACGACGGCGGCCGCTGCGGCCATCCACGTCTTCGGATGCTTCCGGATCGTCGCGAGCACCCCGGCCGCAACACCCGACAGGCCGGCGGCTTTCGCGGGCCGCGCGGCGGCGCGACGGCCGGAACCTGTGGTCGCGGGCGGCTCCGAGCCGGCTGAGGAGTCGGCGAGCGGAGTGGGAGTGGTCGGGAGGTTCGACGGGTCGGGTCCGGTGACCGGCTGATCCGATTCGTGCATCCGGGTATGTTACCTGGGCTTTCTGAATGCTGCTACGCTCCGTCGGCCGGTGGACGCGGCGATTCCCTCAGACCCAAAAGGGAACGATCCGCGCGCCTGCGGACAGTAGAGGGTATGAGCACGGATGGTTTCGAGGCTGACGGGAGCCGTCCGTCACTTCTTCTTGTGGAGCGCGTCCGGCTTGTGCACGGCCTCCTTGCCGGTCTTGTCGCTCTTCACGAGGAACTGCGGGTCGTCCTTCGACGCCCGTACGGTCCGTCCGGCCGCTTCGGTGTCGTCGGTGAGCTTCTTCTCGACCTCGCCCGGCACATCCACGCCGTGCGAGGACCACTCGACATGGTCGCCATGCTTCAGTTCGTCCGCCATGACCGCAGCCAACCACCGACAGCGACCATGCGCGAGGGTCAGGGCACCGCGGTGACGAGGAAGTTGTCGAAGCGCACCGTGACCGGCGTCGCCGTCGCGGAGGCGGAGAGGTACGCACGGAGGCCGACGCCCCCGGCCGACTGCAGACCTGCCGTCGAGTCGGTCGCCGTGACCTGCCACGCGGCCGGCTCAGCCTGGGTCGACGGCCAGACCTTCGCCCGCAACGTCGTCGGCGAGGAGCCGACCGCCTGGACCCGCAGCGAGAGCTGCTGCCCCGCACTGTAGGTCAATCCGCTGACGGGCACCGCCTGCAGCGTCGTCCCGTTGGCGAGCAGCTGCACCTGCACAGCTCCGCTGGCACTGAGCCAGGCACGACCCTCGTACACGGCCGACCCGAGCTGACGGCCGATCGCCGAGACGAATATCCCGCCGCCGGTCGGGGCGAAGTCCGTCGTGAAGGTGACCGTCGTGTCCGTCCGGCTCGACGACACGCTGCCGAGCGTCTCGGTCCGGGTCGAGCCGGCCGGGACGTTCATCCGTGCGGTGCCGGATGAGACCGTGTAGAAGGATGCCGTGCCCGAGGCGGTCCACGCGCCGCCGACTTCCGCAGATCCCCATCCACTGGTCAGCGTCCGCTCGAAGCCGTCCTTCGCGACCGTGCTTCCGCTGGTCGCTGCGACGGTCACCTGGCGCGTCGTCGACGCCGTGGCGCCCACGTTGTCCGCCACGGTCAACGTGATCGTGTAGGTGCCGGCGTTCGCATAGGTGTGTCCGGCGGTCGCCCCGGTGGCCGTGCCGCCGTCTCCGAAGTTCCAGTTCCACGAGGCGATCGCGCCGTCGGGGTCGCTCGATGCGTTGCCGTCGACCGCGACCGCGAGGCCGTTCGTGCCGGCGGTGAAGCTCGCCGTCGGCGGCTGGTTCGCTCCGCCGCCGAGGATCACGACGCGGTTGCCGGTCCGGGCGATCCGATTCCCGTCGGGGTCCGTGACCGTCAGCGTGTACGTGTGCGCGCTGCCGCCGGCGAGCCCGGTGTCGGTGAAGGACATCCCGGGCCGGTTCCAGAAGGTGGAGGTGCGGGTGACCTGGGAGATGGGATGCGCCGTGTCGCCGTCCCGTGCGAGTGCGTACGTGAGGGAGACGTTGTCCTGGTCGTACGTCGCCGTCCAGCTGATCTTCGCCTGCCCGGCCGTCGGCGACGTGGCGTTCGGTGTCAGCGCCGTGTTGTTGTTCGGGCCCGTGGTGCTGCGCACGACCGAATCGGCCGCGAAGCGGGTGAGCCCGTATTGGGCCGTCCCGTTGACGGCCGGGAACTCACCGCCGACGACGAGGTAGCGGCTGTCCCCCGCAACGCTCCATGCCGCCTGACCCTGACCGGTGTACGACCCCGTCACGTAGTCGGGGAACCAGTTGAGGAGGGTCGGCGACGGCTGGCCGCGGAAGTTCGCGTACGACGAGTTGCCGTCGTTGGTCAGCGTCCCGGTGCGAGCTTTCGAGAACGCGATCGTGTGGTGGAACGTACGCGGATTGGTCTCCGGGTAGCCGCCGACATTGCGGCAGTCATGCGGGTGGCCGGCCGCATACAGCGCATTGTTGAGCGGAACGATCGAGTATGTGTCGCCGTGGCAGTCCTCCAGCCAGATCAGGGCGCCCGTCACGCCGTCCGCCGCGAAACTGCCCTCGAGGTTGCCCCCGCTGCCGAACACGTAACCGGAGCCGTAGACCCGGTCGCTGGTCGCCTGGAGGGAGGTGATGCTGGCGTTCGCTCCGGCATCCCGGACTACGCTGTTCGCGGGGAAGGGCAGAGCCGAGCCGTTCGAACCGCTCAGCATCGCGAGCCCGTAGTGCGCGGATCCGTTGACGTTCTTGAAGCGACCACCGGCGTAGACGCGGTTCCCGTCCGGGCTCACCGCGAGCGCGTCGACCACGTTGTCGGCCGATGCCGACCAGGAGGTGACGAGCGACCCGTTGGAGGCGTCGATCTTGGCGATGTATCCGCGCGAGACGCCGTTCACGCTGGAGAACGTGCCGCCCGCGTAGACGGCCGTGTTCGTCACCGCGAGTGCACGGACCTGGCTCTCCATGACAGGCCGGAAGGAGCTGATGGGTTGGCCGGTGGCCGTGCTGATCGCCACGATGCGGTAGTAGGTGGCTCCGGCTGCCGACGTGAAGTCGCCGCCGATATACACGCGGGAACCGTCGGGGGATGCCGCGATCGCGAGCGCCTGCCCGTTCAGCGGCACGTTGATGCTCGTGATGAGGGCGCCCGTCGTGATGTTGTAGGCGAGGAAGTTGCTCCGCGGGGTGGTGTTCGATCCGGCGGGCGAACCGGCCGGGCGCGCAGTGCCGAACTTGCCCGCGACGTAAACCGTGTCGCCGACGACCGTCTGCGCCCAGGCGACACCGTCGATCTGGACGGTGGGCAGCGCGGTCGCCCCCACGGTGGGCGGAGAGGCGGGATCGTTCGGATCCGGAGGCATGGTGTCCGCCGACGCCGGGCCCGCGACACCTCCCCCGATCAGCAGCAGCGCGCTCAGCACCGCGGTGAACAGCCCGAGCGCACGCGCCCGGCGGGACTTCGATGTTGCATCCATGACAGCCTCGGGCAGACTTGATTGATCCTCAGTTTGTGCCCTCAGGCTACTCCGAGGGGCGCGCATGTGCACGAGGATTCTGTCCGGATGTTCGGAAGAAAGGAAGTGATGGAGCCGCCCAAGGGAATCGAACCCTTGACCTTCTCATTACGAGTGAGATGCTCTGCCGACTGAGCTAGGGCGGCGTGGGCCGGACTTCCGTCCGACGCACAGGAAGATAGCTTACCCGATCATGCGGGGTGCTGCCGACCATGCCGGGACGGGGTCAGCGGACCTGCGTTCCGAGCGCTGAGAGCTGCTCGAACGAGCTGCGCAGGCGGTCGGAGAGCGGCTCGACACCGCCGTGGTCGGCCCAGCAGGACCACGCGTGCCGCATGCCCGCGAACGCGACGTAGGTCACCAACCGGGCGCGCTGGTGCAGGGCTTCCTCGTCGGCGGCAAGAGCCGGGTCGTCGTGTGCGAGGCGGCGCTGGACGACGCCGCTCAGCGCATCCTCGAACTTGTGCATGCTGGCCATGCGAAGCGCGAAAAGCTCCGGGTTGTCCTTGAGGAGGGCCCGGCGGAGGGTGTGCAGCCGGTGGACGCTCTCGGGCGCCTGCGGCGCTTCGGCTTCCCCGTCCACGGTCTCGCCCAGGTCGATCGCGGCGACCAGCAGGGTACTGATTCCGTCGAGGATCGGCTGGCTCGGCCCCGCGGAGATGAACTCCTCGATGGTCTCCTCGTCCGGGAGCTCCGGGAGCTCGCCGATGATGGCGGACTCCTTCGAGGGGAAGTAGTTGAAGAAGGTCCGCGGCGAGACGTTCGCGACGTGACTGATCTCGTCGATCGTCACGCGGTCGAATCCGCGCTCGCTGGCGAGCTCGACGGCGGCGAGCTGGATCGCGCGACGGGTTGCGATGCGCTTCCGTTCGCGGAGTCCGAGCTCGTTCAGCGTGGAATCGGGGGCCACTGACACGACGTCGATTATTTCACTCCCTGCAAAATTGCACCACTCACCCGAACGGCGGACGCCGACGGATCAGCAGGTCTTCCCGTCGGTTGGAACGGTGCCGTTGACGAGGTAGTCGTCCACTGTGTCGTTCACGCAGGAGTTGGACTTGTTGTACGCGGTGTGCCCCTCGCCCTTATAGGTGAGCAGGTGTCCGTTCTGCAGCTCGGAGGCGAGGTTCTTCGCCCAGACGTACGGCGTCGCCGGGTCGTTGGTGGTGCCGACGACGAGGATGGGCGCGGAGCCGTCCGCGGAGATCGGACCGCGCTGCCCGGTCGACTGGTACGGCCAGTTGGCGCAGCCGATGTCGCCGTAGGCCATGTACGGCCCGATCACGGGGGCCGCCTTGGCCAGTTCCGCCGCCTGCTGGCGCATCAGCGCGGGATCGGCGTCGTAGGTGTAGTCCAGGCAGTTGATGGCGACGAACGCCTCGGTGGAGTTATCCGAGTACGTGCCGTCGGCGTCGCGGTTGTTGTAGGTGTCCGCCAGCGAGAAGGCGACGGACGCACTCCCCTTCATGACCGACTCGAACAGCTTGTCGAGGTACGACCACGCGGTCGCGTCGTACAGCGGTGTGATGATCGCCGTCACGAGGGTGTTCGCGCCGAGCTCGCGACCGTCGGAGTTGCGGATCGGGCTCTTCTCGACCGACGCGAGCAGCTGCCCGACCGTGCTCATCGCGTCGTCCACCGTGCCGGTGAACGGGCAGTCCTTCCGGGTCAGGCAGTCGGTCAGGTAGGCGCGCAGCGCGCTCTCGAATCCTTTGGCCTGCACCTCGGTCACGTCGAAGTTCGAGGCGGCGGGATCGAGCGCGCCGTCCAGCACGAGCCGCCCGGTCTTTCCCGGGTACAGCCCCGCGTACACGGCGCCCAGGTAGGTGCCGTACGAGTAGCCGAGGTAGTTGAGCTTCTTGTCGCCGAGCGTCGCCCGGAGCAGATCGAGGTCGTGCGCGGCGCTGACCGTGTCGACCTTCGGCAGCGGAGCGCCGGTGTTCTTCTTGCACGCCTCGCCGAAGTCCTTGGCGATGGTGGTGTTCTCGGCGATCCACTGGTCGGAGCCGCGCTCACCGGGGGTGATGCCGTACAGGTACTGGTCCATCTGCTCGGCGTCGTAGCACTTCACCGCGGTCGACCGGCCGACACCGCGGGGGTCGAAGCCGACGATGTCGAAGTGCTGCTGGAGGGTGTCGTCGGCGACGAAGTCGACCGAGTCCTTGACGAAGTCGAAGCCGGATGCGCCGGGGCCGCCGGGATTGGTGAGCAGCGACCCCTGCTTGGTCCCCTTCGCGGGCTGACGGATGAGCGCGAGCTCGACGTCGCCCTTGCCGGGGTGGTCCCAGTCGAGAGGGGCTTTGACGGTCGTGCACTGCTTGCCGCCGCTGCAGTTCGTCCAGTGCAGCACCTGGCTGTAGTACGGCTGCAGCTCGGCGGAGACGTCGTCAGGAGCGGGAGTGGACGTCGTCACAGTCTTCGCGGGCAGGAACCAGGTCACGCAGCCGCTGAGGGTCAGGGCGACGACGGCGGCGAGCGCGACGGCCGCGGTGCGGGCGGTGCGCCGTCTCGCGGCCTGGTCGCGTACCGGGGCACGGCCGGGTCGGGTGATCACAGGTCGGTCCCCTTTCGAGCGGTCGTGCCGCGCAGGATGGTGGTCAGCATGGCCTCGAGGGCGAGGGCCGGGGCGACGTTGCCGTCGATGCGTTCGCGCGCGGTCGCGACGGCGTCCATCGCGGCGAGCGTAGCGGCCGGAGTCGTGTGGGTGCTGAGAGCATCCAGTTCGGCGCGCAGCTCGCGGTTCACCAGTTCGCTGTCGCTGCCGAGCTGGATCATCATCACGTCGCGGTACAGCGAGAGCAGGTCGACGAGGATGCGGTCGATGCCGTCGCGGAGGCTGCGGGTCGCTCGGCGCTTCTGGTCCTCTTCGAGCTGGCGCAGCTGGCCGCGGAGCGCCGGCGGGATCGTCCCGCCCGGCTCGATTCCGAGCGAGCGGAGGGCGTGCTCGCGCTCCTCCGCATCACGCTCCTCCGTGATCGCCTTCGCGTCGGCGCCGGCGATCTCCAGCAGGGTCGCCGCCGCAAGGACGGCGTCGGAGACCGAGCGGATTCCGAGGGCCAGCTCGAGCGTCTGCTCGCGTCGGCGGCGGGCCTCCTCGTGGGTTGCGAGGCGATGCGCCATGCCGATGTGGCTCTGTGCGTGGCGGGCAGCGCGCTCGGCGGTCTCCGCATCCACCCCGTCGCGTCGCTGGATGAGGCGGGCGACATCGTCGACGCTGGGCACGCGCAGTCGCACGGTGCGGACGCGGGAGCGGATGGTCGGGAGAAGGTCGGCGTCGCTCGGCGCGCAGAGGATCCAGACGGTCCGCTCCGGCGGCTCCTCGAGCGCCTTCAGCAGGACGTTGGAGGTGCGTTCGGTCATCCGGTCGGCGTCTTCGATCACCATCACGCGGTATCTGCCGACCGACGGCGCGAACTGCGAGCTGGCGACGAGGGCGCGGACCTCGTCGATGGAGATGATGACGCGCTCGGTGCTCAGGACGGCGAGGTCGGGGTGGGTGCGGGCGTCGACCTGACGCCGCGTGGCGAGGTCGCCTTCGGGCGTGCCGGGGCTGAGCAGCGCTGTCGCGAAGGCGTATGCGAGGTTCGATCGGCCGGAGCCGGGCGGGCCGGTGATGAGCCAGGAGTGCGTCATCCCGCGGCCGGGAGCACCGGCTCCGTTGCCTGCGGCGGAGCCGATCGCGGCAGCGCGGACGACCTCGATCGCCTCGTCCTGCCCCGTGAGCTCGTCCCACACCGTCATGGTGTCCAGGCTAGCTGGCACGACGGACACGCTTCCTCGGTCTCCGCACGACGGTCCTCAGACGCGCGCGGCGAGGCGGTCGCGGATCTCCGCGGCGATCTCCTCGACGGGCCGGCTCGCATCCACGACCAGGAAGCGCTCGGGCTCCTGTTCGGCCAGCGCGAGGTAGCCGGCGCGGACGCGGGCGTGGAAGTCCGAGCGTTCCGCCTCCAGGCGGTCGTACCGGGTGCGCGCGGAGTCGAGCCGGGTGCGCGCGGTGTCCTCGTCGAGGTCGAGCAGGATGGTGAGGTCCGGCAGCAACCCCTCGGCCGCCCACAGGGAGAGGTCGCGGATCTGCTGGGCGTCGAGGACGCGCCCGGCGCCCTGGTAGGCGACGGAGGAGTCGATGTAGCGGTCCTGGACGACGATGTCGCCGCGGGACAGGGCCGGACGGACCACCGTGGCGATGTGGTGCGCCCGGTCGGCTGCGTAGAGGAGCGCCTCGGCACGCGGCGCGATGTCTCCGCGGTGGTGGAGGACGATCTCGCGGATCTCGACGCCGGCGTCCGTGCCGCCCGGCTCGCGGGTGCGCACGACAGTGCGGCCTCGCCCGGTGAGCCACTCCTCCAAGAGCGCCGCCTGCGTGGACTTGCCGACCCCGTCGCCGCCCTCGAGCGTGATGAAGAGGCCCTCGCTCACTCGGCGGACTTCTTCGCCGCGGCGGTCGTGGACTTCTTGGCCGCCGGCTTCTTGGCCGTCGTCTTGGCGGCCGTCGTCTTGGCTGCAGCGGTCTTCCGCGCCGGCTTCTTGGCCGGTCCCTTCGCTCGCTTGTCGGCGAGCAGCTGGACCGCGCGGTCGAAGTCGACCTCGTCCACGGTCTCGCCGCGCGGGATCGTGGCGTTGGTCTCACCGTCGGTTACGTACGGGCCGAAGCGGCCGTCCTTCACGCGGATCGGCTTGCCGCTGACCGGATCGGCGTCGAACTCCTTGAGGGCGCTCGACGCCCGGCGGTTGCCGTACTTGGGCTGAGCGAACAGTTCCAGCGCGCCCGGCAGGTCGATGTCGAAGATGTCGTCCTCGCTCGGGAGCGACCGGGTGTCGGCGCCCTTCTTGAGGTACGGGCCGTAGCGGCCGTTCTGCGCCTGGATCTCTTCCCCGCTCTCCGGGTCGGCTCCCACGACGCGCGGGAGGTCGAGCAGTTTGAGCGCGGTGTCCAGGTCGAGGGTCGCCAGATCCATCGACTTGAAGAGGGATGCCGTCCGCGGCTTGGCGGCGGCGGCCTTCTTGGTCTTCGCCGGCTCCTTCACCTCGCCGGTCTTGGGATCGGCTGCCGCTTCGTCCTCGGGGTCGGCCTCGGTGACGTACGGTCCGAAGCGGCCGTCCTTGGCGAGGACGAGCTTGCCGTTCTCGGGGTTCGTCCCGAGCACGCGGTCGGTCTGGACCGGCGCCTCGATCAGCTCGTGCGCCTTGGCGGGAGTGAGCTCGTCGGGAGCGAGCTCCGGCGGGATGTTGACGCGGCGCGGCTGGGCGTCGGGACCGGCGTCGGGCTCGGACACCTCGAGGTAGGGGCCGTATTTGCCGATGCGGAGCGTCACTCCGTCGTCGATGGCGATGGAGTTGATGCTGCGGGCGTCGATGTCGCCGAGGTTGTCGATGACCCGTCGGAGGCCCTTGTGCTTGTCGCTGCCGAAGTAGAAGCTGTTCAGCCAGTCGATGCGCTCGGCCTCGCCGTCGGCGATGCGGTCGAGGTCGTCCTCCATCTCGGCGGTGAAGTCGTACTGCACCAGGTCGCCGAAGTAGTCCTCGAGCAGCCGGACGACCGAGAAGGCGACCCAGCTCGGGACGAGGGACTGACCGCGCTGGGTCACGTATCCGCGGTCGATGATGGTGGAGATGATGCTCGCGAAGGTGGAGGGGCGCCCGATCCCGAGCTCTTCGAGCGTCTTGACGAGGCTCGCCTCCGTGTAGCGCGGTGGCGGGGTGGTCTCGTGGCCGTCGGCGGCGATGTCGCGGACGGTCAGAGCCTGCTTCTCGGTGAGCGGCGGAAGCTTGGCCTCGGCCGAGTCGTTGCTGTTGCGCTCCTCGTCCCGGCTCTCCTCGTAGGCGTTCAGGAAGCCTCGGAACGTGATCACGGTGCCGCTGGCCGTGAACTCGGCCACGGTGCCGTCGAGCGGTCCTTCCGAGACGCGCGCCTCGACGGTGACGGATGCCGTCTGGCCTTTCGCGTCGGCCATCTGGGAGGCGACGGTCCGCTTCCAGATCAGCTCGTACAGGCGCAGCTCGGGTCCGCGCAGCGAGCGCTCCAGCTCGGCAGGGGTGCGGAAGGTCTCGCCCGACGGACGGATCGCCTCGTGCGCCTCCTGCGCGTTCTTGCTCTTGGATGCGTAGGTGCGCGGCTTGTCGGGGACCGTCTCCGGGCCGTACAGCTTCGCCGCCTGCGTCCGCGCAGCGTTCGTCGCCTGCTGCGACAGCGACGCGGAGTCGGTGCGCATATAGGTGATGTACCCGTTCTCGTAGAGAGTCTGCGCGACACTCATCGTCTGCCGCGCGGAGAAGCGGAGCTTGCGCGCCGCCTCCTGCTGGAGGGTCGAGGTGGTGAACGGCGCGGCGGGACGCCGCGAGTAGGGCTTGGAGTCGACCTTGGAGACGGCGACGGCCGTGCTCGGCTGACGGATCGCCGCCGCGAGCGTGGTCGCGGAGGCCTCGTCGAGCGTCCGGGCTTTCGTGGTGAGGCGGCCGTGGTCGTCGAAATCGCGGCCGGTGGCGACGCGGTCGCCGTCGATCCGGGCGAGGCGTGCCTCGAAGGCGTTCGCGTCTTCCGGAGCCAGCTGTGCGGTCAGTCCCCAGTACGAGGCCGGGACGAACGCCAGGCGCTCGCGCTCGCGGTCGACCACGAGCCGGGTGGCCGCGGACTGGACGCGGCCGGCCGAGAGGCCTGGTCCGACCTTGCGCCAGAGGACGGGCGACACCTCGTAGCCGTAGAGCCGGTCGAGGATGCGGCGGGTCTCCTGAGCGTCGACGAGAGCCGTGTCGATCTCGCGGGTGTTGTCGCGAGCCTTCTCGATGGCCTCGCGGGTGATCTCGTGGAAGACCATCCGCTTGACGGGCACCTTGGGCTTCAGCACCTCGACGAGGTGCCAGGCGATGGCCTCTCCTTCGCGGTCCTCATCCGTTGCGAGGAGGAGTTCGTCGGCGTTCTTGAGAGCACGCTTGAGGTCGGCGACCGTCTTCTTCTTCTGGTCGGACACCACGTAGTAGGGCTCGAACTCGTTCTCGACGTCGACGGAGAACTTGCCCAGCGACCCCTTCTTGAGCTCGGGCGGCAGGTTCTTCGGCTCGATGAGGTCGCGGATGTGCCCGACCGAGGCCATGACCTCGTAGCCGTCGCCGAGATACTGGGCGATCGACTTCACCTTGTTCGGAGACTCGACGATGACGAGCTTCTTCGTGTCAGGCACCTGACTCCTCTTATATATGCACACACTGTGTCGCCACAGCTCACGGTTGTCGTCACGACTGGACCGGCGTGGCGCGCTCCCCCTGAAGGCGCCGATCCATTGTTGGGATGGTCCGTGCGGCCGACAGGCAAACCATACACACCTTCGCCGCTTGTCCGCCTAATCGAGTGTTCGGCGTTCGCCGTCGGCGCAGCCCCAGGCGGACGCCCTCCCGCGCCGGACCGAACAGACGGCCCCAGGGACGGAGCACCCGCCGACCCTATGCCGACGATCCCGTCGGGAGGACAATACGTGTATGGCAACGACGATGATGTACACCGCCAAATTGATCGACGGACCCCTGGAGGGCAAGACGATCTCGACCGGTTTCCTCGACTCCGGCGACGCCCGCCCTCGCCTGGAGATCTCGGCACCCGTGGGCTCCAAGCACTACCTCTATGTGAGAGCGTCGGGGGCCGAGTTCGAATACGCTTCCGATGACGGCCGCGGGCAGCGCCCCACCGCCGTCTCATACCGCTACCTCGAGACCGTCTTCGACTGACCGGAACCCGTCGGCGTCGCGCGGACACCTCCGGCTTCGGAACCTACCCGCCGGGCGGTCCGGCACGCGCCGATGCCGTCGAGGCGAAGGCGAGGTACGGGGTGGATGTGGTCACGGTGACCACCGTCCCGTTCTGATCGCAGTCGGTCATCGCCGCTCCGTTCAGCTGCGCGATGCTCTGGGCCACGTCGCAGGGCACCCCTCCCGCACGGCCGCTCGCCACGTCGGCGCCGGCCAGCGCCGCCAGGTCGGCCGCCATGGCTGCGCGCGCGTGCGCCGCTCCGGCTCCGACCACCGCGACTCCGCCCGTCGCCACGGTGACGATCGCGCACACCGCTGCGAGCGCGAGCACCGAGCCGCTCCCCCGGTCCGAATGCAGCGCAGCCACGACCGCCGACCGGCAACCGGGCGACTCGGACACCCTCCCTTTCATCCCGCCTCCGCCTCGTCCAGGGCGCACGCCCTCGCGCTGAGCAGGACGCCGAGACGGCTGAGAGCCGTGTCGCCTGCCGCCGTCAGTCGAACGCATACGGTCCGCCCCTCCCTCTCGACCATCGCTGTCGCTCCAGCCGGGATCGAACCACCCGGGTCGTCTCCCCTCCCCTCCAACCGCGCTGCTGCGGCCGCCCCGGCCACGAGTGATCCGTACTGAACCGCTCCATGGAGAGCGCCGATGCAGAGCGCGAGACACGCGAGCACCGCCGGGAGTGCGACCGCGAACTCGGCCGTCACGCTGCCCCGCTCGTCGCGGAGCTCTCGGACGGACGTGACGCGGACCGTCATCCGCCCGACAGCGCACGATGCACCAGGTCGGAGAGGATTCCTTTCACTTCATCGCCCTTCAACAGGGCGACAAGGAGCCCGGCGAACCCGACAGCGGCCAGGATCGTGATGGCGTATTCGGCGGTCGCCGCGCCCCGGTCGTCGGCGAGTCGTCGCCGGAACGGTCGGCCGAATCGTCGGCCGAATCGTCGCCCGAGTCGCCGCAGCGGGGATCGCCCGTCGGTGCCGAGGGAACGCGGAACGCCCTCGCCCGTTCGTTCTTCGATCGTCATGTGCTTCATGACTCCATCCTTCGGTTCGGGGCCGCCCGGCGGATGCGGGACGGCCGATCTGTGGACAGTCATCGCAGACCCGCAGTTGTGGACGACAACAGGGACAGCACCAGCGGCGCCACGGCCAGCAACAGGAAGCTGGGGAGGACACAGGCGCCCAAGGGCACCATCAGCCGGACGCCGAGCGTGGTTGCGCGTCGACGACCCTCGGCCCTGGCCATTCGGCGCTGCTGGCGCGCGGCGGCGGTCAGCAGCTCGCCGGCGGGTGCCCCGGCCGCGGAGGCCAGCCGGAGTACTCGTGCGGCACCTCGCTCATCCAGCGAGCCAAGCCCGGATTCCTCCGCGGCCTCCCTCACGATCTCCCGCGCCGCGCCGATCGACACGCCACCGGCCAATCCGACGGCGATGAGCTCCTCCGCAAGCCCCTGCGGCAGCGGGCGGGCGACCGCGCGCGTGACCAGCGCGCGCATCCACCACCGACCGGCCAGCATGAGCAGAACGCCAGCACCGACGGATATCGCGCCGGGTGCCGACCCCAGTGCGCCCACGAGGTCCGCTCCGAGCGCTCCAGCCAGTACCGCCCCGACCGCCGGCAACCACGAGACGAGCCGCGCCGTCGCGCGGGGACCGCTCAGGGCGACGTCCACCTCCCGTTCCGTCTCCGCCGCGTCTCTCAGCGTCTCCGCCATCGCACGCAGCGCGTGGCCCAGCGGTGCGCCCGTCCGTTCGGCGACCCGCCACGCCACCGCGAGCATGCGGACGTCGTCGGTGTCGGCTGCCTGCAGAAGAGCGGACGCGCACGACGGCTGATGCCTGAGGGCATTCGCGACCCGATCCGCCAGAGGATGCGCTCCGTACCCGGCAGCGGCCTCCCAGGCCGACCGCGGGGGCAGTCCTGCGTCGAGCAGCACGGCGATCGACTCGGCGAGTGCGGCGACAGCATCCGGCTGGGCTCCGGCCGGTGCGCGCGCTCGTCTCACGGTCCCGACCCGGCGCGGGCGGCATCGTCGTCGCCGCCCACACCGCCGCGGGCGCCGAGCGGCGTGATCGCCAATCGGCCCGCTCCATCCAGGTGCAGCCGTCCGAAGCCCGAGACCTTCCTCACGCCGTCGGCCCTCGACAGGTGCACGACCAGCCCGATCGCACTCACCGCCTGCCTCGCTAACGCGTGGTCGTCCAGCCCGGCCAATGCGCCCAGCGCTTCGAGCCGGGCGGGAACGTCCTCCAGCGAGTTCGCGTGCAGAGTCCCGGCGCCACCGTCGTGGCCGGTATTGAGCGCGGCGAGAAGGTCACGCACCTCCTCACCCCGGCACTCGCCGAGTACGAGCCTGTCCGGGCGCATCCTCAGGGCCTCGCGCACCAGCCGGCGCAGATCGACGCCGCCGGCACCTTCGAGGTTCGGCTGCCGGGTCTCAAGACCGACGACGTGCGGATGATGGATGCGCAGCTCCGCGACATCCTCGATCACCACGATCCGCTCATCCGGAGGGGCGTTCCCGAGGAGCGCCGCCAGGAGCGTGGTCTTGCCCGCGCCACCTGCGCCGGTGATCAGCAGGTTCGTCCTGGCGCGGACGGCCTGCAGCAGCCGATCCCGTTCGAGCGGCTCCATACCGCCGCGGGCGACCAGCTCGTCCAGAGTCGGCTGCTCCCGCGCTGGCACGCGGATCGACAGCAGCGCGCCCCCGGTCGACACCGGTGGGAGGACCGCATGGACCCGCACGCCGCCGGTCAGCCGGACATCGACGAACGGAGTCGCCTCATCGATGTGGCGACCACCCGCGGCGATCAGCCGCACCGCCAACTCGCGCGCGCTCGACCGGTCGGCGCGCCAGCCGCCCTCCCGCCGTAACCCGTCCGGTGGCCCATCGCTCCACAGCTCCCCCGATGCGGTCACGAAGAGGTCGGTGACCCCGGGGCGCAGGAGGTAAGGAGCGAGTGGTCCGAAGGTGCGCCAGAGTCCGGGAGACTCGTCGCCGCGCTGGTGGTTCGTCATGCGACGACGCTAGAGATGGCATACCCACGGCCGGCGACTCTCCATCACATCGGTGGAGAAGTCACCGCGGCATCCGGCTGTGAACAACCGCCCGGAGGAGTCGACCTGCCGGTTAAAAAAGGGGGGCCGCACCTATTGGGGGGAACAGGTGCGGCCACTGCGGCGCAGGATTGGGGGGAATCGATTGCGCCGCACGCACGAATTTACATTCGGCCGGGGTCCAGTTTACGCAGAATCGATGCAAACGCAAGTCTCCTGGGGCGGTCGCTCGAGCAGGTTGTAGAGTCAGGCATTGTCGCGCCACGACCCGTATCGACCGCATCGCAAAGGAGCGAAAAGACTCCCCATGAGCAACACAATCGACAACCTGCTGCATGAAGCCCGCCGGTTCCCACCGAGCGACGAGTTCGCCGCGAACGCGATCGCCGACGCGGGCCTGTACGAGCGCGCGGCCGCCGACCGGCTGGGATTCTGGGCCGACCAGGCTCGCGAGCTGCTGCACTGGCACACGCCGTTCACGCGCACGCTCGACTGGAGCGAGCCTCCCTTCGCCAAGTGGTTCGACGACGGCGAGCTGAACGTCGCCTACAACTGCCTCGACCGGCATGTGCTTGCCGGCAACGGTGACCGTGTCGCGATCCACTGGGAGGGCGAACCGGGCGACACCCGCACGATCACGTACGCCGAGCTGACGGCCGAGGTGAAGAAGGCGGCCAACCTGCTCACCAGTCTGGGCATCCGCGCGGGCGACCGCGTGGCGATCTACCTCCCGATGATCCCCGAGGCCGTCATCGCGATGCTCGCCGTCGCACGGATCGGCGCCGTGCACTCCGTCGTCTTCGGCGGATTCAGCGCCGAGAGCCTCCGCTCGCGTATCGACGACGCGGAGGCGAAACTCGTCATCACCGCGGACGGCGGCTGGCGCAAGGGCCGCGTCTTCCCCCTGAAGGACGCGGTGGATGCGGCGCTCACCGGCGACGCGACAACGGTCGAGCACGTGCTCGTGGTCAAGCGCGGCGAGAACGAGGTGGCCTGGACCGAGGGCCGCGACCTGTGGTGGCACGACGAGCTCGCGCTTGTCGACGCCGATCACGTGGCGAAGGCGTTCCCGGCCGAGCAGCCCCTCTTCATCCTCTACACGTCCGGCACGACGGGTAAGCCGAAGGGCATCCTGCACACCACCGGCGGGTACCTGACGCAGGCCTCGTTCACCCACAAGTTCGTCTTCGACCTCCACCCCGAGTCCGACGTCTACTGGTGCAGCGCCGACGTGGGATGGATCACCGGCCACACATACGTCGTCTACGGGCCGCTCGCGAACGGCGCGACCCAGGTGATGTACGAGGGCACGCCCGAGACGCCGCACCCCGGCCGCTGGTGGGAGCTGATCGAGAAGTACAAGGTCTCGATCTTCTACACCGCGCCGACCGCTATCCGCTCGTTCATGAAGCTGGGCCGCCAGCACCCTCAGCAGTTCGACCTGTCGAGCCTGCGCGTCCTCGGCTCGGTCGGTGAGCCGATCAACCCGGAAGCGTGGATGTGGTACCGCGAGGTCATCGGCGGCGACACGACCCCGATCGTGGACACCTGGTGGCAGACCGAGACCGGCGCGATCATGGTCTCGGCCCTCCCGGGGGTCACGACGCTGAAGCCGGGGAGCGCCCAGGTGCCCCTGCCGGGCATCTCGATCGACATCCTCGACGAGTCGGGCACACCCGTCGGCAAGGATCAGGGCGGCCTGCTGGTCGTCACGGAACCGTGGCCGAGCATGCTGCGCGGCATCTGGGGAGACCCGGAGCGCTTCAAGGAGACCTACTGGTCGAAGTTCGGCGACAAGTACTTCGCCGGCGATGGCGCGCGCTACGACAAGGACGGCGACATCTGGCTGCTGGGCAGGGTGGACGACGTCATGAACGTCTCGGGCCACCGCCTGTCGACGGCGGAGATCGAGTCCGCCCTGGTCGCGCATCCCTTCACGGCGGAGGCTGCAGTCGTCGGCGCGAACGACGAGACGACCGGACAGGCCGTCGTCGCGTTCGTGATCATCAAGCAGAACCAGCTGGAGCAGGCCGGCGCGATGGATGTCGCGGCCGAGCTGCGCAAGCACGTCGCGGAGCAGATCGGTGCGATCGCGCGCCCCCGTGACATCTTCATCGTCACGGAGCTGCCCAAGACGCGATCGGGCAAGATCATGCGGCGCCTGCTGCGGGATGTGGCCGAGGGCCGGGAGGTCGGCGACACCACCACCCTGGCGGACACCGCGGTGATGAGTTCGATCCAGGCCAAGCTCTCCTAGCCGGAGACGACGAAGGGGCGGCACCGGTCGGTGTCGCCCCTTCGTCGTATCCGCGCTCAGTCGACGGCGAGGATCAGCTCCACCTCGACCGGCGCGTCGAGGGGCAGCACAGCGACGCCCACGGCGGAGCGGGCGTGGACTCCGGCGTCGCCGAAGATCTCGCCGAGCACCTCGGACGCCCCGTTGATGACCGCAGGCTGGCCGGTGAATGCGGGATCGGACGAGACGAAGCCGACGACCTTCACCACACGGGTCACTCGACCGAGGGAGCCGAGGACGCTCTTCGCGGCGGCAAGCGCGTTCAACGCGCAGATCCGCGCGTACTCCTTGGCATCGGCGGGCGCGACGAGGCCGGCGCCCTCACCGACCTTGCCGGTCGCCGGAAGAGCTCCGGCCACCATCGGCAGCTGCCCCGAGGTGTAGACGTGGTGCCCGTCGAGCACCGCCGGCGTGTATGCCGCGACCGGCGGGACCACGTCCGGCAGGTCGATCCCGAGCTGGGCGAGACGCGCCTCGACGTCCGCCATCAGGCCTGCTCCCCATCCGTCACGGGGCGCTTCAGGTAGGCGACGAGTCCGCCCTCCGGACCGGTGACGATCTGCACGAGCTCCCAACCCTCCGACCCCCAGTTGTTCAGGATCGCTGCGGTGTTGTGGATCATCAGCGGGGTGGTCAGGTACTCCCAGCGCGGCATCGTGCTCCTCGGATCGGGGGATTTTGCAGGTTCATCACCTACTCTGATCCTATGTCTGCGCAAAAACCACAGGCTAGAGGTGTGCTCGGCGCCGCCGGTGCGTTCATCGGCATGAGTGTTGTGGCCGGTCTTCTGGTCACCGCCGCTGTCACGCCTGCGATCGCTGTGACGGGGATGGCGGCCAATAACAGCATCGGCGTGTTCGAGGGACTCCCGGAGTACCTGAACGTCGACCAGCTGGCTCAGCCGACCACCATCTATGCCAAGAACGGCGACCAGGACGTCCCGCTCGCCACCTTCTACTCCCAGAACCGCCTGCCGGTCGCGTTCGACCAGATCTCGCAGGCGGCGAAGGATGCCGCGATCGCGGGTGAAGACCCTCGCTTCTACACCCACGGCGGTGTCGACATCCAGGGCACCGTGCGCGGTGTGCTCTCCACCGTCGCCGGTGGGGGTGTTCAGGGTGGTTCCTCGATCACCCAGCAGTACGTGAAGAACGTGCTGCTGCAGAAGTGCGAGGCGCTCCCGGTGAAGTCCAAGGAGCAGAAGGCCAAGTACCAGCAGTGCGTAGATGACTCCACGGGCGTGTCTCCCGACCGAAAGGTCAAGGAGATGAAGTACGCGATCGGCATCGAGAAGAAGTACACCAAGGACCAGATCCTGGTCGGGTACCTGAACATCGCAGGCTTCGGTGGCACCGTCTACGGCATCGAGGCCGCAGCGCATTACTACTACAACACCACCGCGGCAGCGCTGACGCCTGCGCAGGCGGCCAGCCTGATCGCGATCGTGAACGAGCCGACCAGCCTGAAGATCGACAACCCCGGTTCGGAGACCAACGGCGCCGCGAACGGCTACGCGAAGAACAAGGAGCGCCGCGACTACATCCTCCAGAAGATGTACCAGTACAAGCGCCTCACGAAGGCGCAGTACGAGGAAGCGGTCAAGACCCCGATCCAGCCGGCGATCACCCCCTCCGAGCGCGGCTGCCAGACCGCGGGCGGGTCGGCGTACTTCTGCGACTACGTCCAGAAGATCATCCTCAACGACCCCACCTTCGGCGCCGACGAGGACACTCGCGCCTCCAACTTCAACCGGGGTGGTTACAAGATCTACACCAGCCTCGACCTCCAGCTGCAGCAGGTCGCCGAGGAGACCATCAACTCCTACGTGCCCCAGGTGTACGACAGAGCGAATATCGGCGGTGTGCTCGTCGGAGTCGAGCCCGGCACCGGACGCGTCCTCTACATGGCGCAGAACAAGACGTACAGCCAAGATCCCGAGGTCCTGAACCAGGGCAAGCAGTTCACCTCCGTCAATTACGCCACCGATCAGAATTACGGAGGCTCGAACGGCTTCCAGGTGGGATCGACGTACAAGGTGTTCACCCTTGCCGAATGGCTCAAGCAGGGTCACTCGCTGAACGAGACGGTGAACGCGAATGTGCGCACCTACACGAAGTTCAAGAACTCGTGCACAGGTGACTGGAGCGGCACCTGGAAACCCACCAACGACTCAGGCGGCGAAGAGGGTATCCGGAGCGCCCAGAACGCGACGACCAACTCGATCAACACCGCCTTCGTCGCCATGGCGAGCCAGCTCGACCTGTGCGAGATCAAGAAGGACGCGGAAGCCTTCGGAGTCCACACCGCGACCGGTGGCGAGTTGAACTCCGACCCGGCTTCGGTCCTGGGTACCAACACGGTCTCGCCCCTTACCATGGCCACGGCGTTCGCGGGCATCGCGAACAACGGCATGACCTGCTCCCCCATCGCGATCGACAAGATCGTCGACGGCAACGGCAAGGCGGTCCCGCCCCCCGCGACGAAGTGCGCTCAGTCCGTCGACCCGGCCATCGCGAACACGATGGCGAAGGCCCTGCAGGGCCCGATCCAGAACGGCACTGCGGCCGGCATGAACCGCACCGGCAAGGACATGCTCGGCAAGACGGGTACCACCGACGGCAACGAGCAGCTCTGGCTGGTCGCGTCGACGACGAAGGTCGCCGGCGCCTACTGGGTGGGCAACATCTCGGGTCATGTGGACATGCGCCGCATCTACCCGACGCACGGAACCACGCCCGCGATCGCCCGAACGGCCGTCATGCGAACGATGATGACGGCGGCGGTCGGCAAGTACGGCGGCGACGACTTCCCGGCGGCTCCCGACAAGCTGACGCGTGGCGTCCAGGTGGCCATCCCCGATCTGACCGGCAAGACGCCCGACGAGGCGAAGGCGATCCTGACGGGTCTCGGACTGGACTCGGCCGACGGCGGCCCGCAGGACTCGGTCGCCCCCGCCGGAACGATCTCGGCAACGGATCCGCCCGCCGGTACGCAGGTCAGCAAGGGCACGCCCATTACCCTGTTCACCAGCAACGGGTCCCTCGTAGCCGTCCCGAACGTGGTGGGCCAGAAGTACGGCGACGCTCTCGCGACGCTGACTGCCGCCGGATTCAAGGTGAAGACCGCGGGCGGCAACAGTCCGACCGCGACCGTTCAGGCTCAGGATCCCGCCGGCAATGCCCCTGCCAAGCCGGGAACCCAGGTGACCCTGACCCTGACCGCACCCGCCGTCCAGCCGACACCGGGCACGGGCGGATAGTGGCGCGCGGAGTCCTCCGACCGGCGGCGTCCGCCCTGGCGTTCCTCGCCGGGGCGGGCGCCGCCGCGTTCGCCTATGGGTCGCTGGTGGAGCGTCGCGCGTACACGCTGCGCGAGGTGAGCGCGCCGGTCCTTCCGGCCGGGGCGCAGCCGATCCGCGTGCTCCACCTGTCCGACCTGCACATGGCGCCCTGGCAGCGCGACAAGCAGGAGTGGATCCGCTCCCTCGCCCGGCTGAAGCCGGACCTGATCGTCGAGACCGGAGACGTGCTCGGCCATGCCCGGGGCCTCGAGGGCGTCCGTGCCGCCTACGACGGCTTCCGCGGCATCCCGGGCGTCTTCGTGCACGGATCCAACGACTACTTCGGCCCGCAGGCGAAGAACCCGCTGAAGTACTTCCTCGGCCCGTCGAAGAAGCGCCCGTCGACCGCCCCGCGGCTCGACACGGCCGCCCTGACGGCGTACTTCCGCGATCTGGGCTGGACCGACCTGGACAACCGGGCAGCCGGCCTGGAGATCCGGGGAACGCACCTCGAGTTCTTCGGTGTCGACGACCCGCACATCCGTTTCGACCGGGTGGAGGCCATCCCCGGCGCTCTGGACCAGCTGCGCGAGGACGACCCGTTCTCGGACGACAACGCCTGGCCGGATGAGGGCCCGAGCGAGCAGCGGCAGGCGGTCACCATCGGTGTCACGCATTCGCCGTACCGTCGCATCCTCGACGCCTTCGTCACCTACGGTGCGTCGATGATCTTCGCGGGCCACACCCACGGCGGTCAGGTCTGCGTTCCGGGGTTCGGCGCGCTGGTCACGAACTGCGACATCCCACGCGCACAGGTGAAGGGGTTGAGCGTCTGGCGCCATGCCTTCCGCTCTGCGTACCTCAACGTGTCGGCGGGCCTCGGCACGTCGATCTTCGCGCCGGTGCGCTTCGCCTGCCGCCCGGAGGCGTCGCTGGTCACGCTGACGCCCGCGCCGTGAAGCGAGGTGCCGAGCAGGGTGCTGTGGTCATGACCACTCCCCCGCTCGTGTATCCTGGATGAGGCCTTCGGGGTGTGGCGCAGCTTGGTAGCGCGCTTCGTTCGGGACGAAGAGGCCGCAGGTTCAAATCCTGTCACCCCGACGTAATGAAAAAGTGAAGGCCCCCGGCTCGCGATGCGAGCCGGGGGCCTTCACTTTTTCATTACTCGCTGGTGTCTACCGGGGTCCCCGCCCGCGAGGGGCCCCGGGCGCCGCTCCGAGCGCCAGCGAGGACCGGCGTCCGGGGTAGCGGGTGGGGCGCACCGCGCGACTTCCGTGGAGAAGTGGTGGCCTAGAACGCGTCGGGCCGGGCGAACTCCACCTCTGCCACCCGCAGTTCCGGATCGATCCGCGAACGCACCAGAGGCAACGTCCGCGCCACAGCGGTGTCAATGCGATCCCGCAGGTCCTGGGAGCGAATCTCGTAGTCCTCGAAGTCGCTCTCGGCCGCGTAGATGCCCAGGGGCAGGGTCAGCGACTGGAAGAACCCGAACAGCGGACGCATCTGGTGCTCGACCAGCAGCGCGTGCCGATCGCTGCCTCCCGTCGCCGTCAGGACGACCGGCTTGTCGACCAGGGCGTACTGGCCGACGTGGTCGAAGAACAGCTTGAACAGGCCTGTGTACGTGGCGCGGTAGGCGGGTGACCCGACCACGAGGATGTCCGCGTTCTCGACCGCCTCCAGGGCCTCGGTGACCGTCGGGCTGAGACTGCTCCGGAAGGGACCGGCGCCGAGCTCCGGCAGAAGAGGCGCCAGCCGGATCGTGCGGGCGATGCCCCCGGACGCCTCGGCATAGGCGCGCGTGACCTCGTCCACGAGCACGGTGGTGCGCGACGGGTGGGTCGGGCTTCCGCTCACTCCGACCACGTTGAGTGGATGCGACATGTGGGAACCGCCTTCTGGCTGGGGACCGGGATTTCGCCCAACGGTACCCGGAGCCGCCCCGCATCGCTCGGGGCGGCGTCACGGTCCGTCATGCTGCGGGGTACAGCTCCCGGACGATCTCCAGCGAGCGGATGCGCCCCTCCAGCGTCGCGGCGCCGGACGAGACCATCAGCTCGTCCACCTGGGTGGAGGCCAGAAGCGCCTCGAGTCGCGCCTTCACCTCGTCGGGCGTCCCGATCGCCTGACGGGCGTTGCGGGCAGCGATGAACTCCTCCTCCAGCGGGGTGAACTCGTGGGCGAGCGCCTCCTCCACGCTGACCGGCTCGGGCTTCTGTCCCTGACGCATCCGCAGGAAGGACAGCTGGCCGGGAAGGGACAGGGCGCGCACGGTCTGCGGGTCCTCGTCCGCGATGACGTTGACCGCGATCATCGTGTGCGGCTCGGCGAGGGTGTCACTCGGCTCGAATCGCGAGCGGTACAGGTTGAGCGCGGCCTCGGTGTTCTCGCCTGCGAAGTGATGGGCGAACGCGAACGGGATGCCGAGGGCGGCGGCCACCTGGGCGCTGTAGCCGCTCGAGCCCAGCAGCCAGATCTGAGGCGCGTCGCCGAGGCCGGGGATGGCGGTGATGCCGTGCAGAGGGTTGGCGTCGCTCATGCCGCCGTAGAAGAAGCCGTACAGGTCGAGGAGCTGCTGTGGGAAGTCCTCGACGCCGAGTCCCTCGGGGCTCCGGCGCAGAGCCATCGCTGTGGCGCCGTCAGTTCCCGGCGCGCGGCCGATGCCGAGGTCGATGCGATCGCCGTACAGGGCGCGCAGGGTGCCGAACTGCTCGGCCACGACCAGCGGCGCGTGGTTGGGGAGCATCACGCCGCCGCTGCCGACCCGGATGCGCTCGGTCGCTGCCGCGACTCCGGCGATGAGAACAGCCGGAGCGCTCGACGCGATGGCGGGCATGCCGTGGTGCTCTGCGACCCAGAACCTCTCGTATCCCAGCCGCTCGGCCGCTTGCGCGAGCTGGATGGTGCCGGCGACGGCATCGGCGTTGGTGCCCCCGGCGGGGCGGCTGGCGAGGTCGAGGACGTTGAGGGGGATGCTGCTCACCCCAGGTGCAACGCAGCCCCGGACACAGCGATTCCCGGTCGGCGCGAGGCCGACCGGGAATCACCGGGTAGGGATTGTCAGGACGCCTTGAGCTTGCGCACCCAGCCGACGATCGCCAGGGCGATCAGTCCGAGGATGACGAGCGAGCCGCCCATCCATGCCGCCCAGGTGGCGACGACGGAACCGGTGTGGGCCAGTCCGTCGCTGCTGCCCGGGTCGAGGACGGTGCTCGCCTGGTCGGCCGGCACGACGGTCAGGGAGGCGGGGCACTCGTGGCCGCTGCTCTGTCCGTGTCCGACCACGCTGTAGGTACCCGAGGCGCTCGCGGGGAGCGTCACGGTGAGGACGTCGCTGCCGTCCGCGTTCGCGTGCTTCACGAACGAAAGACTGCTGTCGGCGGTGCGGAGCGAGGCGAGCTTGAAGCCCGCGCCGTCCTGGCCGGTCACGGTCCAGTTGATCGCCTCACCGGGCGACCACGTGCCCGGGATGCAGATGAGGGTGGCCGTGCCGCCCGCCTCTGCGACGCTGACATCGAACTTGCACTGGGCGCCGTCGGTGTAGTTGACGGCGTTCGCCGCGGCCGGAGCCGCAAGCAGCAGCCCCGCGGTCACGGCGATAGCCGCCAGAATCTTCTTGAACATCGGCCGCCTTTCTGTTGGGGCCCGGCTCACGGTCGGGTTAGTTGAGTAATACTCACTTTACGACGGACGAGCACTGTACGACAATGGGCGCGACGGCGTTGCGTGCCCCCACATCGGGGGTCGTACCGTCCCCCGGAAGCGTCGGCGTGGTCACGACGCTGAGGTCCGACGACGTCTGCTGGTCGTTCAGGAACTGCACCGTGACGGTCTTCGACTCCCCCGGAGCCAGTTCGACCGTGTACAGACTGACCGGCCGCGAGCGATCGACGCCCGCAACGGTGGTGTAGTTCTCCCCGCCGCTCAATGTCGCGGCCAGGAGTCCTCCCGTCGGCCCGTAGACGGCCACCCGCGTGCGGATGTTGCCGGGAGTCACGCCGTACGTGCCACCGCCGGTCACGTAACGAGGCAGGGTCGTCCCGGCGTCTGCGGGGGCCCGGTTGGTCAGCGTGACCGTGACGACCGTCGAGGGCTTGCCGTCCGCGCGGCACACGGCGGATCCGGCAGCGACCGAGGTGCGGAGGTAGTAGTCCATCTTGGCGCCGGTCGCGTCGTTGAAGTACACGCCGATGCCCGCGGTCGACAGATCTGACGCGGGAAGGCCTCCGGCGAGCGTCGTGCCCGCGAGCACCTTCTGGTCCTCGGCGTGCGTGGTCCAGATCAGCACACGGCGCGACTCACCGGCGTCCGCCAGCGCGGTCAGCAGCTTCTTCGCATCCACGTTCCCGGACGACATCCGGTCGAACACGGCACTCGCGGCGGACGCGAAGAACGCGTCCTGCTGCGCCGGATCCTCGTAGCGCTGATAGACGTCGCTCAAAAGCATCTTCACGGCGTTGGCGGAGGTGAGCCGATCGCCGGTCGGCAGCGTCACCGGGCCCGTCGCCTTGAGGAGGCCGCTGAGGACGACCGGGTCGACGGCGATCACGCCGTCGACGGTGCCACCGTAGGTCGTCGTCCACATCCGCGAGGCGGTCGCCGCCGCGAGCGGGAAGTCCGGAGTGAGATTGGCATCCTGAAGGTAGCGGCCGACGAGCGGTCCGTAGAGGCCCTCCGTATTGAGCGGCACGTCGGCGACCGGGGTCTTCCACGGACCGATGGAGGTGCCGGCCTCCTGGCGCTGCAGCGTGACAGCGCCGTTGTCGGCATGGACGAGGGCGACCGCGCCGATCAGACCGCCCGTCGCGCGGAGCTCGGCCGGGTTCTGGGCGGCCAGGAGGTAGTCGCGCGGACCGTCGGCGCCCAGCATCGAAGGAAGCAGGCGGACGGCGTTGCCGAGCGCATCCATCTCCGGAGCCGCCTTGTCGAGCACATCGTGCAGCCGATCGACTCCCGACGCGACCGGACTCACGAGAGCGCCGGTCTCGATGGTCGCGACGCTCGCGCGAGCGTCGGTGAAGGCCGCCCGGGCCTTCGCGACCGCGGGCTGCGCCGCCGTGATGGGTGCGAGGTCGATCCGGCCATCCGTGATGGCCAGAGCGCGGAGGTCCACGCCGGTGCCGGCGGCGACCAGCGGCCGCACCACCCGCGAGGCCACATCGTCGGACGCGGCCGCAGCAGTGCGGACCGCGGCGAGGTTCGGCCCCAGCCACGGGACGGCTTCGACGGTGACCCAGACCGGATCCGAGGTGAGCGCCGCGGCCTCGTGCGTCTTCCGGCTGAGCGAGTCGGCGGCGCGACCCGCGGCAGCGAGGTCCCCCGTCGCGATCGCGGTCTTCACCTGCTCGGCTGCCGGGATGGCGTCAGTGAGCGCGCGCTGGGCCAGGAAGCCGCGGACGCCGATCCACACGATGGTGAAAAGCAGGATGGCGCCCAGCCCGACGAGGATGCCGACGAGGACGGGATGCCGCAGCCTGCGACGTCTTCGCGGCGCGACCGACGGCCCAACCGCGGGACGCGGCGGCGCGTCCGGCTCCGTGAGACCTGTCGCCATGCGACAAATCTAACAAATCCTCACTTTTTTGGCGGCCCCCAAATGGGGCGAGTTCTGGGGAGGCTGCTCAGCGACCCAAACCGCGATACGTCCACCCTGCTCCGCGCCACGCCGCCGGGTCGAGCGCATTGCGTCCATCGATCACCGTGCGATGCGCCACGAGCTCGCCGACCGCTTCCGGATCCAGGCTCGTGAACTCCGGCCACTCCGTGATCAGGACGACGACGTCCGCATCCCGGACCGCATCCTCCGCCGTCTCGGCGAAGCGCAGCTGGGGCGCACGACGTCGCGCGTTCTCGACGGCCTGAGGGTCGGTCGCGGTGACGATCGCCCCCGCGTCGGCGAGTCGCATGGCGATATCCAGCGCCGGGGAGTCGCGGATGTCGTCCGAGTGCGGCTTGAAGGCGAGTCCCAGCACACCGACACGCACGCCGGCCAGTCCACCGGCCTCCTCGCGCACCAGTTCGACGACACGCGTCCGACGGCGCAGGTTGATCTGATCGACCTCGTCGAGGAACCGCACAGCGTCGCCCTTGCCGAGCTCGCGGGCCCTGGCACTGAATGCGCGGATGTCCTTCGGGAGGCAGCCGCCGCCGAATCCCACGCCGGCGTTGAGGAAGCGGCGCCCGATGCGCGCGTCGTGCCCGATCGCGTCCGCCAGCTTGGTCACATCCGCGCCGGTCACTTCGGCGATCTCGGCCATCGCGTTGATGAACGAGATCTTCGTGGCGAGGAAGGCGTTCGCCGAGACCTTGACGAGCTCGGAGGTCGCGTAGTCGGTCACGATGACCGGTGTGCCCGCGGCGACCGCGGACGCGTAGACCTCGTCGAGCAGGCGTGCGGCGCGCTCCCCCGGCTCGCCCTCGGGAACGCCGTACACGAGGCGGTCGGGGCTCACGGTGTCGCTCACCGCGAATCCCTCGCGGAGGAACTCGGGGTTCCAGGCGAGTGTGACCTGCGGCTGCGCCTGCGCGACCAGCTCCGCCAGACGCGCGGCGGTCCCGACCGGGACGGTGCTCTTGCCGACGATGAGATCGCCGGGCTTCACGTGCTCCAGAAGGGAAGCGAATGCGGCGTCGACGAAGCGCATATCCGCCGCATCCCCGTCGGCCACCTGCGGCGTGCCGACGGCGACGAAATGGATGTCGGCCTCGGACACGGCGGAGAAATCCGTGGTGAAGCGCAGGCGCCCGGACGGCGCGGCCGACTCGAGCACCTCCGGCAGCCCTGGTTCGAAGAACGGCGGACGACCGGCGGAGAGGAGGGCGATCTTCGCCTCGTCGACGTCGATACCGACGACGTCGTGGCCCAGGTGGGCCATCGAGGCGGCGTGGACCGCTCCGAGGTAGCCGCAGCCGATCACGGAGATTCTCATGGTGTGCAGTTCCTTCGGGTGAGGTCGCCTTCGGGCGCGGTGCGGATCAGGTGAAGTCGGGGTCGGGCTCGTCGACGTAGGCGGGAGCCGCCTCGACCGGCCAATGCCGCCGGCCGTTGTTGAGCACCCCTCGACTTTCCTGAAGGTAGCAGTTACCGCAGAGTGACTCGTACGACACCGATGCCCCGTCGATCGCGACCTGGTCGCCGTCGAAGACGAACACCCCGTCGATCTTGCGGGCGTTGAAGATCGCCTTGCGCCCGCAGCGGCAGATCGTCTTCAGCTCTTCCAGACTGTGCGCGACCTCGAGCAGCCGGCGGCTCCCCGGGAACGCCACGGTCTGGAAGTCGGTGCGGATGCCGTACGCGAGCACCGGGACGTTGTCGAGCAGCGCGATGCGCAGGAGGTCGTCGACCTGCGCCTCGGTCAGGAACTGCGCCTCATCCACCAGGAGCGCGCTGACGTCGGTGTCGAAGCGCTTGATGGTGCGTTCGCGGTGCCGCTGGAAGGCGCCGTACGCGTCGGTCTCGGGCGCGATGAGGAAGTCGACCTCCCGGGTGACGCCCAGGCGGGAGAGGATGCCCAGGTCGCCCTTCGTGTCGATCGATGGCTTCGTGAGCAGGACGCGGTGGCCGCGCTCCTCGTAGTTATACGCGGCCTGAAGCATGGCCGTGCTCTTGCCGCTGTTCATCGCTCCGTAGCGGAAATACAGTTTTGCCACGCACCGATCCTATGCGGCACGGATGACGGAAGCCCGATGGCGCGTCAGGTGAGGTATCCGTCCTCCGCCGCCCGACGGATCAGGTCCGCGCGGGAGCTCGTCGGACGTCCGGCCTTGCCGTACTTCTCGCGCACCCGCCGCAGGTAGGTCTTGGCCGTCTCGTACTGCACGTTCATGGCGCGCGCCACCTCGGAGGTCGTCCGCCCGTCGGCATAGAGGACGAGGGCCTGACGCTCGCCGTCGCTCAGCCGCGGCCGCGCGGACTCGGGGATGAGGGGCTTCGGGCGCCAGGCCGTCGGTGCGGCGGTCCAGCCGACACCGCGTCCGGACGCCGACAGCGCTGCGGCGACCAGCTCGGTCATCGGCTGCGACTTGGTGACGTAGGCGACGGCTCCGGCGGCGAGTGCCGCATCCCGGTCCTCCGGCGTGTCGACGGCGCTGAGGACGACGACCTTCGCGCCCGCAGCGCGGCAGGTGCGGACCCGGGCGCCGATGGATACCGACTCCTTCAGTTGCAGGTCCATGATGACGAGGTCGGTCGGGAAGGCGTCGCTGTGCACCAGCTCCAGCCAGCTTCCGGCGCGGACGACGAGGTCGAACTCGGGGGCGTTCTTCTCGATCCACGACGCCAGGCTGTCGAGCAGGATCTCGTGGTCGTCCAGGATCGCCAGACGGATCGGCGGCTCCGTGGATCGTCCGGCGGCCGAGGTCGCCGGCGCTCCGGGGTCGTCCGGACGCATGGTTCTCATCGTCTTCTGCCTTCGCTGTCGGGGAATCCGCCGTGGGGGTAGGCGAATCGGATGGTGACGTCGCCACCGCGCAGCCGCATCGTGGCGCGCATCGCGACGGAGTTGAGGGAGCTGACGAACGGCAGCAGCTCGCGGCGCAGCTCGGCGCGGGGCTCTGCGATCTTCGCATGCAGTGCGAACGACGGCTGTTCGGGGTCGTTTGCTTCGAGGAGGACGGAGCGAGGGTCGAGGCCGGGACGAGCGGCCACGGTGGCGATGAGGGCTCCGACGATGGCGCGCTGGTCGGCGGTCAGCACACGCTCGAGGAGGTCCGGGTCGTCGACCCGCGGGCCGGTCTCCTCGTCGACGGGCGCGATGGGCGCCTCCACCAGTCGAGGGGCGAGGGCGAGCTCGAGGGTGTCCTCCAGCCAGGTGCGCGAGATGGCGCGCACCGACATCCCTCGGAGGCGTTCGGCGATGGCGCGGGCGCGCAGGGTGTCCTCTTCGGTCACGGCGCCGCGATGCGCGACGGCCGTGAGGAATGGCACTGCCTCCGCGTTCAGCGCGGTCATGCGCTCCTGCGCGATCATGCGCTCGGCCGCCTGGCGGAGCTCGGACTCCAACCGGAGCTGACCCTCCCGGGCGACCTCCCGCCAGCGCAACGTCTCCCCCGTCAACGTCCAGGCGTACCCGGCACCTCCGGCGGCCAAGGCGAGGATCGGCGTCGCCGCCACCGTGGCGTACACCAGGGGGTCATTCGCGATGACGAGCGAGTGCTGGACCGCGGCCAATCCGCCGAGGACGATCGCGGCGACGAGCGCCGAGCCGGCGACCTCTCCGATCGGGCGATAGAGCGGCATCGCGACGAGCAGGAGGGCGACGGCGATCTGTCCCCAGTCGTCTTGGATGCGTTCGTTGCGGCCCCACACGGCCGAGTCGAACAGCGCTGCGGCGGTGACGGCGAACGCGACGACCGAGAAATGGGACCAGCGCCCGAACGGGGCGAACCCGGGATGGGTGCGGATGGCGGCGATCACGACGGCGAGGAGGAGGACGCCGATGGCGACGATCGCGAGGGAGGTGTTCCGCAGCTGGCCGGCGTGGATGATCGTCGAGTACACCGCGTACGCCAGCGCGACGGCCCCGAGCAGGGGCACGAGCGGCCACGCCGACTGGGCTCCGAGCGGGTCGAGCCGCTGAGGCGTCCGCTCGAGCGTCACCGATCGGGCCCCGACGATCGTGCGGGGGTTCAGTGCGGTCATCCGGCGCGCCCCTCGGAGACGGCTGCTTCCGGCCCGATCGGAACGGTCAGGATGACGGTCGTGCCCACATCGGCGCTCGAGTAGATGTCGACGGTGCCGCCCACCCGGGCGATCCGGTCGCCGACGGACTGGCGGAGCCCCAGGCGATCGGCTGCGGGGGCCGATGCCGGGAAGCCGCTGCCGCCATCCACCACCATGACGGAGAGGGACCCGCCGCCCGCAGACAGGGCCACTTCGGCGCTCGGGCTGCCGGAATGCCGGACGACGTTCACGAGGCATTGCCGGACCGCCAGCCCCAGGGCACGACGGGCCTCGTCACCGAGGGTGGTGTACGCCGTGCGGTCTCCCGAGATGTCGACCGTGAGCCCCTCGTCGCGAGCCGCCTCGATGGCGCGGTGGAGTTCGCTGTCGTACCAGGGATCCGCATCGGGAAGCCCGACCCCGGCGACCCGGGCGACCCCGGCCACCTCGGCCCCGCCGCCTTCCGCTGCCGGCACGCCAGCGGCGAGACCGCGGAGGTCGGCGTCGATACGACGCGCGAGACGCTCGTCCAGAGGCCCGGGCTGCGCACCGGCGACGGCCACCAGCTCGCTGAGAACCGTGTCGTGAAGGTCGGCGGTGGATGCGGCCAGCAGCTCCCGGCGGAGGTCGACAAGCCGGGCATCGCGCACGGCGCGATGCAGAGCCGCTTGCGCGCGCGAACGCGTTCCGCGGGTCAGCCCGTCGAACGTCAGCACGCCGACCAGCAGAAGGTACGCCCCGAGCGAGATGGCGTCGGGAATGTAGGCGCGCTCGGTCGTCGCAGCACCGAAGATCACGGCCGCCTCCGCGAGGGCGAAGCCGAGAGTCGCCCAGAGGATCCCGGCGAGCGCCCCCGTGCCCGTGCCGCCGACCAGCGTCATCGCGACCACCGGCAGAGCGACCACGAAGAGGTTGGTGTCGCGGTACGCCGGCGTGCTGGTGAACAGGGCGACGACGTAGAAGTACGTGCACACGGTGCCGACGAGCAGGTAGGCGATCGTCAGCCCAGCGGTGCGGCCGCGTGCCAGGGCCAGCAGCAGGGCGACCATCGGCACCAGCACGAGCAGCGTCACCCAGGAGGTCACGTTGCCGTCGGTCAGACTGGCGCTGCCGACGTTCACGACGGCGGCGGCGAGGCAGATCAGGCCGGCCCAGCGGGCAGCCGTGGCGAGGGCGCGCGAGTTTGCGGGTCGTGCCAGATGGCTGGGCAGACCGAGCGACACGTCGTCGTCCCTTCCGGATCCGAGCACTCATCGGTCCCTCCCGGATTATGGCATTCGACGCGGACTCTGTGTACCCCGGCCGCTCGTACCCCGGTCGCCCGAACATTGCTGCCCCGGATGTCTCTGTGGAGTTGCCTGCGAGAGGACCACTCTCAGAACAGGGTCGGTTGCACCCCCAATCCGGTCAGGGACGCGCTCACGATCGACGCCGCGTCCGGCGCCTCTCCGTGCGACGCAGCGGATCCCGCCGACCCCGCCGCGGACCCTCCCGCACGCACAGCGGACCCCACCAGCTGCCGCTCCCCCTCGTCGTCGCGCAGCATCCCGAGCGCACTGGAGCGGACCCCGCCGGTCACCGGATCTTCGCGGCCACGCTCCAGACCGCGCGCTCGGATCAGGGGCTTGATGCGCCCGGCCAGCCACCGGCGGTACTCCTGCGGCGCGTAGGTGCCGCGCCCGTACATGCGGCGATACTGCGGCAACAGCTCGGGATGCTCCTGCCCAAGCCAGAGGTAGAACCACTCCTTGACGCCCGGCTTCAGGTGCAGCGCCGAATAGAGCACGGAGGTGGCACCCGCCTCCTTCGCCTGCCGCAGCGCCTCGTCGAGATGGGCGCGGGTGTCTGTCAGGTACGGGATGATCGGCATCAGGAACACGGAGCAGTCGAGGCCGTGCTCGCGCACCGCGGTGACCGTGGCGAGGCGGGCCTTGGTCGTCGGAGTGCCGGGCTCGATCGACTGCTGCAGCTCGTCGTCGTAGACCGCGATCGACATGGCGAGATCGACGGGCACCCGCTTGCTCGCCTCGACCAGACGGTCGAGATCGCGCCGCAGCAGGGACCCCTTCGTGAGGATGCTGAACGGCGTGCCCGAGTCGGCGAGCGCGTCGATGATCCCGGGCATCAGTCCGTATCGCCCCTCCGCGCGCTGGTACGGATCGGTGTTGGTGCCGAGAGCCACCGGATGATGACCCCAGCTGGGCTTGGCGAGCTCTTTGCGCAGCACATCGGCCACGTTCACCTTGACGATGATCTCGTTGTCGAAGTCTTTGCCCGAGTCGAGGTCGAGGTAGGTGTGCGTCGGCCGGGCGAAGCAGTACACGCAGGCGTGCGAGCACCCGCGGTACGGATTGATCGTCCACCCGAACGGCATCGGCCCTCCACCACCCGGGATGCGGTTGAGCGCCGACTTCGCCAGCACCTCGTGGAACGTGATGCCGGCGAAGTCGGGAGTGCGCACCGAGCGCACCAGGTTGTTCAGCCGCGCAAGCCCGGGCAGGGCGGACGGCTCATCGACCGACAACTCCTGACCACTCCATCGCATGTCCCTATTCGAACATATGTTCGAATCTTAAGCAAGATGCACCGTCTCTCCTCTCCAGCCCGAGCGGAGCCAGCGGTCGTGGCTCGCCACCACGACCGCGCCCGGATAGGCGCCCAGTGCATCCTCCAACTCCGACGCGAGCGTCAGCGAGAGGTGGTTGGTCGGCTCGTCGAGCAGGAACACGTGCGGCGGACGGGCGAGGATCAGAGCCAGCGCGAGCCGGCGCTGCTGACCGACGGACAGCGTGCCCACCGCCCGATCGGCGTCGCGCGGGGCGATGAGCCCGAGCGAGGTGAGCGGCACCGCTTCCGACCGCCGCTCCCCAACCGCCGACTCGTAGATCCGGCGCGGTGAGAGCGCAGGATCGGCGAACCGCACATCCTGCTCCAGCAATCCGACGCGGAGACCGCGCCGTCGCTGCACGGCACCGCTCGCCGGCTCGAGGCGGCCGGCGAGCACCGACAGCAAGGTCGACTTGCCCGCTCCGTTCGCCCCCGTCACCAGGATGCGGCTCGCGGGCGCGACGACGAACTCCGCGACCCGGAGACGGCCCGGGATGTGCACCCCGCGCGCCTGGACGAGCAGCCCCGAACCGTCGCCGAGCACCTGGAACCCCGACGGGATCCCCGCGAAGGCCAAACGAGCGGGCGGCTTCCGCACCTGGCCGGCGCGCAGCTCCTGCAGCCGCCCGTCCGCGTTGCGGACACGTCGGCTGATCTGGCGATCGAGAGCGTTGCCCTTGAACGCCTTGGCGAACTTGTCGTTGTCGCGCACTTTCCCCGACCAGGCGATGGACCGGGCAGTAACGTCAACGGCATGCTCGAGCTCCTTGAGCTCGTGCTGCTCATCGGCGTACTGCTTCTCCCATCGCGCGCGTTCCGCCTCCTTCTCGGCCAGATACGCGCTGTACCCTCCGCCGAAGACCATGGTGCCCGAGCGCGCGGGGTCGAGGTCGAGCAGGCTGGTGGCCACCGCATCGAGGAACGCGCGGTCGTGGCTGGCGAATACGACGGGCCCCGCCCATCCCCGCAGCTGTCGCTCCAGGAAGGCCGCCGCCTCGTCGTCCAGGTGGTTCGTCGGCTCGTCGAGCAGCAGGGCCTCCGGGCGGGCGAGGAGCAGCGCGGCGAGAGCGAACCGGCTGCGTTGACCACCGGAGACCTCGCTCAGCCTCCGCGACAGCGGGATGTCACCGACGCCGAGTCCGTCGAGCAACTCGTCCCGGCGCGCCTCGACGCTCCAGATCTCGGCGCGTTCGGCCGCCGCGAGGGCAGCGTCGTAACGCGCATCGGAGACCGGGTCGCCGGAGCCGAGCGCGGAGGCCGCTTCCTCGAGTTCGCGCTCGATCGCACGGACATCGGTGAGCGCATCCTCGATCAGCGCTGCGAGCGTCTCGCCCGGCTCGAACCGCACCTCCTGCCAGAGGAAGCCGGTCCGTTCCGGCCGGGTCAGCGCGCCTGCGTCCGGTGTCTCGGCACCGGCCAGGACGCGCAGCAGAGTGGACTTGCCCGCACCGTTCTCGCCGATGAGGCCGAGCCGGGCGCCGGGGCCGACCGTGAGCGAGACGTCGGTGAGCACGCGACGCTCGCCGTAGGTGACAGAGACGCCGTCGGCGCGCAGCGGGGTGAGAGTGATCGTTGGCATGGGGAACCGCCTTTCCGGGCGCTCCACGAGGAGCGGTTTCCCGCCGGGCGATCTCCGTCGTGAGTGGCGCCGGAGCGCCCAGGTGCCTGACCGGGCAGCGCAGCGACCGAAGGGTCCTCACTCACATCGACGGCGCCTCAGGCGCGGGACGTCAGGAGGTTCTCACTTCATAGCGTGGACGACCATACCAGGCCGTCCACGCGGCTGTCCAGAGGACGTGTCCAGAGGACGTGTCCAGAGGACTACTGCTGCAGCTGCAGGGTCTCCGCCGTGGTGTCGAGCACGCGCTTGGCCTCGTCCGGTCGATCGTTCAGCGTCGTTCCGACCGTCGGGATCAGTTCCTTCAGCGTCGGCAGCCAGTCGCCGAAACGGTCGGGGAAGCAGTGCTTCAGCAGATCCACCATGATCGGGACGGCGGTGGATGCGCCCGGCGAGGCTCCGAGGAGACCGGCGATCGAGCCGTCCTCCGCCGCGACCACCTCGGTGCCGAACTGGAGGACGCCGCCCTTCTTGGCATCCTTCTTCATCACCTGCACGCGCTGGCCTGCGGTGATCAGCTCCCAGTCGTCCATCTTGGCGGTCGGCATGAACTCCTGCAGCGCCTTCAGCTTCTTCGCGCGGTTGGCGAGGAGCTCGCCGACGAGGTACTTGATGAGGTCGAAGTTGTCGCGGGCGACCGCCAGCATGGGGCCGATGTTGCCGGGGCGGACGGAGCCGGGCAGGTCGAACCAGGAGCCCGTCTTCAGGAACTTCGGGCTGAAACCGGCGTACGGGCCGAACAGCAGCGAGGCCTGGCCGTCGACGACGCGGGTGTCGAGGTGCGGCACCGACATCGGCGGGGCCCCGACGGCGGCCTTGCCGTAGACCTTCGCCTGGTGCTGAGCGACCAGCTTCGGGTTGGTGGTCCGCAGGAACTGACCCGAGATCGGGAAGCCGCCGAAGCCCTTGATCTCCGGGATGCCGGACTTCTGGAGCAGGTGCAGCGCGCCGCCGCCCGCGCCGACGAAGACGAACCGTGCGGTCGCGACGTGCGGGGTGTTGCCGACCTCGTGCTTGACGGAAAGCCGCCAGAGGCCGTCCTTGGTGCGCTTGATGCTGCGGACGGTGTGATTGAGCGCGAGCTCCGCGCCGTTCTCGATCAGGTTGTCGATGAGCGCACGCGTCAGAGCACCGAAGTCGACATCGGTGCCGGACGTCTGACGGGTCGCGGCGATGCGCTGCTTCGCGTTGCGCTTCTTGGTGAGCAGCGGCGTCCACTCTCCGATGACGGCAGGGTCTTCGGAGTACTCCATACCGGCGAACAGCGGCTGGTCCTTCAGCGCCTCGTAGCGCTTCCGGAGGTAGCGCACGTTGTCCCGGCCGCGCACGAAGGTCATGTGAGGCGTTGAGTTGATGAACGTGTGCGGCTCGGGCAGGTCGCCCGCGGCCACGAGGCTCGCCCAGAACTGCCGGCTGAGCTGGAACTGCTCGTTGATGCTGATCGCCTTGGCGGGGTCGACGGTGCCGTCGGAGGCCTCGGGCATGTAGTTGAGCTCGCACAGGGCGGCATGGCCGGTGCCGGCGTTGTTCCACGGGTTCGACGACTCCTGGGCCACTTCGCCCAGGCGCTCGTAGATGCGGATGCTCCAGTCGGGCTGGACACGCTGGATCATGGCCCCGAGCGTCGCACTCATGATGCCGCCGCCGATCAGGACGACGTCGATGGGAGAATTGCTCACCCGTCAATCCTATGATGCAGCGGCCATCCGACCGCCCGCAGGCGCGGACACGGCCGACGGCGAGGAAGTTGTCTCGATATCGAGACAACTCCGCTCGCCGCGACCGAACGGCCCGAGTGGATCAGGCGGTGACGGGATTCGTCAGGCGCTCGGCCACCAGCTCGGCGATCTGCACCGCGTTGAGTGCCGCGCCCTTCCGCAGGTTGTCGTTGCTGATGAACAGCGCGATACCGCGGCCCTCCGGTGCACCCTCGTCCGCCCGGATGCGGCCGACGAAGCTGGGGTCGCTTCCGGCGGCCTGCAGCGGGGTCGGGACGTCGGTCAGCTGCACGCCAGGGGCGTCGGCCAGCAGTTCGGCGACGCGCTCGGGGCTGATCGGCTTCTCGAACTCGGCGTTGATGGAGAGCGAGTGACCGGTGAACACGGGGACGCGGACGCAGGTGCCGCTCACGAGGAGACCCGGCAGGTCGAGGATCTTGCGCGACTCGTTGCGCAGCTTCTTCTCCTCGTCGGTCTCGTTGAACCCGTCGTCGACGATGGAGCCGGCCAGCGGGATGACGTCGAAAGCGATCGGACGGACGTACTTGACCGGCGCGGGCAGGGTCACCGCCGAGCCGTCGTGCACCAGGTCGAGCAGGTGCTCGTCCGCGATCGCGGCGCGCGCCTGCTCGGCGAGCTCTTCGGCGCCGGCGAGACCGGAGCCGGAGACCGCCTGGTAGGTGCTGACCACGAGGCGCGACAGGCCCGCCTCGTCGTGCAGCGGCTTCAGGACGGGCATGGCCGCCATGGTCGTGCAGTTCGGGTTCGCGATGATGCCCTTGCGCGCATCGGCGATGGCGTCGGGGTTGACCTCCGACACCACGAGCGGGACGTCCGGGTCCATGCGCCAGCCGCTCGAGTTGTCGATCACGATGGCGCCGGCCTCGGCGAACCGGGGGGCGTGCGCCTTCGACCCGGTGGCACCCGCCGAGAACAGCGCGATGTCGATGCCCGAGACGTCGGCGGTCGCCACATCCTCGACCGTGATCTCCTGGCCCTTGAACGGCAGGGTCGTTCCGGCCGAGCGGGAGGAGGCGAAGAAGCGGATGCTCTTCACCGGGAACGCGCGCTCCTCCAGCAGGCGGCGCATCACGCCGCCCACCTGGCCGGTCGCGCCGACGACGGCCAGACGGACGCCGTTGCTGTCGAAATCGGTGAACTCGGTCATGTCAGCCCCTTGGGTCGTTTCGTGTGGTCAACCGCGCCGGTCGCGCGGCCATTCCCGTTCGGCGAGCGAACTACCGGCCGGTGCCGGCGTAGACGACGGCCTTCTCGTCCCCGTCGAGCCCGAAGGCCGTGTGGACGACACGGGCGGCCTCGGCGACCGTGTCGGCGCGGGTGACGACCGAGATGCGGATCTCGCTGGTGGAGATCATCTCGATGTTGATGCCGGCGTCGTAGAGCGCTTCGAAGAGCTTCGCCGAGACGCCGGAGTTGGTGCGCATCCCGGCGCCGACCAGGGCCAGCTTGCCGATCTGGTCGTCGTACTGCAGTGACTGGTAGCCGACCTCGTCGCGCTCGGCGGTGAGGGCGGTCAGCACGCGCTGCCCCTCCGACTTGGGGAGGGTGAAGGAGATGTCGGTGAGGCTCGTCGCCGCAGCGGACACGTTCTGGACGATCATGTCGACGTTCGCGTTCGCCTTCGCGACGATCTTGAAGATCTGCGCGGCCTTGCCGGGCACGTCGGGCACGCCGACGACGGTGATCTTGGCCTCGCTCAGGTCGGTGGCCACGCCGGAGATGATGGGCTCTTCCACGGTTCCATCCTTCTTGGCGGCCTCCGCGGCCGCTGCTTCGTTGAGGACATACGTGCCCTCCTTGTTGGAGAACGACGAGCGCACGTGCAGGGTCACGTTGTGTCGCCGGGCGTACTCGACGGCGCGGATGTGCAGCACCTTCGCGCCGGCGGCCGCCAACTCCAGCATCTCCTCGCTGGTGATGCGGTCGATCTTGCGGGCGAGCGGCACCTGCCGGGGGTCGGAGGTGAAGACGCCGTCGACGTCGGTGTAGATCTCGCAGACTTCCGCGCCGAGGGCGGCGGCGAGGGCGACGGCCGTCGTGTCCGACCCGCCGCGGCCGAGCGTGGTGATGTCGCGCGACTCGCGGCTGAACCCCTGGAATCCGGCGACGATCGCTATGGCGCCCTCGGTCAGCGCATCCTGGATGCGGCCGGGCGTGACGTCGACGATGCGCGCGGAGCCGTGCTGCGCGTCGGTGATCATGCCGGCCTGGCTGCCCGTGAAGGAGCGCGCGTCGTATCCCATGCTCTTGATCGCCATCGCGAGCAGCGCCATGGAGATGCGCTCGCCCGCGGTGAGCAGCATGTCGAGCTCGCGAGGCGCGGGGATCGGGGTGACCTCGTGCGCCAGGTCGATGAGTTCGTCCGTCGTGTCGCCCATCGCGGAGACGGCGACGACGACCTCGTTGCCGGCCTTGCGCGTCTCGACGATGCGCTTCGCGACGCGCTTGATGCTCTCAGCTGTCGCGACGGACGAACCGCCGAACTTCTGGACGATGAGGGCCACAGACTCTCCTGAACTCACGGGCTTCCCATCCTACCGATCGGGATATGACCGTTCCTTCATGTGACGACACCTGTTGACACGGGTTCGTCGAATATGCGGTGCGCGAGGTCAGGAGACCTGGCGGCGGCCCTCGAACGCGCGACCGAGCGTGACCTCGTCGGCGTACTCGAGGTCGCCGCCGACCGGCAGGCCGGAGGCGAGCCGCGTCACGCGGATCTCGAGCGTGGTGAGCAGGCGGCTGAGGTAGGTGGCGGTGGCCTCGCCCTCGAGGTTCGGATCGGTGGCGATGATCACCTCCTGGACCGTGCCGTCGGCGAGTCGCTGCATCAGCTGGCGGATGCGCAGGTCGTCGGGCCCGACGCCGTCGATGGGGCTGATCGCTCCGCCGAGCACGTGGTACAGCCCGCGGAACTCGCGGGTGCGCTCGATCGCGACGACGTCCTTCGCCTCCTCCACCACGCAGATGAGGTTCGGTGTGCGCCTCGGGTCACGACAGATGGAGCAGGTGACCTCCTCCGACACGTTTCCGCAGATCTCGCAGAAGCGCACCTTGTCGCGCACCTCGAGCAGCACCTCCGCGAGGCGGGTGACGTCGAACGTCTCCGTTTGAAGGATGTGGAACGCGATGCGCTGAGCGGACTTCGGGCCGATGCCCGGCAGCCGCCCGAGCTCGTCGATCAGCTCCTGGACGATGCCTTCGTACACCGGCTACCTCATCCCCGGGGTCGGAGGTGCAGGCTGCTCCTCGATGAAGGTGGCTCCGAGGATCTCGCGCACCACAGCCTCGCCGTAGCGCTGCGGCTGCTGGAAGGTCGGCGTTCGGGAGCCTGCGGCCGGGGCGGAGGACGGGCGCGCGGCGCGCGCGGCATCGGCGGACGACGCGCTCTCGGCACTGCGCGTGGGCTGCGCCGACGGGGCTGCGGACGGAGCGGCGGCAGCCGTCGCGGACGGAGCGGCGGCCCAGTCGCCCACGGGCTCCTCCGGGACGGGCGGCTCGAACGGCGGCTCGATCTCGGGCGGAGGGACGTCGTCGTACGGCGGCTCCTCCGGCGCTGGGGCGCCCTGCGGGGCGGCGGCAGGCGCAGGTGTCTGAGGTGCTGCGGCCGGCGCGGCCGGACGCTCCATGGTCGCCACCGCGGACGTCACCGTTGCGGCCGCCTCGGCCGTCTCGCGCGACGAGGGGATGGTGACGGTCGCCCACTCAGTGACCACGGCCGCCGGGGCGGCGGCGTCCGAGGACGTGGTGCGAGTCGACGCCGCGTCGGTTGCCGTCGACCGCGGGGAGGCGGTGTCGCGCTGAACCGGAGTGCTCGGAGCGGATGCCGTGCGGGCAGGCGGCGTCGCCTCGCGAGCGTCGCCGGGCTCGGCGCCCGGCCAGGTCTCGGCCGCGGGCGCGGCGGGCGCACCGGCGGAGGGACGGGGCGACCCGCCCGACCCGGGAGCCGAGTCGGCCTTCGCGATGAACTTCACGCGGATGCCGAGGACGTCGACGATCGCCTGACGGAGGTACTCGCTGACGCCCGGAGCACCGCCCGCGTCGGGCTGCCGGAAGCTCTGGACGTCGTTGTCGCTCGGGAACGACAGCGACAGGACGTCGCCGTTCAGCGAGCGCACCTGCGCGGTGAACACGACCATCCAGGCGCTGCGCTTGGCCCGCTGCACGGCGTCGAGGATCTGCGGCCAGGCGTCCTTGACCTGCTGCGTGGTGACGGGGCCGACGGCGGCCGCCGCGGGAGCCGGAGACGCAGCGGGCGCGGAGGGCTGTTCCATGGGAGCCGACGCGGCGGCGGGCTTCTCCGCCGGCGGCGTGACCGTCGCGGCTTCTGCGGCGGGCTCTGCCTCAGCACCGGCATCTGCCGGGGCAGCATCCGGAGCCGGATCGGGAGTCGCAGTGGATGCGGAGACGGGCGCGGGAGCGGACTCCGGCGCGGGAGCAGCGGGGGCAGCAGCTGCGGCACGAACCGGCTCGCGTGGCGGAGCCGAGCTCGCCGTGGCCGGCGCACCGCGCTCGGCGGCCGAACGCTCCGTCCGACCGGACTCGGCACGACCGGGCTCGGAGCCGATGGCGTCGCTCACACCGACGCGGCGCTCGAGCCGCTCCACGCGGGCGAGCGCGCCGCGCTCGCTCTCGTCGCTCGACGGCACGAGCACGCGGGCGATCATGAGTTCGAGGTGGAGCCGCGGCGATGTCGCGCCGGTCATCTCGGTGAGCGCGGCGTTCACGATGTCGGCGGCACGGCTGAGCTCGGCCGCACCGAACTTCATGGCCTGGACGCCCATCCGGTCGAGCTCGTCCTGCGGGACGCCGCGGAGCACGGCCGCAGCCCCCTCGACACTCGTCGCGGCGACCACGATCAGGTCGCGCAGACGCTCCAGCAGGTCTTCGACGAACCGCCGGGGGTCCTGCCCCGTCTGGATCACGCGATCGACCGCGGCGAAGGCGCCCGCCGCATCCCGAGCCGAGATCGCGTCGATGACGTCGTCGAGCAGCGCGGCGTGCGTGTAGCCGAGGAGGGCGACCGCCCGCTCGTAGTCGATGGCGCTGCCCTCGGACCCGGCCATCAACTGGTCGAGCAGGGACAGCGTGTCGCGCGGCGAACCGCCGCCCGCGCGCACCACCAGCGGAAGGACGCCCGGTGCGACCGTCATGCCCTCGCTGTCGCACAGGCTCTGCACGTACTCCAGCATCTGCGCGGGAGGGACGAGGCGGAACGGGTAGTGGTGGGTGCGGGAGCGGATGGTCCCGATGACCTTCTCGGGCTCCGTCGTCGCGAAGATGAACTTCACGTGCTCCGGCGGCTCCTCCACGATCTTCAGCAGGGCGTTGAAGCCCTGGGGGGTGACCATGTGCGCCTCGTCGAGGATGAAGATCTTGTAGCGGTCGCGGGCCGGGGCGAAGATCGCACGCTCGCGGATGTCGCGCGCGTCGTCGACGCCGTTGTGGCTGGCCGCGTCGATCTCGACCACGTCGAGGGAGCCGCCGCCGTCGCGGCTCAGCTCGATGCAGCTGGCGCACTTCCCGCACGGGGTGTCGGTGGGCCCCTCTGCACAGTTCAGGCAGCGGGCCAGGATGCGGGCCGACGTGGTCTTGCCGCAGCCGCGGGGACCCGAGAACAGATAGGCGTGATTCACCCGGTTGGTGCGCAGCGCCGTCATCAGCGGCTCCGTCACCTGAGACTGGCCGATCATCTCGGCGAAGGTGTCGGGCCGGTAGCGGCGATACAGGGCGGTTACCACTCACACATGCTACTCACCGCCGCCGACATTCGGCTGGGTCGGCGACGATCACGGCCCCCGGACGTTGAGGGCACGGCCGATCGCCGACCACAGGGCGACCCGGGCGTCCTCCGTCGGCTGCGCCTGCGGCGCGGGAGGCAGGTCGAGCGGTGTGTAGGGCGGGAGGTAGAAGGTGTGCGTCGCCTTCGGCGCCCGGACGTACGCGTCTCCCCCGCGCGCCGGCCGCACCTCGGCCGCGACGTCGAGCCACCGGCAGCCGTTCCCGAGCTGCTCGTCCTCCCCCGCGCATCCCAGCACCACCGGACCGGGGATGCGGTCAAGGTCGAGCACGGCGGCCCGCGTCACCACGTGGGTGCCGCTGAGGCAGGGCACCCACGAGCCTCCGACGGTGATCGCCGGGCCGGGAACGGGCGATGGGCAGACCAGCCCGGTGGTTCCGGCGGGCGCGATGGCGCCGTAGACCAGCTCGGGATGCGCGACCGCGGTCCACAGGGCGAGCTGCGCGCCCCGCGAGGTCCCGAAGACGAAGACGCGCCGCGCATCCACCCCCGGCTGCGCGCGCAGCCAGTTCAGCGCCGCGACGACGCGCTCGGCGGGGAGCACGCGGACCGGCCCGAGCTGGCCCGCCGACCCGTAAGTCGACAGGGCGAGCGCCGGATACCCCATCGCGGAGAGGGTGGCCGCCGAGAGCACGCCGGTCTGCACATCGGGCTCGGTCCCGTCGAAGACGAGCACCGCCGGGCGCGGCGCCGCGGCGGCCGACGCGGGCTGGAAGTAGTCCCCCGCGATCCCGTCGTCGAACACCGCCCGTGACGGCGCCACCGAGGTCAGCCCGACCCGGTGCACGCGGCGGGCGGCGACCCGGCGACCGTCGATGACGGCCTCCAGGTCGACGGTCATGGTCGAGCCGCCCCACACCTGCGGGGAGTTCGCCTCGCGGCCCGAGTCGCTCTGCAGCGTCCAGAACAGGCCCATCCCGTCCGCTCCGGCGAACGGGGCCTCGGCGGGCACGTCGTGGTCCAGGTCGACCACGCCGGACGACGGGACGCTGTAGACGGCCTGCGAGCTCCACCGCTCACCCACCGCCGCGCCGGACCGCGCCGTCGCGCGCACCGTCACCCGTCCACCCGGCGGTAGCGAGACGACCCGGACATGGATGGGCTTCCACACCCCGCTCGGCTCCTCGCTGACCTCGACGCGCGGTCCCCCGGCGCCCGGAACGGCGACGCAGGCGGCGAGGGATGCGACCAGCAGCGCGAGGACCACGCCCGCCACCATCCGCCTCATGGCCGCATCGCCCCCGCCAGCTTCGCGATGACGACCTGCCAGAACTGCGCCCGCGCCCCTTCGGTCGCCTGCGCGGTCGCCGGAGCCAGGTCGCTCAGCCCGATCGGCAGCAGCGGCGGTGTGGTGATGTCGTGGCCGGCGCCGTCCAGGTAGAGGAAGGCGTCTCCCGGCTCGTCGCCCCGCACCTGCTCCCCCGCCCGCGTCCAGTCGCACGCGGTGGGCAGCAGCCGGTCGTCGGTGCCGCAGGCGAGCACGAGCGGCCCGCTGATGCGCTGCAGCGGCAGGATGTCCGTGCCCGCGATCGTGCGCTCCGGGTTGGCGCACGGCAGTGCCCGCCCGTGCTGGATGAGCAGCGGGCTGCCCGCGGACGACGTGCACTGCAGCGCCGTCGCGCCGCTGGCGGCGAACGCTCCGTGGACGCGATCCGGGTCGTTCGCGGCGAACCAGAGGGCCAGCGACGAGGCACGACCGGTGCCGTAGACGAAGATGCGTCCCTCATCCACGACGGGAAGAGAGGAGAACCAGGTCAGCACGGCGTCGAACGTCTCGACCGAGAGCGCGGCGGATCCGGGGATGCGCCCGGCCGGGACGAACGCCGGCAGCACGACGACGGGGAAGCCGGCCGATGCGATCCGCCGCGAGACGAACGCGCCGGACGCTCCGCCGTCGTCGCCGTCGATGACGATCACGCCGGGACGCAGGTCGACCGGCGTCGGCACCGAGTCGACCAGCGTCCCGACGGTGGCCGTCGGCGCGAGCCCGGACGCCGCGGGGTCGCCGGTGTCGATGAGATCGCTGCCCAGCACATCCCGGCTGATGGTCCCCGCCGAGAGCGGCGCGCGGTGGAGCTCGCCGGAGGCCACCTGGTGTCCCGCCTGCTCGGCCGAGAACCGGATGTCGAGCGGGCTGTACACCCACTGCGCCTCCAGCTGCTGCTGGCTGAGCGACGGTCCGGTCAGGCTCCACAACAGACCGGAACTGTCCGGCCGCGGGTAGGGCGCGGCCGTCGGCTCCTGCGACCACAGCCGGATGCTGCCGGTGGGCGGAACGGCGTAAACCGCCCGCGACGACCACGAGCCGGCGCTGGAGTGCGCGCGTGCGGTGAGCACGACGGGCTCGCCCGGCTCGAGGCCGACGACCTGGATGCCGACGGGCTCGGTGATCCCGTCACCGAACCGGCTGAACACGAACCGCGCGCCCCCTCCCGAACCCGTCGCGCAGGCCGAGAGGAGGAGTGCCGCCACCGCTCCGACGACCGCGACCCGCAGCAGCCGTCGCAGCGCCCACCGCCCGGTCACGCCCACCGCCTGGTCATCCGAGCACCGCCCGGAGCAGGTCGCGGCCGACCGCGTTCCAGAACGCGATACGGGCCTTCTCGGTCGGCTGGCCGCCGGTCGCCGGGAGGGCGATCGGCAGGCCGGGCGGCACGCTGACGGGATGCGTCGCGCCGTCGGCGTAGATCGTCCGGTCGCCGGGGCGCGGCTCCCGGGTGGCCGCCAGGGCGCGCTGCCAGGCGCACGACGACGGCAAGGTCGCGTCCTGCGTGCCGCAGGCCAGCACGACCGGGCCGTCGACGCCGTCGATGGACGGCACCGCGGAGGGGACGACGGTTTCCGCGTCGGTGAGGCAGGGAAGGCCGGACGAGTCCTCGAAGACCGGGGCCACCCTCGCCGCGGGCAGGCACAGCAGCGCCGGCGCGCCCCCGGCGACGAACAGCCCGTGGATGCGCGACGGGAACCGTGTCGCCGCCCAGACGGCCAACTGCTCGGCCGCCCCGGTGCCGTAGACGAAGACGCGGTCCTGCTCGATGTCGGGACGCTCCGACAGCCAGTCGAACACGGCCTGCACGGTCGTGTCCGCGACGATGCCGGTCGAACGCACGCCGTCCGCCGCCGCGGCGACCGGGATGCGCAGGACCGAGGCGCCGAACTGCGCGATCACCGGGGCGACGTAGTCGCCGGACGCCCCCGGCCGCGCGTCGTCGAACATCAGCACCACCGGCGTCTGCGGGTGCTCCAGGCTCGCCGCGCTGTAGAAGGTGGCGAGTGCGACGTCCTCGTGCGTCTGCCGCGGCAGGCGCGGGTCGATGGCCGGCCGGAGGTCGCGCGTGTAGATGGTGCGCACCGCGAGGGACGATGCCAGCCCGTCGAGTTCGAACGATCGGGAGGCGACGACGCGGCCGGAGTCGGAGGCGGCGACGGTGACGCGGATGGTGTCGCGCATCCACTGCCGGGCAGCCGCCTCACCCGACAGCTGCGGCCCGCGCAACGTCCAGAACAGCCCGGCCGAGTCGGGCTCGGTGAACGGGGCGAGCTGCGGCCGGGCGGACGCGAGGTCGAGCGTCCCCGAAGCCGGGACCGTGTAGGTCGCCGCCGACGTCCAGGTGCCGTGCGCCGTGGCGAGCCGCGCGGTCAGCCGCAAGCGCGCCCCGGGCTCGGCGCCCACCAGCTCCAATGGGAAGGGCCAGAGCACGGCGCTGTAGCGGACGAGCGGTGAGGTCACGAACCGGGCGCCGGCCGCCACGTCCCCGGTCGCACACCCGGCGAGCGCGGTGACCGCGAGGAGTGCGGAGGCGACGGCCGCCACGATCCGCGGCAGCAGGCCGGGGCGGCGCGCGGCGGACACGCGTCGCGGCATCCCGTGCCGTTCGCCGTCGCCGCGCCGTCGCCGCATGGCCTCTCTGCTCCCGTCAGCCCCCGGTCGCTGCCCGAACCGCCTCGAGCGACTGCCGGGATATTTCCAGCTCCTCGTTCGTCGGCACCACCAGCACCGTCACGGCGGAGTCGTCGGTCGAGATGACCCGCGCGTCGCGCGACGTGCTCGCGTTGCGCTCCGGGTCGAGCCGGATGCCGAGCACCTCCAGCCCGGAGAGCACCTCCGCGCGGAGCACTGCGTCGTTCTCGCCCACTCCGGCCGTGAAGGTCAGCACGTCGAGGCGCCCGAGCAGCGCCGTGTACGCACCGATGTAGTGCTTCAGCCGGTGAACCGTCACATCCAGAGCGAGGCGCGCAGCGTCATCCCCGCGACCCGCCGCCTGACGGACATCGCGCATGTCGCCCCGGCCGGAGAGGCCGAGCAGCCCGCTCCGGCGGTTCAGCAACTCGTCCAGGGCGTCCGTCGACAGCTGCGCGCGCCGCGCCAAGTGGATGAGCACCGCCGGGTCGAGGTCGCCCGACCGCGTCCCCATGACCAGGCCCTCCAGCGGCGTCATGCCCATCGACGTCTCCACCGAGCGTCCGCCGTCGATCGCGCACGCCGACGCGCCGTTGCCCAGGTGCAGGACGATCTGGCGCAGCTCGCCGAGCGGGCGGTCGACGAACTCCGCGGCCGTCTCGGAGACGTACTTGTGCGACGTGCCGTGGAAGCCGTACCGCCGCACACGATGGCGCTCGGCCAGGTCGGCGTCGATGGCGTACGTGTACGCCTCCGGCGCCAGTGTCTGGTGGAACGCGGTGTCGAACACCGCGACGTGCGGCACGTCCGGGAACGCCTTCTTGGCGGCACGGATGCCCTCGAGGTTCGCGGGGTTGTGCAGCGGCGCGAGGTCGGACAGGTCCTCGATGTTGATCTCGACGAGCGGCGTGACGATCGTCGGCTCGAAGAAGCGCTTGCCGCCGTGGACCACGCGATGGCCGACCGCATCCAGCGGGTTCTCGTCGAGGCTGGGGCCTTCCGCCGCGAACGCGTCGAGCATCGCGCGGAACCCGGCCGTGTGGTCCGGGATCTCGAGCGTGCGCTCCGTCGTGCCGTTCGGCCCGCGGTGCGTGGTGTGCCCGCTCGACTCGCCGATCCGCTCCACCAGCCCGGAGGCCAGCGACTCCTCGGTCTCGCTGTCGATCAGCTGGTACTTGAACGACGACGAACCGCTGTTGACGACCAGGACGGCGCTCATGACAGCGCCGCCTGGATCGCCGTGATCGCCACGGTGTTGACGATGTCGTCGACGGTCGCGCCGCGGGACAGGTCGTTGATCGGCTTCCGCAGGCCCTGCAGCACGGGGCCGATCGCGACGGCGCCCGCGCTCCGCTGCACCGCCTTGTAGGTGTTGTTGCCCGTGTTGAGGTCCGGGAAGATGAACACGGTCGCCCGCCCGGCCACCTCCGATCCGGGCATCTTGGCGGCACCGACCGCCGCATCCGCCGCCGCGTCGTATTGGATGGGGCCGGCCACCGCGAGCTGCGGCGCGCGCTCCCGCACCAGCTCCGTCGCCGTCCGCACCTTCTCCACGTCCGCCCCGGCGCCCGAGTCGCCGGTCGAGTAGGACAGCATGGCGACGCGTGGCTCGATCCCGAACTGTTCGGCGGTCCGAGCGGACGAGATCGCGATGTCGGCGAGCTGCTCGGAGGTCGGGTCCGGGATGACGGCGCAGTCCCCGTAGACGAGCACGCGGTCGGCGAGGGCCATCAGGAAGACACTGGACACGACCGAGACGCCCGGGGTCGTCTTGATGATCTCGAAAGCCGGCCGGATGGTGTGCGCCGTCGTGTGCGCGGCACCGGACACCATCCCGTCGGCGAGCCCCAGGTGCACCATCATCGTGCCGAAGTAGGACGTGTCGGTGATGGTGTCGGACGCCTGCTCGATCGTGATGCCCTTGTGCGCGCGCAACCGGGCGTACTCGGTCGCGAACCGCAGCCGCATCACATCGTCGAACGGGCTGAGCACTTCCGCGCCTGAGAGGTCGAGACCCAGCTCGATCGCCCGCGAACGCACCTCGAACGGCTCGCCGAGGATGGTCAGCTGCGCGACACCGCGCGCCAGCAGGGTATGGGCGGCGCGCAGGATGCGGTCGTCCTCCCCCTCGGGCAGGACGATGTGCTTCTTCGCCGCCCGCGCGCGCTCGATCAGGTCGTACTCGAACATGAGCGGGGTGACGACGTCGTGCCGGGAGACGTTGAGACGCGCGAGGAGCGCGCCCGCATCCACGTGCCGTTCGAACAGGGCGAGCGCGGTGTCGTACTTGCGCTGCGAGTCGGCGGCGAGCCGGCCGCGCGCGTGCGTGATCCGCACCACCGTGTCGTACGTGTCGAGCCCGGTCCGCACGATCGGCAGCGGCGACCGCAGGCCGGCGAGCAGCCGTTGGATGGGCTCCGGCAGGTCGAACCCGCCATTGAGGACGATGCCCGCGATCGACGGGAAGGTGCCGGACGCGTTCGCCATCAGCACGGCCAGCAGCACCTCGGTGCGGTCGCCCGGCACGACGACGACCGCGCCGTCGACCAGGCGCGGGAGGACGTTGTTCATCGACATCCCGGCGACGACCACGCCCAGCGCTTCGCGGGTGAGCAGCGCCTCCTCGCCGGCGATCAGGGTCGCACCGGTCTCCTCCATGATGGAGCGGATGCTCGGCGCCACCAGGAACGGGTCTTCCGGGATGGCCCACACCGGCGGGCGGTCCGCACTGCCGGCCGCGACCGCCGCCGCACCGACGACCGACCCGACCGCGGCGACGATCTCATCCAGCATCCCGTCGTCCGCCCGGTTCGCGATGACCGCGAGCAGTCCGGCGTGCTCCGTCCGCAGCTCGGCGACGGCGATCTCCGCCAGCTGGCGGAGCTCCTCCGGCGAGCGCGGGTCGGCCTGCCCGAGACGCTCCCCGAAACCCTGGCCGATGCGGCCCCCGAGCACCAGCAGCACCGGTGCGCCCAGGTTCGCGGCGATCCGGGCGTTGTACCCGAGCTCGGTCGGGCTGCCGACGTCCGTGTAGTCGGAGCCGAGGATCACCACGGTGTCGCACTGCGCCTCCACCGCGCGGAAGCGCTGGACGATCTCGGCGAGGGCCGCATCCGCGTCGGCATGGACGTCGTCGTAGGTCACGCCGAGCGCATCCTCGTACGAGATGTCGGCCGTGATCCGCTGGAGCAGAAGCTCGAGCACGTAGTCGCGTTCGTCGGTCGACCGCGCGATCGGTCGGAACACACCCACCCGCTCGACCGAGTGACGCAGGGACTCGAGCACGCCGAGGGCCACGGTGGACTTGCCGGTGTGCCCCTCGGCGGAGGTGATGTAGATGGAGCGCGCCACGTCAGCCGATCCGCTCGATCGCCGGGATGCCGTAACGGCCGTCCAGCACCTCGTCACCCGGCAGGTACAGGCGGAGGATCGGGCGGAAACGTCCGGTCGGTGCGGGCAGCCAGTTGGCGGCCGCCTTCTCGTCGGTCGGTCGGGTGGCGCTCATCGTGATGGTCAGTCCTCCGTCGTCGTCGTACACGAGCCCGCGGGTCCTGTCGCCGACCGAGTAGCGGTCGATCGGGTTGGCGACGAGGTAGTAGTGCGGGAGGTCGTACATGGTCAGCGACCAGAAGGCGCCCACCGGCGGCGTGGGGTTCAGCCGCAGGCGGTAGACGTGCTCGCCGCTGAGCGGCTCGCCGTCGGCGTCCTCGTAGGTCATGATGTAGGCCGCTTCGTAGGCGTGGTTTCCCCACAGCCCGCCGAGCGCCGCCGCAGCGCGGTGCGCGTACCGGGTGCGCGGGTCGTGCAGCTTCCACTCGGGTGCGTCGATGGCCCCCAGCTCGAAGAAGTCGAGGTTGTAGTCGAAGACGTGGAGGTTGACCGCCCAGTGGTCGGTCAGCGTCCCGGAAGTGCGCAGTGCCGACTCCAGTGCGTCCTTGCCGAGGGCGTACCCGGCGGCGAGCGCCTGGCGCACCCCCTCCGGCTGTTCGGCGATCGTGTACGGGCTCACCAGCCCGAGCGGCGCGTACGACTCGAGCGCGGGCCGATCGCGCAGCGCCGGCGGGAAGGCCTGCGACCATACCCGCAGCTTCTCGAAGAAGTCGAGCGCCTCGCCCTGGCCGCCGTCCACCGCGGGGACGCCCTGCGGCGGGACGAGGGTCTGGTGCAGCGGCGTCAACGTCAGTGCGTCCTGCAGCGCGTGGACGGCAGGGAGGTCATCGGCGCCGTCGACCGCCCACCGTCCGACGATCGTCGCAACGCGTGTGGGGAAGCGGATGGCCGGGAGTCCGGAGGTGTCGGGCGCGGCCTCGTCGTCGGGCGGCAGCAGCAGGAAATCGCCACCCTCTCCCCCGGTGGCCCGGGTGCCGATGTAGGCGAAGTTGTTGGTCCAGGCGTCCACGAACTGCAGGACGAAATAGCGGTCACCGGCTGCGGGGACGCTGAACCTCACCGGCCCGACCCCCAAATCGACCTGGGCGATCGAGTACACGGTGTCGTTGTTGATCGACACGAATGTGTCGTCGGGTCCGGCCAGCTCGCGCGCGTGCCCGAACGAGTTGTAGGGAGTTGGGGGAACCGACCCAATGCCCTCCTCCGTGAACCGGACGACCTGCTCCAGGTCGAACACGAGCGGGAAGCCCACCACGTACGCCTCGGTCGACAGCTCGGTCAGCTGATCGGTCACTGCGGCACCCGTCCCTCCATCGCTCCACGGAAGACACGGACCATTCTACAGGGCGTAGAAGGTCCGGCACTGGTGGCCACAATATACGCGGCGGCGGTGACACGCGGCTGGACATGAAAAGACTCCCCACGCACCCGCCAGAGCCCGGTTACCCTTGCTGCGTTTCCGCCCTGGGGGAGTTGGCCTGGATGGCGCCACGTGGGGAGCCATCAACGATTGTAGCGGCTACGGATGGGAGCCGTGTGCGCGAGGCCCTCCGGCATTCGGGTAAGATACTGGGAGCCGCCGGCCGCGACAGCGAAAGGCGACGACCAGGAGAATTCGCCTAGTGGCCTATGGCGCACGCTTGGAAAGCGTGTTGGGTGCAAGCCCTCGGGGGTTCGAATCCCCCATTCTCCGCCAAATGGGATGCGCGCACCGGGTGCGCGCGCAACTCCATCCGGGGTTCGAATTTCCCGTTCTCCGCCAATTGGGATGCCGCGCAGCGTCCATCCGGGTTCGGGAATTCTCGGGCATGATCGAGGCATGAACGGCGAACTGGCAGCTCTTGTTGCGATGTGTCTGTATGGCAACGACTGGCTGTCCAGGAGCGCCGAGCCCGCACCCGCGTTGGATGCATCGAATTCGGCCTTCCGATTTGTGAGCTCGTGGCGGTCGCAGTGCTCGGAGCGCGGCCTGTTCCGCCACCGTTCATGGGAGGGCGACGGCGTCGCCGCTTGGCTCCAGCACGTCAAGGAAGGCGGAAGCCAGCGACTCACACTGCTCATTGGAGACGGCGCCGCGTCCAGTGGGCTTCCAGGCCACATAGAGGCATCGTTCGCGAACGGCGGTCGCTGGGCGATATGCACCGACGGCCCTCGGCCGCGGATCTGGTTCTGCGCATGGTCTGTTCGAGACCGGGCAGACCCGAACAATCGAATCTGGGCCGTCGAGATGACCAGCCGGGGCCTGCCCGCAGCGATGGAACCGGTCGTTGATCTGGGCTCCGCGCGCACTGACCTCCGGACTGCACTGCAGGCCATCGAGCGTTTTGCACAATCGACAGATCTCCGCTCCTGGGCGGGATGGTTTGCTCAGGCACTCGGGCTCCTCGACACGAGCGAACCAGTGATCCCGTACAACCCCGACCTCGCCCCGTCGACTGCTCCCACAGAGAACCGGCAGCTTCTGGCCGCCGCAGTTCAAGCGTGGGTCTTCGGAGGCATGGGGTCCTGGAATGACCTGGTCTTCCAAGACGAGGCCCAGCAAAGCGCATATCTCGACGTGACGCGAAGGCTCTACGCCGCGGTCCTCACCGCCATCGCGACCGCGGCCAACACCGCAGCCTGAACCACGTCACCCAGGACGGCTCTATCTCCAGCCGCGGCGCAGTTTCGTGAAGATGAGACGTAGCGCGCCTTCGGGCGATGGCTCGCGCGCGGCGATGTCGGGGCTCTCGAGGATGAAGCGCGCGAGGGAGCGGAGGCTTGCGCCGTCGGGCTCATGCCACTCCGCGGCGAGCTCAGAGACCAGTGCATCTTCGCAGTCGGTCCATTTCTGCCGGACGTAGGCGCGGAGCTGCGGCGTCGAGAAGATCAGATCGAGGAGCTCCCGGGAACGCGAGTCACCGTCGTCGAACGGGACTCGGCTTTCCATGAACGCCTCGATAGCACTCAGCGGGTCCGTTCCGGCGGGGCGATCGCGTATGGCCTGTACCAGTGCGGCCGCGCGGTCCTCCTCCTGCTCGAAGACCAGGCCGACCTTGCCCGCCGGGTAATACGTGAAAAGCGTCGTCAACGCGACATTCGCCTCATCGGCGATCTCAGCGACGGTCACATCATCGAATCCGCGTTCCACGAACAACCGGACGGCGGCGCGGTGAAGGGCGCGACGGGTCTGCGCCCTCTTGCGCTCGCGAAGTCCTGTACCGGCTGCCACGAGACGAGCGTACTGCATCGAGGCAGCAGCTTCAATTATGGTATTACTAGTTTTTTGTAGTCACTACAGAAAATGACGTTCCGCATCGGACGAACACCAAAGGAGAAGCGATGAACACGACAGCGATCGTCGGCGCACGGATTTTCGACGGCGAGGAGGTGATCCCCGCTGCGTCGGTTGTGATCGAAGGAACCAGGATCCGGTCGATCGGCGACGACATCCCCGACGGGGCGCACGTCGTGGACGGCCGCGGCGGGACGGTGATCCCCGGCCTGATCGACTCACACGTCCACACGTCCCTGGAGGGGCTCGAGCTGGCCCTCGCCTTCGGGGTGACGACCGAACTGGAGATGCAGGGGATGTTCACCCGGGACAGACGGAGCCAGGTCACCGATGACGATCGGGTCGCAGATGTACGTTCTGCGGGCTTCGGGATCACCCCGCCTGGCGGACATCCCAGTGAGCTGATGGGCGGCGAGGGGCACGACGACGGCGACGAGGCTCCGTGGGACGCGGATGATGCCGACGCGGACCAGTGGGCCGACATCGTCATGCCGTTCGCCATGACACCCGAGGAGGCCGTGGCGTTCATCCCACGGCTCCAGGCCACCGGATCCGACTACATCAAGTTCATGATCGACGACGGGACTGTCGAAGGCGCCCCCGGCCTCCCCCTGCTCGATGACGCGACGATCGCGGCCGGCGTTGAAGAAGCCCACCGCCGCGGCCTCCTGACCGTCGCCCACACACTCACCGTGGACGCGACCGCCTCGGCGATCACGGGTGGCATCGACGGACTCGTCCACCTCTTCATGGACCGCCCCCACACGTCGCAGATCATCGACACCATCGCAGCATCCGGGGCATTCGTCGTACCCTGCGTCGTCCTGAACGCTTCCATGATGGGGATTTCCGCGGCCGAGTTCGCCGAGGATCCGCGCGTCCGCTCCAAGCTCGACGACGCCTGGATCTCCACCCTGCAGAGCAGCTACAACCGGTACCCGCAGGGCGACCTCGACGACGTTCTCGCGTCCGTTCGCGCGCTCCACGCAGCCGGCGTCGACATCCTCGTCGGCACGGACGTTTCGTTCCCGCTGCCCACACTCGGTGGAATGGCCCATGGCGCCAGCGTCCACCACGAACTCCAGCTCCTCGTCCGCGCAGGCCTCACGCCCGCGGAAGCGCTCCGCGCCGCCACAGCGCTCCCCGCGCGACGGTTCGGCCTCGACGACCGTGGACGGATCCGGGAGTCGCTGCGAGCCGACCTCGTGCTCGTGGACGGCGATCCGACGACGCGGATCGCCGACACCCTCAACATCCGCCAGGTCTGGCGGCGCGGAAGCGCTCTCTTCGCCGACGAGTAACCACGAGGACGCTAGAGCAGCGCCGAGATACCCGTCGCCACACTGTAGATCGCGAGGCCCGCGAGCGCGCCCACGACCGTGCCGTTGATGCGGATGAACTGCAGGTCGCGGCCGACCTGGGTCTCGATCTTGTCGGTGGTCTCGGCCGCATCCCAGGATTGCACCGTCTCGGTGATGACGTGCGAGATGTCGCTGCGGTAGTTCGTCACCAGGTGCAGGGCGGCATCGGTCAGCCGGGTGTTGAGGGATGCCCGCATGTCGTCGTCGGCCAGGACGCGGCGGGCGACGTCGGCGACGAAGGCCTCCGCGCGGCGGCGCAGGTCGCTGTCCTCCTCCGAGAGCGCATCCAGCGCGGCCGTGCGTGCGGCTGACCAGGTGGATGCGGCGAGCTCGCGGATCCGTGGGTCGTCGAACGCGCGGCTCTTCGCCGCCTCCAGGCGTTCGATCGTCGCCTCGTCGTGCTGCAGCCGGTCGGTCAGCTGGGCGAGGTAGTCGTCGAGCGAGCGACGGAGGCGGTGGTCCGGGTCGTCCCGCATCTCGCGGACGAACCGGCGCGCCTCCGCATGGAGACGCTCGTCGATCACACGATCCACGAACGACGGCAGCCACGACGGGAGACGCCGCGACACCACAGGTCCGAACGCTTCCGGATTCGCCGCGAGCCACTCATCCAGCCGGTCCAGCAGCAGGTCGACCGCCTCATGGTGGCCGCCCGAACTGAGCACACGCTCCCCGAGCCGTCCGAGCGGCGGACCCCACTCGGGCGCGACGACGTGCGTGCGCATGACACCCTCGATGGCTTCCCGCATCCGATCGTCGTCGAGCAGCGCGGCCAGCCCGGTCATGCCACGGAAGGACTCCGCCACCACGCGGCGCGAGTTCTGCGGCTCGGAGAGCCAGTCGGCGACCGCCCCGGCGAGGTCGATGCCCCGAAGCTTGCCGGCGACGACCTCGTCGGAGAGGAAGTTGGTCTCGACGAAGTCGCCGAGGGTCGCCCCGATCTCGTCCTTACGGGTCGGGATGATCGCCGTGTGCGGGATGCGGAGCCCGAGCGGATGCCGGAAAAGAGCGGTCACGGCGAACCAGTCCGCGAGCGCGCCCACCATCGCCCCCTCGGCGGCGGCGCGCACGAACCCGAGCCACGGGTAGCGGTCCTGCAGTGCGAAGGCGACGGCGAACACCACGGCGGCCACGGCGAGCAGGCTCGTCGCGAGGGCCTTCATCCGCCGCAGGGCGAGTCGGCGTTCGGCGTCGGTCGGGAGGGTTGCGGTCACGTTGTGGATGCTACTCACGCCCGGCGAGAGCGCACGGTGAGCGTCGGATGCCGCTCGTCGCGGGAAATTGGGGAGCGCGCATCCCGCCGCGGGGTCGTAGAGTTCCGCCATGTCGGCGACCTCCCTGCCCTCCTCCGGCGAACCACCCCTCACCGGCCCGAAGACCTGCGACGCGAGCGGGATGATCGAGATCCATCGGCTGTTCCGCCACTCCTTCGCCGAGGCCCCCGGCCTGGTCGAGGGTGTGGCCGACGGAGACACCGCGCACGCGGACGTCGTCGCCTCGCAGCTCGACCTCGTGTCCGTCTCGCTCCACGGCCATCACGAGGGAGAGGACGCCCGGCTGTGGCCGGTGATCGACGAGAGACGTCCCTCCTGCGCCCTGCATGTCGAGCGGATGAAAGAGCAGCACGCCGCGATGCTCGTCCACCTTCAGGAGCTGGATCGCGCGGTCCCCGCATGGAGGGCGGCGCCCAGCGCGACGACGGCCGCTCCGGTGCAGGCGGCGCTGACGGGCATCAACGCCGCCCTGGCGGAGCACCTCCCCGACGAGGAGGCGAACATCGTTCCGGTGATGGAGTACACGCTCACCAAGCCAGAAGTCGAGTGGTTCGCGAAGCACGGACGCGCCAGCACGCCCAAGGGTCAGACCTGGAACATGCTGGGTGCGATCCTCGCTGCGCAGCCGGACGGCGGCAAGGAATGGCTCGGGAAGAACCTCCCCGCACCGGTCGCCCTGGCCTGGCGGTGGGTCGGCTCGCGCAAGTACGCGCGGTACCGCGCCGCTCTCGAGGGGCGGGCGACGCCCGCGGCCTGACCGCCACCGCTCCGCGTCCGGCGTCTCAGCCGTCGTACGCCTCCTGGAACACCGAGATCAGGTGCTGCAGCTTGATCGCATTGATGCGGGACTGCCGGAACTGGCCCTCCTTCGGCGTTCGGTGGAAAGCCCACACCGGCAGCGTGGGGATAGTGCCGTCCGGATCGGCACTCGTGGACATGTCCCGGCGGCGGAACTTCCGGAACGACTCGGCGACCATGTTCCATCGCATGTAGGTGAGACCGTCGACGTCGAGCGGGGTCGGCGTGGCGGCGGCGATCTCCGGCGCCGCCACGACGTCGGCCTTGTTCTGCCGCCAGAACGCGTCCACCAGCATGAGCGACAGGACGAAGAACCGGGTGGTGGGGACCACGGTGAATCGGTCCGTGGTCCCCGGAACGCGGCTCACCGTCAGCTGGGAATCGATCTCCGCCGACACATCCCGTGGCAGCCTCCCCGCCGAGACGTGCTGTGCGACGGCGGCGCGCAGGATCGCGTCGTGCTGCGTACCGGTGCCCGGCCGGTCGTCGATCTCGTTGTCGCGGTTCGGCTGCTTGGGCTTGAGCAGGATGTAGTGGTCGATTCCCATGTTGACGAAGTAGCAGCGCGAGCGCCAGATCGATCGGGCATCCGCCGGGCTCGTCGCGACGACCTCGCCGGCGACCTGCGGCTGCCCGAGGCCCTCCTTCACCCAGAGGGCCATCAGCGTCCACGGCTCGACCGACTGCAGGGGGTTCTCCGCCCACGCCCGATACGCCTGCTCGAACCGGTCGTCGGTGGAGTTCGCGGCGTACGGATTGCGCTCCGCGTCCACACCGGTCTCGGCGGCGATCCTCCGCCGGGACGCCGAGGTCCGGCTGGTCGGTCTGCCGGCGTCACGACGGGCCTGCGCGGCGTGGGTGCGGGCAAACGCGATGCCGCGCTGCAGCACGGCGGCCCGCGCCGCGGGGTCGGTCGCCGCGATGAACGCAGGCTTGATGATCCGGAACCGGTCGTCGACGACCGGCGTCGGAGCGGGCTTCGGCTGCGGGTTCGGATTGGGCTGCGGCTTCTTCTTGCCCTTCTTCGCGACGTGGTGGGCGAGGACGACCTGCTTCGCCGCCAGGCCCGCTGCCCCCGGGAGGTACGTCCACAGCTTCCAGGTGCCGCGGACGTCCACATGGAGGTAGTTGCCGCCGATGCCGAGCGCGAGGTCGTCGTCGACGGCGTCGATCGCCGCCTGCGCCAGCTGGGTGCCCGTCAGTCCGATCACGCGGATGTCCGCGGCCTGGCCCGAGGCGTGCCGGGTGTTCTTCGGATGGCCGCCGCGCGCCTCCGCGACGGCCAGCGCCTGGGCCCACCGCCGGTAGCCGGAGTCGACGTACACCGGGCGCCCCAGGCGCGCGCGGATGGCCTGGAGCACGCGGACCAGTTCGGGCGAGATGCGCGAGTACGGCGACGCCGTTCCTCCGCTCGACGCCAGCTCGCGGACGACGAAGTTGGTCGCCAACTTCTGCCGGTGGGTCGACGGCGGCGTCGCCACCAGCGGGACGCCCGTGTTGTTCGGGTCGGCGTATCCCGGAGCCGCGGCGATGGATGCGGGGGCGGGCGCGAGCACCAGACCGGACGGATAGACGACGCCGGTCGTGACGAACCCCTCCTCCAGCCCCTCGAAGCCCTCCGACTCGCCGTCCTCGTCCTCCGACTCCTCCGCCACCATCGCCGCGGGCGTGAAGGCCTCGGAGCCGGACTGCCCGGTCTCCGACCACTCGTCGTGGCCGCGCTCGGAGTCGAACGACTCCGCCTCCCCGGCCTCGCTCTCGTCGAAGGCCTCGCCCTCGTCGAAGGCCTCGGCCTCATCCAAGCTCTCGCCCTCGTCGAAGGCCTCACCCTCGTCGAAGGCCTCACCCTCGTCGAAGGCCTCACCCTCGTCGAAGGCCTCACCCTCGTCGAAGGCCTCACCCTCGTCGAACCCCTCCGCCTCCTCGAAACCTTCAGACTCCGATTCCGCCTCGTCGTACCCTTCCCCCTCGGTGTCCAGATACTCTGCCTCGCCCTCGTCGAGCCCCTCCAGGGCGAACGACTCCGCGTAGTACTCGGGTTCGAAGAACTCGCCCTCGTCCAGGTTCTCGCCCGGATACGGGCTCTCGTACGCATCCCACGCCAGCGACTCCTGCTCGTCGAACGCCTCCTGCTGGACCCCGGGCACCGGGCTGGTCCCCGACAGGTCGGCGCCCGCGTCCCCGAGCAGTGTGCTCCCGTACCTCTTCGGGATCGTCCCGTGCTGCTCCGTGGTGCGCTCCACCCGGAACCGCGGTCGCAGCGGCGCAGCGGCGGGAACGGACAGCACGGCGGCGAGCTGCCGGGCGAGTTCCTCGCTCGACGGCTGCGTCGACTTCTTGCCGTCGGCGCGGTACAGCACACGCAGCGCCGGGGCTGGTGTGGAGGGCGACGCTATGTGCCTGGCGACGCGTCTCTCCATCCACGTGCCGAGCGCCGTCGCCCGCTGGTAGAGGGCATCGAACACGAAGACCTCGTCGGGATCGGTGTGGTTCAGGATCGCGAGGAGCGCCTTCCCGCCGCCGGAGTGCGCGGTGAGGATGAGACGGCCCCGCGGCGCTCCCACGCCCGTCCGTGCGGTGAACGCGGCGAACGCCGACGCGATCAAGGCGTCCAGCCGCCCGGCGGGGGTCAGCGCGGGGAAATCGTAGCCGCGCCCGGAGTCCCCGCCGAAGTAGTCGCCGCGCGGCAGGATCGTCAGCGTCGGGCGGGCGCGGCTCCCGAGCCCGAGACCGCTCACCGGCAGCTTCTCGGTGTCGAGGCGCATGGCGGCTCCGCTCGCCGAGAAGCCGTGCAAATGGACGACGACGTCGATCGCCGTCGGCGCGCTCATCGCGTTCCAGCCGAGGATCAGATCGGGATGCGTGCCGCGGTGCGACGCGAGCAGCGGCGATCTGCGGATCACCAGGCCGCCGGCTCCCGTTGCGCCAGGGACGATGGGGACGGGGTTGATCGGGACGGGCACGGGAGGGACGGGCACCGGTACCGGCTGCGGGAGCTTCCCCGCCTTCTTCGCCGCGCGATACGCGTCGATCTCGGCGATCGCACGCCGGTTCGCCTCCCCTTTCAGGTAGGTCCAGCGACTCCACCTCGGCCGCACGTCGACGTGGGCGTAATCGCCGCCGATCCCGACCCCGATCGTCGGTCCCCAGACGTCGATCGCGAGTTTCGCGATCTGCATCCCGCTGTAACCGGAGATCCGGATGTCTGCGGCCTGACCCGAGCAGTGGCGGCTCAGGGTCGGCGGCTTGCCGTAGCCCTTGTACACGACGCCGTTCCGCTTCCACGATCGGTAGCCGGAGGTGATCCGCACCGCCCTGCCTGCGCGGTCGCGGATGCGCTGCAGCAGGTCGACGAGCGCCGGAGCGATGCGGGCGGGATCGGCGTACACGCCGCCGCTGCGCACCAACTCGCCGACGGTGAAGTTGCGCGACACCTTCTGCGATCGCACAGCGGGGCCGGTCGAGAGCAGCGGGATCCCGGTGTCGTTCGGGTCCCAGTGCTCCTGCCCGGGGCCGGTCGCGCCGGTCGTCTCCGAGAGCACCAGCCCGGAGGGGAACGTCTCGCTCTCCGCGGAGGGACCCTCGAGCGTGAAGCCCTCGTATCCCTCGAACGCTTCGTATCCTTCGTACTCCTCGGACTCGTCCGCCGTGAATCCGCTCTCGTTCACGGTGAACCGCTCGCCGGGCGTCACCTCGAACGGCGATTCGAACCCGCCGGGCACCGGCTGCTCGTCGAAGGTCTGCGTCGGCATGATCGCCCCCGTCTCAGCGTGCCAGGGCCGCGGGCCGGCGCTGCTGGGTGTCCACCGGCGCTTTGCGGGCCTTCAGGTCGCGGCCGGCGGCCGAAGACCACTCGGTGATGACCCGGCGCGTGTAGGAGCCGAGCGGCTGCACCGGCGACGGACCGGGCGCGACCGTGTCGTAGAGCACCCACGCGAACTCCGGTCCGGTGACGATGTCGGCTTCGATGGTCCTCATGAGGATGGACAGGTCCTGCGCCATCGTGATGAGCGATGTCGACTTCGAGTGCGCCGCCAGGCCGACCCGTTCGCCGACCAGCCGCAGCCGGTCGCCCGCGCTCGTGGCCTGGGACTTGAGGTCGGTGATGACGGAGGTGTTCGAGTCCAGTGTGAGGTTCAGCCAGCCGACCACCGTGGCGGCCGCCAGCTCCTCGCGCGCGAGCACGGCGTTCTGCCGCCGCGATCGGAGGATGTACTTCAGCTCCTGGGCGATGGCGTAGATGCGGTCGTTGTCGGCGGAGTTGACGCCGGCGACGTTCCGCAGGTTCACCATCGCCTGCCAGACCTCGTACAGCAGCTCCTCGAACAGCCGAACGAACGTCGAGTTGGATGCGGTGGAGCGGGCGTAGGTCGCCGGGCGGTTGTCGTCCATCCCGAACGACAGGTCCATCCCGAACATCCGCCAGTACGCGTTCCGGCGCACCGCCTCGGGGTCCGTGCGCACAGAACTGGTGCTCAGCCAGAGCGGCAGCGGATTCCATGCGCCGAGGAGCAGCGCCTCCGTGGTGTCCAGCCAACGCTGGGTCGCGATGGACGGCACGCCGAGGCTCTCGCCCGTGCGGTACTCCTTCACGACGCGGGCGAAGATCTGCACCATGCGGGTGTTCTCGAGCACGTACGAGGACAGGAAGTGGTCCCAGGCCGGCCCCGCGACCGGGACGTAGCCCGCGAACTGACCGGTGGCGAAGAGGGCGCTGCGGGCAGGTCCGGCGCGGTAGCCATTCGGCGCCCAGACGTCGGCGCTGTCCCACACCTCCTCCAGGTACAGCACGAGGTCGAGCGGGTCGGCCTTCAGCACGGCGGCGGCCGCGTCTGCGGCGTTCCCGATCGGGAGGACGGGCCCGGGCGCCGACGGCGGCGAGAGCAGACGGTTGGTGAGCTGCGGGATCATGACGGCATTCCCTCCTGGGTGTAGCCGGCCGAGCCGGCGGCGCCGGTGTCCGGCCGGTCGCGCGGGTCGTTGAGGAAGCCGACGTCGTACTCGCCCAGCGGCACCTGGTACGAGTCGGCCTGGATGCGCTGCTGCGTCGCCTGCAGCGACGCCAAGCGGTACTGGGTCGGCAGAGGGAGCGGGGTCTCCCCGCTCGGCGGCCGGAACTCGGTCAGCGGCTCGAGCTGCCCGATCACCTGCTCGAAGCCGTTCTCGAGCACCGTGCTGATCGCATCCAGGCCGCTGACCAGGAACAGGTCGCGCTGGCGGTCCTCGTACTCGCGGCGGAGCTGGGACTGCTCGCTGCGCAGCTGCTCGTACTCCTGGCGGAGCGCCTCGCGCTCCTCGGCCAGCCGCGCCGTCTCGACGGCGATCAGCGCCTCCATCGCCTCGAGCCGCTGCGTCGTGTTCTGGCGCCCCGAGGAGCCTCCTCCCGGGGGAGCTGACTGGGCCATTTCGTCTCCGATCTCTCTGTCTGAAGTGCCGGCGGCCTCGCCGTCGGCGGTCACGCCGCGAGCGGCGTCGCGGTCATCCATTCGCGGGCCCGCGCGATCCACGCGGACGCTTTGTCGGGCTGTTCCGCCTCGCGCAGCCCGGCGAGGGCGACGATGCGGATGCCTTCGGTGCGCCGCCAATGCGGCGAGGTCCACAGGGCGGCCCCGGCGGTCCGTTCCAGTTCGGCCAGTGCGGCGGGCGAGACGCGCGCCGGGTCGACCGCAGCCCCGATCGGGCTGCCGCCGAGTCCGGGGACGGGAGCGGTGAGGCACGCGACCGCGATGCCCGGCATCCGGCTGCGCGAGCGTTCGAGGAGCGCGCGCACCGTCGGGTCGGCCCGGCGCAGCGGGAACCCCGTCACGACGGCGGCCTCGAGGTCGTCCCACGGCCCGGCTCCGAACGCCGCACGGCACATCGCGCAGCCCAGCAGGGTGCGCAGCCAGCCGACGGGATGCGGATCGCCGATCGGCCAGCGGAGGAGCGTGCGCGCATCCCCCACCACATCGAACAGGGCCGTGACCGACGCGTAGCCGGTGTGCGCGAACGCGAAGACGTCGGCCGCGATCTCCGAGGCCCACGGCAGCCACATCGCGCGCAACTCCGCATCCCCGGCGAGCGATCGCCCCAACGACTCCTGGAGGGACGGCACCCAGCCGGTCACGGCGGCGACCTGATGGCCGGCCTCGTGGAAGAGCGATGTCGGCCGGTAGAGGTTGTGCCGCACGATCTTGATCGCGGCGACCGGGTTGATGCTGCCCGGCGCCCACAGCCGGATGTCGGCGCGCAGGATGGAGGCCCCCATCCCCTTGTCGACATAGGTGAGCACCGGGATGGGTGCGAGCCCTGCGCGGGTGAGCACGGGCGCGATGCTGGCTCCGGCCAGGGCGTCGAGTGCCTGAAGCGCTGCGCGGAGCTGCGGGCTGGTGCGCGACGAGACGGCGTCGCCGAAGAAGTCAAGGGTGGTCTCCACCTGGGTGTACCGGCGGCGGAGCTTCTGCACGGCTGCCATCGCCTCGGGGAGGGCGAGCGCATCCCGCCGTGCGGCGCGGGTCAGCGCGATCGTCGCCCGGCCGATGTCGATCAGTTCCTCGACGATGACCTTCAGGTGCCTCCGCAGGGGCAGCCCGACGAACGTCTCGACGGATCGCCACGCGGCCTCGGAGGCGAACTCCTCCGCGTCGAGGAACGTCGTCGCGGCCGCGACCCAGTGCGCGCTCTGCCGTTCCAGGTCGGCGGCGACCGCTCGCGTCGCGGCGTCGGCGATCATGGCCGGCGCCGCCCGGGGTGCGCGGCGACGGCGATCGCGGGAGCGCCGCGGAAGGCCCTCCCCGACGCGAGAGCGGCGAGCGACGCGGCGCTCAACGCGCCGGAGGCCGCCTGCCGCACCAGGTCGAGGCCGGGTGCGGACCGGATGGTGGCGGTCACGGTCACGCCGTTCCGCGGGTCGGCCGATGCGCGGGCGAACTCGGCGCTGCCCTCGCGCGACCACGTCGCGAAGGCGGGCAGCAGCCAGCGCCGCAGGGCGACGGTGAGTCCGGCCACTGCCCCCGGAGGGATGCGGTCCAGCACCCGGGGTAGCCGCGAGACGGCCTCGGACTGCTCCAGCTCGGCGCGGATCCGCAGCCGGCCGGTGCGCTGCGCGAAGCGGCGCGCGAGGCCGTCGTAGGCCTTCGTCAGCGCCGGCAGCAGCACGGCCTCGGACCGTCCCTCCCGGATGGCGGCGGCGATCGTCTGGGTCTCCGCCTCGGAGAAGAACAGTCCCACCCGGATCACGGAGGCTCGCGTGTCGACCACGACCCAGCCCTGCGACGGCTCCCCGCCGCTCCGCCTGCCCGGGCCGCCGACGGTCGGCAGCAGGGTCTGGTCGAGCGGCTCCAGCCAGTAGAACCGTTGCCCTGCGGCGACGCGGGCGCGGCTGCGCAGGAACTCCGCGGGCACGGCGACGCTCATCCCCGGGTCTTTCAGCAGCAGCCCTGCGGCCCTCGGCGTCAGCGGGTGCAGCTGCGAGCTCGAGAGGCGGACACCGCTGCGCGTCCGCTCGATGGCCGCGATCCGCCGCAACGACGTGCCGATGGTCGCCTGGAAGAGGTGGATGCGCACCCGCGCCGGCAGAGTCAGACCGGCCGCGCGCAGGCTCGACCCGAGGCTGACACCGCCGAAGGTGTCGATCGCGTCGGCGATCCCCGCCGTGACCTCGACGTCGATCGAGCGGCTGTACCGCCGGTAGGGCCGGGGCGAACGCGCCTTGCGCGTGACGAACCGGCCGCCGAGCTGCGCTCCGCGCTGCACTCCCGAGCGTAGGAGCGACGGCGGGAAGGTCGCGGCGACCGAGCGGTCGAACGCCCGGGCCGTCGCCGCCCGCATGAGCGACTCGTCCTCCAGCTCGTACTCGGACGTCTCCGCCAGCTGCCGCACGGTGTCCTCGATCGTGCCTGCGAGCATCGCGGGGACGGCCTCCGACTCCAGTTCGGGTTCGAGCTGCTCGAGCGAGATGAGCCGCAGCCCGGTGTCGACGATGGCGTTGGAGAGCGGACCGGACAGCTGCGGGCCGACCCATTTGCCGATCAGCTTCCCCAGGAACTTCGCGAGGAAGCCGACGACACGGGGACGACCGACCAGGTTGATGCCGATCCGGAGCGCTCCGAGGAGCGCCGGGATGAACTGCTCGACCGCTGGCGCGACCTCATCGGCGCTGCGGGCCTCCGCGAGCGCATCGATGAGGCGTCCACGCGCTTCCGCGAGGAGTTCGAGCTCCGAGCTGCCCTGAGCGGCCTCGCTCTCGCCTTCGGCTTCCGCCTCCCCTTCTCCGGCGAAGCCCACCTCGCCCGTCTCTCCGGAAACGAGCGCTTCGGCGAGTGCCGCATCGAACGACTCGGTCAGCGCCTCGGTATCGCGCGACACGGCCGGGGAGATCGCGAAGGCCTCGCCCTCGCGCTCCGCCTCGAAGGCCTCGGTCTCTGCGGAGGTCTCGGCGAAGCCCTCGGATTCGCCGAAGAGCTTGGACGACAGCAGCCGGGCCGGTGCGCGCAGCGGCGCGGGCAGGCGTCCGATCGCGAAGCTCAGCACCCGCTTGAGGAGCGGCCGCACCAGCTTGGTGAGACCTTTCAGACCCGCGGTCAGCAGCCCTCCCGCGGCGGCGCCGACCTTCTTGGCGGCGTTGGCGACGAACCTGACGGCACTGCGGGCCTTCCGGATCAGACCGCCGATGAACTGCTCGCCCGCGGGCGAGACCTCGCTCAGCTCCGGCTGCACCCGATCCATCAGCTCGTCGAGCTGCTCATCGCTGAGCGACTCGACGTCCTGCCCGACGAGCGCCTCGCTCAGCCGCTCCAGGTACTGCTCCGCTGCGTACTGCGTCGGCGCCAGGTGCGCTGCGGCGAGCCGCTCGCGCTCCCCCGCCGTCGCTGGCGACTCATCCGAGAAACGCTGCCCGACGGCGTCCTCCGTCTCGGCGAGCAGCTCGGAGACGGCCTCGTCGAACGCCTCGTCGCGCACGGCCTCGAACGCGCTCTCGAGCAGCGCCTCCTGCTCCCCCGCCGGCGACCCCGCCTCTGAGAACGGCGTCAGCCCTTCCGCCCACGGCGAGAACGACGCCAGGCTCTCCGACGTCGCTCCCTCGGACGTCGGGGACTCGGTCTGCTCCGCTTCGCCCCCGGGAGCCGCCTCGGCGAACGGCTGGCTCTCCAGCGTGAACTGCTCCTCGTTCGTGATGATGGTCATCGCGCGAACTCCCTCCGGCGGCATCCGAACCCCGTGGTCCCACTGCACCAGACGACCCGTCCTCCGCCGTGGCCGCGAGCGACCGACTTCCGTGCGCCGGCCGTCGCGTCGGAGGGATGCGGGCGTCGGCGGCCGCTGCCTGCCGCGTCCGCGGTGCGTCCGGCCGGCGTGCCTCCGGCGTCGTCGGAGCGTCGCGCAAGCAGCCGCCTGCACGCAGCCGGGTCGGGCTCAGAGCGAGCGGACCGCCACGGCGGAGTTGACCGCACGCGCGAGCCGCGGATCGGGCGCGACGCCCAGCTCCTCCTCGAGGGTGCGGGCGAACGCCCGGAACCGCACGGCAGCCGCGTGACGGTTGCCCTCCTGCAGATGCGCCAGGATCAGCGCGTAGGCGGCGGACTCCCGCAGCGGATCGGCCGCGAGCGCCGCCGTGCCCGCCTGCGTGGCGAGTGCGTGCATCCGCTGCTGGGTCATGGTCACGCACGCCGCCTCGAGGGCCTGAACGCGCAGCAGGTGGAAGGCCTCCTGCGCGGGGATCGCCCACTCCTCATGCCACCCAGGAAGCAGGTCGCGCGACAGCAGGTCGATCTCGTCCATCGTCAGCGGGGCGCCCTCGATCGCGGCGCACGCCACCTCGTGCAGCCGGGTCAGGTCGACTTCGGCATCCAGACGCAGCTCGTCGCCGTCGGCGACCACCCATCCTCCCGGCGACTGCCAGATCGCGCGCCGGAGATTCGCCCGCGCCTGGGTCTCGGGGATGTCCGCCCACAACCGGCCGGCGACGACACCCCGGGAGGCCTCCGGGCCGGCGACCGCGAGGAAGGCGAGCAGGCGGCGCGACGGCAGCGACAGCCGGACGGAGGGCAACACTCCCAGTCCCCCGACCACAGCGAGTCTCCGCGTCGGCTCAGGCATGACGGCTTCCTGCAGACGCGTCGTGCCCCGGGCACGGCACGTGATCTCCCCGCGACGCGAGCCATTCCCCCGCCGCTCGCCTCAAGGGTGGACCCGGCCCTCCACCCGCGTCAATACACAATCCGGCCGGGCGCCGGCGGGTCGGTCAGCGACGGGAGGCGGCGGCCGGCCGGACGCGCCGGGCCGCTGCCTGCCCGCGCCCGACGCGACGCACGATCCGCAGGTCGTCGAGCGAGAAGCGACCCTCGGGCATCGCGGCGCGGATGCTGTCGTCGCTGAACGGACGCGACGGCCGCAGGTCGGCCGGCAGCTCGGGAGCATGCGGCGCGGACTCGGCGACGCCCTCCGCGAGCATCCGGGCCTGCGCCTTCGCCACCAGCGGGACCACCATCGTCCACTCGGTCAGCTGCGCCAGCGCGCGGATCGTCCAGACCGGCGCCGGGAAGAAGATCGGACGGCGGCCGGCCACCCGCGCGATGCGGCGCACCGCCTCACCCAGGGTGAACTCCTCTGCACCCATCACGGCGACAGTCGGCTCCGCGACCCGGCCCTCCAGCGCCGCCACCAGCACGTCGACGGCGTCATCGACCGGGACCGGGCGCACGGTCCGCTCGCGGAACCCGACCGTCGCGAAGGCCGGAAGAGTCCGCACCGCGCGGGTGACATGATCCACCATGTGATCGCCGGGGCCGTAGACCATGCTGAGCTTCAGGATGGTGTGGTCGATGCCCGAGGCCCGGATCAGCTCCTCCGCCGCCCATTTCGACTCGTGGTAGCCGGAACCGCAGTCGGGCCGTGCCCGCAGGAAGCTGACCATCACGATGCGGCGCACACGCGCTCGCCGCGCCGCCTCGATCACGGCCCGGGTGCCGTCGATGTGGATGCGCTGGAACGTCTGGTCGCCGATCTCACGGTTGATCCCGGCGCAGTGCGCGACCGTGTCGCAGCCCGCGAAGGCCGCCGCGAGCGCATCCACGTCGTCGATCTGGACCCCGGTGCGGCGCGAGACCACGATGGCCTCATCGCCGAGACGCTCGGCGAGATGGCGGCCGATGAAGCCGGTCCCTCCGGTGATGGCTGTGCGCATCCTTCACTCCTTCGCTTATTAGCAATGTAGCTAAACTGTATATAGCAATGGTGCTATAGTGCAAACATGACAGACTCAGCGAGCGACATCTTCGCCGCGCTGGCCCACCCGACCCGGCGGCAGATCCTGCAGGACCTGAAAGACGGGGAGCTCGCGGCCGGCGAGATCGCCGCCCGCTTCAACGCGACCGGGCCGACCATCTCCCGGCACCTCAGCGTGCTCCGCCAGGCGGGCCTCGTCACCGAACGACGGGACGCGAACCGCATCCTCTACTCGCTGGCCGGCGAACGGCTGGCGCTCTCGGTCGGCGACTTCCTGTCGACCGTCTGCCCCGAGCAGATCGTGCTGCGCGAGGTCCGCAAGCGGGGCACGGGGCGGGCCGATGGGCGGAAGGCCGCGGCGAGCGCGTAGCGGCCAGGTGAGCAGTTTCGGAGAAGCGCACAGCACCCCGCCCGATCTACGGTCGGACTATGACCAAGACAACCGAGACCTCATCCACGGCTCCCGCCTTCACCGACGAGGAGCGCGCCGCCATGAAGGAGCGGTCGAAAGAGGTGAAGACCGCGCGCAAGGGCAAGACCACGCGCGAGGACGACACCCGCGACCTGCGCGCCAAGATCGCCGAGCTCCCGGAGCACGACCGATCGCTCGCCGAGCGCATCCACGCGATCGTCACCGAGACGGTGCCGGACGTCTGGCCGAAGCTCTGGTACGGGCAGCCGGCCTACGCCATCGGGGGCAAGACGTTCTGCTTCTTCCAGCCGGCGTCGAAGTTCAAGACGCGCTACTCCACGCTCGGCTTCAACGACCCGGCGAAGCTGGACGACGGGCCCATGTGGGCGACGGCGTTCGCCATTCTGGACCTCGGACCGGAGGAGGAACAGCGCATCCGCGAGCTTGTGCGCACCGCCGCCGGCTGATCCGGGCGGCGACGGGAGCCGTCCGTCCCACGAATGGGTGTCCCCCAAAATGCCGCTACCGAGCCCTTGCAGTTTGGGCGAGGCTCGTCTGGTGAGTGAACCAGCCGAGGTGGGGACGGATGTGGCAGCGACCCGTGAGACCGTCCTCCGCCCGCACCGGCACCTGTTCACCCGGGGCATCGTCGCGGTGCTGGCGCTCACCACACCGGTGTTCGCCGTCCTCTACTGGCTGACCATCCCGTCCGGGGCCTGGGTCTTCGTGCTCATCGCGCACCTCGTCGTGATCGCGGCGACGGTCGTCGGGGTCGCGTCGTTCCTCAACACGACCATCACCTACGGTCCGGACGGCGTGCGCGAGCGCGGATTCTTCGGGCGGACCGTACGCGTCGGCCACGGCGAGGCGGGCGCGGTGATCCTGGTGCAGGTCTACGAGCGCAGCACCCTCGACGTCCTCCCCCAGCTCTTCGTGGCGTCCCCCGAGGGGCGGCTGCTCATCCGCATGCGCGGTCAGTTCTGGTCCGCGGACGACATGGAGCGCATCGCGGAGGAGCTGGATGTGCCCGTCACCCGGCCCGAGGAGCCCATGACGCACGGGCAGTTGCGCCGCGCGTGGCCACGCCTGCTCTACTGGTTCGAGCGCATCCCGGTCGGTCGCTGAGCCGCCGACGGCTCCCCGCCGGAGTCGACGCCCGCCCCGCACCCAGCGGGCGTGGCAGGATGACAGCGTGACGCCGCGCACCGAGGTCGAGCCGCGCAGCAAGGGTCTGCTCACGCCCAGCCGGATCGCCCCGGCCGCCCCGGTATCCATCGCGCGGCACGCGGCCGAGGGCCGGGCGGCCGCGTTCGTGCGGCACTACTGGCTCCCCCGCTGGCAGCTCCCGGACGGGACGAGCATTCGACAGGACGTGCTCGAGTACCCGACGGCGAACCTCGTTGTGGAGGAGTGGTCCGCCGCGCTGTACCGGGCGCACCGCGGGATGAGCTCCCGCACCTTGGAGGGCTCGGGATGGGCGCTCGGCGTGCTCCTTCATCCCGGTGTCTCGCGGGGATGGGCCGGCACCTCCCTGCGCGGCCTGCCGCCTTCCGTCCCGCTCGACCGGCTGCCGATCGGGCAGGGCGCGGCGGGGATGGTCGCCGCCGTCCGAGAGCGCATGGCCGACGGCGACGATGCGAGCGCGATCGCCGCGTTCGAGGCGTGGCTGGGCGGCATCCCCGAACCGGATGACGACGCCCGCCTGGTCGACCGCATCGTCGCGGCCGTGGAGCAGGACCGCACCCTCCTGCGGGTGGAGCAGCTCGCCGACCGCTTCGGGCTCGGCGTCCGGCACCTGCAGCGCCTGGTCGCCGGGCACATCGGTTTCGGACCCAAGTGGCTCATCCAGCGGTACCGGTTGCAGGAGGCGGCCGCCGCCCTGCGATCGAGCACCCCTCCCCCGCTCGCGGACCTCGCCGCGGAGCTGGGCTACGCCGACCAGGCGCACTTCAGCCGGGAGTTCAAGTCGGTCATCGGCTCGACGCCCGGCGCCTACACCGCAGCCGAGGGGCAGGAGTGACCGACCTCGACGCCGTGCTGGCGCCCTGGCGCGAGCGCTGGCGACTCCACCCCGACGGGGAGGCCTTCACCACACCGTCCAGTGTTCTGCAGCTCGTCCGGCGCCGTGGGGAGCCCCTCTTCCTCAAAGTCGCGACCGCTGAGGAGGAACGGGCGGGCGGAACCGTGATCGCCTGGTGGAGCGGCGAGGGCGCCGCGGCCGTCGTCGAGGCCGACGCGGATGCTGTGCTCCTCGAGCGTGCGACCGGGGCCCGCGACCTCGGGCAGCTCTCGCGCTCGGGCGCCGCGGGCGACGACGAGGCGACGCGCATCCTCTGCCGGGCCGGCCGTCGGCTGCATGCGGCGGGGACCGGGCCGCGCCCGGACGGCCTCTTCGACCTCCGTCGTTGGTTTCGCGATCTCCTGCAGAGAGGGGATGCGGCCGGCGACGATCTGTTCGTCGTCGCCGCGCGGGTCGCCGAGGGGCTGTTGCGGCATCCCGACGGGGACGTCGTGCTGCACGGCGACCTGCACCACGGCAACGTGCTCGACTTCGGGCCGCGCGGGTGGCTGGCCATCGATCCGAAGCCGCTGCACGGCGACCCCGGTTTCGACGTGGCCAACATCCTCTGCAACCCCGACGCCGCGACGGCACTCGCGCCGGGTCGCTTGGAGCGCGCGGTCGCGGTGATCGCCGCGGAGACCGGCCTGAGCGAGGACAGGGTGCTGCGCTGGGCGCTGGCCTGGGGTGCCTTATCCACGGTCTGGGCGGAGCAGGACGGCACCGCGAGCACTTCGGCGGCCGGCGTGGCGCAGCGGGCGCGGACGCTCCTCCGGCTCTGACCCGGGCGCAGCGATCCGGCCGCGCGCCTCAGCGGCGACGGCGGGTGCCGAAGATGCCCTCCACCACGCTGCCCAGGATGTCGCGGGTCGCCTTCGAACCGAGCACCTGCTCCAGCACGGTCTTCGACGAGCCGGATGAGGTGCGCCGCGTCGTCGTGCGCGGCGAAGTCTGGCGCAGGATGCGGTCGTACTCCTTCTGCGCTGCGCGCTCGGCGGTCTCCCTGGCCTTGGCGTCGGCCTTCGCCTGTGCCTCGGCCGCCTTCTGCGCCTCCGCAGCGGCCTTCGCGGCGGCGGCGTCGGCCTCCTCCTTCGCCGCGGCGGCCGCGGCGGCGTCCAGCTTCCGGCCGAGCATCTCGCGGGCGGAGTCGCGGTCGAGCGGGGTGCCGTATCTCGCCTGCAGCGGGGAGGCGGCGATCGTCGCATCCACCTGCTGCTCCGGTGCCGGCGACATGGAGCCCTGTGGTGCGCGGAGGCGGGTCCAGGCGACCGGCGTCGGCGCGCCTTTCTCGTTCATGACCGTGATGACGGCTTCACCGGTGCCGAGCGACTGCAGCACCTGGGCGAGGTCGTAGCCGGAGGTCGGATACGTCGACACCGTGGCCTTCAGCGCCTTGGCGTCGTCCGGTGTGAACGCCCGCAGCTGGTGCTGGACGCGCGAGCCCAGCTGCGTGAGCACCTCCGAGGGCACATCCTTCGGCGTCTGGGTGACGAAGAAGATGCCGACGCCCTTCGAGCGGATGAGGCGGACCGTCTGCGTGATCGCCGCCAGGAAATCCTTCGACGCATCCCGGAACAGCAGGTGCGCCTCGTCGAAGAAGAAGACCAGCTTCGGCTTGTCGAGGTCGCCGACCTCGGGCAGGTCGTTGAACAGGTCGGCGAGCAGCCACATCAGGAAGGTGGAGAAGACGGCCGGCTTGTCCTGGACGCCGGGCACCTCCAGCAGGCTCACGACGCCCGTACCGTCGGGAGCCGTGCGGAGGAACTCGGCCGTGTCGATCTCCGGCTCGCCGAAGAAGGCGTCGGCGCCCTGGTCGGCGAACGCGATCAGTTCGCGCAGGATGACGCCGACGGTCGAACCGGACAGACCGCCCAGCCCCGACAGCTCCTCCTTGCCGTCGTCGCTCGCAAGGTACGTCAGCACGGCACGCAGATCGGCGAGATCGAGAAGCGGCAGCCCCGCCTGCTCCGCGTAGTGGAAGACCAGCCCGAGGCTCGACTCCTGCGTCGCGTTGAGGCCGAGCACCTTCGACAGCAGCAGCGGTCCGAACCCGGCGACCGTCGCCCGGACCGGCACCCCGCGGCCGACGCCGCCGAGCGAGAAGAATTCGGTCGTCGCCGCGTGCGGCGCCCAGTCCTGGCCGATGCCGCCGGTGCGTTCGAGCAGTTTGTCGTTCGCCTCGCCTGGTGCCGCGATGCCGGAGAGGTCGCCCTTGATGTCGGCCGCGAACACCGGCACGCCCGCCGCCGAGAGCTGCTCGGCGAGCACCTGGAGCGTCTTGGTCTTGCCGGTGCCGGTCGCTCCGGCGACGAGGCCGTGACGGTTGGTCATGGCGATCGGGATGCGGATCGGCACGTCCGGCAGCGGATCGCCGTTGACGAGGGCGCCGAACTCCAGCACATCGCCTTCGAACGCGTAGCCGGCCCGGATGGTCTCGATTTCTGCGGCGTCCAGCGGGCCGGAGGTCAGGGGCGGCGGGGTGGTCGGCGGGGTGCCGGCTTCGGGAGCCGCGGGCGTTGCCGCTGCAGCGGTCGCCGCGGCCGCCGCGGTCGAAGCGGCCTCCCGCAGGGATGCGGCCTGGGCCTCCGCCGCGGCCGACGCCTCCTGCGCCCTCCGGACGGCCTCGGCCGCCTCCGCCTGCAGCCGCTCAGCCTCCTCGGCCGCCGCCAGTGCTTCCGCCTGCGCCTTCGCCAGCGCGTCCGCGTCGCTCATGCGGCTCACTCTACTGGCGCGTGACGGCGTACGAGCCAGAATGGATGCGGCTCCGCCGCCTCTCTCGCGAGGCGGTGTGCGAGCGGCGCCCACACGATCACGGCGACCCCGGCGCCGAGCAGCAGCCCGCCGATCGTGTCGCTGATCCAGTGCGCGCCGAGGTACGTGCGACTGACCGCCATGAGAACTGCCCACACCACGCCGAGGATCCACACCCACACCCTCGGGAACAGGATGCCGAGCACGACCACCATCGTTGCCGCGTTCGCCGTATGCCCGGACGGGAATGAACCGGTGTCGGCGTTCACGAGGATCTCCGTCGGGCGGGCTCGTCCGACCGTGTGCTTGATCAGCTGCACGCAGACGACCGACAGCACGCTGGCGATCGCGAAGAAGGTGGCGCCCCAGGGCCTCCGGAACGCGAGCAGCAGCAGGAAGATCAGGACAGGGATCACGACCGAACCGAGGATGCTGCCCCCGACGTAGTTGAAGAAGAGCGCCGGTCCGAGCCAGAGCGGGGAGCGATGCTCGACGATCTCACCCATCCACTCGGCGTCGATCGCGAACGGCTCCCGCGGACGGAGCGCGATGATGAGGCCGAGGCCGACGACGAGAACGACGGCCACCGACGCCGCCACGACCGGCCACCTCCGCGTGACCCGCGCCGCCTTGACGACGTCGTGGCCTTCAGCATCCTCGGGCAGCGGCGGAGCGGGATGCGGTTCTGTCATGCGCCCAAACGTACCCGCGCCCACAGTCCGCCCCACCGTCGAGTACGCGAAAACTGCACACGAATCGCCGCGCGCGCGTGCAGTTTTCGCGTACTCGACGGTGGGCGGTAGGGGCTTGGCGGCTAGTGCGCGAGTTGCGGGACGGTGCGCGGCCGCACGACGATCCACAGCGAGGCGATCGAGACGAGCGCGCAGATGGCCATGACAGCGCCCATCGGGGCGGCACTGCCGACGCCGAGGATGCCGACGACCGGCGACACGATGCCGGCGATGCCGAAGTTGAGCGCACCGAGCAGGCTCGCCGCGGTCCCCGCCTCGTGACCGTGGCCGTTGAGCGCGAGCACCTGGACGCACGGGAACCCGAAACCGCACGCCGCGATGAAGAACCACAGCGGGATGACCGTTCCCCACAGTCCGACGTGCGACTGGTCGAGCACCACGATGGTCACCGATGCCAGGAACATGACGATGGTGGAGCACGCCAGGATCCACTGCGGACCGACGTACTTGGTGAGGCGTGCGGCCGACTGCACGCCGATGATGATTCCGATCGAGTTGATCGCGAACAGCAGGCCGTACTCCTGCGCGTTGAACCGGTAGATCTCCTGGAAGATGAACGAGCTCGACGAGAGGTACGAGAACAGGCCGGTGAAGTTGGCGGCTCCGACGATGGCGATGCCGACGAACACCCGGTCGCTGAGGACGGCCTTGTACCGCTGGCCGACCGTCGAGTGCCCGGCGTCGTGACGGCGCGCCTTGGGCAGCGTCTCCACGATCCACAGGGCGACGCAGATGACGACGAACAGGCCGTAGCAGGCGAGCACGACGAAGATTCCGCGCCACGGCATCACGAGCAGCAGCCAGGAGCCGAGCACGGGCGCGAGCACCGGGGCGAGGCCGTTGACGAGGGCGAGTCGGCTCAGCATCCGCACCAGCGGACGTCCGCCGAAGAGGTCGCGGACCATGGCCATCGCGACGACACCACCGGCCGCGGCGCCGATGCCCTGCAGGGCACGCGCGACGCCGAGCAGCTCGACGTTCGGGGCGATCGCGGCCGCCAGACACGCGATGATGTGCACCCCGGTCGCGACCATGAGCGGTGTGCGCCGGCCGATCTTGTCCGACCACGGGCCCACCAGCAGCTGACCGACGCCGAAGCCGATGGTCGTGGCGGTGAGGGTCAGCTGGATGGCCGCGGTCGAGACGTTGAAGTCGTTCTGCAGCGTCGGCAACGCGGGCAGGTACGTGTCGATCGTGAACGGGCCCAGTGCGGTGAGCGCGCCGAGGATCAGGATGTAGGCGAGGCGCTGGCGGCCGGAGAGCGAGTCTCCGGGATGCACGACGGTGGTCACGAAAGGGTCCTTGGCAGGTCGAGGTGGATGAGGCCGCGCCCGCCGTCGGACGCAATGACAACAGCACCGCGCGGAAGCGGTGCTGTCGGGATTGTGGTTCGAATCGATTCGATTGATCGACTACAAGGAATCCTATACCGTACAGCCCCCGAATGTGAACGTGCACATCGGGTTCTCTTCGCCTTAGAGCGCCGCCGGGACATGGATTTGCGCCAAATCTCGGTTATCGCGGCGTCAGAACGTGGATTTGCGCCAAATCTCGAGCACCACGGAGGCGCACAGAGGCGACGCGACGGGATGCGGGCGGAATGCGGTCAGGATGCGGGCGCGGCCAGGAGCGGGCGGAAGGCTAGCTCCGCCGCACCGATCATGAGGATGTCCGAGCCCAGCCCCGCACGGACGATCGAGAGCCGCTCGGCGCTGGCGGCGAGCGCCTGCTCCCCCACGAGCCGTGGCAGCCGCTCGGGATCCAGCGCGTGGAGTGCACCGAGGAAGCCGCCCAGCACGATCAGCTGCGGGTCGAAGACGTTGGTGGCGTTGCGCAGCGCCGTCGCGAGGAAGCCGACCTGGCGGTCGACCTCCGCCGTCACGGCCGGATCGCCCGCCGCTATCGCCGCGGAGAGCGCCCGGTCGAGCTCCTCGGGGTCGGCCGCGTCCATCCCGAGCACGCGCAGCAGCGCACTCTGGCTCACCTCGGTCTCGAGGCAGCCGACGGCGCCGCAGTGGCAGCGGACGCCCGCCGAGTTGACCAGGGTGTGCCCGAGCTCGCCCGCATAGCCGCTGATACCGGTGAGGGGCGCGCCGCTGACGATCACTCCGGCGCCGATGCCCGACGCGCCGCCGTTGAGGTACACCAGGTCGCTCGCACCGCGTCCGGCGCCGAAGAGCCGCTCGGCGTCGGCGCCGAGGCTCGCGTCGTTGGCGGCGAGCACGGGGTACCCGGTGGCCGCGGCGAGTTCGGCGGCGAACGGCTCCTCGGCCCATTCGAGGTGGGGAGCGAGCCGCACGACGCCGTCCTCCTCCCGAACGAGCCCGGGGACGGCCACGCCGATCCCGACCACGCGCGAGGCCTTCGCGAGGTCCGCGCGCAGTCCGTCGACGACCGCTGCGGCGATGGCCACGGCCTCCGCGGCCGACGGGATGTGCCCGGTCGGGTACCGCACGCGCCGGTGCACGGTCGCGTCCAGACCGACGACGCCGACGGTCACCGCGTCGATCTCGGGGTTGATGGCCAGCGCGACGACGCGGCCGTCCGGCGCGACGACGGGAGACGGCCGCCCGACCCGGTTGCTGAGTTCGGGCTCGCGCTCCTGCACGAGGCCCAGCTCCGCTAGCTCGGCGACCAGGGCGCCGACGGTCGAGCGGTTGAGGCCGGTCGCCTGCGTGAGCGCCGAGCGGGCCAGCGGACCCTCGCGGTGGACGAGCCCGAGCACGGTCGCGAGATTGTGCCGCCGCACCGTGTCGAGGTTCGTCCCCGTCGCCCTGCCGTTCATACTCCGCGTAACTGTACCGTCGGGCGCGGCCTCCGGTGGCGTGGGCGCCAGGCGCGCGCCCACGCCACCGGTCCGCCGGGCTGGATGCGCCGGCTCAGCCGAGGGTCGCCGTCCCCGACTCCGAGGCCGCGGTGCGGCCGGTGACCGCATCCCGCAGCGTGAAAGGATGCCCGCTCGGCCCGGTCGCCGTCAGCACCTCACCGCGGCGGGTCACCTTGTACTCGGCGACCTCGCCATCGGGCGTCGTGACGGTCACCCTGCGCACTCCGTCCGGCCCGGGGTAGACGGCGAGCGTGAGGTCGGTGCGGTAGTCGTAGTCCGGGCGGTCGTCGCGGGCGCCGAGCGGCAGGACTGCCCCTTCACGCACGAACAGCGGGATGCTGTCGAAGCCGTGGGTCTCGCGCAGCCAGCGTCCGCCCTCCACCGTCCGGCCCGAGAAGTACTCGGTCCAGGTGCCGTCGGGCAGGTAGAACTCGACCTCGGACGGCGAGAACACGGGCGCGACCAGGAGGTCGGCTCCGAGCATGTACTGGCGGTCGAGGTAGTCGACGGCCGGGTCGCCCGGGAACTCGAGCTGCATCGGCCGCATGACCGGCGTCCCTGCGGCGTGCGCCTCCTGGCCCGCCGCGAACAGATACGGCATCAACCGCAGCTTCAGCTTCGTGAACAGGCGCGTGACCTCGACGGCTTCCTCGTCGAACGCCCAGGGCACCCGGTACGAGTCGCTGCCGTGCAGGCGCGAGTGGCTCGACAGCAGCCCGAACGCGGTCCAGCGCTTGAAGACGCCCGGGTCGGGGGTGCCCTCGAAGCCGCCGATGTCGTGGCTCCAGAAGCCGAAGCCGCTGAACGCCAGCGAGAGGCCGCCGCGCAGGGTCTCGGCCATGGACTCGTAGCTGGAGGTGTTGTCCCCGCCCCAGTGGACGGGCAGCTGCTGGCCCCCTGCGGTCGCCGACCGCGCGAACAGCACGGCCTCGCCGACGCCCTTCGCCTCCTGCAGCACCTCGAACACGGCCTCGTTGTAGAGCTGCGTGTAGAGGTTGTGCATGCGCTCCGGCGACGAGCCGTCGAAGTAGTCCACCTCGAGTGGGATGCGCTCCCCGAAGTCGGTCTTGAAGCAGTCGACGCCCTGGGCGACCAGGCCCCGCAGCTTGTCCTGGTACCAGCGGGTCGCATCCGGGTTCGTGAAGTCGACGAGGCCCATCCCGGCCTGCCACAGGTCCCACTGCCAGACGTCGCCGTTCGGACGCTTCACCAGGAAGCCCGCCTCGGCGGCCTCCGCGAACAGCGGCGAGCGCTGCCCGATGTAGGGATTGAGCCACACGCAGACCCGGAGATCTTTGTCGTGCAGGCGCGCGAGCATCCCCTCCGGGTCCGGGAACGTGCGCGGGTCCCACTCGAAGTCGCACCAGTTGAACTCGCGCATCCAGAAGCAGTCGAAGTGGAACACCGACAGCGGCAGGTCGCGCTCGGCCATGCCGTCGATGAAGGAGGTGACGGTCGCCTCGTCGTAGTCGGTCGTGAAGCTGGTCGACAGCCAGAGGCCGTACGACCAGGCAGGAACCGATGCCGGCCGACCCGTCAGTGCGGTGTACCGCTCCAGGATCTCCTTCGGAGTCGGGCCGTACACGAGGTAGTACTCCAGGCTCTCGCCGGGCACCGAGAACTGGACGCGCTCCACCGACTCCGACCCGATCTCGTACGAGACGTGGCCGGGGTGATTGACGAGCACGCCGTAGCCGCGGTTGGTCAGATAGAAGGGGATGTTCTTGTACGCCTGCTCGCTGGAGGTGCCGCCGTCGGCGTTCCAGATGTCGACCACCTGGCCGTTCTTCACCAGCGGTCCGAAGCGCTCCCCCAGGCCGTAGACCAGCTCGCCGACGCCGAGCGCCAGCTGCTCGTGGACGAACGTCCCCTCTCCGGCCACGGTCATGTAGCCGAGGGACTTGTGTCCGCTCGAGGTGAGCACGCGGTCGCCCGCCGAGAAGGTCAGCGACCACGGCGCCCCGCGCTTCACCGTCGCCGTCAGGCCGCCGGTGGTGAGCACGCCCGCCTCGTCGTCGACGGACACGTGCGCGTGCCCCTCCTCGACGTTGAGGTCGAAGCCGCGCTCCGGCTGCGTGCCCTGCCAGTGGTCGACGCGGACGCCGACCACGCCGGGCAGCGGCGAAGTGAGCGTGACGGTCAGCGTCGGGCGGTTGAGGGTGTCCCCCCGGCGCTCGATGACCTTGGCGGGCGCGGTGATCGTGATGCTGCCGTCGCCGGCGACCACGTCGTACGCCTCCTGGGCGTAGACGGGCGTGACGCCGTCGCGCAGCATCCAGAAACCATCGGTGAACTTCATGCGGTGACTGCTCCGGTTACTTGACCGCGCCGGCGGTGATGCCGCGGGTCAGGGTGCGCTGGAAGATGAGGAAGAAGACGAGCGTGGGGATGAGGCCGAGCAGTGCCGAGGCGGACGTGGTCGTCACATCCATCAGTCGGTCGCCCTGCAGGGCGCTGATCGCGACAGGGACCGTCTGGTTGTCGTTCGACACCAGGAAGGTCAGCGGGATCAGGAACTCGTTCCACGTCCAGATGAAGAAGAAGATGAGCAGGACGCTCAGCGTCGGGCGCGAGATCGGGACGACGACGCGCCACAGGATGCGCCAGCGGCCGGCGCCGTCGAGCGATGCGGCCTCCAGCACCTCCTTCGGGAAGGTGCCGTACACGCTCGACAGCAGATACGTGCCGAACGCGCTCTGGATCACCGTGAAGATGATGATGACCGCCCACGGATTGTCGTACAGGCCGACCTGCTTGAACATGAAGTACAGCGGGTAGAGCAGGGCCTCCTGCGGCAGCATGTTGGCCAGCAGGAACAGCACGATGATCCAGGTGCGCGCCTTCACCCGGCCGATGCCGAGCGCGTACGCGTTGAGGACCGACAGCACGACCGACAGCAGGGCGACCATTCCGGAGATGAAGATGGAGTTCCACAGCTTCTCGGGGAAGTTGACGCGGTTCCAGAAGTTGACGATGCCGTCCGTGTAGAACGACGTCGGCAGCTGCAGCGGACCACCCGAGTTGTAGTCGGCCGGGCTCTTGAACGAGTTGATGAGGATCAGCAGGAACGGGAAGGCGATGCCGATCCCGATGAGGATCGCGACGACGAGGATGACCCAGTCGGTCACGGTCTTGCGCGGCTTCTGCCGCTTCAGCCGGCGGGGCTGCGCCGTCGCCGCATCCGTGCGGGGGCGCTCGATGGTGGTCGACATCAGATCTGGTTCTCCCTGCGCTCCGCGCGGTTCTGGGCGATCATGAAGAGGACGGAGACGGCGATGATGACCACCGTCAGCGCGGTCGCGATGGTGGCGCCGTATCCGACCTGCTGGCTCTGGAAGAACTCGCTGTAGGAGTAGTAGCTGGGCACCATGGTCGCCGTGCCGGGCCCACCGCGGGTCAGTGTGTAGACCGGGCCGAAGACCTTGAGGGCCGCGATGGTGCAGGTCAGGGTGACGACGAAGATCTCGGGCCGGATGATGGACACGGTGATCGAGCGGAACCGCTGGAACCAGTTGGCTCCATCGAGCTCGGCCGCCTCGTACAGCTCGGGGTCGACCCGCTGGAGCGCCGCCATGAAGATGACGACCGGGTAGCCGATCTGCACCCAGACCATCACGGCCATGATCGATGCGAGTGCCGTGTCCGGGCTGCCCAGCCAGTTGTGGGCGAACTGCCCCAGACCGACGGCCTGCAGCATGGTGTTGAGCGCGCCGTTGTCGGGCCGCAGGATCCAGCCGATCACGATCGCCGCGATGACGACGGGCAGGATCTGCGGGAGGTAGTAGGTGGCCCGCAGGAAGCTGGCGAGCTTGCCGCCGAACTTCTTGCCGACCAGGTCGAACAGCATGGCCGCGAGGATGAGGCCGACGAGGGTCGGGATGACGACCATCGCGATGATCATCGCGATGGAGTTGCCGAACGATGTCCAGAACTTGTCGTCGCCCATCAGCCGGACCCAGTTGTTCAGCCCGATGAACTTCGGCGGGCGGATGCCGCGGTAGCTCGTGAAGCTGAGGTAGATGTTCCACACCAGCGGGACGAGGACGATCACCGTCAGCAGGACGAATCCCGGCAGCAGGTACAGCCAGAACCGGCCGTGCCCTCGGCCGGGCACCAGCGCTTCGCTCTGCGCCTTCCGCTTGCGCCCTTCCGGCGCGCGCACGCTCACGTCGACCATGCGTTCTCTCCTTTGCGTTCCCTCCCCCACCGTCGAGTCCGCGAACTTTGCACGCTGGAACGCCGTGGCGCGTGCAATTTGTGCGGACTCGACGGTGGGGGCTTGGGAGTTTTACTGGTTGACGATCTGGTCGACGCCGTCCTGGTACTCGGAGCCGAGCTCCTTGTTGACCGCGGACGGGTCCTTCGTGCCGTTGATGAGCTCCTGCAGACCGGCGTTCAGCTGGTCGTAGAAGGTCGGCGTGGGCCAGTCGGGGTAGTACGCGATGCCGTCCTCACCGGTGAGGGTGTTGAAGTTCGCGATGAGCTCCTTCGACTTCTCGTCGGTGATGTCGGCCGTGTCGGCCGCGACGGGGACGCCGCCGTTGTTGCCGATGAGCGCCTGGATCTTCGGGGTCATCGTGATGTCGATGAACTTCTCGGCGAGACCCTTGTTCTTCGCCTTCTCGGGGATCACCCACATGTTGCCCGCGGATCCGGGCGAGAGCTTGGTGCCCGGGAAGAGGAACGTGCCCCACTGGTAGTCCTTGATCTCTGTCTGGAAGCGGCCGTACCACCAGCTGCCCGAGAAGAAGATCGGGTACTTGCCCGAGATGAACGCGGTCCCGGCGTCCTCGGCCTTCAGGCCGGAGGCGTCCTTGGAGATGTAGCCCTTCTGCACCCAGTCGTCGACCGTCTTGGTGGCGGAGAGGAGCTCACTGCCCTGCCAGTTCACCTTGCCCTTGTAGAGCTGGTAGTCGTCGACGAACGAACGGTCGGCCTTGGTCAGCGCGAGCTGGTACCAGAGCTGGCCGAGCGGGTACTCGGCCGCCGACTCCGCGAGCGGGGTGACCCCGTTGTCCTTGAACTTCTGCAGCGCGGCGACGAACTCGTCCTGCGTCTTCGGCACCTCGATGCCGTACTTCGCGAACATGTCCTTGTTGTAGTAGACCTCGACGTACTCGCCGTAGTTCGGGATGCCGTACCACGAGCCGGAACCCATGATGCCCTTGTCGTCGTATCGCGACGTGGTCTGCAGGCTCGGCGCGAGCTTCTTGTCCCAGCCGTACTTCTTGACGGCGTCGTCGAGGTTGGTGAGCAGGCCCTGGCTGGCGAGGAGGCCGGCGGTCGCGTTGCCCTTGTTGTACTCGAGGATGTCGGGGGCCTGGTCCGAGTTCAGGACCTGGGACGCGGTGGAGCGGATCTGCTCGAAGGCCTTCGCCTCGAACTTGACCTTGGCGCCGGTCTCCGACTCGAACTCCTTGATGGCCTCGTTCCAGGCCTTGCCCATCGCCGAGTCTTCGCTCTCGAAGTGCCACAGGGTGAGGGTCTTGCCCTTCCCGTCGGTGCTGTCGGACGACGAACCGGACGTGCCGGAGCATCCGGCGAGCAGCAGGGCACCGGCGGCCAGAACGGCGCCGATTGCGAGGTGCCTCTTGCGCATCTGTTACCTCCTTGTAGTGGAGTGGACGCGCGTCTGCAGGCCTCGCAGCCACTCCGATGCATTTTGTTGGTGAACACAACATAAGCGACGAAGGTGGCGAAAGCAAGTCCGCATTTGGATGCTAGCCCGCACAATTGCTGGGTAGAACAGTTAGTTTTCGGCAACAACATACGGGCCGCTGCAGGCGCATTCTCGCCCGGCGGCGCCCGCAGGCTCAGGCGGCGGCGAGCGCTCGAGCGGGGTCCGCGATCAGGTCGGCCAGCACCAGCTCGGCCGCGCCGATGAGCAGCTGATCGGTTCCGAGCTCCGCCTCGACCACGGTGACGCCCTCCCTCGCCGAGTGCACGACATCGTCGAGCAGGTCGGGTGCGCCGTGCGCGCGGGCCCCCCGGTACAGGGCGGCGAGGAAGCCGCCGAGCACGAGCAGCGAGGGGTTGAACACGTTGACGGCATTACGCGCCGCGATCGACAGCAGCGCGTAATCGCGCTCGATGACGGCGAGCGCTACTGGATCCTCCGTGGCGACCAGCCGGTCGGCGAGGGATGCGGCCTCCGCCGACGCGAGGCCCACCGATGCCAGCAGCTCCGCCTGGGTGACCTCGGCCTCCAGGCACCCGCGCGATCCGCAGGAGCAGTGCCGGCCGTCCGATCGGACGAACGTGTGCCCGAACTCCCCCGCGTACCCGGCGGCACCCGTCAGCAGGCGGCCCCCGCCGATCGCGCCGCCGCCGATCCCTGACGCTCCGCCGATCATGTACACGAGGTCGTCGACGCCGCGCCCGGCGCCGAACGCGCTCTCGGCCCGCAGGCCGAGGACGGCAGCGTTGGCCGCCCAGACCCGGTACCCGGTCGCGGCGGAGAGCATCCCGGCCAGCGGTTCGTCCACCCAGCCGAAGTGCGTCGCCTCCCGGACCATGCCGTCCGACAGCCGCACCTGGCCGGGCACTGCGACGCCGATCCCGGCGATGCGGATGCCGGACTCCCCCGCCAGCATCCCGGCGATGCCGGCGGAGGCCAGCGTGACGGTCTCCGCGGCCGACCGGGCCGACGCGGTCTCGATGCGGACCCGCTTGAGCACACGGCCGCCGAGACCGACGAGGCCGACGATCACCGCATCCACTTCGGGGTTCACCGCGACGGCGGCGACACTGCCCGAGACGCGGACGACGGGGCTCGGACGACCGGCGCGACCGCCTCCTGGCGTTTCGTCCACCTCGACCAGGTCGAGGGCCGCGAGTTCCGCCACCAGGTCGCCGACCGTCGAGCGGTTCAGCCCGGTCAGGCGGGTCAGGTCGCTGCGCGACAGAGCTCCGTCGCGGTGCACGAAACCGAGCACGGTCGCCAGGTTGCTGCGGCGCAGCGCGTCCGTGGCGCCGCCCGACGACGGGCGCACGGTGCTCAGCTCGGATGCGGACATGGAATGACCATAACGCGCGGCGTGCAGCCGCTCGGTCACCGGGTTCGGTCGCTCACCAGCTCTCGGGACGCGCGCCCAGCGGCACAGGGGCCGGACGCTCGACGGTCGACGCGAGCTCCACCACCGTGTGGGTCGCCCCGGCCCGGATCACCGACTCCATGATCTCGAGCACATGGAAGGCGAGCTCGCCGGAGGCCCGGTGCGGGCGGTCCGTCTCGATCGCCCGCGCCATGTCGGCGAGGCCGTAGCCGCGACCGGCGTCCGCGTAGCCGGCGGCGACCGGCACCGCACGGAACTCGCGGTCGTCGGCCGTTGCCAGCTCCACCGGGTCGGAGAACATGTTGGGGTCGGGCACGGCGATCGTCCCCGCGGTCCCGTAGACCTCGAACTTCGGAGCGCGCGTCGCCCACACCTCGAACGAGACGGTCACGGTCGAGATGACGCCGGACGCATGCTCGAGGAGAGCGGTGACGTGGGTGTCCACATCCACCGGGATGGTCGAGCCGGCGAGCGGGCCGGTCGCGACTGTGCGCTCGCGCGTCGACCGGCCGGTCGCCCCCGACACCCGCACGACCGGACCGAAGAAGCTGACCAGGCTGGTCAGGTAATACGGCCCCATGTCGAACAGTGGGCCGCCGCCCGGCTGGTAGTAGAACGCCGGGGCCGGGTGCCACAGCTCGTGGCCCGGTGCGCTCCAGGCGACGGCGGCGGCGACCGGGTCGCCGATCCGGCCGTCGTCGAGCAGCGCGAGGGCGGTCTGGATGCCGGTGCCCAGCACGGTGTCCGGAGCGCTGCCGATCCGCAGGCCCTGCGCCGCAGCCCGCTCGAGGACCGGTGCCGCCTCCGCGGTCGAGAGAGCCAGCGGCTTCTCGCCGTAGACGTGCTTGCCCGCGGCGAGCGCGCGGAGGGCGATCTCGGCGTGCGCCTGCGGGATCGTGAGGTTGAGCACCGCATCCACCTCGGGATGCGCGAGCAGCTCGTCGACCGAGAGCCCTAGCACGCCCTGCTCGGCGGCGACCGCGGAGGCGCGCTCCACATCCAGGTCGGCGACGGCGGTCAGACGCAGGTTCGGCAGCTGCGGGAAGTGCTCGAAGTACTGCCGGCTGATGTTGCCGACGCCGATGACGCCGACGTTCAACGGGACGCCCACAGCATCCCCCTCTCGATGATGGTGCGGACGGGCTGGCTCTCGACGATCTCCAGCCGGTGGCCGGGTGCCGAGACGAAGATGCGTCCCTTCCCCCACTGCCGGGTCCAGATGGCCGGAGCGGTGACGGGGCGGTTCCACGCATCCCACGGGCGGACGCTCTGGGTGGTGGTGGCGAGGACGTCGTTGTACTCGTCGCTGAGCACCCAGTACTGCTCGGTGACCAGGTCGAAGTCGTCGATCCCCTGCGTGATGGGATGCGTCCGGCCGTAGTCGGTGATGTGCACGGTGTACGGGATGTAGTTGTCCGACTGCTCGCCGACGCGCTCGGCCGGATCCTTGCCCGCGTGATGGGCGAACTGTCCGCCGATCATGTGTAGGTAGTCGGCGTTGTTGCGGTACGAGTCGGCGATCCCGCCGTGCCAGCCGGCCATCCCCGTCCCGTTGAGCACGGCCCGCTGGAGGCCGCGGAACTCAGGCTCCTCGATCGTGTTCATGGTGTTGACCTGCACGACGAGGTCGACGGTGTCCATGAAGGCGTCGTCCGCGTAGACGGCCGTGCCCTCCTCGACCCGGGTGTCGAAGCCGTTCTCGCGCAGGAAGGGGAGGAACAGCTCCGTGGTCTCGACGGGCATGTGCCCATCCCATCCTCCACGGACGATCAGTGCCTGCTTGCTCATGCTTCCTTCCGGTGGTCGCCGCCGGCTCCTGAGTTTCTCTGCTTTTCGCACGCCATTCGGCCGAAAAACTCAGGAGCTGCGGGCGTGGTTCAGGGGATCGGGGTCCAGGCGCTGCCGTCGGCGGCGCTGCGCTCGACGGCGTCGAGGACGCGCTGGATGTGGAGGCCGTCGGCGAACGACGGCTCGGGGTCGGTTCCGGACGCGATGGCGGTCACCAGGTCGACGACCTCGTGGCTGAACGCGTGCTCGTAGCCGATGGCGTGACCGGTCGGCCACCAGTTGGCCATGTAGGGATGCTCGGGCTCGGTGACGATGATCCGCGTGAAGCCCTGCTCCCCGGCCGGGGCCGTCGCGTCGTAGAACTGCAGCTCGTTCATCTCCTCGAGGTCGAACGCGATGGCACCGCGCGATCCGCTGAGTTCGATGCGGAGCGCGTTCTTGCGGCCGGTCGCGTACCGGGTGGCCTCGAAGGCGCCGATCGCGCCGTCCGCCTCCCCGCCTTCGAGCCGGGCGGTGAACCAGGCGGCGTCATCGACGGTGACCTTCCCGCGTTCTGTGGATGCGGTGCCGGACAGGCCGACGCCCTCGCCGAGCAGCGGGCGCTCCTCGACGAAGGTGGTCAGCGTCCCGGAGACAGCAGCGAGCTGGGAGCCGGTGAGGTGTTCGATGAGGTCGACGGCGTGCGCCCCGATGTCGCCGAGCGAGCCGGAGCCGGCGAGCGCCTTGTCGAGGCGCCAGGTCATCGGGCCGTCCTCGTCGCGGAGCCAGTCCTGCAGGTAGAGCGCGCGCACCTGGCGGATGGCGCCGAGGCGCCCCTCCTGAACCAGCGAGCGGGCGTAGCCGATGGCGGGGACCCGGCGGTAGCTGAAGCCGACCATCGAGCGGATGCCGCGGGCGGCGGCGCGCTCGGCGGCGGCGGTCATCGCCTCCGCCTCCGCGACGGTGTTGGCGAGCGGCTTCTCGCAGAGCACGTGCTTGCCGGCGTCGAGGGCGGCGATCGCGATCTCCGCGTGGCTGTCGCCGGGTGTGCAGATGTCGACGACGTCGATCTCGGGGTCGTCGATCACGGCGCGCCAGTCGGTCTCGGCGCGCTGCCAGCCGAACCGGCGGCGTGCATCCTCGACGCGGGCGGCGTCGCGGCCGACGATCACGGACATGACCGGCTCGGCGGGGAGGTCGAAGAAGCGCGGGGCGGTGCGCCAGCCCTGCGAGTGCGCTGCGCCCATGAACCCGTACCCGATCATGGCGACCCGGAGCTGCGGCTTGTCGTCGGTCATCGTCGGCCCTTCGTCTGGCGGTACCCGTGCGACGGTAGTTCGCGGGCGGCGGGGGAGCAAGTTTCCTGCGGGGGTTGGAAAACTTTCGTCAAGCGGCGGGCGCTGCCGTCGACCCGCGCTCGACCAGAGCGGTCGCAAGCTCGAGCCGGGTGTTCTCCACCGCGCCGGCCCGGAGCCGCAGCGCGAGGCGCGTCGCCTCCTCCGCCATCTCCTGCAGCGGCTGCCGGATGGTCGTCAGCGGCGGTCGCGCCCACGCCGCGGACGGCGCGTCATCGAAGCCGACCACCGACACATCCCGGGGCACATCGAGGCCGAGCGCGAAGGCGGCGTCGTACACGCCGAGCGCCTGCATGTCGTTGCCGCAGACGATGGCGGTCGGGCGGTCCGGCGACGCGAGCAGCCTGCGCCCTTCCCGCTCGCCCTCCGCGCGCGAAAACCCTCCCCCGCCGATCTCCGACGGCACCGGGAGGCCCGCCTCCTGCAGGGCCGACTGGTATCCGGCGACCCGAGCGCGGGAGCACATCAGATCGGCCGGGCCGGCGATCGCCGCGATGCGCCGATGGCCGAGCGCCAGCAGGTGACGGGTGGCGGCGACGCCTCCCGCCCAGTTGGTGGCCCCGATGGCGGGCACGTCCGGCGGAGGGTCGCCGGCGGGATCGACGACGACGAACGGGATGTTGCGGGTGCGCAGCTGGCGGCGGTGGTCGGCCGTCAGGTTCGAGAACTGCAGCACGATCGCGATCGGCTTGCGGCGGAGCACCCCGGTGATCAGCTCGTCTCCGACCGCGTGGTAGTCGCCGATGGTCGAGAGGGTCATCGCCAGCCCGTTCTCGCGGGTGACGCGCTCCACGCCGCGGATGACCTCGACGGACCACTCGCTCGCCAGGTTCTCGATGACGAGTTCGACGGTCTCGCCGCGTTCCGCATCCACACCGCGGCGGGCGTACCCGGAGTCGTGCAGCAGCTCCTCGACGCGTCGGCGGGTGTCGGCGGACACGCCTGGGCGGCCGTTGAGCACCTTCGACACCGTCGACAGCGACACGGACGCCTCGCGCGCGATGGCCTCCAGGGTGGGGCGCGTTGGTGCGGGCATGGAGCCACTGTCGCACACACCGTCGCACGCCGGGCCGGTCCCACGCTCGGCGCCCGGCTGTGCCACAATGACGCCCAGCCTCTGCCGCCCGCGTTGCGAAAACCGTTCAGAAAGCGAGACCGATGCCGCTCACCGACCTGACCCACTCCGAACTGCTCGCCTTCCGTCCGGAGGTCCAGGAGTCCGCCGACTTCGACGCCTTCTGGGAGCGCACGATCGCCGAGGCGCGCGCCGCCGGTGGCGTGCCGGAGCTGACTCCCGCGGACTCGCCGGTGACGCAGCTGCGCATCGACGACCTGGTCTTCCCCGGGTTCGGAGGGGAGCCGGTGCGCGCCTGGGTGTCACGGCCGCTCCACGATGACGGGCCGCTCCCTGCGGTCGTGCAGTACCAGGGGTACGGCGGCGGCCGCGGGCTGCCGGGCGAGAACGTGGCGTGGGCACTGGCCGGCTACGTGCACGTCTTCGTCGACACCCGCGGGCAGGGCAGTGGATGGGGCAGCGGCGGAGACACGCCCGACCCGCACGGCTCGGGTCCGGCCACTCCGGGCGTGATGACCCGGGGCATCCACTCGCCGGAGACGTACTACTACCGCCGCGTCTTCACGGACGCCGTGCGCGCCGTCGACGCCACGCGGTCGCTGCCGTTCGTCGATCCCGACCGCATCGCTGTGACCGGCGGCAGTCAGGGCGGTGGGATCGCCCTCGCGGCCGGCGCACTCGCGGGCGACGTCACGGCCGTGATGCCGGATGTCGCGTTCCTCTGCGCGTTCCGCCGCGGCGCGGAGGTGGCGGCCGGCGGACCCTTCCTGGAGCTCGCGACCTACCTGTCGGTGCATCGCGACGAGGTCGCTGACGTGTTCCGGACCCTGTCGTACTTCGACGGGGTCAACTTCGCCCGCCGCATCCACGCGCCCTCGCTGTTCTCGGTGGCGCTGATGGACACGGTCGTGCCGCCGTCGACGACCTTCGCGGCGTACAACCATCTCGCGGCGTCCGACCGCGCGATCGAGGTGTACCCGTTCAACGACCACGAGGGCGGCGGCGGCGCCCACTGGCGCACGCAGGCGGCCTGGCTGGCCCCGCGCTTCCGCTGACCGCGGCCCGCACCCCTTGTCCCCTCCCCATCGGAAGATTTGCGCCAAATCGCGGTTCTCGCGCTCCGATAACCACGATTTGCGCCAAATCGCGGCCGGACCGGTGCCGGCAGGGACGGAAGGTCAGGCGGGCGGGGCGGTGGTCGCGCGGCGCACCAAGCGGGTGGGGAGGCGGACGTGGATGCGCTCCGGCGTCTCGCCGTTCATCAGCCGGATCAGGAGGTCGGCGGCCGTCGCGCCCAGGCCCTGCATCGGCTGCCGCACGGTGGTCAGGGGCGGGCTGAACTGCGACGCCTCGGGGATGTCGTCGAAGCCGACCACCGAGAGGTCGCGCGGCACGTCGAGGCCGAGCTCGGCCGCGACCTCGATGACCGCGATCGCGGAGATGTCGTTCGCCGCGAACACCGCCGTCGGGCGGTCCGCCCGCCGCAGGAGCGGCAGCGCCACCTCGCGCACGGTGTCGTGCTCGTAGCGGCCGACGGCCACCAGCGACGGATCGAACGGGATGCCGGCCTCGCCCAGCGCGCGGCGGTATCCCGCGTCGCGGAGGCTCGACGAGCGGAGGTCCGGACGACCGGCGACGAAGGCGATACGGCGGTGGCCCAGCCCGATCAGGAAGGCGGTCGCGTTGCGTGCGCCGCCGAAACTGTCCGACTCGACGGTGGGCAGGTCGGCCCGTCCTGCGTGCGGGTCGATGGCCACCATCGGGACGTCGGCGTTGGCGTTCACGACGGTCGGAGTGACCATGATCACGCCGTCGATGAGCGTGCCGCTGAGCCGGCTCAGCGAGCGCCGCTCCCATCCCTCGCTCGACGGCTGGCGTGAGCCGCTGTAGGCGAGCAGGTCGTAGCGCGAGTCGTGGAGCGCCGTCCCGACGCCTTTCAGGATCTCGGCGGAGAACGGTTCGAAGTCGGCGACGAGCACGCCGATGACGCCGGTACGTCGCGAGCGCATGCTGCTCGCCACGAGGCTCGACTCGTAGCCGAGCTCCTGCACCACCTGCAGCACGCGCTCCACCGTCGAGGTCGCGACACCGTACCGGCCGTTCACGGCCTTGGACACGGTGGCGACCGAGACGCCGGCAGCAGCAGCCACATCGCTGATCGTCGGACGCCGTCCCATGGCGACCGAGCATAGCGTAGAAAAGGTTTTCGAAAACGTTTGACACAATCCCCGTCGCTTGCGACACTTCCGACGTCCCCACCTCAACGAAGAGAACAGGTTGGAATCACATGAAAGGCACCAAGCTCCTCACCGGGGCCGCCGTCGTGATGGCCGGCGCACTCGCACTCACCGGGTGCAGTGGCGGCTCCGACAGCTCCGGCGACGGCAAGGTCAACATGACCCTCTGGCAGAACTCCACCACCGGCCCCGGCCAGGAGTTCTGGAAGAACGCCGTCGCAGCATTCGAGAAGGCGAACCCGAAGGTCACCATCAAGGTCCAGTCCATCCAGAACGAGGACCTCGACGGCAAACTGCAGACCGCTCTCAACAGCGGCGACGCACCCGACATCTTCCTGCAGCGAGGCGGCGGGAAGATGGCGGCGATGGTCAACGCGGGTCAGCTGATGGACATCACCGACAAGGTGTCGTCCGAGACCAAGAAGAACATCTCCGAAGGCTCGTTCAAGGCGGAGACCTACCAGGACAAGGTGTGGGCCATGCCCATCGCCGTGCTCCCGGGCGGTCTCTTCTACAGCCAGGATCTGTTCAAGGCGGCAGGCATCACCGAAGCGCCCAAGACGATCGACGACCTCAACGCCGACGTCACCAAGCTGAAGGCCACCGGGGTCTCCCCGATCGCCCTCGGCGCGAAGGACGCCTGGCCGGCCGCGCACTGGTTCTACTGGTTCGCTCTGCGCGAGTGCGCAGGATCGACCATGGAGAAGTCGGCCGACTCGAAGTCGTTCAACGACCCGTGCTGGCTGAAGGCCGCTGAGGACCTGAACGACTTCGCCAAGACCCAGCCGTTCAACGAGGGCTTCCTCACGACGACCGCACAGCAGGGCGCCGGAAGCTCGGCGGGCCTCGTCGCCAACCACAAGGCGGCGATGGAGCTCATGGGCGCGTGGGACCCGGGCGTGATCGCGTCCCTGACCCCCGACCAGAAGCCCCTCCCCGACCTCGGCTTCTACCCATTCCCGGAGGTTCCGGGCGGTAAGGGCGAGCCCGGCTCCATCATGGGCGGCGTCGACGGCTACTCGTGCTCGGTCAAGGCTCCGAAGGAGTGCGCCGACTTCCTCAACTTCGTCGCATCGACGGAGCAGCAGGAGGCCTACTACAAGGCCTTCAACGCCCCGCCGGTCAACTCGGAGGCGCAGAAGGTCGTCACCGAGCCCTACCTGAAGGATGTGCTGGCCGCCTACAACGCAGCCCCGTACGTCTCACAGTGGCTCGACACCGTTCTCGGACAGAACGTCGGCAACGCGCTCAACGTGGCGGTCGTCGACATGCTGGCCGGCAAGAGCGACCCGAAGCAGCTCATCCAGGCGGCCAATGACGCCGCCAAGAAGGGCTGAGGACTCTCCTCGTGACACACATCCGCGAGAACACGTCCCCCGGCCTCGTGCCGAACGCGGGTCTCGCGCAGCACGGCGGGGGCGGCGCAGTCGCGTCGCCCCCGTCGCAGCCGCGCCGCCGCAAGCGCACCGGTTGGGCCATGCGCCTGGAGATCGCTCTGCTGGCCGGACCCGCAGCCATCGTCTTCCTGGCCTTCGTGATCTTCCCGGTCGCGATCGCCGCCTACTACGGCTTCTTCCGCTGGCAGGGATACGGGCCGGCCACCGACTTCATCGGCCTGCAGAACTACATCACCATCCTCCAGGACTCCGCCTTCCAGCAGGCTCTGCTGCACAACGGGATCATCGTGATCGGCTCCCTGGTGCTCCAGGGGCCGGCGGCCATCCTGCTGGCGCTCCTGCTCAACCGCAAGATGCGCGGGCAGTCCCTGATCCGCGTCCTGATCTTCGTGCCGTACGTGATCGCCGAGGTCGTCGTCGGCACCGGGTGGAGCCTGATGCTCTCCACGAAGGGCGCCCTCAACGGGCTCCTGGAGAACCTCGGGCTCGGGTTCCTCACGCAGGACTGGCTGTCCAACCCGAGCCTGGCGATCTGGACGCTGCTGGCCATCCTGACCTGGAAGTACGTCGGCTTCGCCGTCATCCTCTTCCTCGCAGGCCTCCAGGGCATCCCGGAGGAGCTGTACGAAGCGGCCGCCCTCGACGGCGCGTCGTACTGGCAGATCCAGCGACGGATCTCCCTGCCGCTCCTCGGCCCGACGCTGCGCATCTGGGCGTTCCTCTCCATCATCGGAGCGCTCCAGCTGTTCGACCTCGTCTACATCATCTGGGGCCAGTACGTCGCCTCCACCGCCGGCACCTCGACCATGGCGACCTACATGGTCGCCAACGGCCGCAACGCCGGCAACTTCGGCTACGGAAACGCCGTCGCCGTCGTCATCTTCCTGATCTCCCTGATCGTCGCCCTGTTCTACCAGCGGTTCGTGCTGCGGCGCGACACCGAGGGCGCGCTCACGGGTGACAGGCGCACCGGAAGGAAGAAGCGATGAGCGCCTTCACCGTCATCCCCGACGCGCCGGACGCGCCGGGCGTCCTGGATGCGCCCGACCGCAAGAAGGCCAAGGGGCTGCCCTGGGGCTCCCCCACCGTCTACTTCGTCGCCCTCGTCGTCATCGCGCTGATGCTGGCGCCGATCGCGTACATCGTGATCGGCGGGTTCCGCACCAACTCCCAGATCACGGTCGACCCGGCCGGCTTCCCCAACCCGTGGAACGCCGCCAACTACATCGGCGTGCTCACGGGCGGGGTGTTCTGGCAGGAGGTGCTCAACTCGACCATCGTCGCCGTCGTGACGACGGTCGGCGTGATCATCCTCGGACTGATGGCCAGCTACGTGCTCGCCCGCTACCAGTTCCGCGGCCGCGGCGCCCTCTACGCGCTGTTCGCCGCCGGGCTGATGTTCCCGATCACCGTGGCGATCACCCCGCTGTACATCGTGGTCCGCAACCTGGGCCTGATGAACTCGCTCGGAGGCGTGATCCTCCCCCAGATCGCCTTCGCCCTGCCGACGACGATCATCATCCTGGTGCCGTTCCTCCGCGCCATCCCCGACGAGATCCAGGAGGCGGCCTTCATCGACGGCTGCAGCCGCCTGGGCTTCTTCTGGCGGATGGTGCTGCGGCTGTCGCTTCCGGGCGTCATCACCGTCGGCATCCTGGCCTTCATCGCGAGCTGGAACAGCTACCTGCTGCCCCTCTTCCTCCTCAACAACGAGGCGACGTTCACGCTGCCGCTCGGGGTGCAGGCGTTCTCGTCGCAGTACTCCGTCGACACCGCCAAGGTGCTCGCGTTCACGTCGCTGTCCATGATCCCGGCGCTGATCTTCTTCAGCCTGTTCGAGCGCCGCATCGTCGGCGGCCTGACCGGCGCCGTCAAGGGCTGACGCCCGCACGTCAAGAAGTGTGAGATCGACATGACCGAATCCCTCCCGCGCTCCACTGCGCCCTCCGAGCGCGTGAGCGCCCTCCTCGCCTCCATGACGCTGGAGGAGAAGCTCGCCCAGCTGGTCGGCTTCTGGGTCGACAAGGGCGACGAGCTCGTGGCGCCGATGGCCGGCGAGATGGGCAACCCGGGCGCGTACGCGGACGCCACCGTGCACGGCCTCGGGCAGCTCACCCGCGTCTACGGCACGCGACCGGTCGAGCCGGTCGAACGCGCGGCCTGGCTGTGGGCGGAGCAGCGCCGGCTGAAGGAGGAGACCCGGCTGGGCATCCCCGCGCTGGTGCACGAGGAGTGCCTGACCGGGCTCGCGGCCTGGAAGGCGGCCACGTTCCCGACGCCACTGGCGTGGGGCGCGTCCTTCGACCCGGAGCTGGTGGAGGAGATGGCCGGCCTGATCGGCATGTCGATGCGCGAGCTGGGCATCCACCAGGGGCTCGCTCCTGTGTTGGATGTCATCCGCGACCCGCGCTGGGGACGCGTCGACGAGTGCATCGCGGAAGACCCGTACGTCGTCGGCACGCTCGGCACCGCTTACGTGCGCGGGCTGCAGGGCGCCGGCGTCCACGCGACGCTGAAGCACTTCGTCGGCTACTCCGCGTCGCAGGCGGGCCGCAACCACGCGCCGGTGCACGCCGGACCCCGCGAGGTGCGCGACACCCTGCTGCCTCCGTTCGAGATGGCGCTGCGGGACGGCGGCGTCCGGTCGGTCATGAACTCGTACGCCGAGATCGACGGCATCCCCGTCGCGGCGAGCGCCGAGTACCTCACGGGCGTGCTGCGCGACGAGTGGGGCTTCGACGGGACGGTGGTCTCCGACTACTTCTCCGTCGCCTTCCTCCACACCATGCACGGCGTCGCCTCCGACCTGGGCGAGGCCGCGGCGCTCGCGCTCGCGGCCGGCATCGACGTCGAGCTGCCGACGGGCGACGCGTTCCTCGAGCCGCTGGCCTCCCGCATCCGATCGGGCGAGGTCGACGAGGCGCTGGTCGACCGCGCCGTCCTCCGCGTGCTCGCGCAGAAGGAGGAGCTCGGCCTGCTGGACGAGACCTTCGACGCGCCTCCCGCATCCATCGATCTCGATACTCCCGCCCACCGGGATGTCGCCCTGCGGCTGGCCGAGGAGTCGCTCGTGCTGCTGACCAACGACGGCACGCTGCCGCTCGCGTCGGCACCGGCGAGCATCGCGGTGCTCGGCCCGAACTCCGACGCCCCGGAAGCCCTGATGGGCTGCTACTCGTTCGCGAACCATGTACTCGCGCACCACCCGGAGGTGCCGCTCGGCTTCGAGCTGCCCTCCGTGCTGGAGGCGGTGCGCGCCGAGTTCCCGTCCGCCTCGGTCGCCTATGAGCGCGGCTGCGACGTGGAGGGCGACGACCGCTCCGGCATCCCCGCAGCGGTGGCCGCGGCGAGCGCAGCGGACGTCGCCGTGGTCGTCGTCGGCGATCGCGCCGGCCTGTTCGGCCGCGGGACCGTCGGCGAGGGCAACGATGTGGAGAGCCTCGAGCTGCCCGGCATCCAGCGCGAGCTGGTGGAGCGTGTCGTCGCGACCGGCACGCCGGTCGTGCTCGTCGTGCTCTCCGGCCGCCCGTACGCGATCGCCTGGGCGGTCGAGGGCGTCACCGCCCCAGCGGCGGTGCTGCAGGCGTTCTTCCCGGGCGAGGAGGGCGGCCGTGCGCTGGCCGCGGTGCTCTCGGGGCGGATCTCGCCCTCCGGGCACCTCCCCGTCTCGCTCCCCCGCTCGGCCGGCGCGCAGCCGTACTCGTACCTGCACCCGGTGCTCGGCGGCCCCAACGAGATCACGAGCGCGGACAGCACCCCGGTGCTGCCATTCGGTCACGGGCTCTCGTACACGACGTTCGAGCACAGCGATCTGGTGGTCGACGGAGAGGTGGCCGCTGGGGGGACGTTCGCCGCGAGCGTCCGCATCCGCAACACGGGTGAGCGCGCCGGAACCGATCTGGTGCAGCTGTATGCACGGGATGTGCAGGCGAGCGTCACCCGTCCGGTCGCGCAGCTGCTCGGCTACCGCCGGGTGGAGCTGCAGCCGGGCGAGGAGGCCGTCGTGCGGTTCGCCGTGCCGACGACCCGCCTCGCCTTCTCGGACCGGTCGCTGGCCCGCATCGTCGAGCCCGGCGCGGTGGACCTGTGGGTCGGGCCGTCGTGCGACCTGCGCGAGACAACGGCCGCGCTGACCATCACCGGTCCCGTTCACGAGGTCACCCCGGCGGACGCCCGCCTGGTGACGGCGGACGTCGAGACGGCTACCGTGGGTGCCGTCTTCACGGACGCCCGCTGACCGGCGCCGCGAGTTCACTCCCCGGACTCGCGCTCGCCCCGCCAGTGCTGTATAAGTTTATTGAAACAACAAATCACCGACGACGCTGAAGGAACATCATGAGCCTCACCCCCACCCGCGCCGACAAGTTCTCGTTCGGACTGTGGACCATCGGCTACAACGGCACCGACCCGTTCGGCGGCCCCACCCGCCCGCAGCTCGACGTGGTGGAGGCGGTGCACAAGCTCGACGAGCTCGGCGCCTACGGCCTCACCTTCCACGACGACGACCTGTTCGCGTTCGGCTCCACCGACGCCGAGCGCCAGAAGCAGATCGACCGCCTCAAGCAGGCCCTCGCCGACACCGGCATCATCGTGCCGATGGTGACCACCAACCTGTTCAGCGCTCCGGTCTTCAAGGACGGCGGATTCACCTCCAACGACCGTGCCGTCCGCCGCTTCGCCCTCCGCAAGGTTCTCCGCAACATCGACCTCGCCGCCGAGCTCGGCGCCAAGACGTTCGTGATGTGGGGCGGCCGCGAGGGCGCCGAGTACGACGCCGCGAAGGACATCCGCGCCGCGCTCGAGCGCTACCGCGAGGCCGTCAACCTCCTCGGCGACTACGTCACCGACAAGGGCTACGACATCCGCTTCGCCATCGAGCCGAAGCCGAACGAGCCGCGCGGCGACATCCTGCTTCCGACCGTGGGCCACGCGCTCGCGTTCATCAACTCGCTGGAGCGCCCGGAGCTCGTCGGCCTCAACCCCGAGGTCGGCCACGAGCAGATGGCGGGCCTCAACTTCGCCGCCGGCATCGCCCAGGCGCTGTACCACGGCAAGCTGTACCACATCGACCTCAACGGCCAGCGCGGCATCAAGTACGACCAGGACCTCGTCTTCGGTCACGGCGACCTGCAGAACGCCTTCGCCCTCGTCGACCTGCTCGAGAACGGCGGCCCCGACGGCGGCCCGGCCTACGAGGGTCCGCGCCACTTCGACTACAAGCCGTCCCGCACCGAGGACATCACCGGCGTCTGGGACTCGGCCGCAGCGAACATGCGCACCTACCTCCTGCTCAAGGAGCGGGCGCAGGCGTTCCGCGCCGACCCGGAGGTGCAGGAGCAGCTGGAGGCGTCCCGCGTCATCGAGCTGTCCCGCCCGACCCTCGGCGAGGGCGAGTCGTACGACGACCTGCTCGCCGACCGCAGCGCCTACGAGGACTTCGACCCGAGCGCGTACTTCGGCGCGAAGGGCTTCGGGTTCGTCCGCCTGCAGCAGCTCGCCCTCGAGCACCTGCTCGGCGCGCGCTGATCCGCATCCACCCCATCCCGCTCCCACCCTCCGTCGAGTCCGCACTTTTTGCACGTTCTCGCTCCGAAAACGTGCAAAGTTCGCGGACTCGACGGCGGGTGGGATCGCCCGTGAAAGGACACCCGTGACTCTCGTCGCCGGCGTCGACTCCTCGACGCAGAGCTGCAAGGTGGTCGTGCGCGACCTCGAGACCGGCGCGCTGGTGCGGTCCGGCCGCGCCGCGCATCCCGACGGCACCGAGGTGGACCCCGCGGCCTGGTGGAGCGCGCTGCGGGAGGCCATCGCGTCCTCAGGCGGGCTCGATGACGTCGACGCGATCTCCGTCGCCGGGCAGCAGCACGGGATGGTGGTGCTGGATGCGCAGGGCCGGGTCATCCGCGACGCCCTGCTCTGGAACGACACCCGCTCGGCGCAGGCCGCCCGCGACCTGATCGACGAGGTCGGGGCCGAGGAGTACGCGAACCGCGTCGGCGTGGTTCCCGTCGCCTCCTTCACCGCGACCAAGCTGCGCTGGCTGCGGGATGCCGAACCCGAGAACGCCGCGCGGGTCGCCGCGGTCGCGCTCCCCCACGACTGGCTGACCTGGCGCCTCCGCGGCTACGGGCCGGAGGGCGAGAGCGAGCTCGGACCGGACCTCGAGGCGCTGACCACCGACCGCTCCGACGCCAGCGGCACCGCCTACTGGGGCGCGGCCTCCGGCGCATACGATCTCGACCTGTTCGAGCGGGCGCTCGGCCGGCCGGGCCGTGAGGCGGGCTCGTCGGCCGGTGCGGGGAGCGACGCGGTCGTCCTCCCGCGCGTGCTCGGCCCGTCGGAGTCGGCCGGCCGGACGCCGTCCGGTGTGCTCGTCGGACCGGGCGCGGGCGATAACGCCGGTGCGGCCCTCGGACTCGGCGCCGCGGAAGGCGACGTCGTCGTCTCGATCGGCACCTCCGGAACGGTCTTCGCCGTGACCGATGCGCCGATCGCGGACGCGTCGGGCACCGTCGCGGGCTTCGCAGACGCCTCCGGCCTCTCCCTGCCGCTCATCGCGACTCTCAACGCCGCTCGCGTGCTCGGCTCCGTCGCCGGCCTGCTGTCGGTCGACCACGACGGCCTGTCCGCCCTGGCGCTCTCGGCTGAACCCGGATCCGGCGGCGTGGTGCTCGTCCCGTACTTCGAGGGCGAGCGCACCCCCAACCTGCCCGACGCGAAGGCCAGCATCCACGGACTCACCCTCGCCTCGACGACCCCGGCGAACCTCGCGCGTGCCGCCATCGAGGGGATGCTGTGCGGGCTGGCCGACGGCCTCGACGCCGTGCGGGCGGCCGGCGTGCGCGAGCGCCGCATCCTGCTCATCGGCGGAGCGGCGCAGAACCCGGCCGTGGCGCAGGTCGCCGCGCAGGTGTTCGACGCGCCGGTCGAGGTGCCGGCGCCCGGCGAGTACGTCGCGGACGGCGGCGCGGTGCAGGCCGCATGGGCGCTGACCGGCACCCGTCCGTCCTGGACCGTCGAGACGTCCGCCGCGCTCCCCGTCGACACGCGCTCCGTCATCCGCACCCAGTACGCCGCCGCCCGCGCCTGACCCTCCACCGTCGAGTACGCACAAATTGCACGCTCGCGCGGCGATTCGCGTGCAAAGTTTGCGTACTCGACGGTGGGGGCTCAGGTGGTGAGGGCGGAGGCGGCGAGAGCGGCTCGGGCTGCGAGAGCGGACGGCGGCTCGGCGATGTCGAGGGTGAGGTGGCGTTCGTCGCCCGCGGGCGGCTCGAGCGTCGCCAGCTGACTCTGCAGCATGCCCGACTTCATGAAGTGATGCTCGCGCGACGCCAGGCGCGCCTCGAGGAGCTCCGGCGAACCGCTCAGGTGCAGGAACAGCACGTCGTCCCGGCGGAGCACATCGCGGTACCTCCGCGCGAGCGCGGAGCAGGCGACGACGACCGGACGTCCGACGTCGAGCCGCTCCCGCATCCACTCGGCGATGGCGGCGAGCCAGGGCGCGCGGTCGTCATCGGTGAGCGGGACCCCCGCGCTCATCCGCTCGACGTTCGTCGCAGGATGCAGTCCGTCGCCCTCCAGCCGCTCCCAGCCCAGACGCTCGGCGAGGAGCGCCGCGACGGTCGACTTGCCGCATCCGGCGACGCCCATGACGACGACCGCGCGCACCGGCGTCACCCGAGGCCGCCGACGAACAGGCTCAGGACCAGGACACCCGCCAGCCCGACGATCGAGACCAGGCACTCCAGCACGGTCCAGCTCTTCAGCGTCTGCGGGATGCTCAGGCCCAGGTACTCCTTCACCAGCCAGAAGCCGGCGTCGTTGACGTGGGACAGGAACACCGATCCCGCGCCGATCGCCAGCACCATCAGCGACACCATCGGGGTCGACAGGTGCTCGGTGAGCGGGAGCAGGATGCCCGCGGCTGTCACGGTCGCGACCGTCGCCGAGCCCGTGGCGATGCGGATCAGCGCCGCGACAGTCCAGGCGAGGAGGAGCACGAGGATCCCGCTCGCACCGGTCGCCCAGTCCGCGATCACCTGACCGATGCCGGTGTCGACGAGGACCTGCTTGAACCCGCCGCCGGCGCCGACGATGAGGAGGATGCCCGCGATCGGGGGCAGGGAGGCGCCGAGGCTGGTCTGCATGGCCTTGCGGTCCATCCCGCCGCCGACGCCGAGCAGCAGCAGTCCGGCGAGCACGGCGACCGTCAGGGCGATGACCGGCGTGCCAAGGAAGTCGAGCACGACCTTCCACACGGGGGCCGCGTCGGGGGCGGCGATGTCGGCGACGGCCTTGCCGAGCATGAGGACGACGGGCAGCAGGATGCTGATCAGCGCGGCCCCGAACGACGGCCGGCGGCGTGCGGGGCCGTCGCCCTCCTCCGGGACGAACAGGTCGGGGACGCCCACAGGAACCCAGCGCGCGGCCAGCCGGCTGAACAGCGGGCCCGCGACGGCGATCGTCGGAATGGCGACGAGCACACCGAAGGCCAGCGTGAGGCCGAGGTTGGCGCCGAGCGCGCTGATCGCGACCAGGGGTCCGGGGTGCGGCGGCACCAGCCCGTGCATGGCGGAGAGGCCCGCGATGGTCGGCAGGGCGATGCGCATCAGCGGGAGGCCCGACCGGCGGGTCACCAGGATGATCACCGGCATCAGGAGCACGAGGCCGACCTCGAAGAACATCGGCAGGCCGATGATCGCGCCGACGGCGCCCATCGTCCACGGCAGCAGGCGCGCGCTGGTGCGCGAGACGAGGGTGTCGACGATACGGTCGGCGCCGCCGGAATCGGCGAGCAGCTTGCCGTACATCGCACCGAGGCCGATGAGCACGCCGACGCTGCCCATCGTGTTTCCGAAGCCGGTGATGAAGCTGGCGATCGCCGCATCCGCCGCCAGTCCCGCGGCGAGGCCCGCGACGAGCGAGCCGAGCAGGAGCGAGAGGAACGGGTGCAGCTTGAGCCAGGTGATCAGCACGACGATGACCGCGATGCCGGCCAGGGCGGCGAAGATGAGCTGGCCTTCGGGGCCGCTGGGAGTTGGAGCGGGGGCGGGGGCCGCAGTGCGGGCGGCAGCCGCCAGGTGAGCGAGCAGGGTGGGGGTCATGAACGTCCTTGGTCGTGAATCCGGATAGGGCACGAACACTCTAGGAATAAACCTGATTTGTGTCTAATCGAGGTAGATAATGACGGGTTTATGGGCAATGCGTGTCGCTTTGACCCGATCACTTCCGTACGCAGATAATGAAGCGTGACTCAGGCAACGCAGGCCTCCCAGCACGAGCAGGCGATCGCCTCCCTCGGCGCCCGCATCGTCGCGGGCGACATCCCGGTCGGAGCGGTGCTCACGCCCGAAGGGCTCGGGATCTCGCGGACGGTCCTGCGGGAATGCATCCGCGTGCTCGAGTCGCTGGGGCTCGTGCAGGCCAGGCGCCGTCGAGGGACGGTCGTGCTGCCGGAGTCGTCGTGGCAGGCGCTCGATCCGCGCATCCTCAGCTGGCGTCTCGCCGGTCCCGACCGGCTGACCGCGCTCGCGGAGCTCGGCGAGCTGCGGATGGCGATCGAACCGGTCGCCGCGCGGCTGGCGAGCGCCCGGGCGACGCCGGCTCAGTGCGGCGAGCTCACCGCCGCGATCGTCGGGATGTCGGCGACCCAGCGGTCGGCGGACCGCGAGGAGTATCTGGCGCACGATCGCGACTTCCACCGCGTGCTGCTGGAGGCATCCGGCAACCCGGTGTTCTCGGCGCTCAGCGACGCCGTCGCGGAGGCGCTGAACGGGCGGACCGTGCACGCGCTGATGCCCGATACGGCGAATCCGGAGGCAATCCGGCTGCACGAGGAGGTCGCCGCGGCGGTCCGTCGGGGCGACGCCGCAGCCGCCGAGGCCGCGATGCGCGCGATCGTGGAAGAGGCGAGCGCGGCCCTCACCCGCTGACGCGCCCTATCCCTCCGCTCCGCCGCCTCCCGCCCACCGTCGAGTACGCACAAATTGCACGCCCACACGGCGATTCGTGTGCAAAGTTTGCGGACTCGACGGTGGGCGGAAGGGCGAGAGGGGGGAGGGGGCGAGGGTCAGGGGCGGAAGCGGCGGGCCAGGGCGGCGCCGGCGGCTCGCGCCCAGCGCACGGGGTCGGCGATCGCGGCGGCGGACGAGCCGGCGAGGTCGGCCAGGGCGACGGCGTCGGCGAAGCCGGCGGTGGGCGCCTGGATGCTGCCGGCGGCCAGCAGGACGCGCGCGCCCGCGTCGCGCGCCAGCCCGGCGACGTACGTCGGCACCTTGCCCGACGCCGACTGACTGTCGAAGCGCCCCTCCCCCGTGATGACCGCATCCGCCGCCGCGATCGTCGACGGCAGCCCCAGCGCCTCACCGACCGCGGCCGCGCCCGGCGCCATCCGCGCGCCCCAGACCAGGAGGCCGAAGCCGGTTCCACCCGCGGCTCCGGCGCCGGGCTCGTCCGGGTCGGTCGCAGCGCCGGCCGCCCGCAGCGTCCCGGCGAGGCGGCGCAGTCCCGCCTCCAGCACCGGCACATCCTGCTCGTCGGCGCCCTTCTGCGGCCCGAACACGGCGGCGGCGCCGAGCCGCCCGAGCAGGGGACTCGTGACATCGCTGAGGATGCGCGCGCCACCGACCGGGAGCGCCGCGAGGCCCGAGAGGTCGGCTCGCGCGAGCGACGCCAGGCCCCGGTTGCCGCGCGGGATGTCGCGCCCGGCCGCATCCACGAACCGCGCGCCGAGCGCCGCGAGCGCTCCCGCCCCTCCGTCCGTCGACGCGCTGCCCCCGATCGCCAGGAGCAATGAGCGGGCCCCCGCGTGCAGGGCATCCGCGATCGCCTGCCCGAACCCCATCGTGTGCGCGGCGAACGGCGCCAGCCGCGGCACCCTCCCCAGCCCACTCGTCTCGGCGAGCTCGACGACCGCCGTGCCGCCCGGAAGCATCAGCCACGAGGCGTCGACCTCCGTGTCGTCGGGGCCGACGACACGCACGGGATGCCGGACGGCGCCGGGCACCGCCGCCTCGAACGCGTCCAGGGTCCCCTCGCCGCCGTCCGCCATGGGCGCGAGCACGACGCGGTCACCCGGGCGCTCGGAGGCCCAGCCCTCCGCGAGAGCAGCTGCGACCTCGGCGGCGGACGCCGAGCCCTTGAAGGAGTCCGGCGCGACGACGATGACGCTCATGCCCCCACCTTCGCATGGATGCGGTGGCCGCGCCCCGACACCGGCTCGCGGATCACGCCCGCTCGGCCGACCGCAGTCCGACCGCGCGATCGAACGCGTCCACGGTGCGCGCGACGACAGCTGCGGGGTCCGCCGCCCAGATCGCCTCGTTGAAGATCTCGACCTCGACATCGCCGGTGTAGCCCGCCTCGGCGACCGCCGCGCTGATGGGCGCGAAGTCGATGTGGCCGTCGCCCATCATCCCGCGCGCCAGGAGCACGTCGGCGGGGAGCGGCGTCACCCAGTCGCACACCTGGTAGCTGGCGATGCGACCGTCACGACCGGCGCGGGCGATCTGGGCGAACAGGTCGGGGTCCCACCACAGGTGGAAGGTGTCGACGACGACACCGACGGACTCGGCCGGGAAGGGTTCCGCGATGTCGAGCGCCTGCCCGAGCGTCGACACCACTGCGCGGTCGGCCGCGTACATCGGGTGCAGCGCCTCGATGGCGAGGGTGACTCCGGCGGCGCGGGCCTCCGGTTCCAGCTCCGCGATCGCGTCCGCGACCCGGGCACGGGAGCCGGCGAGGTCGCGCGACCCGTCGGGCAGCCCGCCGGCGACCAGGACCAGGACGGCCGCCGAGCCGGGGGCGCCGGCCGCGGCGAGCGCCGCCGTCTCCTCGATGGCGCGCCGGTTCTCGTCCAGGGCCGCGCGCCGCTTGGCGCCCTCCGGCGCGGTGAAGAAGCCGCCACGGCACAGGCTCGAAACGCGCAGACCGGAGTCGGCGAGCATCCGCGCCGCCGCATCCAGCCCGACCTCGGCCACGGGTTCGCGCCAGAGGCCGATCGCCTCGACTCCGGCCGAGCCGACGACGCGCAGCGCCTCGGCGAGGTTCGCGTACTTGATGGTCGCCTGGTTGATCGACAGGCGCGGATCGGCCGTCATGCGTCGACCCCGTTCAGCCGGAGCAGCGACGTCCAGCGCTCGGCGGCGAGGTCCGGTCGCTCCAGCGCACCGCACTCCCCCGCGAGCCGGACGATCTCCGACAGGTGGGCCAGGCTGCGCGCGGAGTGCAGTCCACCGACCATGGAGAACGACTGCTGGTGCCCGTTCAGCCAGGAGAGGAAGGCGACGCCGGTCTTGTAGTAGAAGGTCGGCGCCGCGAAAACCTGACGCGAGAGCTGCTGCGTCGGCTCGAGGACGCTCCGGTACTGTGCGGAGTCGCCGCGGTCGAGCGCCTGGATCGCCGCGGATGCCGCCGGCGCGAGCGCCGCGAACGCGCCGAGGAGGGCGTCCGAGTGGCCGGAATCGTCGTCCTCGATCAGTTCGACATAGTTGAAGTCGTCGCCGGTGAACATGCGCACGCCCTCGGGCAGGCGCGCCCGCAGCGAGCGCTCCGCCGCAGCATCCAGCAGGCTCATCTTGATCCCGGAGACCCGGCCGTCGGCGGCCTCGATGATCCGAAGCACCGTCTCGCCGGCCGTCGCGACATCGGCGGAGCCGAAGTACCCGTCGAGCGCGGGGTCGAACGCCGGGCCGAGCCAGTGCAGCACGACCGGGGTGGAGGCCGCGGCGAGCACCTCGCCGTAGACGCGCTCGTAGTCGGCCGGCGACTCCGCCGCGCGGGCCAGGTGCCGGCTGGCCATGAGGACGACCCCCGCACCGGCGTCCTCGGTGAAGTGCAGCTGTGTCTTGTACGCGTCGATGACGGCATCCAGCGGGATGACCGGCTCGTCGACGTGGTCCGTGTTGACGCCGGCGACGACCGAGCCGCCCACCTCCCGGGCGTCGGCGGCGCTCCGCGAGATCAGCTCACGCGTCGCTGCCGCGTCCAGACCCATGTTGCGCTGGGCCGTGTCCATCGCGTCGGCGACACCGAGCCCCCAGGAGTACACGTGCCGGCGGAACGCGAGCGTCGACTCCCAGTCGATGTCGGCGGGGGCGCCTGGCACGTTCTCCGCCCAGGGCTTCGGGATGACGTGGGCCGCCGCGAAGGCGACCCGCGACCGCAGCGGGGCGGCCGGGCGCGTGAACGCCGGAGCGGAGCCGAGATCGGCGGACGAGGTGGCGCCGTCGGCACCGATCAGGGTGACGGCGGTCGCGGTGGAAAGCGCGGCGGTCGTCATCGTGCCGCCGCCTCCAGGTCCGCCGCCTCCAGATCAGCGGCGCCCGCGGTCGGCGCCGGCGTGGTGTCGAGCGTCACCTCGGGCAGCTCGATCCGCCGCCCCTCCCGCGACGAGCGCAGCCCGAGCTCGGCCAGCTGGACGCCTCGGGCACCCGCGAGGAAGTCGAACCGGTTGGGGCCGTCCTCGAGCACGTGCCGCAGGAACTCCTCCCACTGCGTCTTGAACCCGTTCTCGAACACCTCGTTGGCCGGCGACTCGATCCAGTCGGCCGCGTAGTCGTGCGCGTCGGCGAGGTCCGGGTTCCACACCGGCTTCGGCGTCGCGTTGCGTGGCTGGATCTTGCAGCCGAACAGACCGACGACCGCGCTCCCGAGCGTGCCGTCGACCTGGAACTCGACCAGCTCGTCACGGTTGACGCGGGTGGTCCAGCTGGAGTTGAGCTGCGCGGTGATGCCGCCCGCCAGCTGGAAGATCGCGTAGGCCGCGTCGTCTGCGGTGGCCGCGTACGCCTCCCCCCGCTCGTCGACGCGCTGCGGGATCTCGGTGACCGCCTGCGCGTACACCGACTCCACACGGCCGAAGAGGTTGTCGAGCACGTAGCTCCAGTGCGGGAACATGTCGACGACGATGCCGCCGCCGTCCTCCGCGCGGTAGTTCCAGCTCGGCCGCTGCGCCGCCTGCCAGTCGCCCTCGAACACCCAGTACCCGAACTCGCCGCGGACCGACAGGATGCGGCCGAAGAAGCCGGAGTCGATCAGCCGCTTGAGCTTGCGCATGCCGGGCAGGTAGAGCTTGTCGTGGACGACGCCGTTCTTGATGCCCGCGTCGTCGGCGAGGCGCGCGAGCTCCAGCGCCTCCTCGAAGCTCTCGGCCGTCGGCTTCTCGGTGTAGATCGCCTTGCCCGCGGCGATGGCCTTGCGGATGGCGGCCGAGCGCGCCTTCGTGACGAGGAAGTCGGCGTAGATCTGCCAGCGGTCGTCGGCGAGGGCCGCGTCGAGGTCGGTCGTGTAGTCGGCGATGTCGTGGCGCTTCGCGAGCTCGGCCAGCTTCTCCTCGTTGCGTCCGACCAGCAGGGGCACCACCTGCACGCGGCGGCCGTCGGACAGCTCGACGCCGCCCTGGTCGCGGATGGCGAGGATCGAGCGGACCAGGTGCTGGCGGTACCCCATGCGCCCGGAGACGCCGTTCATGATGATGCCGATCGACGACACGTGTACTCCTTCGTATGTGCTGCACTCTGTTGGAAAGCGCTTACCGAGCCTAACGCCCGCCGCCCCGCCCGGTCAAGCCGCCCGCCCCCGCGCCGATTTGGCGCAAATCGCGGTTATCAGTGAGCGATTCCCGCGATTTGCGCCAAATCGCGAAGGGGCGGGGTCAGGCGGCTCGACGCGCCGCGGGCATCGAGGCGGACACCGGGTCGTCCCGCGTGAAGTCGATGGCGTGCGCCTGCTTGCCGAAGGCGGTCAGCAGGATGACGGCGATCGCCGCGATGCCGACCGTCGACGCCATCGCCCAGCCGTAGCCGAGCTGCGGAGCGAGCGCCTGCTGGATGGGCAGGTTGAACGCCGCGATCACGTTGCCCAGCTGGTAGGTCACGCCCGGGTAGAACCCGCGGATCGCGTTCGGCGACATCTCGTTCAGGTGCGCCGGGATGGCACCCCAGGCCCCCTGCGTCGTGAACTGGATGAGCGCGGAGCCGAGGCACAGCAGCCCTGCCGTCTGCGAGAACGCGAAGATCGGGATGATCGGGATGGTCAGAGCCGCCCCGAGGATGATCGTCGCCTTCCGGCCCCAGCGGTCCGACAGAGAGCCGAGCACGACGCAGCCGACGATCGCGCCGATGTTGTAGACGACGGCGATCCAGCCGGCCGTCGCCGCATCCAGTCCGGCTCCCCCGTTCTCGGTCGACTTCAGGAACGTCGGGTAGATGTCCTGCGTGCCGTGGCTCATCCAGTTGAACGCAGCCATCAGCAGCACCAGGTACACGAACCGGCGCAGCACCTTGCCGTCGAAGAACACGCGGCGGATGGACGTGTCGGCCTTCCGCATCTTCTCGCGGGTGTTCTCCCACACCTCCGACTCCTTGACGCGGGAGCGGATGATGAGCGTGATCAGCGCGGGCAGGATGCTCAGCGCGAACATCCACCGCCAGTTCAGTCCGAGGACCGAGTGCACCAGCAGGAAGGCGAGCGACGCCAGCAGGTAGCCGGCGGAGTAGCCGGCCTGCAGGATGCCGGAGTAGAAGCCGCGACGGGTGCGCGGCACCTTCTCCATCGTGAGCGCGGCGCCGAGGCCCCACTCCCCGCCCATCCCGATGCCGTAGAGCAGCCGCAGGATGAAGAGCACGGTGAAGTTGGGAGCGAAGGCGCAGAGGAATCCCACCACCGAGTAGAAGCACACGTCGACCATGAGCGGGATGCGCCGGCCGATCCGGTCGGCCCATAGACCGAACAGGTACGCACCGACGGGGCGCATGATCAGCGTGATGGTCGTGAGGTACGCCATCTGTTCGAGCGGGACGTGGAACTCGGCCCCGATCTCGGCGTAGACGAGCACGATGATGAAGTAATCGAAGGCGTCCATCATCCAGCCGAGGAGCGACGCGATGAACGCGTTGCGCTGGTCGGGGTTCAGGCGAGTGGAGGCGATAGCAGTGTCGGACACAGGTTCCCTTCCGATCGACGGTGATCGGCACGCGCGCGAGAAAGCGCTTACCATCGCGTTACGATAGACCCCGTTTCGCGGGTGTCAACCCGAACCGACGGAGGTTGTGATGCGAGCACTGATCCTGAGCGGCGCCGGACGGTACGCCGATCCCTGGCACCCGTTCGCCGAGACGTCGGAGAGACTCGCGGGCATCCTTCGCGACGAGGGGCTCGAGGTCGAGATCTCCGAAGAGGTGGATGCGCGCATGGCCGCGCTGACCACCGACGCGCCCGACCTGCTGGTGCTCAACATCGGCGACCCGGCGCTCACCGGCACCCCGGACCCGGAGGCCGAACGCCGCGGCCGGGACGGCCTGCTCGCGTATCTCGCCTCCGGGCGGCCGCTGTTCGCATCGCACGTGACGTCGACCTCGCTGCGCGGCATCCCCGAGTGGGAGAGCATCCTCGGCGGCGTCTGGGTGCGCGGCACGACGTTCCACCCCGACTACGGGCCGGCCCGCATCCATGTTCACGCCGATCGCAGCCCCATCGTGGCGGGGCTCGACGACTTCTCGGTGACGGACGAGCGGTACACCGACCTGCGCGTGCAGCCGGACGTGCTGGCGCTCGCCTCGCACGAGCACGACGGCGCCGAGCAGCCGCTGATGTGGGAGCGCGAGTACGGCCCGGCGACGATCTTCTACGATGCGCTCGGCCATGACGCCGCTTCCTACGACGCCGAGACCCACCGCGAGATCCTCCGCCGGGCGGTGCGTCGCCTCGTCTCCTGAGCCGCTTCCGGGCTCTCCGAAATTCGTGCTTGACGTGGCGACCCGGGATGCGCATTATTGGGAATGCGCATTCTGGGAATGCGCAATCCGGACCACCGCCCCACCCGAGGAGTCGACGATGACCGCAGCGAGCACGCCCGTCGCCGCCTTCGCCATGCGACCGGATCTGCCGGCTCTGCTGTTCTCGTCCGACGACCTCGCCGCCCTCCGGTCGATCGTCGTGCTGGACGCCACCGTCACCATCACCGACTTCGCCACCGCGCTCGCCGGGCTGCTCGACAGCGTGGAGATCCTCGTCACCGGATGGGGCGCCCCGCACATCGGGCCGGCGGAGCTCGACCGCATGCCCCGGCTGCGGGCCATCGTCCACGCCGCCGGCACGGTCAAGGGCCACATCGACGACGCCGCGTGGGATCGCGGAGTGCTCGTCACCAGCGCGGCCAACGCCAACGCCTATCCCGTCGCCGAGTACACGCTCGCCATGATCCTGCTGGCCGGGAAGGGCGTGCCGGACTACATCCGCGGATACGCGACCGACCCGGCCCTCTACGAGCGCGAGGCCGACCCGGCGATCGGCAACTTCCGCCGGACGGTCGGCATCATCGGCGCCTCCCGCGTCGGCCGCCGGGTGATCGAGCTGCTCGAGCCGTTCGACATCGACGTGCTGCTGTACGACCCGCAAGTGCGCCAGGGCGACCCCGTCCTCGAGCGAGCACGCGCTGTGCCCCTCGACGACCTCTTCGCCGGATCGAGCATCGTCAGCGTGCACGCGCCGCTGCTGCCCGAGACGGTCGGGATGGTCGGGGCCGCGCAGCTCGCCCTGCTGCCCGACGGCGCCACCCTGATCAACACCGCCCGCGCCCCGATCGTCGACCAGGAGGCGCTCACCGCCGCGGTCCGCGACCGCGGCCTGCGCGCCGTCCTCGACGTGACCGAGCCCGAACCCCTCCCCGCGGAGCACCCGCTGCGGTCTCTGCCGGGAGTGGTGCTCACACCCCACGTCGCGGGTGCGCTCGGCACCGAGGTCCGTCGCCTGGGAGAGTGCGCCCGCCACGAGATCGAACGATTCGTCGCCGGGGAGCCGGCCGAACATCCCGTCACGAAGGAAGCTCTGATCGCCGTTGCCTGAGACTGTCACCGTACCCACCACCCCTTCGATCCAGGAGGCATCCCCCATGCGCGAGCTCCGCGACTACGACGTCCAGGTGTTCATCGACGGCCGGTTCGAGCGACCGGAGGCCGGCGACGGCATCCCCGTGCTCGACAAAGCGGCCGGCGTGCCGTTCGGCAGCTACGGCAACGCCTCCCCCGCACAGGTCGACCGCGCGGTGGCCGCGGCCCGCCACGCGCAGCCCGCCTGGGCGCAGGTGGATGCCAACACGCGTTCCGCGATCATCCGCCGGTTCGCCGCGGAGCTCGAGAACCGGCGCGACGAGCTCCTGACCCTGCTCATCCGCGAGACCGGCGGAACGCTCGAGAAGGCGGAGGAGGAGCTCGGGCAGGCGATCACGCAGCTCGAGAACTCCGCGACCCAGCTCACCGAGAACGCGGGGAGCATCCTCCCTCCGTACAAGTCGGGAAAGCTCTCGCTCTCGCGCGCCGTCCCCCTCGGCGTCATCGGCCTGATCGTCCCCTGGAACTACCCGATGAGCCTCGCCATGCGTGCGCTCGCCCCCGGGCTCGCCTACGGGAACGCCGTCGTGCTCAAGCCCGCCGAGCTGACTCCGATCGCCGGAGGCCAGATCCTCGCGGAGGCCGCGCTCGCGGCCGGCGTCCCGGCCGGCGTGTTCGCGGTCGTCCCGGGCGACGGGCCGACCACGGGCCGCACGCTCAGCGAGCACCCGGACCTCGACCTCATCCACTTCACCGGATCGTTCGAGGTCGGCCACCAGATCGCCAACTTCGCGGCGCGATCCTTCCGGCCCGTCGCCACCGAGCTCGGCGGCGACAACGCCTTCGTCGTGCTCGACGACGCCGACATCGACCAGGCCGCCAGCTGCGCCGTGTGGTCGTCGCTCTGGTACCAGGGTCAGACCTGCATCACCGCCGGGCGCCACATCGTCCACCGGGATGTCGCGGCGGCATACACCGACGCCGTCGTCGAGCGCGTGCGCGCCCTCCGCGTGGGCGACCCGCTGCGCGACGACGTCGACCTCGGGCCGATCATCAGCGAGACCCAGCTGCGCCGCTTCGCCGATGGCCTTGTCCGGCCGTCCATCGCGGCCGGCGCCACCGTGGCCGTCGGCGGCGATCACGACGGCCTCTTCTACCAGCCCACCGTCCTCACCGGCGTCACCCCCGACATGCCGGTGTTCACGGAGGAGATCTTCGGCCCGGTGATGCCGATCACCGTCGTCGACAGTGAGGCGGAGGCACTCGCCCTCGTCAACAGGCACCGCACGCTCATGAACTCCGTCTTCACCGGCGACCCGATGCGCGGACTCGCGTTCGCAGAACAGGTGAAGAGCAACGAGGTCCATGTCAACGACGGGTACGCCCGCCACGGCGGCGAGGGACAGCTCGCCGGCTTCACCCATCGGCAGTGGATCGGCATCCAGACCACCCCCGTGCGCTACCCCGCATGGGCCGAGGGCTGAACCCACCCGACGCACCACGAGAACGCACCACGAATCATCGAAGGAGATGCACACAGTGAGGAAGTCAACGCTGAGGACCATCGGCGCGGTGGTCGGCGTGGCCGCCGCTGCGGCCACGGTCCTGACCGGCTGCTCGAGCTCCGGCGGAGGGACCTCGTCGTCCTCCGGCGGCAAGGTCACCCTGTCCTACGTCAACTGGGACGGCGGCATGCAGGCCGTCGTCGACGAGTGGAACAAGGCCAACCCGGACATCCAGGTCAAGCTGACCAAGCCGTCCGGCACCGGGTACACCCTGTACAACAAGCTGATCACCAACAACAAGGCCGGCACGAACCCCGACGTCACCGAGGTCGAGTACCAGGCGCTCCCGGCCCTGATCGCCAACAAGGTCGTCGTCCCGATCGACAAGTACGTCGGGGACCTCTCCGGCGACTTCTCGAAGTCGACGCTGGCGCAGGTGCAGTTCGAGGGCAAGACGTACGGCGTCCCGCAGAACGTCTGCCCGATGGTGTTCTTCTACCGCAAGGACATCTGGGACTCGCTCGGCCTGACGGCACCGAAGACCTGGGACGAGTACGCCGCCGACGCGGCGAAGATCCACGCGGCCGATCCGTCCAAGTTCATCGGCAACTTCACCGCCGCCGACCCCGGCTGGTTCGCCGGACTCGCCCAGCAGGCGGGCGCCAACTGGTGGAAGGCCTCCGGTGACGAGTGGACGGTCGCCATCAACGACGCCGCCTCCAAGAAGGTCGCCGACTACTGGAGCGGGCTCGTCAACCAGGGCGTCGTCAGCCCGGAGCCGAACTGGTCCGCCCAGTGGAACACCGACATGAACAACGGCACCCTCGTGGGCTGGGTCAGCGCGCAGTGGGCGCCCAACCAGCTGCCGTCGATCGCCAAGGACACCGCGGGCAAGTGGGTCGCGGCTCCCCTCCCCGCCTGGACGGCCGGAGACGACACCGTCGGCATCTGGGGCGGCGAGACCGAGGCCGTGACGGCCAACTCGAAGCACCCGGCCGAGGCCGCGAAGTTCGTGAAGTGGATGAACTCCTCCAAGGAGGGCGTCGCCTCGCTGATCAAGAACGTGCAGGTCTTCCCCGCGAGCCTGTCGAACCAGACGGCTCCGGAGCTTCAGACGCCGCCGCCGTTCATGTCGAACCAGCCGGACTACTACACCCTCATGGGCACGCTGGCGAAGGGCGTCCGCACCTTCGACATCTGGGGACCGAACGCGAACGTCACGTTCGACTCCTACTCGAACGCCTTCGGCGACGCACTGCAGAACAAGACGCCGCTCGCCGCGGCTCTCGACAAGATGCAGTCGAGCACAGTGTCCGACATGAAGAAGATCGGGTTCAAGGTCACGGGCTGACCTTGCTTCCCCCGGCGGGGACGGCGACCCCCACGTCGTCCCCGCCGAAACCCCACCGCATCCACCGCCCGCACCCACCGAACTGGAGACCCGCCCATGGCCGTCATCGGAGCCGGCACCGCACGGAGACCGCGCCGCAGGCGCACGCTTCTGCCCGTGTTCCTCGTCGCGCCCGCCGTCATCCTGCTGCTGTTGTTCACCGTCGCACCCGGCGTGTACGCGGTGATCCTCAGCTTCCTGCAGCTGAAGGTGGGCGGCGGACTCCTCGGCGGCGGCGATCCGACCGAGGTCTTCGCGGGCTTCGCCAACTACGTGACGACCCTCACCGACCCGGAGTTCTGGGCCAGCCTCGGACGGATGCTGCTGATCGCCCTGATCGGCGTGCCGCTCACCATCGTGCTGGCCACCCTCTTCGCTCTCTGCCTCGATGCCAAGCGCGCCCGGCTGGTCGGCGTCACCCGACTGGCGATCTTCCTCCCCTACGCGGTTCCCGGCGTCGTCGCGTCGCTGCTCTGGGGCTTCATGTACCTCCCGGCGACCAGCCCCATCGGCGGCCGCTTCATCGACTACTTCGGCAGCACCGGGATCTTCTTCTCGGTCGCGAACGTCGCGGTATGGGGCGTCGTCGGCTTCAACATGGTGATCATCTACACCGCCGTGCGCAGCCTCCCCAAGGAGCTGTTCGAGGCGGCGGAGCTCGACGGCGCCAGCGAGCTGCAGGTCGCCCTGCGCATCAAGCTGCCGCTGATCGCCCCGGCCATCACCATGGTCGCCCTGTTCTCCGTCATCGGCGCCCTGCAGCTGTTCAACGAGCCGACGACCCTGAAGCCGCTGGCGAACGCCATCTCGTCCACCTGGGTGCCGCTGATGCGCGTGTACACGGACGCGTTCGTCAACAACAGCATCTACGAGGGCGCTGCCACCTCGTTCATCCTCATCCTCATGACCGTCGCCGCAACGGTGATCGTCAACGTGATCGGCCGGCGCTTCGCCCGGAGGGAGACCCGATGACCACCGCGACCGTACGCACCCCCGACGGACCGCCGACGACGGCGGCGCGGCGATCCGACCCGCGACCGCCGCTGCGGACGCGCTCCGGTCTGCGGATCGTCCCCACCCTCATCCTCATCGTCGGCGCGCTGTACTGCGTCCTGCCGGTGCTGTGGATCCTCATCGCCTCCACGAAGACCAACGACGAGCTGTTCTCGACCCCGTCGTTCGTGCCGTCCTTCACCGGCGGCTTCTGGACCAACATGCAGGCGCTGTTCACCTACAACAACGGCATCTTCGGCCGCTGGGCGCTCAACTCGGTGATCTACGCGATCGGCGGCGGCGTGCTGTCCACCGTCATCGCGGGGGCGGCCGGGTACGCCCTCGGCAAGTACACGTTCACCGGGTCGAAGTGGATCTTCCGGCTCATCGTCGCGGCCGTGCTGCTCCCCCAGATCATGCTCGCCATCCCGCAGTTCCTGCTGCTGGCGAAGTTCGGGATGACGAACACCTACGCGTCCGTCATCCTCCCCCAGCTGGTGTCGCCGTTCGCGATCTACCTGTGCAAGATCTACGCCGAGGCGTCGGTTCCCGACGAGATCATGGAGGCCGCCAGGATCGACGGCGGCAGCGAGTGGCGCATCTTCTGGTCGGTCGGATCGCGGCTGATGATGCCGGCACTGGTGACGGTCTTCCTGCTGCAGTTCATCGGGATCTGGAACAACTTCCTCCTGCCCTTCGTGATGATCAACAACGACCAGCTCTACCCGCTGACTCTTGGGCTGTACGGCCTCATGATCATCACCGGCGGCCAGGCGGCGCAGTACTCGATCGTGATCGCGGGCGTGCTCGTGTCGATCGTGCCGCTGGCCATCCTGTTCCTGTCGCTGCAGCGCTACTGGAAGATCGATCTCATCTCGGGCGGCGTCAAGCTCTGAGGCCCGTCCTCGTCAGCGCCGAGGAGTGGATGCGCGCACGCGCACCTCGGCGGAGACCGGCGTACGCTCTCCGCCGGGTTCGCCCTGCTCGTCCGACTCGTCCGCGAGCGCGAGCTCGAGCGCACGGGCTCCGATCTCGGCCAGCGGAAGCGACACCGAGGTGAGGGCGGGAGTGACGTCGGCGACGAGCGGGATGTCGTCGAATCCCGCCACCGCCACCTCCTCGCCGGGTGCGATGCCTGCTTCGCGCAGAGCCGCCATCACCCCGATCGCCATGACATCGCTCACCGCGAAGACGCATTCGGGGCGCGCACCCGAGCGAAGCAGTTCGGCCATGGCATCCCGTCCTCCCGCGCGCGAGAACTCGGCGTGGGCGATGGAGGCCGACGGCACGACCGACCGGAAACCGTCGACGCGGTCGCGCACCGTGACGAGTTCCTCGGGGCCGGCGATGATGGCGAAGTCGCTGTAGCCGAGCGCCAGCAGCTCGCGGGCGAGCGCCGCCGCCCCGCCGTGGTTGTCGACGGCGACCGTGCGATGCTCCGGCGCTCCCCCGCCGACCACGGCCACGTTCGCACGGGCGCCCGCGAGCGGGTCGTCCGGCGCTGCGGCGGCGCTCTGGGCGTCCGGCCGCACGACGCGGCTTCCGGCGAGGACGACCGCGCGCGGGCGCTGCCCGCGGAGAGCCGCCAGTGCGGCCTGCTCGCGCGCGACCGACGCCTGGCCCGCGTAGGGTCCCGTCGCGGTGATCGTGACGATGAGGCCGCGCTCGTCCGCCACGCGCACGACACCGGAGGCGATGGAAGCGAAGTAGGGGTCGGCGATGTCGCCCACCACGAGCGCGACCACGTTGCTGGTGCCCCGGGCGACCGCCTGCGCCTGGACGTTGGGGCTGTAGCCGAGCTCGCGGGCCGAAGCGAGCACCCGCTCCTGCAGCGCCGCGTTGACCTTGCGCGTGCTGCCGTTCAGCGCGCGGGACGCGGTCGCCAGCGAGACGCCGGCATGCGCGGCGACGTCGGACAGGGTGGGGGCGTTCTCGCTCACAGCCCCAACCTACCGGCCGTCACCTGCGAGCCTACCGCCGCACCGGCGGGGTCGATGCCCGGATCACGGGGTGCGCCGGGACCGTGCGGCCCCCCGCATCCCCGTCGAGGGCACGGCGGACCGTCTCGTCGGCGACCTGGTCGAGCGGCACGTGGACGGTGGTGAGGGCGGGCACGACGTCACGGAGCGTGGTGATGTCGTCGAACCCGGCGACCGCGACGTCCTGGGGGATGCGCCGCCCGCGGTCGCGGAGCCCGCCGATCGCCCCGAGCGCCATGTCGTCGGTGATCGCGAAGACGAGCTGGATGTTCGCGAGCTCGTCGTCGGGCAGCGAGCGGATGTGCTCGCGGGCTCCCTCCCACGAGAACTCGGGATACGCGACGGCCGCCTCCCCTCCGAACCCTTCGACGAATCCGTCGACGCGCTGCTGCATGGAGAGAAGCGGGGTGGCGCTTCCGAGCACGAGCGCGCGCCGGTAGCCGAGCGTCGTGAGCTCCGCGGCGAGCTCGCGTGCGCCCTCGCGGTTGTCGAAGGTGACGGTCTCGAAGGGAAGGTCGGTCCGGCTGATCAGCACGACCCGGCCGCCGGTTTCCTCGAAGCGGCGCAACTCGGCCACCAGCTCGTCCCCGTTGGGCGGATCGACGTACCCGGTGCCCGCCAGCACGATCGCCTGCGGCTGCTGTCCGCGCAGTTCGCGCACCAGCTCCAGCTCGCGGTCCACCCGGCGGTCGGTCACGGCGATCGAGACGCGCATCCCGTACTCCGCCGCCTGCTTCATGAGCTCGGAGGCCATGGCCGAGAAGTACGGGTCCGAGATCCCGCTGATCACCAGGGCGATGGTCCGGGAGGTGCCGCGCGCGATCACCTGTGCGGCCAGGTTGGGCGTGTAACCCAGCTCGCGGGCGGCATCGAGCACCCGGCGCCGGTAGCTGTCTGCGACGGTCCGCGCGCTTCCGTTGAGCACCCGGGACGCGGTCGGCTGTGAGACGCCGGCCCGCCGCGCGACGTCGGTCAGAGTGACGGGACGTCGGGGCGCCGCCTCGCTCTTCGCCTCACCCACACGGCAACAGTACCGGCTCCGCCACCGCCTGGGAATGCGCATACCGGGCGCGGCGGGATGTCTGCTCGGCTCAGTTGGCCGGTATCGCGGCGCCGACGAGCTCGACCTGGGCGCCATCCCATTCGCCGGGTCGCGTCCACCGCACATTGTCCGGCGTCAGCCGCCGGCCGCACGAGACGCAGACATCGGCCGCCTCGGCGCGCGCTCCGCACGCGACGCAGTTGATACCGAGGCGACCGGGTCGGGGTTCCGGCCCGTGCTCGTCGGCCCACAGGGCGAATGCGTGCAGGATGGGCAAGGTTGCGGCGCCGGACTCCGTCAGCCGGTACTCCGCCCGCGGGCGCGCCCCGTCGCCCGCGGTGGACCGCTCGAGCAGACCGCTCTCGACCATCGTGCGCAGCCGGGCGCTCAGCGCCTTGTCGGTGATGCCGGTCCGGGAGGCGAACTCCTCGAAGCGGCTGGCACCGGCGAACGCCTCGCGCAGGATGAGCAGCACCCAGGGGTCGCCGACGACATCGATGCCCCGGGCGATGGTGCACGGGCGGGTCGACCAATCGGATCTCAGCGGCATGTCGTCCTCCTGCAGCTAGCTTAGCGCTAGCACTCCTGAATGCTCGATCAGGATCCGAGCTTGCGCTCCAGCGTCAGCCTGTGGCCTACTTGATCCGTGGCCGACTTGCTTGAAGCTAGTAAAAACGAGACGCGAGGTTCCCGACTGGGACTGACGTTCTTCGTGGTCGCCACCGGGAGTGTGCTCGCCTCCCTCGACCTCTTCATCGTCAACATCGCGTTCGGCTCGATCAGCGCCAGCTTTCCCGGCGTGCAGCCTCAGCAGCTCGCCTGGGTGCTCAACGCCTATGGCATCGCCTTCGCAGCGCTCCTGATCCCGTTCGGCCGACTGGCCGACGTCGTGGGCAGGAAGCGGACCTTCGTGACCGGTCTGGTCGTGTTCGTCGTCGCCAGCGCGGTCTGCTCGATCGCGCCCGGGATCGGGGTGCTGATCGCGGCACGCGCCGTGCAGGGAGCGGCCGCTGCCGCGATCATCCCGACCAGCCTCGGACTCCTCCTCACCACGGCACCGCGAGAGCGGCACACCCGGCTCGTCAGCGTCTGGGCGGCCACCGGCTCCATCGCCGCCGCCCTGGGGCCGACGGTCGGCGGCCTGCTCGTGCAGGTCGACTGGCGCTTCATCTTCCTCATCAACGTCGTTCTCGCGCTACCGGCACTGATCGTCCTCCCCCGCGTGCCCTCCGTGCCCGGCTCGGGCGGTCGGCGACCCGATCTCCTCGGTTCGCTCGCTCTCGCCGCCGCGGCCGCGCTGGTGGTCTGGACCGTCTCGTACAGCTCCGACCCCGACGTGAGCCTCTGGCAACTCGGCGTCGGCGCGCTGCTCGCCGCGCTCTTCGCGGTGCTGTTCGTGTGGAGGAGCCGGCGGGCGGCGGTCCCCGCCGTGAATCTGCAGGTGTTCGGCGATCACGGCTTCCGCGCCGCCTCGGCCGGCATGTTCTTCTTCTACGCGGGCTTCGGCATCATGCTCGTCGGCGCGCCGCTGGTGCTCACCGGCCCGCTCGGGCTGTCTCCGGCCGTCGCCGGCATCGCCTTCGGTGCCGGACCCGCCGCCGCCGTGGTCTCCACCATCGTCGCGGGGCGCCTCCCGTCCACCCCGCGCACCCTCGGCCTCCTCGGCGGTGCACTGTTCGCGCTGGGCGGGCTGTGGTGGACCATCCTGCTCACCGCCGGCGGCTCGTTCTGGTGGGGTTACCTCCCCGGCATCGTGCTGACGGGTCTCGGAGCCGGTCTCGCGCAGACGGCGTTCATCGCCGGCGGGACGGCGGGCCTCCCCCAGCACGAATACTCGGCCGGCGCGGGCGTGCTCAACACCGCGCGCCAGATCGGCTCGGCCATCGGAGTCGCGGTCTTCGTGGCGCTCACGCTCGGAGCGACGAGCTCCCTCACCGGGTACACCGGCGCCTGGGCGGTACTGACCGCGGGCGGCGTTCTGGCCGTCCTGGCAGCGTGGGCGATCCGCGATCGGTCGGCGGAGGGCGGTCGATGAGATACCTGATCGTGGGGGCAGGGGCCGTCGGCGGCTATCTCGCTGCGCTGCTCCAGGAGTCCGACCACAGGGTGACGCTGCTGGTCCGGCCGGAGCGGGCACGCATCCTCGCGCGGGACGGGCTGGTGCTGGCCGAACCGGACGGCTCGACCTCCGCCTTCCCGATGGAGACCGTCACGGCGGACACCGTGCGCCCCGAGTACGACGTCGTGCTCCTGTCGGTGAAGGCGTACGCCCTGCCAGGGGCCATCGCCGACCTGCGCGGCGCGATCGGACCGGGCACGGTCGTCATCCCGTCCCTCAACGGCATCGCCCACATCGAGGCGCTCGACGCCGCGTTCCCCGGGCAGGTCCTCGGCGGCGTCTGCCTCACGGCGACCGAGCTGCGGGACGACGGCGCGATCCGGATCCTCCGGCCCGGGGCCACCCTCGGCTTCGGCGAGCTCGACGGGCGGGACACCGAGCGCGTGCGCCGGATCGCGGACGACCTGAGCGATTCGCCCATCGAGAGCTCCGCGTCGACCACCATCGTCGCGGACATGTGGGAGAAGTGGCTGCTGCTCGCGTCCGGCGGTGCGACCAACACCCTCCTGGGGGCGGATGTGGGCCGCATCGTCGCGGCGGACGGCGGCGCACGGACGGCGGAAGCCGTGGTCGACGAGGTCGTCGACGTGATGACGCGCGCCGGTCATGCGCCGCGGACGGATGCCGTCCAGCGTGCGCGCGGCGTCCTCACCGAGGCGGGGTCGCACTTCACGACCTCGATGTACCGCGATCATCGCGCGGGCCGTCCGGTCGAGGTGGAAGCGGTGCTGGGCGACCTCGTGCGCCGCGCCGACCGCCTCGACACCCCGGCGCCCCTGCTCGCGGCCGCCGCGGCCGCGCTCCGCATCGTCCCCGAGTCGTGACGAACGCGTCGGGACTCACACGTACCGGCCGACGCGTCGCTCACATGGCGAGCATCGCGACGAGCATCCCGCCGCACACAGCGGCCGATACGACGGTATGCAGGCGGCGCACCCGGCGAGCCAGCACCAGGCGGCCGATCAGCCAGCCAGCCACCGCGATGGCGACGAGCGCCGGGCCGACCGGGCCGCCGACGGACGGGTCCAGGTGTCGGTGCGGGGACGCGACAGCCGAGCCCACGACACCAGCCGGAACGGGAGCAGCCGAGAAGGCCATCCCCACCATGACGAGGAGCATGGCCCAGAGGTCGACCACATGCTCGCGCGCGAACGGGGATCGGCGGGCGATCCGCCCGTAGCCGCAGGCGAGCAGGGCGAGTGCGACAGCGCCCGCGCAGAGCGCCGCCGCGTTCCCGGCGGCGCAGGCGAGCGCCATCACCCCGACCGCGGGCAGCTCGTGCACGAGGGTGCCCGCCGTCCGGTGCGCGCGCCGGCGACGGCGCACCGCGGCGCCGGCGGTGGATGCGGTCGCGACCGCCCCCGCCGCCGGCGCCACAGCCGCCCCCATGGTCACGCGCGCCAGACGGTCTTCACGTTGGTGAACTCGCGGATGCCGAACGCCGACAGCTCGCGCCCGTACCCGGAGTCCTTGATGCCGCCGAAGGGCAGCTGCGGGAAGGATGCGGTGAGCCCGTTGACGAAGACGCCGCCGGCCTCGATGCGGTCCTGGAAGAAGGCGGCCTCGTCATCATCCTGCGTCCACACGCTGGAGCTCAGGCCGAAGTCCGAGTCGTTCGAGCGCTCGACGGCCTCCTCGGCCGACTCGACCCGGTACAGGCACGCGACCGGCCCGAAGCACTCCTCGCGGAAGATGCGCATCTCGGGGGTGACATCGCGCAGCACCGTCGCCGGGTAGAACCAGCCGGGGCCGTCCGGTAGCTCGCCTCCGGCCAAGAGGGTCGCACCCTTGGCGACGGCGTCTTCGACCAGCTGGTGGGTGTCGCGACGCACCTGCTCGGTGGCCAGCAGGCCGAACGACGTTCCCTCGTCGAACGGGTCGCCGACGACCTGCGCGCGCATCCCCGCGACGAAGGCCTCCTCGAACGCGTCGTAGACGTCCGCGTGGACGTAGTACCGCTTGGCGGCGATGCAGCTCTGACCCGAGTTCTGCACGCGCGCGTTCACCCCGGCTGCGGCCGCCGCTGCGATGTCGGCCGACGGCATCACGACGAAAACGTCCGTGCCGCCGAGCTCCAGCACCGACTTCTTGATGTTGCGTCCCGCCGCCTCCGCCACAGACGATCCCGCCCCGACCGAACCGGTGAGCGTGACCGCGCGGATGCGGCGGTCGTCGATCAGAGGCGCCACCGCGCCGCCCTCCACGAGGACGGTCTGGAACGCTCCGGCCGGGAACCCGGCCCGCTCGAACAGCGAACCGAGGTAGAGCGCGCTCTGCGGAACGCTGGAGGCGTGCTTCAGGATGCCGGTGTTGCCGGCCATGAGCGCGGGGGCCGCGAACCGGATCACCTGCCAGAACGGGTAGTTCCACGGCATGACCGCCAGCACCGTCCCGATCGGCTGGTAGCGGACGCTCACCGCCGAGGCGCCGACGTCGCCCGCCGCGACCGGACGCTCTTCGGCGAGGTACTCCGCGGCGTGGTCCGCGTACCAGCGCATGCCGCGCGCCGACTTCGACACCTCGTACTTCGCCGTCCCGATGGTCTTGCCCATCTCGGTCGTGACGAGCGCGGCGACCTCGTCGAGCTCGGCGTCGAGGAGGTCGGCGGCGGCGCGCATCCACGCGCCCCGCTGCTCGAACGTCGTGTCCGCGAGCCCGCGGTAGGCGGCCTCGGCCGCGGCGAGGATCTCCTCCAGCTGCTCGGCCGTGTGCGGCTCGAACGTCTTGAGCGTCTCGCCGGTGGTGGGGTTGATGGTGGCGATGGCCATGGTTACTCCTTTGTTGTGACGGCCGATGGGATGCGCGCGCGGCTCACACCGCGATGCGCCTGGCCAGCTCGACGGCGCCGGCGACCGGTGCGTCCGTGAGCGGCACGACGGTGAGTCCGGGATGCGCGGCCGCGACCGCCCCGGAGAAGGCCGCAAGCAGCCGCGGCTGGTGGGCGAACACACTGCCGCCCACCACGATGTGCGACCCGGCGGCGCCCCGGGCGATCAGGCGGCCGATCAGCGCAGCGAGCTCGGAGGCGGCCCGGTCGATGACGGAGACGGCGAGGGCGGAGCCGCCGTCCGCCGCCGCGAAGACGGCGACGGCGCGCGGGCCCCAGTTCTCCGGTGTCGGGTCGTCGTTGACGGCGCGGGCGAGTGCCGGCGCGGACGACACCCCGAACGCGCGCTCCAGAGCGGCGAGGAGGCCGTCGTCCGGTGCGCCGTCGTCGTCGGCGCGGAGAGCGGCGATGGTGGCGTCACGGACGATGGCGGGTGCACCGCCCTCGTCGCCGATGACCCATCCCCAGCCGCCGGCGAACAGGGTACGGCCGGACGCATCCGCGCCCACGGCGATGGATCCGGTCCCGGCGATCACGCCGATGCCCTCCCGCAGGCCCGCGGCCGGGACGAGCAGTTCGGCGTCGTTGACGACGGCCGCGCGGTAGCCCAGCTCGCCGAGGGCGGCGCGGAGCTCACGGGCGTGCTCGACGGTGTCGAGGCCCTGGGCGCCGACGCCGAGAGCGGAGACGGTCGCGCCCTCGGGCAGCACGTGCCGGATGCGGGCGTGCAGCCACCGAGCGGCGCCGCCTGCCGGGGATGCGCTCCATTCATCCGCCGGCAGGGCGACGTCGGCGACGCGTGAGCCGTCGAGGGTCTCAGCACGCACGCCGAGCTTGGTGCCACCGGCATCCAAGCCCACGATCAAAGGGGAGGCGGTCATCCGACGCACCCCGCTTGGAGGCAGCGCCCACCCGGGGCATCCAAGCCCACGATCAAAGGAAGCGCGGACGCGGTCACGCGGCGCCCCCCGCATCCACCGACACCTTGGTGTCCGCGTTGTGGAACACGAACTCCTCGATGTCCACCCCGCGCACCTCGGCCACGGCGCCGACCAGGATCTGCATCACCAGCGCCTCGAGCACCGCGCGCTGGGCGGCGGGGAGTTTGGGCAGGCGCACCGGGTGCAGAGTGCTCGTGGCAGCGACGGACTCGGCCGAGATGAGCACGACGTGGTGGCCGGCATCCGCCAGCGTCGTCGCCAGATCGAGTTCCCGGCTGTCGCCGAAGACCACATGCACCCCGTCGCCCGCCGACTCCATCGAGCCGTGCAGGTACTGCCGCGTGCTCATCCCGGTCGCCGGGATGCGGGCCACCTCACGGAACAGCAGCGCACCCGCCTCGGCCGATCCGACCGCCGGTCCCGCGCCGACGAAATCGCTCGACGAGACCGTCGCGAACAGTTCGGCGAGCGCCGAGACCGGAGCAGTCAGCCGATCCTCCACCTCGGCGAACGTCTCGGCCAGCCGCGCCCATCCGGCATCGGGCGTCCCGCCGTCCCAGACGTCGGCGAGCAGCCCGAGCGCCGCGACGGTCGCCGTGTACCCCAGGGTCGAGGCGTAGCTGTCGGCCAGGTTGCCGAGCGACAACGTCGAGGCGATGCGCCCGATCGGAGACGGCTCGCTGTTCACGACCGCGAAGCGCAGCTCCTCCGGCACCGACTCGAGCACCGCCAAGGTCTCGGCGCTGCGGCCGCTCTGCGAGATCCCGACGATGGGATGCACGCTCGGCGGGAACGGCACGGGGTAGTCCCCGGCGCCGAGGCGCAACGAGTGGATGCCGCGCGAGCGCAGCTCCCAGACCGGCGCGCACGCCGCGGCGAGGCTCGCGCCGATCCCGACGAAGATCGGGCCGGGTCCCGCGAGCTGGCCGAGCGCCGAGCGTGCTTCGACCTGATCGGCGATCAGCGGGATCGCCCGGCCGAGCTCCTCCGCCTGCGTCGCCCGCGCGGACGCGTACGTGATGTACCCCTTCATCGGAGTCCCCCTGACTGTGCTGGGCTGGTTGCTCGCGAGCCGGTTGCTGCCGAGCTGGATGGTGTGGTCGCTGCGCTCGGGTCCCAGTCGGACGGGAGCGGCTCGACGGGCGGCGCCGTACTGTCGATGGCGACGGGCACGCCGGAGCGCGCCGACTCCTCGACCGCGAGCATGACCTCGAGCGTGTGGAACGCGAGCGGGCCGGACGCACGCGGGGGCCGGCCGTCGCGCAGGGCGCGGGCAAACTCCAGCACTCCGACACCGCGTTCGCGGTGGGCTCCCGGCGGGGGGACCTCGCTCCAGGCGTGGTCGCGGTCGTCGCCGGCGAGCACCCGCGTCGGTCCGTCGAAGCCGCTGACCGGCACCTCGAGCACGCCCTCCGATCCGGTGATCTCGAACGCCTGCCGCCGCCGTGGCGAGTCGAAGCTGTACACGGAGGTGCCGACCACACCGGAGGCGAACCGCGTCAGCACGCTGAGATGTGTGTCGACCTCGACGGGGAACCGCAGACCCGCGTCCGGTCCCGACCCGACGACGCGGTCGGCGCGCGGACGCTGGCCCATCGCCTCCACTTGGACGATCGGGCCGAGCAGCTGGATCATCGTGCTGACGTAGTACGGGCCGATGTCGAACAGCGGACCGGCGCCCCGGGCGAACAGGAACTGCGGCCGCGGGTGCCAGGCATCCGGTCCAGGGCCCTGCATGAGGGTGAGCAGCGTCCTGGGCTCTCCGACCGCACCGTCGAGCAGCAGCCGCTGCGCGTTCTGAATGCCCTCGCCGAGGATCGTGTCTGGCGCGTTGGCCACGACGACGCCGGCCTCCTCCGCTGCGTCGAGCACCGCGCGGGCCGACGCCAGGTCGAGCGTGAGGGGCTTCTCGCCCCAGACGTGCTTGCCCGCAGCGATGGCGGCGAGCGCGACGTCGGCGTGGGCGGCCGGAATGGTCAGGTTGACGACGATCTCGATGTCGTCGCGTGCCAGGAGGTCGGCGACGGTGGGTGCGGCCTCCACGCCGTACCGGTCGGCCTGCGCCGCGGCGCGCTCGACGTCGAGGTCGGCGATCGCGACCACCCGCACATCCGGGTACGTCGCGAGCGAGCGCAGGTACTCGTCCGAGATGTTTCCTGCGCCGACGATCCCGACGACGGTGGCGGTCATGCGTCCACCGCCCGCGGGAGGCGCTCGGCGAAGAACGCGGCGTTGCGCTCGACGAGCGGGAACACATCCCCCTCGTGCACGACCACCTCGACCACCGGAAGCTCCAGCGATCGGGCGGCGGCGATGGCCGCCGTGACGTCGAACGGGTTGGTGCCGTCCTCCTTGACGTGCAGGAAGCGCACCCGGTCGCCGAGTCTCGGGATGAGGCCGAGCACGTCCTCGCCGCCGACCGCCGCCCAGTAGGTGTCGAGCTCCAGCACGACAGCGGGGTCGAGCGCATCGACCAGCACGTCGTAGGCCGTCCGGCCGTCGACCGACTGCGAGAACTCGAAGTCGTGGTTGTGGTACCCGATCCGGATGCCGCGGTCGGCCGCCACCGGAACCACCGCGTTGATCGCGTCGGCGAGGGCCAGCACGCCGTCGCGATCGGCGATGCTCACCGGCGGCACGAAGGGGACAATGACGGTCTCGATGCCGAGGCTCTCCGCCGCATCGAGCACGGCGTCGCGGTCGAGCTCCGTGATCTTGGCGTGCGCGGTCGACGCGATGAGACCCGTGGCGGCGAGCGCGGCGCGCAGGCCCGCGGTGTCGCTCAGGATGTCGTACGGCTCCACATGGGTGAATCCGTAACCCGCCAGGCGTTCGAGAGTGCCCTCGAGCCGGTCCGGGCCGATGTCCTCGCGGACGCTGTACAGCTGGATTCCGAGACTCACGCGCCGTGCCCTCCGTGATCGTGCGTGTGCGCATCCGCGTGGCCGTCGCCGTGCCCGTGATGACCGGGCGCGCAGTGGTCGCCGACCGACTCCGGGATGTCGAGGGTCGGGTTGGCACCGAAGAACCCGTGCGGCTTGAGCACGAACCCCGCCGAGTCGACCGGCATCACCGGCCAATCCTCGATGCGCGGGAAGTGCGTCAGCCCGAAGGTGTGCCAGAGCACGATGTCGGCGTTGTCGACGTCGCGGTCCGCCGCCGTCCACTTCGGGAGGCCGGCGCCGCCCGGGTGCATATTGACGAAGTCGCCCGCCGGGTACAGCTCGGCGGGTTCGTAGGGCGTGACCCACAGGTGCTTGGCCGAGTAGGTGGCGCGCTGGTGAATGTCGGAGAGCTCGTCGGCCAGCAGGGCGGGTTTCCCCTCCGGGTAGAGCACGTACCCGACGGCGCCGCCGAGCCGGTTCCTCCTGCCCGGGTTCGAGACGAGCCAGACCCGGTTCTTCGCGTTGTCCGCCATCCGCTGCGCCTCCTTCTCCGTGCGCAGCCGGGTGACCGTCTGGGTGATGCCGGTGCCGGTCGGGTTCTCCGGCCCGCGCGGGACGAGCACCGCCTCCAGCTCGTCGACCGCGTTCTCCACGCCGTCGACCATCATGTCGAGGCGCGCCGAGAAGAGGTGCTGGTGATACGGCGCCCCGAGGCCGGGAGCGAGCTCCGACGCGTAGGCGTAGCCCGGGCCCGGGTACGCGGAGGTGAACACGACGCCGGTGGCCTTCACCTCCAGCTCGATGTTGCCGTCGAGCGAGAAGTACCAGTAGAAGCCGTAGTCGTAGTTGCCCACGGTCACGAAGAAGCTGACCACCAGCCGGCGGTTGCGGCGGGAGTCGCTCGAGCCGTTCCAGTTGTCGAAGTGCTTCCAGAGGATCCCGGCGTCCTCCTCGTGGATGCAGATCGCCTGGGGGATGACGCGCACGTTCCCGGCGTTGTCGGCGAGGGTCGCATCCAGATACGTGATGTCTCCGACGCAGTCGCAGCCGAGCTCCAGCGAGTTCGCGAAGCCGCCCAGCAGGTACTCGCCGCAGTCGAAGAAGTTCTGGAACCAGCGCTGCGGGCTGGGGTCGCCGTAGGGCACCATCATCTCGGCGATGGATGCGCGGTAGAGCACCGGGCGCTGCACCCCGTCGTCCGCGATGGACACGTTGTGGAAGACCAGCCCCTCGCGCTGGTCGAACGACACCTGCAGCTTCCAGCCCAGCCACGACAGGACGCCGTTCTCGTCGATGGTGAAGCTCGGACCGTCCGGCTGGCTGATCTCGATCGGCTTGAGGCCTGCGCGCTCGGGCTTCCCCACCCACTCCGGGAGGTGGAAGTTGCCGTCCTCCTGCGGCACGGGCAGCTCGACGTAGTCGATCACGTCGAGCACCTCGCGGGTCACGACGTCCACCATCACCGTCACGCCGTCGACGGGATGCGCCCAGCCGAGGTCGTCCGGCGTCTTCTGCACGAAGGTGAAGCAGCGCTGGATGCGTCGACCGGCCTCGTCGGTCGCCGGAGCGCCGGCCGAGAGCGGGTTCACGCGCAGTGTCGAAATGTCGGTGAGGCCGCGCTTCGCCATGGCCGCGAGCCAGCGCTCGTCCTGGTGGACGATCTCCTCGACGAGCCCGAACTCGGCCAGCACCACCGGAACCTGGCCGTCTGCCGGGTCGAGCTCCACCACCGACACCAGGCGGTCCTCCGCCGGGCAGACGACGACGTCGTGGGACGCCCCCGTGGCGAAGTCCACCAGCATCGCGCGGAACCGGCGGGCCTCCGGCCGGGACCCCGGGGCGAGCAGAGTGCGCTTGTCCTGCTCGAGCAGGCCGAAATAGGACACATGTCCGTCGGGCCCGAGCAGCCCCTCCCGCTCGAGGATCGCCCGCGAGGCGGCGACCTCCTCCGGCCGGAGGCTCGCCAGGGCGGCCGCGATGGCGGCGTCGGCCTCCGGGTCCGCGTACGGTGCGGTAGGCGCTTGGGCGGTTTCGGTCACGTCAGGACTCCGTTCGGTTGTGGCGGGAGAAGTAGGTGCGCAGGCGATAGCGGTCGCCGGCGTACTGGACGGTCGAGGCGAGCACCGCCCGCTCCGACCGGTTGCGCACCACCTGGTGCATCACGAGGGTCGGTGTTCCCGGCTGGACGCCGAGCTGGCCGGCGACGTCGGCGCTCGCCTCGCGCGCCTCGATGGTCGTCTCCGCGTTGGCGAGCTCGTTGCCGGTCTCGGTGAGCGCCTCGTACAGCGAGGAGGTCTCGAAGTCGTAGCTCTCGGCGTCCGGAAGCAGGGCGGCCGGGATGAGCGCCCAGTCGAGGGCGATCGGAACGCCGCCGAGCATCCGCACGCGGCCCAGCCGGAAGATCGGGAGGCCCGGGGCGATGCCGAGCAATTCGGCGTCGTCGATGGTGGAGGGGGCGACGCTCGCCTGCAGCACGCGCGAGCTCGCCGCCAGCCCCATCCGCTCGGCCGTCTCGCTGAACGACTCGAGGCTGTTCGGCCACTCGTTGCGCTGATCGCTCTCGCCGGACACGTACCAGCCCCGGCCGTGCGACGGCGCGAGCGCGCCGTCCTCGACGAGGGCCTGCAGTGCTTTGCGGAGAGTGACGCGGCTGATCCCGAGCGTCAGGCAGAGCTCCCGCTCGGGTGGAAGGCGCGCGCCAGCGGGCAGTGAGCCGGAGGCGATCCGCTCGCGCAGGGAGTCGGCCGCCTGCATCCAGAGCGGGTCCGGGTAGTCGGTCCGGACGACGCCCGTCGTGGTCGGTGTCGTCGTCATCGCTCGAGGCTCACCGTCTCCCAGACGCCCGAGCGCATCGAGGCGTAGCAGGCGTCGAGGATGCAGTTGACGACGAAGCCGTCGTCGAACGTCTCGTCCGGCTCCCGCCCCTCGGCGAAGCGCTCGACGAAATGCCGCATCTCCTGGCTGAACCCGTAGGCGCGCGCCTCCTCCGGGACCGGGTAGACCCATCCCGTCTCGGCGTCCGCCTTCTCGACCAGGTAACCGGCGGGATTCTCGATAAAGCCCCAGACCGGAGTGTGCGACGTGTCGGTGACGAGGCGCCCGGCGGTGCCGACGAGCTCGTGGCGCAGCTGCATCCCGCCCTTCTCGATCCACGACGACTCGATCTGCGCCAGCTGACCGCCCGCGAACTTCAGGAGGGCGATGGCGGTGTCCTCTCCGGTGGTCTTGTCCGCGTGGGCCATCGTCGCGCCCCACGCGAAGACCTCGGTGACCGGGTTTTCCTTCCCGAAGAAGTGGCGTGCGGACTCGACGGTGTGGCAGCCCATGTCGAGCAGGGCTCCACCGCCGGCCGTCTCGGCGTCCCAGAAGTGCGGGGCGTGCGGGCCGGAGTGCGCCTCCCGCGCCCGCATGGTGAGCGGGTCGCCGATGGCGCCGGCGACGACCATCTGGTGGGCCTTCGCGATGTTCGGCGAGAAGACCGAGCTCTCCGCATAGCCGTGCCAGACACCGGCGTCGCGCACGATGCGGAGGATCTCCGCCGCCTCTGCTCCGGTGCGGGCGAGCGGCTTGGTGCACACGATGCCCTTGCCCGCGGCCGCGGCGATGCGGACCGCCTCGACGTGCACCTCGTTGGGGAGGGCGATGACGACGAGGTCGATCTCCGGGTCGGCGCACAGGGCAGCCATGTCGTCGTACTGACGCGGGATGGGGCCCCACTTCTCGGCGAAGGCCTGAGCGCGGGCGAGGTCGCGCGAGTAGGTGGCGACGAGCTCGGCCCCGCGGACGTCTTGGAGGGCGTCCGCGTACGTGTCGGCGATGAAGCCGGAACCGAGGAGTCCTACTCGAATCACATTTCCTCCTGCTGGAACGGGTGTGATCGCCATAGTAGCCATGTGGTACGCCATTGGTCTATACCGAAACCCGTAATAGACCAGAAACAAAATACCTCTTGCTACCTCTATGGACCGCTATGTATGCTCGCGGTCAATCCATCACCCCGAACCCGAGGAGAATGCAGTGCGACCACGCAAGTCGATGAAGATGCGAGTGGCTGCGGCTCTCGCGACGGTGGCGGCGGCCACGCTGATCATCACGGGATGCGCCGGCAGCGGCGCGTCCAGCAGCTCCCGCTACCTGAACGTGTACTCCGGCAACCCCGGCAACCTGACCGACAACTTCAACCCGTTCGTCGCCGACGTCGCCTACGGCGCGAACGGCGCCGTGCTCGGCGCGGTCTACGAGCCGCTCTTCTACTTCAACTCCGCCAAGAACGAGAAGCCGCAGCCGTGGCTCGGCACCGAGTACACCGTCTCGCCGGACGGCCTCACCTACACCGTGACCCTGCGCGACGGCGTGAAGTGGCAGGACGGCAAGCCGTTCACCGCGGCCGACGTCGCCTACACGTACAACCTGCTCGAGAAGAAGCCGGAGCTGAACCTCTACGGCCTCAAGATCGCCGAGGCGAAGGCCGTCGACGACACCCACGTCACCATCACGCTCAGCCAGCCGGACTACCCCAACGAGTACCGCCTGCTCGGCCTCACCTTCATCGTGCCGGAGCACATCTGGTCGTCCATCTCCGACCCGGCGAAGACCACCAACCAGAAGCCGATCGGCACCGGAGCCTTCGACTTCGGGCAGTTCACCCCGCAGTCGGTGACCCTCACGGCCAACAAGGACTACTACCAGAAGGGACAGCCGGCGATCCCCGGCATCCGGCTGGTCACGTCCACCGGCAACGCCGCGGCGCTCAACTCGCTCAACGCGGGCCAGATCGACTGGGCCGGCATCGCGCTGCAGGATGTGCAGAAGTCGTTCGTCGACAAGGACAAGAAGTACAACAAGTACACGTCCATCCCGGCCGACATCAAGGTGCTGATGCCGAACCTCAGCAAGGCGCCCTTCGACGACCTCGCCTTCCGTCAGGCGCTCAGCCTCTCGATCGACCGCGACGCGATCATCAAGCAGGCCTTCGGCGGGACCGACACCCCGGCCAACCCGACGAGCCTCCTGCAGCCCCGGGACGAGGCCTACATCCCGGCCGACTACAAGGGCAAGACGCTCGACCAGGATGTGGACAAGGCCAAGAAGATCCTCACAGACGCCGGCTACTCGTACGACGGCTCCGGCAACCTGATCGGCAAGGACGGCCAGCCGGTGAAATTCAAGATCACCACTGTCACGGGCTACACCGACACGATCACCGCCAACCAGCTGCTGGTGCAGGACTTCCAGAAGATCGGCGTGCAGGCGACCCCGGAGGAGCTGTCGCTCGGCGCCTACTCCACCGCTCGACAGAACGGCTCGTTCGACCTCCTGGACGACCGCATCCCGACCGGCCCGAACCCCTTCCAGCAGTTCAGCGACAGCCTGGACTCGGCCAAGACGGCACCGGTCGGCAAGCCGGCCAACGCCAACTTCGTGCGCTTCCAGGACCCGAAGGTCGACCAGCTGATCGCGCAGGCGGGCGGCACCAACGACCCGGCGCAGCTGACCAGCGCCTACCAGGCACTCGGCACCTACTTCGCCGAGAACCAGCCGTACATCATCCTCAGCCAGAACGGCGCGGTGACCACCTACCGCGACCAGTACTTCACCGGAATGCCAACGCCCGACAACCTGTGGGCGACCCCGTCCAACTGGCTGTCCGGCAACATCGGCTACATCGCCAAGTCGCTGAAGCCCGTCAAGTGACCCCTCGGCGCGGGACGGCGGTCACCCGTCGTCCCGCGCCCCGACCCGGCGGGACCACCTCATGCGCTACTACCTCAACAAGCTCGGCTTCTACCTGATCGCAGGCTGGATCGCGATCACCCTCAATTTCCTGCTCCCCCGGCTGGTCAAAGGCAGCCCGGTTGACGTCATCCTCGCCAAGACGCAGGGTGTCGCCCCGATGCCCCCGGAGGCCCGGCATGCCCTCGAACTGCAGTTCGGTGTCTCGCACGAGCCGCTCATCGTCCAGTACGGGCAGTACCTGCACAACATCTTCACCGGCCAGTTCGGCCTCTCGGTCAGCTACTATCCGACCCCGGCGATCGACGTCGTCATGCAGGCGCTCCCGTGGACGCTCGCGCTCGTCGGCCTCGCGACCGTCATCAGCTACGTGATCGGCGTCGTCTTCGGCTCGTGGCTCGGCTGGCGTCGCGGGAGCTGGACCGACGCGATCCTCCCCGCCTCCACCTTCTTCTCGGCGATCCCCTACTTCTGGCTCGCCCTCGTGCTCGTCTACGTGTTCGGCTCGATCCTGCACTGGTTCCCGGTCAGCGGCGGCTACGACCTCAACATCGTGCCCGGGTTCACACCGGAATTCATCGGCTCCGTCATCGTCTACGGCGCCCTCCCGGCGATCACGATCATCCTCGCGTCCGTCTCGGGCCAGCTGCTGGGCACCCGCAACATGATGGTGTCGACGATGGCGGAGGACTACGTGGTCACCGCGCGGGCGAAAGGGCTGCGACCGGGACGGGTCTTCGGCTCGTACGCCATGCGGAACGCCCTGCTCCCCAGCGTCGCCGGGTTCGCGATGTCCCTCGGCTTCATCGTCAACGGATCGGTGGTCACCGAGAGCGTGTTCGGGTACCCGGGCGTCGGCTTCACCCTGCTGACCGCCGTGCAGAACAACGACTACCCGCTGATGCAGGCGCTGTTCCTCATCATCACCCTGGCGGTCCTCGGCGCGAACCTGGTCGTCGACCTCGTCTACGGCTTCATCGATCCGCGCACGCGGCTGGCGAACTAGGAGTCCTCATGAGCTTCACGCAGCAAGAACTCGCCGACCCGGAGCTGTCCGGGTCCGAGCCCGACGCCGACGACGCCGCGGCCGTCCGCACCGGGTTCCTCCGGGCCACCGGCCGATCGCGCCGCACCGACCGGCGCCGCACCTCCCGCGGGTGGAAGTTCTGGGTCGGGATCGCGATCTGCGTCTTCTTCGCACTGGTCGCCCTGACCGCTCCCCTCCTCGTCCCGAACCCGAACCAGTCCAGCCCCGTCGGACTCCAGCCGCCGAGCGCGGAGCACTGGTTCGGCACGACGAACATCGGGCAGGACGTCTTCGCGCAGGTCTACGCAGGAACCACGGGCTCCGTCGTGATCGGCGTGGTCGCCGGCGCGATCACCGTGGTGCTCTCGATGCTATTCGGCATCGGCGGCGCCTTCCTCGGCGGGTACTGGGACAACCTCTCGTCCCTCATCAGCAACGTGTTCCTCGTCATCCCGGGCCTCCCGCTGCTCATCATCGTGACCGACTACGTCGAGTCGCGCGACATCGTGGTGATCGCCGTCGTCATCGCCCTGGTGTCGTGGGCGGGTGCGGCCCGCGTCCTCCGCGCGCAGACCCTCTCGGTGCGCTCCCGGGACTACGTGGATGCTGCGCGCGTCGCCAGCGAGTCGAACTGGCGCATCATGCTGCGCGAGATCCTCCCCAACCTCATGCCGATCATCGCCAGTCAGTTCGTCTTCGGCGCCCTCGGCGCGATCCTCGCGGAGGCCGGGCTGTCCTTCCTCGGGCTCGGCGCGCCCGGCGGCAAGAGCTGGGGCAGCATCCTGTTCTTCGCCCAGAACGCCCAGGCGATCACCCTCGGCGCGTGGTGGTGGTTCGTCCCACCGGGGCTCTGCATCGCCATCCTCGGGGCCGCCCTCGGCCTGATCAACTTCTCGATCGATGAGCGCATCAACCCGCGGCTGCGGACGGCGGCCATCGCCAAGCGCTCCCGTACCGCCCCGAAGGGAGCAGCCGCATGAGCGAACCGCTGCTGCGCATCAGCGACCTGACCGTCGATTACGCCACCGACCGCCCGGTGCGGGCCGTCGACGGCGTGTCGCTCGAGATCCATCCGGGCGAGATCGTCGGGCTGGCAGGCGAGTCGGGATGCGGGAAGTCGACCCTGGCGTACACCGTGACCCGGCTCCTGCAGCCTCCCGCCCAGATCAGCGGCGGCTCCATCGAGTGGCGCCGCGAAGACGGAGGGACGACCGACATCCTCGGTCTCGACGGCCGCGAGCTGCGCGCCTTCCGCTGGCAGGAGATCTCGATGGTATTCCAGGGCGCCATGAACGCCCTCAACCCCGTCCACCGGATCGGGGCGCAGATCGAGGACGTCTTCGTCGACCACCGCGCGGGACTCAGCCGCGCGGAGCGCCGGGAGCGCGCCGCCGAACTGCTCCGCACTGTCGGCATCCCGGTCGACCGGCTGAAGAGCTACCCGCACGAGCTGAGCGGCGGGATGCGGCAGCGCGTCATGATCGCCATGGCCCTCGCCCTGCGGCCCCGCCTGATCATCATGGACGAGCCGACGACCGCGCTCGACGTGGTCGTGCAGCGCAACATCCTGGAGGAGATCGACCGGCTGCGCAGCGAGTTCGGCTTCGCCGTGCTGTTCATCACCCACGACCTCGGTCTGCTGCTCGAGATCAGCGACCGGGTCGGCGTCATGCTGTCGGGGCGTCTGGTGGAGGAGAACACCCCGCAGGCGCTGCTCGACGGCGCCGGCCACGAATACACCCGGCACCTGCTGCGGTCGTTCCCCAGCCTCCGCGGCGACGTCCCGCTCACGGGCACACGCTATGTCGACATCGAACGAGGAGAGGAGGCGCTGGCATGACGACGCTCGAAGCGCTCCACCTGGCCAAGGACTACCAGATCCGCGGGAGCGGCCTGCGCCCGCACATCCTGAAGGCCGTCGACGACGTCTCGCTGATCGTGCGTCCGGGCGAATCCGTCGCCCTGGTCGGCGAGTCGGGCAGCGGCAAGTCGACGATCGCCAAGATGCTCATCCGGCTGGTCGATCCGACGGCGGGCGACATCACGCTCGACGGGGAGCGCATCGGCTCCGGACGCCGCGCCACCAAGCGCTACCGCAAACGCGTCCAGATGGTGTTCCAGGACCCGTTCTCCTCCCTCAACCCGTCGCTCCCGATCCGCCACCAGCTGGTGCGGCCGCTGCGCATCCACGGCATCGTGCACAGCCGCGCGGAGGAGGAGAGGGAGCTGCACCGGCTGCTCGACTCGGTGAACCTGGGGCCGGCGGCCGAGATCCTGGCGAAGTATCCGCACGAGCTTTCGGGCGGGCAGCGTCAGCGCATCGCCATCGCGCGGGCGCTCGCCCCGCAGCCGGAGGTGCTGATCGCCGACGAGCCGGTGTCGATGCTGGATGTGTCCATCCGGCTCGAGATCCTGCAGCTCCTCGACGACCTGAAGAAGCAGCGGAACCTCGCCGTGCTCTACATCACGCACGACCTCGCGACCGCGCGGCACTTCTCGACGCAGATCGTGGTCATGCGCCACGGCCGGGTGGTCGAGCGCGGTCCGTCGAGCGAGGTCATCCTCAACCCCATCCACCCGTACACGCAGCTGCTGGTGCGGGCGGCGCCGGACCCGCACTCCGAGGCCTTCGACCTCGACCCCGAGCGCTTCCGCCTCTCCCCCGACGTGCTGGTGACGCCCGACGATCCGGGCCCCGCGCAGCCGGGTCACTGGGCGCGTGCGTGGGCGGACGACGCCGCCGTCGCGGAGCTGCTCGCCACCGCCTGACCCCGGCGCCCCGCCTGATGCGGGAAACGGAGGTGCTCGGAACCCTTCCGGCCCCGAACCGCCTCCGTTTCCCGCATGCCGCGGCGCGCCGCCCTGGGAACTCCTCCGTTTTCGTCGCCGTTCGAAAGGGAGGAGATCCCAGCGACCGGCGCGGCGATTCGCCACGAACGGAGGCGCGCGCGGCCGCACGGTCCGGGATGTCCTCCGTTTGCGCAGCGGGCGGACGGTGACGCCGTAACGGGCGGAGAGGGCGGAGGATGCGGCTAGCGCGTGCGGGCGAAGTGGGTGCGCAGGCGGTAGCGCTCGCCCGCATACGTGATCGTCGACACGAACAGCGGACGCTCGGACTGGTCGACGGCGACCTGGCGCATGACCAGCACCGGCTTCCCGAGCTCCAGCCCCAGGTGCTCGGCGACCGTTCCGGTGGCCTCGCGCGCCTCGATCGTCGCGTCGGCGCGGAACGGCTCGACGCCGGCGTCCGCCAGGGCCTCGTAGAAGGATGCCGTGGCGAAGTCGACCGATTCGAGCGACGGGGCGATGGTCGCCGGCAGCCGCGTGACGTCGACGGCGATCGGCACCTCGTCGAGCAGGCGGACCCGCTCCAGGTGGAACAGCGGAGTGCCCGGCGCCACGCCCAGCTCCTCCGCCTCGTCCAGCGTCGCCGCCTTCGTCTCCGCGCGCAGCACGGTGGACGACGCGGCCAGTCCCATCCGGTTCGCGGTCTCGGTGAACGACTCGAGGTTGTTCGGGAAGTCCTTGCCCGGCGCCGGCGCCTGGGCGACGTACCAGCCACGGCCGTGCGACGCGCTGAGCACGCCGTCCTCGACCAGCTGACTGAGCGCCTTGCGCAGCGTCACACGCGAGATCGACAGCTGCTGGCACAGCTCGCGCTCCGGTGGCAGACGTGAGCCCGGCTTCAGCACGCCGGTGGCGATCTCGTGGGTGATCAGGTTGATCACCTGGATCCACAGGGGCTCGGGGTAGTCAGGCCGGATGGCGGCGACCGCGTCTCGACCGAGAGTCTCCGGCTGCGTCAACGTCGATACCCTCTCCCTGCCGATAGCACGCCTCATTCATACCACTCGTTACCGCGCCGCGAGACGATCGAATGCCGCGGCGAGTTCCGCGCTGACTCCGCGCGCATCCGCGTGCTCGTCGTGGTGACGCACCACCCGACGCGCCCCCTCGGCGAACGACACCTGCGGCGCGAAGCCGGGCACCAGCCGCTGCAGCTTCGTCGTGTCGAACAGCATCGTGTGCCGGAAGTCGTGCTCCAGCACCTCGTCCCAGCCGGGGATCTCCTCGCCGATGGTCTGGCTCGAGCGGTGCACCAGCAGCGGCGAGCGAACCCCGGCGGCGCGGGCCAGCTCCAGGTGGATCTGATCCCAGGTGAGGATGTCGCCGCTGACGACGTTCACGCCCTCGCCGATCGCGTGGCCCTCGCCGAGCAGCGGCACGAACGCGCGGGCGAAGTCGCTCGAGTGCATCAGCGTCCAGAGCGATGTGCCGTCACCGTGGACGACGACCGGTTCGCCCGCGCGCATCCGCTCGATCGCCGTCCAGCCGGCGAGCACCGGGACCGTCGTCTCGTCGTACGTGTGGAACGGGCGGACGATCGTGAGCGGGAATCCCTGCTCGCGGTACGCCTCTTCGAGCAGCAGCTCGCAGGCGATCTTGTCGCGGGCGTACCCGAAGACGGGCTGCCGGCGCGGGGTGGATTCGGTGATCGGCAGCAGCGGAACCGGGCGCGCGAACACGGAGCACGTCGAGATGAAGACGTACTGGCCGGTGCGTTCGCCGAAGTAGTCGACGTGGCCGTCCAGGTCCTTCGGCGTGAACGCGACCCAGTTCACGACGGCGTCCCACCGTTCGTCGCCGAGCAGGGCCGCCAGCGCTGCAGGGTCGCGCACATCGCCGGTCAGGAGGCGGACACCCTCCGGTACCGGACGCCGGGGCGCCGACCGCGTCACGATGGTGAGGTCGATCCCCCGCTCAGCGGCCTCGCGCGCGGCGGCCGAGCCGATCATCCCGTTGCCGCCGAGGAAGAGCACTCGCGCGCTCATGCGTCCACCCTCCCGCGGGACACGCCCAGGCCGACCAGGTGACGGTACGACTGCTCCAGCGCGTCGAAGGTGTCGACGCTGAGCCGCTCCAGCTCGACGATGTGCCAGCGCAGACCGGAGGGAGCCGTCAGGATGCGCTCCCAGTCCATCGCGCCCTCGCCGATCGGCACCATGACGTCGTCCTCATAGCTGACCGCGGGCCCGTCCTTGATGTGGATCAGGCGCGCGCGGTCGCCCAGCCGGGTCAGCACCTCGGCGGGATCGGCGCCGCCCATGCGCGCCCAGTAGGCGTCGAGTTCGACCACGACCCGCGGGTCGAGGAGGTCGAGCAGCAGGTCGTACGCCTGGCGGCCGTCGAAGTTCTGCGAGAACTCGGCGAAGTGATTGTGGTACCCGATCGCGAGGCCCCGGGCGGCCGCGTTCTCCGCGGCCTCGTTCACCCGCTGGACGCCGGCGCGGATGCTCGCCGGAGAGTCGAACTCCTCGCGCTCCATCGACCATACCAGGGTCGGCGCGCCGAGAGCCTGGGCCGCATCCAGCAGCCGCTCCGCGGGCTCGCCCGCCGGGAACGGGGTGTGGGCGCTCGTGATGGCGAGGCCCGAGGACGCGGCGGCGATGCGCACCCGCTCCGCTCCGTACGCCTCGACCAGCCCGTACGTCTCGACGCCGAGATAGCCGATGGCGGCGACGCGGTCGAAGGTGCCCTCCAGGTCGGCGAGCGCCTGCTCCAGGATCGTGTACCCCATCACGGCGAGCGGTCGTGCGCCGCCGCCGTCCTCCGCGCTCACAGCGCGCCCGCCGTCCACTGCAGGGCGCGCCGGACGAGCTCGCGCACGGGCGGTTCGCCCCACGAGCGCAGGTCGTGTCCGAGTGCCAGGTAGACCACACGACCGTCGCCGACCTGGCGCGCGTACATCACGGGGATCTCCGCGCCGTCCGCCCTGTGCCGCCGCGCGAGCACCTGCACGTCGTCGTCCGCGAGTTCGAACTCGTAATACTCGTCGAACAGCTCGAAGTCGTCGATGCCCTCGGTGATGGGGTGGTCACCCACGATCTCGATCGTGTGCCTCCCCTCGTGATGACCCGGCCCGTGCGAGAGGTACCGGTTTCCGACCAGCTCGAACATGGGCCGGTCCGCCGGGTCGAGCCCGTCGCCCTGCCAGCCCAGGATGTTGGCGCCGTGGATGCCGACGAGCCCCTTCCCTCCGCGGACGGCCGCGGCGAGCGCCTCCTGCTGCGCCGTCGGGAACAGCCCACCGGAGGTGTACAGCAGGTAGGTGTCGGCGTCGGCCGTCTCCGGGCGGGCGTCGACGAAGCGGTTCATGCCCATCCCGCGCCGGGTCACCAGGCCCGCCTCGATGCCGAGCTGCTGGTACACCAGGGAGGCGGTGAGCAGGTCGTGGTGGATGTCGTCGCCGTTCACGACGACCAGTGCGTTCTTGTTGCGCGTCATCTCTCTCGTTCTCTCGCGAGACCGCGGGCGGACCGGCTGACCGGCCCGCCCGCGGACGGTGCACGTCCGGTCAGGAGACCGGCTTCAGCTTCAGCGCCACCACCGGGTTGGGGTACGGCGCGAAGTAGGGGTTGTCCTCGCTCGGCCAGCCGGTGACCTTCGCGCTGCTCCAGTCGCCGTAGTTGCCCCAGTAGAACATCACGATCATCGGGAGCTGGTCGATCCAGATGCCCTCGAGCTGCTCCAGGATCTTCGCCCGCTCCTCGTCCGTGGTCGCGAGCGGGTACTTGTTGAACAGCTCCTTCGCGACCGGGTCGTTGAACCGCTCGATGTTCTCGAACGTCGGCGTCGCCTGCCCCAGCGGGTAGTACTTGTTCGGGTTCATCATCGAGTCGTAGATGTTGAACGCGCGGGGTGCGGGGCCCACCGGGTATCCGATCGTCGACTGGAAGGTGCCGTCGGCGGTGATCTTGTTGATGTCGTTCACCGAGGTGGTGTCGATGTCGAGCTTGATGCCGAGGTCCTTCAGCTGCGATACGAGCACCTGGGCGCGGGCCGCGATGTCGGTGTACGACGCGGGGAAGCTGACCGAGAACTCGACCTTCTTGCCGTCCTTCTCGTAGTAGCCGTCCGATCCCTTCGTGTAACCGGCATCGGTCAGCTGCTTCTCGGCGGCCGGCTTGTCCTGCTTGAAGTCGAGGTTCTTGTACTTGGATGCGACCTCGCTCTCGAAGGCCGGCATCGGGAGCCCGGTCTGGCTCGTCGCGGGCGGCGAGTCCGTCGCTGCGCCGATCTGCGCCCGGTCGACGCCGAGGCTGATCGCGCGTCGCACGGCGATGTCGCTCAGCGGCCACTTCTCCAGGTTCGGGATGAGGCCGTCCGATCCGACGACCGGTGCCCAGTAGTGGTTGTCCTTGCTCTTGGAGAGGTAGGTCTTCTCGGCGTCGGCGATGTAGGTGCCCGACCAGTCGGCCTGGCCCTGCACGAGCGCGTTCGTCTGGCCCTGGTTGTCCTTGTAGGGGATGAACCGGATGCCGCCGATCTTGGCGGGCGTCTGCCAGTAGTCCTTGTTCGTCTTGAGCACGAAGCTCTGCGGCGAGAAGGTGTCGAGGATGAACGGCCCGGTGCCGACCGGGTTCTTGTCGACATACTTGGTGGGGTCGCCCACCTTCGACCAGATGTGCTTGGAGACGATCGCGGCCGAGACCAGCGAGGTGAACTTCGTCTCCGACGGTGCCGCGAAGGTCATCACGACGGTGTCGGGGTCCTTGGCCGTGATGGTGTCGAAGTCGACGCCGCCCACGTTGAGGGCCGGGTACTTCTTCAGCAGGTCGTAGGTGAACACGACGTCATCGGCCGAGAACTTCTGGCCGTCCGTCCACTTGACGCCCGACTGGAGGTGGAGGGTGAGCGTCTTGTTCTCGTCGCTCCACTCCCACGACTTCGCCAGCCACGGGATGTCGTGCCCGATGTCGACGTTGTTGATCTGCACGAGCGGCTCGTAGATGAAGCCGCCGGCGCCCTGGTTCGTGTAGGTGGCCCCCTGCGCGGTGTTGGGCAGGTACGGGTTGAAGGACTGCGTGAGGCTGTCGGACTGACTCGCCACGTTGAGGATCAGTCCGTCGCCCGAGCCCGAACCGTTCGACGAGCAGGCGGCGAGCGGCACGACGAGCGAGGCGGCCAAAGCCGCGCCGATGGCGGCGCGACGTATGGACCTTCTGCGATTCATTGCTGGTCTCCCTTGGTATCGGTTGTTTCTGGAGCGTCTGTGCTCGTTGGAGCGTCTGTGGGGGCCTGCGGCCCGGTGTGGATGCGGCGGCCGGCCGGTCGCACGGCACCGAGCCCGTAGGCGACGGCGTTCTCGGAGCGCCGTTCGGTCGCCTCGGCGTCGTCCGCGTACAGCCAGCACTTCGCCCACTGGCCCTCCTCGAGGGCGAAGGCGGGCGGCGCGTCCGTGCGGCACCGCTCCATCGCGAACGGGCAGCGCGGGTGGAACCGGCACCCGGTGGGCGGGTCGATCAGGCTCGGCGGCTGGCCGATGTCGCGTGGCCGTGCCTCGTCGGGACGCGACGGATCCGGTGCCGAGGCGATGAGCAGCTGCGTGTACGGATGCGCCGCCTTCTGGGTGACCGTCTCGCTCGGGCCGGCCTCGACGAGCTGTCCCGCGTACATGACGCTGGTGTCCTCGGCGAAGTAGCGGGCGGACGCGATGTCGTGGGTGACGTACAGCAGCGCGACGCCGCGCTCCTCCACCAGCCGGCGCAGCAGGTTGAGCACGCCGAGGCGGATGGACACGTCGAGGCTCGACACCGGCTCGTCGGCGAGGAAGACATCGGGGTCGGCGGCGAGCGCCCGCGCGATCGAGATGCGCTGCAGCTGACCGCCCGACAGCTCGTGCGGGTACTTCTCCGTGAACTGGCGCGCCGGCCGCAGGCTCACCTGCGCCAGCAGGTCGTCGATGATGCGCCGCTGGGCGGCGCCGTCGGCCTTCGGGTGATGGATGCGCACGGCGCGCGTCAGGGTGCGCGCGATCGTCGCGACCGGGTTGAACGACCCGAACGGGTCCTGCAGGATCAGCTGCACCTTGCTGACGTGCGCCCGGAACGACGCCCCGCCCTTCACCCGGACCGGCTTGCCGCGGTACAGGATCTCTCCCGACGACACCGGGTGCAGCTGCGCCAGCAGCCGGGCGAAGGTCGACTTGCCCGATCCGGACTCGCCGACGAGCGCCATGATCCGTCCGGCGTAGAGGGCGAGCGACACGTCGTCGGCGGCGTGGACGACGCGGCGCGGACCGCGACGGAACGGCGAGCTGTGCACCGTGAAGTGCTTGGTGACGTGGCGCGCCTCCAGCAGGGGCGCATCCTCACCGGAGGGTGCGACCTCCTGCGGCGCGGTCTCGATGGTGGTCATCGGGCATCCTCCATTCGGGCGTGCGGAAGTTCGGCGACGGCGTCCGGCGTCCGGTTCGGCGCAGAACCGTCGCCCTCGTAGAGCAGGCAGGCGGCTTCCGCCTGTCGCCACTCGGCCGGTCCTGCCAGCGGGATGAGTGGGGGAACGACCTCGACGCACCGGTCGAATGCGAGCGGGCAGCGGGGCGCGAAGGCGCATCCCGTCGGCAGCTTGCGGAGGTCCGGCGGCGACCCGGGGATGCCGGCGAGCTCGCGCTTCGGGCCGGACAGGGTCGGGAACGACGCCAGCAGCCCCTGACTGTAGGGGTGCCGCGGGTTCCGGTAGAACTCGTCCGCGTCCGCGAGCTCCACCACGCGTCCGGCGTACATGACCGCGATGGTGTCCGAGAGCTCGATGAGCAGCGAGAGGTCGTGGGTGATGAACACCACGGCGAAGCCCAGCCGGTCCTTCAGCTCGATGATCTTCTCGATGATCTGGCGCTGGATGACGACGTCGAGCGCCGTGGTCGGCTCGTCCATCACGATGATCTCGGGGTCGAGGGCGAGCCCCACCGCGATCATGGCGCGCTGCCGCATCCCACCGGAGAGCTCGTGCGGGTAGGCGTTCACCCGGTCGGTCTGGATGCCGACGAGCCCGAGCAGTTCGACCACGCGTGCGGCGCGATCCGCGGCCGACAGGTCGGGGCGGTGCGCGCGGAGCACGTCGTCGAGCTGCGCACCGACCGTCAGCACGGGGTTGAGCGCGTGCATGGCCGACTGGAACACGATGGACAGCTCGTCCCACCGGAAGTCGCGCAGCTCGCTCTCGCTCATCCGCAGGATGTCGATGGTCGAGCCGTCGGAGTTCGTGTAGAGGATCCCGCCGCCGGTGATCTGCGCGGGCGGCTTGTGCAGCCGCGTGATGGCGTAGGCCAGCGTCGACTTGCCCGATCCGGACTCCCCCGCGATGCCGAGGACCTCGCCGCGGCGGAGCGTCAGCGACACGTCGTTGACGGCCGGCGTCACCGAGTTCTCGCCGACGTAGTCGACGTGCAGGTTCTCGATCTTCAGGATGACGTCGCTGGTCACCGGGTCGTACGGCTGGTGCGGCGGACGCTGGCCGCGCACCCGCGCCGGCCCGCGCACGATCTTCGCCCGCTGCGCACGCACCTGCGCCCGCTGCGCCTTCCTGGTGCCGATGCCCGCCTGGCGCAGCCGCGGGTTGATGAACTCGTCGATCCCGAAGTTCACCAGCGACAGCCCGGTGCCGAGCAGCGCGATCGCGAGCCCGGCGGGGACGAACCACCACCAGGAGCCGGTCAGCATCGCGCTCGAGACCTGCGCCCAGTAGAGGATGGTGCCCCACGACCACTCGGTCACGTTCGTCAGCCCGAGGAACGCGAGACTCGCCTGCGTGAGGATCGCGCCGGTGACCGTTCCGAGGAAGCTCGCGGCGATGACGGCGATCTGGTTCGGGAAGATGTCGCGGAAGATGATGCTGGACGTGCGCTCGCCGGTCGCCCTGGCCGCTTCGACGAAGTCGCGTTTGCGCAACGACAGGGTCTGCGCCCGCAGCACGCGAGCGCCCCACGCCCATCCCGTGATCGAGATCACCAGGATGATGCCGAGCGATCCCGACTTCGGCAGGTAGGAGGCGAGGATGACCGTGAGCGGCAGGGCGGGGATGACCAGGAACACGTTGGCGAGCAGCGACAGGAGTTCGTCCGAGAGCCCTCCGAGATAGCCGGCGGCCAGACCGACCAGCACCGAGAGCACGGTCGCGACGATCGCCGCACCGACGCCGACGAGCAGCGAGATCTGCGTGCCGTACAGCATCTGCGACAGCACGTCCTGGCCGGTCTGCGTCGTGCCCAGCCAGTGCTCCGGGCTCGGCGGCTGCAGGGTCGCCTTGCTGACCGCCGACGGGTCGTACGGCGCCACCCAGGGGCCGATGATCCCGAAGATGCAGAAGACGGCGGTGATGACGATGCCGGTGAGGGTCCAGGGACGGCGGAAGGCGCGCATCCACGCGAAGCGGGATGTCGGGGTGTCCGTCTCGGCGTTCTCCGCTTCGACGGCGGTGGCGGCGGCGATGGCCATGTCAGCTCAGCTCTCTCGTGTGCGGGGGTCGAGGAAGACGTACATGAGGTCGGCGAGGAGGTTCGCGACCAGGACGGTGATCGTGATCACCAGGAAGATGCCCTGCATGAGCGGGTAGTCCTGGGCCTGCGCCGCCTTGAACAGCACCGTGCCGATCCCGGGGTAGTTGAAGACGACCTCGGTCACGATCGAGCCGCCCACCACGAAGCCGAGCGACATCGCGAAGCTCGAGAACGACGGGAGGATGGCGTTGCGCGCCGCATAGCTGAACATCACGCGCCGCTTCGGGAGGCCCTTCGCCTCCGCCAGCCGGACGTAGTCCTCGCTGAGGGTGGTGACCATCATGTTGCGCATCCCGATCAGCCAGCCGCCGATCGAGGCGACGACGATGGTGAGCGCCGGGAGGACCGCGTAGTACGTGGCGCTGCCGATGAAGCCCAGGTTCCAGCCGATCGTCTCGGTCACCGAATAGCCGCCGGAGAGCGGGAACCAGTGCAGGACGATCGAGAAGATCAGCACGACGCAGATCGCGAACCAGAAGTACGGGATGCTCGACAGCAGCGTCGTGAACGGGATGAGGCCGTCCAGCCACGAGCCCCGCTTCCAGCCCACGATCATTCCGAGGCCGGTTCCGATGAGGAAGCCGAGCACCGTGCACACCGTGATGAGCACGAGCGTCCAGCCGATGCTGCTCGCCAGCACGTCCGACACCGGGGTCGGATAGTACGCGTACGACGTGCCGAAATTGCCCGTGAACAGGTTCTTCCAGTAGTCGAGGTACTGCTGCCACAGGCTCGCGTCGCTCTGGCCGAACAGCACACGGAGCGCTTGGATGGCGTCCGGCGACAGCTTGCCGTGGAACTTGGCGATCAGCGCGTCGGCCGGGCTGCCCGGCATGATGCGCGGGAGCAGGAAGTTGAGGCTGATCGCCGCCCAGGCGGTGATCAGATAGAAGACGGCTCGTCTCAGGAGCACTCTCATGGGCGGTCGGTGTCCTCCGCGTCGATCGGGCGGGTGGTGGGTGCGGCCTCTGCGGCCGTCCGTGCGGGCTGGGCGAGCCAGCGCGCCGCGTTCGTGACGAGCCGGCGGACCTCCGTCGACCCCCAGGCCCGCAGGTCGTGGCCGAACTGCAGGTAGCAGACGCGTCCGCGTCCGTAGGCGTGCGCGGTCACCAGCGGCTCGCGTCCGTACGGGGCATCGCGCCAGGCCAGCACATCCACCCCCGGCTCGACGGCGAGGCGGTAGTGCTCGTGCTCCAGCTCGAACGGTTCGACGCCCTCCGTCACCGGATGCGGCGCCAGGCCGACGGCGAACCGGGACTCGTGGGGGCGCGGACCGTGGTCGAGGTACCGCGCGCCGATCACCGGCACGAGCGCGTCGTCCTCGAGGTACGCCGTGGAGTGGACGGCGAGCAGTCCTGCGCCGCCGGCCACCGCGCGCTCGAGGCCCCGGCGGGCGTCGTCGTCGAGCTCGCCGGCGGCGCGATAGAGGGCGATGACGTCGTCCGGCGCGTGCGGGCCGGATGCGGAAGCCGGTTCGCGCAGCGACCCCGCGCCGATGCGTACGCGGGTGGCGAGACCTTCGTCGGCCAGCATCGCCTGGAGCTCGACGCCCGCGCCGAAGAGGTCCTCGTAGACGTCGTCGCCCACGAGCATGACCGTCGCCGTTCCCATCCGCGTCACCACGTCGACCGCAGTTCGCCCACCGGCGACCACAGTCCCTCGTCGAGCCCGCTGAGCAGGGCATTGTCGTTCACCTGGAGCGGCAGCCCGACGCGGCCCCGCGACCGGCTGCTCTCGTAGGTCGCGAACACGATGGCCGCGCCGGCGAGAGCGTGGCGCGCGGCCAGAACAGGCTCCTCGCCGGTCTGCAGGCCGTCGACCAGATCGGCGACGGCCTCGCGGGTGCAGGCGAAGATGGCCGGATCGATCCCGTGGTCCCAGGTCGACGGATCGCTCGCGTACGGGGACGCGAAGCGCATGCCGTCGACCCCGAACCGCTGGACGATGCACTCCTGGCCGTTCACGACGATCCTGCCGCGGCTGCCCTGCAGGATCAGCCCGAGGTTGTTCTCGCGGTTCAGGATGGGCGTGGCCGGCTCACGACCGGTCGCGATGGTCGCGCGGACGCCGTCGGACCAGGCGACCTGCGTCAGCGACGACGTCTCCACGAACGCGCCGTAGACGTAGCGGTTGGTGCTGACATCGATCTGCCCGAGCACCCACTCGGCCGGCTCGTCGTGCCGGTAGAACAGCGCGAGGTCGACGATGTGGCTGCCCCAGTCGAAGAGGTTCGGGCAGTAGCCCTCGATGCTGACCAGCTCGCCGATGGCGCTGTCGTCGAGCTGGGCCCGGGCGAAGCGGTGCACCGGCTCGAACCGGCGCTGCAGATTGACGGTCAGCTGGACGCCTGCATCGGCCGCACGCTCGGTCATCGCGACGGCATCGCCATAGCTGAGCGCGAAGGGCTTCTCGCAGTGGATGGCGCGGACACCCGCGTCGATCGCCGCGTCGACCACGGCGCGGCGGAAGGCGGGAGGCGTGCACACGCTCACGATGTCTGGTCGCTCCTCGCGCAGCATCGCCGAGACGTCGGAGTAGCTCCGCGGAATTCCGAGTTCGGTCGCGAGCCGGTCGGCCGCGGCGCTGTCGACATCGGCGACCCCGACGAGTCGCACCCGCTCGTCGGCCTGGTAGGCGGCGGCGTGGACCCGGCCCTGCCCACCGGCGGCGACGACGACCGCAGAGTACGTCTGCATGTGCTTCTCCATTGAACTTCTCGGGTGCCGAATCGGCTGCGGGGTGGACCCGACTGTATCCCAGATCGATACCACCCAATGCCAGACTAAGACAGAATGTGAGCGGTAACAAGAGATGGTTTCTTCGTTTACGCGGTCGAAACAATGTGTGACCGGTTTTCATCGACCCGAGCGCGCATCCACATAAGACCACAACGGACCACCGCGCTACACTGCTCGCATGCTGATCAGCCGTGTCGTCGCCGCCCGCACCTCCCGCATCGAGGAGGTCCCCACCCCGGAGCCGCACCCCGGCCAGGTGCTCGTCGAGATCGTCGCCAGCGGCGTGTGCACCTCGGACCTCTCCCCGTGGCTGCGGGGACCGGGAGACGGCGGCGAGCCCATCGAGCTGGGGCACGAGATCTCCGGCCGCGTCGTCGCCGTGGGATCCTCCGCGTCGCGCTGGAAGGAGGGCGAGTTCGTGACCGGCCTCGGCGGCCCCGGCTTCGCGACCCACGCCCTCCTGGAGGAGGACCTGCTCCTTCCCGTCCCCGCCGGGATCGAGCCGGCTCACGCCATCGGAGAGCCGATCGCGACACTCGAGGAGGCGATCTCCCGCACCCCGCTCAGCCCCGGCGCCCGCGTGGCGATCGTCGGACTGGGATTCATGGGTCTCGGGCTGCTGCAGCTCGCGCTCGCCCGGGCACCGCGCACCGTCATCGCCGTCGACCCCAACCCGGAGGCGCGGGAGCGCGCACTCGCCCTCGGCGCCGCGGTCGCCCTGCACCCGGACGAGGTCGCCGCCTTCGTGGATGCCGCCGAGGGTGCCGGGACCGCCGACCCCCGCGCCGACGTCGTGCTGGAGGCGACCGGAGTGACGCCGGGACTCGCCACCGCATCCCTGCTGGTCCGGCCCTTCGGCACCCTGTGCGTCGTCGGATACCACCACGCGGGCACCGCCCCCTTCGACATGGAGCTCTGGTACAAGGGCGCGACGGTGGTCAACGGCTTCTGCCCGGACCATCCGCGCGTCATGCGGGCGATGCGGGACGCCCTGGCGCAGGTCGCTTCGCGCGGGTTCACCTTCGCGCCGCTGATCACGCATCGCTTCGCGCTCGACGGGGTGGATGCGGCCTACGAGCTGATGGCTCAGCGCGCCTCCGGATTCGTCAAGGCCGTCATCGAGCCGTGAGCCGGCGCGGCGCCCGCCGCCGCTTCCGAAAATTTCTCTTTACCAATCGCGCACCAAAGCTATACATTCCCGGGTAACCGCTTTCCGGCTTCGACGAAGGGCACACCCGTGACCACCACCTCCCGACCCTCGAGCACCGCCGCTCCCGCCGGTCCGCGACTGAAGCGCAGCCTGGGCACGCCGTCCCTCCTGCTCTTCGGCCTGGCCTACATGCTGCCGCTCGCCGTCTTCACCACCTACGGTCTCGTCACCGAGACCACCGGCGGCCACCTCGCCGGCGCCTACTTCGTCACGACGATCGCGATGCTGTTCACCGCCGGCAGCTACGCCAGCATGGTGCGGGCCTACCCCGTCGCCGGCTCCGCGTACACATACACGCAGCGCACCTTCGGCCGCCACCTCGGCTTCCTGACCGGGTGGACGCTGCTCCTCGACTACCTCGCCCTCCCCCTGCTCAACTACCTCGTCATCGGCATCTACCTCAATGCGGCCTTCCCCGCGGTTCCGGCGTGGGTGTGGGTGGTCGGATCGGTGGTCGTCGTCACCCTGCTGAACGTGATCGGCATCACCCTGGTGTCGAGCGCCAACCTGGCGCTCGTCGGAGTCCAGATCGTCTTCATCGTCGTCTTCGTGGCCACCGGGATCGCGTACCTCTCGGGCGGGGCGACCGTCCCGAACCTGCTCGACCCGTTCTTCTCCGGCAACACGACGCTGGGCGGGATCGCCGCAGGCGCCGCCATCCTGGCGCTCGCGTTCCTCGGCTTCGACGCCGTCTCGACCCTCAGCGAGGAGGCGAAGGACGCCAGGAAGAGCATCCCGCGCGCGATCATCCTGTGCACCCTGGTCGGCGGCCTGCTCTTCATCGCCACCGCCTATGTCGCCGGGCTGGTCTTCCCCGACTTCACGAACTTCACCGACACCGACTCCGCTCCGCTCGACGTGATGACGCGGATCGGCGGCGGCGCACTTTTCACGTTCTTCACCGCCGCCTACATCGCGGGCAGCTTCGCCTCTGCGATGACATCTCAGGCCAGTGTCGCGCGCATCCTGTTCGCCATGGGCCGCGACGGCCAGCTGCCCCGCCGCGTGTTCGCCGCCATCCACCCGCGTTTCAAGACGCCGTGGCTGTCGGTGCTCATCGTCGGCGTTGTCGGTCTCATCGGCGCACTGCTCCTGCCGCTGGACGTCGCCGCATCGGTGATCTCCTTCGGCGCGCTCGTCGCCTTCAGTTTCGTGAACCTCGCCGTGATCAAGCACTACCTGATCGACCAGCACGAGCGGGGAACGCGTGCCGTGCTGGCGCACCTGGTGGCGCCGCTGATCGGTTTCGCCCTCACCGTCTGGCTCTGGACCAGCCTCTCCCTCACGACATTCATCGCCGGCGGGATCTGGGTGCTGATCGGCGTCGTCCTACTCGCGATCCTCACCTCCGGCTTCCGGCGCAAGCCGCCCGCGATGGACTTCTCGGAGGAGGACCCTGCACCTCTCCCGGAGGCCTGAGGGCCACGTCTTCCGGTCGGCTGCTCAGCCCGCGCAGACGGCGAGGAGGAACCAGCCGGAGTGCGGGATCCACTGCTCGGCCCACCGCCACTCCTCCCCGTCCGGCGCGTCGACCGGGAGGAAGGCGACGCCTTCCTCGTCCGTCCAGCCGGAGGTGATGCCGTTGACGATGCCTCCCAGGGTGTTCTGATACACCGCGGAGTACTCCACTCCGTTCCTCCCGCGGCCCTGGAGCATGCACGAGTCGAACGGGTTGAGGCCGCCGACCCAGGCGATCACGTCGGCGTTCAGCCGGCGGAGGCGGGCCCGGAGCCGCTCGTCGATCTGCGGCAGACGCGCCGCCACGGCCGCGGCATAGGCGAAGGACGCGAGCCCGGCGTTCTCGCCCTGCCACCAGTACCCGGTCTCGTTCTCGTGCGGGAAGAAGAACGCGTCGCGCGGTTCCGCTCCGATGGGCTGGACGCGCTGCCGCGGGTAGCCGAACGGGTTGGGCGCGGCATCCGTGCGCTGCAGCACTCCCGTGAGGATGGCGAGCGCAGTGCGCTCCGCGGCGTCGGCGGCATCCGCGTCCGCGTCCGTGTTCGTGTCCGTGCCCGCTGCCGAGCCCTGCCTCAGCACCTCGGCCCAGCGCAGCAGTGCCACAACGGGCAGGCCGGCCTCGGCCGCATGGAAGTAGGGCCGCCCCTCCACGTCGCCCACCAGCCATGCCCCGGTCTCGCCGTCGCGAAGTCGCTGTGCGATGGACTCCGCGCGGCGCGCCCCCGCCGCAGCGAATGCCTGTCGTTCCACCCCGGTACCGCCGGTGGCTGCCAGCAGTTCCGCGGCGGCGAGCAGCGCGCAATAGTCGTCGATGATCGACTCCTCGCCGTCGAAGAGATAGTCGCGGTTGTGCTGCTCCAGATGCTCGAAGCCGCGCACCGCCGCGGCGAAGTACTCCTCGCGACGGAAATCGCCCTCGTCGTCGGCGCACGAGGCGAGAGCAAGCGCGGCGATCGCGAGGCCCCCTCCCTGGCGGTACGCCGCCTGCCACCGCTGGGTGCGGACGCTGTCCTGGAGCGGCGCCGTGATCACGCGCTCCTCCAGCCGCTTCGTCAGCGCGTCGAAGATGGCCGTGTAGAAGAAGCCGCTCGGATCCCGGAAGCGCACCAGGAAGTCGGCGCCGAACAGGCCTTCGTCACGGAGCCGCGGATACTGACTCGTCCGGAAGCCCGGATGCGCCGTGCGCAGCTCCCGGCCCGCGGTCAGCAGTGCCCAGGCACAGAGCGGGATCTGCTGCGGACTCATCATCCGGGTGTAGGTGAGATGGCTGAGGAACTTGCTGTGGTCGCCGGATGCGTCGAGCCAGCCACCGCGTGCATCCACCGTGCGGCCGGAGTCGTCGTCGTAGAAGCGCGCTGCGGCATCCTTGCGATCGATCTCCCCGCTCGACCGCTGCGCGCGGAACATCGCCGTGATGTCGGACACGACGAGGCTCGGGATGCGGTCCTCCGCGATGACGAACGGCGCCGACGCGACGCCGCCCTCGCCGGTGTCGGCGACGAGCCGATAGCGACCGGGCGTCGTGATCGACGAGAAGTCCGCGCGGGCGTAGGGCCGTGCCGACCACCGGGAGACGCGCTGCGGTGAGTCGACGGCGACGGACACGATGCCGCTGTCGTCGAGTCGCTCGATCCGAAGGCGCGGAGCGACATCGAACCCGACGAGGACGGCGGCCTTCGGCGCTTCCGTGTCGTAGCCGAGATGGCTCACGAGGATCGCGGGTTCGTCGACCGTCTGCATGCTGCCTCCATGTGCATACCAAGGAGTACCACACGATACCAGGGCGATCCCCCAGCGCTGGTATGCGGGCGCGTCAGCGACGCACGAGTCGCGAGCCGACGACCCACGCGAGGCCGCAGAGCACCGCTGTCACTGCGAACGCCCCGACGAACGGAACGCCGCCGGCGAGGCCGCGAAGGGCTGCGAAGACGACCGCCGTCGCGGCCAGCGCGACCGCGGAGCCGGTGGAGTCGGCGATCGTCAGGGCGGAACTGTTGAAACCCTGGTCGGCGGTCGTCGAGTAGTGCAGCGTGAGGACGCCGAGGCGCGGGTACACGAAACCCATGCCGGCGCCGGCGAACGCCCAGCCGACGACCACGACCCACGGATCGAGGTGCCAGGCCGCCGTGGCGATGAGCGACGCGAGGGCGATGGTCAGCCCGGTGGCGCCGAGGCGTGCGGCCAGACGGTTGCCGATGCCGGGGAAGCGGCCCTGCGCCCACGAGGCCGCCGACCAGCTGAGGCCGGCCGCGGTGAGAGCGAGGCCGGCGATGGCGGCGGAGAGCCCGTACTCGGTCACCATCATGAGCGGTACGTAGACCTCGGAAGCGAAGAAGGTTGCGGCGACGATGGCACGCATCAGGATGACGCTCGGCAGACCGCGACGCGCGACCAGCGTCCCCCGCGGCACCAGCGGACGGATCGCGACAGCCGCGACCGCCACGGCGAGCACCGGCACGATCCACTGGATCGGGCCGGACGCCTCGGCGCCGAGAGTGAGGGCGAGCACCGCCACGGCGAGCAGCAGGGACCACAGGATGCGCCCGACCGGGAAGGACCCCGGCTCATCGGGAGCCCGGCGCACGCCGCGCATCACCGGAACCACCATCAGCATGGCGAGGGCGGTCAGCGCGACGACGCCCAGGAACACCCAGCGCCAGCCGACGGTCTCGCTCAGCACGCCCGCGATGAACGGACCGATCAGCGACGGGATGACCCACGCCGCGGCGAAGCCGGCGAAGATCCGGGGATGCAGTCGCGGCGGATACACCCGGGCCACGATGACGTACAGCACGACGGTGAGCGCTCCGCCGCCGAGACCGTGCACGAGGCGCCCGGTGACGAACACCCCCATCGTCGGGGCCAGTCCCGCGGTGAGGAGACCGGCCGCGAAGAGGACGACGGAGGCGATCAACGCCGACCGGGGATTGCCGCGGTCGGTCCACGCGCCGGCGGTCACCATCCCGACGACGCCGACCGCGAGGGGACCGGCGAAGGCGAACGCATAGAGCGAGGCGCCGTCGAGCTCGCGGCTGACGGTGGGCATGATCGTGGTCACGGCGAGGGCCTCGAAGGCCGCGAGCGTGATCAGGAGGCACATCCCGATGCTCGTCCAGCGGAACGGTGCGCTCAGCACGCCGCCGGCCGGCGCGACATCGGGGGTGGCGGGGGCCGCGGTCTCCGAATCCAGGTCGCGCGAGCTCATGGGCTCCAGCCTAGGCCGAGCCGCCGACGCCGGTCGGGGCCGGTCCCGGGCGCCCGGGTCGGCCGGTGGCGTCAGCTGACGGAGACCGGAGGAGCGGTGGAGGCGCGGACCACGAGGTCGGGCCGCAGCGTCACCGGCGTCGGCTCCGTCCCGCCCTCGATCTCGGTCACCAGGCTCTCGACACTTCGCCGGCCGAGCTGGGTGAAGTCCTGCAGCACGGTCGTGAGCGGCGGCCAGTAGTGAGCGGCTTCGGCGATGTCGTCGAAGCCGACGACACTCACGTCTTCGGGGATCCGCCGCCCGAGTTCGTGCGCCGCGTGATAGACGCCGAGCGCCATCTGGTCGTTGGAGGTGAACACGGCCGTCACCTCCGGATCGCCGAGCACCTGGCGGCCGAGTCGGTAGCCGGATTCCGCGGTCCAGTCGCCTTCCGGCGACGGCATCGGAGTGAGGCCGGCGGCGGCGAGCTCCGACCGGTAGCCGTGGACGCGGGCCTGCGCCTCGAACCATTCGAGCGGCCCCGACAGGTGGACGATCCGCCGGTGGCCGAGGTCGATCAGATGCCGGGTCGCGGCCCGGGCGCCGGCCACCTGGTCGACGGTGAGCTCGCGCTGGACCGACGCCGGGCCGCCCAGCAGGGTGACATACGGGACGTCGAGGCGTGCCGTCTCGAGCTGCTGCAGCACGACCTCCTGCGGCGCGATGACGATGAGCCCTTCGACCGATTGCGCGAGCAGGTGGTCGAGGCCGGCGGCGATCGACTCCGGCTCGAGGTCGGCGAGTTGGGCGACGGCGATGAAGTAGCCGGCCGCGCGGCCCGCATCCTGGATGGCGTTGATGCTCGACACCGGCCCGTAGAGGGCCGCGGCGGACGTCGAGAGGATGCCGATGGTGCGCGATCGGGCGGTGACCAGCGCCCGGGCGGCGCGATTGGGCCGGTAGTGCAGCTGGTCCATGGCGACCAGCACTCGCTGCCGCGTCGACTCCCGGATGCTCGGATGACCGTTGATCACGCGCGAGACCGTCTGGTGCGAGACGCCGGCGAGGGCGGCGACATCCCGCATGCTGGAGGCCCGCTGATGCTCGGTCACCGCGCCCCCTCCCGTGCGTCGCGACGCGCGCGGCGGCGCCGCGGCTGCCCCTATTATGCGGGATCGGCTCCAGCAGGCCGCCCGGAACGCCGACGGCGCGAGCGCGAGAGGGCGCCGACCCCCAGCGCGACGACGGCCGCGACCGCGGGGAAGACCAGATGCCATCCGGCGAGCACGAGCAGCCCGGCCGCGAGCACGCACGAGATCAGCGCCATCCACCAGCCGAGCGAGCGCGCCGGGAGCAGCCGCAGCGCCGACGCCACTCCCAGGCCGTAGACCGCGGCCGCGATGCTGGTGTGGACGAGGATGAACGGCTGGAGGTCGCCGCTCGCCAGCACGACGACCGAGTACAGAGCCATGACGACCGCCGACAGCAGCAGCCCGCGCCGGGCGACCGCGCCGTTCTCGACGCCCCGGCCGAACCAGGCGGGGAGATCGCCGTCGCGTCCCATGGCCGCGCCGAGCTTGCTGAAGGCCGCCAGGTAGGCGTTGAAGACGCCGGTCACCACGATGGCGGCGATCACGGCGACCACCACGCCTCCTCCGTCACCGGTCGCCACCCGGACGAGGTCGAGCAGCGGGACATCGCTCGTCGCCGCCTTCTCGCCGAGCACCACGACCGTGACAGCCTGGATGGCGAGGTACGCGACCGAGACGATGACCAGCGCGAGCGCGGTCGCCCGGGGGATGTCGCGCCGGGGGTTCCGGAACTCGCCGCCGATCCCGGCGACGGCCTCCCACCCGGCGAAGGCCCAGATGTAGAGACTCATCGCCAGGCCGACGCCCGCCCAGCCGTGCGGGAGCAGCGGCACGAGGTTCTCTGGGCGCGCGTGCGGCGCCGCCGCCGCCAGCACGAAGATCAGCACCGCGACGAGCGCGCCCGACAGGACGAGTTGCACCGAAGCGGCGAACCGCACGCCGAAGGCCGTCACGATGACCGGGATCACCATCAGCCCGATGGCGATCAGGGTCGTGCTGAGCGCGTCGCCGCCGATCACCGCGACCACGTACCGGGCGGTCATCAGCGCCGCGATCGGCGCGCCGATGGGTGTGCCGAAGAAGAACCAGTACCCGATCACGCGGGCGGCGTCCGGACCGAACGCACGCCGCGCGAACGTGGCGACGCCACCGGCGTCGGGGTGCCGTCGCGCGAGAGCGGCGAAGGTGCTCGCCAGCGGCACCGAGATCAGGGCGAGCGCCGCGACGGCCAGGATCGCGCCGGGACCGGCGGCGGCCGCGGCGAGCGCCGGGAGCACGAGGATGCCCGTGCCGAGCACCGCCGCGATGTACAGCGCGGTGCCGCCGGCCACTCCCAGCCGCCCGTGCGGGGTCGCGGACACCCGCGGATCGCTGAGGTCTGGCTCCGGGGCGCCGCTGCGCGTCGTGCTGCGGTTCGTCGTCGAGGGCCCGCGTTCCGTCATCTGCTCATGATGGCGCGGACCTCCGACATGCGGGCTGCACATCCACCCGCCGAGGGTTACGGCGCACCCGACACCGCGGGAGGATGTGCGGCAGAAGGAGGTCCAGTGCTCGGACTCGAACTGGTCGTCGTCATCGGCGTCACCACCCTGCTCACCAAGGTGATCGCGCGGAAGACGGGGATCGCCCAGCCGCTCCTCCTCGTCGGCATCGGCGTGCTGATCGGGTTCATCCCCCTGTTCCGCGACATCGAACTGGCGCCGGAAGTGGTGCTGTTCCTGTTCCTCCCGGCGATCCTCTACTGGGAGAGCCTGACCACCTCGCTGCGGGAGATCCGCTCCAACCTGCGCGGCATCATCCTGATGAGCACGGGCCTCGTCGTCGTCACCGCGGCTGCTGTCGCCGTGCTGGCGCACGCCATGGGCCTGCCGTGGGGTGCGGCGTGGACGCTCGGCGCCGCGATCGCGCCCACCGACGCGACGGCGATGACCTCGTTCACGCGCTCGCTCCCCCGCCGCAACGTCACGATCCTGCGCGCGGAAAGCCTGGTGAACGACGGGACGGCCCTCGTGCTCTGGTCCCTCGCGGTCGGGTTCACTGTCGGCGACACCGATGTCAGCGTCGGCGCCGTCACGCTGACCCTCCTCATCGCGTACGTCGGCGCAGCCGTCATCGGCGCCCTGGTCGCCTGGATCGCCATCCTCGCCCGCCGCCGGCTCCGGGATGCGATCACCCAGAACATCGCCATGCTGCTGACCCCGTTCGTGGCATACCTGCTGGCCGAGCTGGTGCATGCCTCCGGTGTGCTCGCCGTGGTGGTCGCCGGGCTGATCATCAGCCAGGCCGGTCCCCGCATCGGCGTGGCCGAGGGGCGGAGGCAGTCGGACGCCTTCTGGACCTTCACGACCTTCCTGCTCAACGCCAGCCTGTTCGTCCTCGTCGGCATCGAGCTACCGCGCTCGACCATGGAACTGGCGGCGGTCGACGTCGGGATGGGTCTGGTCGCGATCGCCGCCGTGACCGCCGTCATCGTCGCCGTCCGCTTCGCCTACCTCTTCGGCACGGTGTACCTGATCCGGCTCCTCGATCGGCGCCCGCAGCAGAAGAAGCGCCGGATGAGCGACCGCGCCCGCGTCGTGAGCGGGCTCTCCGGCTTCCGCGGCGCGGTCTCCCTCGCCGCCGCTCTCGCCGTGCCGACGACCTTGGAGAACGGCTCCCCGTTCCCCGGCCGCGACTTCATCGTGTTCGTCACCACCGGCGTGATCGTCGTGACACTGGTCGGGCAGGGGCTCGTCCTCCCGGCCGTCGTCCGCTGGGCGCGCCTTCCCTCCGACGAGTCGGTCGGGCACGAGCTGCGGCTCGCCGAGACGAGCGCGACCCGCGCTGCCCTCGACGAGCTGCCGCAGCTCGCCCAGCGGCTCGGCGTCGACCCCGAGATCAGCGAGCGCATCCAGGGCGAGTTCGAGGAGCACCTCGAACTGCTGGAGGTGGAGGACGAGTCGCGCGACGGCGAGGCGGCGGCGGAGCGGAGCCGGCAGGACACCGAGCTCCGGCTGGCGCTGCTGCACTGCAAACGCGAAGAGGTGGTGCGGCTGCGGGACGAGGGCGAGATCGACGACATCGTGCTGCGCGACATCCAGCGGCGGCTCGACGTTGAGGAGGTCCGGCTCACCGGCCGCGAACCCGGCGAGTGAGCAGCGTCCCTGCCCGGCGGCCCTACCCGGGAGCCCGAGAGCCGTCTACCATCGCGCTCAGAGCATCCACGCGACAGCGATCCGGGAGGGACGCCATGAGCGACGCCAAGGAGAACTGGCCGGAGACGCCGTCGGGCGAACCGGTCGACACCGACGCCATCGCCGAAGGCGGCGGGGAAGGACCGTACGACGCCGACGGTTTCGTCGAGCCGGAGCACGACGAGTTCGATCCGCTCGAGGACGACAGCGGCAACTGATCGCCCGCACCTCTTGTCCCCCGGTCGTGTACCCCGCTAGGGTCGTGGTCAGACAGGCCGCCCGAGGGGAGGGGTGCAGCGTGACGACATTCGAATCACCGATCGGGAACGTTCCGAAGCCCGGTCAAGATGTGCATCTGGTGCGGTGGGTGCGCTCGGCGGACGGGTGGTCCAGCGAGACCCTGCTCTGCACATACCTGGGATGCACATCCGACTCCTGGATCGTCGACTCGCGCGGTGAGCAGGTCTCCCTCGCGCGCGACGAGTGGTCGCAGTTCGCGTTCTGACGCAGCGAACCGGAGCGCACTGCGCGGGACGGCGCTAGAGCCCCGCCTGCCCCGCGAGCACCTCGACGGCCACCCGCCAGTCGCGGGCGGGGATGCCCTCGCCGTCCTCCTCTTCGCCGGGAAGCCGCGCGACGAACGCCGGCCACAGCTCGCCGGTGTCGTGGACCTCCTCGATCAGGCCGAGGTACTCGCCGCCGTAGTAGACCTCCCATGCCGCGGTCGCGGTGGGGCTGTACATGAGCGTCAGCGGCAGCGAGCCGTAGGTGTAGACGGCGTGCTGGTGAGCGAGCTCCTTCTCCGTCATGACCGCAGAATAGGCGCGATCCCCCGCGGGCGGAAGGCCGCGTGACAGCGCGTGAACACGCGCGCCATCACAGAGAGCGCCACCGGGCTCGGACGGGTCAGGCGACGACCAGGTCGTCGTCCTCCGACTGCTCGTGCGTGGCCGAGACGGCGAGCGCGACCACATCGCGCATCCGCCCTCGACGCTCGAACGCCGCGCGCTGACGACCAGCCCCTCCACCGGTGGCGAGGATGCGCGCGAGTCCGCGCCGCACGAGCACCAGATCCCCGTTCGCCTCGAGGGCGGCCGCCGTGTGCGACAGCAGCGCGTCGATGGCCTCGACCGCCGGCACCTCGCGCCAGGTGACGGGATGCGGCAGCGAGCCGCGGACGCCGGTCAGCGCCGCCTGCCACTCGGCGAGGCGCAGTGCCGCCGAGGGCACGGGCGCCGGAGGAACGCCCGCCTGCCAGTCCGCCGCCGCCGTGTCGACGAGGGCGCGGACGAGTGCCGCGATGACCGCGGCGTCGCGGGCGTCGAGGCAGACGTCGGCGACCCGGACCTCGACCGTCGGCTGCTTGTGCGAGACGCGCGCGTCGAGGTACAGCATCCCCGTGTCGAGGATGACGCCGGTGTCGACCAGGAAGCGCTCGAACCGGTCGTACGCCTCCACCGAGCCGAACACATCGGTCGGTCCAGCGCTCTGCCACTGGTGCCATGCCGCGAAGCGGTAACTGGCGTGCCCGGTGTCCGCTCCGCCGAAGAACGGCGAATTCGCGCTCAGGGCGAGCAGGGTCGGAAGCCAGGTGCGGATGCGGTCCAGCACCGCGACGCCCTCCTCGCGCGACTCGATGCCCACATGCACGTGGAAGCCGCAGACGAGGGTGCCCCGAGCCGTGAGCCCGTAGCGCTCGATCATCTTCGCGTAGCGGGGGTCGTCGGTCACGTGCGGGCGGAGCCGCATCGGCGACATTCCGACGGCGATGGCCCGGGCGCCGTGACGTTGAGCGAGTCCGTCGGCGAGTTCGCGGCCGCCGATGATATCGAGCAGCAGCTCGCTGGTCTGCAGCTGCGGACGCGTCTGCGTCTCGATCATCTCCTGCTGGAACTCCGCGCTCACCGACGGCCCGTCGACGACCGGCGGAGCGTCCGCAAGGACGGACGGAGCCACCGGCGTGGCCATCCCGCGCGCGTCTACCAGGAGGAGTTCCTCCTCCACCCCGAAAGTCCTCACGAGACCACTATCGGCGAGGGCGGGCAGCCGGACAATACCCGATCAGCCGTGAATGTGCCGTGCGTCGGTTTGTGTCGGCGGCCGGGCCATCGATCGCGGCTGCCGCACATCCGTTGCGGTGTATTTGCTCTATTCGGCGAATCGTGGCGTGCATGGATTGCGGGAATGCCGACCTTGCCCTATAACTGACCCTGCGGCGCAAGGCATCGTCGGCGCAGTGATGCGAGATCGAGGAGCCTCCATGTGGGACACGGCGACACGGATCCCCTTCGATCCGGCCCTGCTGACCGAGCGCAGCGACGCCGCCGCACGGATGCGACTGATGGCCCTCCTGCTCGAACGTCCGGGCATCAGCATGGACGAGCTGCACGGGATGCGCCTGCCGGGCCTGTTCGCCGACCTGCGGTCCTTCCACCGGGCCGGCCTCATCCGCACGTCGACGACGCCCCCGCGGTTCTTCGAACGGGAGACCCGCGTGTACCCGGTGTGCGACGGGACCGGCGACGGGACCGCCCCCGCCTGAGGCCGCCCCTCTAGACTCCGGGCATGCCCCGGACCCCTGACGTGACCGCTTCTGCGGATTCCGAACCGGCCGCCTCCTGGCAGCGCGCGCTCGACCGCGATGCGGATGCGCTGGAGCGCCATCTGGCGGAGGGCAGCCGCCTACCCGGACCGCGTGCCAACCTCGAGCTCGCCCACCGCGTCGCGGACCTGGCGCAGGCGACGCCGCCCGAGCGCCGGGCGGACGCCCTCCGCGTGCTCCGCCGGTGGCTGAGCGACGACCCCGGCGCCGCCCCCGACCTTCCCGAGGCGCATCACGAATACCTCGCCGCGGTGGCCGCTCTCTCGGCCGGCGCGATCCTCGCCACCGGTCCGGATCCGGATGCGCTGGCGCTCCTCGACGCCGCGACCGCCGATCCCCGCTGGCGCGTGCGCGAACTCGCCGCCACGGGACTGCAACGGGTGCTCGCCGCCGACTGGGATCGCGGCATCGCGCACGCGCACGCCTGGCTGCCGGCCGGCCCGCTTCCCGTGCGAGCGGCCGTCGCCGCGGTCGCCGAGCCGTCCCTCCTGCGGGATCCCCGCCACGCCGCGGAAGCCGCCTCCATCATCGAGCGTGCGGTCGACGCGCTGCTCGCCGTCCCGCCCTCCGGGCGCCGCGATCCAGACGTTCGGGTGCTCCGGAAGGCCCTCGGCTATGCGGTCAGCGTGGTCGCGGCGGCCGACCCCGATGCCGGGGTGGCCCTCCTGGAACGCCTCGCCACCTCCACGGACGGCGACGCCCGCTGGATCGCCCGCGAGAACCTCACGAAAGCGCGGCTGGCGCCCCTGTCCGATCGGCTGGCGGTCGCACGCGAGGCCCTCAGCCGACCGTGAGCGTGCCGTCCTCCGCCAGCGTCCATCCCGGGTTGTACGCGACCTCCCAGACGTGGCCGTCCGGATCGGCGAAGTACCCCGAGTACCCGCCCCAGAACACACGCTCGGCGGGTTTCAGGATGCGGGCACCGGCAGCCTCGGCCTGCGCGAAGACGCGGTCCACGTCCTCCTCCGACCGCTGGTTGCACGCGAGCGTGATGCCGCTGAACGACCCGTCGACCGGATGCCGGGCGTCCTCGGCCAGCTCCTCCCGCCCGAACAGCGCGAACGCCATGCCGGGCAGCTGGTAGAAGACGACGCCCTCCGGCGCGTCGGCCGGCCTCCAGCCGAGTCCGTCCTCGTAGAAGGCGCGGCTCCTCGCCAGGTCGGCCACTCCGAGCGTCACGAGACTGATGCGTTGATCCATGCGCCCGAGGCTAGCCCCGGCCACCGACTCCCTGGTGAACGATCGAACGCCGCGTGCGACCGGCCCCGCTAGCGACCGAGCGCCTGCTCCACATCCGCGAGCAGGTCGTCCACATCCTCGATGCCCACAGACAGGCGCACGATGTTGTCCGGCACCTCGAGTGCGGTCCCGCGCACCGACGCGTGCGTCATCTCGGTCGGGTAGCCGATCAGCGACTCCACACCGCCGAGCGACTCCGCGAGCTGGAACACCTGCGTCGACTCCGCGAACCGCCGGGCGGCCGCCGCACCGCCGGAGAGCGCGACGGACAGCATGCCGCCGAATCCGCTCATCTGGCGCGCCGCGAGCTCATGGCCGGGATGCGTCGGCAAGCCCGGGTAGTAGACGGTCTCGATGCCCGCGTGGCCGACCAGCGCCTCCGCGATCGCCTGCGCGTTCGCACTGTGCTGGCGGACGCGCACCTGCAGCGTCTTGATGCCGCGCGTGGTGAGCCACGCATCCATCGGCGACGACACGGCACCTGCGGCGAACTGGATGAACTGCGCCTTCTCGGCGAGCTCCTCGTCGGCGAAGATCAGCGCGCCGCCGATGACGTCCGAGTGTCCGCCCAGGTACTTCGTGGTCGAGTGGACGACGACATCGGCGCCGAACGACAGCGGCTGCTGCAGCGCAGGCGACGCGAACGTGTTATCGACGACGACGATCGCGCCGACGGCGTGGCCGAGCTCCACCAGCGCCGCGATGTCGCTGATCTTCATCAGCGGGTTGCTCGGCGTCTCGATCCACAGCATGCGGGTGCCGTCCGTCCCGAGCGCGGTGCGCACGGCGTCCAGGTCGGCGAGGTCGACGGTCGTGTTGCGGATCCCCCACTCGCTGTGGATGCGGTCGATCAGCCGGTGGGTGCCGCCGTACGCGTCGTTGCCGAGCACGATGTGGTCGCCCGGGCGGAGCGCCGCGCGCAGCAGGGCGTCCTCCGCCGCCAGTCCCGACGCGAACGACAGGGCGCGTACGCCGCCCTCCAGCGAGGCGAGCAGCGTCTCGAGGGACGTGCGCGTCGGGTTGCCGGCGCGACCGTACTCGTAGCCGTTGCGCAGCCCGCCGATGCCGTCCTGCACGAACGTCGAGGTCTGGTAGATGGGCGGGATGATCGCGCCGGTCGTCGGGTCGAACTCCTGACCCTCGTGGATGGCGCGCGTGGCGAAGCCGTGTGTCATTGTCTCTGTTCCTGTGTGGGTCGGCCCGGTGCGGGTCAGTCGCTGAAGTAGTTGAGGAGGTCCTGGCGGGTGAGCACCGCGACGGGCTTGCCGCCGTCGGTCACCAGAAGGGCGTTCGTCGTGGCGAGCGCGGCACGGGCGGCCGTGACCGGCTCGTTGACGCCGATGAGCTCGAGCGGCTCCCCGAGGTGGGTGCCGACGGAGTCGCTCATCTCGGCGTGCCCGCTGAAGACCGCGTCCACCAACGACCGCTCGTCGAGCGCGCCGGCGACCTCGCCCATGACGACGGGCGGCTCGGCGGTGAGGACCACGAGCTGCGAGACGCCGTAGGTGTTCATCGTCTGGATGGCGTCGCGCACCGTCTCAGACGGGTGCGTGTGCACCAGGTCCGGCAGGGCGCCGCTCTTCGTCTTGATGATGTCGTGCACCGTGGACTCGTCGGGCACCTCGCTGAAGCCGTAGGACTGCATCCACCGGTCGTTGAAGATCTTGGCGAGGTAGCCGCGGCCGCCGTCGGGCAGGATGACCACGACCACGTCGTCCGGGCCGAGGTCCTTCGCCGCCTGCAGGGCCGCCGCGACGGCCATGCCACTCGACCCGCCGACGAGGATGCCCTCCTCGCGGGCGAGCCGCCGGGTCATCCGGAACGCCTCGGCGTCGCTGATCGCGATCACCTCGTCGACGACGCTGGGGTCGTAGGCGCCCGGCCAGAAGTCCTCGCCGACGCCCTCGACGAGGTAGGGCCGACCGGTGCCGCCGGAGTAGACGGACCCTTCCGGGTCGGCGCCGACGATGCGGACGCGCCCCCCGGAGACCTTCTTGAGGTACCGCCCGGTGCCGCTGATCGTGCCACCGGTGCCCACACCGGCGACGAGGTGCGTGATGCGGCCGTCGGTGTCGCGCCAGATCTCGGGACCGGTGGTCTCGTAGTGGCTGCGCGGACCGTTCGGGTTGAAGTACTGGTTGGGCTTGAACGCGCCGGGGATCTCGGCCGTCAGGCGGTCGGAGACGGAGTAATAGGAGTCGGGATGGTCCGGCGGCACCGACGTCGGCGTCACCACCACCTCCGCTCCGTAGGCGGTGAGGACGTTGATCTTGTCCTCACCCACCTTGTCGGGGAGGACGAACACGCACCGGTAGCCGCGCTGCTGCGCGACCAGGGCGAGCCCGACTCCGGTGTTGCCGCTCGTCGGTTCCACGATGGTGCCGCCGGGCTTCAACAGCCCGTCGCGCTCCGCAGCGTCGATGATGCGGGAGGCGATGCGGTCCTTCGACGAACCTCCGGGGTTCAGGTACTCGAGTTTGACGAGCACCGTCGCCGCGATCCCCTCGGTCAGCCTGTTGAGCTTCACGAGCGGGGTGTCGCCGACCAAGTCGATGATGGTCTCTGCGTACTTCACCCGACCCACCTTAACAGCGCGGATGCACCGCTGGCAGAGTGTGACGCCCGCCTTAGAATCGGCTCATGCCCGTGTCCGACCTGTCGTCCGTCGCACAGGACTACCTGAAGATCATCTGGTCGGCGACCGAATGGTCGGACGACCCGGTGACGGTCAAGCAGCTGTCCGAGCGGATGGGCGTGCGCGCAGCGACCGTGTCGGACGGCATCCGGCGGCTCGCCGAGCAGGGGCTCGTCGCCCACGAGCGGTACGGCGGCGTCGAGCTGACGGACGCCGGACGCCGGCACGCGGTCGCCATGGTGCGGAGGCACCGGCTGATCGAGACGTTCCTCGTGGAGGAGCTCGGCTACGGCTGGGACGAGGTGCACGACGAGGCCGAGGTGCTGGAGCACGCCGTCTCGGACGACCTGGTCGAGCGTCTGGATCGGCGCCTCGGCTTCCCGGCCCGCGATCCGCACGGAGACCCGATCCCGACCGCGGACGGCACACCGCGCCGCCCGGACGCCGTCCCCCTGCTGGACGCGGAGACCGGAACGCCCCTGAGCGTCGCGCGCATCTCGGACGCCGACCCTGCGGTGCTCCGCTACCTCGGAGAGCGGGGCATCGGACTCGACACCGTGCTCAGCGTGGAGGAGCACCGCGCCTTCGCGGGCGATGTCACGGTGACGGTCGACGAGCAGCACATCGTGCTCGGGGCGACGGCCGCGGCGGCCGTCTGGGTGGCCGCGCGGGGCTGAGCGGCGGACCCGCCGCCTACGCTCCCGCGATGGTCAGACCGACCAGGGCGAGGTTCAGGAGCACGACGAGGCCCGCGACGACGCCGCCCAGGATGCGCACCCACAGCCGGTCGGCCGATGCGCCCATCACGGCCCGCGAGCCGGTGAGCCGCAGCAACGGGATCATGGCGAACGGGATGCCGAGGCTGAGGAACACCTGCGACAGCACCAGGGCCCAGGTGGGGTCGACGCCGGCGGCGAGGATGATCACGGCCGGGATCAGCGTCACGATCCGGCGGACGAGGAGCGGCACGCGCAGCTTCAGCAGTCCGCCCATGATCGTCGCGCCCGCATAGCTGCCGACCGACGTGGAGGCCAGGCCGGAGGCGAGCAGGCCGATCGCGAAGACGATCCCGATCGCCGGGCCGAGGGCGGAGGAGATCGCATGGTACGCGCCCTCGATGGTGTCCGTCCCGTCGACGCCGCGCAGGGCGGACGCCGCGACGAGCAGCATGGCGATGTTGACGGCGCCGGCGAGCACGAGCGCGAGCACCACATCCACACGGGTGGCGTGCAGCAGCCGGCGGATGCGGCCGGGGTCCGCGGTGGTCCCGTGCCGGTCGCGGGCCAGGGCCGAGTGCAGGTAGATGGCATGCGGCATGACCGTCGCGCCCAGCATGCTGGCCGCGAGCAGCACGGTCTGGGCGCCGTCGAATCGCGGCACCAGGCCGCCGACCGCCTGGCCCCAGTCGACCGGGCTGACGAACAGCCCGGCGAGGAACCCGACCGCGATCACGGCGAGCAGCCCCAGGATGACAGCCTCGAACGGGCGCTGGCCGCGGCGCGACTGGATGGCGAGGATGCCGATGGCGACGATGCCCACGATCAGCCCGCCGATGGGCAGGGGCAGCCCGAACAGCAGGTTCAGCGCGATGGCGCCGCCGATCACCTCGGCGATGTCGGTGGCCGCTGCGACGAGCTCGGCCTGCACCCAGTAGGCCCGGCGGGCACCGGTGCCGAGCCGCTCCCCGAGGAGTTCGGGAAGGCTGCGACCGGTGACGATGCCGAGTTTGGCCGACTGGTACTGCACGAAGACCGCGATCGCATTGGCGGCGACCAGGACCCAGACGAGCAAGTATCCGTACCGCGCGCCGGCCGTCAGGTTGGCGGCGACGTTGCCCGGATCGACGTACGCGATGGCCGCGACGAACGCCGGTCCGAGCAGCAGCAGGAGCCGCGCGGGAGCGGCCCGCGGCACCCGCTCCTCGACCTCGACGCTCATCCGCAACCTCGTCTACCTCAAAAGTTAGCCCAGTCTAACTCTCCCCCTCCCCCACCGTCGAGTCCGCATATTTTGCACGCCGAACACCCCCGGAGCGTGCAAAGTTTGCGGACTCGACGGTGGGGGGATGGGCGGAGGCGTCAGGCGAGGAGGGTGCGGAGCGCGGCGATGCGGCCGTCGCGCACCTCGATGACGTCGATGCCGCGGGCGACGGGCGCGCCCTCGGGGCCGAACGTCCAGGCGAGGGCTCCGGTGTCGCGCCCGAGGTAGACGGGGCCGGCGTCCGCGAACGCGAATGCGGCCGGCGCGTCGTCGATGAGGCCGGCGGCCTTCGCCTCGAGCGCATCCCATCCGGTCACCTCGCCCTCGGGGTCGGCGAAGACGACGTCCTCGGTGTAGGTGCGCTCGATGGCGGCGCGGCGCGAGCCCGCGTCGCGGTTGCCGAAGACCTCGAGCAGGTTGGCGGACAGCAGTTCGGTGATCGTCGGCACGGGAAGCCCTTTCGTCGGATGGATGAGGACGCTACTCCTCGAGGACTGCGCTCTCGGTCTGCTCGCGGTACAGGCGCGAGTAAATTCCGCCGAGCTCCAGCAGTTCGCGGTGCGTCCCGCGCTCGACGACCTGCCCGTGGTCGATCACGAAGATCACGTCCGCCGAGACGATGGTCGACAGCCGGTGCGCGATGGCGATGGTGGTGCGGCCGCTGGATGCGGTGTCGAGCGCCTGCTGCACGACCCGTTCCGAGATGGTGTCGAGGGCGCTCGTCGCCTCGTCGAGGATGAGCACCTCCGGGTCCTTCAGCAGTACGCGGGCGATGGCGATCCGCTGCTTCTCGCCGCCGGAGAGCCGGTAGCCGCGCTCCCCCACGATCGTCGCGTAGCCGTCCGGGAAGCGCGCGATCGTGTCGTGGATGTTGGCGCGCTTGGCCGCATCCTCCAACTGTTCCTGCGTCGCGTCCGGCCGGGCGTAGCGCAGGTTCTCGGCGATGGTCGCGTGGAACAGGTAGGTCTCCTGGCTGACCACCCCGATGTGCGAGACCAGCGAGTCCTGCTGGAGGTCGCGCACGTCCGTCTCGCCGAAGAGGATCGACCCGCTCGTCGCGTCGTAGAACCGTGGGATGAGGTAGGAGACGGTGGTCTTGCCCGCGCCGCTCGGCCCGACGAACGCCGCGAACTCCCCGGGCTCGATGACGAACGACACGTCGTCGAGAGTGTTGCGCTCCCCGTCGCGGGCATCCGGGTAGCGGAACACGACGTGGTCGAACTCGATCCTCCCGAGGTCGTCGGACGGATCCACCGGAACGGCTTCCGGACGGTCGGCGATCGCCGGTTTCAGGTCGAGGTACTCGAAGATGCGGGCGAACAGCGCACCCGAGGTCTGCAGGTCGAGCGCCACCCGCATCAGCGCGAGCAGCGGGAACAGCAGTCGCGCCTGCACGGTGGTGAACGCGACGATCGTTCCGGCCGAGATGTCCGTCGCACCGCCCACGATCAGCCACCCGGACACCAGGTACACGATGGCGGGGATCGACGACAGGAAGATGTTGACCATCGCGAAGAACCACTGGCCGCTCATCGCCTGCGACACCTGGAGGCGGATCTGGTTCTCGTTCTCGGCGGAGTAGCGACCGACCTCGGTGGTCTGGCGGTTGAAGCTCTTCGACAGCAGGATGCCGCTGACGCTCAGCGTCTCCTGCGTGATCGCCGTCATGTCCGACAGCGACTCCTGCGTCTTGGTCGCGATGCGTGCACGCACCTGGCCGACCCGGCGCTGCGCGATCACGAGGATCGGCATGAGCACCACGGCGACGATGGTCAGCTGCCAGTTGAGCAGCAGCATCGCGACGAGCGCGGCGATGACCGTCACGGTGTTGCCGAGGATGCTCGAGATCGTGTTGGTGAGGACGCTGGCGACCCCGCCGACATCGTTCTGGAGCCGCGACTGGATGATGCCCGTCTTCGTATGCGTGAAGAAGCTGAGCTCCATCGACTGCAGGTGGGAGAACAGCCGGACGCGCAGGGCCCCCATCACCTTGTTGCCGACCGACGCCGTCAGGTACGTCTGCCAGACGCCCAGCAGCGCCGACGCGATGTACACGATGAGCATGAACACGACGATCTCGACGAGCACCGGGATGTTCGGGCCGCCGGGCGGGAACAGCCCGTGGTCGAACGCCCGCTCGGTGAGCAGCGGCGGCACCACCGACAGCGCGGCGCCGATCAGCACGAGCACCATCGTGAACACGATCGCCATGCGGTGCGCCGAGAAGAGCGAGACGATCCGGCGGAACAGGTGCGGGATCTTCGGGGCCTCGGCGTTGATCGCCCGCTGAGCCTCCGCGTCGCCACCGCTGACGCGTCCGCGACCGCCGCCGCCTCCGGCCGCAGCCATGCCGCGCATCCCGCTCATGGTCTCAGCGTAACCCCCGCCGGCGACCCCTCCGACGTGACGCAACCGTGATGCAAGCGCTTGACGTAAACGCTTGCATCACGCGAGAGCGTGGGGGTACGGTGATCGGCGGGCGCACACCTGTGCCCGCACCAAGAGCTCAACGAGGAGTGAAATGAAAGCAGCACGTCTCTCCGTTATCGCCGGGGTGGCCCTCGCAGGCCTCGCGCTGGCAGGATGCACCGGTGGCGGCGGTTCGGGAAGCGGTGGCGGCGACGCCAACTCGAATCTCGACAGCAAGGGTCCCATCACCTACGTGCAGGGCAAGGACAACTCCAATGTGGTCCGCCCGCTGATCGAGAAGTGGAACAAGGCCCACCCGGACGAGAAGGTCACCTTCAAGGAGCAGACCGACCAGGCGGACCAGCAGCACGACGACCTCGTGCAGCACTTCCAGGCCAAGGACACCAACTACGACGTCGTCGATGTGGACGTGGTGTGGACGGGTGAGTTCGCCGCGAAGGGCTGGCTCCAGCCGCTGACCGGCAAGTTCAAGATGGACAACTCGGCCCTCCTGGAGCCGACGGTGAAGTCGGGAACGTACAACGGCACCCAGTACGCGGCGCCGCAGACCTCTGACGGCGGCATCCTGTACTACCGCAAGGACCTGGTCCCGGAGCCCCCGAAGACGTGGGACGACATGCTCAAGGACTGTGACATCGCCAAGGCGAAGGGCATCGGCTGCTACGCCGGTCAGTTCGCCCAGTACGAGGGCCTCACGGTGAACGTCGCCGAGGCGATCAACACCAACGGCGGCACGATCGTCGGTGAGGACGGCAAGAAGGTCACCGTCGACAGCGACGAGGCGAAGGCGGGTCTGACCCGACTGGTGGACGGCTTCAAGAACGGGCAGATCCCGGCCGAGGCCATCACCTACCAGGAGGAGCAGGGCCGGCAGGCGTTCGAGGCCGGAAAGCTGATGTTCCTGCGCAACTGGCCGTACGTGTACAACCTGGCCAAGACCGACGGCTCCTCGACGGTGAAGGACACCTTCGGCATCGCGCCGCTCCCGGGCATCAGCGCGGACAAGCCGGGCGTCTCCAGCCTCGGTGGCCACAACGCCGCGATCAGCGTGTACTCCAAGCACAAGGCGACCGCCTTCGAGTTCCTGAAGTTCCTGCAGAGCGAAGAGACGCAGAAGTTCTTCGTGACCCAGGGCTCTCTGGCACCGGTCGTGTCCTCGCTGTACGACGACGCGGCGCTGAACAGCCAGCTGCCGTACCTGTCGACGCTGAAGACCTCGATCGAGAACGCGGTCCCGCGTCCGGTGTCGCCGTTCTACCCGGCCATCACCAAGGCCGTGCAGGACAACGCGTACGCCGCCCTCAAGGGCGACAAGACGGTCGACGAAGCCCTGAAGGACATGGCATCGGCGATCAACACCGCCAGCGCCGGCTGATCCCGGCCTGAAACGGTTGCCGGGCGGCGGGACCTCTCCCGCCGCCCGGCCCCTCTCCTTCCGACAAGCATCCGGAGGCACACATGTCAACGTCGAACGTCGTCGCCCCCTCATCCACCAGTACCGGTAAGAACGGCAGGCCGCCGATCCGCGCCGGCGCGAAGCGGCAGCGTGCCCAGCAGAGTCGCTGGGCCTTCTACCTGATCATCCCCACCCTGGTCCTGCTCGCGGTCGTGATCGGCTACCCGGTCGTCTCGGCGATCGTGATGTCCTTCCAGAAGGACGCGGGTCTCGACCCGGCGACCGGCCTGTTCGTCCAGGGCGGGTTCGCCGGTTTCCAGAACTACGCGCACTGGCTGCTCCAGCAGTGCCAGGGCCCCAACGGCACCACCATCTCCTGTCCGCCCGGCAACCTCGGCTCCAGCTTCTGGAGCGCCGTGTTCGTCACCTTCTTCTTCACGGTGACGACCGTCATCCTCGAGACCGGCCTGGGCCTCTGGTTCGCGCTGATCATGAACCGCGCGTTCCGCGGCCGCGGCCTCGTCCGCGCGGCGATCCTGATCCCGTGGGCGATCCCCACCGCGGTCACCGCGAAGCTGTGGTTCTTCATCTTCTCGGTCGCCGGTGTCGCCAACGCGGTCCTCGGCGCCCACATCCTGTGGACGTCGGATGAGTGGGCGTCCCGGTTCGCGGTCATCATCGCCGACACCTGGAAGACCACGCCGTTCATGGCGCTGCTGATCCTGGCCGGTCTGCAGATCATCCCGGAGGAGGTCTACGAGGCCGCGAAGGTCGACGGCGCGACCACCTGGCAGCGCTTCTGGCGCGTGACCATGCCGCTGCTGAAGCCGGCGCTCATGGTCGCGATCCTGTTCCGTGTGCTCGACGCCCTCCGCATCTACGACCTGCCGCAGATCCTCACCGGCGGTGGAGGTGGTACAGGCCATGCCACGACCACGTTGTCCATCCTCGTGGTCGATCAGATCAGGCAGGGCTTCAACAGCGCGGCCGCCCTGTCCACCATCACGTTCATCATCATCTTCCTGATCGCCTTCATCTTCGTCCGGCTCCTCGGGACGAACGTCGTGCGAACGCAGGAGGACCAGCAGAAGGGGGCGAAGCGATGACCGCCGTCGCCGGCCAGGCAGCAGCGACCGCCGAGGCGGGAGCTCTCCCTCGTACCCAGACCAAGAACCGTGGCAGGCAGCGCCGCCGCAACGCCGGTCTCCGCACCGGCATCCAGGCGATCGTGATCGTGCTGTGGTGCTTGCTGCCCTTCTACTGGATGGTCGTGACCTCGTTCCGCGATGTCGGCTTCACCAACGACAACACCCCGTGGATCACGCACTTCACCTGGGACAACTACGTCACCGCCCTCTCGACCAACCTGGGCAACCACCTCGGCCAGGCGCTGCTGAACTCGCTGTTCATCGGCATCTGCGTCACGGTGATCTCCCTGGTCGTCGGCATCTTCGCCTCGTACGCCCTCGCCCGCCTGGACTTCAAGTTCAAGGGCATCGTGCTGGGGATCATCCTCGCCGCCTCGATGTTCCCGGGCGTCGCGCTGATCACCCCGCTGTTCCAGCTGTTCACCAACATCGGCTGGATGGGCACCTACCAGGCGCTGATCATCCCGGAGATCTCGTTCGCCCTCCCCCTGACCGTCTACACGCTCAACTCGTTCTTCCGCGAGATGCCGTGGGACCTGGAGGAGGCCGCGCGGATCGACGGGTGCACCCAGGCGCAGGCATTCAGGAAGATCATCCTCCCGCTGGCGGCTCCCGCCGTGTTCACGACGGCGATCCTGGCGTTCATCTCGTCGTGGAACGAGTTCCTGATCTCCAGCCAGCTGTCGAGCGACGCGACCCAGCCGGTCACCGTGGCCATCGCCTCCTTCACCGGCAGCCAGCCGCACCAGGAGCCGTACACCGCGGTCATGGCAGCCGGTACGATCGTGACCGTGCCGCTGATCATCCTGGTGCTGATCTTCCAGCGGCGCATCGTGGCCGGACTCACGGCCGGTGGCGTGAAGGGCTGATCGTATGCGCTGGAGCGACTCCCGCGAGGTCGTCGACGTCGGCCTCGGCTTCGTCGGGTTCTTCGCGGTGGCGTTCCTCGGGATCACCGTCTTCTGCGAACTGACCGGCGAACCGGCCCTCGGCTGGGCGCTCACCCTCCTCGTACTCGTCCTCGCCTTCATCGGCCTCCTGCAGCTGCGCCGCCGCATCATCGCGCGGCGGCAGGAGGCCGAGGAGGCGCGGCTCGAGCACCAGGACTCCTGAAGCGGAGCCGGGCGATGGCAGGGATCGAGGAGGTCGCGCGCGCGACCGGGGTCTCCACCGCCACTGTCTCCCGGGCGTTGCGCGGTCTGCCGAACGTCTCGGACAAGACGCGCGCGGCGGTCCGCCGAGCGGCGGACGAGCTCGGCTACGTCGCTTCGTCGAGCGCGTCGGGTCTCGCCAGCGGCCGCACCCTGGCCATGGGCGTCGTCGTCCCGTCGGTGAGCCGGTGGTTCTACACCCAGGTGCTGGAGGGGGTGGATGCGGAGCTGCGGTCGGCGAGCTACGACATGATCCTCTTCAACCTCGGGGGGCACCGCGGCGACCGGGAGCGCGTCTTCCACCGCAGCATCCTGCGCAAGCGCACCGACGCCCTGCTCGCGCTGTGCCTCGACTTCACGACGGAGGAGCGGGAGCAGCTGGCGACGCTCGGACATCCGACGATCGTCGTCGGCGGACCGGTCAAGGGTCTCCGCAGCGTGGGCATCGACGAGACCTCGACCGCCTACACCGCGACCTCCCACCTCATCTCGCTCGGTCACACCGCGATCGCGCACCTGGGCGGCGAGGACGAGGAGGGTCTCAACAGCCAGGTGCCGATCGGGCGCCTGCACGGGTTCAAGGATGCGATGCGCGACGCGGGTCTCCCGGTGCGTCCCGAGTGGGTCATCCCCGGCGGGTTCTCGCTGCCCGAGAGCCGCGCGGCGATGAACCGGCTGCTGGATGTGACCGGTCCCCGGCCGACCGCGGTGTTCGCGGGCTCGGACGAGATGGCGTTCGGCGCCATCCTCGCGGCGGGCGACCACGGCCTGCGGGTGCCGGACGACCTGTCCGTGATCGGCATCGACGACCACGACTACGCCGCCGGATTCGGGCTCACGACGATGGCGCAGGACCCGTTCGAGCAGGGGGCGACCGCCGCGCGCATCCTGCTGGACGAGCTCGCCGGTGCGGAACCGCGCACCGGATCGGTGGGGTCGCCGGTCAGCCTGGTGGTCCGCTCGTCCACCGCACCGCCGCGCTGATGTCCCGTTGCGCGCCCGCTGTCTGAAAGAATGGTGAGGCGGCCATCCGGCTGAGCGCGCCTTTCGGGTAGGCACGGTCAGCTGACGGGGTCGCCCGTCGGGCTATCGGGGCCCACATGACGGGAAGAGCCGCCCTGACTAGGACAGGGCGGCTCTTCGAATTCGGTGGGAACGTTTCCGCACCGGCGGTTCTCGTCAGTCGGCGTCGGCGAGCGACAGCACCTCGGCCTCCTGCTGCGGAGTCTCTGTAGGTGCATCCACCCGCTTCAGGTGCTTGTGGCCGATCATGATCAGCGCCACCGCGATCAGCACCGAGATGGCTCCGGCGTAGAACGGCATGGCCGGACCGACGGTGGCGGCGAGGAGCGTCGCGGCCGGCGGGGCGACGGCGCCGCCGAGGAAGCGGACGCCCGAGTAGGCGCTCGACGCCACGGATCGCGGCAGATCGGTCGCCTCCATCACGCACTCGGTGAGCACGGTGTTCAGGATGCCCAGCAGCAGCCCGCCGACGATCACGCACACGATGAGAGCGATCAGCGAGCGGACCAACAGCCCCGCGGCCAGCAGGTCGAGCGCGAGCAGGGGCATGACGAGCCACAGCACACGCGTGCGCGGGAGGCGGGCCGTGAGGAGCGGCGCGACCCAGACCGAGGTGACGGCGAGGGCGACGCCCCAGCCGAAGAAGATCAGGCCGAGCGTGATGGCGTCCTCGACCCCGAGCGGCACGAGCGCGAACGGCGTGTAGGCGAGCAGCACGAAGAAGCCGATGTTGTAGAACAGGGCGGCGCCGGCGAGGAAGCCGAGCGCGGGCCGGCCGAGAGCGCGGAACGGCGCGGACAGCTTCGTGGGCTGCGGCTTCTCCGGGTTCTTCTTGAGGAGGGCGACGATCGCGACGAACCCGATCGCCATCAGGGTCGCGGTGCCGAAGAACGGCCCGCGCCAGCTCCAGCTGCCGAGCAGGCCGCCGAGGAGCGGTCCGATCGCGATGCCGAGTCCCAGGGCGGCCTCGTAGAGGATGATCGCCGCCGACGTCCCACCCGACGCCGCTCCGACGATGGTCGCGAGCGCGGTGGAGATGAACAGCGCGTTGCCGAGCCCCCAGCCGGCACGGAACCCGATGATCGACTCGACGTTCTGCGACAGGCCCGCGGCGAGCGCGAACACGACGATCAGGGCGAGGCCGATGAGCAGCGTCCTCTTCGCCCCGATGCGGCTCGAGATCCAGCTGGTGAAGAACATGGCGGCGCCGGTGATGAGCAGATAGCTGGTGAACAGCATCTCCGTCTCGGTCGGCGTCGCCTCCAGGCTCTTCGCGATCGCGGGCAGGATCGGGTCGACGAGGCCGATGCCCATGAAGGCGATGACGGAGGCGAAGGCGACCGCCCAGACGGCGGTCGGCTGCTTCAGGATGCTGGTGGGGCGTTCGTGGGACATGAAGGGGAGACGGCTCCTTGCCGGTCGGTGGTGCGGAGAGAGGGGATGTGGCGACGGGACGCGACTCAGCCGCGGCCGGCCAGGGCGGCCGAGGCGGCCGTGGAGAGGTCGACGCGTGATCCGATGATCTCGACGGTGGCGCGCATGGCGGCGAGTTCGTCGTCGCTGAGGTCGGCGAACATCGGGACGAGCGCGGCGGACAGTTCATCACGCCACGTCTGGAGCGCGTCGGCGCCCTTCCCCGTGATCGCGATCTGCCAGGCGCGCGCGTCGGAGGTGTCGGCGATGCGCTTGACCCACTCGGCGTCGACGAGGTTGCGGACGATCTTGGTCATCGTGGGCTGCGATACCCGGCTGTGCTCGGCGAGCTCGCCGAGGCGCATGGGGCCGACCGTCTGCAGCACGCTGAGGGTGCGCCAGGTGGCGGGCGACTCGGTGCTGCCGGTCACCCGGGCCGCGAGCCGGGTGAGACGGTGGGCGGCGACCACGAGGTCGCCGAGGATCTGGTGGAGTTCGGGGGTCTCGGGCATGAGACCAATTATATATAGCTTGCCTATGTTTATCAAACGTCGCGGCGTGCGAGCACGTAACCCTGGGGCGACTTCTCCGGCGGCACCGCCTGCCGGATGAGCTCAGCGGTCACCGTGAACCCGGCCTCGACGAGCCGCTCCCTGACCCGGTCGGGATGCTGTCGCCGGGTGTGGAGGTCGAGGTCGTGCCCGTAGGCGTGCGTGAGGTGCACGACGTCCTCCCCCACCTGGAAGGCGAGGAGGAGGATCCCGCCCGGCCGGACGACACGGGCGAACTCCGCGTAGAGCTCCCCCTGGCGATCCTCCGGCGTGTGGATGACGGAGTACCACGCGAGCGCTCCGGCGAGCGCGCCGTCCGCGAACGGAAGCGCCGCCATCGTCCCGACCTCGAACCGAACAGCAGGATGCTCGCGCCGGGCCACCTCGATCATCCCGGGCGACAGGTCGACGCCGACGACCTCCAGTCCGAGTCCCGCCAGGTACCCGGCGATGCGGCCGGGACCGCATCCCAGGTCCCCCACCGGGCCGCCCCCGCGGCGCGCCACTTGCTCCGCGAAGACGCCGAGCATGGCGCGGTCGAACTCGCTCCCCGCGAGGTGGTCGCGGAGCAGGTCGGCGTAGTCCTGGGCGACGGTGTCGTAGGCGAGACGGGTGGCGGTCACATCGGCGGGCTCGGTCACGCGACTCATCGTAGGGCGGAGGACCGACGCGGCACGTTCTCAGACGCCGCGAGCTCGCGGACGAACTCCGCCCAGGTGCGCGTGCCCCGGGTCGCCGCCGGGCCGGCGAGATTCTCTCCCGCTCGATAGGCACGGCCGACCGCTCCCGGCAGCGGCAGCGCGATCGTGGGCCGGCGACGCCCGGTGTAGGCGCGCACCAGGTCGGGGATGTCCAGCACCTCCGGCCCCGCCAGGTCGGGCACCCGCCCTGCGGGATCCGCCAGCGCCAGCGACGCGAGTCGTTCTGCGACCTCCTCCCGGTGCACGGGCTCGAACCGCAGCCCGCGCGGTGCCGGGGTGAACGGCAGACGCGCCATCCCCCGGACCAGCGGCAGCATGAACTCGTGGAGCTGCGACACCGCCAGGATGCTCCAGGGCACCCCCGACGCGGCGATCGCTTTCTCGGCCCCGGCCTTCGCGCGGAAGTAGCCGATCGGCATCCGCCCGGCCCCGACCACGGAGATGAGGATCAGATGGCCGACTCCCGCACTCCGTGCCGCCTCTGCGACGTTGGCGGCCGCCCGGTCGTCCCCGGTCGCGCCGCCCGCGAGGTGGAGCACCGTCCCCGCTCCGGCGAACGCATCCTCCAGCCCGTCGCCCGCGACGGTGTCGCCGCCGACATGGGTGACGCCGGGGTCCGTCCCAGCCTGCTGCGGGTGACGGCTGAGCACCCGCACCTCACGCCCTCCGGCGCGCAGCAGCGGGACCACGCTGCGCCCGATCCTGCCGGTACCTCCTGTCACCACGATGGTGTCGTTCATGGCCGTCCTCCTGTCTCGTGTCACATGTGCCGTCTCCGGCTCGTCGATAGGGTGACGATCGAGAGACGGAGAACGTGACATGACGGATGCACGACCCCTCGCCGAGCACTTCGAGGCGGCACGACCACGGCTCACCGCCATCGCCGGACGGCTGCTGTCGTCGCACGCCGACGCGGAGGACGCCGTGCAGGAGACCTGGCTGCGGTTGAGCCGCACCGACCCCGCCGGCATCGACAACATCGACGCCTGGCTGACCACGGTCGTGTCCCGGGTCTGCCTCGACCAGCTGCGGTCGCCGCGCCGCACGCGGGAACGATCGTGGGAGGTCACCCCGTGGATGGACGAGCCGGTCTCGACCCTCGGCGACCCCGCCGCGGAGGCGGAGCAGGGAGACCGCATCGCCACCGCCCTCCTCGTCGTGCTCGATGCGTTGAGCCCCGCCGAGCGCATCGCGTTCGTCCTGCACGACGTCTTCGGCCGGCCGTTCGAGGAGGTGGCGGAGGCGCTCGACCGCTCTCCGCAGGCCGCTCGTCAGCTGGCCTCGCGCGCTCGACGTCGCCTCCACGGGTCTCCGGACGCGGCACAGCCGGATCGGCGCCGGGCGCGACCGCTCGTCGACGCGTGGCTGGCGGCAGCGCAGCAGGGAGACGTGCGCCGCCTGCTGAGCCTCCTCGATGACGGCGTCGTGCTCGATGCCGACTACGGGACGAGTGAGCAGCATCTGGTCGGAGCCGGGGAGATCGCGGCACAGGCCGTCCTCTCCGCCCGACTCGCCGCCCACTCGACTCCGGTGCTGCTGGGTGGCCGGCCGGGCGTCGCGGCGGTGCTCTCGGGCCGCGTCGTCTCCGTCATGGCGTTCGAGATCGAGGACGACCGCATCGTCCGGCTCGACGTGCTCGCCGATCCCGCTCGCCTCGCGGACCTCGGCGTCGCCCGGGTGCTGGGCCTCGCGTGACGGCGAAGCGCCCCCGGCCGGGTGGTCGGGGGCGCTTCGTGGTGGGTGTTACCGCAGGTACCTGTCGTAGAGGAGGGTCCTGCGGCACAGATCCGGTGGGTGGCAACCGCTGTCGCGGTCCTCACCGTGGAGCATCGCGTGACCGAAGTCTTGCAGTCGCGAGGCGTAGGCACGCCAAGAACTGGTATTCATCGTGGTTCTTCTTCCGGTTGTGCGTCCTTGCACACCGATGCCCGCTGGCGGGCGCGATCGGACGCGTGGGATGGGTGAGCATCCGCGCCCGTGCGTCACTTAACGCACGGAGGGCGTCGCCCCGTTACGGGGGCGACGCCCTCCGCAACGCGGACACTCTCTAGTGGAGGAGTCCGCGTCGCGCCTGTGTCTACGACACAGCGGCAGTCAGCCGTCGGTAAGAAGAGCCCCGATGGGGCCCTGATTACTTCAGGGTGACGGTGGCGCCAGCCTCTTCGAGCTGGGCCTTCGCCTTGTCAGCGGTCTCCTTGTTGGCACCCTCGAGCACGGTGCTCGGAGCGCCGTCAACGAGGGCCTTCGCCTCACCGAGGCCGAGGCTGGTGAGGGCGCGCACCTCCTTGATGACCTGGATCTTCTTGTCACCGGCGGCCTCGAGGACGACGTCGAAGGAGTCCTTCTCCTCGACCTCTTCGGCAGCGGCGCCCGCACCACCGGCGGCCGGAGCGGCCACGGCGACGGGGGCGGCGGCGGTGACCTCGAAGGTCTCCTCGAACTTCTTCACGAACTCGCTGAGCTCAATGAGCGTGAGCTCCTTGAACGCGTCGAGCAGCTCCTCAGTCGAAAGCTTTGCCATTGTTCTCTCCTTAGTGTGTGTGGTTACTCACCGCTGGCCTGGTCCGTGAGGACTCAGGAAGCGGACTCCTGCTTCTCACGCAGCGCGTCGACCGTGCGAACGGCCTGCGACAGCGGTGCGTTGAACAGATATGCGGCTCCGAACAGCGAGGCCTTGAAGGCGCCGGCCAGCTTGGCCAGCAGAACCTCACGGGACTCGAGGTCGGCGAGCTTGCCTACCTCTTCTGCGGTCAGCGGGTTACCGTCGAAGTAACCGCCCTTGACCACAAGCAGAGGGTTTGCCTTGGCGAAGTCACGCAGCGACTTCGCGACGGCGACAGGGTCACCGTGCACGAAGGCGATCGCGGACGGCCCAGCGAGCTCCTCGTCGAACGACGAGATGCCCGTGTTGTTGGCCGCGATCTTGGTCAGCGTGTTCTTCACCACGGCGTAGGTCGCGTGCTCACTGATCGACGTGCGCAGCTGCTTGAGCTGAGCGACAGTGAGACCGCGGTACTCGGTCAGCAGAACGGCGGTCGAGCTCTCGAACAGGTTCGTGAGCTCGGCGACCGTGGCTTCCTTGTTCGCCATGGCCTACTCCTCAATCTTCTTCGTCGCACACCGCGGAAGCGGTGTGCCCGCCAAAGTCGCTGGACGACACCGTCACCGGACAAAGAAAAAAGCTCCGGCGCAGAGGCACGGAGCTGGCGACGCAGAAAATGCGAAACTTGCTTCATACACCTGCGCGGGCCCCCACCTGAGTGGATCTTCGGTCGTGCGAGCACGACAACCAGCGGTCTTTGGCTTCGTACAGGGTACGGGATGCGCACCCCGGTCTGCAAATCGGGTTCAGACGGCGGCCCGCACGAGCGGCAGCGTCACCGTGAACACGGTCCGGCCCGGCTCGCTCGTGACCGTCACGTCTCCCTCATGCGCCTGCACGACCGCCTGGACGATGGCGAGGCCCAGGCCGGTGGATCCGGTGGCGCGGTTGCGGGAGCTGTCGCCTCGGGCGAAGCGCTCGAACAGCGTCGCCTGCATGTCCTCCGGGATGCCCGGTCCGTCGTCCGCGACCGTGATGACGGCACGGTGCGCGTCCTCATCCACTCGCAGGCCGGCCGTCACCTTCGTGCCCTCCGGCGTGTGCACGCGTGCGTTCGCGAGCAGGTTCATGAGCACCTGGTGCAGTCGCGGGGCGTCGCCGACGACCTCGACGGGCTCGTCGGGCAGGTCGAGCGCCCACTCGTGGTCGGGCCCGGCCGCGTGGGCGTCGCTCAGCGCATCCACCAGCAGCAGGGAGAGGTCCACGGGATCGCGGTCGAGCTCGCGGCCCTCGTCGAGCCGGGCGAGCAGCAGCAGGTCCTCCACGAGGGAGGTCATCCGGGTCGCCTCCGACTCGATGCGACCGAGCGAGTGCGTGACGTCCGGCGGGAGTTCGTGCGGGGCTCGCCGGGTCAGTTCGGCGTAGCCGCGGATGGAGGCGAGCGGTGTGCGCAGCTCGTGGCTGGCGTCGGCGACGAACTGGCGCACCTTCTGCTCGCTCGCCTGGCGTGCGGTCAGGGCGGAGGCGACGTGGCCGAGCATCCGGTTGAGGGCGGAGCCGACCTTTCCGACCTCGGTGTGCTGGTCGGTGTCGGCCTCCGGGACCCGGACGGAGAGCGCGACGTCTCCTCGATCGAGCGGCAGGGAGGAGACCTGTTCCGCGGTATCCGCGACCCGCTCCAGCGGACGCATCGCCAGCCGGACGACGACGCTCGCGAGAAGGAACGCGAACACCAGCCCGGCGAGGGTGACCAGCCCGATGACGAGCGTCAGCCGGGCGACGGTCGCGTTCACATCGCTGAGCGGGAGGCCGATGATGACGCTGTCGCCGTTGGTCAGCTCGACCGCGGCGACGCGGTACTCCCCCAGGGACGCGCCGAGGTCGATCGTTCGCGGGTGCCCGTCCGACGGCAGGCTGAGCAGGGCGGTGGTGGAGATGAGCACCCGCTTCGGAGCCACCGGCTGATCTGGCGTGCTGCCGGCCGGCCTCTCGGAGAGGATGACCGGGTACAGCAGCATGTCGCCGCTGCGGATGACGCCGAACGTGCCGGTCTGCTGACCCGGCGTCTGGACGATGCCGATCACGTCCGGTCCTGTCGGCTGATCGCCGTAGATGCGATCGGCGGCCCGCTGGCCGCGGTCGAGCGCGGAGGTGAGCTGCCCGTCCAGCCGCTGCATCAGGTAGTTCTGCAGCGCGAACACGCTGACCGTCCCGATCACGGCGCCGAGCACCGCCAGCATCGCCACGACGACGAGCACGACGCGGCTCCGGAGGGTCCACGAGCGGAACGGGCGGATACGCCAGGACCGGCCGCTCGCGCGACCGGTCCTGCCTGGCCCGGTGACCGGGGCGCCCGCGTCGCGGGCGGAGGTCATTGCGCGGCCTTCACCATGTAACCGGCGCCGCGGACGGTGTGGATCATCGGGGCGCGGCCGGCGTCGATCTTCTTGCGCAGGTAGGAGATGTAGAGCTCGACCACACTGGACGATCCGCCGAAGTCGTAGCTCCAGACCCGGTCGAGGATCTGGGCCTTGCTGAGCACGCGGCGCGGGTTGCGCATCAGGAAGCGCAGCAGTTCGAACTCGGTGGCGGTCAGCTGGATGGGCTCGCCGTCGCGGTGGACCTCGTAGCTGTCCTCATCGAGGACGAGGTCGCCCACGATCAGCACGGGGTCGTCGTGGTCGGCGACCGCCGCGCGCGACCGGCGCAGCAGACCGCGCAGGCGCGCGACGAGCTCCTCGAGGCTGAACGGCTTGGTCACGTAGTCGTCGCCGCCGGCGGTGAGACCGGCGATGCGGTCGTCGAGGGAGTCCTTCGCGGTGAGGAAGAGGACGGGCGCCTCATTGCCGTCGGCGCGCATCCGCGACAGCACCTGGAGGCCGTCGATGTCGGGGAGCATGATGTCGAGCACCACGACGTCCGGCTTGAACTCGCGCGACAGCTGCAGCGCCTGCTGACCGTTCGACGCGGTCTTGACCTCCCAGTCCTCGTAGTGGAGGGCCATCGCGAGGAGGTCCGTCAGCGTCGCCTCATCGTCGACGACGAGCACGCGGATGGCGCTGCCGTCCGCGCGGCGCAGGAGGGTACGGGGCTGGCTGGAGGGGCCGGAGGCGGCGCGCGCGTTGATGGTCACCTTTCTCATTATGAGGAGGGTGATGGATGCCGTCTTTGCACAACCTATGAACTCTCTGAGCGCCCAGGGTCACTCCAGGATGCGGTTCCGTCCGGCCAGCAGACCGAACACCAGGAGCACGGCCTGCACACCGATGACCACCAGGAGAGGACCCGTCCACGACCCGGTCGCGTCGTGAAGCGCGCCGACGCCGATCGGGCCGGCGGCGGCGACAAGGTAGCCGACGGACTGCGCCATGCCCGACAGTGCGGCCGCCTGCGCGTGGTGTCGGGTGCGCAGGCCGAAGAACGAGAGCGCCAGCACGATCGTGATACCGCCCGCCACCCCGGCGATGCTGTCCCAGATGGCCGAGAGCGCCGGAGCGAACAGCACACCGAGCATCGCGATCACCGTGAAGGCGGGTGCCGCGGCGGCCAGCAGCCGCTGGTCCCGGAACCGCGGGATGAGGAAGGAGCACGTGACGCTGCCGACGATGCCGCAGCCATTGAGGAGGAGCTGGTGCCACCCGGCCGCCTCCGGGCTGATCCCCGCCGACCTCTCGATCGAGGGCAGCCAGGTGATGAAGATGTAAAAGCCCACCGACTGCAGCCCCATGAACGCGGTCACCTGCCACGCGAGGGCCGACCGCCACGGCGAGCGTCCGCCGCTGCGATGGCCCTCTCCACCGAGGGTCAGGTCTTCCTGCCCGTCGGGCACGACGGTTCTGCGGCGCAGCTGCGGTGCGAGGACGGCGATCGCGATGACCGCCAGCACCGCCCACATCCCGAGCGGGAGCCTCCAGCCGACCGCCGTCAGCCCGGCGACCGGGACGGCGACACCGGCCGCGATTGCGGCGAAGACGGCCTGCACGACCGAATATGCGCCGGTGATCTGCCCGATGCGCGTGGGGAAGTCGCGTTTCACCAACGCGGGCAGCACCACGTTGAGGACGGCGATCGCGACGCCGATGAGGGCCGTGCCGGTCCAGAGCGAGCCGAGGCCGGGGAGGGAGCGGAGCAGGAGGCCGCCGGCGAGGAGGAGGAGCGCGAGCGCCAGGGACCGTTCGAGCCCGAGCGCGCGCGCAACACGCGGCGCGAACGGCGACACGACGGCGAACGCGACGAGCGGGAGGCTGACCAGCACGGACGCTGCGACGGAGGTGAGGCCGAGCGCACTGGTGATGTCGCTGAGGACTGGGCCGACGGTGGTGAGCCCCGCTCGCAGGTTTCCGGCGACGAGCAGCAGACCGGTGAGGACGAGCGCGGGACTCAGGGTCCGGACGATGCGAGCGCCCCCGCTCCCGCCGCCGCGCAGCGCCGTCCTTTCCGACATCATCGGCCCGTGCCCGTCGCGTCGTATCCGGGCAGGCGGATGCCCTGTCTCTCGTTGATCAGGCGGACCGCCGCCTCCGCCGCCGCGGCTGCGGCCACCGGATCGCCCGCGGCGACCGCCTCGACGATGGGCGCGTGCGCTTCGTCGATGTCGGTGGGTCGCGCCTCGCCGTCGGCGGACACGGCGGCCTCGTCGCGAAGGGCGTGCAGAGCCCGTTCGTTGCCGCCGACGCCGCGGTACAGCTCGGCCAGCAGGGAATTGCCGGTGGCGTCGAGGAGGGCCTGGTGGAAGGCGATGTCCGCGTCGTCGTATCCGGGGAGGCCGATCAGCGCGGTCCGTTCGGCGAGGGCCTCGTTCAACCGCGCGAGCTGCTCGGGCGTGCGCCGGAGGGCCGCGAGCCGGGCGGCCTCCCGCTCGAGGAGGGCACGCACCTCTGCGACATCGACGTCGCGCTCCTGGTCGAGGCGTCGCGCCAGGGTCGGAGCGACGTCGTTCGTGGCGCGCACGAAAGTGCCGTATCCCGCCCGCGCGCCCAGCATCCCGGCGTGGACCAGCGACCGGAGGGCTTCACGGATGCTGTTGCGGCTGACGCCGAGTTCTTCGGCCAGCTCCGTCTCCGGCGGCAGGAGCGCGCCGACGGGGAACTCCCCCGCGAAGATCCGCCGACGAAGCTGATCGGTGACCTGTTCGGCGAGCGTGGGACTGGGGGCGATGCGTGGCATTCCTCCACGCTAGGGCAGGCTCCCCTAAATGTCCAACATTTGGCTATTTGGATCGATCAGTGCAGTGACAGGGTCAGCTCCTCCCCCAGCCACGACAGTTTCTGCGGGTTGCGGACGATGTACAGCCCCGTGATCCGGCCGTCCTGGACGCGGGCGGCCAGCACCCCGTCGAACTCGCCCGCCACATGCAGCGCCAGTGCCGGGTTGCCGTTGACGACGGCCGGTTCGATGGCGAAATCGACGGCGGTCTTCCGGATGCCGCCGGAGATGAAACGTGCCACCTTGTCGGCGCCGAGGATCGGCCGGAGTGCGGCCTGCTTCACTCCGCCGCCGTCGCTGATGAGGACGACGTCGGGGGCGAGCACGTTCAGCATCGCCTGCACGTCCCCGGTCTCCACCGCGATACGAAACGCGTCCAGCGCGGCCCGCGCCTCATCGGCGGTGACACTGACCCGCGGGCGCCGCGCCTCCACGTGCTGCCGGGCGCGGTGGGCGATCTGACGCACGGTCGCCGGCGTCTTCTCCACCGCCGCTGCGATCTCGTCGAACTCGAAGCCGAAGATCTCGCGCAGCACGAACACCGCGCGCTCGGTCGGCCCGAGGGTCTCCAGCACCACCATCAGGGCCATGGAGATGCTCTCCGCGAGCTCGGCGTCGTCCGCGACATCGGGCGAGGTCAGCAGGGGCTCGGGCAGCCAGGGTCCGACGTATGCTTCGCGACGATGCTGCGCACTGCGGAGGCGGTTGAGCGCCAGCCGGGTCGCGATCCGCACCAGGTAGGCGCGGGGCTCCCGCACCTCCGCCTGGTCGACGGTGCTCCAGCGCAGCCAGGTCTCCTGCAGCACGTCCTCGGCGTCCGCCGCCGAGCCGAGCATCTCGTACGCCACCGTGAAGAGGAGGTTGCGGTGCGCCACGAAGAGCGACGTCGCCGCATCCGTCCGGTGCGAGCTCATGCGCCCTCCCGTCCCGGGGTCGCGCCCGCGACTTCAGGGGCCGACCCGTTCACTGCGAGCATACGGCGACGCTCGCGGTCGCCGAAGGCCGCAGGCAGTCGAGTGACGCCGGGATGCCGCGCCTCGAGGGTCAGCTGCTGCACGGTGCCCCGACAGACCAGCTCCTTCACGACCGCACCCGCACGGCCGCCGATGTGCGCCCGCGTCGCCGTGTCATTCCTGTGCTCGAACTGGAAGATCCCGTGACGGCGGCCCAGGCTGATGCAGAGACCGACGAATCCCATCACCAACGGCTCCGGGTCGCGGCCGTCGATCCGGCGGAGGACGGTGTCGGCGGCGTGACCGCCGAGCGGCCCGGCGGCCTGGCAGCTCATCCGGAGCGGGAGCCCGGACGGCGCGGCCGAGTCGCCCGCCGCGACGATGCGGTCGTCGTCGACGCTCGTCAGGGTCTCGTCGGTCAGGAGCCGGCCGGCGGCATCCACGGTGAGTCCGCTGCGGCGCGCGAGGTCGGCTGCGACGAACCCGGCCGCCCAGATGGTGAGCGCGCTGGGGCGCGTGCTCCCGTCGGCCAGCACCACCGCATCCTGCTCGACCGCCATCACCCGTGAGCCGGGGCCGTCCTCGACCGTGACGCCGAGCGCGGCGAGCCGCCGGGCGATGGAGCGGCGTCCGCGGGGATGCAGCGACGGGCCGAGGGGTCCACCGCAGTAGAGCGTGACGGAACGGCCCTGCTCGGCGAGCTCCGAGGCGACCTCGATGCCGAGCGGACCGCCGCCGACCACCGCGATCGGAGCCGTCGACCCGAGTGCCGCCAGCTCCTCCCGCAGACGGTCCGCGTCGCCGAGCTGCGCGATCGGGAGGGCGTGCGCGGTAGCGCCCGGGACATCGGCCAGCGCGCGGACGCTGCCCGCTGCGTAGACGAGGTAGTCGTAGTCGAGGTGGCCGCCGGACGACAGCTCCAGCCGTCGGGCGGGCGCGTCGATGCGCTCGACGGCGTCGACGACCAGGTGGACCGACGGCGCCAGCACCTTCCCGAACTCCACGATCGCGTCGTCCGTGCCCGCCGCCAGCTGGTGGAGACGGATGCGCTCGACGAAGACCGGCCGCGCGTTCACCAGGGTCACGGAGACGTCGTCCCGACCGCTGAGCCGGTTGGCCGCCGCGACTCCGGCATACCCGCCTCCGATCACCACGACCTGGGCCTGCTGCTGCATGGGATTCCTCCTTCTCGTTGCCTTCACCCGTACGACACGGCAGGGGCGCCGGATGTGACAATCCGCAGGAAACCGGGCACTCGGCAGATGCATAGCTTCGCCACAGCGACCCGAAAACGGCCGTTCCTAACCTCACGCCAGACGTTCATCCGACAGCACAGTTTGGGAGCCCATGTTCGGAACCTATCTGCGGCGCGAGTTGCTCAACCGCCGCAAGCAGACGATCATCATCGCCATCGGGATGGCCCTGGCGATCGCGCTGGTCATCATCGTGGACGCGGTCTCGGCGGGGGTGCGCCAGGCGCAGGAGAGCGTGCTGCAGTCGGTGTACGGGGTGGGCACAGACATCACGGTGAGCCAGCCCGCGACCGCGCAGAACGCGACCGGGCTGCAGGGCGCGGGAGGCGGTCCACGCTTCGACTTCGGCGCCAACGCCGGGACCGACACCGGCGGCGCACGGCAGGTCAACACCTCCCGTCTCGAACCGACCCGCGGCGCCACGGTCATGGACGCATCCACCCTCACCACGGTGAAGAAGGTGCAGAACGTCGAGTCGGCCGCCGCCGTGCTCTCGCTCACGAACACCAGCTTCAGCGGGACGCTGCCGAACTTCCAGCAGCTGCGCCAGGAGCGCGAGAACGGTCAGGCGGCACAGCCGACCGCGCCCCCGACGGGCGGCTCCGACGGCGCAGGCGGCAGCTCCTTCACCGTCGACTCGTTCTCGGTGCTCGGCCTCGATCCCGCCGGCAAGTCCGTCGGCCCGCTCGCCTCTGTCACCCTCACCGGCGGCCGGAGCTTCACGGCGGCGGACGCGGGCAAGGATGTGGTGGTGCTCGACGCGAGCTACGCCAAGACGGCGAGCAAAGCCGTCGGCGACACCATCACGATCGGCGGCACGGACTTCTCGGTCATCGGGATCGTCGCGGCGACCGGCTCCGACGCGACCACCGCGGCGAACGCGTACATCCCGCTGGATGTCGCCCAAACGCTCTCCGGGCAGAGCGGCAAGATCTCGTCGGTGTACGTGAAGGCGGCCTCGTCCGGCGACATCGACCAGATCAAGACCGATCTGACGAAGGCCGTGTCCGGGGCGACGGTCAGCACGCAGGCCGACCTCGCCTCGACGGTCTCCGGCTCCCTCGGCAGCGCCGGCCAGCTCATCGCGAACCTCGGCACCTGGCTGTCGGTGATCGTGCTCGCGGCCGCGTTCCTCATCGCCATCCTGTTCACCATCTCCGGCGTCACCCGGCGCACCCGCGAGTTCGGCACCCTCAAGGCGATCGGCTGGTCCAACCGGCGCATCGTCGGGCAGGTCGCCGGCGAGTCCGTGGTGCAGGGCGTCATCGGCGGCGTGATCGGCGTCGCGGTCGGCCTCCTCGGGGTGCTGGTCGTCAACCTGATCTCGCCGACGCTGACCGGCAGCATCAGCCACGGCACCACCAGCGGCGCCGCCGGGCGTTCCGGTGCGGCGACGGGTGCGACCGGCGAGGGCGCGGCCCGCGGCTTCGGCGGCGCCTTCGGAGCGGCCAGGGAGGCCGCGACGACCTCCGCGAACATCGCCCTGCACGCCCCGGTGACCCTGTGGATCATCGTCGGCGCGGTCGGCCTCGCCGTCCTCGGCGGTCTGATCGCCGGGGCCATCGGCGGATGGCGTGCCTCGCGACTCCGCCCGGCCGCGGCCCTCCGCTCGGTCGCCTGAACCCGGTCATCCCGCCCTCGAAGGAGCACACATGTACACCCTGACCGACGTCACCAAGACCTACAGCCAGTCCAAGCGCCAGGTCGTCGCCCTCAACGACGTGACCCTGGACATCCCGGACGGCCAGCTGGTCGCCATCCAGGGGCCGACCGGAGGAGGCAAGTCGACCCTGCTGCAGATGCTCGGGGCGCTCGACCGGCCGACCTCCGGCTCGGTCGAGCTGGGCGCCGACAGCCTCTCGAAGCAGCACGACGGACGGCTCACGAAGATCCGGGCGAAGGAGATCGGGTTCGTCTTCCAGGGGTTCAATCTCATCCCGACCCTCACGGCGCAGGAGAACGTCGAGACGGCTCTCGCGCCGCTCAAGGTCAGCGCCGCCGACCGCAAGCGCCGCGCCGCCGAAGCCCTGGCTTCGGTCGGGCTCGCCGACCGAGGCAACCACCTGCCGTCGGAGCTCTCCGGCGGCCAGCAGCAGCGCGTCGCGATCGCGCGGGCGCTGGTCAAGGATCCGGAGGTGCTGCTGGCGGACGAGCCGACGGGCAACCTGGACGAGGAGACGCGGGACGAGATCATGGACCTGCTCGAGGGACTGTGGCGCGACCGCGGTCTCACCGTCGTGATCGTGACGCATGACACCGCGGTCGCGAAGCGCGCCCAGCGCCGCCTGCACATCAAGCACGGGCAGGTGCGCGAGGTCGACTGACCCGGTCTAGGAGCGGGCGCGCGCGGCGAGCGAGCGGATGAAGCCGGCCACGTCATCCGGCTTCTCCTCGGCCATGAAGTGGCCGGCGTCGATCGGCTCGTAGACCAGGTCGTCCGACCAGGCGCCCCAGATCGCGCGCGGGTCGAAGCCGAGCTGCGACCCCCAGTCCTGCGACAGGACGCCGACCGGCATGGCCAGCCCTCGGCCCGCGGCGCGATCGGCGCGATCCAGCTCCAGGTCGATCCCGGCACTCGCCCGGTAGTCGGCGACGATCGACGGCACCGCCGCCGCCGAGCTGTCGATGTAGTGCCTGCGCACGTCCGGCGTGAACGTGGTGCCGTCGGTGTCCCACGCGTCGAGGAACGAGGCGAAGAAGTCGTCGGCGACCGCGGAGATCATGCGCTCGGGCAGCCCCACCGGCTGGGCCATCAGGTAGAGGTGCCAGGCGATCTTCGCATCCACCCCGTGCAGCACGTCCCAGGTGTCGAGGGTGGGCAGCACGTCGAGGATGCCGAGGTACTGCACGCGCTCCGGGTGGTCGAGCGCGGCGCGGACCCCGACGAGCGCCCCGCGGTCATGGCCGATGAGCCCGAACCGGTCGTGTCCGAGAGCGGACGCGACCGCCACGACGTCGTCGCCCATCGTGCGCTTGGAGTAGGTGTCCGGTCCGTCCTCCGCCGGCTTGCCGCTCTCGCCGTAGCCGCGGAGGTCGGGGACGATCACGGTGTGGTCGTCGGCGAGCCGCCGGGCGACCTCGCGCCACATGTAGTGGGTCTGCGGAAAGCCGTGGAGCAGCACCACCGCCGGGCCGGTCCCGCCGACCGCGACGTGCAGCGGAATGCCGCCGCTGCCGGGGATGGTCTGGTAGCTGAAGCCGTCGATCGTGGCCATGGTGGATGTGCCTCCTGGGTCGTGGGGGTGGTCGGGTGGTGGAGTGGGCGGTCAGGCGTCGGCGGTCGCCGGGTGTCCGGAGAAGATGCCGGCGGGAAGGGGTCGGGTGCCGGATGCCGTCGCCCGGAGCGCGGGGATCAGGATGGTGTCGACCAGTGCCTCGAGGTAGTCGTCGGTGACGGCGAGGCCGTTGAGGCGGCGGAGCAGGAGCACGGAGCCGGTGACCTCTTCGAACGGGAAGGGGTCGACCCCCTCGGGCAGCTCGCCCCGGCGGACCGCCGCCGCGACGACGTCCACCGGAAGGCGCGCACCGGTCGGGCCGACCGTCTGCTCGATCGTCTCGCCGAGCTCCGGGTCCTCGAACCCGGCCTGCAGGAGCGCGAGCGCGGTCTGGCCGTCGGCCGAGCGGAGGGTCGTGAGCAGGCGCCGGCACAGCGCCAGCAGGTCGCCACGCAGAGACCCCGTGTCGATCGCGTCGGCGTCGTCCCGGCGGGCCGGGCCGACTTTCAGTGCGGCGACGACCATCTCGCGCTTGTTCGCCCAGCGGCGGTACAGCGTCGGCTTGGAGGCGCCGGCTCGGCGGGCGACCTCCTCGAACGAGACGCCGTCGTAGCCGCGCTCGGCGAGGAGCGCGTTGACGACGGCGAGGATGTGCGACTCGCGGCTGTCGTCGCGCGGGCGCCCCGCACGGCGTGGGTTGGTTTCGGAATACGACACGTACCGTATCGTAACGCGATCCGCCTCGATCGCCAAACGGCGGGGAGACGCGTCAGCGGAGCACGGGGTCGCCGACGCCTGCGGTGAACTGCCGGACCTCCCGAAGCGTGGGACTCGACTCCCAGTCGCCGGGCGTCATGCAGAGCATCGCTCCGCAGACGTTGGCGCGGTGCAAGCGCGCCCTGACGTCCGATCCATCCAGGACGCCGCTCAGGTACCCCGCGACGAAGGCGTCGCCGGCTCCGACCGTGTCGACGACATCGACGACGAACCCCGGGGCGTCGACCACCTGCGTCGGCAGGATGGTCGTCGCGCCGTCGGCGCCGCGCTTGAGCACGACCTCCGTGGGGCGATGCGCGAGAAGGCGCTCGCACGCGGCCGCGGCATCCGTGCCCGGGGAGAGCAGTTCGAACTCCTCCGCGCCGCCGAACACGATGTCGGCGCGTTCGGCCACCTCCCGGAGCCACGGCCCCGCGACGGCCGGAGCAGCGAGAGAGGATCGGTAGTTGATGTCGAAGGTCACCACGACGCCGGCCGCTCGGGCGCGGTCGATCGCGACCGAGAGGGTCTCGCGGGCCGATTCGGAGATGAGGGCCGTGATCCCCGTGAGATGGAGCAGGTCGGCCTGTTCGATCCAGCCGTCGGGCAGGTCGGAGGGCGACAGTCTCGATCCGGCCGAGCCGGATCGGTAGTACAGCGCGCGGGTCGAGGTCGGGTTGGGACGCTCCTTGAGCATGAGGCCCGTCGGGGCGCCCGCGTCCACGACGGCGCGCGCGTCGACCCCCTCCGCGCGGATCTCGCGCACGACGCGCTCCCCCAGCGAATCGTCACCGACCCGACCGAGCCATGTGACGTCGACGCCGAGCCTGCGCAGGGCGATCGCGACGTTGCTCTCGGCGCCGCCGACGCCGAGAGCGAGGTCGGACGCGTGCCGGAGGCTGCCGATGTCGCGGCTGCGCACGAGGGCCATCGTCTCGCCGAGCGTCGCGACCCGTCGACGGTCGGACACGGCCGTCATGCGCTGCCGCCGGCGGCGACAGCGACGAACGCGCGGGCCCGCTCACCGAGGGCGACCAGGTCGCCGCCCCGGAACGCGTCGCCCAGCAGCGGGCCGCCGACGCTCACGGCCGCGGCACCGGCCGCAAGCCACTGCGCGGCGCTCTCGAGGTCGATGCCTCCGGACGGCACCACCTCGATATCGGGGAACGGTCCCCGCAGATCCTTGACGTATCCCGCGCCGAGCCGTCCGGCAGGGAACACCTTGACGGCGGACGCACCGGCCGACCACGAGGCGAACAACTCGGTCGGCGTGAACCCGCCGGGAACGAGCGGCACGCCGGCCTCCGCAGCCGCGGCGAGGAGCGCGGGAACCGTGATCGGGGTGACGAGGTAGCGGGCGCCCGCATCCACCGCGCGCCGGAGCTGGTCGGTGTCCGTCACGGTCCCGATCCCGAGGTCGACGTCATCGCCGAAGCGCTCGATCAGCCCCGGGAGGTGCTCGATCGTCCCCGGTGTCGTGAGGGTCAGCTCGACACTGCGGATGCCGGCATCGATGAGCACCTCCAGCACGGGGTCGTAGTCCTCGGCGCTCCTGGCTCGCGCCACGACGATGAGCCGCGACTGCGCCGTCTTCTGCGGGAGCGGAAGCCGCGCGACGTCACCAGTCATGGACGGTCCCGTCCGTGAGCCGGTTCACGGGGAGGTAGGCCTTGGTGTACTCGAAGGCGGCCGCTGCGTCCTCGTCGAGCTCGACACCGAGCCCGGGCTCCTCCCCCGGGTGAAGGAAGCCGCGGTCGAACGTGAATGACGTCTGGAACACCTCCAGCGTCTGCTCGTTGTGCGGCATGTACTCCTGGATGCCGAAGTTGTGGATCGCGAGGTCCAGGTGGAGCGCTGCCGCCATCCCGACGGGCGAGATGTCGGTCGGACCGTGGATGCCGGACTTGATCCCGTAGATCGCGGCGAAGTCGAGCAGCTTCTTCATCGCGGTGATGCCGCCGGTGTGGGTGACGGCGGAGCGGACGTAGTCGATGAGGCGCTCGGTGATGAGCGTCTGGTAGTCGAAGACGGTGTTGAAGACCTCGCCGATCGCGAGCGGCGTCGTCGAGTGCTGGCGCACGAGGCGGAGCGCCGTCTGGTCCTCGCCCGGGGTGCAGTCCTCGAGCCAGAACAGGTCGTACGGCTCGATGTCCTTCGCGAAGCGCGCGGCCTCGATCGGCGTCATCCGATGGTGGCCGTCGTGGAGGATCCGCAGGTCGGTGCCGAAGTCCTCGCGGATCTTGGCGAAGATCCCCGGCATGTGGTTGAGGTAGTTGCGGGTGTCCCACGTCTCTTCGCTCGGGCGGCCGTTCTCGGCGCGCTTGGCCGGCTCGTAGTCGTAGCGCACGCCCGGTCCGGCCGCCGAGACGCCGTAGATCTGACCGAGCCCCGGCACACCGGTCTGCACGCGCACGGCGGTGAAACCGAGCTCCTGGTAGCCGGTGATCGCGTTCGCGAGCGCGTCGTAGTCGGTGCCGGAGGCGTGGGCGTAGACGCGGACACCCGACCGGCTTGCACCGCCGAGGAGCTGGTAGAGCGGCATCCCGGCCTTCTTGGCCTTGATGTCCCACAGGGCCATGTCGACCGCGGCGATGGCCGCCATCGTGACCGGTCCGCGCCGCCAGTAGGGGCCGCGGTAGAGGTACTGCCAGGTGTCCTCGATGCGGTCCTCGTCACGGCCGATGAGGGTCGAGGCGACGTGGTCCTCCAGGTAGGAGGCGACCGAGAGCTCGCGCCCGTTCAGTGTGGCGTCCCCCCAGCCGACGATGCCGTCCGAGGTCGTGATCTTGAGGGTGACGAAGTTGCGTCCGGGGCTGGTGATGATGGTATCGACGCGGTCGATGGTCATTGATCGTCCTTCCTTGTCACATCGCGGCGCGCGGGTCGGTGAGGTCGCGCCCCGTCCACTCGGGCGCAACGATCGCGGCGACCAGTGCGCACACGGTGTAGATGCCGAGCAGCACCATCACCGGGATGATGCTGCCGGTCGTCGCGGCGACCCAGGCCGCAGCGATGATCGGGCCGATGCCGGTGGCGATGATGGCGGCGATCTCGCGCACGATGGCCGTCAGCGTGTAGCGGTTCCGCGCTCCGAAGATCTCGGGGAGCGAGATGTTCTCCATGGACGCGAGGCCGAGGACCGAGACGTTGTGGATCACGGCGTAGCCGACGAAGATCCAGCCGACCTCCTTGGTGTTGATCGCGAGCATCGTCGGGATGATCAGCACGAGCGAGAGCGACGTCATGATGATGTACATCCGTCGGCGGCCGAACAGGTCGCCGAGCCAGCCGACCAGCGGGATGGTGCCGAAGCCGATGAGCGAGGAGACGATCACGATCTCGGGGCCGACGCCCTTCTGGACGGCGAGCGTGATCGTGATGAAGGAGATCATGTAGGTCTGGATCAGACCCGAGTTGCCGGCCTGGCCGAAGCGGAGGAAGAACGACACGAGCGTCGCCTTGACCGGCTTCTTCCGCAGGGCCTCGAGCGCGCGGAGGTCGTTGCTCTTGGTCGCCAGGTCGACCATCTCATCGCGCGAGAGCGCCTTGCCGTCGACGACGTCGGTGCGTTCCTCGAAGACGGGGCTCTCCTTGAGGCGGAAGCGCACCCAGACGGCGAACACCATCACGATGGAGCTCGCGATGAAGGGGATCCGCCAGCCCCAGGCGATGACGTCGTCCTCCATCATGACGGCGAGGAGGAGTGCCCAGATCGCGGAGGCGAAGAGCGTTCCGCAGTTCGTGCCGAGCGCGACGAGGGAGGCGATGATGCCGCGCCGACGCGCGGGAGCGTACTCGGCGAGCATGACGCCGGCACCCGAGATCTCCGCGCCGGCGCCGAAGCCCTGCGCGAGACGCAGCACGACGAGCATGATCGGCGCGAGGATGCCGGCCTGCGCGTACGTCGGAAGGAAGCCGATGAGCGTCGTCGCGAGGCCCATGAGCAGGATCGTGTAGAAGAGGACCTTGCGGCGGCCGACCTTGTCGCCCATACGGCCGAAGTACCAGGCGCCGAGCGGGCGGGCTATGTAGCCGACGCCGTAGGTCGCCATGGCGAGCACGACGGCCATGCCGGGCTCCTCCCCGGCGAAGAAGAGCTGGCTGAAGACGAGGGCGGCGGCCAGGGAGTAGAGCTGGAAGTCCATGAACTCCAGTGCCGTGCCCAGCCAGCCCGAGACCGCGGCCCGGACGAGGTCGCCGGTCGATCTCTCGACCGTCTGCGGGGGCGCGGAGGCGTCCACACCGGGGACGTTGGAAGTGCTCATCGTTACTCCTTCGTAAATGAGTGGGGGAGGGTGGTGGAGGGTCAGAGACGCAGAAGGACCTTGGCCGACGCGGACGAGTCGCGCGCGACCCGGAACGCGTCGACGGCGTCTGCGGCGTCGATGGTGTGCGAGATGACGGAGTCGAGGGCGTCCGACTCGGCGAGCATCGCGACGGCGTCGTCGATCTCGGTCGAGAAGCGGAATGCGCCACGGAGGGTCAGCTCCTTGGCGAGCATCGGCGCGAGGTTGACGCCGATCTCGGCGTCGGCGAGCATCCCGACCTGCACGACGGTTCCCGCCCGGCGCGCCGCGCGGACGGCCTGAGTGACGGAGACGGGGACTCCGGAGCATTCGAAGACGACGTCGTACGACTCGTCCGCGATGGAGTCGCGGCCGACGAGCACGGGCTCGCTCGCGCCCAGGGCCGCGGCGCGATCGAGGGGCTCGGCGCGCACGTCGCTCGCGCCGACGGTGGCGGCCCCCGCGTGCACGGCCGCCGCGACGACGAGCAGTCCGATGGGGCCTGCGCCGATGACGAGCACACGCTTTCGGCTGATGTCGCCCGCGAGGCTCACGGCGTGCAGGGCGACGGCGAGCGGCTCGGCGAGGGCCGCACGTTCCAGCGGAAGGCCCTCGGGGAGAACACGGATCATGTGCTCCTCGACGAGGAGATACTCCGCAGCGCCGCCCTGGCGATGCGGCATCGTCGCGGCGCTGCCGAAGTAGTCGCCGCCGGGGCGCAGGTGCGGCCTGTCCTCGAGGCCGGGCACATCTGCGCCGTAGCGGGCCGGGTGCACCGTCACGGGGGTCCCGGCGGCGAGGCGCCCCGACGGGTCGAGGTCGACGACGGCCGAGAGCTCATGGCCCGGCGTCAGCGGCTCCCGGATGGTGTACTCGCCGTTCGCGCCGTGGAAGTAGTAGTGCAGATCGGAGCCGCAGATACCGACGTACCGGACCCGGAGCCGCACCTCGCCCGACGCGGGCTGAGGCACCTCGCGGTCCTCCCAGCGGATGTCTTCCTTGCCGTGGATGGCGAGCGCCTTCATCGTCGCGCCTTCCTCGTGATCGTGGGTCGGGTTCACCGTGCTCATGCCGGGACCTCCGATGCTCGTGACCTGATGTCGGTCTCCGCCGCCGTGACGCTCTCCGTGATCGCCGCCGAGACGCCGTCGCGTTCGATCGTGTCGACCAGCTCGCCGACCCGCTCGATGAACGCCGGACGGTCGGCGAGGTCGGCGCCGAAGAGCCGGAGGTCCGTGATCGAGGCCGCGGCGAGATCGGCCCCGGTACGGGCCGATTCGGCGAGCGGGATCAGTCGCTCGCGGGCGGCATCCTTCATCGCGGCGGCGAAGGGGCCGGGATCGAATCCGGGCCGGGGCGCGATGCAGGAGAGGTAGGCGGCCACGGTGAGGGCGATCATGTGCGGCATCTCGCCGCGGTCGAGCAGCCGGAGCGCCGGCTCGGGGATGCGCTGACGCAGTTTGACCGAGCCGTCCGTGCCGACCTGGCTCGTCTTGTGCCCGAGTGCGGTGTTGCCCCAGCGGAGGAACAGCTGACGCTCGTACTCCGCGATGTCGACGCCCGACGGGACCTGGATCGACGGCGTGTACTCGTGGGCGAGCACCGCGCGCGCTGCACGCTCGATCGCCGACCGGCCCACGGCATCCGGGATCGTCTCGGCGTTCTGCAGCGCGCCCAGGTAGGCGATCAGCGAATGCGTTCCGTTGAGGAGCCGCACCTTCATGTCCTCGTAGCGGCCGACCTCCGTGCTGAAGACCGCTCCTCCGGCCTCCCAGGCGGGCCGTCCTGCGGCGAAGTCGTCCTCGATCGCCCACATCGTGAAGGGTTCGGCGGGGACGGGGATCTCGTCCCACGCGCCGAGGAGCGACGACACTTCGCTGCGGAGCGCGGGCGTCGTCGACGGGACGATGCGGTCGACCATGCTCGAGGGGAACGAGACCGAGGACTCGAGGAAGGCCAGCGCCTCGCCGCCCTCGGTGGCGGGCAGCGCGTCCAGGAACTCGCGGACGAGAGCCTTCGTGCGGGCGCCGTTGGCTGCGAGATTGTCGCAGCTGAGGATCGTCAGAGGGGCTCCGGATGCCGCGGCCCGCCGCTGGACGCCGCGCGCGAGCTGTCCGATGGTCGAGCGAGGGTGGCCTCCGCGCAGGTCGGAGACGATGGTCGGGTCTGCAGTGTCGAGGTGACCCGTCGCGGGCGAGGAGCTGTAGCCGTTCTCCGTGACCGTGAGCGTGACGATGCGGATGCCGGGGTCGGCGATGCTCTCGACGACGCGCTGGGGCTCGTCCGCCGCGACGAAGGCGTCGGTGTGCACGCCCGGGATGCTCAGCGACATTCCCTCGGGCGAGATCGTTGCGACCGAGGAGAGCAGGTCCTGTGCACGCATCGCGTCGACGACGGTCCGCGATCGCGAGGCGACGCCCACGATGCCCCAGTCGCCGCCGTCGGCCGCGATGGCCGCAGCCGTGTAGACCGCCTGGTGTGCGCGGTGGAAGCTGCCGAGGCCCAGGTGGAGGATTCCGGCACGGGCGGGAGTCTCGGGGAGCGGGACAGCACCGTGGTGCGAGCGCGACAGGCGCTGCGGAGTGCCGCTCACGAGTGCACCCCGGTTCGAGGTGCCCGTCGGCGGGTCCTGGGATCTTCGATGATCGGCATGGAAAAGAGTGTGAATGGTTTGTACAAAATTGTCAAGACGCATTCCATGTTGCAGGATGAGCCATGATGGAACAACTGTTCCCGCAACACCGGAGAGGCGGCAATGGGTGCGACGCTGACTGACGTGGCGCGACGCGCGGGCGTCTCGATCGCCACGGCATCCCGCGCCTTCGGAGAACCCGACCGCCTCGCGACCGCCACACGGGACCGAGTGCTTCAGGCCGCCAACGACCTCGGTTACGACAGCCCGCAGGTGGCGACCGCCACCCGTTCGTTCGGCGTCGTCGTGCCGGACGTCGCCAACCCCGTCTATGCGACTCTCCTCAAGGCCATCCACTCGCAGGCGTGGCACGGTCGTCACCGCACCGTGCTGTTCGACACCGACGAGGATCGCTGGCGGGAGCGCGAGCAGATCGAACAGGCGCGCAAGCTCGACGGCATGCTGCTGTGCTCACCCCGCCTGCCGGACGACGAGGTGCTCACGCTCGCCGGAGACACCCCCTTCGTCATCGTCAACCGCTTCATCGAGGGCGCCCCCTGCGTGCTCATGGACATGGAGAACGGGCCGCGGCAGGCGGTCGAGCATCTCGCCGCACTCGGCCACACGCACATCGCCTACGCGGCCGGGCCGACAGGATCCTGGGCCGACGGCCAGCGCGCCGCCACGATCACGAAGGCGTGCGAGCGATACGGCATCCGCCTCACGCACTTGAGCCACCAAGCGGCGTCGATCGAAGGTGGGCGGGCCGCGGCCGCGCCCGTGATCGCGAGCGGGGCGACGGCCGTCATCGCCTACAACGACCTCGTCGCGCTCGGCCTCGAAGCCGGAATGTCGGAGATGGGACGGTCCTGCCCGGCCGACATCAGCATCATCGGAATCGACGACATCGACATGGCCAGCGCCGTGAACCCCGGACTGACGACGGTCAAGATGCCGATCGAGCGATGCGGAGCGCTCGCCGTCGAGCTCCTGCTGCAGGTGATGGCCGGCGCGACGCTCACGGAAGCCGCAACACTCGGCTCGCAGCTCATCGTCCGGGGAACGACGGCGGCTCCAAAGTAGTTCATTTCAAGATAGTCCGAAATGGTACTATCTACTCATGACCAATCATCTCGCTGTCGCACCATGGTCGCTGGGCCTGCCGGACGCATCCCCGCCGGCGGGCATGTCGCTGTATCGGCTCCCGACCGGCTTCTACGAGACCCGGGCGGCTTTCGCCGTGAAAGGCGGGGCCTTCAGTGACAAGCGCCGCTTCGCGGCCTCAGCGGTGCTCATCACCCACCCCGCCGGGGACCTGTTGATCGACGCCGGTTTCGGGGCGGGCCTGGCCGACCATGTCGCCCTGCTCCCCCGCGTCGAACGCGCTCCGTATTCGCGCGAGAAGACGGTGAAGGAGCAGCTCGACGCCGCGGGCTACGACTGCGCGAACCTGCGCGGAGTGCTGGTCACCCACGTCCACTGGGACCACGTGAGCGGTCTCGACAGCCTGCACGTCCCCATCTGGATCAACGCGGATGAAATGCGATACGGCGCAGAAGACACGCACGGCGCCGTGTTCCGGACGGTGTCGGCCGGCCTGCCCGTCCACGAGTACGCCTTCGACGGGCCCGCCTACCTCGGCTTCCCAGCCAGCCATGACGTATACGGCGACGGCTCGGTGGTGATCGCTCAAGCGGGTGGGCACACCTTCGGCTCCGTCGTGGTCTTCGTGACCGTGCCCGACGGGGATCGCTACGCGTTCATCGGAGACATCGCCTGGCAGTCCGATGCGATCACCGACGGGCTCGAACGTCCGTGGCTGATGCGGAAGATGGCGGACACGGATGCGGCGAAAGTGCGGGAGAACCTGCAACGGGTGATCGCGCTCAGAGACCTCATGCGGATCGTGCCCGCCCACGACGGCGGCGCATATGAGAGCATCGCAGCACTGCCCGCCCGATTCCCGACCGTGGATGGGAGCCAACGATGACCGCGGAATCTCCAGCCCCTGCCGAGGCGTCCGCAGCCGGACCCGGACCAGAGTCCGAGATCACCTGGCTCCTGCACCGGGCGGCGCAGCGCATGCACGCGGTCACCGAACGGGAGGCCGTCGCGCACGGGCTCCAGCTGCGCGACTACATCATCCTGAGCGCCCTCGACAAGACGACGGGGCTGACCCAGATCGAGCTCGGCAGGGTGCTCGGGCTGGACAAGACCACCCTCACCAGCCAGCTCGACCGGCTGGAGCGGAACGGCCTCATCGAGCGACGCCCCGACCCGCGCGATCGGCGTGCCCGCATCCCGGTCATCACCGAGGAGGGCGAAGCCCTGCGGTCCGCGGCGGCGCGGTCGGCAGACGAAGCCGAACGCCACGCGTTGCGCGACTTCGACGACGACGACATCGTCCGACTTCGTCGCATCCTCTTCGCCATCGTCGGCGAAACCGACACCGACACCGACACCGACACCGATGGATCGCGGCCATGACCGAGAACGATCGGATCGCTGCCGGACGGGCGACCTACGCCCGTAACGTCGGCGTCGACGAGACGCAGGTCGAGGCGATCATGACCGAACGCGCCGGCGCCGCATACACGCGGGAGGCGTTCCTGGCCGCCGGCGGCCCCGGCTGGCAGGGCGATCAGCTCACCGATCGCGACCGGTCGATCGCGGTCATCGCCGCCCTCGTCGGCCAACACGTCGTCGACGACCGGCTGGCGACCTATCTCTCGGCCGCCCGCGCCAACGGGGTCACCGAAGACGGGCTGGCTTCGCTGATGATCCTGCTGACCGCCTACCTCGGTCAGCCGGCGACATCGGCCGCCATGGCCGCCGTGCGCCGGACTCGACCTCTGGCCTAACGAGGGGTCGGCACGACGACCATCCCCAGCGCCTCGGCCAGCACGACCGCCTGTCGCTCGTCGATGACCGTGCCGCGGACGACGACCTCCGACGGGTCGACGCCCGTCAGGTCACTTCCCGCGATGCTCGCCGCGGTGAGGTCTGCGCCGGTCAGCGTCGCGGCGCTGAGGTCGCATCCCTCGAACCGGGCCTCCTGACACCGCGCCTCGGAGAGGTCGGCCTCGCGCAGGCGGACTCCCTCGAACGACGCACCCCGCAGCTCCGCGCGCCGCAGACCGACGAACGACCAGTTGCCGCCCGTGACCTTCAGCAGGGAGAACTCGCATCCATGGAACGAGCTGCCGGTGACCTTACAGCGCCGGAAGCTCGCGTCGAAGAAGTTGCAGAACTCGAACCGGCAGTTCACGAACGCCGAGTCGTCGTGCTCGCTCACGTTGAAACGCACCTTGCGGAACACGCACTCGGTGAAGGTCGCGCCCCTGCTGCGCAGCTCGGTGAAGTCGACGTCGTCGAACACGACCCCGGTGTACTCGACCGAGTCGAGCTCGCGCCCGTACCAGTCCTCGCCCTTGATGGTCTCTCCGCCGTCCGTCACGAGGCGAGCCTAGCCCGGCGCGGAGCGGCGGGCGGCGGCCACCTGCCGCGCGGAATGTGACTTTCGTTGTAGTCGATCGGGCCCCCGAAATGGTGAGGACCACTCGACAATGAGCGGATGAGCACCGCGGCCCACCCGAACCGGGGCGCCTTCGCGTCGTGCGCGTCCAGGGTAGGTCTGGCCTTCCTCGAGGGCCGTCCGGTGGTGATGGGCGTCTTCGCGTTCCGCTTCCTCGTCGGCAGGCTGCTGGCCGCCGGCGAGGACGGGGCGTCGGCGTCGCTGTGGCTCGGCGCGTCCTCGTGGATGCTCGCGGTATGGGCCGTCTACCTGATCAACGGGATCAGCGACGTCGAGGGCGACCGACTCAACGGCTCACCCCGCCCCCTGGCGACCGGCAGGCTAGATCTCCCGTCGGCGTCCGTGATCGCGGCGACTCTGCTCGCGCTATCGCTCCTCATGGCCTCCCTGCTCCCCCGCCCGTTCCTGCTCGCCGTGGTGGGGTTCGTGGGCCTCGGACTCGTCTACTCGGTCGGGCCGTGGGCGGCCAAGAAGGCGGCGATCGCGGCGCTCACGATCGCAGCCGCGGGGGTGTTCCTGACGTATCTCGCTGCGGCGCTCGTCGTTGCCGAAACGGTGCCGACATCCGCGCTGGTCTTTGCAACGGTGGCGTCCTGCTGGATCGCGGTCGCCGGGCACACCAAGGACTTCGGAGACGTCGCGGGTGACGCGGCGGAAGGGCGCCGGACCCTTCCGGTGATGCTGGGAATCCAGCGCGCCCGCGTCGTGGTGGCGATCGGAACGGGTGTCGTGTCGGCCACGTCGATGGCCCTCGGTGCACTCGTCCACCAGCTGCGGGCCCTGATCGCCCTCGGCGTCGCCGGTCCCGTCGTGATCGCCTTCACCCTGCTGGTCGAGGGCGGAGACCGCCGACGCGACAAGCGGCCGTACCGCTCCTTCATGGCGGGTCAGTACGCTCTGAACGTCGCAGCGCTTCTAGGCGCGCTCGAGAGCTGAGGGTCGGACGTGGTGATCGGTAACGACGGAGTCGCATTGCGCGACCGCATCGTGGAGGCGCTGTTCGAGCGGCTCCGGGGCGCGGAGAGCACCCTGGTTGCAGACCCCGACGTGAGCGAGCAGCTCGTGGCGCAGGTCGACTGGATCCTCGACCGCACCTTCGACCGGCTCGGCCGCCCAGCCGGTGCGGGACGGCTCGCGACTCCGGCCCGGCACGGGTCCGGCGTGGGCGAGACGCGGGCGCGCCAGAACATCCACCCGGTCGACAGTCTCAGCGCGGCGACCGAGCTCTTCGATGTCGTGTTCTCGATCATCAGCGCCGATCAGGACTCAGCCGTCAGCCTCGCCGATCTGGCGCGGGCCCTGAACGCCTCCATCATGGATGCCGTCGTCCCGGCCTCGATCGGGTACGTCGATGTGCTGCTGGAACGCCTGGCCGTCGCCCACAGCGAGGAGCGCCTCAGCATCTCGCGCGAACTGCACGACCGCGTGGCGCACAGCATCGCCGCCGGTCTCCAGCGGTTCCAGCTCGGGGGCGTCGACGACGCGTCGGATCCCCGCCTTCTGGAAGGCTTGCAGCTGTTCGGCGCCGCACTCGACGAGACCCGCGCGATCGCCCTCGACCTCCGTCACGCCGTGGGCGACAAGCGGCTCGACGAGGCGCTGCGCGACTACGTCGGCGACCTCGACGACTCGGGCCCGCCGGTCGAGACCACGGTCGACGGGGAGCCGTACCGCCTCTCCACCGCAGTTCAGGAGGAGGCGTTCATCATCGTCCGCGAGGCGGTGCACAACGCGCGGCGCCACTCCGGCGCCGGGCTCATCCGTGTCCACTCGCGCTGGGACCGCCGCAGTCTCACCATCGTGGTGAGCGACAACGGGCACGGATTCGCCCACGAAGCGGTCCGGTCGGGCGCACTCGGCCTGATCGCGGCGCAGGAGCGTGCAGAACTGATCGGCGCCGAACTCCACATCGCTCCGGGTCTCGGCACCGGGACCGTGCTCACACTGACCATTCCGAGAGGGCGGGAAGCCGCATGAACGACGAAACGCGAACCGTGGTCCTGATCGACGACCACGGCATGTTCCGCCAGGGCATCCGGGCGCTCATCGAGGACCGGTTCAGGATCGTCGGGGAGGGCGGATCCAGCGAGGAGGCGTGGGCGCTCGTCACCGAGCATTCCCCCGACGTGCTGCTCCTCGACGTCGAGATCCCGGGGGTGCCGGCGGAGCAGACGATCGCGCGCATCCGGCGGCATCGCCCGGAGACAGCGGTCGTCATCCTCACGATGCACAGCGACGCCGTGCTCGAACGGCAGCTGTTGCGCGCCGGAGCGGCGGCCTTCGTCACCAAGACCGTGGGGAGCGAGCAGCTGATCGCGGTGATCGCGCGCGCGACCCCGCCCGTCGGAGAAGCGGCGGAGGCCGGCGCCGATGCGGAGGCGGCCGGCGCCATCCTCACGGTGCGTGAGCAGGAGGTGCTCCGCATGATCGCCCAGGCGTACTCGAACCGCGACATCGCGATGTCGCTGTCGATCGCCGAGGGCACGGTCAAGCGGCACACGACGAACATGTACGAGAAGCTGGGAGCCACGTCCCGGATCGACGCCGTCCGGAAGGCCGCGCGCCTGGGGCTGCTCGACTGACGCTGCTTGCTGAAGAGTTTGGGGCGGTGGCAGGCCCCCGCTCCCGCCACCACCAGCGCCGTTCCCCCGAAGGCGCACATTGAAAGTAATCGCTTCCCTCGCCCAACTGAATACACCTTTCGTCACATTCCCCCTCCGCCCCTTCCCACCCACCGTCGAGTCCGCAAACTTTGCACGCCGCCGCGGCGCTTCGTGTGCAAAGTTTGCGGACTCGACGGTGGGGCGGAGGGACGACAGGGGCGGAGGGGGGTCCGATACGCTCGGGGTATGGCCCACGATCTCGCTGACTTCCTGGGCGACGTCGGGCCGCTCGTGTTCTACCTGGCGGTGTGGGGACTCGTCTTCGCCGGCACCGCACTCTTCATCGGCGTCTTCATCCCGTTCATCACCGGCGACTCTCTGCTGTTCGGCGCCGGCATCCTCACCGGCACCAACCCGGAGCTGAACATCTGGGTCCTCGCCATCGGCGTCGGGATCGCCGCCGTGCTGGGCGACCAGGTCGGATTCTGGCTCGGCCGTCGGCTCGGCCGGCCGTATCTGACCCGCCGCGGCGGTCGCTGGGTGCAGGCCGGGGTGAAACGGGCTGAGCGCTTCTACGAACTCTTCGGCTGGTGGTCCGTGGTGATCAGCCGGTACATCCCGTGGGGTCGCGTCTTCATCCCGCCGATCGCCGGGATCAGCGCGATGAGCTACTGGCGGTTCCTCACCGCCAACATCGTCGGAGCGCTCAGCTGGGGCGTGCTCATCACCGTGATCGGCTACTTCGCCGCCGTCAATCCGAGCGTGCGGCCGGTCGCCTACGTCGTGGCGGGCGTCGTCATCCTCGCCTCCCTCATCGCGGGTGTCCGCGCCTGGGTCCTCGACCGGCGCGCGCGGCGGACCCTCGCGGAATGACCTGTACCCGCCCCGGGGTTCGCGCGGCCCGGGGCGGGCGATCGTGCGTCACCCGCGGACGAACCGCAGCGTGACGAGCTCGAAGGGGCGCAGTTGAAGGTCGAGCGTACCGTCGCCGATCTCGCGCTCGAGCAGATCCGTCCTCTGAATGCGCCGGTAGGGGAACGACGCGACCAACGTCGTCGCGGCGCGCGACCCGAGCGATTCGTACAGTCGGACGACGACGTCGCCCGAGCCGTCCTCGGCGAGCTTGACGGTCTCCACGACGACGGCCGGATCGCTCGAGACGATCAGCGGATCGACCGCGGCGGCAGCGGCACGCAGGGGCAGGTTGAGCCGGTAGCCGGCCTCGATCGCCGCGTCCACTCCGCCCACCACAAGGGAGGTGCGTAGCGTGTGCCGGCCCTGGTCTGCCTCCGGGTCCGGGAAGAGCGGGGCGCGCAGCAGCGTCTGGCGCACCAGGGAGTAGGTGCCGCCGCCATCCCGCGGGTGGCGCGTCACATCGTGGCCGTAGGTGGAGTCGTTGGCGACCCCGACGCCGAACCCCGGCTCGCCGACGTGGACCCAGCGGTGAGCGCTCGTCTCGAACCGGGCGACATCCCAGCTCGTGTTGGTGTGCGTCGGGCGTTCGATGTGGCCGAACTGGATCTCGGACCGCGCGGAGGCGGTGTGCACATCCACGGGGAAGGCGAGCTTCAGCATGCGCTGGCGCTCGTGCCAGTCGACGTTCGTCTCGATGTCGAGGGCCGGGGAGCCGGCGGCGAGCGCGAGCGTCTGCGTGACGGTGGACGCCCCGAACCGGCGGACGACCCGCAGCGCGACCAGCTCCGGCGACTCGGAGACCACCTCCAGGGAGTCGAGACCGCTCAGGTCCTCGCCGGAGAGCCGGTACTCGATGTCGACGTCCCAGGCGTCCCACTGGGCGGGGGTGTCGCGGAACAGCTGGAGCACATTGGCGCGCGTGCCCGGCGGCACCGCCTCGCGACCAGTCGTCGCATCCAGCAGGGACGCGACCAGACCGTCGGCATCGACGAGGACGCTGACGCGGTCGTTCGACAGCCGGATGCCGTCGCCGTCGCGTTCGATGCGCGCGTCGCCGGTCCGCTGCGGGACCGCCACTCCGCCGGCCGGTACGCCGTCGACAGCGAACGGGGAGGAGTTTGCGACGAGCCCGGCGCTCGTCGCATCCGCAACTCCATCCGCAACTCCGTCACCCAGAGCCGCCAGCGAGCGCGCGATGACCGCCTCCAGCGACTCCGCCACCCTCGCGTAGTTCTCGACCGCCTGGTCGTGCACCCAGCCGATCGACGAACCGGGCAGGATGTCGTGGAATTGCTGCAGCAGCACGGTCCGCCACGCCTCGCGCAGCTCGCGCTCCGGGTAGTCGGCCCCGGCACGGACGGCGGCGGTGGCCGCCCAGAGCTCGGCTTCGTGCAGCAGCGCCTCGCTGCGGCGGTTGCCGCGCTTGGTCCGCGCCTGGGAGGTGTACGTGCCGCGGTGGAACTCCAGGTAGAGCTCCCCCACCCACACCGGCGCCGGATCGAACTCCGCGCGCGCCGCCTCGAAGAAGGCGGCGGGCGATGCGACGCGCACCGTCGGCGACCCCTCGAGGTCGGCAGTGCGCTCGGCCGCCGCGAGCATCTCGCGGGTCGGGCCGCCGCCGCCGTCGCCGAAGCCGAAGGGCACCAGTGAGGTGTTCGCCCGCCCCTTGTCGGCGAAGTTCCGTTCGGCGCGTGCCAGCTCCTGCCCAGAGAGGAGGGAGTTGTACGTGTCCACGGGCGGGAAGTGCGTGAAGATGCGCGACCCGTCGATGCCCTCCCACTCGAACGTGTGGTGCGGGAACAGGTTCACCTCGTTCCACGAGATCTTCTGGGTGAGGAAGTTGTCCATCCCCGCCTCCCGTGCGATCTGCGGCAGTGCACCCGAGTAGCCGAAGGAGTCGGGAAGCCACACCTCGCGCGGCTCGTACCCGAACTCCTCGAGGAAGAACCGCTTGCCCTCGACGAACTGCCGGGCCATCGCCTCGGATCCCGGCATGTTGGTGTCCGACTCGACCCACATGCCGCCCACCGGGACGAACCGGCCCTCGGCGACGCGCGCCCGGATGCGCTCGAACAGCTCCGGATAGAACTGCTTCATCCAGGCGAACTGCTGGGCGGACGAGCACGCGAACACGAAGTCCGGGTCCTGATCCATCAGGTCGAGCACGTTGGAGAAGGTGCGGGCGCACTTGCGGATGGTCTCGCGCACCGGCCACAGCCAGGCCGAGTCGATGTGCGCGTGCCCGACCGCGAAGACCCGGTGCGCCGTCGCGGACGCAGGCGAGGCGAGCACCCCGGCGAGCGCCTCCCGCCCCCGCGACACCGTCCCGGCGACGTCGAAGGGATCGACCGAGGTGACGGCGGCCTCCAGCGCGGCGAACAGGGCGGCCCTGCGGGGCGACGTCTCGGGCAGCACGAGCGCGAGCCCCTTCGCGGTGAAGATGTCCTGCACCAGCTCCCACACCTCGCGGTCGCGATGAACGATGTCCACGCGGCGCAGCGTGTAGATCGGGGTCTGCGGCGCGGTCGACACCCGGCCCATCCCGGTCGGCGCGAAGGTCCAGTTCGAGCCGACATCCGGGTTGGCCGCGGCCTCGACGTACAGTTCGAACGACTCCCCCGGCCGAGCCTGGAGGCGCACGTAGGCGTTGTACGGCTCCAGCGCCTTCAGGATTGTGCCCTCGGGAGTCCACACCAGCCCCTCCGCCTGGAACCCCACCTGGCTCAGCGTGAACCCGAGGTCCACGAGGAGCTCGACATCCTCGGCCGCCGCATCCCACTCCGTCGGGACCGTGCCGGTCACGCGGAACCAGACGGTCCCCCACGGACGACCCCACGCCTCCCCCGCCGCGAACGGCCGGAAGTCGTTCGCGACGGCCTCGGCGAAGGGAACCGGCTCGCCGGGCGCCTCCCACGCCTCGATCGACGCGGGCACGGCCGCACGCTCGAGGGCGGGCGTGAGGCGTTCGCGGACGAAGCGGTCGATGCGCATCTCGGCGAGCTGGTTCTGCTGGTACAACGGTTCTCCTTGGGTGAGGGGATGGGACGGGGCGAAGGGACGGGCTCATCCCTTGACGGCACCGGCGAGCGCGGACGAACCGCCGAGCGCGCGCGACACGATGACGTAGAGGGCGATCACGGGAACGGAGTAGATGAGCGAGTACGCCGCCAGCTGCCCGTAGGCGACCGCACCGTACTGGCCGAAGAACGTGAAGATGCTCACGGCCGCCGGCTGGTTCTCCGGGCTCAGCAGCAGCACGAAGGGGACGAAGAAGTTGCCCCAGGCTGCCACGAACACGTAGATGAACACCACCGCGATCCCCGGGCGGACGAGGGGGACGACGACCGTCCACAGCGTCTTCATGCTGGATGCGCCATCCACCCAGGCCGCCTCCTCCAGCTGAACGGGCACCGAGTCGACGAAGTTCTTCGTCATCCAGATCGCCATCGGGAGGGACGAAGCGGCGAGGAACAGGATGGTCCCCCCGAGCGAGTCGATCAGGTTCAGCGAGACGAACAGGCTGTACACCGGCACCATCATCGCGGTAATCGGCAGGCAGGTGCCGAACAGGATCGCGTACAGGAACGGCCGGTTGAACCGGTTGCGGTAACGCGACAGCGGGTACGCCGCGAGGATGGCGACCACCACCGTGACGATCGCGCATCCCGCCGACAGCAGCAGGCTGTTCCACAGCGGCAGGAACGACAGCTCGGGCGTGAGCACCTTGCGGAAGTTCTCCAGGGACCACTGCTTCGGCCACGCGACCGAGAGCGTGGCGCCGCCGTCGAACGACGCGAGCACCACCCACACCAGAGGGAGCACGAAGACCGCGCCGATGAGGAGCAGGATGACGTTCGACGTCCAGCGCAGGGCGGCCCCGTTGGGTGACGACAGCTTCATCAGTCCACCTCCGTCTTGAGGGCTCGGACATAGATCACGGCGAATACCGCTCCCACGAGCAGGAGGATCGTCGCGATCGCGGTGCCGTAGCCGAGCTCGGAGAACTTGAACGCCTCCTGGTACGCCAGCACGGGGAGCGTCATGCTCTTGTTGCCCGGGCCGCCTCCGGTCATCACGTAGATGAGGGTGAAGACGGACAACGTCTGAAGCGTGATGAGCATCAGATTGGTGGAGATGCTCCGCCGGATCATCGGCAGCGTCACGAGGAAGAACCGCTTGACGCCGTTGGCGCCGTCGACCTCCGCCGCCTCGGTGATCTCCGGCGGCACCTCCTGCAGCGCCGCCGAGTAGACGAGCATCGAGAAGGCCGTGCCTCGCCACGTGTTGGCCAGGATGATCGACAGCATCGGGAAGGCGAACAGCCAGGACGGACCCGTCACGCCGAACATCGCGAGGATGGCGTTCAGCGTCCCGTGCTGACTGAAGAACGCGTACGACGCGAACGCCGCGACGATCTCCGGGAGCACCCACGCGCCGACGACGAAGGTCGAGACGATCGCGCCGACCCAGCGGCTCCCGCTCCGCATCAGCAGAGCCAGCACCATCCCGGCGACATTCTGGCCGATGACCGCGGACCCGAGCAGGAAGACCAGGGTCAGCCAGACCGAGACCGGGAAGTCCGGGCTCTTGAAGAGGTCGATGTAGTTCTGCAACCCCACCCACTGGCTGGATGCGGCAGCGGAACCCGTCAGCGACATGTCGGTGAACGAGCCGTAGAACGACGACAGGATCGGCCCGAGCAGGAACACGACGAGCAGACCGATGGCGGGGAGGAGGGGGACCGAGCGGGCGAGCGACCGCCGGGTGTGTGCGCGCGAACGTGCCGTGTTCCGCTGGCGCGGCGGCCGGGCCGACGAGGCCCGGCCGCGCGCGTCCGAGACGGCGGGGACGGTGGAGGTCACTACTTCGACTCCGTCTTGCCCTCACCGACGATCCCCACGACGGTGTCGTCGTAGGTCTTGGCGGCCTCTGCGGGCGTGGCCTGCCCGGTCATCACCGACTCCATCGCGACCTGGATGCCGTTCGAGATCTTCGGATAGTCGGGTGTGGCCGGCCGGAACTTGGTCACGGCGACGAGCGATGAGAAGAACTCCGAGGTCGGGTTCGACGTCTTGTACTTCTCGTCGTCGGCGACATCCTTGCGGACCGGGATGCCGGCGGTGTTGATGTTGTACTCGAGCGAGCGCTGCTTGTCGGTCAGGAAGGTGATGAACTTCCACGCCAGGTCCTTGGCCTTGCTCTTGGCGCCCATCGAGAACGTCCAGCCGCCGGAGAGGCTGATCTTCCCGGCGTCCTGCCCCTCTTTCGTCGGCATGGCCGCGGTGCCCATGACTTTCGACCAGTCCGCCCACGGCGTCGCGCCGGTCGGCAGCCAGGCGTTCGAGGCCCACGAACCGTCGAGGTTGATCGCGAGCTTGCCCTGCGGCATGAGCTGGTTGTTGATCGTGTTCTGGTAGTTCGTGTCGCTGGTGACCTCCTGGCTCGGGCCGAGGCCGCCCTGGTAGACCTCCTTGATCACGTCGAGCGCGTCCGTGAACGCCTTCGAGCCGACGATCCACTTGGCCTTCGAGTCGTCGTAGAGGCCCTTCTCGCTGGCTCCGTACAGCAGCATCTCGAAGCCCTGCATCGAGCTCGCCTCACCTGCGGCCTTTCCCGAGAAGATGTTGAGCGGGATGACGCCCGGCACGGCCGCCTTGATCTTCTTCGCGGCGCCGATCACGTCATCCCAGGTCTTCGGCTGCCACGGGGTCGGGATGCCGGCCTTCGCGAAGATGTCCTTGTTGTACCAGAGGCCCCGGGTGTCGGTGCCGGTCGGGATGCCGTAGACCTTGCCGTCGTCTCCCTTGCCCGCGTCCTTGGCGTTGTCGAAGAAGTTCGACCAGTCCGACCATTTGTCGACGTACGAGTCGAGCGGGGCCAGATAGCCGGCCTGCGCGTCGGCGCGGATGAGGAAGGTGTCCTCCGACATCACGTCGGGCGCCGTGGTGGCCGCACGGTTCATGAGGGAGAGCTTCGTGTAGTAGTCGTTCTCGGCCGCCTTGATCGGGACGAGCGTGATCTTCTTCCCCGGGTTGGCCTTCTCGAAGTCGGCCTTGGCCTTGGTCATGAAGTTGGCCATGATGTCGGACCCGAAGTCCTGGAAGGCGACCTTGATGGTCGTGCCGTCGCTGCCGCCGGACGAGGACGAACATCCCGCCAGTGCGACGAGGGCCGCAGTGGCCACGGTGGCGGCCAGGATCCTGCTTCGCTTCATCGATGCTCCTTTGCATTGACGTCCGTGGCGTGACGCCGCCGGACCTGCGTAATTTATAAATCAATTTGATTTACAAGCGCAAGGGAAACGGCGAGATTGTCCCCCGCCGTGTCGCCAGAGCAGCGCGGCAGCGGTCAGCGGACCACAGCGCGCGGCGAGAACGTCTCGTCCAGGACGAGCGCGGCAGCACCGACGGCGGCGACGTCCTCACCGATCGCACTGGAGGCGATCGCGATGCCGTGCGTCAGGATGCCCGTGTCGAGCTCGGCCAGCCGCGCCGGCAGCTGGTCCAGATAGCGGCGCTCCACCCGCGACCATGACGGGCCGCCGTAGACGATGCGGTCGAGATCGAGGAGGGACGTCAGATTGGACAGGTAGAAGGCCGAGTTGCGGATGCTCCGGTCGATGATCTCCCGCGCCCCCGCGTCACCGCCCTCCGCCGCGGATGCCAGTTCGGTGAAGAGCTCGTCGACGGTCTCCACATCCAGCTGCAGGTCCTCCTCCGGCGCGACGGTCGTGCCCACAGGCGGCGTCAGCACCCCCGCCCACAGGCCCTGCATGACCAGCCGGTACGGCCGGACGGACTCCCCGTAACAGCCGCGCCGGCCGCAGGCGCACAGCGTTCCGCCGGGGTCGACGAGCACATGGCCGACATCGCCGGCGTTGTCGGTGGATCCCGTGTAGACCTCTCCGCCCAGCACCAGGCCGACGCCGACGCCCGTTCCGTAGTAGACGAACGCGTAGTCCCGGGATGCTCCGGCCGGATCGCTCCACCGCTCGGCGACGGCCGCGCACGTCACATCCTTCGCGACCAGGGAGGGCAGGCCGGTCGCAGCCGTCAGCTCGTCGCGGAGGTGGAAGTCGTTCCAGCTGGGGATCAACGGCGGCCGGACCACCACACCCCGCTCAGCGTCGATGGGGCCCGGCGCGGCGACGCCGACGCCGATCACGCGCTCCGGATCGACGCCCGGCGTCGCGAGCACCTCGCGGATGGCGCCGACGGCGGCTGCGAGCGTCGAGACGGCGTCGCCGTCCGGCGGGGACGGACGGTGTACGTGGGCGACCACGGACCCCTCGAGATCGAGCAGGACGCAGGCGATCACGGTGGGGTCGAGGTGGACACCCACGGCGTAGGCGCCTGCCGGGTTCAGGCGCAGGATGGTGCGCGGCTTGCCCGGGCTGCCCTCGCTCTGCTTCCCGGCCTCGCGGATGAGCCCCTGCTGCAGGAGGCGGCGCGTCACGTTGGTGACGGTCTGCGCCGAGAGGCCCGTTCGCGCTGCCAGCTCCACCCGGCTGAGCCCGTCCGGCGACCGTCGGACGGCATCCAGCACGACCGTCTCGTTGAACGCCGCGATGGCGGGGAGGTTGGCTCCTCTGGCCACAGGTCCTCCGTTCGCCGCCAGGTGTCCCCAGTGAGTACTGAGGATACCTACTGACTGCGGGCTGGACGCCTGCGGGGGCGGCTAGGCGACCCTCCCCCGTTCGGGCGGTCCCGGCGGTCCGAGCGATCGGGCCGCGGCGATCAGACGGTCGGTGAGCGTCGCCGCTGCCTCAGCTAGTGCGGGCGGCCCGACGATCTCGAACGCGACGTCGAACCGCGTGAGAGACGCCAGCACGCCGATCCACGACCACGAGCCGAGGGTGAGACGACTCCGGGACTCGCCCACGGGCTCCACGTGGCCGTCGGTCACCCACGGGATCACGTCGCGCGGCGGCAGGTCGATGACGACCTCGCCCACGCATGGCCAGCGGTCCTCGTCGTCGCTGCCCTTGAAGCGCGCCGCTACAAACGACGTCGCGTCTCCGGTGGGGATCTGCCGCGGACGGAACCCCGGACCGGCCGGGAACCTCGGCGCCAGCCGATCGAGCCGGAACACCCGCCAGTCGTCCCGGTCGAGGTCCCACGCCACCAGATACCAGCGCGCATCCCGAGCCACGAGACCGTGCGGCTCGGTGCGACGCGGCGGTCCGTCCGCTCCGGCATAGTCGAACCGGAGCACCTTCCTCTCCCGGACGGCGGTGCTCACCGCGCCGAGCACCGCCGGCTCGACCGCCGGTCCCGCGCTGGGCCGGTCGAAGCTGATGCCGTCGATGCGATGCCGCAGGCGAGATGGCATGACCTGGCGGACGGTCGCGAGCGCGCGGGCAGCGGCCTCCTCGATCTCGGCTCCAGACGCCCCGGCGTTCTGTAGTGCGATGGAGAGGGCGACGGCCTGCTCTTCGTCGAACAGGAGGGGCGGCAACTCGGAGCCCGCGGCGAGACGGTACCCGCCGTCGGGACCCTTCAGCGCGTCGATGCGGTAGCCGAACTCGCGGAGGCGGTCCACATCCCGCCGGACCGTCCGGGTGCTCACGTCGAGCCGATCCGCGAGCGCCTGCCCGGGCCAGTCCCGTCGCGCCTGCAACAGCGAGAGCATCGTGAGCATGCGCGAGGAGGGTGCGTTCATGCCTCGATTCTCGCGGGAGTAGCGGACCGAAACTGTCCGCTACCGCTGCGATTCTGGCGTCGCCGGGAGAAGCCGGCGATCTCACCGAGAGGAAGCAGTCATGAGTATCACCGTCACCACGCACCTGAACTTCCGCGCCGGAGAGGCGCGAGCAGCCCTCGACTTCTACGCCGGCGCGTTCGGCGGAGAGGTGACCGCGGCGACGTATGCCGATTTCGGCATGCCCCCCGAACTCCCTGACGCGCAGCGCATCGTCTTCGGCCAGGTCGTCTCACCCGAGGGGTTCCGGGTGATGGCGTACGACGTTCCGGGCACTGCAGATCAGGGCGCGGCTCAGTCCGCATCGACGCGGCGGGAGAACGGGATGACCATCACCGATCAGCCCTTCTTCGTCTCCGTCCGGGCGGGCTCCCTCGACGAGCTGGCCGGCTACTGGGAGCGCCTCGCGGAGGGCGCCACGGTCGTCGAACCGCTGGCGGCCTCCGCCTGGTCGGCGGGGTTCGGGATGCTGACGGACCGCTTCGGCGTCACCTGGGTGCTCGACGTGGCGTGACCGTCAGCGACGTCCGCCGAGCAGAGCTTCCAGCAATTCCGTGAGTCGCGCTCCGTCGTCCGGCCCCAGGCTGCCGAGCAGGGGCGCGACTCCGGTATGGATGGCCGCGGCTCCGGCCCGCGCCAGCTCGTGGCCGGCCGGCGTGAGTCCCACCCGGGCGGAGCGGCGGTCGACGGTGTCCCGGACGCGGGTCACGAGCCCCCGTTGCGTCGCCCGATCGACCAGTCCGGAGACGGACGAACGGTCCACGCCCAAGTGCTCTGCGAGCTCGGACATGGTGGGCTCCCGATCGCGCAGGATGGCCAGCACGCGCAGCTGAGTGAGGGACAGCTCGTTGTCGGCTGCGACACGACTGACCACGCCGATGACCTCGAACGAGGTCTGCACGAGGGCGTCGAGAAGGCGCTCCGAGTCGTGCGGGTGTGCCGAGGTCGTCATGCCGCTAGCGTAGCGCATTAGTTGGGGTTACCATCTATTTAGTTCGTAATCCCAACCATTTGGAGAAGGTCATGAAAGCAGCCGTCGTCACCGAGTTCGGCGCCCACCCGCGCTACCTGGATGTCGAGGAGCCCGCGCCACGGCGAGCTCACGAGGTCGTGGCCGAGGTTCTGGGCGCCGCGATCTCCCCGCGGGTGCGGTCGCAGGCAGCGGGCAGCCACTACACGAGCACGGACGAGCTGCCGCTCATCCCAGGGTTGGATGGGGTGGGACGAACTCCTGACGGTACGCTCCGGTACTTCATCCTCCCCGACACCACGAAGGGCGCGATGGCCGAGCGGACCGTCGTGGATCTGCGACGTAGCGTCGCACTGCCGCCGGACGCCGATCCCGTCCCGTTGGCCGCAGCGATGAATCCGGCCATGTCGTCCTGGGTCGCGTTGCGTCGCCGCGCACGGATGCAGCCGGGCCAGAGCGTGATGGTGCTCGGTGCGTCGGGTAACGCCGGCGGGCTGGCGGTGCAGGTCGCGCGGCGTTTGGGCGCCGGCCGCGTGGTCGCGGTCTCGAGGGACGCGCACCGGCTGGACGATTCGGGGGCTGACGTCGTCGTCGAGCTGGGCGACGTGGATGCGCTGGCACGGGCCGCGAGCGACGTGGATGTGGTGCTCGACTACCTGTGGGGGCGGCCGACCGCGGATGCACTCCGCGCCGTCATCCCCGGTCGGGTGCGAGACGATCAGCCGCTCACGTGGGTGCAGATCGGGTCCGTTGCCGGAGCGGAGTCGCCGATCCCGTCCGCTGCTTTGCGCGCTGTCGATCTGCGGCTGATCGGTAGCGGTCAGGGTTCGGTGAGCACGGAGGCGATCGTCGATGAGCTCTCCGAGTTGGCCGTCGAGGTGGCGGGCGGCGCGTTCGTCACCGACGCACGTGCCGTGCCGCTTTCCGACGTCGAGCGGGCATGGGACGAGGCGGCCACGACCCATGACCGCCTCGTCCTCGTCCCGTGATCGGCGTGCTCAGTCCTGGTTGCTGAACGCCGCGTCGAAGGAGGCGGTCGGCTGCTTCCAGAGCAGGGAGCGGATGTAGCCCACGGCCTCTTTGGCGCCGTGGAGGCGGTCCATCCGTGCGTCTTCCCACTCGATCGAAATCGGGCCCGTGTAGCCGATGGACTCGAGGGCTCGGAAGGCGTCCTCCCACGGCACGTCGCCGTGGCCGGTGGAGACGAAGTCCCAGCCGCGACGCGGGTCACCCCACGACAGGTGCGAACCGAGCACGCCGGCGCGGCCGTTCTTCGGCCGGAGACGCGTGTCTTTGCAGTCCACGTGGTAGATACGGTCCTGGAAGTCGATGATGAACCCGACGGGGTCGATGTCCTGCCACATCATGTGGGACGGGTCCCAGTTGAAGCCGAAGGCCTCGCGGTGGTCGATCGCCTCGAGGGACCGCACGCTCGTCCAGTAGTCGTACGCGATCTCGGACGGGTGCACCTCGTGAGCGAACCGGACGCCCTCGCCGTCGAAGACGTCGAGGATGGGGTTCCAGCGGTCGGCGAAGTCCTGGTAGCCACGGTCGAACACCTCGGCGGGCACCGGCGGGAACTGCGCGACGTACGGCCAGATGCTCGACCCCGTGAACCCGACGACCGTGTCGACGCCCAGCTTGCGGGCGACCTTCGCCGTGAGCTTGAGCTCTTCGGCGGCGCGCTGGCGCACGCCCTCCGGATCGCCGTCGCCCCAGACCTTCGACCCGACGATCGCCTGGTGGCGGAAGTCGATCGGGTCGTCGCAAACGGCCTGGCCCTTGAGGTGGTTGGAGATGGCCCAGACCTTGAGGCCGTACCGGTCGAGGATGTCGAGGCGGCCCTGCAAGTACGCGTCGTCTTCGGCGGCGCGCCAGACGTCGAGGTGCTCGCCGGAGCACGCGATCTCGAGGCCGTCGTAGCCCCACTCGCTCGCGTACTTCGCGACCTCTTCGAGCGTGAGGTCGGCCCACTGACCGGTGAAGAGGGTGACCGGGTGCGTCCGGCCCGACTCGGTGGTCTCCGAGCCGCCTGCACTGGTGGCGTCAGTCATTGTTCGTTCCCATCTCGATCCAGGTGCCCGACTCGGCCGAGTCGATCACCGCATCCGTGATCCGCACCGCACGAAGGCCGTCGGTGAAGCGCGGGAGGCCGTCGGGGTTCTCCCCCGCGACCGCCGCGTAGCTGTCGGCGACGAACGCGTTGAACGCGTCCTGGTAGCCCTGCGGGTGCCCGGAGGGCACGACGCACAGCCGGGCGGCGTCTTCGCTGAGCTGGTCGGCGTCGCGAGGGATGATCAGGCTTCCCTTTCGACGGCCCACCCACAGCGTCTCCGGCTGCTCCTGATCGAAGGCGACGCTCTCGGCGCTGCCGGAGATCTCGAGCCAGAGGCGGTTCTTCCGGCCAGGAGCGACCTGCGACACCAGCAGTGTTCCGAGAGCGCCGGACCGCGTCTCGATCACCACGGCGACGGCGTCCTCCGTCGTGATCGCCGCATGGGAGGCGCGCTCGGCGAACACCGTGCGTTTGGTGGCGGAGACGCGGCTGACGCGGTCGCCGCTGACGAACTCGACGAGGTCGACGAGGTGCGACCCGATGTCGGCGAAGGCGCGCGAGCGGCCGCCCTGCGCCGCATCCACCCGCCAGTTGTCGTCGTCGGACCCCAGGAGCCAGTCCTGCAGGTAGGAGGCGTTGATGCTCAGCACGCGTCCGGCCTCGCCGGAGGCGAAGCGGGCGCGGGCCTCCCGCACCAGCGGGTGGAAGCGGTAGACGAAGGGAACGGTCGCCGTCCGTCCCTCCGCCGCGGCCACCAGGCTCTCGGCGTCGGCGACGGACGTGGCGAGCGGCTTCTCGCAGACCACGTCCTTGCCGGCGGCCAGTACGGCCGCCGCCTGCTCTGCGTGGAGGGCGTTGGGCGTCGTGACGTGCACGACGTCGACCGTGTCATCGGCGAGCAGCTCGTCGAGCGATCCGTACGAGCGGCCGATGCCGAGCCGTTCGGCGGCCGCCGCCGAACGCTCCGGCGTCGAGGAGACGATTCCGGCGATGTCGGCGCGTGCCGCACGAGCCGCTCGCGAGTGAACCTCCGCCATGAAGCCGCCGCCGACGATCGCGACACGGAGCCGGGCTCCGGCCGAACCGCCGTCGCGGCGGGTGAGCCCGCCGTTGGTCGCGGCACTGCCGGCCGAAGCTCCGGCCTGATTCCCGTCCGTCATCGCTCGGCTCCCGTCACGCCAGTGTCGCCGCTCGCGGGTCCCAGTCCTCAGGGAGGGCCGGCGCGACATCCACCGTGCTCTCGACCTCGACCGGAGTACGGGACTCCCCCGCCTCGATGGTCGAGACCATGATGTCGAGCACGTGGTAGGCCTGCTCGCCCGATGCGCGCTCGGGGACGCCGGCGCGGATGGCCCGTGCGAGCTCCACCACACCGATGCCACGAGAATCGGTCGTTCCGGTCGACGGGACCGTCTCGATGCCGTCGCCGCCGTGGACCAGCAGTTCGCCCTCGAAGGTATTGGGGTCGGGAACGACCAGCGTGCCGTCGACACCCGCGACCTCGAACTGGGTGCGGCCGAGCTTGGAGTCGAAGCTGAACACGGCCTGCGCCGTCTGCCCGCTCTCGAACTCGTAGAGGGCACTGACGTGCGTCGGCACGGTCACGGCGAACTCCTCGCCGGCGCGCGGCCCGGAGCCGATGACGCGGGTCTCGCGAGCGCGGGATGCGCTCGCGCTCACCCGGGCGACCGGTCCGAAGATCTGCACGAGGGCCGTCAGGTAGTACGGACCGATGTCGAACAGCGGACCCGCGCCCTCCTGGAAGAGGAAGTCGGGGTTGGGGTGCCACGACTCCGGGCCGGGGCTCTGCATCAGCGTGAGCGCGGTCAGCGGAGCACCGATGTCGCCGTTCTCGATCAGGCGTCGGGCCGACTGGATGCCCGAGCCGAGGAACGTGTCGGGCGCCGTGGCGACCCGGAGCCCGGCCGCGTGCGCGGCTTCGAGCAGCTCGCGACCGCTCGCGCGGTCGAGGGCGAACGGCTTCTCGCTCCAGACGTTCTTGCCGGCGGCGAGCGCCTGCAGGGCCACCTCGACGTGCACCTTGGGGATGGTCAGGTTGACGACGATCTCGATGTCATCGTCAGCCAGCAGCTCCTCCACCGTGCCGGACCCCGGCACGCCGTACTTGTCGGCCTGCGCCTTGGCCCGCTCCAGGTCGATGTCGGCGACGAAGCGCACATCGAGGTCGGGGAACGCGGTGAGGTTCTCGAGGTACTGGTTGCTGATCACACCGGCGCCGATGACGCCGACTCCCACGCGCCCGCCGCTCATGCGAGACCCTTCGAGGCCAGGAAGGCGAAGCTGTCGGCGACAGCCTGGAAGCGGTCACCGCGCGAGTCGTCGAGCTCGATGACACGGAGGGCGTCGGGTGCTGCTGCGATGATCTGCTCGATCGGGAGCGAGCCCTGGCCGACCGCGACCTGGTCCTTCGTCTCGGTGGTGCCGGGGCCGTCCTTGATGTGGAGGGCGACCACGCGGTCGCCGAGCTTGGGGAGCAGTGCGACCGGGTCGACGCCGCCGACGGCCACCCAGTAGGTGTCGACCTCGAGCACGACCTCCGGGGCGAGCTTGCCGGCGAAGAACTCGAGCGCTGTCGTACCCTCGATCGTGCTCTCGAGCTCGTGAGCGTGGTTGTGGTAGCCGACTCGCACACCGTGACGGGCCGCGACCTCGGCGGCGGCGTTGAGCTGCTCGGCGATCTGCGCGACGTCCTCCGCGGTCTGCCAGCGCTCGGGCGCGACGAACGGGTCGATGACCGTCTGGACGCCCAGCTCCTTCGCGGCGCCGAACACCTCGTCCAGGTCGCCGCCGATGAAGCCCTGGTGAGTGGTGGGCGCGGACAGGCCGGCCTCGGCGAGGCCCTGGCGGAGCGCGTCACCGAAGGTGAGGAAGGCGAAGGGCTCGACCTGGGTGAACCCGATCTCGGCGATCCGCTTGAGGGTACCGACCGTGTCCTCGGTCAGGAGTTCCCGGACCGTGTACAGCTGCACGGAGACTTTTGACGTCGACACTGTTCTCCTCGTCGAGTTCATGGAGTGGAAAGGCGCCGGATGGCGTGCCTCCATTCAAGTGCCACTTCTGCCGGATGTCAATCAAAAGTCGACCGAATGCAGACGATCTTTGAGCAGTCCGCCGGCACTGTGGTTCAATACCCTCTATGACCGACAGCGCGCGAGACTCGGTGCTCGTCGCCGCAGACGCCGCGGAGCTGCTGGCGATCCTGCGCGACGGCATCCCGCGCACCCGCGCGCAGCTCGCCGAGCTGACCGGCATGGCGCGCTCCACCATCGCGTCCCGGATCGACACGCTCACCGCGGCGGGACTCGTCGCGCCCGCGGGCGACGACGTGTCGTCCGGAGGGCGGCCTCCCTCGCGCATCCGCTTCAACCCGGAGTCGCGCGTGGTCGTGGCGATCGATCTCGGCGCGACGCACGGGGTGGTCGCCCTCGCCGATCTCGCCGGCAACATCACGGCGAGCGAGTCACGCCGGCTCGACATCGCCGACGGCCCGCAGCCGGTGCTCGACTGGGCGATGGAGACGGCGTCAGAGCTCTACGTGGCCAGCGGCCGGGAGCCGGAAGAGCTGATCGGCGTCGGCGTCGGGGTGCCCGGCCCGGTCGAGCACTCCACCGGGCTGCCGGTGAACCCGCCGATCATGCCCGGCTGGGACCGCTTCGACATCCCCGCCTACATCCGTCGCGTCTTCGACGTGCCCGTCCTCGTCGACAACGACGTCAACCTCCTCGCCCTGGGAGAGCAGGCGCTGATGTGGCCGGAGGAGACAGACCTCCTCTTCATCAAGGTCGCGACGGGCGTCGGCGCCGGGATCATCAGCGGGGGCCGCCTGCAGCGTGGGGCGCTCGGCTCGGCCGGAGACCTGGGTCACGTCCGCGTCCCCTTCGGCAGCGACACCCCGAGCCACGGCGAGCAGGATGCGGACCTCGAGTCGCTGGTGAGCGGGCCCGCCATCGCGCGGGCACTCTCCGAAGCCGGTCTCGCCGCCGAGACCAGCGACGACGTCGTCGCCCTGGCGCGCACGGGCAACCCGGCCGTCCAGAACGCGATCCGGCAGGCCGGACGCGACCTCGGCGCGGTCGTCGCCACCTGCGTCAACCTCCTGAACCCGTCGATGATCGTCGTCGGCGGCAGTCTCTCCCGCGTCGGCGAGCAGCTCCTCGCCGGGATGCGCGAGGTCGTCTACCAGCGGTCCACGCCGTTGGCGACGCAGCATCTGACCATCACGCAGTCGCGCTCCGGCGAGACCGGCGGCGCGATCGGGGCGGCCATCATGGTCATCCAGCGCGCGCTCGATCCCGACGCGGGCACACCGCGTTCCCTCTTCCGCTGACGCCGCCGGCGGAACATCCACCACGATCCCCACAACCTCGAATCGATTCGAATCCCCCAAGGATCACACTGAAAGGAGTGCCGTGAGCACCCAGAGCGAACCCCTCGACCGCCCCCTCCGCGCCGGAGTGGTCGGCCTCGGCTGGGCCGGACAGCAGCACATGGCGGCCTACTCGGCCCTCCCCGGAGTCGAACTCGTCGCCATCGCCGGCATGGAGGACGGCCCCCGCGCCGAGCTCGGCGAGACCTACGGCGTCAAGCGCCTGCACCGCGACTGGAAGGACCTCGTCGCCGAGGGCGATCTCGACGTCGTCAGCGTCGCCGTCCCCACCTTCCTGCACGCGCCGATCGCCGTCGGAGCACTCGACGCGGGCATCCACGTGCTCAGCGAGAAGCCGATCGCCCGCACCGCGACGGAGGCCCAGACCATGGTGGATGCGGCCCACCGCGCCGGCCGCGTGCTCGAGGTCGCCTTCAACCACCGCCGCCGCGGAGACATCGAGGCACTGAAGGCCGCGATCGACGACGGGCAGATCGGCCGGCCGTATCACGCGCGCGCCGTCTGGCTCCGGCGGGCCGGCATCCCCGCGCTCGGCAGCTGGTTCACCAACCGCGAGATGGCCGGCGGCGGCCCGCTGATCGACATCGGCGTGCACGTCCTCGACTACGCCCTCCACCTGTTCGGCGAGCCCCGCGTCGAGGCCGTCTCGGCCGTCACCCACTCCGAGCTCGGGGTCCGCGGCCGCGGCGGGGCCGCCGCCTCCAAGCAGCACGTCGGGTCGGACTACGAGGTCGAAGACCTCGCCAGCCTCCTGCTCCGGCTCGAGGGCGGCGGCTCCATCGTCATCGAGACCAGCTGGGCCGCCTACCGCCCGGCCGGCGACGAGTTCGGCATCACCCTCTACGGCACCGAGGGCGGCGCCGACCTGCGCGTCGTCGACTACGCCCCGTCGGGCGAGCTCACCATCTTCACCGGCGACGGCGAGCAGAGCGAGGACATCACGGTCACGGCCGACCCCGGCCGCGGGCACCTCGCTGTGGTCGAGACCTTCCTGGAGCACGTCGCCGACCGGGCGAACTGGTCGAACTGGGACGGCTCGCTCGCCCTCGACCGGGCTCGCGTCATCGACGCCGCCTACGAGTCCGCCCGCATCGGCGCCGAAGTCCGGCTGACCCCGGCGACCAACGCGGCCAGCACCACCGACACCGCCCTGAAGGGAGCATGACCATGACACTGCGCGTCACCGTCTGGAACGAGGGCGTCCACGAGGCGACCCAGCCCGAGATCGCCGCCATCTACCCGCATGGCATCCACGGAGCCATCGCCGAGGGGCTGTCCGAACTGCTCGGCGACGAGATCGCCGTCCGCACGGCGACCCTCGACGACCCCGAGCACGGGCTCAGCGAGCAGGCGCTCGACGAGACCGATGTGCTGCTCTGGTGGGGCCACATCGCGCACGACCGCGTCTCGGACGAGGTGGTGGAGCGCGTCCGCCGTCACGTCCTCGGCGGGATGGGCCTGATCGTCCTCCACTCCGGCCACTTCTCGAAGATCTTCATCCGGATGCTCGGCACGACCTGCTCGCTGCGCTGGCGCAACCCGGAGGGAGGCGAGCGCGAGTTGGTGTGGAACGTCAACCCGACGCATCCCATCGCCGCGGGCGTCGAGCAGCCGATCGTCATCGAGGCGCAGGAGATGTACGGGGAGTTCTTCGACATCCCGACGCCGGACGATCTGGTCTTCATCAGCTCGTTCACCGGCGGCGAGGTGTTCCGCTCCGGCGTCACCTTCACCCGCGGGCGTGGCAAGATCTTCTACTTCAGCGCCGGCGATCAGGAGTACCCGGTCTACTTCCACCCGCAGGTGCGCCGCGTGCTCGCCAACGGCGTGAAGTGGGCCGCCCCGGTGGAGGGCGCGCGTCAGGCGCCCGAGGTGTCGAACCCGCAGCCGGTCTAGGCCGAGCAGCATAGAACCGACGGAGACGAGGAGACCTGCCCATGACCGACGTGCTGTCCACGCTCCCGCAGCCGCGCCATCCCGACCCCACCGACGCCCCGCCGCTGCGGTGGGGCGTGCTCGGTCCCGGCGTGATCGCCGCCGACTTCACCGACGCACTCCATCGGCACACCCGTCAGCGGGTGGTGGCGGCGGGGTCGCGCTCGGCGGAGCGGGCGCAGGCGTTCGCCGACGCACACGGGGTGGAGCGCGCGTACGGCTCCTACGAGCAGCTCGTCGGCGACCCGGAGGTCGACGTCGTGTACGTCGCGACCCCGCACAGCGAACACCTCGAGCACTCCCTGCTCGCGATCGCGGCGGGCAAGAACGTCCTCATCGAGAAGCCGATGGCGGTCTCCGCCGACCAGGCCAGGCGGATCGTCACGGCCGCACGCGAGGCGGGCGTCTTCGCGATGGAGGCGATGTGGACGCGCTACCTGCCGCAGACGGACATCGTGCGTCAGCTGCTGGAAGACGGGGCGCTCGGAGACATCCGTGTCGTCACGGCGGACTTCGGAGGTCGGGCGCCGTTCGATCCGTCGAGTCGGCTGTGGAATCCCGCCCTCGCGGGCGGAGCGCTGCTCGACCTCGGTGTCTACACGGTGTCGTGGGCCTCGTTCGCGCTCGGCGCGCCCGCCGGGATCATCGCGGCCGGGACCCTCGCCGAGACGGGCGTGGACGAGCAGGCAGCACTGGTGCTGTCGTCCGCGAGCGGCGGGCAGGCTCTCCTGAGCACCACCCTGCTGGCGGGAACGCCCTCGCTCGCGACGATCAGCGGGAGCGACGGCCGCGTGGAGACGGACAGCCCGTTCTGGGGGCCGAGCGGCCTGCGCGTGTTCCGCGGTGACGGGACACTCGCCGCGCACTGGCGCGACCCGTACGGCCGGCCGCACCGCGACGGCATGTCCTACGAGGCCGCGGCCCTCGCCCGTTTCGTCGCCGAGGGGCGGACGGAGTCGCCGCTCCACCCGCTCGCGGAGGCGGTCGACACGCTGGCGACGATCGACGAAGCACGCAGGCAACTCGGGGCGACGCGCGTGGAGTGACGGCGAGCGTCGGCGCGACGCGGCACAATGGAGAGGTGCTCGACTCCGCTCCGTACCGCACCGCCGACCTCTACCGGCCGGGCGTCCTCGCGGATCTGAGCCCGGCGCGGCCCGCTCCCGTCCCGGTGGTGCCGGCCGTACCCGGTCAGACCGGGCACCTGGCGCGCGTCGTGGCGCGGTCGAGCGACCGCGTGAGCTGGCTGCGGGCGCGCAGCCGCGGCATCACCGCCACCGATGTCGCCAAGCTGTCGAGCCAGCGCTCCATCCGCGCGGCCGCCTACGACAAGCTGCACGGCACAGGGTTCAGCGGCAACGTCTTCACGCAGCACGGCCGCTCGCGTGAACCGGAGATCGCCGCCTGGGTGGCGGCGACGCACGGCATCGAGCCGTCCGACCTGCTCTTCCACGCCGAGCGCGACCGCCGGCATCTGGCGACTCCCGACGGCCTGATCGCCCGAACCGGCGGCAAGCTCGAACTCGCTGAGATCAAGACGACGAACAAGCCGTTCCGCAGCATCCCCCGCCCGTATCTCCGTCAGATCTGGTGGCAGCAGTACGTGCTCGGCGCCGAGCGCACCCTCTTCGTCTGGGAGCAGCACGACGGCTTCGTCCCGCTCCGCGACGAGCCGGAGTGCCGTTGGGTCGACCGTGATGATGCCGAGATCGCGAAGCTGGTCGCGCTGGCGGCCGATCTGATCGAGCTGCTGCGTCAGGCGACGTCGGCTGGAGCCCCGGCGACGGTGTCGGTCACCGAGGCCGGCGCCGCCTCGGGCCCGGCCGCATCCACGACTCCGACCGGGATGCGGGTCAGCGCCACCGCGTAGACGGCGATCCACCCGACGGCGACCGTCGTCCCGATCAGTTCGAGCCACGCGCCGACATCGGCGCCGACGCGCACGATGGCGAGCAGCCCTCCGATGATCGTGATCACGGCGACCGCCCCGCAGCTCAGCCGCGACAGGCGGGACAGGCGCGGGAGCTTCCGGCTGAAGCCCACCTGCAGCATGGCGAAGCACGCCGCCGCGAAGCCGATGACGGCGGACACCGTGTGCACCAGATCCTGCACGGTCGACTTCGGGTCGACGATCGGCACCGGGCAGTACGCCGTGCAGGTGACCTGCGACGCGAGGACGAAGCACACAGCGGCGAACCCGAGCGTGACCGCAGGAGCCCAGCGGTCGAGCATTCGTGCGGACGAGCGGATGTGGCCGCTCGCGACGGCGATCGCGAAGCCGCCGCCCGCGATGAGGAGCAGTGCGACAGCGAAGGCGCCGGACGTCGCCGCGCCCTTCGCGCCGAGCTCGCTCACGTACACCGGGTACGGCACGGTCAGCCGTGCGGCCCAGATGATGACGAGGCCGCCGAGGACGCAGAGGGTGCCGATGCCGAGCAGGATGGGGACGGCGCGCTGCCATCCGCGGGCAAGGACCGGGACGGCGAAGGGCTCGCGAGCGATCCGCAGCAGTTGTCGCACCTGTCGCTCCTCGGGTCTGGCCGTCGTGGTCCGCTCCCGCAGGCGTCGTACGCCCCGGGTCGCAGCATCCTAACCGGCGCGACGCTGGGAAACGGCCTGGGGGTATCCGAAACAGACTGTTCACATCTGGTGACCCGACCGTAACACCGGTGAAGCACGCGCAGGATTGACTGAGGGGACGCCGCGCCGACGCAGCGGCAGACCGACGAGGGGATGACGAATGCCGAAGACCATGCGGGCCGCACTTCTGGACGCCGCGGGAGCCCCGGAGGCACTCCGCATCGGGGAGACCGCCTATCCGGATCGTGTGAACGCCGAGTTCCTGGTCAAGGTGGTCGCCTCGAGCGTGAACCCGATCGACGCGAAGACGCGGGCCGGACGCGGGATCTACGACGCCATCCACTCGTTCCCCGCCGTGCTCGGCCACGACTTCAGTGGCGTCGTCGTGGAGTCCCCCTACAGCGCGCACCCCATCCGTCCGGGCGACGAGGTGTTCGGCATGGTCATGGTGCCGCGCCTGGGCGGCAGCTTCGCCGAGTACATCTCCGTGCCGTCGCTGAGCGTCGTGCGCAAGCCGGCGACCCTGAGCCACATCGAGGCGGCCGGCGCCCCTCTGGCCGCTCTGACGGCGTGGGGTCTGGTCGTCGAGGTCGCCAAGGCACACGAGGGCCAGCGGATGCTCATCCACGCGGGCAGCGGAGGCGTCGGTCATTTCGCCGTGCAGTTCGCCTCGTATTTCGGCGCGCACGTCATCGCCACCGCCTCCGGGTCGAACGCGTCGTGGATGCGCTCCCTCGGCGCGGCCGAAGTGATCGACTACACGACCACGCGCTTCGAGGACGTGGTGCACGACGCCGACGTGGTGATCGACCTGGTCGGCAACGTGCACGACGACACCGGCACCCGCTCCCTCTCCGTTCTGCGCCCCGGCGGCCTCATCGTCAACGTGCCGACCGGGAGCTGGCCCACCTTCGCGGAGGACGCCGCCGCCGCCGGAGTGCGCGGCACCGACTACAAGGTCGCGCCGGACGGCAGCACGCTCGCGGTCATCGCCCGCCTGCTGGAGTCGGGGAACGTGCGCGTGCACGTCGACCAGATCTTCGCCCTCGAGCAGATCGCCGAGGCGCATCGTGCCGTCGAGAGCGGCCACACGCGCGGCAAGGTCGTGCTGAAAGTCGCGGAGGGCTGACCTAGCCGACCGGGGTGAGCGGCCTCTCCATCACCCAGTCGTCCTCGTACCGGTCGCCGACCAGGAACCGCTTCGCACCGACGCGCTCGAAGCCGTGCTTGCCGTAGAAGCGCTGGGCGCGGGCGTTCTCCTCGTTGACGCCCAGCCACATCCCCTCGGCTCCCGCTTCGCCGCCGGCCCGCAGGCTCTCGGCCATGAGCCGGCTCGCGACGCCCTCGCCGTGGTGGCCGGGGAGGACGTAGCACTTGCTCAGCTCGGCGGTGGGGTGGATGCGCAGGGAGCCGCGCACGTCGGCGTCGGCCGGTTCGCCCAGGTTGATCATCGTGTAACCGACCGCATTGCCGTCGTCGTCTTCCGCGATGAGCAGGCGACGGGATGCGTCGGCGAGGTACTCCGCGAACCGCTCCTCTGAGAGCACGGTCCGGATGAACGCCGCCTTCGCCTCCTCGGTCGTGTGCGGCGGGCAGGCGAGCGGGAAGGTCGCGGCGGCGACCGCGGCGAGGGCGGCGGCATCTCCGGCGACGGCAGGGCGGATGGTGACAGTCACTCCGTCAGCCTAGCCAGCGGTCGGGCCGGTTTCACACAGCGGACCGGCCGCCTCCGATCGGGCGACGGCCGGTCCGTGGTGCGGTGCGGCCGGAGCCGCAGGGTCGCTAGTGCCGCCCCTGCGCCACCCAGCTGAGCAGGTCGAAGGAGACACCGCCGAGGCCGGTCACCGGGTCGTAGCCCTTGGCCGTCTTCAGCGAGGTGTCCTGATCCATCGACACCAGGTAGGTGTTGCCGCTGATCGCACTCGTGTAGACCAGCGCCTGCGTCGGGTTCTGCGGCAGCACGTCGCGGAACGCGTTCGGCAGGATGCGCTTCACTCCGTACAGCGTCGGGTTCGCGAACCCGATCGTGGACCGCGTCGCCTGCTGCACGATCGCGATCTGCGCCGCGACGATCGGCGAGGCCAGCGACGTTCCGCCGTAGGTCTCGTTGACGTAGTCGCCGGTCTCCAGCGTCGTGTCGTCGATGATCGGACGGATGCCGATCAGGAACCCGGTGTACGGGTCGGCGAGGGCCGCGACGTCCGGCGAGACGCGCTTGCCGTTCGCGAGAGCCGCCGGCACGATCCCGCGCTGGTAGTCCGGCTGCGCGAACACCGCGCTCGTGCCGCCGCCGGCGCCGCCGACGAACCGCGTGCCCGGGAGGGGCTGAGCGTAGCTGAGCGTGCCGTCGGTGTTCTTGACGATCTGGTCGAACTGGTCGCCCCAGCCCGTCTCCCACGCGATCTTGCCGTTCTTATCGATTCCGGTGCTGGTTCCACCGACCGAGGTCACCCACGGGGAGGACGCCGGGAAGTCCGGCGACGGGTAGCCGAGGTTCGCGACCTCGTCGCCGTTGTCACCGCTCGAGAAGTACAGGCCGATGCCCTCGCCCGCCGCCTGGAGCTGCAGGTTGACCTCGCCCTGGATCACGTCAGCCGGAACGGCCTCGCCCACGTTGCCGTAGCTGTTGCTGACGATGTTCGCGAGCTTGTTGTCGAGGATCTTCGACATGGCCACATCGAGGCCGCCGCCGCAGTTGAAGCCGCCGACGTAGAGGATGCGGGCTCCCGGTGCGATCGCGTGCACGGACTCGACGTCGAGCGTCTGCTCGCCCTGCCATCCACTCGGGTACTGGCACAGCTCCTGGTCGACGAACTCGCTCGGGCTCGGCACCAGCTGCTGGTAGCTGCTGTTGGTCAGGCCGGGCTCGCCGTTCTGCTGCGAGTAGCTGTTGACGTCCTTGACGATCGTCGGGCTGGCGTAGGCGTCGATGATCGCGACCGTCTGGCCGGAGCCGTTGATGCCGCGCTTGCCCAGGTCGTTCAGGCCGTACGCACTGCGCAGCTGCTGCGGCGTGTAGCCGCAGTTGTAGGTGCTGTACTGCGTGTTGCCGTTGTACGCGGGCGGGACCGTCCCCGTGTGCTCACCGTAGTAGTGCGAGCACGGCGTCTGGATGACGGGCGCTGCGGCCGCCTTGCGCGCGACCTGCGGTGCGCCGGACGGACCGAGGTCGCCCTGCTTGATCGAGTCGGGACGCGTCAACGTGCGCGACTGCTCGATGCTCACACCCGAGACCTTGCCGCCGATCGAGGTCGGAAGCGACGGCGCCGAAGCCGGGGCCACGAGCTGGCGCCCCGCGTAGTTGAACGCGTGGAGCGACGTGCCGAAGATCGAGCCGAGCTGGTCCGGAGTGCCGCGGAAGACGACGTACTGGCGGCTGGCGGGAACAGCCGAGATGGTGAGGCCCGCCGCCTTCAGGAAGCTGACCACCGCGTCGGAGTCCGCCTGGCTCGGCGCGAAGCGGTCGATCCACTGCTTCGGGCTGAGTGCTTTGCGGTATCCGCGATCGAGGGGGTTCGAGACGGCTTTGGCGAGAGCCTCCGCGCCCGCCTGATCGCGGAGCGGAAGGTAGATCTCACCCTCCACCGTCTCGTCGGCCGGTGCGGCGCCGGCGTCGTTCGCCGCGGTCGCCCAGGAGGGGACGGAACCGGCGTAGGTCACCCGGTCGGCTGCGTTCGCCGCCGATGCCCCCGCCAACGACAAAGCCACCACGGCAGACGTGGTGGCAATGATTCCGAGCGCCCTCTTGTGGAGGGATCCCGTGGTGCGATGTGCCATGAATGTCATCCTTAGCTCGGACGGACTCGACTTCGAGCCGCCGCGCACGGCGCGCGACAGGAGCGACACTAGACCTCATCGTTCTACCACCGCAACGAGGGGTAGACAGTTCTGTCGTGATCGTTGCTGTAGGTGAAGCATCCTCACCCGGGAACAGCATCCCCTCTCCCGGGAAACGACGAAGGGGCCGGGACCGGCAAGCGGTCCCGACCCCGTCGGAGTGTGTTCGCGGAACGACCTCAGATGGCGTTGACGTCCAGCGGGATGCCCGGGCCGAACGTGGTCGACACGGCGCCCTTCTGGATGTAACGGCCCTTCGCGGCGGACGGCTTGAGACGCACGACCTCCTCGAGAGCGGTCGTGATGTTGTCGTTCAGCTGCTCGGCGGTGAAGCCCGCCTTGCCCACGACGAAGTGCACGTTGGCGTGCTTGTCGACGCGGAACTCGATCTTTCCGCCCTTGATGTCGGAGACGGCCTTCGCCACGTCCGGCGTGACCGTTCCGGTCTTCGGGTTCGGCATGAGACCACGCGGGCCGAGCACCTTACCGAGGCGACCGACCTGGCCCATGAGCTCCGGGGTGGAGACGGCCGCGTCGAAGTCGGTGTAGCCGCCGGCCACCTTCTCGATCAGCTCCGCGCCGCCGACCTCGTCCGCACCGGCGGCGATGGCCGCCTCGGCGGCCGGGCCGGTCGCGAACACGATGACGCGGGCGGTCTTGCCCGTACCGTGAGGAAGAATGACGGTACCGCGGACCATCTGGTCCGCCTTGCGCGGGTCGACGCCCAGCTTCAGCGCGACCTCGACGGTCGAGTTGAACTTGGCGGAGGCGGTCTCCTTCGCCAGGGCGACGGCCTCAGCGGGGGTGTAGAACTTTCCGGCCTCGATCTTCTCGGCCGCGGCCCGGTAGGCCTTGGACTTCTGTGCCATGTGATTTCTCCTTACGAGAATGTGGTGCGAGCCTGGCCGGCTCTTCCACGAGATGTCTTGAGTGGGTTGGGGCTTACGCCTCGACCGTGATGCCCATCGAGCGGGCGGTGCCTGCGATGATCTTCGACGCCGCGTCGATGTCGTTGGCGTTGAGGTCGACCATCTTCTGCTCGGCGATCTGGCGCACCTGCTCCTGGGTCAGCTTGCCGACCTTGTTGGTGTGCGGGACGCCCGAGCCCTTGGCGACGCCGGCCGCCTTCTTGATGAGCTCTGCCGCCGGCGGGGTCTTCAGGACGAACGTGAACGAACGGTCCTCATAGACGGTGATCTCGACGGGGATGACGTTGCCGCGCTGCGACTCGGTCGCCGCGTTGTACGCCTTGCAGAACTCCATGATGTTCACGCCGTGCTGACCGAGCGCCGGGCCGATAGGCGGGGCGGGGTTGGCGGCGCCGGCGTTGATCTGAAGCTTGATCAGACCGGTGACCTTCTTCTTCGGTGCCATGTCTCTTCCTTCTTTGTGTATTCGAGCGAGCCGGACCGCGGTCCGCATCGCTCTCCCGGTTTCTCGGCCCTTCCGAGACCCGGTGTTCTGAAAAACAGTGGGGAGGCTCTGAATGTTCCCTAGAGCTTCGTGACCTGGTCGAAGCTGAGCTCGACCGGGGTCTCGCGCTCGAACAGGGAGACGAGGACGGTGAGCTTGCCGCTCTCCGGCTTGATCTCGCTGATGGAGCCGGGGAGGCCCGCGAACGAGCCCTCCTTGATGGTGATGGTCTCGCCGATCTCGAAGTCGACCTCGGCGGGGATGACGCGCGCAGCGGCCTTCTGGCCCTTGGCGGCGCCCTTGGCCGGGGCGGCCTCGACCTGCACGAGGCTCTTCAGCATCGAGAAGGCCTCTTCGAAGCGCAGCGGCGTCGGGTTGTGGGCGTTGCCGACGAACCCGGTGACGCCCGGCGTGTGCCGGACGACCGACCAGCTGTCCTCGTTCAGGTCCATGCGCACCAGCACGTAGCCGGGGATGCGCACGCGGTTGACCATCTTGCGCTGGCCGTTCTTGATCTCGACCACGTCCTCCATGGGGACCTGCACCTCGTAGATGTAGTCCTCCATGTTCATCGAGACCATGCGGTTCTCGATGTTGGACTTCACGCGACGCTCGAAGCCGGCGTACGAGTGGATGACGTACCACTTGCCGAGCTTGGAGCGGAGCTCTGCGCGGAACTCCTCGTACGGGTCGACGGAGGTCTCCTCCTCCTCGTCCTCGACGGCCTCGAGAGCCGCCTCGGCCTCGTCCTCGCTGTCGACCTCCAGCGCCTCGTCGACGGCGCGGTCGGCCTCGGGGTCCACGGCCTCCGCCATGGCGTCGAGCACGGCGTCGAGGTCGATCTCGGTGCCGTCGTCGGCGACGACGTGCAGCGCCTCGTGCTCGGCGGAGTCGGACGCCTCGTCCTCGCTGGCGAGAACGTTGCCGGTCTGCGCCTCGTCGTCCTCGGAGGACTGCTCCGCAGCGGGCGCCCAGTCCACGTCGTCGCGATTCGTCTCAGACACTGAATTCATTCCATTTCTTGTCGGGAGGGCCGGTGCGGCCCGATCGACGTCGTCTACTTCGGGTTTCCGAAGACCCAGACGACACCCATGCCGAACACCCAGTCAAGGAGTGACACGAGAGCCATCATGATCACCACGAACACGAGCACGACGCCGGTGTAGCTGAAGAGCTCCTTGCGGGTCGGCGTGACGACCTTCTTCAGCTCGCCGATGACCTGCCGGATGAACAGGGCGATCCGCGCGAAGGGGTTGCGCCGTGCGGCGCGATCCTTCTTCGCGTTGGCGACGATCTCCTCGCTCGGCTCGTCGATTACCTTTCGGGCCACCTCGTTACACCTTTCGTGGATCGGCACCAGAGTGCCGACTTGCAGGGCGGACAGGAATCGAACCTGCAACCTGCGGTTTTGGAGACCGCTGCTCTGCCAATTGAGCTACCGCCCTAGGGAACCGAATCGCCGACTTCCTGCGCTGGCTGTTCCAGGCTAACCGATCGAACATCCGAACGTGCTGCGGATGCCCGGCCGGAGCGGGGCAGTACTGCCGTCGCTACACCAGAAAAAGGGCGCAAAAAAGCTTGGCAGATTCAACCACCGCGTCAAGTGTACGGGACGCGACAGGTCGGCCGCAAAGCGGTCACCGGACTACAGGAGTTTGCGCTCCAGAGCCCACGCGGTGAGCTCGTGCCGGGAGGAGAGCTGAAGCTTCCGCAGCACCGCGGAGACGTGCGTCTCGACCGTCTTGATCGAGATGAACAGCTCGGCCGCGACCTCTTTGTAGGCGTATCCGCGGGCGATCAAACGCATCACCTCGCGCTCCCGCGCGGACAGCCGGTCCAGCTCGTCGGTCGACTCCGCCTGCTCACCGGAGGCGGCGCCGAAGGCGTCGAGCACGAAGCCGGCGAGGCGGGGCGAGAAGACCGCGTCGCCGCCGGCCACCGCGACGACCGCGTCGCTGACCTGGCCGCCCGAGCTGCCCTTCGTGAGGTAGCCGCGGGCTCCGGCGCGGATGACGCCCACCACATCCTCCGCCGCATCCGACACGCTGAGCGCCAGGAAGCGCGTGGACGGGGTCTCGGCCGCCGTCCTGCGAACGACCTCCGCTCCCCCGCCGCCGGCGCCGCCGGGCAGGTGCACGTCGAGCAGCACGACGTCGGGCCGGGTCTCCAGGACCACCGCGACCGCCGCATCCACATCGGCGGCCTCTCCGACGACGTGCAGGCGGTCGTCGAGGTCTGCGCGGAGCCCGGAACGGAAGATGGAGTGGTCGTCCACGATCACCACGGTGACGGGTCGGCCGGTGGCGGTGCTCTCGGTCATGCGGCCTCGTTCGCGATATCGATGGTCAGCTGGATCTCGGTGCCGGTCTCGCGCGCCGTCACGGTCGCCTGACCGCCGGCACGGCGCATACGGCCGATGATCGATTCTCTGACACCGAGACGCCCTTCGGGAAGCGCCCCGAGGTCGAAGCCCGGTCCGCGGTCGCGGATGAACACATCCACTCGTCCGGACGCGTGCTCGACGTAGACGGAGACGGCGCCTCCCGCGTGACGCGCGGCGTTCAGCATCGCCTCGCGCGCGGCCGCCCCCAGCTCGGAGGGCGCGTTCCTCACCGGCTCGCCGACGGAGACGACGTCGAAGGTGACGGGATGCTCCACCTCCAGGGCGGCCGCGACCTCCCGGAGTTCGGCGGCGAGGTCCCGCTCCTCCGCTCCCGAGGCCGCCGCCCCCTCGGTGAACAGCCACTCGCGCAGCTCGCGCTCCTGGGCGCGGGCGATGCGCCCGACCTCGCTCGACGCTCCTGCACGGTTCTGGATGAGAGCGAGCGTCTGCAGCACGGAGTCGTGCAGGTGCGCCGCCATCTCCGCCCGCTGCTCCTCCTTGATGCGCGCAGTCCGCTCGGTGATCAGCTCCCGCCACAGCCGCAGCCCCCACGGAGCCACCAGCACTGCCGCGCCGGCGAAGGTGGCGATCAGGATGCCGAGCCACAGCACCCCCGAGCCGGAGACGTTCTGCGTGAGGGCGATCGCCAGCGCGACCAGCACGAGGAAGGCGCCGCAGACGATGCGGAAGGCCGCGGGAGAGAGAGGTGCGAAGGCGACCGGCTCCTCGTCCGCCAGCTGCTCCCAGGCGACGGCGAGCACCAGCAGGGCGGCGCAGGCGACCAGCGCCCCGAAACCGGGGCCGAGCGCCCCGCCCGCAGCGAGGACCACGGCCGTGATCCCCGCCGCCGCACCGGCGCCGGCGAGCAGCCAGGGCAGGTTCACCCGGCGGCGCACGCCGTCCGCGGGGTCGAGGCCCGACGGGGCGCGCAACGGCGTGAATGCCCACAGCCAGAGGTACAGCAGGAGCCCGGCTCCGCCCAGGAAGGTGGCGCCCACGAACGCCCAGCGCACGGCAGCGATGGGCCAGCCGAGGTGGTCGGCGAGCGCGACGCTCACCCCGCTCACGGCGCACGTGCGCGGCCGGGCCAACGGGGGCCGCGGCAGGCCGGCGCGCGAGCCGGCGGGCGCTGTGGACGACATAGTCAGATCCAAGCAGACCCCGAGGGGACCCGCACCCGATGGCCGCCCTAATCAGGGTCCGCTCAGGGGTTCACCCGATACCCAGGCGAGAAGCCCGACGCCAGGATGGGGAACATGTCACAGAACGACTCGACTCCCCCGGTGGGGACGCCCGCGAACCCCTACGGCGGTCCGCAGACCGGATTCTCCGGCCGCGGAACACGCTTCTTCGATTGGATGCGCGGCCTCGGCATCGTCCGCGCCGACGGCTGGCTCGGCGGAGTGAGCGCCGGGGTGGCGTACCGCCTGGGCATCGACCCTCTCATCGTGCGCGGCATCATCGTGGTGGCCGGCATCCTCGGCGCACCCGTGCTGCTGCTGTACGCGGCGGCGTGGGCGCTCCTGCCGGACCGCGAAGGCCGCATCCACCTCCAGCAGCTCTTCGAGGGCGACTTCCAGCCGCCGATCGTCGCAATCGGCGTGATGGCGCTGCTCTCGCTGCTGCCGTGGACGAGCGGCGTCTGGTGGGCTGACGGGCCGTTCTGGAACGTTCCGGCCTGGGGCGATGTGATCGGCCGCGTCATCTGGACGCTGGTGGTCATCGGCGCGGTGGTCGCGCTCATCGTCATCGCCGTGCGGAACTCGGACGCCCGGGCGGCGACGCAGGCGACACCGCCGACGCCGGCTGCGGGGTCGAGTGGGTTCGGGACGACGGCCGCGGCCGGTGCCGACACGACGGCGAGCACTTTCACGGCGGACGCGGGCTCCGCGGCCTCGACGGACGCGGCGACGGACGCGGGCACCGCTTCCGCCGGAACCCCGTCCTCGAACGTGCCGGCGGCGAGCGCCGCATCCATTCCGGCACCGCAGCTGGACACCGCCGCCGAGCCGACGGCGCCGCCTGCACCGCGCCTCGGCGCGTCCGCCGACGAGGTCGCCGACTGGCAGCAGCGCCAGGCGCAGTGGCGGGCGGAGCACGCGGCGTGGAAGCAGCGACTGGCCGCGGACATGCGGGCGGTCAAGGCGCAGCGATCGGCCGAGCTCCGGACGCAGGTCGCCACCGCGACGGCCGAGGCGGCTGCGCGCCGGGAGGCCTACCGGGCCGCGAATCCGCGCGTCGGCGCCGCGGTCGGCTGGCTGACCATCGGACTGGCTCTCGTCGCCGGATCGCTGGTGGCCATCGTGTGGCCTCAACTGGCCGACGTCACTCGCTTCACGACGGCCGCCGGACTCGCCGCCGCCACGCTCGTCGTCGGCGTCGTCGTGCTCATCGCCGGGCTGGCGCGGCGTCGCAGCGGATTCCTCATCTTCCTCGGGATCCTGCTGGCCGTGCTCACGACGGCCGCACTGTTCCTCGCGGGTGACAACGTCGCCGGCATCCACCTGACGAGCGTCGGGCTGCCCGCGCTCCTCCAGCACTGATCCAGCGCCGACCCGTGCTGGCCGAGAATCGACCGGGAGAGACGACAATGACCGACCAGAACCCGCAGAACGCATCGCAGGAGGCCTCGACCTCCGAGACGACGCCCCTCACGGGAGCACCGTTCACCGCGCCGACGCCGCCTCCGCCCAGCCCTGTGTACACGGCGCCGATCACCCCAGGCGAAGCACCGGTGCGCTGGGGCGGCGTGGTCTGGGGACTCCTGCTGACGCTCTTCGCCGCTGCCACCCTCTACGTGCTGGCGTCATGGGAACGCGTCCGCGACGTCGCCGACTGGCTCGCGTCGCTCACGCCGGGTTCGGCCTGGGCGCTCGGAGCCGCCGTCATCGGCCTCGTCATCGTCGTCTCCGCCCTGCTCGGCGGCATCCGAGCCTCCCAGCGCAGGCGCGTGCGCGCGCGGATCTGACCGGTTCCGTCCACAGGACGGCTTCGACGCCCGTTCTCCACCGATGTCCTCGGCGGGGAGCGGGCGTCAGGCGTCCCTGACACGATGGCTCCATGACCACTGCAACAGATGCCCTCTCCAGCCTCCGGGCCCTCGTCGGGCGACCGGAAGCCGAGTTCCACGACGGGCAGTTCGAGGCCATCAGCGCTCTGGTCGACGATCATCGACGGGCGCTTGTCGTTCAACGCACGGGCTGGGGCAAATCCGCGGTGTACTTCGTGGCCACTATGCTGCTGCGAGCGCGGGGCGCCGGTCCGACCATCCTGGTCTCGCCCCTGCTGGCGCTCATGCGCGACCAGGTGGCCGCAGCCGAGCGCGCGGGCGTGCGCGCCGTCACCATCAACTCGTCCAACCGTCACGAGTGGGAGGACGTGGCGGCACGGCTCCGCGAAGACTCGGTCGATGTCCTGCTCGTGTCGCCGGAGCGTCTCAACAACCCGGATTTCCGAGACACGCAGCTGCCTGCCCTCGTCGATCGCAGCGGACTGCTGGTCGTGGATGAGGCCCACTGCATCTCGGACTGGGGCCACGACTTCCGGCCCGACTACCGCCGGCTCCGCGACCTGATCGGTCAGCTTCCCGAGGGCGTACCGGTGCTCGCGACCACGGCGACGGCCAACGAGCGCGTCGTGGCTGACGTGGTGGAGCAGCTCGGCGTCGGCCGCGAAGCCGAGGTCGTGACGATCCGCGGGCCACTCGCCCGGCGATCGCTGCGGTTGGGAGTCCTCCCGCTGCCCGACGCCACCGCCCGGCTCGCCTGGCTCGCCGGTCACCTCGGCGACCTGCCCGGCAGCGGCATCGTGTACACCCTGACGGTGTCGGCCGCGGAGGACACCGCGCGGGTGCTCCGCCGCGCCGGCCACGAAGCGCACGCGTACACCGGACAGACGGACACCGCCGAGCGGGAAGACCTGGAGGGCCGGCTCAAGCGCAACGAGGTCAAGGTGCTCGTGGCGACGAGTGCTCTCGGGATGGGCTTCGACAAGCCGGACCTCGGCTTCGTCGTCCACCTGGGGGCGCCGTCGTCTCCCGTCGCCTACTACCAGCAGGTGGGTCGCGCCGGCCGGGCGACCGAGAACGCCGATGTGCTGCTGCTCCCCGGCCCGGAGGACCGCGCCATCTGGCAGTACTTCGCGACCGCTTCCATGCCGTCGCGCGAGAAGGCCGCCGCTGTGCTCGAGGCGCTCGGGTCGGAGCCCCTGTCGACGCGCGTGCTGGAGAGCCGCGTCGATCTCCGGGCGTCCACGCTGGAACTGCTGCTGAAGGTGCTGGATGTCGACGGCGCCGTGAGGCGGGTGAGCGGCGGCTGGGTCTCGACCGGCGCACCCTGGGAGTACGACGAAGAGCGGTACGCCCGCATCGCCGCCGCCCGCGAGGCGGAGCAGCAATCGATGCTCGACTACGAGTCCACGTCCGGGTGCCGGATGGAGTTCCTGCAGCGCGCGCTCGACGACCCGGGTGCCGGCCCCTGCGGCCGCTGCGACAACTGCGCGGGCGTCTGGTACCCGACGGAGGTGGACGGCAGTGCTGCCGGAGAGGTCGGCACCATCCTCGACCGGGTCGGTGTCGAGCTCGAGCCGCGCAAGCTGTGGCCGACGGGCGCTGATCGCCTCGGGGTTGCGGTGAAGGGCAAGATCGGGGTGGACCAGCAGCTCCGGCCCGGTAGGGCGCTCGCCCGGTTGACAGACCTCGGCTGGGGCGGTCGCCTGCGTGAGCTGCTGGCCGACGACGCGGCCGACCAGCCGGTGCCGCCCGCTGTCCTCGACGCGTGCGTGCGGGTACTCGCCGACTGGGACTGGGATGCGCGCCCGGGAGCCGTCGTCGCGATGCCCTCACGCCGGCGACCGGTGCTCATCGAGTCCCTCGCTCGCGGGCTCGCGGGTATCGGCCGCCTTCCGTTCGCCGGGACGCTCGACTGGCGCGGTGGACCGCCGATCGGAGCACCCGGCGGCAACAGCGCTTTCCGGCTGGCGTCCGTGTGGAACCGGTTCTCGGCCGACGGGCTCGATCTGCCCCCCGGCGTCCCCGTCCTCCTCGTGGACGACCTCGTCGACAGTCGCTGGACGATCACGGTCGCCGGTCAAGAGCTCCTGCGTGCGGGAGCAGGGGCAGTTCTCCCGTTCGCGGCCGCAGTGCGTAGCTGAGCTCCGTCATGTCGCACTCCGTGCAAGTGGCAGCGCGGCTGAGGGAGGCGAGCGCCGATCCGGTGCTCGCCTCCCTCAGCCGGTCACATGAAGTCGCCGCCCCCGCCGAAGTCGCCGCCCCCGAAGTCGCCTCCGCCGAAGCCACCCCAGTCGCCGCCACCGCCCCAGTCGCCACCGCCACCGAAGTCGCTGCCACCGGAGGCGTCGCCGCCCCCGTCCCAGCCGGCCGCGTCGACCGAGCCGGCGTCACCGGTGCCTCCGTCGCCGCCCTGGTCGCCGCCGTTCTGGTCGCCGCCCTGGTCGTTCCCGTCCTGGTTGTCGCCGTTCTGGTTGTCGCCGTTCTGGTTGTCGCCGTTCTGGTCGCCTGCGCCGCCGTCGGCCTGGTCGGCGCCGGGCGCCGGAAGGAACGCGCTGACCAGGGCGGAGCCGATCACGTAACCGGCCACGCTTCCGAGCAGGGAGCTGGCGAACATGCTGCCGAAGCCCGCTCCCCCGAAACCGGGACGGCCGGCGCCGCCTGCGCCACCGCCGCCGAGGGCACGCTCGAGGGTGCCCGGCTGACGGAGCTCGGAGCGGGTCGCCGCCTGAGCGAGCGATCGGGGGTCGTCGCCGCGCGGCTGCTCCCCTGCGGGAGCGTTCTCGCTGAGCTGCTGGAACAGCAGCCGCCGCTGGTCGGGCGTCAGCTTCGCGAACGCCTCCTCGTGCACCTGCTCGATCGTCTCGGGCGGGGCGGTGCGGAGCAGGTACCGGTAGCGCTCGACCGCGATCTCATCCTCACTGCGGCCCTGCGGCTGGGCGGGAGCTTGTCCCGGCGCTTGGCCCTGGCCTCCGCCGTACGGCTGGTTGGCGGTGTTCTGCGTCTGCGTGCCGTTCGGGCGCGGTTCCTCGCGTCCGAGCAGGCGGTCCAGGAATCCCATGTCGTCCCCTCCGGTCCTTCCCGGCGCGAACGCGCCGTGTGGGGTTCAGCCTACGGAGCACGGCGTGAGAAAACTCTCAGAGTTGGGTGGGTGTCAGCACAGCGCTGGGTGCGAGACCGCCGGACGCCAGACAGCCGGACGCCACACGACCGGGCGCCAGACCACACGACGCAAGGCCGCCGTCAGAGGCTGAGGCCGACCATGACGGGTTCCGGCTGCAGCACCACACCGAACTCGGATTGCACCCTCGACTGGATGAATGACGCCAGCTGGGCGACGTCGGCCGCCGTCGCGCCACCGCGATTGATGATCGCGAGCGTGTGCTTGGACGAGATGGCGGCGCCCGAGCCGGGCAGGGCGAACCCGCGACGGATGCCGGCGTTCTCGATCAACCACGCGGCACTGAGCTTCACGGTGTACTCGGCTGTCGCGAGGGGCGGAACATCGAGCGGGTGCACGCCGCCGAGCGGGATGTCCATCACCGTGTCGGCCTCCAGCGGCGCCTGCGGCCAGCGCGGGGCGTTGGCGGGAAGGGTGCGGGCGAAGCCCTCTGACACGATCGGGTTGGTGAAGAACGAGCCGGAGCTGACCGAGTCGGGGTCGGCCGGGTCGAGCACCATGCCCTTCGACGACCGCAGGGCGAGCACCGCGCGACGCAGTTCGGCTACGGGCACCCGGGAACCGAGAGGCACGCCCAGGGCGTCCGCGAGCTGGGCATACGCCACCGGCGCGCTCAGCGGCGCACCGATCGCGCCGGGCACTGCGCCGTCTGCGAGCTCCAGGTCGACCGAGAGCACGACGCCGATGCGTCCGCGCTTGAGCACCGAGGTGCGGTATCCCAGGCCCAGCTCCTGTCGAGTGAGGTACACGATCTCGTCCGAGGCATCGTCGAGGAATTCCACCCCGACCAGCGCGGACTCGAGCTCCTGGCCGTACGCACCGATGTTCTGCACGGGCGCGGCGCCTGTTGAGCCAGGGATGCCGCTCAGCGCCTCGATCCCGGACCAGCCGTTGCGCACGGTGAGGGTGACGAGCTCGTCCCACGGCTCGCCGGCCTGCACGCGGAGCCGGATCCGGCCCTCGGGCGCGGCCAGACGCTCGACACCACGGCTGCGGATGTGGATGACGGTCCCATCGAAGCCGTCGTCGCTCGCGACCGTGTTCGAGCCGCCGCCGAGCAGCAGCCAGTCCTCGGCAGTGTCGCGCGCTTCCCGCACCGCATCCACCACGCCGTCGCGGTCGTTGGCGACGACGAGCCGGTGCGGCACGCCGCCGACGCGGATGGTGGTGAGCTCGGCGAGTGCCGGCGTCGAGTCGGTCATGCCAGCCGGACGCGGACCTGCGCCTTGCCGAGCACGGTCTCGCCGCCGAACGTCGTGGTCAGGTCGATGCGGGCGATTCGCGCTTCCGCATCTAGCTGGCCGACCTTGGCGGTCACGGTCACCGTGGCGCCCTCCGCCGGGTCGACCACCACCGGGCGGGTGAACCGGACCTGGTAGTCCGCCACCAGGGCAGGGTCACCGGCCCAGTCGACCACAGGCTGCACGGAGAGGCCCATGGTGAGCATCCCGTGCGCGATGACGCCGGGCAGGCCCACCGAGGTCGCGATGTCGTCCCGGTAGTGGATGGGGTTGAAGTCGCCGGAGGCGCCCGCGTATCGAACGAGCGAGTCACGGGTCAGTTCGACCGTGCGCTCGGCGACCACGTCGCCGACGGTCAGGCTGTCGAAGTCGGGGGTGGCCATTACTCGTCTCCTCGCACGACCAGGGTGGATGTCGCGGTCACCACGTGGGCGCCGTCGGCGTCGACGATGGTCGACTCGGCTGTCACCATCGAGTGCGCGCCGAGCGACTTCACGGAGGTCACCCGGAGGGTCGCGGTCAGCTCGTCGCCCGCGAACACCGGGCGCGAGAACGAGAAGCGCTGGTCGCCGTGGACCACACGGCTGAAGTCGATCCCCGCGTCGGGCTCGGAGAGCAGCTGCGCGAGGGTCGCCTCCTGAACCACGACCGGGAACGTCGGCGGGGCCACGAGGTCGCGGTGTCCCTGCGCGCGCGCAGCGTCGACATCGAAACAGACCGGCGAGGTCGCGAAGACCGCACGAGCGAACTCGCGCACTCTCTCTCGCCCGACGAGGTATGGCCGGGTGGGCGGGAACTCACGCCCCTGAAGCTCTGGGTTCACTGGCACCCGACGATTCTACTGGCGCGTTCCTCGCCGGGTCCCTGGCACCCGCGAACGACAGAAGACCCCGGAGGCGGTGGGGCCTCCGGGGTCTTCGTGCTCGGTGCTAGCGCCTTACTGGCAGCTGTCGCACTGCAGCAGGTCCATGGGGTCGACGGGAACCGAGTAGCCGCCAACGCTGTCGTTTTCGTAGTCCATGATGGCCTCCCCTAGAAGTCTTGGTGATCCGCGTTCCCGCGGTGTTCACCCACTATATAACCCGAATGACACGATTGTCATTCCACTACATGTTGTGTTTTGGGGATTTTTTCTCGCTGCCCCCAGAGTAGGGGCGACCACCGACATTTTCAGTTCGCATCGACCCGGACGCCTAACGCGCCATTGATGACATTTCTCGCGCATGACCTGCAGGAAAACGCTGCTCGCATGCTGGTTGGCACCACTTCGACGCCGATGGGATTGCCTGGTGCCCACACTTGCCTAGGCGTGAGAGTCCTTGAGCGTGTCGGCGTGTCGGCGTGTCGGCCTTTCGGCGCGGTCAATCGGGACGGTGGGCTGTGCTGTCTCCCGGTCGCCAGCCTCGACAACTCGGCACAACGCCCAGAGAAGTCGTCCGACAGGTGACGCGCTCGCTCAGAGGCGCCCGGTTGGGGCGGACCAGACCGAACCTGGCGTCCCACGAGCGCTGACACTCGAACGGGTTGCTTCGCCGATTCCAGCCGAGCATGCGTGTACATATCAAACGGGTCGGAGAACTCCTGATAGCACTCGCCTCACGGATCATTCGGCGCTGCGGGGTTATTGGCACAGTATTTGCGGCCATTCTCCCGTTGCGGCGTGAACGCGGACGAGAGCTGGTCAGCGGCCCACGTAAGCTTCGACGGCTGCCCGATACTTGTCGTCATCCAATACATAGGGGGCCTGGGTTTGAAGGTGATTCGCGAACTCGCCCATCAGGACTGACGGGCGCGCTCTGGGTCTCAATCTCCTCAACTGGCGATCATCCAACAATCGCTTTCCCGCGCGGGTGACGCGGAACCGCCCTTCGTCATCTGCTTCGATCAGCTTGGATCCAAGGAGAATCGCGATTGATTGCTCAAGCTGAACCCGACTCGGGACACCTGCGTTGAGCATGTCCCAGTCGGCAATCACCTCACGCAACACTCGCCAGGGCCCACGACCAGCTGCTAGAAGAAGAATCTCGGGATGCGCCGGTGATTCGCTACTCACCACGGCGTACTAGCTCCCTTGCCAGCTCTCTGTTTCTGGTTGGCATGCTCGTCCACCGTTCTTTTTGGCCGTTGCCAGTCGGGCTGTTCGCCTCGCACAACGACAACCTCCGCGCTGTCGATCCGTCAGCTCGCCGACGGCGAGCCGTTCGGAGTGAGTCCCGAGGCCGCCTCAAGGCCGTCTAGCCGAGGTAGTCCGGCGTCGTGCGTCCACGATGCGGGACAGCGACGGCACGCTGTCGATTCGGGCCCAAGGATCTCCATCCCTGGTGTTCTCGCTGAGTGAGCCAACATCAGCGGTCGGATCGATACTCAGGGCTACCAAGAATAGTCCTCAAGAAGTAGTCGCATGCTGCTTCTTCACTGTCGAAGTGTCTTTCGCCCGTTCGCTGGCCGCGCTCGGAGTAGTACACGTTCCAAGACCGACGCGCGTCCTCAAGAACCAACCGTTCGGACAGGTCGCCTCCATCGAGTGAGTACGCATCAGCTCGGATCCCTTCCGCCACGAGCCGTTGGCTTAGCTCAACTCGATTCATCGGCAAACCGCCTTCAGCAAGCGTCATCGCAACCAACCGTTCTCTATCTGAATGGAAGCGTAGTCATCTGCCGGCGCGCTCCTCCGAACGAAGCCCCCCGATTGGATGAGTCGACGAGGCTCTCCTCAGGTTGCTGCTTCGTCAGATAGAACTCCGACTCCAGCTCCACCACCCAAAGCAAGAGCCCCTGGGTCCTGCCGTTTGGAAGTGGTCAGTTGTGCTGCTTCGACAAGTGGGAGTGTCTCGATGTAGGTCAGCTCGTCGGTGTGCCGAGGGCGTCGCGCAGCCGACGGCCGATGCCCTGCTAGGGCCGGGAACCCAACAGGTGTTCCTTATAGCCGGAAGGGATGCGCCTCCGTCGTCGTGAGTTACGGATCGATTGTCGCCCGCGGCCAAATGGCCGCTAAAAGCTCGGACCGGTCCTCGGAAATTAAAAGGGCTAGCGGATCGGTGGCATCTTCAACCGATACAAGCCGAACTGTCTCCCGTCCTCGCAGCGCTTCGAGCCAGGCGTCTATCTGGCGAGCAAGGACAGTGTCAGCCGACAAACGACGCCGACGGCGCTCGTAGATATTGATCAGTCGGTGAGTGTCAACCGATGGGCAACGGTACGCCGGCAACTCCAGACTTCTTAGTTCGGCTGCCAGGCGCGGAGCGACACGCAAGTCGGAGCGTTCAGCACGCGAAATCAGTTCCTGTCGATCCAGTAGATCTTGTGGTGTCATGGCAGGACACGCGCTCCCGTTACAGTTCCTCTCAGCAACACTTCATACTCCTCGAATGCGTCCGACGATTCAAGAACACGTCAACGAGTCCCGCGCATCGTCGGGATCGTTCGTCACGGCTCGGCTGAGGTATCAACAGCTCCGCACCGGTCTGAGAAGCCTTCGTGCTCAGAGACCACCCCGGCGCCCTGACACGTCGGCACGCGACGGCGTGCGGCACAGCGAGTAACACGCAGGAAATCAACCGCAACTACCCTTGCGCCATGTCCTCGCCGAAACCGAGCGCACCGCGGGAGTGGGGGCGGTTCGCCGACGGCTCCGTCGAGCAGCGGATGCTCCTCGCACTGGGCGCTCACTTCGGGGTCCCCCTGCGGCCCCGGTCGCTCTCCCTCGCCCACGGCGCACGGGTGGAGGTCGAGGGCATGGATCACGATGGCACGATCGTCGTGCAGCTGGTGGCGAATCAGGGTGCCTACAAGCCGTCGTACCGGAACAAGGTGATGGCCGACATGTTCAAGCTCCTCTGGTTGCGCGCGGCCGTGCCCGGGGTCACGCGTGCCGCCGTTGTCGTGAGCGCCCGCACGACCCAGGCTCTCAACGGCTGGGTCGCCGTGGCCGCGGCCGAGCTGGGTGTCGAGGTGTACGTCTTCGACGGGGACGGCGTCGCCCCGCTGGACGGCCAGAGTTAACATCCGCGCAATCTTCGGAGGCCGATTCACGAAACATTGGCTCGGTAGCGTTGTGGAACAACAAGCGGACTCCGCGTGGCAGACATCAACCTCGCTACGCACGCTCTCCGCCATCTGGGAACGGGCCTATGGGTCCGTACACGGCATGGAGGGTGTGGATGGTGACGCCAGCGGTACAGCTGACCTCGGTCGGCAAGGTCTACGGGTACGGATCCTCGGCGATGATCGCGCTGAACGACGTCGATCTGGCCATCGAGCCGGGGCGGTTCGTCAGCCTGATCGGCCCGAGTGGATGCGGCAAGTCGACGCTCCTGCGCATCGTCGCGGGTCTCGAATCCGCTGATCGCGGCGAGGTGCGCGTCCACGATGTGACGCCCAGCGAGGCGGGTGCGGCGAAGCTGATCGGGCTGGTGCCGCAGACCCCGGCACTGCTGCCGTGGCTGTCCGTGCTGAAGAACGTGACGCTGCCGCAGAAGATCAACCCAGGGGCGGCGCGGCGACGGCAGCGCATCGGCGACCTCGCCGACCGCGGCGACCGCACGCAGGCCCCCGACATGCTCGAACTCCTCGATCGTGCCGGGCTGGCGGACGCCGCGCACAAGCTCCCCGCCCAGCTCTCCGGCGGGATGCAGCAGCGTGCGGCGATCGTGCGGGCCTTCGGCCTCCAACCGGATGTGCTCCTCATGGACGAGCCGTTCTCGGCTCTCGACGAGTTCACGCGCGAGAGCCTCCAGGACCAGCTCCTCGACCTCTGGGACGAGCTGAAGACGACGGTCCTGTTCGTGACGCACTCGGTGTCCGAGGCCGTGCGGATGTCGGACACGGTCGTCGTGATGGCGCCCCGCCCTGGCCGGATCGTCGACGTGATCGACATCGATCTGCCGCGGCCCCGCAACCAGAAGCTGTTCGAGGAGCGCCGCTTCCACGAATACGAAGACCTGATCAGAGACCGCCTGCACTCCGCCTGGCGATCCACGGACGCAGCATAGGAGGCCACCGGATGAGCGTCGCAACAGAACGAGCAACCGTACGGCCGCCGCTGCCGGACGGCGTCCCTGCCGAGCCGTCGCGGTTCAGCCTGAAGCATCCCAAGTCCCGGCTGGCGTGGATCCGTCCCGCAGTGTGGCTGCCGCTGGTCGTCATGCTCGCCCTGCTCGCCGGGCTCTGGCAGTGGGGCGCCGCATCCATGCCGTACCTCCTCCCGCCGTTGCAGGCGATCGGGGACTCGCTCGTCGGCAACATCGGCTATTACCTCGGCAACGCCCTGATCACGCTCGGGGAGGCGACGGCCGGCCTGGCGATCGGCTTCGGCGCCGCCTTCGTCGTCGCCGTGCTCATCAGCGAACTCCCGGTGGCGCGGAGAGCCATCATGCCGATCGCGGTCGTGCTCAACGTGACACCGCTCGTCGCGATCGCCCCCGCACTCGTCGTCGCCTTCGGATTCGGCCCGCTGCCCAAGCTGATCATCACGGCCCTGATCTGCTTCTTCCCCATCCTCATCAATACCGCCGTCGGCCTCCGCTCGGTGCCCCAGCAGGTGATGCAGGTCTACAAGACCATGGACGCGTCGCGGCTGGAGATGCTCATCCACCTGCGCATCCCCAACGCGCTCCCGTACATCTTCGCGGCCCTGCGCATCGTCTTCCCGCTCTCGATCATCGGCGCCGTCGTCGCAGAACTCTCCGCGTCCGGGTCGACAGGCGGCCTGGGGACGGCCATCAGTGTCGCGTCGTCGATGAACCAACTCGCTGTGGTCTATGCGGCGATCTTCGTCCTCGCCGTGATGGGCGTCCTCCTGCTCGCCTTCATCACCCTGATCGAGCGCCGCGTCCTGCACTGGCACGAGAGCTCCACCGACTGAGCGAGGGCCACCAGCCCCACCTCGCGTTCCCCCCACCTGTCGCCGACCGGCGACCAGGCCCACCCCTGCCTCAGCGCACCCCTGCACCACCCCATCCGAAGAAGGAGTGACCCATGCAGCACCGTCTCATCAAGGCCGGTCTCGCGTCCCTCACCGCCGTCGTCCTGACGTTCGGTGTCGCCGCGTGCAGTTCCGGCTCCCCCGCGGACTCCGCGTCGTCCGGCACCGCCATCTCGGCCAAGCGTTGCGAAGAGAACAAGGCGGCCGGCCCGATCACGTACCTGTCCGGCTACCAGTTCCAGTCCTCCGCCTCGATCCTGGAGTACGTCGCCGCCAGCAAGCTCGGGTACTTCTCGGACCTCTGCCTGAATGTGCAGCTGAAGCCGGGAACCGGCGACACCGCCCAGAACACCAAGCTGCTCGCGAGCGGGCAGGCGACGGTCTCCGCCATCGCTCAGCAGGACCTCATCCAGGCACGCGCCAACGGCATCGACATCGAAGGCATCTCGTCGTACTCGAACGCCGGCCTCGACATCCTGATGACCAACCCCGACATCACCGACCTCACCCAGCTCGACGGAAAGGTCGTCGGCCACAAGGGCTACGTCCCGGCCTCCGTCGAGGCGATGATGGTGAAGGCCGGCGTCGACTGGAAGTCCCTCACCCTGGTCAAGGAGGGCTACGACCCGTCGGTGCTTCCGCGCAAGCAGGACGGCCTCGCCGCGCTGACCGGATTCATCTCCAACGAGCCGAACCAGCTCAAGGCGGCCGGTGACAAGGTCACGGTCTGGCAGCCGGTCAAGTACGGCATCCCCAGCTCGCTCGGCGCCATGGCGGTCAACCCGGCCTTCGCGAAGGCCCACCCCACCGCGGTGCAGGACGTCCTCCGCGCCGTCCTGCACGCCTACGACTACTGCAGCGCCAGCGACGCGAACACGGAGAAGTGCGTCGGCTTCGCGGCCGACCTGTCCGGTGGCGCCACGTACGACAAGAAGCTGAACGCCACGATCTGGAAGACAGAGACCCAGGTGGTGGCCGACAACCCGACCCCCGGCCAGCCGCTCGGCGGGATGGACCCGGCCAACGTGACGAAGCTCGTCGACATGCTGCACCAGTTCGAGATCGTCCCGGACAGCGTGACCGGCGACGAGGCGGCGAAGTGGTTCGACAACTCCTACATCGAGGCCATCTACAAGGGCGACACCCTGATCTGGCCCGCCCCGTAACCACACCACCGAGCGCAGCGAAAGGCGAGCAATGCCCGCGAAAGACTATGGGATCTTCCTCCCGATCGGGAACGGCGGCTGGATGCTGTCCACCACCGCCCCCCATCCCGAAGCCACGTACGCCTGGAACAAGCGTGCCGCCCTGCACGCCGAGGAGATCGGTCTCGACTTCATCATGTCGATGGCGAAGTGGCGCGGCTTCGGCGGCACGACGGACCACTGGGGCCGTTCGCTGGAGTCGATGACCATGATGTCGGCGCTCGCCGAGGCCACCGAGCGGGTCAAGATCTGGGCCACCATGCACGCCAACGTGCACAACCCGGCGATCGCCGCGAAGATGTACGCCACGCTGCAGGACGTGTCCGGAGGCCGGGCGGGCATGAACATCGTCAACGGCGCCTACGCCGGCGAGTTCGAGCAGTTCGGGATCTGGGACCCCACCCTCAGCCACGCCGACCGCTACGCGATGACCGAGCTCTGGACGGAGGCCGTCACCCGGCTCTGGTCGGAGGACTCCGTCACCATGCACACCCCGTACTTCGACCTGGTCGACTGCGAGTCGCGCCCGCACCCGTCCTCGACGCCGACCATCATCAGCGCGGGGAAGTCGGAGGCCGCACGCGCCTTCCAGGCGCGGTTCGCCGACGGGGCCTTCCTCGCCGGCGACAGCCTGGAGGAGATGAAGGAGCTCTCCGCCGACGTCCACGCCAGGGCCGAGGCGAACGGCCGCACCTGCAAGACGTACTCCATGCTCACCGTCGTCCAGGATGAGACGGACGCGCTCGCCGAGGCCAAGGTGAAGGAGTGGGGCGCCGGCGTCGACCGGGAGGCTCTGGCGAACATGCGGGCGTCGTGGGGCGTCCCGGAGGACCAGGCTCGCGCGTGGGCATCGGGAGCCGTCGGCGAGGCGGCGTTCCAGACGGCGTACGTGGCGGGGTCCGCGGAGACCGTCACCGAGCACATCCAGTACATCGTGGGCGAGGCGGATCTGGACGGCCTCATGCTGATCTTCCCCGAGTACGACCAGGACATGGTCCTGTTCGGCGAGACGGTCCTCCCGGCGCTGCGCGCCCACGACGCGGGCGGCGACCGGTGAGCGCCGTCCGCGAGGCGCAGTTCGCGCAGCTGACCCGGCCCGGGAGCGCACCCGCTCTCGTCGTCGTCGACGTCCAGCGCGACTTCGGCGACCCGGCCGCACTGGGCGCCTACGGCCTGAGCGAGGAGGTCGTCGCCGAGCTCGACGCGACGGTGACCCGCATCGGCGCCCTGGTGGACGCCGCCCGGGAGCTGGGCGTGCCGGTGGTCTGGGTGGAGCTCGGCAGCGACCCGGCCCGTCCGTGGCGCTCGAGCAACTGGCTGCGCGAGGGCGACTACGACGCCCCGATGGGCGAGTCGGAGCCGTGCATCGTCGGAACGCCCGGCGCGGAGTGGTACCGGATGCAGCCGGCAGACGGCGAGCTCCGCGTCGTGAAGCGCGGGTACAGCGGCTTCCTCGGGACCGACCTCGACCAGCGGATGCGCACCGCCGGCTACGACTGGCTCACCATCGTCGGCCTCACCAGCGAGTGCTGCGTCGACGCGACGGCCCAGGACGCGATGCAGCTCGACTGGCCGGTCGTCGTGCCCCGGGACGCGACCGCCGCGTACGACCTCGCCGTGAACGAGGCGGCGCTCGTCCAGCTAGAACTCAACGTCGCCGTGCTCTCGGACACCGACGAGGTCGTGTCCCTCTGGAAGCAGGTGACCGCGTGAGCGGCATGCACATCGCCTACGATCTGTCGTTCACGCACACCGAGGGCCGCTGGGCTCAGCCCGGGTCGTGGGTCGGGCAGCAGTTCCCCGACGTGCGCATGTACCTGGAGGTGGCTCGCACCGCCGAGCGCGCCGGCGTGGACATGCTGTTCTTCGGCGACGGCTCCGGCATCCCGAGCACCTGGCGGGGAAGCATCGACCCGGCGGTGGAGTGGGGCATCCAGTGGCCGCGTCAGGACATGTCGCCGATCATCGCCGCGATGTCGACGGTCACGGAGAGCATCGGCTTCGGGCTCACCTACTCCTCCACCTTCATGCACCCCTTCTACGTCGCGCGCCTTCTCAACTCGCTCGACCACGTCACCGGCGGCCGGATCGCCTTCAACGTCGTCGCCTCCAGTCGGGGGGCCGACGCCGCGAACTACGGGTACGCGCAGCTGATCGACCACGACCTGCGCTACGAGCGGATGGAGGAGTTCATCCAGGTCTGCCGGGCGCTGTGGGACTCGGTGGCCCCCGACGCGATCGTCCGCGACCCGGCGACCGGCCGGTTCGCCGACCCCTCGAAGGTGCGCCCGATCGACCACGACGGGCGGTTCTTCACCGTCAAGGGTCCGCTCGCCTCGGTGCCGAGCCCGCAGGTGCACCCCGTCATCGTGCAGGCCGGCAACTCGCCACGCGGAATCGCGGGTTCTGCGGCGTTCGCGGATCTCGTCTTCGGCTTCGGCGGAAGCCTCGCGGGTCAGCAGCGTCACCGGCGCCTGCTCGACGAGGCGCTCACCGCCGAGGGGCGCGATGCGGAGCACGTGGGCATCCTGTGGGCGACGCAGGCGATCGTGGGCCGCACGGCCGCGGAGGCGTCTGCGCGGCGGGATGCGGTGCTCGACTTCTGGACGGACGAGGCCGTCGGCACCATGCTGTCGCACAACGCCGGGTACGACTTCTCCACGCTGCCCGCATCGTTCCGGCTGGGCGAGCTCCGGGATGAGATCGTCGCGGCCCAGGCGAGCCCGGCCGGCTTCGTCGGCGCGCTCGTCGCCGAGTTCGGCGAGGACCACACCATCAGCAGGGCCGAGTTCTTCGAGCACGGCTTCGAGGCGGCCAGCGGGCTCGACCACACCGTCGTCGGCGACGCCGCAACGGTCGCCGACGCCCTGGAGGAGAACTTCGCCCAGACCGGCTCGCGCGGCGGGTACATGCTGTCGAGCCCGCTCTCGATGCCGTCGGGGCTCGCCGACCTGAGCGAGCTGCTCGTCCCGGAGCTCCGCCGGCGCGGTGCCCTCGCGCCGCGCTACCCCGGCTCGACCCTGCGCGAGAACCTGGCGGTCTGAGATGGGTGGCGCTGTGCGGCGTACGACGCGGGACTGGCTCGCCCTGAGCAGCCTGTGTCTCGGCTTCTTCATGCTGCTGCTGGACAGCACCATCACCTCGGTCGCGCTGCCGGCCCTGATCGCGGGGCTCGGAACGACGTCGACCCTCGCCATCTGGGTCAACAGCGGGTACCTGGTCGCTTACGCGGTCCCCCTGCTGATCGCCGGGAGGCTGGGCGACCGGTTCGGCCGGCGCCGGGTCTACCTGATCGGGCTCGCCGCGTTCACGATCGGGTCCGTCCTCTGCGCGGTCTCGCAGGACATCGGCTCGCTCATCGGCTGGCGCGTCGCGCAGGGCGTCGGAGCCGCGCTGATGACGCCGCAGTGCCTCACGATCATCCGGACGCTGTTCGCCCCGCCGCGACTCGCGATCGCACTGGGAATCTGGGGTGCTGTCGGCGGAGCCGCCACGGTCGCCGGTCCCATCCTGGGAGGCCTTCTCGTCGGTGCGGCGGGCTGGCCGTCGATCTTCGCGGTCAACCTGCCCATCGGCGTGATCACGGCGGTCGCCGTGCTGCTGTGGGTGCCGGCGTCCGAGCGCCTGCCCGCGCGCATCCCGCTCTGGGCGATGGCGGGCAACGCCCTCGGGGTCGCCGCGCTCGTCATCGGCATCCAGGGAACCGACGCGGCCTCCTCCTCCGTGGCCAATATCCCTCGGTGGCTCCTGGTGGTGATGGGCGCTGCGCTCGTCACGAGCGTGGTGTGGCTGCAACGCCGGTCCCTCGACCGCGCGCTGCTGCCGGTGTCGCTGTTCCGCAGCCACGGCTTCGTCACCGCCTCCTGGGGCGCGGCGGCGGCCGCGTTCTGTGTCGGCTCCGCGCCCATCCCGCTGATGCTGGCGCTGCAGGAGGATCGGGGGCTGGATGTGGTGACGGCCTCGATCGTCCTGGTCCCGATGGGCGTCGTCTGCCTCCTTGCCGCTCCGGTGTCCGCCCGGCTGAACAACACCGTCGGGCTGCGGGTGGTCGCGGTGATCGGCGGCGTCGCGCTCGTGCTCTCGATCGGCGGCACGGCGGCGCTCGTCTGGGCGGAGGCGCCGATCTGGGCGATCGCCGGGGTGTTCGCTCTGTTCGGGATCGCGAACTCGTTCCTGTGGTCGCCCTTCTCCATCGCCACGGTCACTTCGGTCGAGCGGTCGTCGATCGGAGCGGCCTCTGGCGCTTTCAACTCCGTGAAGCAGCTGGGCGCCGTGCTCGGGAGCGCCGCGACGGCGGTCGTGCTGGCGTGGACGGGCAACGCCGTCGCGCTGGCGGTGCTCGCGCTCGTGGGCGTGCTGAGCATCGTCGCCGCCTCCCTCCTCCGCGTCACCCCGACGGACGCCGGCGACGCGAGCGACCAGGACCGCGGCGGCATCCTCATCGGCACCGTCGTGGGGGGCGCGGGCGCGGGACTCGGCCTGGGCTTCCCCACCGCGAACCTCGACCTGGAGGAGCGGGCCGGCCTGCCGGCCGACGGCGTCTACATCGGCGGGTTCCGCGCCGAGACATGGAGCGAGCCGATGCCTGCGCTGATCTCGATCGGGACGAACGACACCTTTCCCGGCCGGGCACACACGATCGAGGTCCACGTGCTCGACTTCGCGGGCGACCTCTACGGACGCCGCGCCGAGGTGACGACGGATCGGCTCATCCGCACGCAGAGGGCCTTCGCGAGCCCCGAGGAACTGGTCGAGGCCATGCGGCAGGACGAGCGGGAGGCCCGCTCGCTGCTCATCGCCCGGCAATCACACGAAAGGAAGGTCTCCTGATGTTCACAGCCGCCGTCATCGTGGGCAACCCCAAGCCGCAGTCGCGCACCCGCGACGCCGCCGAGCGCCTCGCGTCCGCCCTCGGGGCGACCGCGACGACGATCGAGGTGTCCGAGCTGGGCGCCGGTGTCCTCGGCTTCGGCGACCCGGTCGTCGCGGACGCCGTGGCCCGGGTACAGGATGCGGACCTCGTGATCGCCGCGTCCCCCACCTTCAAGGGCACCTACTCCGGGGTGCTCAAGCTCTTCCTCGACCAGTTCGCGACGGCCACCGGCCTCGCCGGTCAGGTCGGCATCCCGCTGATGCTGGGCGGGGGTCCGGCGCACGCTCTCGCCCCCGAGCTGACGCTCAAGCCCGTGCTGGTCGAGCTCGGCGCGGTCTGTCCCGCCCAGGGTCTCTACCAACTGGACTCGCGCTATGCCGAGGAGGGGGCACTCGACACCTGGGTGACCGCGTGGGCCCCCGCGATCCACGCTTCTCTGCGGGAGGACCGATCACGATGACGATGACCTACGACTTCACCTCCGACCCGGAGGAGATGAGAGCGGCCTTCGCCGGGTTCCCGTCGGGGGTCGCCGCGCTGGCCGCGACCATCGGCGGCGAGCCGGTCGTGATGATCGCGTCCTCCTTCTCGGTCGGCGTCTCCTACGATCCGCCGATGGTGTCCTTCGCGGCGCAGCGGAGCTCGACGACCTGGCCGGAACTGGCGAGCGCCCCTGTGATCGGGGTGTCCATCCTCGGCGAAGACCACGCGGGCAAGACCAGTCAGCTCGCCTCGCGGGACAAGCAGAACCGGCTGCGCGGTGTCCGCAAAGCCGAGCTTCCGTCCGGCGCGGTGTTCCTCGAAGGATCGCCCACCTGGCTGGAATGCGTCGTCGAGCACCGCTATCCCGCGGGCGATCACGACATCATCGTGCTGCGCGTACTCGCGATGATGAGCGACGAGCTCCCGGCGCCGATCGTCTGGCATCAGCGCAAGGTGAAGATATTGCTCGAGTGATCGCACGTGGACGCTGTCGAAATGGAGGAGAGTCGTTCGTTGCAGGGGTGAGAGAGAGGAAATCACACCATGAAGCTCACGATCAGTCTCCAGGTCACCCTCGACGGCGTCGCCCAGGCGAACGGCGGCAACAACGAGGAGATGGACCCCGGATTCACCCGCGGCGGCTGGGCGCTTCCGCTGAACGACGGCGAGGCCGTGCAGTACATCCTCGACACCTGGCGGCGTCCCGACGCCTTCCTGCTCGGGCGGAAGACCTACGGGCTGTTCGAGACCTACTGGGGCGCCCGCAGCGACGACGACGGTTTCGGTGAGGCGATCAGTTCCCGGCCGAAGTACGTGGTCTCCCGCACCCTGACCGCGCCGACCTGGCAGGGCACGACGGTCATCTCCGGGGATGTCGCGGACCGGGTCCGCGAGCTGAAGGCCCACGCGGATGGCGAACTGCTGGTGGTGGGAAGCGCGGCGCTCGCACGATGGCTGCTGGAGAACGAGCTGGTCGACGAGCTGAACCTCGTCCAGTTCCCGGTGATCGTCGGCGAGGGCGAGCGCTGGTTGCCCGAACGGGGACTCGACTTCGCCCTCGACCTCACCGACACGCGCGTGTTCCCCACGGGCATCGTCGCCCTCACATACCGCGTCGGCGGCCGGCCCGAGTACGCCTGATCGACAGCGGCGGGGCTGTCAGGAAGACGGCATCGTCCGCCGGTCGCGCTTCTTCGCGACCGGCGGCTTGTTGGGCCAGGACCAGCGGTACGGACTGTTCTCGAGCGATCCCGGCATGACCGTGGGGAACACCGACCGGCGCTGCCAGATCATCCACAGCAGGACGCCCGCGAGGGCCGCGCTGACGACGCCGCACACGACGAGACCGACGCCGGTCGCGGGCCACAGCACCCATCCGACCGTGAAGACGTACAGGGCTCCCCACACCGATCCGATGCTGAACATCGGGCCGTTGATGACCCACCCGTTGAACTGCACGATCATCACGAACTTGGTCCAGCGGGTAAGGCGCATAGGGAGCAGGGAGAGCGAGACGCCCGTCAAAGCGGTGGTCGCAGGTCCGACGGTCTCACCGCCGGCCGCGCGGATGCTGGCCGAGAGCCGCTCGTGCCGGAACGACGGCCGCAGGCTCCGGGCGAACAGGGTGAGGGCGGCCAGCATGTTCCCGAGCGACGCCAGGATCAGGAGGTACCCGACGCAGCCCAGGACCGCCATGACGAGCGGGATCACGATGAACGCCATCCACGTGTCGGAGCGATGGAAGGCGGGCGAGGCCGCCAACCCGGCGTCGCCCACGGTGCCCGACAGTGCGGCCGGCAGGGCGACGACGGCGGTGGCGACGCACGCGAGGAACAGCACCACCCAGACGACGGATACCAGCAGATAGCCGAACGGGCGAAGCAGCACCGCCGCGACGCGCGGCTCGATGTCGCGGCCGAGCATGATCGGGCGGGTCAGCGGGTCGATCGTTCTCCGGGCCGTCGCGCTTCTCGCCATCCTCGCCTCCCCCTCAGCCAGTCGAGCGAGAGCACGCTATCACGGCGCGTCAGCCGGGGATGCGTCGCTGGGCAGGCGAAACGGCCAACCGGTCGCGGATGTCCGCGACGAGGTGCGCGACGAGACCGTCCGGAGCGGTGCGGGTCGTTGCGACGAGCTCGCGGGTCCACGTCGGAGAGAAGGAGAGCACCGCACCGGGAAGGCCCGCCGGCACCGCGCTCGCCGGGCACACCGAGACACCCAGACCGGCGGCAGCGAGCTGCGGGGCGGCGGCGGTCACGGCCGTGCGCATGATGACCGTCGGCCGTACCCCGGATCGCGCGAACGCCTGATCCAGCCACCCGCTCAAACTGTTCTCGGGGGCGTAGTGCACCAGCGAGACGCCGTCGAGCGCCTGCCGTTCCACCCGGTCGGATGCGGCGAGGGGATGATCGGCGGAGGTGACCAGGACGATCTCCTCGTCTCCGAGCGCTGTGCCCACGAAACGAGCCGGCGCCGGTCCGGCCATCACGACGACGTCGATCTCGTCGCCGTCCAGTTGCGCGGTGACCTCCTCCACCGTGGTGAACTCGCGCAGCGTGAGGAGCACGTCGGCCCGTCGCCGATGCCACTCCACCAGGACCGACGCGAGCACGGTCACGAGGCTCTGAGCGCATCCGATCCGGATGGTGCCGCCCGTCGCCCGGCCCGCGGCTGCCGCGGCCGGCAGCGCTGCGCCGGCCGCATCGACAGCGCGTCGGGCCTCCACGAGCGCGGCGCGGCCGGCCGGGGTGAGCCGCACGCCCCGCGTCTCCCTCACGATGAGCGCGACACCAGCCTCCTGCTCCAGTTGAAGCAGGTGATGCGAGACGGCCGGCTGCGACAGGTAGAGCGAGCGCGCCGCCTCCGTGATGGATCCGGCATCGGCGACGGCGACGAGGCAAGCGAGGGCGCGGAGCGACGGCATAGAAGAAGTTTATGAGTACCGTCCAATACCTCGATGCTTTCGAGGGAACACATCCCGGTCCCGGACTGCTGGACCCCTCGACAGGTAAGGAGAGTTCCCCATGAACGTGTTCGTGACAGGTGGATCGGGCTTCATCGGACGGCGGCTGATCAGCCGCCTCATCGAGGAGGGCCATGAGGTGACGGCGCTGGTGCGCAGCGAGCGCTCGGCCGAGGTGGTGACACGGGCCGGCGCGAAGGCCGTGCTGGCCGAGCTGAGCGACACCGCGGCCCTGACGCGCGCCCTCGCCGGCATGGATGTCGTGTTCCACCTCGCAGCGGAGACCGACATCCTCGCCCCCTGGGAGCGCCACGAGCGCGTGACCGTCGAGGGGACGCGCTCCGTCGTCGAGGCGGCGCAAGCTGCAGGCGTTCCACGCTTCGTGCACTGCGGGACCGAAGCGGCGCTGATGGCCGGCGAACCCCTCCGCGATGTGGATGAGAGCGCACCTCTGCGACCGGACTCGCCCGCCGCATACAGCGCGTCGAAGGCGATGGCGGAGCAGATCGTGCTCGACGCCGACGGCCCCGATTTCACCACCGTCGTCATCCGGCCCCGCTTCGTCTGGGGACCGGAAAGCAGCCTGATCGCGAGTTTCGCCGATGCGGCACGCGCCGGGCAGCTGCCCTGGATCGAGGGCGGCCACCACCTCACCGATGTCACGCACGTCGACAACGCGGTCGAGGGACTCCTCCTCGGCTGGACGCGTGGCCGAGCCGGTCAGGCGTACTTCGTGACCGATCAGGAGCGGGTCGACCTGCGCGATTTTGTCAGCCTGCAACTGGAGCTCGTCGGCGCGCCCGTGCCCGACCAGGAGATCGACGCGGCCACCGCCGAGCAGGTCGTGCCCGTCCCCGTGCTCTGGTTCCTCGGTCAGTCCTGCACGCTCCGCACGGCCAAGGCGGTCGAAGAGCTGGGATACGCGCCGGTCGTCTCGCACGACGTCGCGATCGCCGCGCTCCGAGCAGCGGACCGATGACCACCGACACGGGACGCTCGGTCGCCCGACGCCGGACGCAGAGTCAGGTGCCGACGGCTGCGATCCGGCAGAGTCGAAGGGTGACGACAGACACTTCGCCCATCCGGGCCACCTCCCCCGCCGCCCAGCCGCTCACGCACACGCGTTGGGCCGGCCTCATCGTCATGTTCCTGACCAGCTTCGTGCTGGTGACCGCAGAGTTCCTGCCGTCCGGTGTGCTGACCGCGATGGCCGCAGAGCTCGGCGTGACACCGGGGCAGGCCGGACAGACGGTGACCGTGACCGCGTTCGTCGGGTTCCTCGCCGCGCCGACCATCGGCATCCTGATCCCGCGGATGGACCGCCGGACGCTGCTCGTGCTGGTCGCGGCGCTCGCGGCCGTCTCCAACCTCGCCGTGGCGCTCGCACCCTCGCTGTGGGTCCTGCTGATCGCGCGACTGCTCATCGGCGTCGCGATCAGCGGCTTCTGGTCGATGTCGCTGACCGTAGCCGCATCGCTCGCGACCCCCGACCGGCTCGGCCGCGCGCTGACCACGGTGAGCGCCGGAATGACGCTCGCGGTCGTCGCCGGCGTCCCGGTCGGCGTGTACCTCACCGCCCTCGTGGATTGGCGTGGCGTCTTCGTCGGAGCGGCGATCCTCACCGCTCTGGTCGCGGTCGCGCTGCGTCTCGCGCTGCCCCCGGTCGCTCCGGCCGAGGCGTCGAGCCTGCGCATCCTGGGCGACACGCTGCGGCGGCCGGGAGTGCGCCAGGGGCTGGCCGGTCACATCCTGATCGTCCTCGGCCACTTCATGGCGTACACGTTCATCCGTCTCGCCCTCGACCAGGTGCCCGGGCTGGACACGGCGTTCGCGGCCGCGCTGCTCGTTGCCTTCGGCGTCGGCGGAGTGATCGGCAACCTGGTCGTCGGGGCGCTCGCCGATCGGCACCTGGCGCTGCTGCGCTACCTGCAGCCGTCGCTGATCGCCGGCGCCATCCTGCTCGCGATCGTCGGACAGGGGTCGGTCATCGTCGTGGCGGCGGCCGTCGTGGTCTGGGGCTTCGGCTTCGGCGCCTGGCCCGCGGTCATCAACACGTGGGCCGGCCGCTACATCCCGGATCGGCTGGAGGCGGCCGGCGGCCTGGTCGTCGCCGGGTTCCAGCTGGCGATCACGCTCGGCGCAGGCGTGGGAGGCCTCCTCGTCGACACGGTCGACGTGCGGTTCACCTACTTCGTCGCCGTGGCCGTCGTCGCGGTCGGGGTCGTGCTGTTCGGCAGCGCCGGGCGACGCAGCGCGGCTCTGCGGTGAGCGAGTCGAGTGGATGCCGACCGCATCCACTCGGCCCAGGCCCGATCAGCGGACGGATGACCGTCTGATCGCGACGGCCGCGGCCGCCAGGAGCGCTGTGATTCCCAGCCCGGCGATCAGCAGGCCGGTCCAGAGACCGGAGGTGTCGATCGCGGGCAGGTGCTGGGTGTACTGCGCGTAGACGTGCACCGGGAGAGTCGGCAGGGAATTCGACCGTTGCGTACTGTTCGCGACCGCGGCCTTCGCGGTCAGGAACCACCCTTCGCCCACAACCGTCGCGAGAGCGCCGACGAGGAGGAGGACGACGAGCGGAACGTGGAGGCGCCGAGGTGCACCCGGGCGGGGCGTCTGCATGAGGCGACACTAGCGCGGCGGCCCATCCACCGCCACCCGCCGCGTTCAGCTCGCGCGCTGCCGCCACACGGACGGGACCGCCCCGGTGTGGCGGCGGAACGCGCGGCTGAAGCCCGCGTCCGACTCGTAGCCGAGGAGGCGGGCGGTCTCGCTCACGGTGAGGCCGTCCTGCGAGAGGTAGGTCATGGCCGCCTCCATGCGCACCTGCGCGAGGTAGCTCGCCGGCGACTGACCGACCTGCTCCCGGAAGCGCTCGGCGAACGTGGTCCGCGACATCGCGCCGACAGCGGCGAGGTCGCGCAGCGTCCACGGGTGCCCTGGGTTCGTGTGCATGGCGTCGAGCACGCGGCTGAGGAAGGGATCCTCCACGGCGACGGGCCAGTTGTCGGGCGCGCAATCGCCCTCGGCCCAGGCGCGGATCGCGACGGAGATGATCGTGGTCGCCATCCGGCCGCAGATCACGCGGTCGCCGGCGCGACGGACCGCGGTCTGGCAGCCCATCCGGGAGGCGAGCAGCGCGACACCGGGGTCGAGGTCGGCGAGCCGATGGACGCCGAGATGGTCGGGCAGCAGATCGAGGGCGTGGAATCCGGCCGTCGGCCGGAGCGCGGTGACGACGACCTCGCCGCGACCGTCGGCGCTCAGCTCGGAGTCGTGCCGACCGGGCAGGAAGACCACGTCGCCCGCGCCGTAGGCGAACGACATCGCCTGCGGTCCGGTGGAGCGCACACGCACGGATCCGTCGACGACGTAGACGAAGGTCGGGCCCTCCAACCGGATCCGGATCCCGCGGTCGAACGCTTCGCGGCGCGACGCATCCACGTGCCACTCGAGCGTGGAGAGCAGCTCGTCCAGTGTGGCGGGGGCGCGCATCCCGGTGATCGTCACATTCGGCGAAACCGTGGGGCGGGGCGTGCTATTCCGTCGGAGACGATCCGTTCGCGTCGTCGCGCGGCCCTGTCAGCTCGTGCAGGAGGCGCGCGAGCGTGCGGAGGTCGGCGACCGACCAGTCGGCGGTGCGCTCGAAGAAGGCGGTTCCGCGCAGGTCGAGCGCCTCGCGCACCCGCTCGGCGCCGGCGGGCGTCAGCGATACCCGCACGGCCCGGCCGTCGGTCGGGTCGGGGGTGCTCTCGACGAGGCCGGCGGCCTTCAGCTGGCGGATGAGGGCGCTGGTGGAGCTGCGGTCCATCGCGACCGCGTCGGCCACGGCGCTCGGGTTCGCCGGGCCGTAGGCATACAGCCAGCGGGCCACATGGAAGGCGGCCGGCTGGACGCCCGGGTGGAAGACCGCGGCGCTGCGCTCGGTGAGGGCACGGGATGCGCTGAGCAGGGCGTTCAGCTCGACGCCGAGGGCGAGCTCGGCTGCCCGGCGGTCCGCGCCCGTCTGCGAGTTAGTGGACATTTCCCCATCAATTCTTTATGGTGTGGAAATGCCCACTTTATCCGGCTCGTCCGCGCATCCACCGACCATCGTCATCACCGGCGCCACCAGCGGCCTCGGGCGGCTCGCCGCCATCGAGCTGGCCCGCCAGGGCGCCCGACTGGCGATCACCGCTCGGGATGCCCGCCGCGCCGATGCCACGCGCGCCGCGATCGACGAGGTCCACCCGGGCGCGGAGGTCCGCGTGTTCTCGGCCGACCTCACCCGCCTGGACGACGTCCGCCGGGTCGGGCGGGAGATCGCCGCCGCCTACGAGCAGGTCGACGTCCTCGTGAACAACGCCGGCATCCACGCGTTCGAACAGCGGGTGACCGCCGATGGCTTCCCCGAGATGGTCGCCGTGAACTACCTCGCGCCGTGGCTGCTCACGCGGGAGCTGCTGCCCGTGCTCACGCGGACGCCGGGCGCGCGGATCGTGAACGTCGCCTCCGAAGCCTCCCGTCGGCACGGCACGCTCGCGCTGCCCGAGGATCTGACCGACACGACTCCGTTCACCGCGCGGGGATCCTCCGTCGTCTACGGAAAGACGAAGCTCCTCGACATCATGTTCACCCGGGAGCTCGCCCGGCGGATCGAGGACACCGGCGTCACCGCGAACTGCCTCGACCCGGGCTTCAACGTGACCGGTCTGGGACGGGAGCTGCGCTTCGCCGCACCGCTCGAGCGCGTGTTGCGCCTGCTGCGTGTCGGCGACCCCGCCAGAGGCGCGGGATTGATCGTCCGGCTGGCCACCGATCCCGCGTTCGCGGGCACAACCGGCGGGTACTACTCGGTGCGGAGTGCGAAGCCGTTGACGCCGGCGCACCCGGGTGGAGACCCGGAGTGGCAGCGGCGGCTGTGGGACGAGACGGAACGCCTGCTCGGCGTGTGACGGACGCCGGCGGGGACATCCCCGCCGGCGTCCGCGGCACTACTTCTTCGACGCGTCGTACGCCTTCTGCAGCGTGCTGAGGTAGTCCTTCAGCCCGAGCCCGTCGAAGCCCTTCACGTAGGAGTCCCAGTCGCTGTCGAGGCTCTTCGAACCCGTGATGAAGGCCAGGGCGTTCTGAGTCACGTAGTTGTCGATGTTCGTCTGCTGCGTGGCCACCTGCGTCGCCTTCGCGGGATCCGGCCACACCTTCCAGCTCGGGTAGATCTGGCTCTTGTCCTCGTGGCCCTGGTAGAGCTGCGTCGCCTCGAACAGGCGGCGCTCGTACCCGGACGTGTCGTAGATATCCGTCGGCACGGCCTGCGACTCACGGAACGCAGCGTTCTGGTTGTAGGTGGACAGCGCGCCCCACTGGACGGCGTTCGCCTCATCCTGAGGCAGCTGCAGGTTGACGAACTGCGCCTTCACGTCCGGGTTGAGCGCCTCGGAGCCCGCGGGCGCCTTGTCCCAGCCCTTGCCCTCCGGGCCGAAGTTGCCGTCGAGCTGGCCCTTCTCGGTGAACAGGTAGTTCACGAGCTTGATCGCGGCCACCTGGTCGTTCTTCGACGCCTTGTTCGTGAGCATGAACGTCGCACCCGGCGTGCTGCCGAAGGCGTACGTGGCGTAGTCCGCTCCGTCCGGACCGGTGAGCGGCGGGACGGCGTCGTACTGCTTGTCGCGGCCATCCTTCGCGCCGGGGCTGACGAAGATGTACGGGTGCAGCCCGCTCGCACTTCCGAGCAGCACCGGACCCTCGTTGTTGCCCTCCTGGGCGAGCGCCGCGGGGTTCTGCGTGAACGCGCCCTTGTCGATCAGACCCGCATCCCACAGCGACTTGATGTACTTCAGGCCCTCGCGCCAGCCGTCCTTGTTCGCCTGGATGTCGACCTTGCCCTTGTTGAGGACGGTCGTCGACTGGATGCCCTTGTCCGGGTTCTGCGGGTCGTAGATGAACGCGTTCATGAAGAACGGGATCAGGGTGTCGTGCGAGTCGCCGCTGAGCGGGATCTCGTCCTTCTGACCATTGCCGTTCGGGTCGTCGTTCTTGAACGCCTCGAGCACCTTCGTCATCTCGTCGGTGGTCTTGGGCATCTGGAGGCCGAGCTTCTTCAGCCACTCCGTGTTCATCCAGAGCTTCGACGGGTACTGGATGTGCAGCGTCTCGGCCAGCTGCGGCAGGCCGTAGATCTTGCCGTCGGGCGAGGTCGCCATCGCCTTGTAGTCCGGGTTGCTGTCGAGCGCCTTCTGGATGTCGGGGGCGTACTGCTTGATCAGGTCGTTGAGCGGCAGCGCGACGCCCTGCTTCGCCAGCTTCTCGACGTCGACCTGGTTGAACTGGTCCACCCAGGGGATGAGGAGGAACGCGTCGGGGTAGTCGCCGCTCGCCATCAGGATCTGACGCTTCTCCGGCGCCACCGACGAGTCCTGCGTCGTGGTCTGCCAGGAGAACTTGATGTTGAACTTCTTCTCCACCTCCTTGGTGAAGGCGTTGGTGGCCAGATCCTGTCCGGTGCCCTGCTGGGCGAATACGCTCAGGTGCGCCGTCCCACCGATCTTGTCGTCGGCACCCGACCCGCTCGCGGGGGTGCAGGCGGAGAGGGCCAGCAGCGCGGCGGTGCCGCCCACCGCGGCGACGAGCGCCCGCGACCGGACCCGGCGGGGTCGTCGATCAGTCTTCGAGAACATGGTGCGTTCCTCCTTTGGAACTTCGGGTGTGTCAGTGATGTGGATGGTGCCGTGTGTGGTGGGAGATGATGCTCGATCGGCCGGCTCAGCCTTTGACCGAGCCGATGAGCACGCCTTTGTTGAAGTACCGGGCGACGAACGGATAGATGATCAGCACCGGGACGCTCGTGATCACGATGAGGGCGTACTTGAGGAGGTTCACGAGCTCCTGGTTCTGCGCCTGAGCCGCCAGGTCGCTCACGCCTCCGTTGGTCGCGTTGAGGACCAGGATGTTACGCAGGACGAGTTGGAGCGGGAACAGGTCGGAGCTCTTCAGATAGAGGAGCGCGTCGAAGTAGCCGTTCCACTGGCCGATCGCGTACATGAGCGCGATGACGGCGATCAGCGGCTTCGAGAGCGGGAGCACGACGGTCCACAGGAACCGGAAGTCGCTCGCACCGTCGAGGGAGGCGGCCTCGACGAGCTCTTCGGGGATCGCCGAGCGGAAGAACGTCCGCGCGATGATGACCTGCCACACCGCGACCGCCTGCGGCAGCAGGAGCGCCCAACGCGTGTCGAGGAGGCCGAGATTCTGCACGACCATGTAGGTCGGGATCAGTCCGCCGCTGAACAGCATGGTGAACAGCAGCAGCGACATGATCACGTTGCGGCCCATGAACGACGGGCGCGACAGCGGCCACGCGATGCAGACCGTGAGGGTGGTGCTGATCAGGGTGCCTGCGACCATGTAGAACAGCGAGTTGGCGTAGCCCATCAGCACCTGCGGGTCCGCCAGGACCGTCTGGTACCCCTTGAGCGTGAAGTCCACCGGCCAGAGGAAGACCTGGCCCGCCGTCACCGCATGCGGCGAGGAGAAGGAGCTGGCGAGGATGAACAGCAGGGGCAGGAGGACGACGAGGACCGCCAGCGTGAGCCCGAGGTAGATGACGACGAGCAGCGCGCGGTCGCCCGGCGACTCCTTGATGCGGCGGGGCTTCTTGATGCGCTTCGCACGCGCCTTCTGCCGCGCGCGCTCGGCCGGAAGATCGATGGTCACCACAGTCCGCTCCCACTCACTCGGCGTGCCACCCAGTTGACGACCAGCAGGAGCACGAGGTTCACGACGGAATTGAAGAGGCCGACGGCGGTCGCCGTCCCGAAGTCGGCGTTGAGGATGCCCAGCTTGTAGACGTAGGTGGCGATGATCTCCGACTGCCCCAGGTTGAGCGGGTTCTGCAGCAGGTAGACCTTCTCGAAGCCGATCGCCATGATGTTCCCGACGCTCAGGATGAGCACGATCATGGCCGTCGGCATGATCCCGGGGATGTCGACGTGCCAGATCTTTCGCAGCCGGGACGCGCCGTCCATCCGCGCGGCCTCGTAGAGCGACGGGTCGATGCCGGACAGCGCCGCCATGTAGATGACGGCGGAGTAGCCCGCGGTCTGCCACACGTCCGACCAGACGTAGATGTTGCGGAAGTAGTCGGGGTTGCCCAGGAGGTCGGGGGACGGCACGCCGAAGAACCCGAAGACCTGGCTGATGACGCCCAGTCGCGGGGCCATGATCAGGATGAGCATCGACACGACGACCACCGTGGAGATGAAGTACGGGGCGTACGTGACCATCTGTACGGTCTTCTGGAACCACCGGTGACGCACCTCGTTGAGCGCGAGCGCCAGGATGATCGGGATGGGGAAGCTCGCCAGCACCGCGTATCCGGAGAGGATCAGGGTGTTGGAGACGAGGGTGGGGAACTGCGGGTTCTGCAGCATCGCCTGGAAGTTCGCGAAGTCGTTCCAGGGACTCCCCCACACGCCCAGCACCGGGCTGTAGTCCTTGAACGCGATGATCGCGTTGGAGATCGGCACGTACTTGAAGATCGCGAAGTAGGCGAGGGGCAGCACCGTCAGCAGGTACAGCTGCCAGTGCCGTCGGAGCGCGATGCGCCAGCGCTGACGGAGGGTCCTGCGCCGGGTCGTCACGCGGGCTTTCGGCGGCGGAGTGGTCCGAGCCGGTTGCCGGGTGGTGGTGGTCGTCATGGGCGGGGCGCTGGTCATCCGCGCACCGCCGCGTGCCAACGGTGTTGCCGCTTCGTCATCGAAGACTCCTGAACAGATCGAGCCGGATGGACGCTCGGTCCGCCCGGACTGGATACAGCAAAACCTATTTCATTACCGTTGTCAATAATCTATCCTGACAGCAGGCGCACTCCGCTGCGCGAACCCGCGATCCTCCCGTATTCGTGCGAATCGTGGACGCCGCGCATTCGAACACGAAAGAAAGAAAGCGACACGATGGGGTACTCTCTCGACATGCCACTCGATGACGTGGGCACCCGTCGGCGGCCGGAACTGGGGACTCCCCGGTCGGCCGAGATCTTCACGCGCATCATCACGCACGGACCGGTCAGCCGGCTCGATATCGGCCGCCTCACGGGGCTGTCGCAGGCGAAGGTGACGAAGACGGTCAATCCGCTGATCGAAGGCGGCTACGTGACCGTGGGCGAGCACGCCGAGCACTCCTTCCCCGGCCGCCCCGTCCGTCCCCTCAGCGTCGTCTCGCGGTCGATGATCGCGATCGGGGTCAAGGTGAACGCGGACGAGATCTTCGCCGTGACCGTCAGCCTGGGCAACGAGGTGCTCGGCTCCACCCGTCGCCGGCTCAAGAGCCACGACCCGGAGAGCACGGTCGCCGCCATCGTGACATCGGTGACGTCGCTCATCGCGCAGCTCGGCGACACGGCCGCGAACCTCACCGGCGTCGGCGTCTCGGTGTCGGGCGACATCGACAGCACGACCGGGCTCGTCCGCGACTCCCCCCTGCTCGGCTGGAGTCATTTCCCGCTGGGCAGCCGCCTCGCGGAGCAGCTCCCGCTGCCCATCACCGTCGAGAACGACGTGAGGGCCCTCGCGAAGTCCGAGCAGTGGTTCGGAGCGGGAAGGGACGCGGAGTCGTTCGCCATCATCACGATCGGTGCGGGCATCGGATGCGGCATCTACGTGAACGACGACGTGGTCGTCGGCGCTCACGGCGTCGCGGGCGAGATCGGGCACCTCCCGCTCGCATCGTCCGACGCCCTGTGCGTGTGCGGCCGCCGCGGGTGCGTCGAGGCCGTTGCCTCATCCCGGGCCATCCGCGACGCGGTGAGCCTGGAAAGAGGGGAGCCGGACCTCACCCTGGCGGACGTCATCCGTCTCGCACACGAGGGCGACCCCGCAGCCGTCGACGCCTTCGAGCGGGCGGGCACGGCCATCGGCGCCGCGGTGGCCGCCACTGTGAACCTATTCGGGCCCGAAGTGGTGGTGATCGCCGGCGAGGGCGTCATGGACTACGACCTCTACGAGCGCCGGTTCCGCGAGGAGTTCCTTGCGCACGCGTTCGGCGCTGCTGCCAACTGCCGCCTGGTCGTCCGCCGCCACACCTTCACCGATTGGGCCCGCGGCGCTGCGGTGGCCGCGCTCCGCGAATCCATCACCGTCTCGCCCCAGCAGACCGCGGACTGAGGCGCGTCACACGACGAGGGAGCGGATGGCCGAGGCGGCCGCGCCACGCGCCCAGTCCTCGAAAGTGTGCGGTCGCACGACGATGCGGCACTGACCGGCCGACCCGAACACGTGCTCGGCATAGGCAGCGCGAAGACGCTCCTCGAAGAGCCCGAACTCGACGACGCCCTCGCCGCCGATGATGACGAGCTCCGGTCCGACCATGTTGACCAGGCTGGCGATCGCCAGTCCGATGACGGCACCGGCCTCGCCGAACGCTTCGACGGCCGCCCGATCCCCCGCGTGCGCCAGCGCGACGGCCTCCTCGACTGTGACGGGCCGGCCGTGGGCCGCGGAGACCGTCGCGACGATCGCGCTGGTCGCGGCGACCGCCTCGACGCAGCCGCGGCGCCCGCACGCGCAGACCCGGTCGGGCGACGTCAGCGGCAGGTGGCCGATCTCGCCCGCGACCCCGTAAGCGCCCTCCACGACCTCGCCGTTCAGGTGGAGTCCGCTGCCGATGCCGCGGCCGATCGTCACGATGGCGAACGAGCTCGTACCGAGCCCGACGCCGAACCAGTGCTCGCCGATCGTCAGCGCTCGCACGTCGTTGTCGACCACGATCTCGGCGTCGAGGTGCTCGCGCAGCGCGGCGGCGAGCTCCACACCGTGCCAGCCCATGATGGCCGAGTCGCGGACGACGCCGGTCGCCGTGTCCACGTCGCCCGAGACCGAGACGCCGATGGAGGCGACGCTCGACCGGAGGTCGCCGAGCGGCTCCTGCAGGCGGGCGCACATCCGGACGATGGCGTCCACCACCGCGACCGGATCGTGCGACGCCAGCTCCACGCGATCGGAGGCGATGATCCTCGTGGTCAGATCGGTCGCCACGCCGATGAGCTCATCGACGTTCACCTTGATCCCGAGCGCGATGACGGAGTCCGGGACCACCGCGACCGGGTTCGCGGGCCGGCCCGGCAAGCCGGTGGGCGTGACGCCGAGCGAATCGTCGACGAGACCGGCGGCCAGCAGTGGCGTCACCGCCTTGGTGACCGCGGCCTGCGACAGGCCGGTGAGCCGGGCTACGTCGATCCGGCTGATCGGGCTGCGGGTGAGGATGGTGGTGAAGACACGGGTCGCCGCCTCCGATGACGATCCGAGCAGCGCTGTCCGCGCTCGCAGCTCGTCGTTCATGGGGTGCTCTCTCCGGTCGGGGTGCTTCCACCTTACGGAGTGGAGACGGGGAGCCGGGGCTCGCCCTGGAGGACGTGCTCGCCTCCGGCCTCCAGCCGGACGACGACTTCGGTGCCGTCATACCGGAGACGGACGGTGCGCGGCGCGTCGTGGGGGTTGCGGATGACGGCCGTCGTCAGCCGCCCTCCCGTCCACTCGAGGTCGACGCGGAGCGCCCCGCGGGCGCCGAGCCCCGTGACCCGCCCGTCGGGCCACGCGTCGGGCAGCGCTGGCAGCAGATGGATGACTCCCCCGTGACTCTGCAGGAGCAGCTCGACGATGCCCGCCGGGAACCCGAGGTTGCCGTCGATCTGGAACGGGGGATGCGTGCTGAACAGGTTGGGGAGGAGTCCGCCCCATTCCGAGCCGTCGACCGGCCCGTGCCGGCGGGCGTCGCCGTCGTACGGCGTCAGAGCCTGCTGCAGGAGCTCGTGGGCGCCGTCGCCGTCCCCGAGTCGCGCGCGGAGGGCGATCTTCCACGCCCAGGACCACCCCATCGCACCCGGCCCCCGCTCGTCGAGGAACCGGCGAGCCGCGTTCGCGAGCTCCGGGGTGCCCTCGGGCGTGATGAGGTCGAGCGGGTAGAGGCCGACCATCGGAGACATGTGCCGGTGCCCGGGCTCGTGATCGGCCACCTCCTCGGACCATTCCTGCAGCCTCCCGTCGCTGCCGATCGGCGGCTCCGGGATGACGGCGAGCGCCGCCTCCAGCTCCCGCCGGAGTGGGTCGCCTTCGCCGAGCACGTCGAGCGTGTCCAGGCAGCGCTGGAAGAGGGAGCGGATGAGTTCGAGGTCCATCGTCGCCGTGAGGCCCAGGGAGCGCGGGCTCCCGTCGGCGTCCCGGTAGGAGTTCTCCGGCGAGGTCGACGGAGCGAGGTATGCGCGGCCGTCCGGCCCGACCTGGAGCCAGTCGAGGCAGAACTCCGCCGCGCCGCGCAGCAGCGGCCAGATCCGCTCGCGCAGCAGCGCGTCGTCCGCGCTGAACTCGTAGTGATCCCAGAGCGAGTGGGTGAGCCACACGCCGCCCATCATCCAGATCGCCCAGCTCGGCGCGCCATGACCCATGCCGACGGGAAGTGCCCAGCCCCAGAGGTCGCTGTTGTGGTGGGCGACCCAGCCGCGGCAGCCGTAGAGCTCGCGCGCGACGTCACGACCGTTTGCGGCCAGACGCTCGACGAGCGAGATCAGGGGCTCGGCATGGTCGATCACCCCGAGCGGTCCAGCCGCCCAGTAGTTCATCTCGGTGTTGATGTTGATCGTGTAGTTCGACGACCAGGCCGGACGGAGCTCGCCGTTCCAGATGCCTTGGAGGTTCGCCGCCGGTCCGCCTGGACGCGACGACGACGTGAGCAGGTAGCGTCCGTACTCGGCCGCAACCGTCGCCCGCAGCCCGTCGTCGCCGCCCCGCAGGATGTCGGCCTCGACATCCCACCGGCCCTCGCGCCGCCCGCCGATCGCGAACCGCGCCGGCGCAGGACGACGCGATGCGTCGTCCTGCGCGCCCGCGTCCTCGGCGATGGCGCTGAGGGCACGGGCACCGGCGCGGTCCCGGATCGTCTCACGGGAGACGGTCCGCCACTCGTCGTCCGCGCCGGCCCACCACGACTCAGCGCGGGTCGACGACGAGAGGGCGATCGACAGCCGACGGGCATGACGCACGATGAGGTCGCCATCGGCGGACTCCGTCGTGCCGTCGCTCCGCACCGCGAGGGTCGCGGTGGCGAAGCCGTCGTAGTCTGCGTCGTCCTGCTCCGCGTAGCGCAACGGAGGGACGACGGACTGTTCGTGGAGGGGCGCTCCGTCGATCGGAACAGCGAGATCGAGTGTCAGCATCCCGTCCGCCGAGGTGCGCGCGAGCTCGCGGAGCGGCGTGCGAAGCGAGATGCGCACCTCAGGGAGCGGCTCGGTGGAACGGAGGGAGACCAGGAGGGTTCGGGACGCAATGCGCGACACCCGCTCGACGCGCGCTCCCCCGACCTGCAGCGCCTCCTCGACGATCCCGCGGTCGAGATCCAGCACGCGCGCGGGTTCGCCGTCGACCGGCGTTGCGCCCGGCAGTCCGACCGTGAGGTCCACGAAAGGGAGGAACTCCTGGCTGTAGCGCCCCTCGAAGGTGAGCAGCAGTTCCTCCGCGCGATCGAGGTCGCCCGCGGCGAGCGCCTCGCGCACTTCGTGAAGACGCTCCGGCCCCGCGCCTCTTGCGAGAACGCGACGCAGCTCCTCCGCTGCCGTCTCCGGAGTACCGGACCACACGGTCGCGTCGTTGACCTGGTAGCGGCCCTCGGACCCGCCGAAGACCATCGCACCGAGGGAGCCGTCGCCGATGGGGATGGCCTCCTCCCACTGGTCGGCGGGACGGCTCCAGGCGAGCTGGAGAGTATCGGTGGAGATCGTCATCGGTCTTCCTTCTCGGGGTTGCACTCGACACACTAGGCATGGTTAATTGACACTGTCAAGTAACCGGAAACCTCCGAGGAGCCCTTCATGCTCGACGGCTACGGCGCCGTTCTGAGCCTGCGAGCCGCAGGCACGTCACTCGTCATCGATGCGGCGGGTCGAGTGCCTCGCGTGCTGCACTGGGGCGCGGATCTCGGCCCCATCGACGACGCCGGCGCCGAGGCGTTGCGGGCGACCGCCGGACCGGCTCTGCTCAACAACTCACCCGACGTCCCGCGCACCTTCAGCCTGCTGCCGACCGAGTTCGAGGGATGGGCGGGGACACCGGCGCAGGAGGGTCACGCCTCTGGAACCGCCACCACACCGCGCCCGCGGACAGTGGCCGTGCGGTACCGGACGGACGACGACCAGGGCGGGACGATCGAGATCGAGCTGGTCGACGAGATCACCGCCCTGCGGACGACGATGACCCTGGCGCTCGACCGCTTCGGCGTGCTCTCGGTGGACACGACTCTGGTCCGGGATGCCGCCCTGGGCGATGCGGGCATCCCGTACACCCTCGACGCCCTGCGTGTGATGCTTCCCGTCCCGGAGCGCGCGGTGGACATCCTCGACTTCACCGGCAAGTGGTGCCGCGAGCGTGCCCCGCAGCGCGGCCCGCTGTTCTACGGCAGCCACGTGCGCCGCGCACGCAGGGGCAAGCCCGGCCACGATGCGCCGTTCCTGGTCGTCGCCGGCACGGAGGACCTCGGCTTCGGCCGCGGCGAGGCCTGGGCCACGCATCTCGCGTGGAGCGGCGACGGCGAGTACGTCGTCGAGCGGCTGACGGAGGGGGCCGGTGCGTTCTCGTCGGTCCTGGGTGTCGGGGAGGGGCTGCGGCCCGGTGAGATCGTGCTCGCCGACGGCGACCGGTACACCGCTCCCACAGCTCTGTTCGTGTGGTCGGCGAACGGCCTGGACGGCCTGGCAGATCGGCTCCACCGCCGGCTGCGCGCGCGGCCGTCGCATCCACGGTCCCCGCGTCCGCTCACCCTGAACTCGTGGGAGGCCGTCTACTTCGACCACGACCTCGCCCACCTGACCGCTCTGGTGGATCGTGCGGCCCGGGTCGGCGTCGAGCGCGTCGTCCTCGACGACGGCTGGTTCCACGGCCGCCGCGCCGCCGACGCCGGGCTCGGCGACTGGTTCGTCGACCGCACCGTGTGGCCGGACGGCCTCGGGCCGCTCGTCGACCTGGTCCGGTCGCACGGCATGCAGTTCGGGATCTGGTTCGAACCCGAGATGGTGAACCTCGACTCCAACCTCGCGCGGGAGCATCCCGACTGGGTGCTCGGCCCGCGCCAGGGGCTCGGCGCGACCTCCCGAGCGCAGTACGTGCTCGACCTGACCCGCCCCGACGCGTACGCCCATGTCCTCGAGCAGATCAGCGCGATCATCGAGGAGTACGCCGTCGACTACATCAAGTGGGACCACAACCGCGATCTGTCCGAAGCCGTCAGCGGTTCGCCCGGTGTCGACCGGCCGGCCGTCCACGAGCAGACGCTCGCGCTCTACCGGATGCTCGACACCCTCCGTGCCCGCCACCCGCGCCTCGAGATCGAGACCTGCTCGGGAGGCGGCGGCCGGGTCGATCTCGGCATCCTGGAACGGACCGACCGCGTCTGGGCCTCCGACTGCAACGACCCCGTCGAGCGCCTGCAGATCGAGCGCTGGACGCGCATGCTCCTCCCGCCGGAACTCATCGGCTCGCACCTCGGCGCCGAGCGGTCGCACACCACGTCCCGCCGGACGGACCTGTCGTTCCGGCTGATCGTCGCCCTCACCGCCCACGCCGGCATCGAGTGGGACCTTCAGGAGGCGGACGACGACGAGCTGGACCGGATCGCCCGCTGGGCAGAGGTCTATCGCGAGCTCCGGGGACTGATCCACTCCGGCCGAATCGTCAACGCCGACCTGGCGGACGACGCGACCGCGCTCACCGGGATCGTCGCCCAGGACGGGTCGCGAGCGCTCTACACCTGGGCGCGGCTCGTGACCTCGGCTCCCGGCCAGTCCGGCCGGGTCCGATTCCCCGGGCTCGACCCCGATGCCCGCTACACGGTGCGCGTCCGCGACGAGTTCGGTCCGGCAAGCCGGCACCAGGGAGCCGATCCGTCCTGGATCACCGCCGCCCTCGAGCCGGGCGGCGTCGACCTCCCCGGCTCGGTCCTCGCCGATGCCGGCGTCCCCCTGCCCACCCTCAACCCGCAACAGGCGATGCTCTTCGACCTCGTCCGGCTGGCCTGAGCCACCGGACGCCGGTCTGACCCAGACGGCCCACCGCACCGAACACCCCTCGCGCACCGACGCGCGCGGGGCTCTTCAGAGAGGAAGAACGCATGACACGCATGACGCGTGCACGACGGAGCCTGCGTGCTCTGGTCGTGACGGTCGCGGCCCTGGGGATCGTGGCCGCCGCCGCCGCCCCTGCCGGCGCGACGCCGACGCCGGAACCGACGGCGACAGCCACACCATCCACGACACCGACCGGGACGCCGGCGCCCACCGCGTCGCCGACCGCGACGGGCACACCGACCCCCACATCCACTGAGAGTCCGAAGAAGGAGACTCCGACGGGCGCTCCGACGTCGACGACGCCCGGGGTGCCGACCCCCATCCCTCCCGCTACCGCCGCCGTGGACCCGTGGGCGGTCACGCCCTACATGGGGTGGAGCAGCTACAGCATGCAGGTCTACTCGGGCAACGGGAAGTGGATCACCGCCGACCAGCTCATCGCCCAGTCGGATGCCATGCACGCCAAGCTGCAGAAGGCCGGCTACGACTACATCAACGTCGACGCCGGCTGGAGCGACGGCGTCGACGCCAACGGGCGCCCGACTCCCAGCGCGACGCTCTACCCGCAGGGGCTGAAGAAGGTCATCGACCACGTTCACGCGAACGACCAGAAGTTCGGTGTCTACCTGATCCCCGGCATCGGACCGGACGTCTACAACAAGGCGTACCCGATCGCCGGCGCACCGGGATGCACCACGCACGACATCGCGAAGCAGCCGCTGACGCAGGCGGACTACTGGAAGATCGGCTACGCCATCGACTTCTCGAACCCGTGCTCGCAGAAGTACATCGACTCGATCGCAGACCAGCTCGCCGCGTGGGGCGTGAACTTCGTCAAGTTCGACAGCGTCACCCCCGGCTCCGGCATCAGCGACGGCTCGGTGGACGCGCGTGACGACGTCGCCGCCTGGTCGAAGGCCCTCAAGAAGCACAACATCTGGTTCGAGCTGTCCTGGGCGCTCGACATCAACTACGCCGACTACTGGAAGCAGTACGCGAACGGCTGGCGTGTCGAGTGGGACGTCGAGTGCTACTGCGGCAACGAAGCGCTCACCCAGTGGGACAACATCGCACGTCTCTTCCCCCGCGCCGCGGACTGGTGGCGTCACGCCGGCCCGGGCGGCTGGAACGACTTCGACTCGCTCGACGTCGGCAACGGGAAGATGGACGGCCTGACCCCGGACGAGCGCCGCACCGCCACCACGCTGTGGGCGGTCTCCGCCGCGCCGATGTACACCGGCAACGACCTCACCAAGCTCGACCAGCTGGGCGTCGATCTGCTCACCAACCCGGAGGTCGTCGGCGTCGACCAGGCCGGCGTCCCGGCACGTCCGGTCTCGACGACGACGAAGCAGCAGGTCTGGTACGCGTTGAACAAGGACGGCAGCTACACGGTCGCGCTGTTCAACCTGGGCCGGGCCGAGTCCGACATCACCGCGAAGTGGTCCGACATCGGCCTGACCGGGTCGGCGACGGTCCGCGACCTGTGGGCGCGCAAGAACATCGGCCGCGCTGACGGCTCGTTCACAGCGTCGGATGTGCCGATCCACGGCGTCCGGCTGCTCAAGGTCACGCCCGACAAGGGCGCGACGGTCACGGTCAACGACGACGCCCAGGGCTTCTCGTACGGCGGCGACTGGACGCGCAACGGGGGTGCCGAAGTCGCCGCGACCTCGCAGCCGCTGACCGTCAACGTCACCGACACCGGCACGCCGGCGCCGCCGACGTCGACCGGGCCGACCCGCACCACGAGCATCAACGACACCGACCCCGGCATCGCCTACTCCGGTCAGTGGGGGTACAGCAACGGGCGCAACTTCGGCGACTACCAGGACGACGTGCACTATGCGGAGCATCCCGGCAGCGACTCGTTCTCGTACACCTTCACCGGCACCGGGATCTCGTACCTCACCGAGCTCGACTCCTCCGAGGGTGAAGCGGACGTGTACATCGACGGGCAGTTCGTGAAGACGATCAGCGCCAACATCCCGAGCGCCTCCCACACGGCGCAGCAGACGGTGTTCACGACGAACGACCTCACCGACGGGAAGCACACGCTCCGGGTGGTGATGAAGTCGGGGCAGTTCATGCTGCTCGACCGGCTCGACGTCATCCAGCCGAGCCTGATCGACCCGTCCAGCGTGTCGTTCGACACGAAGGCACCGGCGCCGGCGACCTTCTCGGTGCTGCGCGACCCGGACGAGTTCACCGGGATCACGGCGAACGGCACGGTGCTGAAGAAGGGCTCCGACTACACCGTGTCCGGGTCGACCGTCACGCTGCAGCCGTCGTACCTCGCGACGCTGCCCGTCGGGGCGACGACCCTCAACGTGGGCTTCCGCGGCGACTACCTCGATGACGTCCACGCCACGACGGCGACCGGAGCTTCGGTGTCGTACACGTTCACCGGCACCGGGGTCGACTGGCTCGCGCCGACCGGTCCCGACCAGGGCATCGTCGACGTCTACCTGGACGGCAAGCTGGTGAAGCGGGTCGACACCCACAGCGACACCCGCCGCACCCAGCAGAAGGTGTTCAGCGTCTCGGGACTCCGCAACGGGAAGCACACCATCATGGCGGTGAAGGAGTCGGGTGCGGTGATGCGCGCCGACGCCCTCCGCTACTCCGTCCGCTGATCCGTCGGGTGGGCCGGGAGCACCTCCCGGCCCACCCTCTCCGAAAGGCCCTCCGCATGTCCGGCTCCGACTCCGACGCCCTCCTGGGGACCGCCCCGCTCCCCACCCCCGACGACTACGACGCCTATTGGGCGAGCGCTCTCGACGACGCCGCGCGGCATCCGCTCGCCGTCCAGTTGGAGCCGGTGGACACGGGCCTCACCGCGGTCGACGTGTTCGACATCTCGTTCGCGGGGGCGGACGGGCGGCGGGTGAGCGGATGGCTCCGGCTGCCGCGGCATCGCGAGGGACGGCTCCCGGGCGTCGTGCACTTCAACGGCTACGGCGCCGGACGACTCGACCCGATCGACGACCTCACGTGGCCGGTCGCGGGCTTCGCACAGCTGGTCATGAACACGCACAGCCAGGGCGGCGGCAGCACCGGGCACCTGCTCGACGGGATCGAGGACCCGCACCGCTCCTATTACCGTGGGGTGTTCGTGGATGCGGCTCGCGCCGTGGACGCGCTGCGCTCGCTGGACGAGGTGGACGGCGACCGGATCGCGGCGATCGGGAACAGCCAGGGCGGCGGGATCGCCCTCGGCGTCGGAGCCCTCCGGCCCGAGCTCTCCGCCGTTCTGGCGCAGGCGCCCTTCCTCACGGACGCACCGCAGGGCATCCGGCTGGCGCGCAACGGGCCGTGGCTGGAGCTGCGCGCGTACCTGACGGAGCATCCCGACCGGGCCGATGCGGTGGCGCGGACGCTGGCGTACGTGGACGGAGTCACGTCCGCCCGGCACGCGTCGGCACCGGGATGGATCAGCGACGGCCTCGACGACGACATCTGCCCGCCGGAGACCGCCCGCGCGGCAGCAGAGGCCTACGCCGCCCCGGTGACGCTGCGCGAGTGGCCGGGCGCCGGGCACGAGGCGGGGGCCACTGGCGACCGGCGCGGTGCGCTCGCGGTCCTTCGCGATCGTCTGCGGCTCGTGGATGCCTGAAGACGCACGGCCTCAGGCATCGACGCGCTGGGCCGCCAGACTCCACACCTGCGGCAGCACCATCCCCTCGGCGCCGGGGCCCGACGTGGCGAAGTGGTCGACGTGACGGTTGATCGACTCCTGCCAGCGCTGATTGGCGGGGTCGTCGTCCAGCGCGCGCATCGCCGCGGCGAAGTCGTCGCAGTCGACCACGTGGAACAGGTCGCGTCCGCTGCGCCAGATCTGCCAGTCGTGGATTCCGAGCCGTTCGAACGACGCGACGAGGTCGTCCGGGATGGCGGAGTGCGCAACGTCGTAGGCCGTTTCGTGACCGTCGCGGATGATGGAGTGAAGCGCGACGCGCATCCCGGTGCTCCTTTGCGTCCGAAGTTTGAATTCCTATAGGAAATAGTAATAGTCTCGATGCCGGAAGGCGAGCGAAAGGACCCTCGATGCGATTCATGCGACTCGGCGAGCCGGGAGCGGAGATCCCCGTCGTCACCGACGGAACCACCACGTGGGACCTGCGCCCCCTCACCGCCGACATCGACGGCGCCTTCCTCTCCGACGACGGCCTGACGCGGGCCGAGGCCGCCGCAGGCGCGGGGGACCTCCCGGAGCTCGACCCGGCCGGACTCCGCATCGGCGCCCCCATCGCCCGCCCCCAAGCCGTCATCTGCATCGGCATGAACTACGCGGCGCACGCCCGCGAGTCCGGCTCCGAGCCGCCCACCGACATCGTCGTCTTCTACAAGCACCCCAACACCGTCGTCGGGCCGAACGACGACATCCTGCTCCCGCCCGGGTCCACGACCACCGACTGGGAGGTCGAACTCGCCGTGGTCATCGGCAAGCGCGCCCGCTACCTCGACTCCCCCGAGCAGGCCATCGACCACATCGCCGGCTTCGCGGTCGCCAACGATGTGTCCGAGCGCGAGTACCAGCTGCAGCGCTCCCTCGGTCAGTGGAGCAAGGGCAAGAGCTTCGAGACCTTCAACCCGCTGGGCCCGTGGCTTGTCCCCGCCGCCGAGGTCGGCGACGGCAGCGGACTCGGCATCCGTTCGCGCGTCAACGGCGAATCGCGCCAGGACTCGAACACCAGCGACCTCATCTTCAACGTCGCCGAGATCGTCTACCGGCTCAGCCGGTTCACCGTGCTCGAACCGGGCGACCTCATCAACACGGGCACCCCCGAGGGGGTCGGCCTCTCCGGTCGCTTCCCGTACCTCGCCGCCGGCGACGAGGTCGAGGTCGAAGTCGACGGCCTGGGCGCGCAGCGTTCGACCGTGCGGCCGGCGCTCTGACCGCATCCATCACCCACCCTCACTGCAAGGAGACAAGGATGTCGCACTTCGATGGCCTGGTGGCCGCCGTCACCGGCGGTGCGTCCGGGCTCGGCCGGGCGATCGCCGACGAGCTGGCCGCCCAGGGAGCGCGCGTGTTCGCGCTCGACCTCGACCCGGACGCCGTGAGCGCCCCGCACACCGGCATCCGCTGCGACATCGGCGACGACGCCAGCGTGCGGGAGGCCATCGCCGCGGTCGTTGCCGAGGCCGGGCGGCTCGATGTCGTCATCGCGAACGCCGGGATCGGCTCGCAGGGCGACATCGAGGCGAACGACGACGACGAGTGGATGCGCGTGCTCAACGTCAACGTGATCGGCTCGGCCCGCACCATCCGGCACGCGATGCCGCACCTCAAGGAGTCGCCATCGCCCGCCGTCGTGCTCACCAGCTCCATCGCCGCCTGGGCCGGCCTGCCACAGCGGGTCCTGTACTCCGCATCCAAGGGCGCCATCTCGGCCATGACCCTGGCGATCGCCGCCGACTGCCTGCCGCTGGGCATCCGCGTCAACGCCGTCGCCCCCGGAACCGCCGACACCCCGTGGGTCGGCCGCCTGCTCGACTCCGCCACCGACCCGGATGCGGAGCGAGCGGCGCTCGAGGCACGCCAGCCGAGCGGACGCCTGGTGCAGCCGCAGGAGGTCGCGGAGGCGGTCGCGTACCTCGCGTCGCCGACGTCCGGGTCGAGCAACGGCGTCATCCTGCCGGTCGACGGCGGGATGTACTCGCTGCGGCCGCGGAGGTAGCCCGATGGTCGATCGTCAGTTGCCTCGTCCGGCGGAGTTGTTGGAGTTGATGCAGTTCCGCAGGCCGGAGCTGAATGGGAAGAAACGGCGGCTGGAGTCGGCGCTGACCATCGAGGATCTGGCGCGGATCGCGCGTCGGCGGACGCCGAAGGCGGCGTTCGATTACACGGAGGGTGCGGCGGAGGGGGAGCTGTCGTTAGCGCGGGCTCGTCAGGCGTTTCAGGATGTGGAGTTCCATCCCTCGATCCTGCGGGACGTGTCGCAGGTGGATACGTCGTGCCAGATCTGGGGTGGGCCGTCGGCGTTGCCGTTCGGGATCGCGCCGACCGGGTTCACGAGGTTGATGCAGACCGAGGGCGAGACCGCGGGGGCGGGTGCTGCGGGGGCGGCGGGGATCCCGTTCACCCTGTCCACCCTGGGCACCACCTCGATCGAGGGGGTGAAGGCGGCGAACCCGCACGGCCGGAATTGGTTCCAGTTGTATGTGATGCGGCAACGCGAGATCAGTTACGGGTTGGTGGAGCGGGCGGCCGCGGCGGGGTTCGACACCCTGTTCTTCACCGTGGACACCCCGATCGCGGGGGCGCGGTTGCGGGATAAACGCAACGGGTTCTCCATCCCACCCCAGCTCACCCTCGGCACCATCGTGAACGCGATCCCCAGGCCGTGGTGGTGGTACGACTTCCTCACCACCCCCAAGTTGGAGTTCGCGTCGCTGTCCTCCACCGGCGGCACCGTCGGCGACCTACTGAACGCGGCGATGGACCCGTCGATCAACTACGACGACCTGAAGATCATCCGGGACATGTGGCCCGGGAAACTGGTGATCAAAGGCGTGCAAACCCTCGAGGACGCTCGCACCCTGGTCGACCACGGGGTGGATGGGATCGTGCTTTCCAACCACGGCGGCCGCCAACTCGACCGCGCCCCCATCCCCTTCCACCTCCTCCCCACGGTCGCGCGGGAAGTGGGGCAGCACACCGAGATCGCGATCGACACCGGCATCATGAACGGCGCCGACATCATCGCCGCCTACGCCCTCGGCGCGAAGTTCACCCTCATCGGACGCGCCTACCTCTACGGGCTCATGGCCGGCGGGCGGGCGGGCGTCGACCGCACCATCCAGATCCTCACCGACCAACTCGCCCGCACCATGAAACTCCTCCAAGTCCAGTCGCTCGCCGAGCTCGCCCCCCACCACGTCACCCAACTCACCCGCCTGCAACCCCTCCGCAACGCCCTCGCCCCCGCCCCCGCGCGCGAGGACGCCGACACCTGACCGCCCCTCGCGAGATTTGCGCCAAATCGCGGTAATACGGCGCTCAGAACACCGATTTAGCGCAAATCTCACACGCAGCGATGGGGACAGGACGCGCACATTCGTGCCGAATGTGCGCTATGAGCGCCGCATTCCGCACATTCGGCACGAATCGCGGGGCTTGTCAGCGCGCGCCGTGCTCGCAGACGGCGGCGGATCACCCGCACGATTTGCGCCAAATCGCGGTAATACGGCGCTCAGAACCGCGATTTGGCGCAAATCTCACACGCAGCGATGGGGACAGGACGCGCACATTCGTGCCGAATGTGCGCTTTGCGCGCCCCATTCCGCACATTCGGCACGAATCTCGCGGGTCAGGGGAGGCGGTAGGCGCGAGCCGCCGTGCCGGCGAGCACCTCGTCGCGCTCGGCGGGGGTCAGCGGCTCGAGGAGGGCGCGCGCGGTGGCCATGGTCTCGGCGTACGGCGTCGCGAGGGTCGAGACCGGCCAGTCCCCGCCGTAGAGGAGGCGCGACGGGCCGAACGCGGCGAGCGCACGATCGACGTACGGACGCAGGTCGGCGGCCGACGCGCGCCCGGCCGGCCCGAGGGTCGTCAGGCCGGACAGCTTCGCGAAGACATTCGGGCGGCGCGCAAGCGAGTCCATCAGCCTCCCCCAGTCACCGGGCTCCGCGCCGACCGGCGGGGTTCCGAGGTGGTCGATGACGAGCCGCAGCTCCGGCAGCTCGTCGGCGAGCGCGACCGCATGCTCCAGGTGCCGCGGCAGCACCCCGATCACGTCGAACGTCAGCCCGCGGGAGGCGAGCACACCGAGGGACCGGCGCACCGGCTCCTGCGCCAGCCAGTCCGGGTCGGGTTCGTCGTGGATGAGGTGCCGGATGCCCACAAGCGGCCCCGCCTCCGCCCAGTGGTCGAGCTGCTCTCCGACCCGGACGGGGTCGAGCAGATCGACCCACGCGACCACTCCGGTGACCAGTGGCGACTCGGCAGCGACGGCGAACATCGCCGCGGAGTCCTCGATCGTGCTCGCCGCCTGGACGAGCACGACCCCGTCCACCCCGGCCTCCCGCAGCTGCGGTTCCGCCTCGGCGAGCGTGAAGGTCCGGTTGATCGGGGCGACCGCGTCGGACAGCCACGAGTAGGTCCCGTGCTCCAGGTCCCACAGGTGCAGGTGCGCGTCGACCGCCATGGCTCAGACCAGGTCGAACCGGACGAGGGCCGGCCCGGCGACCGCCGGCTCCGGGAGGGTCAGGGCGATCGCGTCGCCGTCCCGCGTCGCGGCGACCGGCGTGCCGTCCGCGAGTCGCGCGCTGTCCGCATCCACCGCGGACGACACACCCTCGAGGCGCACCGAGCCCGTCGCGTCGACGAACGCGTTCGCGACCGAGTCGGACCCGCCGCCCTCGCCGCCGCGCGTCCAGCGCACCCACGGCTCCTCCGACGGACGGGCGATGGATGCGTCCAACACCTGCGAGCCGAACACGGCGTCCCCGTTGACCGCGTTCCACGCGGCCAGGTGCTCCAGCGTCCGGCGCTGCAGATCGGGTACGGTCCCGCGAGCGGTCAGGCCGACGTTGAGCAGCAGGTTCCCGCCGCGCGAGACGATGTCGACGAAGGTCTTCACCGCATCCGGGCCGCTGAGCATGTGCCGTTCGTCTTCGAGCGTGTTGTGGCCGAAGGAGTAGCCGATCCCGCGGCAGTTCTCCCACGCGCCGGCGCCCTCGACGTTGATGCCGTTCTGGTACTCGCTGGTGCGGAAGTCCCAGTGCGTCTCGCCCCAGCGGTCGTTCGAGACGCCGTCGGGGGCGGCGGCGTAGAACTTCTCGAACAGCCGCTCCATGCTGTGCGGACCGCTGGGCTTGCCCGCATCCGGCCACTCGATGTCGCCCCAGAGCACATCCGGACGGTACCGGTCGATGAGGTCGGCGACGTGTTCGTACGCGTACTCGGCGTAGCCGGCGTCGACGGGGCGGCGGAAGGCCTGGCCGTCGTCGGTGATCGGCTCCAGCTCGGAGTAGTGCCAGTCGAGCCCGCCGGAGTAGTAGACGCCGAAGCGCAGGCCGGCCGCACGGGTCGCCTGCTCGAAGGCGCCGACGAGGTCGCGGCGCGGTCCGCGGGCGACGGTGTTGCGGCCCTCGGTGCCGGGCGCATCCCAGAGGGTCACGCCGTCGTGGTGCTTCGTCGTCGGCACGAAGTAGCGGGCGCCGGTGCTCTTCACGAGCGCGATGAACGCCTCCGGGTCGAAGTCGACCGGGTCCCACTGGTCGATGAAGTCGTCGTAGGGCGCCCCGCCGTACACGTCCCGCTGGTGCTCGGCGGCCGGGCTGCCGGGGATGCGGATGGTGTTGTAGTACCACTCGGCGTACGGGTTGTGCGCGAACCAGTACCCCTTCTCGATCGTGCCCAGCTCACCGATCGGCTCGGCCCACGCCGGCACCGAGTAGGGCCCCCAGTGCACGAAGATCCCCAGCTTGGCGTCGGTGAACCACTGCGGCACCTCGCGCTCGAACCGGCGGTAGTTCTCCGGGCGGACGGGATCGTCTGTGAACATTGCCACGGGTGGTCTCCTTCGTCGTCGAATGGATGCGCCGGAGCGATTGTGGGATGCGTCCGGAATCCATATCCTATAGGCAATAGCATCCGTGTTCAACGATGCGATCCCCCACTCGAAGGAGAGTTCCCGTGACCACCGCGCTCGACGCACCCCCCGCCTCGTTCGTCCGGCCCACCGACTTCCGCCTGCCCGGAGGCGAGTGGTTCATCGGTGCGGGCTTCGGCCTGTTCGTGCACTGGGACCACGCCAGCCAGCAGGGGATCGAGATCTCCTGGCCGCTGGTCGGTCGTTCCATCATCCCCGGTTCCGACGGCGTCGAGGACACCGTGACCGTCGACGAGTACCAGTCGACCGCGGCGACCTTCAACCCGGTCGAGTGGGATGCGGTCGCTCTGGCCCGGCTCGCGAAGCGCGCGGGCGCCCGCTACGTCGTCTTCACTGCCCGCCACCACGCGGGCTACGCCATGTTCCACACCGAGCAGTCCGACTTCGGCATCGAGCACTCCCCCTTCGGGCGTGACATCACGCGCGAGTTCGTCGAGGCGATCCGCGCGGAGGGCATCCGGGTCGGGATCTACTACAGCCTCCCGGACTGGAACCACCCGGACTACCCCGCCTTCCGCATGGAGGACCGGCCGTACGCTCTCGAGCACTGGCCGGCCGCCGGCGACCCCGCCAACGCCGGAACACCGGTCGCCGACGACCGGCACCGCCGCGCGACGCCCGAGCAGTGGCAGCGCTACCAGGAGTACCTGCGCGGCCAGCTCACCGAGCTGCTCACCCGTTACGGCACCATCGACCTGCTCTGGTTCGACGGCGAGTGGGAGCGGTCGGAGCAGGAGTGGGACAGCGCGGGCCTGCGCGCTCTGATCAAGTCCCTGCAGCCGGACGTCGTCATCAACGACCGCCTGCTCGGCCAGGGCGACTACAAGACGCCCGAGCAAGGCTTCCCCGTCACCGCCCCCGACGGGCCGTGGGAGCTGTGCATGACCATCGGCCAGATGTGGGCGTGGCGCCCGGGCGACACCAAGAGCAAGAGCACCACCTCCCTGATCACGACGCTGATCGAGGTGGCGTCGCGCGGCGGCAACCTCCTGCTCAACATCGGGCCGAAGGGCGACGGCAGCCTCAACGAGTCGCAGGTGCGCACCCTGGAGGAGATCGGCGAGTGGATGGACGTGCACGCCGAGAGCGTCGTGGACGTCTCCCCCACCGTCGGCGTCGACTTCTACGGTCCGTCCACCGCCCGCCCGGGGACCCTGTACCTGCACCTGGTGATGCGCCCGATCGAGGAGGTCGTCGTGCGCGGCATCCCGGTCGGCCGGGTCACGGGGGTCCGCCTGCTGGCCACCGGCGAGGAGCTTCCGCACGACGTGAACCTGGAGGTGCACGAGCAGCCGGCGCCCGGAGTCGACCCGCTGGGCGAGCTGCACATCCCGGCGCCGGCAGCATCGGGCGCGGTCGTCGATGTCATCGCGATCGATTTCGCGTAGAACCGGCCGACCTCTTGACCGCCGACCGGGTCCGATCTAAGCTCCGCATGAGGCCTATATCGTAGACCCTATAGGATTGTGAACCACCCGACGGGGCGAGGACGCCCCGGACGATCCTCACGAAGACAGTACGACAGGCACCACCAACGCAAGGCGATCACCTGGATGAATCCAATGGAGGAGGCACAGCACGTGACACCACGAAGCAAGCGCAGGGCGGCCAGGATCGGCACCGCCGTCCTGCTGACCGGAGCACTCACCGCACTGGCCGGCTGCGCCGGCGGCAGCGGGGGCGACGCCAAGGGCGGCCCGATCAGCATGTACACCTGGGTCAGCAGTCAGAGCGACCGCGACCAGTGGGAAGGCTTCATCGATCTCGGCAAGAAGGTCGACCCCGACCTCGATGTCACGATCGAAGGCCCGAGCTTCAACGACTACTGGACCAAGGTCAAGACCCGCCTCAGCGGGTCCAACCCGCCCTGCCTGCTCACCACCCAGGCCGCGCGGGCTCAGGAGCTCTCGGGGCTGCTCATGCCGCTGAACGACCTGATCAAGAAGAACAAGCTCGACACCTCGAAGTTCGACGAGTCGATGCTCAAGGGCATGACCGTGGACGGCACGATCCGCGCGATCCCCTACGACGCCGAGCCGATCGTCCTCTACTACAACGCGGACAACTTCGCGAAGGCGGGCCTGCAGCTCCCGAGCACCACCTACACGCGGGAGCAGTTCCTGGCCGACGCGAAGAAGCTGACGACGGGCGACCACAAGGCGCTCGCGATCTCCCCCGGCTTCTTCATCCCGAACGCCTGGGCCATCGCCGACGGCGCGGAGGCCGTGAAGGAATCCAAGCTCGACCTCACCAACTCCAAGCTGGTCGACCAGGTGCAGTCCTACTTCGACCTGGTCGGCAAGGAGGGAATCGCGAAGGCGCCCGAGGCCGCGGACGGCTCCGACGTCTCCCAGTCGGCGTTCACCAGCGGCGCCGTCGACATGCTGATCGAGGGCCCGTGGATGTACGGCACCTTCGCCGACGCCGCCAAGTTCAAGATGGGCGTGACGATCGTTCCGAGCACCTCGGGTGAGGCGCACGGCATGACGGCCGGCTCCGGCTTCGGCATCGCGAAGAACTGCAAGAACCCGGACGCGGCCTTCAAGGCGATCGTCGCGATGACCGACACCAGCGTCCTCAAGGGTCAGGCGGAGAAGCGCGGCATCGTGCCCTCCCGTGCAGACGCGCAGTCGGCCTGGGCCGAGGGCAAGTCGCCGGAGGCGTACGCCGCGGTGCAGGCTCTGCTGAAGAACGCGACGGCGCAGATCACCACCCCCACCTGGAACCAGGTGGAGACCCTGTTCACCCAGTACGGCGTCGAGGGGTACCGGGGTGACAAGACGGCCAAGGACGTGCTGAGCACGATCCAGAAGTCGGTCGGGCAGTAGCGCATGACCTCCCCCCTGGTCACGGGTGCCGTCGTCTCCGAGGAGACGGCGGCACCCGCCGCGCCCCCGACCCGCCCGTTCGGCGTGCCGCATCCCACCCCTCCCCGCCGGGGCGGCCGCAAGCGCCGTGGGGATGGCCTGGTCGCCCTCGCCTACCTGTGGCCGGGACTCGCCGGCTTCACCTTCTTCATCGTCGTCCCGCTGCTCGGGTCGCTCGTCATCAGCCTGTTCGAGTGGCCGCTGTTCGGCTCCCCCACGTTCATCGGGCTGGCGAACTACCAGAAGCTGTTCAGCGACCCGACGTTCTACACGGTGCTGATCAACACGGTGATCTTCGCCTTCGTCTACACGGCCCTGAACCTGGCCGTCGCCCTGGCGGTCTCGCTGTGGCTCAACACCCGCATCAAGTTCGCCGGGTTCTGGCGCGTCATCTTCTTCCTGCCGGCCATCACCCCGATGGTCGCGAACGCCCTGGTCTGGCGGCTGCTCCTCAGCGACGACGGCCTGGTGAACTCGGCGCTCGCCGGCATCGGCATCGACGGTCCCAGCTGGCTCTCCGACTCCCGTTTCGCTTTGGCGTCCGTCATCGCCATGTCGGTCTGGCAGTCGTTCGGCTACAACGTGATCGTGCTCTCGGCCGGTCTCGGCGGCATCCCGAAGGAGATCCTCGAGGCCTCCCGGATGGACGGAACGAACGCCTGGCAGCGGCTGCGGTCGATCATCCTGCCGATGATCTCGCCGTCGCTGTTCTTCACCATGACGATGACGATGATCGGCGCGTTCCAGGTCTTCGTTCAGCCGCAGATCCTGACCCAGGGCGGACCGGGCGAGTCGACGAACACCTTCGTGCTCTACCTGTACCGCAACGGCTTCGTCTTCGACCGGCTCGGCTATGCGTCGGCGCTGGCGTGGATGCTGTTCATCGTCGTCATGATCATCACCGCCCTGCAGTTCGCGGGCCAGAAGAGGTGGGTCAACTATGACAAGTGACACGCTCGAACGCGCCGGCACTCGCACGAACGGCCGCCGGCACGGACTCCGGCCGGCTCAGCGGGTCGTCGTGACGAAGACCTGGCTCAACACGCTGTTGATGGCCATCGTCGCGCTGCTGTTCACCTTCCCCTTCATCTGGATGTTCTTCTCGGCCCTCAAGCCGGAGTCCGAGGTGTTCTCGCCCCACCCGACCTTCATCGGGTCCGAGGTGAAGTGGTCGAACTTCGTGGACGCATGGACCCTGGTGCCGTTCGGCCGGTTCATCTTCAACGGCTTCTTCGTCTCGATCTGCGGCGCCCTGCTCTCCGTCATCGTGGCGGTGCTGTCGGCGTACGCGTTCTCGCGCCTCCGCTTCAAGTACCGCGACCGCATCTTCCTGCTCTACGTGCTCACGCTGGTGCTCCCGCAGGAGGTGCTGGTCGTCCCGCTGTTCATCATGATGAACCAGCTCGGCCTCGTCGACACGTACACGGCCCTGATCATCCCGTTCGCGTTCACCGCCTTCGGCACGTTCCTGCTCCGCCAGTTCTTCCTGACGATCCCGATCGAGTTCGAGGAGGCGGCGCTGATCGACGGCGCCTCGCGCTTCCGCACCCTGTGGTCGGTGCTGCTCCCGCAGCTCACGGCGCCGCTGTCGGTGCTGGGCGTGTTCTCGTTCGTCGGCTACTACAACTCCTACCTGTGGCCGCTGATCATCATCAACAGCCAGGAGCTCGCGACCGTGCCGCTCGGGCTCTCCATGTTCACCGGGGAGCACGGCACCCAGTGGAGCCTGATGATGGCCGCATCCACCATCGCGATCATCCCCTCGCTGATCATCGTCGCGCTGCTGCAGCGCCAGCTGATCAAGGGCGTCGCCCTCGGCGGCTTCGGCGGCCGCTGACCTCCCCGTCCCTCACCAGAAAGCAGACACCCATGAGCCTCGCCCCGCCCGCCGCCCTCACCGCCGTCGACGGCACGATCGTCAGCGCCGAGGCCTGGCTGAGCGACCTGGAGGTGGAGACGGTCCGCACGGATGCGGTGCAGTCGTTCCTGAAGCAGGAGACCATCTTCGTCCGATTGCGCACGGTCGGCGGGGTCGAGGGTATCGGCTACAGCTACACGATCGGGACCGGCGGCGCCGCCGTCCTCAGCCTCCTGCGCGAGACCCTGCTCGACGTGGTGGTCGGGATGGACGTGAACCGTCCGGAGGACGTCTGGCGCGCGCTGTTCTCTTCCACCCGGGCGACGACCGTCGGCCTGATCACCTCGCTCGCGCTCGCCGCCGTCGACACCGCGGTGTGGGATGCGCGCTGCAAGGCAGCAGGCCTGCCGCTCTGGGTGGCGGCGGGAGGAGCGCAGCCGCGCATCCCGCTGTACGACACCGAGGGGGGCTGGCTGCACTTCAGCACGGACGAGCTGGTCGCGCAGGCGGTCGAGTCGCAGCGGCGCGGGCTCGGCGGCGTGAAGATCAAGGTCGGCAAGCCGCGCGCGCACGAGGACTTCGAGCGGTTGAGCGCCGTCCGCGAGGCCGTCGGGGACAGGATGGACATCATGGTGGATGCGAACCAGTCCCTGACCGCTGCCGAGGCCATCCGCCGCGCTGCCCTGTTCGAGAAGCTCGACATCTTCTGGTTCGAGGAGCCCCTCCCCGCGGAGGACGTCGCCGGGCACCGCCGGCTCGCCGAGTCGACCAGTGTCCCGGTCGCGGTCGGCGAGTCGATCTACTCGGTCGGCCACTTCCGCGAGTACCTGCAGTCGGGGGCCGCCTCCATCGTCCAGGTCGATGTCGCCCGCGTCGGTGGCATCACGCCATGGCTGAAGGTCGCGCACCTCGCGGAGGCGTTCAACGTGGCGGTGGCTCCGCACTTCCTGATGGAGCTGCACGTGTCGCTGTGCTGCGCGGTGCCCAACGCGCTCTATCTGGAGCACATCCCCCAGCTGCGCGCTGTGACCCGCACCGAGATGGCGATCCGCGACGGTCACGGTCTCGCGCCGTCACAGCCGGGACTCGGCATCGAGTGGGACCTGGACGCCGTCGACGACCTGCGGGTCGCCTGATGGGCCCGAAGCGCGCGTTCGGGCGCGGTGGCCTGTCGGTCGGTCCGATCGGCTACGGCGCCGCAGCCCTCGGCAACCTCTACAGCGCGCGGCCCGAAGACGAGTGGCCGCGCATCGTCCCCGCCGCCTGGGAGGCCGACGTCCGCTACTACGACACGGCGCCGCACTACGGTCTGGGGCTCGCCGAGGAGCGTCTGGGCGAGAGCCTGCGCGCCTTCCCGCGCGACGAGTACGTGCTCTCGACCAAGGTCGGCCGCGTCCTCGACCCCAACCCGGACTACAGGCCGGGAGACACCGACATCGCGAACCTCTTCGACGTGCCCGCGACCCTGCGGCGCCGCTTCGACTACTCGCGGGACGGCGTGCTCCGCTCGGTGGAGGACTCGCTTCGGCGCCTCGGTGTCGACCGCATCGACGTGCTGTTCGTCCACGACCCGGACGATCACGAGCGCGAGGCACTGGAGGGCGCCTTCCCGGCGCTCGACGAGCTCCGGTCGCAGGGCGTCATCCGCTCCTACGGGGCCGGGATGAATCAGACCGCCATGCTCACCCGTTTCGTCCGCGAGACGGACCTCGACATCGTGATGTGCGCGAACCGGTACACACTGCTCGACCCCTCCGCCGAGGAGGAGCTGCTGCCGGTGGCGCAGGAGCGAGGAGTGTCGGTCGCCGTCGCGGCGGTCTTCAACTCCGGCATCCTCGCCACCGACCGGCCCGCGCCCGACGCGACGTTCGTCTACGGCACGGCGTCGCCTGAGCTGATCGCGCGGGTGAACCGCATCGCCGACGTCGCCGAGCGTCACGGCGTCACGGTGCCGCAGCTGGCGGTGCAGTTCCCGCTGCGGCATCCCGCGGTCTCGACAGTGGTGCTGGGGGCGGATACCCCGGCCCAGATGGAACGGAACGCCCGACTGTCGACTCCCCCGGTGCCCGAGGCGGTATGGGGGGAGCTGCGAGAGGAGGGGCTGTTGCCGTGAAGATCCTGCATCCTCTATCCTCTCGGTTCTTCGGACACCGACCTAGGATGTGCACATGACGATCCAATCGGGGGAACACTTCCTGCCGGCGCGGCGGGCGCTGGCCGATGACGTGTACGACGCCGTCCTCGGCCTGCTGATGGACCAGGTGATCGAGCCGGGCAGCCGCGCCAGCATCGACGGCATCGCCCGCCAGCTCAACGTCTCCCCTACCCCGGTCCGGGAGGCGCTCGCGCGCCTCGAGTCGGAGGGCCTGGTCGTCAAGAAAGCCCTGAAGGGCTACACCGCGGCGCCCCTGCTCGACAGCGACGGACTGCGTCAGCTGTTCGAGATGCGGCGGCTGCTGGAGCCGTACGCGACCCGCAACGCGGCGGGCGAGCTGGATGCGGACACGCTGAAGCAGCTGGAGGAGCTCTGCGACGCCATGCACCGCAGCGGCCAGGCGGCGCAGACCGGCGGCGACCGCTTCAAGGACTACAAGGACTTCGCCAACCAGGACGCCGAGTTCCACCGCATCATCGCCGAGCACTCGGGCAACGCCCTGCTGGCCGACGCGATCGGGCGCCTCCGCTCGCACATGCACCAGTACCGCATCTACTTCAAGCACGGCGTCGTGGACGAGACGTCGGGAGAGCACGAGGCCGTCCTCGAGGCGCTGCGCAGCGGCAAGCCCGCCTCGGCCGAGAAGGCGATGCTCGACCACATCACCAAGTCGTACGCCCGCATCTCCGCGAGCCTCGCCGAAGCCGAGAAGGCCGGCTAGCGCCCCTCCCCCTCCGTCGCTTCCCTTTCTGCTGGCGCTTGAAGGGCTATATCCAATAGGATATTGAGTAGGACGAGCGAGAGGACAACGGAGTGAGCATCGTCACGGGCTTCGAGACCCTGGATGTGCGGTTCGAGACATCCGCCCTGCTGGACGGGTCGGACGCGATGAACCCGGACCCGGACTACTCCGCCGCCTACCTGCGCGTGACCACCGACGCCCCGGACGGCCACGAGGGCCACGCCTTCGTGTTCACCATCGGACGCGGCAACGACGTCCAGGTCGCCGCCATCGAGGCCATCGCCCACCGCGTGGAGGGCAGGAACGTCGAGGCGATCCTGGACGACCTCGGCGGGTTCTGGCGCGAGTTCGTCCACGACTCGCAGCTGCGCTGGCTCGGCCCCGAGAAGGGCGTCATGCACATGGCCATCGGCGCCGTTGTTAACGCGTTCTGGGATCTCAAGGCCAAGCGCGCGGGTCTTCCCCTCTGGCAGCTGCTGTCCCGCATGTCGCCGGAGGAGCTGGTCGCGCTCGTCGACTTCCGGTACCTCACCGACGCCCTCACCCCCGAGCAGGCGCTCGAGCTGCTGCGCGCGGCGGAGCCGGGCCGTGCTGCGCGCGAGGCCGAACTGCTCGCCGACGGCTACCCGGGATATACGACGACACCCGGCTGGCTCGGCTACTCCGACGAGAAGCTGCGGCGTCTGGCGCGCGAGGCCGTCGACGACGGCTTCACGCAGATCAAGCTCAAGGTCGGCGACCGGCTCGATGACGACCTCCGCCGCCTCCGCGTGGCCCGCGACACGGTCGGCCCCGACATCCGGATCGCCATCGACGCCAACCAGCGCTGGGATCGCGACCAGGCCATCGAGTGGATCCGCGCCCTCCAGCCCTTCGACCTCGCCTGGGTCGAGGAGCCCACCAGCCCGGACGACGTCCTCGCCCACGCGGCGATCGCCCGGGCCGTGGCGCCGGTGCCGATCGCGACCGGCGAGCACGGCATGAGCCGGGTGCTGTTCAAGCAGCTGCTGCAGGCGGGCGCCGCATCCATCGTCCAGATCGACTCGACCCGCGTCGCCGGGGTCAACGAGAACATCGCGATCCTGCTGCTCGCGGCGAAATTCGGCGTCCCGGTCTGCCCGCACGCCGGCGGCGTCGGCCTGTGCGAGGCGGTGCAGCACTTCTCGATGTTCGACTTCATCGCCGTCTCGGGCAGCCAGGAGGGCCGGATGATCGAGTACACGACGCACCTGCACGAGCACTTCGTCACCCCGGCCGAGGTGACCCTCGGACGTTACCGCGCGCCGCTGGCCCCGGGCATCGGGATGGAGATGCTCGCCTCGTCCCTCCACGAGCACGAGGTCGGTCGCGAATCGCGCGTCGAAGTGCACGTAGTGGCGGCTATCCCGGCGGAATAACCACCACTACGTGCACTTCGGCGGAGGGTGGGGCTGGCTAACGCGCGAGCGCGCGCTTCAGCGCCGCGACGATGTTCGTCGCCCGCTCGTCGGCTCCCGCCTCCATCCAGTTGGTGACGAACGCGAACCCGACGCGCGCGTCGCGGTCGGCGAAGGCGACCTGACCACCGGCTCCGTCGTGCCCCAGGCTCGACGGACCGAGGTACCGCCGCGCCTCCGAGTCCAGCTGGAAGCCGCGCGCCCACCGAGGCCACGGCCCGGGCGTCGGGAATACCGGCTCACCGCCGCTCATCGGGATGAGACCCGCATCCAGCACATCGTCGTCCAGCACCCGAACGCCGTCGGTCTCGACGACGGTCGACGACCAGAGGGCCGCGAGGGCGTCCGCGGTGGCGATCCCGCCGGCACCGGGGATCTGCGCGGCCCGGACCCGGGGGTCGTTGAAGCCGCCCTCCGGCGTCACGAGCTCCGGCGGGAAGGCGTCCCCGAGCGTCATCGCGAGGGCCGTCCACGGCGACTCGGCCTGCTCCAGCTGCTCTCCCGCCTCGCGCTGGCTCTCCGACGCCTGCAGGTGCGCGACGCGGTCGGCGCGGTCGGCCGGCAGCCCGATCCACAGGTCGTCCGACCAGGGCCCGGCGACCGACGCCAGGTAGGCGCCGGGCATCGTTGAGGTGACGCGGCGGACGAGCTCGCCCGCCAGCCACCCGTGCGTGAGCGCGTGATAGGCGTACCCCGAGCCCGGTGCCCACAGCGGCTCCTGGCCGGCGAGGAGCCCGGTGACCGTCTCCCAGTCGAGCGCCTGATCGAGAGTGAGCCGCTCGCGCAGGGCGGAGAGTCCGGCGCGGTGGGACAGCAGGTCGGCGACCGTCACGTCGCCCTTCCCGGCCGCGGCGAACTCGGGCCAGTAGCGGCTGACGGGCGCCTCGTAGTCGAGCAGGCCGTCCTGCACCAGTCGGGCGACGAGGATGGACATGACGCCCTTGGTGCACGAGAACACGACCGATGCGGTATCCGCCGTCCACGCCTGTCCGCCGCGCTCGTCCTTCACGCCGCCCCACAGCTGCACCACCGGCCGGCCGTCGACGCGGACGGACAGGGCCGCGCCCATTGTCGGCCTCCCGGCGAAGGCGTCGGCGAACGCCGAGCCGACCTCCTCGAAGCCGGTCGCTGCGGTGCCCTCGATCACGTCGGTCATCTGGTCTTCGTCTCCGTTTCGTCGATCGCGGCTCTCGGCCGCATCCCTCCGGAGCCGTCCGGCTCCGTCGTCAGCCTGATCGGGTCGGTGATCCGGCCGCCGAAACCGCCCGCCTCCCCGGTGTTCTCGAACGCCAGGAGGTGCGGCGACCCATCGCGATCGACCACCACGCGCCCTGCGTAGTAACGCTCGTCCAGAAGCAGGTCGGCCGCCTCGAGCTCGAACGGCCCGACCGGCGACGCAGATGGCGCGATCCAGATCCCGCCGGGGCCGCCTGAACGTTCGCCGGCGAGATGCGCCGTGTCGCACGAGAACAGCAGCCAGTCGCGGCCGTCCAGCCGGACGCTCTGCGGCACCTCCAGGTGCGCGAACCCCGCTCCCGGCTCCGTCAGGGGCGACTGCACCCGCCAGTCGACGAGGTCGGGCGAGACCGCGTGGCCCACCACGCCGCGGTCACGGACCGACGCCCCGTCGCGCACGCGGGCCGTGATCAGCATGTGCCAGCCATCGCCGGCGGCATCGCGGAACACCCACGGATCGCGCCACGCCTCCTCATGCCAGGTGCGGTCCGGCAGCACCTCGTACCAGCGCGGGTGGGCCTGCAGCCGCAGCCGATCGTCCTTGCGCCAGTGGAACAGGTCGTCGGACACCGCGACGCCGATGGTCTCGATGTTGGTGATCTCGGCCGCCGAGAGGAACGCCGATCCCGTGTAGAACATCCGCCAGGCGCCGTCGTCGCCGCGGACGACGCTGCCCGTCCAGGTCGCCGAGGCGTCCAGGTCGCCCGGACCGCCGGGGCCCAGCACCGTCCCGTGATCGTCCCAGACGACGAGGTCGGCCGAGGTGGCGTGCCCGATCCGGGCGTTGCGGTGCCGCAGGTCCGGGTCGACCAGCGACACCGGCGCGTGCAGGTAGAACAGGTGGAAGAGGTCGCCGTCGTCGGCGACCCAGAAATCCCAGACCCAGTGACCGTCTCTGCTGAACCCCATCCGTCAGCCCTTGACCGCGCCCTGGATGAGCGCCTTGATGAACTGGCGCTGGAAGATGACGAAGACCAGGATCGTCGGCAGGATGATGATCAGCGCTCCCGCGTTCAGCAGCGGGATGCTGAGGCTGTACTGCCCCTGGAAGAACGTCAGCGCTCCGGCCACCGTGCGCTGCAGCGGGTCGGCGATGAGCACGACGGGCAGTAGGAACTGGTTCCACGTCCACAGGAACAGCAGGATGCCGAGCGCCGACAGGGCTGGACGCGCGAGGGGAAGATGGATGAGCCGGAGCTCCTGCCACATCCCCGCGCCGTCGACCCGCGCCGCCTCGGACAGCTCGGTGGGCACTCCGACGAAGTGGGCGCGCATCCAGAACACGCTGAACGGCATGAACAGCCCGATCAGCGGGAGGATGATCGCCCACTGCGTGTTCAGCACGTTGAGCGACTGCATCTCGTAGTAGAGCGGGATGATCAGCGCCTCGAACGGGATGGTGAGCCCGAGCACGAACAGGATCAGCAGGGCGCGGGACCCCTTCATCCGGAGGCTGCCGAGCGCGTAGCCGGCGAGGCTCGCGATGACGAGGCTGATCGGCACGACGCCGAGCACGATGAGGGCGCTCGACCCGAGGAGCTCCCAGACATGACCGGTGTTGAACGCCTCGACGAAGTTGCCCCACTGCGGGTTCGTCGGCCACGCGAGACCGGTCGGGTTGACGTCGGCCGGCTGCAGCGCCGCCGACACCATGTTCAGCAGCGGGATGACGGTGAGCACGAGCACGAGGACGAGCAGCACGCGGCCGGTCCACTTCTCGACGGGATTGACGATCATTGGTCACGGACTTTCGAGAGGCGCTGGATCGGGAGGACGACCACGAGGACGAGGATCATGAGCACGATGCCGAAGGCGGAGGCCAGCCCCACCTCGCTCTGTGTGAACCCGATCCGGTAGATGGAGATGCCGGGCACCAGGGTGGCGCGGCCGGGACCGCCGAGGGTGGTCGTGTAGATGATGTCGAAGCTGCTGAGCGCGGCGATGATCGTGATGGTGATGAGCACGGCCAGCTCCTGGCGGAGGCCGGGGAGGGTGATCGTGAAGAACTCGCGCCACCAGCCGGCCCCGTCGAGCCGTGCGGCCTCGTAGAGGGAGGCGTCGATCTTGCCGATGCCGGTGAGGAGCAGCACGGTGCACAGGCCGGTCAGCGTCCACGAGCCGATCAGCCCGACGGCCGGGAGGGCGGTCTGGTAGTCGCCGAGCCACGGGCGCGCGAGACCGCCCAGCCCGATCCATCCCAGGATCTGGTTGACGGCGCCGGTCTGGGCGTACATCCACGACCAGGCGATGCCGGCGGCGGCGAGCGGGATGATCTGCGGGAGGAAGAGCACCGTCTGCGAGAGGCTCGAGAAGAACCCGGCCCGGATGGAGCGGATGAGCGTGGCGAGCACGAGCCCCGCCACCACCGGGATGACGGTGAAGAACGCGATGAGGATGAACGCGTTCCGGATCGCGCCGAGGAGGTCGGGATCGGTGAACACCGTCAGGTAGTTCGAGAGCCCGACCCAGGTCGAGGCGCCGATGCCGTTCCAGTCGTAGAACGAGTACTGGACGCCCTGGATGAGCGGCCAGAGCACGAACGCGGCGTAGAAGAACAGGGCGGGAGCGACGAGCAGCCAGCCGATCCGTCCCGTGCGTCCGGCCATCCGCTTCCGGGTGGCCGGGCGCACGGGGGTCCCGGATGCGGCCCCGCGCGAACCGTCGCGAACCGCCCGTCGCGCCGACGGGGTGTGGCGGGTCGTGTCGTCGCCCGCGCGGGGTCGCACCGAGGTCATCGTTACTTCTTCACTTCCTGCTCGTAGAACGCCTGCACCTTGTCGACGAACTCCTGGCCGCTGATCTTGCTGGTCACCAGCAGCTGCGACTCGGGGATAATCGCGCCGGCGTAGATGCCCGCCGTGGTGTTCGCCATGAAGTCGACCTGGCCGTCCTCCTTGGCGATCTGGGCCGCCGCCGCGAGGACCTGCTCCGTGATGGAGCCCTTCTCGACCTTCGGCTGAGCCTGCGCCGGGTCGCCGCCGGGGGCGGCGCCGGTGACGTCGACGACGATCTGGCGCGCCTTGTCGTTGGTGTGCACCCAGTTCAGGAAGTAGGCGACCTCGTTGAGGTGCTTCGACTTGGCTGCGGCCGAGAACGAGTTGGCCGCACCCATCGCGACGTGGTCTCCGCCCTTCTCCGCCGGGGGCACCAGGAAGAACGTCAGGTCCTTACCGAGCTTCTTGGCGTAGTTCGCGGCCTCCCAGTTGCCGTTGAACGTGAAGACGCCCCCGCCGTCCTGGAAGCGGCTGACGAACGTGAAGTAGTCGAGCGCGTTGATGTCCGACGGGAAGTACCCGGCGTCCGCCCACTTCCGGATGAGCTCGGCGCCCTTCACGTTGCCCGCGGTGTTGTAGGTCGCGCCCGGCTTGTTGAACATCCAGTCGAGGAACTCCTGCTTGTCGGCGTACTGGTTCATCGCCGCCTGGACGGTGAAGTTGACCACGCCGTCCTTGTCGCCTTCGACGAGAGGTGCGATGCCGGCCGCCTTGGCCTTGGCGAAGTCGGCCTCGAGCTCGCCGAGGGTCTCCGGCGGAGCGGTGATCCCGGCCTGGGCGGCGAGCTTCGTGTTCATGAAGATGCCCGTGACGCTGTAGCCGAGGCCCAGCTGGTAGAGCGAACCGCTGCCGCGCACGCCGTCCTTGGTCATGCGCAGCGGGGCGAGCTGGGCCGGGGACCACTTGTCCCAGCCGTACGCCGTGAAGAAGGGATCGAGGTTGGCCACCAGGCCGTCCTTCACCGTGTCGCCGAGGGTGGGGAGGCGGATGAGGTCGGGCGGCGTGGAGCTGGCGAGCAGCTTGGGGGCGTTGGCCGTGAGGTTCTGGAACGTGTCGCGGGTGATCTTGAACGTGATGTTCGGGTGCTGCTTGGTGAACTCCTTGGTCAGGTCGTCCGTCAGCGGGAACCCGGTCTCGTCGGCGATCGTCAGCTGGACCTTGTCCGACGTGAGCTTCGTGCTGACGTCGGTCGCGGTGGTCGCGCCGGAGGTGGAGGATCCGGGCGCGCAGCCGGTGAAGACGAGTGCGGTGAGCGAGGCGATGAGGCCGGCGGCTGCTGCGCCGCGCACCCTCCGCCCGCGAGATGTTGTGGACATGCAGGACTCCTTCGTCGACAGGATGGGTCGATACCGATCCCAGTGCTAAATGCTTTCAGCAGGCCCTATACTGAGATACGTCGCGCACATTGTCAACTGCGTTCCGCGAACGGCGCACCCAAGCGGCTACCATCCCGAACAGGAGGAGGACGTCTCGATGCTGAGCAAGCGCGTGACCCTGGCCGACGTCGCCAGGAAGGCGGGCCTCTCCGTCTCCGCGGCATCCATGATCCTCAACGGCCGCCCGGACACGCGCCTCTCGCAGGACGCCCACGACCGCGTCCACGCGGCCGCCGCCGAGCTCGGTTACCGGCCCAACGTCGCGGCCCGCGGGCTGAAGACCGACAAGACGCACACGATCGCGTTCATCTCCGACGTCGTCGCCACCACCCGCTTCGCCTCCGGGCTCATCAAGGGCGCTCTGAACGCGGCCGAGACGGCGGGCCACGTCATGATGGTGCTCGAGACGGACGGCGAACCGAAGCGCGAGACCGAGGCGATCGGCGCAGCGCTCGACCGGCAGGTCGACGGCATCGTCTTCGCCACGATGCGTGCGAGGGAGCTCTTCCTCCCCGACATGCGGATCGAGACGCCGGTGGTCATGCTGAACGCGACGAACGCGCGCTTCCCGCACGCGGTGCTGCCGGACGAGTACGGCGGCGGCCGGTCGGCCGTCCACGTGCTGGCGGACGCCGGCTTCCGCGACGGCATCGCGCTGCTCGGCCAGAGCGACGCGAAGGAGAAGGGGCTGTTCCGCTCCGCGACCGTCGCGCAGCGCGTCGCCGGCATCCGCGACACGATGGCGGAGCTCGACCTCGACTTCGTCTCCGAGACGTCCGTGTGGCTGTGGGAGCCCGACGAGGGCTACGAGGCGACCAGGAAGCTGCTCCGCCGGAAGGACCGCCCGCAGGCCATCGTGGCGATGAACGACCGGCTGGCGTTCGGCGCATACCAGGCCGTGAGCGAAGCGGGCCTGCGCATCCCGGACGACCTCTCCATCGTCTCCTTCGACAACGACGAGCTCGCCGCCTACCTGCGACCCGGCCTGACGACCGTCGCCCTTCCCCACGAGGCGATGGGCGCCCGCTCGGTCGAGCTGCTGCTGCATCCCGGTCCGGCGGGCGAGGAGCTCATCCCGATGCCGGTCATCGAACGGGCGTCGGTCGCCGCCCGGGTCTGAGCTCCCCGCTGCGGATCAGCGCGGGACGCGGGCCGCGGCGTCCGGGAAGGCCGCCGCCTCCGGCCGCGGACCGGTCTGGTACCAGTACGCGACGGAGAAGACGTCGTCGGTGCGCTCGAAGAGTCCCTTGTCCCAGACGCCGATCTGCTGCACGGTCACGCGCAGGTCGCTCTCGAAGAAGATCGGGTCGGGCAGGTGCCACCGGTACACCGCGTGCATCGGCGCCGTGGAGGTGATGAAGGTGCCCCCGCGCGTCTCGTCGCGCGTGCTGAAGAAGGGATAGCCGCAGTACGGCGCACTGAATGTCAGCGGAACGGGCTCCGGGTCGTGACGCAGTTCGTCCTGGAAGGCCCAGGCGCCGCCCGCGTAGTCCTCGAGCCCGGTGCTGCACAGCGTCGGGAGGTCGGTGTCGCCGTCGACGAAGAACTTCACCTCGCCCTCACCCCACCAGTAGCGAGAGAGCGCGGCGATGCCGATGTAGGTGCCGAGGTAGCGGCCGCGTCCGGTGACGCCGTCGAGGATGACGTGGTCCTCCCCCAGTGCCGTGGTCGCGTTGGAGCGCCGCCACTGCGCGTGGAACAGCGGCGTCCCCTCGGGGATGTCGTCGCCGACGGTGTAGTCGACCTGGAAGAAGACGTGGTCGACCGAGGCGGCGTGGTCGCTGTCCAGCACGATACGGGCGCGCCGCCGGAACGGCATCGGGATGTACGAGTTCATCCCGCCGGTCGGCGCCACCACGATCGGCTCGGAGGTGACCAGCGCCCGCGCGGCGAAGCCGTTGCAGAAGAAGTCGCCGAGGGGCGCCTCGACCGCGGGCTGCTCCTCGTCGTCCCAGTACATCCGCAGCACCAGGTCGCGCAGCACGAACGGGCCGCCGTCCGTGCGGTCGGGGACCGTGATCCAGATGTGGCGGATGACGCCGGGCCCCTCGATGTCGGCGAGCGTCAGGCTGCCGCCCGCGGGCAGGGCCGCGTACGCGCTGCCCTTCCGGCCGGGACCGAGGTGCGAACTCGCCGCCGCGGCCGCGCCCGGTGCGCCGGTGGGGTTCTCCGCGTTGATGGAGCGGGAGCGCACGCCGTCGGCGGCGAGCAGGTCGGACAGGGTGGGAAGCACGGTTCTCCTCAGGTCTGATGGGTGGATCGGATGGATGGGTCGAGCGGTTACTTGACCGAGCCGACGGTCACGCCGCGGCTCAGGGTGCGCTGGAAGATGATGAAGAACACGAGGGTGGGCAGCAGCGAGAGCAGCGACCCGGCGTTCAGCGAGGTGATGTCGATGGAGTTCTGACCTTGCAGGGTCGCCAGGGCGATCGGCACGGTCTGCACCGACTGGTCGGAGAGCAGGATGAGCGGGATGTAGAACTCGTTCCACGTCCAGACGAAGAAGAACACCATCAGGACGGAGAGCGTCGGCCGCATCACCGGGTAGACCACCGACCAGAGGATGCGCCAGCGTCCGGCGCCGTCGAGCGCGGCGGCCTCCAGCAGCGACGGCGGCAGCGTCGACATCACACTCGACAGCAGGTAGGTTCCGAAGGCGGCCTGCAGCACGGTGAAGACGATGATGACGCTCCACACGGTGTTGAAGGTGCCGGTCGCCTGCGCCCCGTAGAACAGCGGGTAGATCAGCGCCTCCTGCGGCAGCATCGTCGCCAGCAGGAACACGGCGAGCAGCGCCGTGCTCCCGCGCACCCGGCCGACGCCGATCGCGTAGGCGCTGAGCAGCGAGACGAGCGTGCCCAGCAGAGCCACCAGCGTCGAGATGACCACCGAGTTCCACAGCGCGCGGAGGAAGTCGACGCGGTCGAGGTAGTCCTGGAACGACTGCAGGCTCCAACTGGTCGGAAGCGCGAGCGGGCCGTGCGCCGAGTAGTCGGTGCCGGTCTTGAACGCGTTGAGCACGAGCAGGACGAGGGGCGCGAGCATCACCAGCGCGATCAGCACGGCAGCAGCGAGGATGAGCCACCGGAGGGGCCGTCGCGGGCGGCGTCGGCGGGTGCCCGCGTGGACGGTCCGCTGCGGCGCATCGGCCCGGCGCGGACGGGAGTCGGTGGGTGCGGTCGTCGTGGTCATCCGGCGGCCTCCTCTCGGGCGCCCCGACGCTGGAGCCAGAGCATGACGCCGGCGACGAGGAAGATGACGATGGACATGGCGGTCGCGATGGCGGAGCCGTAGCCGACCTTGGAGAGCTCGAAGAAGTTCCGGTACGAGTAGTAGGACGGCACGACGGTCGAGCCCTCCGGCCCGCCTCCGGTGAGGATGAGGATGGGCGCGAAGACCTTGAGCGCCCCGACGGTCGCGGTGATCACCACGACGAACACTTCCGGCCGGATCTGCGGGACCGTGATGGCGCGGAACCGCCGCCACCAGCCGGCGCCGTCGAGGGAGGCCGCTTCGTACAGCTCCGGGTCCACGCGCTGGAGCGCGGCCATGAAGATCACGACCGGGTAGCCGAGCTGAAGCCAGATGAGCATGAGCATCACGGCGTAGATCGCGATGTTCGGGTCGCCGAGCCAGTCGGGCGGGCTCTTCACCCCGACTGCTTCGATCACGCTGTTCAGCAGGCCGTTCTGGGTGGCGAGCACCCAGCTCCAGATGAAGCCGGCCACCGCGATCGGGAGGATCTGCGGCAGGTAGTAGGTGGCTCGGAGGAACGCGGCCGTCCTGCCGCCGAACTCCCGGCCGATGTAGTCGAAGAGCATGGCCGCCAGCAGCAGCCCGAGCAGGGTGGGGACGATCACGATGCCGACGATCATGAAGATCGTGTTCGTGAACGCCAGCCAGAACTGCGAGTCGTGCAGCAGGTCCACATAGTTCTGCAGGCCGTTCCAGCGCATCGGGGCGATGCCGCCCTTCCAGCGGAACAGGCTGATGAACACGTTCACCGCGAACGGGAGGAGGACGATCACCGCCGTCCCGATGATCATCGGGAGGAGGTACATCCAGTAGCCGGCGCGTCGCGCTGACCGCCGTCGCCGCAGCGGGGGCGCCGCGGCTGGTGTCGCTGTCGTCATGTCATGTTCTCCGGATCCGGAGGGTGGGGCGGAGTCGCGTTCGGCGGCTCCGCCCCGCCGCTCAGCCCTGGTCGGTCGCCTTCTTGCCGTCGTCGTAGAACTTCTGCAGCTTCTGGATGTACTCGTCCGCCGTCTCGTTCTTGTTGGACATCGCGGCCATGTTGGTCTGGATGAAGTCCAGGAACCCCGGAACCGGGTAGTCCGGGTAGAACGTCAGGGTGTCCGCCTTGACGATCTCGTCGAAGCGCTCGGTGTACGCGCGGGTCACCGGGTCGGTGATCTTCGAGGAGTCGCCCGCGAGCGGAAGGCCGCCGAGTTCGCCGATCTTGTTCTGGACCTCCGGGCTCAGCGTGGTGTCGATCCAGTCGTAGGCGAGGTCCTTGTTCTTCGCCTTCGCGGGCACGCCCCACAGGTGGCCGGACGACCCCATCGACATGTTCGCGCCGGGGAGGGTGAAGTAGCCCCAGGCGAAGTCCTTCTGGTCCTTCACCCGCGAGAACACGCCGTTGTTCCAGATGAGCATCCCGGTCTTCCCGCTGAGGAAGTTGACGTTCGCCTGCTCGTAGGTGAGGCCGGCGAGGTCGGTGCCGAGGTAGCCCTTGTCGATCCAGTCCTGGAACTGCTCTGTGCCCTTCTTCCACGGGTCCGCGGAGAAGTCGACCTTGCCCTTCAGGAACATGAAGTCGTCGATCTGCTTCCGGTCGGCGTAGGCGGAGACGAGCGAGTACCAGACCCACATCTGGTTGAAGCCCTGGTTGGTCGACGCAGACGACGACACCGGCGTGATCCCGGCGGCCTGCAGCTTCTGCATCGCCGCGACGAACTCGTCCATGGTCTTCGGCTCGGCGGCGATGCCGGCCTTCGCGAACAGATCCTTGTTGTAGTAGAAGGTGACGTACTCGCCGATGTTGGGGATGCCGTACCAGTCGCCGGAGCCCGCCTTGCCCTGCTCGTCGTACTTGGCGAAGGACTGCATGCCGCCGGTGACCTTCTTGTCCCAGCCGTACTTCTCCACCTGGTCGTTCAGCGGCGTGAGCAGTCCCTGGCTGGCGAGCTGGCCGCCGTCGGCGTTGCCCTTGTTGAACTCGACGACGTCGGGCACCTTGTTGCCGCCGAGGGTGAGCTTGGCGTTCTTGCGGACGGCGTCGAAGCTGGTGGTCTGGAAGTCGACCTTCACGTCGGGATGCTTCTTCTTGAACATCTCGAGGGCGAGCTGCCAGCCCTGGCCCTGCGCCGTCTTCGGGTCCTCGTACTGGAGGATCGTGAACGTCTTGCCGGCGTCTCCGCCGCTGCCGCTGCTGCAGCCGACGAGGCCGGCGGCGGCCACGGCGACCGCCGCTGCTGCGGCGGCGAGGCGGGCGACGGTGCGGCCGCCCGGTTTCCGGGGTGTTGTCATTGCGTTGCTCCTTTGCATCGGGTGTTCGGGGTGCGTGTGTTCTGGTGCGGATGGTGGGCATGGTGAGGAGGACGGTGGGCGCGGGCAGGCTCGCGCCACCGGTGCCTCCGGTCGATGATTCGGGTGTGTACGGCGGGATAAGTGGGCCGGGATGCGGTCAGGTGCCGGAAGGCGGCCCGATCGAGTGCCGGAGGACGGGCGCACAGGGCATGAGGAACCCTTCGCGCTCGGCCCCGTCGAGGGATCCGTCGAGCCGGCCGACCACGCGGCGCACCGCCCACGCGCCCATGTCGCGGTGCGGCAGCTGAACGGTCGTGAGTCCCGGGTCGAGCGCCTCGGCGACGAACTCCTGGTTGTCGAATCCGGCGATCGAGAGGTCGCCGGGGATGTCGAGCCCGAGGTGGCGCGCCACCTGGTAGAAGCCCATCGCGGTCTGATCGCTGAAGCAGAACACGGCGGTCGGCCTGTCCTCCCGGTCGAGCAGCTGCCGGGCCGGCTCGACGGCGAACCGCGTGGCCGCGTCCTCCGCGACCACGGTGAGGCTCTCGTCCCGGCGGAGGCCCGCCTCCGTCAGCGCCCGCTCGTGGCCGCGGGCGCGCAGCCGCGAGGCGATCGGGTAGGCGCGGACGTCGCAGAAGCCGATCCGGGTGTGACCGGCCTCGATGAGCAGGCGCGTCGAGGTGTAGGCCCCCAGCTCCTCGTCGGGCACGACGTAGTCGACCGTGGGATGCGCATCCTCCACGGAGGGACGCCCGTCGAGGATGACGACCGGCATCGTCGGCGGGACGAGCGGCAACTCGACGAGCTTGTGGAAGTTGGTCGCGACGATGAGGCCCTCGATGTTGCGCTGCAGGAGGGACTGGACGGCCGGGGTCTGCACCTCGTCGTTGCCGTAGGTGTCGATGAGCATCAGCATGAAGCCGCTGTCCCAGGCCGCCTGCTGCGCGCCCGCGAGCATGTGACCGGAGAACGGCACCGTGGCGACCTGGTCGGACACCATCCCGATCGTGCGGCTCTGCTTGGTCTTGAGCGACCGGGCCAGCTGATTCGGCACGTAGCCGAGCTCGTCGGCAACCTGCTTGATGCGCTGCGCGACCGAGGCGTTGACGCGGCCCTCGCCGCGACCGCTGAGCACCAGGCTGACGCTCGACACGGAGACGCCGACGTGCGAGGCGATGTCCTTCATCGTCAGCATCGGCGCTCCTTCGCTCTGTGCGTCAATCGGTTGACTTCAATCGATTGACGTCACGCTATGAGCGTCAAACGCGTTGACGCAAACGGCCGTTACGAAGTCGTTATCCGCTCGCCCCGATGCGGGACTCGGTGCGCCCGCATGCGATCCTGTCAGCGGCATGAAGGAGGACCGATGACAGACGGCAGCAAGCGGCAGAGCGAGATGACCCTGGTGCTCATGCTCGCGCTCACCTTCTCGACCGGGATCGTCGACGCGGTCGGCTACCTCGGGCTCGACAAGGTGTTCGCGGGCAACATGACCGGCAACGTGGTGATCCTCGGGATGGCCATCGCGGGCGCCGACGGGTTGCCGTGGGTCGGGCCGCTGGTCGCGCTCATCGCCTTCATGGTGGGAGCCGTCATCGGCGGCCGGACGCTGCGTCGGGAGACGATCGGCTGGAACACGCGGACGAGCTGGTCCTTCACCGCTGTCGCCGCCGCCTTGGCGGTACTCACCGGGGTCACGATCGCGACCGGCGGCGTCCCGCCGAAGCCGTGGGAGCTCGGCATCACCGTCCTGCTCGCCGCGGCGATGGGATTTCAGGCGGCCGTCGCCCGGCACCTGGCCGTCAAGGATGTGACCACGGTCGTCGTCACGTCCACCATCACCGGCCTCGCCGCCGACTCGGTGCTCGCCGGCGGTTCCGGCCAGCCGTGGCGCCGGCGCGCGGGCGCAGTCGTGCTCATCGCGCTGGGTGCACTGGTCGGGGCGCTGCTGCTGAGGTTCGGGATCGCCCTACCGCTCGGACTCGCCACGGTGGTGACCGCGGCTGCCGCCGTCGTCGGCCACTTCGCCGCCCATGAGGGGCGCCGCGTGGCGGCCGCGCGGGCGTGACGACCCGGCGCCCAGCCGCCCGTCGTGCAATTCGAGCACCCGGTCGGCTCGGGCCATCAGCAGTGGATCGTGCGTGGTCACCACCGCGGCGATCCCCTGGCCGTGGACGAGGGCGACCAGCAGGTCCATGATCGCGCGGCCGGTCATGCTGTCCAGCTGCCCGGTCGGCTCGTCGGCGAACAGGATGCGCGGCTCGCCCGCCAACGCCCGAGCGATACCGACGCGCTGCTGCTGACCGCCGGAGAGCTCCGTCGGCCGCTGCCGCGCATGGCCGCCGAGTCCGACACTGTCCAGGAGCGCATCCACCCGGGCATCGCGCTCCGCCGGGGCGACGCCGAGCAGGCGGAGCGGCAGCTCGACGTTCTCCGCCGCGGAGAGCACGGGAACCAGCCCGAACGACTGGAAGACGAACCCGGTGCTGCGGCGTCGCAGGTCCACAAGCTGCGCCTCCGAGGCGGTCGACAGGTCGACGCCGTCGAGAACCACGCGACCAGTGCTCGCCCGGTCGAGGCCGCTCAGCACGTTCAGGAGGGTCGTCTTGCCCGAACCGGACGGGCCCTTCACCACGACCAGCTCACCGGGGCGGACCGTCAGGCTCGCCTCGGCGAGCGCCGTCACTGTTCCCGCCGCCGTTTCAAAGGTGCGGGTCACCCCCTCCGCCACGAGCAGCGGGACGTCCCGCTCGTCGTCCGGTCGGCCCGGCCGGGTCTCTGCGATCGTCACGGGCGGACCTCCTCTTCTGGTGCGCGCGGCTCGTCTGCGGCGTGCGGCCAGACGCCCACATGGTCCTGCTCCAGCGCAAGTCGGACCCGGTCGCGCATCCCGAGGCTGGTGAGGTACTCCTGCGGCAGCTGCAGCCGCCCCACACGGTCGAGCACCGCGAATTCCTCGGCGACCGTGTGCTCGTGACCCTCCTCGTTGACACCCGTGCGCCGCAGCACCTCGGTCGCGGTGCGCCCGTCGCGGATTTGGACGGTGCGCGCCACATGCTCCGAGACGGTGGGGTCGTGCGTGACGATCAGCGTGGTGACGCCCAGCTCGCGGTTGACCCCGCGCATGGCCTCCAGCACCTCGGCGCTGGTGGCCTCATCCAGTTCGCCCGTCGGTTCGTCGGCGAGCAGCACCCGCGGCTCGTTGGCCAGGGCGACCGCGATCGCGACGCGCTGCTGCTCGCCACCGGACATCTCGGTCGGGCGGCGGTCGGCGCAGTGCCCGACCTCGAGCAGCTCCAGCAGCTCGACCGCGCGCCGGTCGCGGTCGCCGGTTCCGGCGACGGACATCGCGAGGGCCAGGTTCTCGCGGGCGGTCAGATAGCCGAGGAGGTTGCGCGAGGTCTGCTGCCAGACGAATCCGACCGTTCGTCGCCGGTAGTCCACGCGCTCCCGGCTGCGCAGCGCGAGCAGGTCGCGCCCGGCCACGGTCACCGACCCGGCCGTCGGTTTGTCGAGCCCCGAGAGGATGCCGAGGAGCGTGGATTTGCCGGATCCGGACGCCCCGACGATGGCGACGAGGCCGCCGCTCTCGACGCGCAGGGTGAGTCCCTGGAGCGCCTGCACCTCGATGCCGTCGGCCGTGAAGATGCGGACCAGGTCGGTGCAGTCGATGGCTGCGTCGGCAGGGACGGTCACGGTGGTCATTCTCCTCCTCCGATCCTCAGCACGGCCGTCGCCGAACGACGACGTGCTGCTGCGAGGGCGACGAGCGTCGCCACGACGGCGACGACGACGAACCCGGCCAATGCCGCGGCGACGAGCAGCGGGTCCTGCACGACAGGCGGCTGGACGGGGCTGCCGGTGAAGCCGCGCAGGTCGAGCGGCTCCAGCACGACGGCGGGCAGCACGAGCCCGACGACGGCTCCGGCGAGGATGCCGACGACCAGCACCGGCCCGAGCTCCCAGGCGAGGACTCCGGCGGTCTGGCGCGAGCTGTATCCGATGGTCCGCAGGGTCGCCACGAGCCGCACCCGTGCCGAGGTGTTGATGACCAGCGTGAGAAGCAACGCGGCCACGCAGAGCAGGACGGTCAGCCCGATGGACAGGACGGCCACCAGCTCGGTGCCCGCGACCAACGGGGACGAACGCAGGGCGTCGCGCTCGGCGATCGCGTCACCGACCACGGCTCCCTCTCCCCCGATCCGGGCGAGCTCGGCGTGGACGCGCGCAGCGTCCGCGCCCGGAGCGAGCTTCACCAGCACAGTCTGCGGGCGGCCCGAGATGTCGCTCGACGCCGGGAGCGCGGTGCCGTCCAGGTAGACCCATTCGGCGTCCCGCACGTAGATGCCGGGTACGAAGTCGAGCTCCTTCACGCCGAGGTGCACGTTGGTGCCGCCGGTGACCACGAGCGCGCTGGTGATCGGGATCTGGCTCGACCAGCCGCCGAGCGCTGCCGCGGTGCGCCCCGGAATCCCGCCTTTCAGGGCGGAGGAGAGCCGCGCCGCAGGCGGCAGGTCGGCCTGCACCGCGTCGAGCCGGCGGGGGTCCACGAGGTACCCGGAGACGTCCGACGACACTCCGCCTGCGGTGAGGCGCAGGCCGCCGGCCCACTCGACCGTGGCCGTGCGCTGGACGCCCGCGAGGTCGCCGACCGCATCCACCTGTCGCTGGCTGAGGGTGGATGCGGCGCTCAGCGACAGATCGGCTCCGACCCGGATGCGCGCACCCTCCGCCACACCGGCGGTCGCCGTCGCCAGCATGCTGACCGAGAAGAGCGCGATGCTCACCCCGGCGACGAGAGTGAACACGGGCCAGAGCAGTCCGGAGCGTGATCGCCCGGCCGCCGAAGCGCCGAGGAACGCCACCGGCCCGCGGCCGCGCCGGAGGGCAGCCGCGATCCAGCCGATCGGGTACCGGGTCAGCCGGACGACGACCACGCAGGCGGCGAGCGCCACGAGGACCGGGGTGGCGGCGGTGAGCGGGTCGACCTCCAGGCCGGCGGCCGGCGACGCGAGCCCGCGCCGGGTGAGCAGCACGACGCTCAGCGCCGCCAGGCCGATGACCACGGTCTCGGCGACCCAGGCCCAGCGCGAGCGTCCGCCGTGCCCGGCCGAGGGAGACAGCGGCCCGGCCGCCACCACCAGTGCGATCGGAGGCAGCACAGCGCAGAAGGCGGCGAGAGCGACTGGCAGCGCCACGGGCACGCCGGCGGGTGTGAGTGCCACCGCCGCAAACAGTCCGAGCGTCGCGGCCGGGACTGACACGAGCAGCCCCTGCGCCGCAAGCTCGGTGCGGAGGCGGACCGGGGATGCGCCGCGCGCGGTCATCAGCGCGAGCGCGGGTCGTCGACGGTCCAGAACAAGACGTGCCCCCTGCGCGAGAACCGTCAACGCGACCACCAGGGGACCGCTGACGAGGATCGCGAACAGGGTCTGGGCCGGCTGCGCGCGGGCCACGAACTCGTCGAGCGGCCCCTGTACCGCCGTGGCGACGGCGAGCGGGATGGTCGCGTCTCCCACCGTGGCCGACAGCGGGGAGGCCAGGAACCCGCCCAGCGCGCTGCGCACAGCGGGCAGCGTCTCTGCGGTGAACCGCCGCGGCTCGACGGGGAACCAGACGGAGGCGAAGGTCGCGCCGACGCGCGGTGCGAGCGCGGTCCACGTTCCGGGATCGACCCACGCGACCCCTCCGAAGTCCTTGCCCGAGTCGCCGCCGTCGACGAAGTGTCCGCGCGCTCTGCTGACGTCGAGATCCCAGAAGTCGGCTGAGCCGTCCCGCGGCGCGATCGTCCCCGTCAAGCGGAACGACAGCTCCTCGCCCGGCGCGACGGAGGATCGACGGTCCTCGCCGACACGCCAGCCCAGCAGCCGAGCGGCATCGGCGGTGAGCACCACCGGGACGGGCGAAGCAGCCGACGCTCCGGCGGAGGTCGGCCAGGTGCCCTCCACGAGCCGTGCCGTCTTCCGCAGGTCCCGGTAGGCCTCGATGGTGACCGAGTAGCGGCTGTTGCTCTCCGCGCCCGCCGGAGCGGTGGTCGGCAGCTCGTCGCTTCGAGCCGCGGTGTCGCCCGGCGCGGTCACCGCACGGAGCGTGGGCGCCATCCGGTCGCGCACCTTCTCGGCGATCCCGGGCAGGCCGGCCCACAGCCGGACCGGATCGACGGCCGGCCCGTTCGACACGCCCCCGGTGCGGATCGCGGTGGTGAGGTCACGGCCACCCGCTCCGGCCTGCTGGAGTTCATGGCGCAGTTCACCGCCGAGGATCTCACTGCTCACCCGCGGCCAGGCGGCCAGCGCCGTCGCGGTCACGAGGGCGACCAGACCGAGCAGGGCGAGGCCGCCTCCGAACGCTCGGAGCGAGCGGAGGAACAGCCGGAGGTCCGAGACCGAACGCGCGTTCACCGGGTCTCCTCCCGGTAGGCCGTGTCGTGCGCCTGACGCCGCACGGACCGCCCGTAGGCCCAGACGGCGACGGCGAGAGCGGCGACCAGCGCGAGGAGGCCGACACCCATCCCGAGCGGATCCACACGCCCCTGCACCGACAGCGTCGACGGCGCTGTCACGACCGAGAGCCGTGCGAGCGTGTTGCCGACGAGCAGCACGACGACCACGCCGCCGGCCAGGCCGAACAGGACTGCGGCCGCAGAGACGCCGATGACCTCGGCCCGCCGGGTCCATGCCTGCTGCTTCGCCGACAGGCCGACCGCGCGGAGCACGATGACCTCGCCGCGGCGGCGGCGCAGCGCGGAGGAGATCGCGGCGGCCACCGCGGCGACCGCCAGCAGCGCGCAGCCGGCCGCGCCCAACCAGGTGCTCAGCACGGCGCCGCTGAGGAAGCGCGACACGAAGTCGCCCTCTGCGGTGGTGACCACCGCATCCCGTCCGGCGACCCGGGCGACGGAGCGCTCAAGGGCTGCCGTGTCGGGGCCGGTGGCCCAGATCGAGCTCGCGCGCGTCACGGAGGGTGTCGTGCGGAGCAGCTGTGCGGTGACCGCGGAGTAGTCGGCGAGGACGGCGCGCTCCGCGGTGGTCCCGGGCAGCGCGGGGACGATGCGGTCGACGGTCGCGGTCAGTCCGCCGACCGGACTGTTCACGTCGATCTGCTGACCCACCCGCAGGGAGTCGTCCGCGGCGAGAGCCGTCGTGACGGCGACCCGCAGCGTCGGCTCGGCGTCCGGCAGGAAGCGGGTGGTCACCCTCCCCTCGAGCAGAGCTGCGGAGGCCCGACCGGTCCCGGCGGCACGGAACGGCGTCTCCGCGCCGAAGGCGGTCGGCGCGAGCGACCACGCCCCAGCGGGCTTCGAGGCGACAGGCAGTCCGGTCACCGCGACGGTCACGTCGGTCGCGCCCGCGGACTCGGTCGTGACATCCACGGCGACGAGCCGACGCCCGACGTGATCCGGCAACGCGATGTCGGTGTCACCGGCGGCTGCCGGCTGCGCGGTGAGGGGGACGGCCTCGCCCGCGGCTGTCGCCATCCACACCGTCACCTGCGTCGGCGTCGCCGCACCGGTGGCCGACGCCGTCGTCGCACGCAGCGCCACCGACCGGGTGTCGGCCGGCAGGTCCGCTCCGGGCAGCCCGACCGGGTCAGGGAGGGAGTCTGCGAGCGCGCCGGTTCCGAGCAGATACCCGCCGACCGGAACCAGTGCGGGGAGCCGGCTGGTGTCCATGACGATCACGGAAGCGTTCGTGTCGCCGATGGTGGCGTCGTCGACGATGGCGGGCGACGCTGTGACCCCCTCCTTCTCGAGACGATCAGCACCGGACAGGTCGCCGCCGTCGTTCGGGCTGCCGCCGACGCCGAGATCGGCGCGGACTGATCCCCCGGTCGTCAGCAGGGTGGAGTCGCGGAGGAAGCCGGAGAACGTGCCCGCATATCCCGCCGCGAACGTCAACGCGCCGACCGTGAGGACGATGAGGGCGACGGGACCCGAGAACAGCGCGATCCCGCGCCCGACCTGACGCGCGGGGAGGACGCCGGCGACGCCGCGGCCGCGGCCGGCGAGCCGCTCGACGGCGCCGGCTGCTGGACCGAAGAGCGACAGCCCGAGAAGCGCGATGGCGCAGAGCACCGCGGCCGGGGCGACGACACCGGCCGGATCGATCCCGCCCCCGTCTCCCGAGGCCGTCGACGAGCTGAAGACGACGAACCGCCACAGGGCAACTGCGGCCGCGATGATCGCCAGCACCGCGAGACCGGCCGAGACGGCGGTTCGGCCCCTGCCCGCCTCGACGACTCCCGGGGCGTCGGTGAGCGACCGCGCCGACAGCACGGTCGTCAGCGTGGCGGCGGCCACGGCGGCGACGAGAGCGGCGAGGGGTGGGAGCAGTACATCCACCGCTCCGGGGAGACCCGCGGAGGGCCCGCCGGTCAGCGATCGGAGCACGAGCTGGGCGGCCGCAGTGCCCACGATCACCGCGACGAGAGCCACCGCGCCGGACTCCAGCGCCGCCGAGCGCGCAAGCCACGGGAGGGTCACGCCGCGCGATCGGAGCAGTCGCGTCTCGACCAGGCGAGCATCGGCGAGCAGACGGCCGAGCAGCGCGAGAGCGATCACCGCGCACACCGCGAGCACGCTCAGCGGGATCGGGATGACGGCGCGCACGGCGACGACCGAGCGTTCCATGGCTGTCGTCGTCGCGAGCGCCTGACCGCTCGACGAGAACGGGCTGGCCGCGGCGGTCGAGTCATCGCTCAGCGCGTCCGCGACGCCGGCGAGCCCCGCCTCCAGCCGCGGAAGCTGTGCTGCGGTGATGCGGTCGGCGTCCGGGGTGAGGACCCACTGCACCGAGGTACCGTCTCCCGCCACACTCGCCAGCGCATCCGAGACGATCGCCCGACCGTCGGTTCCGCCGGCGCCGCTCGCGAGACCCAGCCACGCCGCCGACGCCGGGGCGACCGGGCGCCAGATGCCCACCACCGTGACGGTGACCGGGGCGTCCGGGCCGGACAGGACGGCCGTGTCGCCGAGACCGAGCCGGTGCGCGCGGGCGAAGTCGGTGTCGACCGCCGCTTCGCCCGCGGCCGGCCCGGAGGTGGATGCAGGCCAGCGTCCCGAGGTCAGCCGCGCTCGTTCCTGCAGGGCATCGGAGGCGACCAGTAATGTCGCGCTGCCGCCACCCGCCACGGCGACTGTCGGCACGAAGGTGGTCTGCGCGATGCGCAGCGGGACACCGGGGAACTGGCGCGCCACGACCGACCGGACCGCGGCGTCCTGAACCTCCGGGTCGGATCCCTGCGACGCCTGCAGTGCGAGCGAGGTCGCCGCAGCCGGCTCGTGTTCCAGCGTGGCCCGCACCGCCGTATCCGGAGAGCGGAGCGCCAGGCCGGTCATCACGGACGCGAGGAAGGCGATCACCACGACGACGAGGCCGGTGGACACGAGCGTTCCGCGCTGCGCACGGCTCCGCAGCAGCCAGAACGGGCGGACTCGACCGAGCTGCCCGTCCCCTGCACGCATTGTCCCAACGTAGCGCGAGCGGGGCGCCCGTCCCGGCACTGCGCACGCGGTACTACTGTGTGTCGGTGACCACTGCGACGCCGCTCCTGCTCGGCCCGAACCAGCCTCTCGATCGGCCGTACCGGGGTGGCGCGGGCATCGCGCGCTTCCGCGGAACACCGCAGCCGAGCCCGTTCACGCCGGAGGACTTCGTCGCCTCGACCACCGAGGTCTTCGCGGGTGGCGGTGTCGGTCTCACCGTGCTGCCCGACGGCCGCACCCTGCGCGACGCGGTCGCGGCCGACCCCGTGTCCTTTCTCGGCCAGGAGCATGTCGCCCGTTTCGGCGCGCGCACGATGCTGCTCGTGAAGCTGCTCGACACCGCCGAGCGCCTCTTCGTCCACTACCACCCGGACGACGCGTTCGCCGATCGCCACCTGAACAGCCCGCTCGGCAAGACGGAGGCGTGGGCGGTCATCGAGGCCGAGCCGGGCGCCTCCGCGTTCCTCGGGTTCCGCCGTCCCGTCTCGACCGACGAGGTCCGCGTCTGGTGGGACGGCCAGGACGCCGACGCGATGCTCGATGCGATGAACACCGTCCCGCTGGCCGCCGGTGACACGCTGCTCGTCCCGGCCGGGCTCGCGCACGCGATCGGCCCGGGTGTGACGCTCGTGGAGCTGCAGCAGCCGACCGACCTCTCCGTCCTGTTGGAGCGGCGGATGCTCTCCGAGCACGACGCGCTGCTCGGCCTCGACCTGGAAACCGCGATCGACGGGCTGACCCGCGACGTGACGCCCGAGGAGCGGATAGCCGCCCTGCGCCGGGGACGCAGCGCCGAGGCGCTGTTCCCCGGCGATGCCGATCCGTTCTTCGCGGCGGAACGCATCCGCGTCTCGGGCTCCCGCGAGCTCGACCCCGGGTTCTCGGTGCTCGTCGTGCTCGGCGGAGAGGGACGGCTGGAGACGGAGGGCGGCGCGGTCGTGCCCCTGGGCCGCGGGGCGACCGTGCTCACCGCGTTCGCCGACGGGCCGATCGGGCTGAGCGGGGAGCTGGAGCTGATCCGCTGCCGCCCGCCGCGCTGAGCTGCACCGCGAACTCTCTGAGGCGCCCGCTGTCGGCGGGCGCGGCTAGCCTCACCCCATGGACACCGTCTGCGCACTCTGCGAGAGCCCTGCGTATGCCGGCGCGTCCATCCGGCTGTGCCTGACCCACCTGCTGGAGGCGCACGACCTGGTCGACGCCGAGTTCGGCGTGACGGACGTGCTGCCGTCGCCGTGCGTGTTCTGCGGTTCGCGGCTGGGCGTCCGCTACCCGTCGGGGTGGCTCTGCGCAGTGTGCGAGTGGAGGGTGGGCGAGCCGCCCCCGGAAGGTGCGGTCGCATCCCGGGTGGATGTGGTCTATTACCTGCGCTTCCGTGACCGCATCAAAATCGGCACGACCGCGAATCCCACCCAGCGGTTCGCGGCGCTGCCCCACGACGAGGTGCTCGCGTTCGAACGCGGCGACCGGACCGTCGAGCACCGGCGCCACGAGCAGTTCGCGCATCTGCGCATCCCGGGCACCGAGTGGTTCGAGACCGACCCCGCGCTGCTCGCCCACGTGGAGCTCGTCCGCGCCGGGGCCGACGACCCGTGGGCTCTCCTCGCGCGCTGGCGCAGCGAGGCGGCGGCGCTCCGTGTCTGAGGTGGCCACGCCGACGTTCCCAGAACGACGACGAAGGCCTGGATCCGTGCGGACCCGGGCCTTCGTCGAGAGAGAGACGGTCAGGCGACCTCGAGGCTCTCGCGCCGTCCGTCGCGCATGGTGACGGACAGCTCGCCGTCGACCTTCGCGGCGAGGCGGGCCATCTCGGCCGCCTCTGCCTCCGCCGAGGACAGTGCCGCGATGTCCACCAGCGCTGCGGCCGGCACGGGCTCGACGGTCTCCACCACCGTGGTCGCGACGATCTCCTCGGCCTCGGCCTCGGCGACGCGCCGGGCCGCCCGCATCAGGAACGCGGCCACGACGGTCACGGCCCCCGCCGCGAGCGCCAGCACGCCGGCCGTCGTGAAGCCCTCGGTGTAGCCGGACTCCGCGGGGAGCCCGTCCGGAGCGATCGCGCCGGTCACGAGGGCCGTCATCACGGCCGCTCCGACCGCCGAGCCGACGGTGCGCAGGTTGGCGTTCATCCCGCTCGCGATCCCGGTCTGGGTGGCCGGGACGCTCTGCACCACCACGCTCGTGATGGCCGCGTAGATCAGACCGAGTCCGATGCCGAACACGCCGGAGGCGGCGGCGACGGCCACGAGCGACCCGTGGAGGTAGGCGAGCGAGAGGGCCGCGGCCCCCATCAGCACCGCCGAGACGACGATCTGCGCGCGGAAGCCGACCCAGCGGGCGAGCGGGCCGCTCAGGAAGCCGGTCACGGCCATGGTCACCAGCATCGGGAGCATCAGCATCCCCGACTCCGCCACGGATGCGCCCAGGCCGTACCCGGTCGAGGTCGGCGTCTGCACGAACCGCGGGAAGAAGGCGAAGATCGCGAACATCGATGCGCCGATGAAGACGGCCGCCGCGTTCATGGACCAGACGCCGGGTTCGCGCATGAGCCGCATGTCGACGAGGGGATGCCGTGAGCGGAGCTCGACGATGATCCAGCCGGCGAGGAGCAGTGCGGCCGCGACGAACAGGCCGATCACGCCCGGCGACGACCAGCCCCACTGCGCGCCGGTGCTGAGCGGCAGGAGGAGGGCGACGAGCCAGCTGGAGAGCAGAACGGCCGCCCACGGGTTCACGCCACCGGTCGCCCGGGTGGGCGATTCGGGGATGAAGATCAGCGCGAGCACGGCGGCGGTCACCGTCAGGGCGACGGGGAGCAGGAACAGGCCGCGCCAGCTGAGCGCGTCGGCGAGGGGTCCGGCGAGCACCGTCCCGAGCCCGCTGCCGATGGCGATGATCGAGGCGATGGCGCCGATCGCGGACGGGAGGCGGCGCGCGGGGAACTCGTCGCGGATGATGCCGAAGGCGAGCGGGAACATCGCCCCGCCGAGACCCTGGATGACGCGACCGGCGATGACGACGCCGATCGACGGCGCGACGGCGGCCACGACGCTTCCGAGAGCGACGGCCAGGAGCGCGAGGACGAGGATGCGGCGCTTGCCGACGAGGTCGCCGACGCGACCGAGCAGGGGCGTCGCGACCGCGGCGGCGATGAGCCACGCGGTCATGGTCCAGGTGACGCCTGCGGTCGTGGTGTGCAGGTCGGACTGGATGACGGGGAGGACGGGGACGACGAGCGACTGGAGCGTCGCGAAGGAACCGACGCTGAGCGCCAGGATGGCGAAGGTCAGTCCGGGATGGGATCGAGACATTGTCCGGGGTTTCCGTTTCTCGAGAGGTGCCGAAAGGCGTAGAATTGGAGGGAGGCTCCGTTCGGAGGGTTCCTCCGGTTACGCTCATAACATTACCGGAGGGTGCCTCCGCTTCGCAACCTCGAGTTTTCGACCCCCCGAGGTCCGACCCGAAAGGACAGTTGCCGTGACCGGCACCGAGACCACAGCACCGAGCGTCGCCCGACCGCAGAGGGCGGATGCCCGACGCAACTTCGACGCGCTGCTCGCCGCCGCACGCGAGGCCTTCGCCGAGCAGGGACCGAACGCGTCGCTCGAGGACATCGCCCGCCGCGCCGGGGTCGGGATCGGGACGCTGTACCGCAACTTCCCCACGCGCGACTCGCTGGTGGAGGCCGTGTACATCGACGAGGTCGCCGCCGTCGTCCGCGCAGCGGAGGAGGCGGGATCGCTCGAGCCGTGGGAGGCCGTCCAGGCCTGGCTCCGCCGCTTCATCGCCTACGTCGGCACCAAGCGCGCGCTCATCGAGGGCCTCAACAAGGACTCCCCCGTCCTCCTCAGCTGCCGCACCTCGCTCTACGACGCCGGCGAGCCGCTGGTCCGCCGTGCGCAGCAGGCGGGTGAGCTGCGCTCCGACGCCACGATCGGCGACGTGATCCGCATGGTGTCCGGGATCGCCGGGGTCGCCTTCGACGACGACCAGCAGCGCGACCGCGTCCTCGCCATGGCCATCGACGGTCTCCGCCCCCGCTGACCCGGGCGCCCCGCCGGACGGCCCCGTACGCTTAGAGGATGGAGCTGGGCGTCTATGCGGTGATCGCTGTGGCGGTCATCGTCGGCGTGGCCGCATTCTCGCGGAAGCTCGGCATCGCCGCTCCGATCATCCTCGTCATCGTCGGCGTCACGCTGTCGTTCCTGCCCGGCGTCCCCGACATCGAGGTGCCGCCCGAGATCATCCTCGACGGCCTTCTCCCGCCGATCCTGTACGCGGCGGCCATCAGCGTCCCGCTGACCGACTTCCGGCGGAACCTCGCCCCGATCGCCGGCCTCTCCGTCGTGCTCGTCGTGATCACGGCCTTCGCCTCGGGCTTCGTGCTGTACACGATGCTGCCGGATCTCAACCTCGCGGCGGCCATCGCGCTCGGCGCGATCATCAGCCCGCCCGACGCCGTCGCGGCCACGTCGATCGGCCGCAAGCTCGGCCTCCCGCCCCGCCTCCTGACCGTGCTGGAGGGCGAGGGCCTGGTCAACGACGCCACCGCCCTCGTGCTCCTGCGGACGGCCCTCGCGGCCGCGCTCGGCGCCCTCGCGACTCCGTGGGCGGGCGTCGTCGACTTCATCTCGGCCGTGGTCATCGCGCTCGTCGTGGGTCTCGTCGTCGGCTTCGTCTCGGTCTGGGTGCGGTCCAAGCTCAGCGACCCGGTGCTCGACACGGCGCTCTCCGTGGTGGTGCCGTTCGCCGCGTTCGCGCCGACCGAGGCCCTGCACGGCTCCGGCGTCCTCGCTGTCGTCATCACCGGCCTCTACACCGGGCACGCCGCACCGCGTCAGTTCAGCGCGCAGGCGAGGATCAGTGACCAGATCAACTGGCGCACCATCCAGTTCCTGCTCGAGAACGGCGTCTTCCTGCTGATCGGGCTCGAACTGCGGACGCTGGTCGGCGACGTCGAGAACCCCGAGGTGCTGAGCGTGTGGAACGCCGTCGGCCTCGGGCTCATCGCCGTGCTCTCGCTCATCGTCATCCGGTTCGTGCTCATCGTCCCGCTCATCTTCGGCCTGCGAAGACGCGCGGAGCACGCCGAACGCTCCGTGCTGCGCGAGTGGCTGATGATCAGCTACTTCCGCGACCATCCCGTCCGCTATCGATGGCAGGCTCTGCGGAAGCAGCGGGCGGAGCAGCGATACGAACGGCATCGCACCGACCTGGAGGAGTACCGGCAGGAGGCGATCGACTGGAAGGGCGGCGTCGTCCTCGGCTGGGCCGGGATGCGCGGCGTCGTCACCCTCGCGGCGGCGCAGTCGCTGCCGAGCGACATCCCCTACCGCCCCCAGCTCATCCTCATCGCATTCACCGTCGCGTTCGTCAGCCTGGTGGTGCAGGGCGGGACGCTGCCCTGGCTGATCCGCACCCTCGGCCTCCAGGGCGCGGACGCCCGGGAGGACCGCCGGCTGCTCGCGCAGCTCCTCGACGACCTGAGCGAGGCCGGACTCGCGGTGCTCGACGACCCGGAGACCGCGGCCCAGACCACGACGACGATCGACCCTGAGGTGGTCGAGCGGGTGCGGCAGTCGTCGTACCTGCGCGCGGAGTCCGCGTGGGAGCGCACCCTGCTGAGCGACGCACCCCAGGACAGCCGCCCGCACCACGTCTACCGGACGCTGCGGCTCGCCGTCGTGGACGCCGAGCGCGAGCGGCTGCTGCTCGAACGCTCCCGCGGGTCGTATCCCTCCCGCGTCCTCACCGAGGCGCAGGCGCTGCTCGATCTCGAGGAGACCCGCCTCCGCTCCCGCTCGCGGTAGCGATTCCTGACAGACCTCTGCGAACGCCGGCCTGCCGCGTCACGACCGCCCCGTCCTCTCGTCTCAAGTGGATGAGACCCGCAGGGGGCGGGAGGAAGAGGAGCGTCATGGAGCTCACCGTGATTCGCAACCGCGACCGACGTCGCATGGTCGTCGCCGTCGAGGCCGAGACCGAGGGCGACGCCCTGCGCGCGATCAGCAAAGCCATCGGCCCGGTCACCGTCGCGCATGAGAAGCTGCCGGTCCGCCGGTCGCGCGCCGAACTCGGGCGGCGCCACGCCCGGGTCATCACGTATTTTTAGTTATTCAAAACATCGCGCTAGTGTCGAGTCATGGACACGGCACGGCTCGAGAGCGCACTGCGCGATGCCGGCCTGAAAGCGACACGTGGCCGGGTCGCGGTGCTGGAAGCGCTGACCGACCGGCCGCACGCGAATGCGGAGACCGTCTTCCGGACGCTGCTGCCGACCCTTCCGGGCACGTCGATCCAGAACGTCCACAACGTTCTGGGCGACCTGACCGCCGCGGGACTGCTGCGGCGGATCGAGCCGGCAGGCTCGGCCGCGCTGTATGAGCGGCGCATCGGAGACAACCACCACCACGTGGTGTGCACCGGATGCGGTGCGGTCGCCGACGTCGACTGCGTCGTCGGTCACGCGCCCTGCCTGCATCCCTCGGATGCGGGCGGCTTCGCGATCGACACGGCCGAAGTCACTTTCTGGGGTCTGTGCCCGTCCTGCCAGGAGCGCGCCGCGCGTGCTCAGCAACCCTGAACGCTCAGCACTCGCGAGCGCTCACCGACACCGGGAGAACAATGACGGACGACTACACAACGACCCAGACCGGAACCCCCGTCGCCAGCGACGCCCACTCGCTGACGGCCGGCCGCGACGGCGTCACCGCGCTGCACGACCGCTACCTCGTCGAGAAGCTCGCCCAGTTCAACCGCGAGCGCATCCCGGAGCGCATCGTCCACGCGAAGGGCGGCGGCGCGTTCGGCGAGTTCGTCGTCACCGGCGACGTGACGGCCTACACCAAGGCGGCGGTCTTCCAGCCCGGCACCGCCACCCGCACCCTCCAGCGGTTCTCCTCCGTCGCCGGCGAGCAGGGCTCGCCCGACACCTGGCGCGACGTGCGCGGCTTCTCGGTGAAGTTCTACACGACCGAGGGCAATTACGACATCGTCGGCAACAACACTCCCGTCTTCTTCATCCGCGACGGCATCAAGTTCCCCGACTTCATCCACTCGCAGAAGCGCCTCCCCGGATCCGGCCTCCGTGACGCCGACATGCAGTGGGACTTCTGGACGCTGTCGCCCGAGTCCGCCCACCAGGTCACCTACCTCATGGGCGACCGCGGTCTCCCCCGCTCATGGCGGACCATGCCGGGCTACGGCTCGCACACCTACCAGTGGATCAACGCCGCGGGCGAGCGCTTCTGGGTGAAGTACCACTTCCACTCGCTGCAGGGCAACGAGGAGATCACGGGCGTCGAGGCCGAGCAGCTGGCCGGCGCCGACGCGGACCACTACCGCCGCGACCTGTACGAGGCGATCGAGCGCGGCGACTTCCCGGCGTGGCGGGTGTCCGTCCAGGTCATGCCGTACGAGGACGCCAAGACGTACCGCTTCAACCCGTTCGACCTGACCAAGGTGTGGCCGCACAGCGACTACCCGCTGATCGAGGTCGGCATCCACACCCTCAACGAGAACCCGCAGAACTTCTTCGCCGAGATCGAGCAGGCCGCGTTCTCGCCCGCCAATACCGTTCCCGGCATCGACATCAGCCCGGACAAGATGCTGATGGCCCGCGTGTTCTCCTACCCGGACGCCCAGCGCTACCGCGTCGGCACCAACTACAACGAGCTGCCGGTGAACCGCCCGGTCGCACCGGTCCACAACTACTCGCAGGACGGCGCGGCACGCCACGGCTTCAAGCCCGCGGACGCCCCGGTGTACGCGCCCAACTCGTTCGGCGGTCCGTCCGCCCAGGCGGAGCGTGCGGGTGAGGGCTCGTGGGAGTCCGACGGCGCGCTCGTCCGCTCGGCGGCGACGCTGCACGCGGAGGACGACGACTTCGGCCAGGCCGGCGCGCTCTACCGCGAGGTGTTCGACGACGCGGCGCGAGCCCGGTTCCTCGACACGATCGCCGGCGCCGTCGGCGGTGTGAAGCGCGAGGACATCCGCGAGCGCGCCATCCAGTACTGGACGAACGTGGATGCGTCGCTCGGTCGTGCGCTGCGCGACCGTCTCGACTCGGCGGCGCAGACCCCGGACGAGGCCGCGGAGTACGTGGGCGTCGCCGAGTAGGCACGCCCCATCCCGAACGCAGCACGCCGTCATCCCGCTCGGGATGGCGGCGTGCCGCGTTTCGGAGACCGCTGCTAGAGCGTCGCCTCGATGGTCCGGTCGTAGACCGTGGTTCCGCCGACGCGGATACGGCCGTCGCCCAGCGGCTCGGTCGCCAGCTGCGACCCCTCGCCCTGCAGGATGCTGAGCGGCCGGCCCAGGCGTGCCGTCAGCGCGATGGCCGCCGCGCCGGTCGCCTCGTCCTCGATGATCCCCATGTCCGGCGCGAACATCCGCGAGCGCAGCGTCCCCGCCGCCTCGTCGATCCACGCGTAGGCGTAGTGGTGGCCGGAGGTGAACGCGAACGGGTCGAGCGCGTCCACGTCCTCCGGCGACTGCAGCTCGAGCCACTCGAAGGTGGGCGCCCACTCGGCCCGGGCGGTGATCCACGCGGTGTCGTCGTCGACGGTGGCCTCGACGTCCCCGGCGGCCTCACGAAGCACGTCGACCGGGGTCCGCTGATCGGACAGCCACCAGGCCGTGCCGACGCTCGGGTGGCCCGCGAACGGCAGCTCGCGCGCCGGTGTGAAGATTCGGATCGTGGCGGCACGCCCCGCCTCGTCCAGCGCATCCACGAACACGGTCTCGCTGAAGCCGAGCGCGTTGGCGATGTCCTGCTCGCGGGACGCCGTGGCCGGGGAGCTCGTGATGATGCCGAGCTCGTTGCCGTTACGGCCGCTCTCGTTCGTGAACACTCGAACGACGACTACTTCGATGGTCTCATCCATGGCATCAGCCTGGCAGAAGGCCTCCACTTCGTTAACCCGGCGGGTGCATAATCGCGCCATGACGATCGACGACCGCCAGAACGCCAGCGAAGAGGACCTCGCCGTCGAGCACGCCGCCGAGCGGCTCGCCGAGCGCTATCCGCAGGTGCCGCGCGAGCGCATCGACGAGCTGGTCGAGAAGCACCACGAGGAGTTCGAGGGGGCGCCGGTCCGCGACTTCGTCCCGGTCCTCATCGAGCACGACGTGAAGCAGGAGTTGAACGCAGAAGAGCGCGCCGACTGATCGGCGCGCTCTCCCCCGTCGTCCCGGTCAGGCCGGGATCAGCGTGTACTTCGTGCTGAGGTACTCGTGGATGCCCTCCAGGCCGCCCTCGCGGCCCAGGCCCGACTGCTTCACGCCGCCGAACGGCGCAGCAGCGTTCGACACGAGGCCCGTGTTGAGGCCCATCATCCCGGTGTCGATCCGGTCGATCATCCGCTGGCCGCGAGCCAGGTCCTGGGTGAAGACGTATCCGACGAGGCCGTACTCGGTGGAGTTCGCCGCGGCCACCGCCTCGTCCTCGGTCGAGAAGGTGGTGATCGCGAGGATCGGCCCGAAGATCTCCTCGCGGAGGATCTCGCTGCCGGGCTGCACATCCACGATCACGGTCGGCTCGAAGAAGGAGCCGTCGCCCTCCGGCGCGGCACCGCCGGTGAGCACGCGGGCGCCGCGGCCCACCGCATCCTCGACCAGGGCCGACATGGATGCGACGGCACGGTCGTCGATCAGCGGCCCGATGGTGACGCCCTCCTCGGTGCCGCGCCCGATCCGCAGCGCCTGCACCTTCTCGGTGACACGGCGGGCGAACTCGTCGGCGACCGACTCGTGGACGATGAACCGGTTCGCCGCCGTGCAGGCCTGGCCGATGTTGCGGAACTTCGCGAGCATCGCGCCCTCCACCGCCTTGTCGAGGTCGGCGTCGCCGAACACGACGAACGGCGCGTTTCCGCCCAGCTCCATCGAGGTGCGCAGGACGTTCTGGCCGGCCTGGGCGAGCAACGACCGGCCGACCGGGGTCGATCCCGTGAACGACAGCTTGCGCAAGCGCGGGTCGGCGATGATCGGTTCGGACACCGTACGCGCCGTGCTCGTCGGGATGACGTTCACGACGCCGGCGGGCACACCGGCGTCGGCGAGCAGCTGAGCGAAGAACAGCGTGGTCAGGGGCGTCAGCTCGGCGGGCTTCACCACGACCGTGCAGCCCGCGGCGAGCGCTGGCGCGATCTTCCGGGTGGCCATGGCGAGCGGGAAGTTCCACGGGGTGATCAGGAAGCACGGGCCGACCGGACGCTGCGAGACGACCATCGTGCCGGTGCCCTCGGGGTTCTGGCCGAAGCGGCCGGAGATGCGCACCGCCTCCTCCGAGAACCAGCGCAGGAACTCGCCGCCGTAGGTGACCTCGCCGTTCGCCTCGGCGAGCGGCTTGCCCATCTCGAGCGTCATCAGCAGGGCGAAGTCGTCCCGGCGCTCCTGCAGCAGGTCGAAGGCGCGGCGGAGGATCTCGGCGCGGACGCGGGGCGCGGTGGCGGCCCACTCGTCGGCGGCGGCGACCGCGGCATCCAGCGCGCGCATCCCGTCCGAAGGATCGGCGTTGGCGATGCGCTTGATGACGCGCCCGGTGGCCGGATCCTGCACCTGGATCGGGTCGCGGGAGCCCGCCTCCCAGCGGCCCGCGATGAACAGGCCGTCGGGCACGCGGGCGAGCAGCTCGGCCTCGCGTGCGGTCAGCTCCGCGGTGGTGTCGACGATGGTCATGCGCCCGCCACCGCCTCTGCGATGACGTCCAGTCCCTCGATGAGGAGGTGGTCCGGGATGCTCAACGGAGGGAGGAAGCGGATGACGTTGCCGTATGTGCCGCAGGTGAGCAGCACGACACCGGCCGCGTGGGCCGCGGCGGCGACCTTCGCGGTGAGCGCGGCATCCGGCTCACCGGTTGCGGGGTCGACGAGCTCGATCGCGACCATCGCACCGCGGCCGCGCACCTCGGCGACGCGGGCGTCCGCGTCGCGCAGGGCGCCGAGCTTCTCGAACAGGATGTCGCCGATCTGCCGGGCGCGCGCCGCCAGGTCCTCCTGCTCGTAGGTCTCGATCGCGGCGAGCGCGGCGACGCAGGCGAGCGGGTTGCCGCCGTAGGTGCCGCCGAGGCCGCCGACCTGCGGGGCGTCCATGATCTCGGCGCGACCGGTGACGGCCGACAGCGGGAGGCCGCCCGCGATCCCCTTCGCGGTGACGATGAGGTCGGGGACGATGCCGAACTGCTCGGAGGCGAACATGGTGCCCGTGCGGGCGAAGCCGGTCTGAACCTCGTCGGCGATGAAGACGACGCCGTTGGCGTTCGCCCACTGCTGCAGGGCGGGGAGGAAGCCGTCGGCCGGGACGATGAAGCCGCCCTCGCCCTGGATCGGCTCGATGATGAGCGCGGCCAGGTTGGCTGCGCCGATCTGCTTCTCGATCATGGTGACGGCGCGCTTCGCCGCCTCGGCGCCGGAGAGCCCGCCGTCGCGCAACGGGTAGCTGAGCGGTGCGCGGTAGATCTCCGGGGCGAACGGTCCGAAGCCGTTCTTGTAGGGCTGGTTCTTGGCGGTGAGGCCCATCGTGAGGTTGGTGCGGCCGTGATACGCGTGGTCGAACGCGACCACGGCCTGCTTGCCCGTGTAGTGGCGGGCGATCTTGACGGCGTTCTCGACGGCCTCCGCCCCCGAGTTGAACAGGGCGCTGCGCTTGGCGAAGTCGCCGGGGGTCAGCCGGTTGAGCGCCTCGGCGACGTCGACGTACGAGTCGTACGGGGCGACGGTGAAGCAGGTGTGGGTGAAGGCCGCGACCTGCGCGCTGACGGCGTCCACGACGCGCGGGGCCGAGTTGCCGACGCCCGTCACGGCGATGCCGGAGCCGAAGTCGATGAGGGAGTTGCCATCCACATCCACCAGCACGCCGCCTCCCGCTGCGACCGTGTAGACGGGGATGGTCGTGCCGACGCCGGCGGCGACGGCCTGGGCCTTGCGCTCGGCGCGCTTGCGCGACTCGGGGCCGGGGATCGGGGTGACGAGCCGGCGCTCCTGCGGGAGCGAGGGTCCGCCGACGGGGGTGTCGATGGCGGTGTCGAGGATGGTCATGTGTCGAATGTAAGAAGTCGGCGCGAACCGCGACCTGGACGCGACGTACAATCACAGCGTCGGGGATCGACACCCTGGCAGATGGAGCACGATGCCCGCCACCCTCACCCAGCTGCTCGCGCGCGGCGAGCTGGGCCTGCGCCTGCTGACCCCCGCCGGAGTGGGCGACCCGGATGCGTCCCTCGCCTGGGCGCACAGCTCGGACCTGCCCGACCCGACGCCCTTCCTGTCGCGCGGCCAGGTGCTTCTGGTGACGGAGCCGCCGGAGGACGCAGAGCCGTACGTCGGCCGGCTGGCCGAACACGGCATCGCGGCGCTCGGCTTCGGGACGGAGGTGGTCCGTGACGGGGCGCCGGCAGCGCTCGTCGAGGCGTGCACCCGGCACGGCCTCCCGCTGTTCGAGGTGCCCTACCGGACGCCGTTCATCGCGATCGCGCGTTTCGTGGCCGACCGCGTGGCGGCCGATGCGTACGCCCGCAGCACCTGGGCGCTGCGTGCGTCGCGCGCGATCTCGCTCGCGGCCCTGCGGCCGGATGCCCTCGGCGCCGTGCTGTCCGAGCTGTCGCGGCAGATCGAGCGACCGGTCGCGCTCGTCGGCGGCGACGGCGCCGTTGCGCGCAGTTACCCGTCGGGTGCGCTCGACGCGCGGGCACGCAAGGCGCTCGCGGACGCCGCCGACCCGCTGCTGCGGAGCGGCCGTCGCGCGGCGGGCACGGTCGGGACCGACGCCGGACCGTTCGCCCTGCAGACCCTCGGCGCCGCCGGGCGCCTCCGCGGCGTCCTGGCCGTCGGGTCGGACGGGTTGGATGCCGCCGCACAGCAGGTCGTGACCGGCGTCGTCGCCCTGGCCGGGCTGGCGCTCGAACAGTCGCGGGCCGCCGACGCGGCACGGGAACGCCTCCGCACGGCGGTGTGGCGCGCCCTGCTCGCCGGGGACCTGGGTGTCGCCGCGTCCGTCGCCGAGCCGGTGCTGGGGGCGCTCCCCGCCGCGCCGCTCCGCGTCGCCGTGCTGAGCGGCCCGGCGATCGCCGCCGCGCTCGACTGGCTCGAGAGCAACGCATCCGGCTTCTTCGCGCGGGAGGGTGCCGACCTGCTCGTGCTCGGCGACGACGACGCGGCCTCGGCCATCGCGGTGCGGTTCGACCTGCGCGGCGGGCTGTCGGCTCCGGGCGAGCTGGATGCGCTGCCCGCCGCTCTGGAGCAGGCGATCGCGGCGCGCGGCCGCGCAACCGCCGATGACCCCATCCCGTCGTTCGAAGACGTGGCCGGGGCCGGGATGCTGGCGCTGCTGCACACGCCGGACGCCCGCGCGGTGGCGCAGAGCGCGCTCCGCCCGCTGACCGCCGCGGATCCGTCGCTGCCGGGCGTCCTACGCACCTGGCTCGACTCGGACGGCGTGTACGACGTCGCCGCCCGGAAGCTCGGCATCCACCGCCACACTCTCCGCGCGCGCGTCGCCGAGGCGGAGCGGCTGCTCGGTCGCGACCTCACCTCCTTCGCCGCCCGCGCCGACCTCTACGCCGCCCTCCGCGCCTCCGCCTGACGCAAGCCAGCAGCTCCTGAGTTTTTCGGTCTCAAGCGACTCATTCGCCCGAAAAACTCAGGAGCTGTTGGCTTGGGTGCATCGTTGGAGAGAATGGGCGGATGAGCACACCCATCTCCGGTACCCACTTCGGCCTCACGGCGGGCGACTACCACGCGACCATCGCGTCGGTCGGCGCCACCCTGCGGACGCTCCAGTTCGACGGACGCGACCTCGTCGTCCCGTTCGAGGCCGACGAGGTGCGTCCCGCGTTCCGCGGCGCCACCCTCGCACCCTGGCCGAACCGGGTCGTCGACGGCCGTTACACCTTCGACGGCGTCGAGCAGCAGCTCGCGCTCACCGAGCCCACCCGCGGGCACGCCCTGCACGGACTGGCGGCGTGGCTCGACTTCGTCGCGGTCGATCGAGCCGCGGACAGCGTGACGTTCGCCGCGACCATCGAGGCGCAGGCCGGCTACCCGCACCGCGTGGAGGTGACGGTCGCGTTCTCCCTCGACGAGGAGGGCCTGCACACGGCGGTGACCGGCACGAACACCGGGCCGACGCGCGCCCCGTGGGGCACCGGCCCGCACCCGTACCTCGTCGCGGGCGACGGCCGAGTGGACGACTGGACGCTGTCCCTCCCCGCCGACCAGGTCCTCACCGTCACCGAGGACCGCCTGATCCCGACCGGCCTCGCCGACGTCGCGACCGAGCAGGACGGCGACTGGGACTTCCGCACGCCCCGGACCATCGGCGACACCTTCATCGACCACGCCTTCACGGGCCTCAGCCGCTCGGCGGACGGCGTGGCCGTCGTCCGTGTCACGACCGCGGAGGGCACCGGAGTGGAGCTCGCCTGGGGCGAGGACTGCCCGTGGGTGCAGATCCACACGGCCGACCAGCCCGTCCCCGAGCTGAACCGACTCGGACTGGCCGTCGAGCCGATGACGTGCCCGCCGGATGCCTACAACTCGGGCACTGACCTCATCGTGCTGGAACCGGGAGCATCGGCCACCGCATCCTGGACCATCCGCGCCGTCTAGCGAAGGCCGTCCAGGGGAAGAAGGTGCGCGCGGCCTTCCACGACGGGCCGCGCGCACTGCGATGCTAGGCGGAGCCGGCCGTCGGCAACGCTGTACGCGGTGTCGAGCGGGTCATCCCGCCGTCGACACTCCGTCGGATGCGCTCACAGGGACAGCCACGCGAAGCCGTACGGGCCGAGCACGCGGCCGTCCCAACCCTCCGCGAGCGGCGCCTCCGGCTCGCCACCCAGGTCGAGGTGACGGCCGAGATCGAGCTCGACGGACTCGTCGGACAGGTTGTGCACGGTGAGGAGCCCGTCCCGCCGCAGGGCGAGGACGGAGGGGGCGCCCACGTCGAGCGCCGTCCATCCGGCTGCACCCGCCCCCTTCTCCCGGCGGAGCTCCGCGATCCTCCGCACGAGGGTCAGCAGCGACGCCGGGTCGCCCTCCTGCGCCCGCACGTTCACCTCCCGGAATCCGTACGGCCCGTCGACCTGCGCCGGCAGGGTGAGGGGCGACTCCTCCGCGCTCGTGAACCCGCCCCACCGCGAATCGTCCCACTGCATCGTGGTCCGGGCGGCTCCGCGACCCTTGATGCTCAGGTCGTCGCCGACTCCGAGCTCCTGGCCGGCGAGCAGCAGCGGGACGCCCGGCAGCGCGTACAGGAGGCTCAGGGTCATGCGCACCCGCTGATCGGGCTGCATCATCGGCGCCCAGCCACGACGGATGCCGCGCCCGTAGATCAGCATGGACGGCTCGGGCGCGAAATGCTCGAACGCCTCCTTCCGCTCGTCGTCGCTCAACTGCTGCAGGTCGAGCTCGTCGGCGTTGTGCACGAAGTTGAGCCGTGCGTCGGGCGGAATGGTGTCGTCGAGACGCCGGAGGGCATCCACGAGCGGCTGCGCCCGACCCCGGGTGAGCGCGAGGATGAGTGAGTTGTTCAGTGTGAAGTCGATGACCGCCTCGAACCGGCCGCGTTCGACGAGGGCCGCCATGAGTTCGGGCGACTCGTCCGCCTCGGCGATGAGCGCCACATCCTGCTTCACCTCGCGGAGGCGTGCGCGCAGGCGGTCGAAGAAGGAGCCGTCGTCCACGTCGGTGTCCGGCCGGCCTTTGCCCTGCACGATCAGGAGGGCCGCATCGATGCGAAAGCCGTCGACGCCGACCTCCAGCCAGTAGCTCAGCACCCGGACGATCTCCTCGAACACGTCCGGATCCGTGGCGTTGAGGTCCGGCTGGAATTCGTAGAACTGGTGGTGGTAGTACCGGCCGGCCCGGGGCTCGTACGCCCAGACCGCGTCGTCCTCGCCCGGGAACATCGGATGGTCGCCCGGCTCGACCGAGTCGTCCTCGCTCCAGATGAAGAAGCGTCCGGCGGTGGAGTCCGGCGCGTCGACGGCCGCGCGGAACCAGGCGTGCCGGTCGGAGGTGTGGTGCAGTACCGCGTCGATGAGGACGCGCATCCCCCGCTCGTGCGCCGCGTCGAGGAAGGCGCGCAGGCTGTCGAGGTCGCCGAACCGCGGATCGACGGCGAGATGGTCGTCGACGTCGTAGCCGTTGTCACGGCGGGCGCTGGGATAGAACGGCAGCAGCCAGATCCAGGTCACCCCGAGCGAGGCGACGTAGTCGAGGTGCTCGATCGCCCCCGCGAAGTCGCCGAACCCGTCGCCGTCGCCGTCCGCGAACCGCGACAGGTCGAGTCCGTACACCAGTTCGCCGGGATCGCCGGCCCAGGCGCCCGTCCAGTCGTCGGTGGTGGCAGCAGTGTTCGTCATGCTCCAGTCATACGCCCCCCGGTTCGGCGGGGCCTCGATCAGGCATCACTCCCGTCGTCAGGCGGGCGGCGGCGCCGTGCTCTCGCGGATGACGACGGTCGGGCGCTCCGAGGAGAACTTCCGTACCTTGCCGCCCGCGATCACGCCCTCGAGCAGATCGTAGGCGCGGGAGCCGAGCCCGACGAAGTCCTGGTCCACCGTGGTCAGCGGCGGGCTCCACATCCGGGCGAGAGGATGGTCGTCGAACCCGACGACGCTGACGTCCTGCGGCACGCGCTTCCCCTTCTCCACGAGACCCCGGATGACTCCCATCGCGATCTCGTCGTTTCCGCAGAACACGGCGGTGACCGACGGGTCGTCGGCGAGGGCACGTCCGATCTCGCGCCCGGACTCCGGCTCCCAGGTGGCGTCGACCGGCGGGGGAACCGGGGCTCCGTGGACGGTCAGCGCCCGCTTCCAGCCGGTCGTGCGGCCGTCCTCCTTGCGCGACGGCGGTACTCGGACGTGATGGACGGTGGAGTGGCCGAGTTCGAGGAGGTAGTCGACGACCTCTTCCGCGGCGTCCGCCTCGGCGAGCACCGCCTGGGGAACCCCCGACTCCCGGACGCCGGAGATCGACACGGTCGGGATGGACTTCGGCAGCCGATGCAGCGCCGCCACTCCCGGCGGGTCGAATTTGAGGACAACGACGCCGGCGATCGGCTGGTCGAGGACGAGCGACACGGCCCCGTCGACGGTCTCATCGTCGGCGGACTCCACCACGGTGATGCTCACGGTGTAGCCGGCCGCGCGGGCGCGTTCCTCGATACCGCGGATGGTCTCGGCGTACCCGTATCGGGAGGTGTTGCCTGCGATCACGGCGATGAGCCGCGGCTGACGGGCCACCAGCGCGCGTGCGGCGGCGGAGGGACGGAAGTCGAGCTCCCGGATCGCCTCCATGACACGTGAGCGCTTCTCGTCGGACACGTACGCCGCGCCGTTGAGGACGCGCGACACCGTCGGGACCGAGACGCCGGCGCGGCGCGCGACGTCGCTGATCACGGGCGGTTTCGGCGCGTTGTTCGGCATCGCCCTCAGCATAGCCACGCGCCCCGCTCCGTCACTTCACGGCCCCGCTGGTGATGCCCGAGATGATGCGGCGCTGCATCACCGTGAAGGTGATCAGCAGCGGAAGGCTCATCAGGATGATGTAGGCGAAGATCAGGTGCCAGTTCTGCAGGTACAGACCGGCGCTGGCGACCTGGTAGAGGTTCAGCGGGAGGGTGTCGAGCCGTCCCCCGACCACGAACAGCGCGTAGAAGACGTCGTTCCAGATGTACAGGCAGATGAGGATCGTCGCCGTCGCGAGCGTCGGGGTCAGGAGCGGCAGGATGACACGGAAGAACACCTTCACCGGGCCGGCGCCGTCCACGCGCGCCGCCTCCTCCAGTTCCACCGGGATGGTGCGGACGAAACCCGTCACGAAGAAGATGACGGTCGACATGTACATGCCCATGTAGACGCCGATCATCCCGACGGCCGTGCCCGCGAGCCCCAGCTGGCGGAGTAGGAGCACGATGGTCACGACGGCGGGCGGGAGCACGATCCCGCTGATGCCGAGCGCGTAGACGAACGATATCGCGCGCCCGCGCCGTCGGCCCAGGATCCACGACGCCATCGCGCCGAGGAGGAGGACGCCGAACACCGACGGCACCATGATGAGCAGGCTGCCGAAGAAGGCGGGGACCATGCGTCCCTGGTCCAGGACGGTCGCGAAGTTCTGCAGCAGGTGCCAGCTGGTCGGCAGCGCCAGGCTGGGGTTGAGGGCCTCGGCCTGGTCTTTTCCCGCGGTCACGACGACCAGCCAGAAGGGGATGCCGAGCAGGAGCACGACCAGCAGGATGGCGACGATCGGCTGGACGACGCGCGACGGCTTCAGGGGCCGGCGGCGACGGCGGGTGGTGGAGGCGAGCGCGCTCACAGCACGTTCTCCCTTCTGCGGAGGAAGTAGATGACCGGGAAGGCCAGGACCGTCACCATGAGGAACAGGGTGAGGCTCATGGTGGTCGCCTGCGCGAACAGTCCCTGCCCGAACGTGCGGAAGATGAAGATGTTGAGCAGCTCGGTCGTTCCACCGGGGCCGCCTCCCGTCGTCGCCTGGACGATGTCGAAGCCGTTCATCGAGCCGAGCAAGGCGGTCGCGACGTTGAACGTCACGGCGGGGGCGAGGAGGGGGAACCGGATGGTGCGGAACGTCGTCCACCAGCCGGCGCCGTCGAGGCGCGCGGCCTCCAGGATGTCCTCGTTGATGGTCTTGAGGCCGGCCAGGTAGATCAGCATGGAGAGGCCCATCCACTTCCACGCGTGGATGAGGGCGACGACCACGATGGTCCAGGTGGTGCTGCCGAGCCAGGCGATGGACACGTGCTGGCCGGTGACGAAGCCGAGGATCTGGTTGAGCGCGCCCTCGGGCTTCAGCATCGCCTGGAAGATGTAGCCGACGGCGAGCGCCGACATCACGACGGGGACGAAGAAGGCGACGCGCGCGAAGCGGTTGATCGGGGTGTCGCGCTCCAGCACGAGCGCGAGGACCAGGCCGAACACGTTCTGGAACACGGCGACGAGGATGGCGTAGACGAGCGTGATCCGGAGGTCGTTCAGCAGGCTGCCGTTGGTGAAGAGAGCCGCGAAGTTGTCGGTGCCGACGAAGCCGATGTCGCTGTGGAAGCTGGACCAGTTCGTGAACGCGTACACGAAGTTGAAGATCGTCGGGACGAAGAAGAAGACGATCAGGACGAGGAGCGCGGGCACCAGGAACCAAGCAGGGTGGTCCTGCCGTCGGCGGCCTCGCGGTCGCGGCGCACTCGGGCGGGCCGTCGGCGCGGCCGCGCGGGCGGGCGGGGCGAGTTGGGCGGTCACGGTGTCTGCCTTTCTGCGAGTGGTCGGGGAGCGCCGGGGCGGGTGGGGAGTCCGCCCCGGCGCCCGTCGGCTAGAAGCCCTTGACTCCCTGCGCCTTCGCGAGCTGTGCGAACTGCGCCTGTGTCGCCTCTGCCACCTGGACCGGGGTCTTGGTCCCTTGGATCATGTCGGCGAGGTTCAGGTACAGGTCGGGGTTCGCGACGGCGAGCGCCTGCATCGAACCGACCGACCCGTCGAGGGATGCCGCCACATCGGTGAGGGCGGTGGGGACGCTGCTGGGGGTGTCGACGCCCTTGATCAGGGACACGGTCGACTGCGCCTTCACGAAGTCGGCGTACCCGTCTCCGAGCCAGTAGCTGAGGAACTGGCGGGCGGCGGCCTCCCGCTTGCTGTCACCCGTCTTGAAGGCGACGAGGGCGTTCGACTGATCCGGGATGTACGTGCCGACGTTGCCCTTCGGCGAGATCGGGAAGAATCCGATCTTCTTGTTCAGCTCCTCGGTATTGGAGGTGGCCTGCAGTTCGCCGAAGAATGAGTTGACCTGCATCGCCATGGCCGCCTTTCCGCCGAGCAGGGCGTTCCCCTGGTCGACGAATGTCGCGGTCTTGATGTCGGCGTTGAACAGCCCCTGCTGGATCAGCTTCTGATAGTTGTCGATCGCGCCCTGGATGGTCGGGTCGGTGAACTTCTCCTCGTTCTTGTTCACCTTGTCCCAGAGGCCGTCCTTGGCGGCGTCGGCCAGCTGCGCCTGCACCCACCACTGGGTGGCCCACTTGTCGCCGCCCATCTCGTAGAAGGGGTCGACTCCCTTGGCCTTCAGCTGCTCGGCCAGGGCGATGAACTCGTCCCAGTTCTTCGGGGTGGCGGTGATCCCGTTCTTCGAGAACACCTCCTTGTTGTAGTAGACGCCGATGACGGCCGGGGTGGTCACCAGGGCGGCGTAGCGCGTGCCGTCCAGCGTGCCCGTCATGTCGGCCAGGTTGCCGGTGTAGTTCTTCACCCACGGAGCGCCCTCCAGCGACTGCAGGTTCTGCGTCGCGTTGAGCGCCGTGAGCTCGGAAGCCGTGGGCTGCCAGAAGGCGAGGTCTGGCTTGTCACCCGTCGCGACCTTGGTCTGTACGCCCTGCTCGTACGGGTCGGGGATGGTGACGACCTTCACCTTCGCGCCGGTCAGTTTTTCGAAGCCCGTGATCACGCTCTCGGGGGTCTTGTTCGAGTTCTGCGCGGCCCAGATGGTGAGGTCGACGCCGTCGAGTTTGGTGTCCTGCGCCGGCCACGACGCGCTGCCCGCGCTGCCGCCTCCGGATCCGGGGTCGCTGCACCCCGACAGCACGAGCGCCGCGGCGGCGGCGATGGCCGCGATCGAGGCGGCTCCCTTCCAAGCGATCTTCATTGAACTGCTCTCCTTGAGTGACGTAGCGACGGTAGCGCTACTGGGTTCGGGTTGCGGAATGCGGTGCGGACGCGATGTTCGTCGCGGCCTGGAGGCGGAGGACCCGCGCGCCGACCTCGCCGGTGGGGCTGGTGACGGTGAGTTCTCCTGTCCCCGCGTCCCAGTGGGTCTCCCAGTCGGGAAGGGATCGCGGGAAGACGGTCGAGACCGTGAGCTCCCGTCCGGCGAACGCCGGAAGGGAGAGCCGGGTCTCGGGTGTCGCCGGGTCGCGGTTCCAGACGGTCACCAGGGCGCCGTCGTCGATCGCGAGCCCCAGCGAGGTCCACCCTGCGTCCCAGGTGGGGATGCCGAGCGGCCAGAAGGGGGTGGATGCGGTGAGCTCGCCGCGCAGCTGCTTGGCGACCCCGACCGCGTCGGCGACGAGCGCCAGTCGCTCGGCGTCCATCCGCGCCAGATGCCCGGACACGTAGTAGCGGCCGAGGAGTCCGGTGGCGAGGCAGAAGGCGACCTCCTCCATCGTCATCTCCGGCTGCGGATACGCCCAGCTCGCCGCCTGCTCCGGCAGCATCGCCGCGGGCGCGCTCGCCGCGATCGGCGGGTACTTGAGGAAGTCCTGCTGGTCGGAGGTGGACTGCATCTGCAGCCGGGAGAGCATGGCGTAGTCGGAGCGCATCGCCCCGGAACCGCAGTTCTCGAGCACGAGACCGGGGTGGCGGTCGAGCACGCCGTCGAGCCAGTCGAGGTGGGCGCGGTTGTGGGCCAGCAGTCCGGCGCCGACGCTGTCCGCATCCCGATCCGTCCCCGGCCCCGGGTTGATGTTGTAGTCGAGTTTGAAGAAGCCGATCCCGAACTCGTGCACGAGCCGGTCGACGACGGAGTCCAGGTGCTCGCGCGCCGCCGGATGGCGGAGGTCGAGGTGGTAGCGGTGGTGCTCGACCACGCGCTCGCCTTTGCGCTGCAGGAAGGCGCCGTCGGGCAGACGGTCGGCCATCGGGCTGTTCACCCCGATGACCTCGGGCTCGAGCCAGAGGCCGGGCACCATCCCGGCGTCTCGGATGTGGTCGATGACCTCCGAGAGCCCGCCGGGGAAACGTGTGGTGCTCGGCATCCACTCCCCCACGGTGTCCCACCATTCGCCGCTGTCGTCGTACCAACCCGCGTCGATGCAGAACACTTCGGCGCCGACGCGGGAGGCCGCGTCGATGAGCGGGAGCAGCTTCTCCGTCGTCGGGTCGCCGTTCAGGGTGTTCATGTAGTCGTTGAAGACGACGGGCATCGCGCTGTTGTCGGGATGGGGCCGCCGGTGTGCGCGCCGGTAGGCGGTCAGCTGGCCGATCGCCGACGTGACGTCGCGGGCGAGAGCCAGGGCGACGGTGACCGTGGTGAACGACTCGCCGGGCCGGAGTTCCTCGCTCCACTGGTGGTCGGTGTCGGTGGGCCCGGAGAGGGCGAGATAGCCGCTCGCGGTGTCCTCCCCCAGCTCCCAGCGCCAGGCGCCGTTGTGCTCGATCTGCCAGGCCCAGGCGGCTCCGAGCCGCGTCGACCGCACCGCGGCGACGGGCAGGTGCTTGCCGGTGGACCAGGTGCCGGAGGAGATCACGCTGAACTCTCCGCGCGGGTTGTGGTTGGTCAGCTGCTGTTCGAGGCGCGGGAAGCGGACGCCGTTGAGCGGCTCGCGCACCCACCGTCCTTCGCCCAGCCAGTCACTGAGCGCGTGGTAGACCTCCCACTCGCGGATGCTGCTGCGGCCGTTGCCGCCGAGATAGAGCGCGAGCGATGGGATGGAGCGGAGCACGACGGGTTCGTGACCGTCGTTGAGGACGGTGGCAGACGAGCGGAGCACCGACAGGCCGTCGGTGAGTTCGAGGAGCAGCTCGATGCGGAGGCCGGTCTGTACGTGGTCGAGCCGGACCCGCAGGGCCGATCCGGTGGCGGTGGCCGCCTCGTCGTGGCCGGCATAGCGGAGGTCGTGCCCGATCGCCGTGTGGACCAGCCGATCGCTGGCGAGCGAGTGCCCCTGGTTGACCGCGAGCACGTCGACCAGCGGAAGCCCCGCGGGCATGTCGAGCCGCAACCCGTCGTGCTCGACCGCGGCGATTCGGGGTGCGGAGTCGGCGGACCATTCGATCTCGACGGTCAGCTTCTCGGTGCCCCAGCTCAGGCGGTCGGTCATCGGTCTCCTCGTCATCGTGGATGGTGGCGGCCGGCTGCCGCGTCGGTTCATGATAGCGCTATCAGACCGCTGCGCAAGTCTTTTTCTGATAGCGCTATCAGCGCCACGGTCATTGGGCGATATGGATACTTGCAAGCCTTGGCGATATCGCTATCATGATAGCGGTTTCAGAGTGGCGCTCCACGGTGGAGACCCGACGCGAGCCCGGAACCGTCCAACCGATCCGTACGAAGGAGTACCGCGTGAACGGAACACACCGCAGGCGCCGCCTGCGCAGCATCCTCCCGCCCTCGATCGCCATCACTGCCGGGCTCGCCCTCGCGGTGAGCGGCCTCTCGGCCCTTCCCGCCGGCGCCGCCGGCGTCGACCACCTCGGTGTCGACTTCTCCCAGACCACCGGCGCCTTCCGGGGTGGCGCCACCGGCACGCTCTACGGCCTCGGCGACGACGGGGTTCCGAGCCAGTCCGTCCTGAACGGCGCCCACATCACCAACACGTCGCAGAAGCCGCCCTTCGGTGCTCAGCATCCCAACGGCGACGCGCTGCAGGTCGAGTCGTCCTTCTTCGCCGGCGGAGGCCAGGACCTCTACGTCTACGCGCAGGACATGTATCCGGACTGGCCCTACAACAGCGGCACACGGCCGGGCGACGCGAACGGCGACGGGGTCTGGGACTACCTCCCCATCCTCAAGAAGGTCGTCGAGGACGTCGCGACGACGTCGAAGCATCCCGAGAAGTACGTCTTCATCCCGTTCAACGAACCCGACGGCGGCAACTGGTACCCGAACTGGTCGACGCAGAAGGACCAGTTCCTCGCCGACTGGTCGGCCGCCTACCAGGTGATCCAGGGCGTCTACGCCGAGCACGGCCTCGGGCACGCCCGCGTCGGGGGCCCGGGCGATTCCGTCTGGCACCCCGACCGGAGCGCCGACTTCCTCGCCTACGCCAAAGCGCACTCCGAACTCCCGGACATCTTCATCTGGCACGAACTCGGCACGAACAATCTGGCAACCTTCCGAGGCCACCACGACGAGTACACGGCACTGCTCCAGCGGCTAGGTATCGCGCCCATCCCCGTCAACATCACCGAGTTCGGGATGCTGCGCGACATGGGCGTGCCCGGCCAGCTCATCCAGTGGATCTCGATGTTCGAGAGCGAGAAGGTCGACGCGCAGACGGCGTACTGGAACTACGCGGGCAACCTCTCCGACAACTCCTCGCGCAACAACGGCGCGAACGGCGGATGGTGGATGTTCAACTGGTACGGCGACCTCGCCGGCTCCACGACCGCGCAGGTCACCCCGCCGAAGCTGAACACGCCGGACTCCCTCCAGGGCCTCGCCGCCATCGACACCGGTGCTCGCACGGCCACCGTGCTGTTCGGCGGAGGATCCTCGGACGTGGCGGTCGACGTGAAGGGACTCGACGCATCCACCTTCGGCTCGACCGTCGACGTGCGCGTCCGCGCCGACCGCCTCAATGGCGCGGAGGGCGCCTCGCTCCAGCCTCCGGTGATCCTGTCGACGACCGCGGAGGTCACAGACGGCCGGCTCTCGGTGAACGTTCCGAACAGTGACCGGTACTCGGCGTACCAGCTGGAGATCACGCCGCGACTCACCGATCCGCAACCCATGTCGGCAGACCTGGTGAACAGCACGGAGGCCGAGAACGCGACTCTCGCGGACGCGACCGTCTACACGCAGGACCCGTCGCGCGAGTGGTCCTTCATGGCTTCTGGCGGCAAGGACGTCGGCTCGTTCAACCGCGCGGGCTCCTCCGCGACCTGGAACGTGACCGTGCCGACGACCGGCAACTACCGGCTGTCAGTGCTCAGCGGCACGAACGCGTCGCCCGGGCAGCACGCGCTGTTCGTCGACGGCGCCTTCGGCCAGCTGGTGAAGTACTCCGCCGATCTCGGCTGGGGATACCGCGGGACGGCGGATGCCACGATCCACCTGACCGCGGGCACTCACGCTCTGTCGCTGCGGGCGAGCGTCGACGGGACGACCCTACTTCCGGGTGCGGACATCACGCTCGACCGGTTCGACCTCCACGACGTCACCTCGGGTGAGCGGGCGACGTACCCGGCCGTCGACGCCCGCCTCTCCGGCGGGGCGACCCTCTCCTGGAAGCAGCCGGCCGCGCGGGGCTACGCCTCGGTGACGGGCGACGGCGCCGCCACCTTCTACGCGACCACTGCGGAGACGGGCTACTACGACGTGACGACGCACTTCGCGTCGACGGGTCGCGGGGCGACACCCTCCCTGGTCGTGAACGGCCGGACGGTGGCCCTTCCGGCCTCCACCGGGCCGGGCGTCTTCGATGCGACCGTGCGGCTGTTCCTCCCGCAGGGAGTGAACGAGCTCACCGTCCGCGCGACGGCGGGCACCGTGCTCGTCGGCGATGTGTCGACGATCCGGGGTGCGGCGCAGAAGGCGGCCGACGCGGATGCGGCTCTCGTCTTCCGCAGCGAGGCCGAGGCTCTCCCTCTGTCCGGCGCTGCGGTCGCGCAGACCGACCCGGCCGGCTCGAACGGTTCCGCGGATGCGCAGGGCGTGGTCCGCCACGTCGGCTACCTCGGAAACGGCCCGGCGAACACGCTGACCGTGCCGCGGCCGAGCGGCTTCGCGGCGGGCGACTACCAGCTGGTGCTCCGCGCAGCCAACGCCGACAAGTCGGCGGCGATCAATTACAACCCGCAGGTGATCAGCCGTTTCCTGGATGTGACGGAGGCCGGCGGAGCCACCACCCGCGCCGCTTTCCGCCACAACTACTCGTGGAGCAGCTATTGGGACAAGACGGTCCCGTTGACGCTCTCGACCGACGGCGGCGCGCTGACCCTGGGCAACGCCACGGCGTACGGGCCGAACGTCGACACTGTCACATTGGCGAAGTTCGTCGGTGCGGCACCGTCGATCGCGAAGCGCCAGACCGGGCTCGGTGCGAAGTAGCCGGCACCGGGAACAGACGACGGGCGGCGTCGGAGCCTCACGGCTCCGGCGCCGCTCGCGCGAAGTCGATTAGCCGCTGCTGCGCCTCCGCGTAGGAGGTCGCGGTCGGGAGGTCACGGCCGTCCCGCACGGCCGCCGCGACATCCACTGCCGCGTCGATCGCGACCCGGTACGGCAGGGAGCCGGTGCTCACCCGTCGCACCCCCAGCTCACCGAGGCGGTCGAGGCCGAGGCCCGGCACGACGAGCACGTTGAGGGGAAGCGTGATGGCCGCCGCCAGCTGCTCGATCGTCGCCGGGTCCGAGACGCCCGGCACGAAGATGCCATCCGCTCCGGCGTCGGCGTACCGCTTCGCCCGCTCGGCGACGGCGTCGACGGTCGCTTCCTCGTGAAACCAGTAGGAGTCGACGCGCGCGTTGACGAACACGTCGGGTGCGCTCCGCGTGACCGCCGCGATCTTGGCCGCGGGGATGGCGGGGTCCACGAGATGACCGCCGGCGGAGTCCTCCAGGTTCACACCCGCGACGCCCAGGCCTGCGACGAGGTCGGCGACCTCCTCCGGGTCGTCGCTGAAGCCGTCTTCGATATCGGCCGAGATGTACGCCGGGAGCGCGGTGATCCGCTCGACAAGGGCGAGCGTCGCCTCCCGGCCCGCACCCTCCGCGTCCGGGCGGCCCGATGCCGCGTTCACGCCGAAGCTCGTCGTGCCGATCGCCGGGAAGCCCGCCGCGGCGAAGGCGATCGCCGACCCCACATCCCAGGCGTTGGGCAGAAGGAGCGGCCGGTCGCCGCGATGGAGTTCGTGGAACGTCATCGGCTCCCCCTCACGGGACGCGCTGGAAAGCCGTACCGGCCCTCACCATCACGGGGCGAGGATAGCCCGCCGAGGGCAGCGGCGGCGATCCCCTCCTCCGCGGGAAAGGAGGAGATCTCGGGTGCTCGGCGCGTGCCGGCGCCCAACGGAGGTGATTCGCGGGCGCGCGCGGCGCAGACCCTCCGTCTGCGCCGCTCCGGAGTGACGGAGACGGAGGAGATGCGGGATGGCCGGCCCTAGTCCGCCACCCTCACGATCGTCTTGCCGTTCCGCGAACCGCGGCCGGCGAACGCGGCGGGGGCGCCGTCCAGCTCGACGACGTCCCCGATGAAGCTGCGCAACGCGCCGGCACGGACGCGGGCGACCAGCTGCTCCAGCTCGACGCGGCTCGGTTCCACGACGAAGAACAGTGCCGTGACGTCGGGCCGCTCCGACGCGGGCGGCGCGGCGATCGTGACGAACCGGCCGCCCGGTCGCACCAGCCCCAGGGCCCGGGCACCGACGTCGCCGCCGAGCACGTCGACGACCAGGTCCACGGATCCTGCCGTATCGAGCTCCTCCGTGTCCACGAACACGTGGGCGCCGGCTTCGGTCGCACGATCGCGGTGACCCGCCCGCCCGGCGCCGATGACGACCGCACCGGCCTCGCGCGCGAGCTGGACGACGAGCGATCCGACGCCTCCCGCGGCTCCGGTGACGAGCACCGTCTGTCCCGCCTGGATGCCGCCGTGCTGGAACAGCGCCTGCCAGGCGGTGAGACCGGAGATCGGGAGGCTCGCCGCGGTCACGAAGTCCACATCGGCCGGCAGCGGGGCCAGGTTCCTGGCCTCCACCGCGACGAACTCGGCCAGCGTTCCGTCGCGCGCCCAGTCGGCCAGCCCGAACACGCGCTGACCCACGGTCAGGCCGGTCGTGCCGTACCCGAGCCCGGTCACGACGCCCGCGAGCTCGTGCCCGGGGATGGCCGGGGTGCGGTCGTGGCCGGCCCGGTCCGTCCAGGTGGCCGGCCACTCCAGCTCGCCCGGGGTGAACCCGGCGGCGTGCACGCGGACGATGACATCGTTCTCGGCCGCGTGCGGCGCCGGGCGTTCCTCCACTCTCATTCCCGCGACTCCAGCGGCGGGATCGCTGACGGTGATCGCCTTCATGCCGGAAGGTTACTGCCCGACGGACCGCCGCTTGTTGTAGACGTCGAACGCGACCGCGGCGAGCAGGACCAGGCCCTTGATGAGCAACTGGTAGTCGCTGTCGATACCGAGGATCGACATGCCGTTGTTCAGCACGCCGATGATCAGACCACCGATGATGGCGCCGGTCACCGTTCCGATACCGCCCGTGACCGCCGCGCCACCGATGAAGACGGCGGAGATCGCATCCAGCTCGAACCCGTTGCCCGCGCTGGGGCTCGCCAGGTTCAGGCCCGCCGTGAACACGAGACCGGCGACGGCCGACAGCACGCCCATGTTGACGAACAGCAGGAAGGTGACGCGTTTGGTCTTGACGCCGGAGAGGGCGGCAGCGGCCAGGTTGCCGCCGATCGCGTAGATATGGCGGCCGAACACGGAGCGGTTCATGATCGCCGAGTAGCCGACGACCAGCACGGCCAGGATGATCAGCACGATCGGAGTGCCGTTGTAGCTGGCGAGCAGCACCGTCATCACGAGCACCAGGGCGATCAGGAAGACGAGCTTCACCACGAACCACCACAGCGGCTCGTCCTCGAGGTCGTACTTGCGCCGGACGGCGCGCTGGCGAAGCGATGACACCAGGATCGCGATGCTCGCGAGCAGACCGAGGATCATCGTCAGCGGCTCGTAGCCTGTGGTGCCGAACGCCGGCAGGAAGCCGGAACCGATCGCGCGGAACTCCTTCGGGAAGAACGAGATCTGCTGGTTGCCCAGAGCGATCTGCGCCGCGCCACGGAACGCGAGCATGCCGGCCAGGGTGACGATGAAGGCCGGAATGCCGAAGTACGCGATCCAGAACCCCTGCCACGCTCCCACGAGGGCTCCGAGCACCAGGCAGAACACGATCGCGAGCGGCCACGGCAGGTGCCATTCGGAGATGAACACACCCGCCATCGCCCCGATGAACGCCACGACACTCCCCACCGACAGGTCGATGTGGCCGGCGATGATGACCATCACCATGCCGATCGCGAGGATGAGGATGTAGCTGTTCTGCACGATCAGGTTCGACACGTTGATCGGCGCGAGGGTGATGCCGCCCGTCGCGATCTGGAAGAAGATCACGATGGCGATCAGGGTGATGAACAGCCCGATCTGACGCAGCTGGCTGGTCAGGTAGCTGAGGGCTTTCGTGAGCGATTTCATGCGGTGTTCTTCTCGCGTTCCTGGGTCATGAATTGCATGAGGTATTCGGCGGTTGCCTTCTCGCGCGGGACGTCGGCGGTGATGCGGCCCTCGCTCAGGGTGTAGATGCGGTCGCAGATGCCGAGCAGCTCCGGCAGCTCGGAGGAGATGACGATGATGCCCTTCCCCTGGTCCGCGAGCCGGTCGATGATCGTGTAGATCTCGTACTTCGCGCCGACGTCGATGCCGCGCGTGGGCTCGTCGAGGATGAGCACATCCGGGTCGGCGTACATCCACTTCGACAGCACGACCTTCTGCTGGTTGCCGCCGGACAGCTTCCCGGTGAGCGTCAGCACGTTCGGCGTCTTGATGTTCATCGTGCGGCGGTACTCCTCCGCCACCAGCGACTCCCGCTGGTCGTTGACGAACTTGAACCAGTTGACGAGCTTGTCGAGCGCGGCGATGGAGATGTTGCGCTGGATGTTGTCGATCAGGTTGAGCCCGAAGTGCTTGCGGTCCTCGGTCGAGTAGGCGATGCCGTTGGCGATCGCCTTGGACACCGTGCTGACCGAGATCTGCTGGCCGCGCTTGTAGACGCGCCCGCTGATCCCGACCCCGTAGCTGCGGCCGAAGATGCTCATCGCGAGCTCGGTACGACCAGCGCCCATGAGGCCCGCGATGCCGACGATCTCGCCGGCGCGCACGTGGAAGCTGACGTTGTCGACCACCGTGCGCGTGCGGTCGAGCGGGTGGTGGACGGTCCAGTCCTCGACCCGGAGCAGCTCCTCGCCGATGTGGGGCACGTGGTCGGGGAAGCGGCTCGCCACATCCCGGCCCACCATCCCCTTGATGATGCGCTCCTCGCTGGTGCCCTCTGTGCCCATCTCGAGCGTCTCGATCGTGCGGCCGTCGCGGATGATGGTCACCCGGTCGGCGATCGCCTTGATCTCGTTGAGCTTGTGGCTGATGATGATCGCCGTGATCCCGTGCGACTGGAGCTGACGGATCAGGTCGAGGAGGTGCGCGGAGTCCTCGTCGTTGAGCGCCGCGGTGGGCTCGTCGAGGATGAGGATCTTCACCTCCTTGGACAGCGCCTTGGCGATCTCGACCAGCTGCTGCTTGCCGACGCCGATGTCCTTGATCTTGGTGATCGGGTTGTCGTGGAGACCCACCCGGGCGAGCAGCTTGGCCGCCTCCAGGTTCGTCTCGTTCCAGTCGATGAACCCGCGCTTCTGCCGCTCGTTGCCGAGGTAGATGTTCTCGGCGATCGACAGGTAGGGCGACAGCGCCAGCTCCTGGTGGATGATGACGATGCCGGCCGCTTCGGAGTCGTTGATCGATCGGAACTCGACGGGTTCGCCGTTCATGACGATCTCGCCCTCGAAGGTCCCGTGCGGGTACACCCCCGAGAGCACCTTCATGAGCGTGGACTTGCCTGCGCCGTTCTCGCCGCAGATCGCGTGGACGGATCCCTCCTCGACGCTGATCGAGACATCCTGCAGCGCCTTGACGCCGGGGAAGGACTTCGAGATGTTGCGCATCTCGAGAATCGTGTTGGCCATGGTCTCCCTTGCTTGGCAAATGAGGCCCGGGCCGGCGGCGTTGTCACCGACCGGCCCGGACCGTCAGGCCGGACCTACTGAAGGTCGGACTCCTTGTAGTAGCCGCTGTCGACCAGGATCTCCTTGTAGTTGTCCTTGGTGACGACGACCGGCTGGAACAGGTAACTCGGGACGACCTTGACCTTGTTGTCGTAGCTCTTGGTGTCGTTCACCTCGGGCTTCTTGCCGGAGAGCAGGTCGTTGGCCATCTTGGCGGCCTCGTTCGCCAGCTTGCGGGTGTCCTTGTAGATCGTCGAGTACTGCGTTCCCGCGATGATCTGCTTCACGCTGGCGACCTCGGCGTCCTGACCGGTGATGATCGGGAGCTTCTTGCCGCCGGACCCGTAACCTGCGCCCTCGAGCGCGCTCAGGATGCCGTCGGAGAGACCGTCGTAGGGCGAGAGCACGCCCTGCACCTCGGTGCCGGTGGAGTACGACTTGGCGATGAGGTCCTGCATGCGGGCCTTGGCCGTCGCCGGGTCCCAGCGCAGGATCGCGACCTGGTTGAAGTTGGTCTGCCCGCTCTTGACGACCAGGGTGCCGTCGGCGATGTACGGCTTCAGGGTGTCCATCGCGCCGTTGTAGAAGAAGGTCGCGTTGTTGTCGTCGGGGCTTCCGGCGAAGACCTCGATGTTGAACGGGCCCTTCTGCCCGGTCGGCTTGCCGTCCTTGTCGAGGACTCCGAGGCCGGTGAGGAGTGAGTTGGCCTGGTAGACGCCGACCTTGTAGTTGTCGAACGACACGTAGTAGTCGACGTTCTTGTCGCCGGTGAGCAGTCGGTCGTACGAGATGACCTTGATGCCCGCCTTGGCGGCCGCGTCGAGCTGATCGGTGAGCGATCCACCGTCGATGGAGGCGATGATGAGCACCTTGGCGCCCTTGGTGATCATCGTGTTGACCTGCTGCACCTGGGTCGGGATGTCGTTGTTGGCGTACTCGAGGTCGACCTTGTAGCCGTTCTTCTGCAGGTCCGACTTGACCGCATTGCCGTCCGCGATCCAGCGTTCGGACACCTTCGTCGGCATCGCGACGCCGACCAGCGCGCCCTTGTTGTCGGTGCTCGACCCTGTTCCGCCGCCACGGCCTCCGGTGCACGCGGCGAGCGCGACGGCGATGCCGAGCGCGGCCGCAGCGAGTGCCACTTTCCTGAACTTCACTGTGATTCCTTTCGAGCGGTGAGGCGACCCGTGCGCCCACTGCGCACGAGCTCGCCGAGCTCGGAACTGTCACGCGTCCCCGTCGCAGCGTGCGACGGGGAGCTGCAGGAACGGCCGCTGCTGTGCGGCCCGATTGCTGCTGTCATGTGCGACTCCCTCGTCGTATGCTGGTCCGTACGCGATATATGTGACCGGTCCCAGAACGGGTTAGACGTTATGACCTGAGCCGGGCGTCAGTCAAGTGCTCCGCGGAAAAATATGATGAACACGTTCACCGAGCGTGGCAGCGCAGCCGCTCTCGCCGACGAGACAGGATGCATGGACAAGCACCCACCCGACGAGCAGCGCGCGCTCTCCATCCGGGACATCGCCCGGCTGGCCGGTGTGTCGCGTCAGACCGTGTCCCGGGTGCTGAACGGCGAGCGCTACATCAAGGCCTCCACCGAGGCGCAGGTGCGGAAGGTCATCGAGGAGCACTCCTGGCGGCCGAACAGCGCGGCGCGGGCGCTGGCCACCTCCCGCTCGAAGACGATCGGGCTGCTGGTCTCCGCCCGCTCGCACTACGGACCGTTCAGCGCGGCCGCGGCGATCGATGAGGCGGCGCGCGCACGCGGCTACGCCATCCTCTCGGCCACCCTCGCCCGCGAGGACGACGCCGCGATCTCGGAGGCGCTCGACGCGTTCGCTGCGCAGGGAGTGGACGGCGTCGTCGTGATCGCACCGCAGCAGCGCGCCCACGAGGCGCTCCAGCGTGTGGCCGTGCGGGTTCCCTTCGTGAGCATGCACTGGAAGGACGACAGCGACGGCCGTGTCGCGGCATTCGACCAGGAGGCGGGAGCACGGCTCGCGACACGGCACCTGATCGAGCTCGGCCACACCCGCATCCGGCATCTCGCCGGCCCGCAGGACTGGAACGAGGCGGAGGACCGCATGAACGGCTTCCTCGCCGAGCTCTCGGACCACGACCTGCCGGCGACCGCGCCGGTCCTCGGCGACTGGACGGCCGACCTAGGCTACGAGGTCGGACTGAAGCTGCTCGACCATCCCGATTTCACGGCGGTGTTCGCCTCCAACGACCAGATGGCGCTCGGCCTCATGCACGCCGCCGCCGACCTGGGGCTCTCCATCCCGGGCGACCTCAGCATCGTCGGCTTCGACGACATCCCGGAGGCGAAGCACTTCGCGCCGCCGCTGACGACCATCCGCCAGGACTTCGCCTGGCTCGGCGCGCACGCGATCGACGTGCTGGTCACGCAGATCGAGGGAGGGGATGCGTCGACGATCGCGGCGGAGTACCCGATCCCGCAGTTGGTGGTCCGGCAGAGCACCGCGCCGCCGCGTGTGCCCGGCTGACGCGGAATCGGCGTACCGTTGCCGGAGTGCGAGAGTTCGTAGCGCCGCCGACGGCGCACGCGGGTGCGCCCGCGGGTGCGCCTCACCATCCGCGCGCGCTGGCGGCCGCCGCCCTCGCCGCACTCGGCGTCGTGTTCGGCGACATCGGCACCAGTCCGCTCTACGCACTGAAGACGGTGTTCCTGCTCGACGGCGGTGCGGTGCGTCCGAACCAGGACGACGTCTTCGGGGTGATCTCGCTGATGTTCTGGAGCATCACGATCATCGTGTCGATCAAGTACCTCGGCATCCTGATGCGCGCCGACAACGACGGCGAGGGCGGGGTCATGGCGCTGGCCGCCCTGGCGCAGCGGCTCTACGCGAGCCGAGCGGGCAAGGCAGGCATCCTGCTCGTGATCGGCATCGTCGGGGTGTCGCTGTTCTACGGCGACTCGATCATCACGCCGGCGATCTCGGTGCTGTCGGCCGTCGAAGGTCTGCACGTGACCATCCCGGCGATCTCGCACCTGGTCATCCCGATCGCCGCGGTGATCATCGTCGTCCTGTTCGCCGTCCAGCGGTTCGGGACGGGCAAGGTCGGCGTGCTGTTCGGGCCGGTCATGGTGCTGTGGTTCGTCGTGATGGCGGTGGCCGGCGTCGTGATGGTGGTGCAGTATCCGGCTGTCCTCCTCGGCCTGTCGCCCACCTACGCCGTCGTCTTCATCGTCTCCCACCCGACCATCTCGTTCATCGCTTTGGGTGCGGTGGTGCTCGTGATCACCGGTGCGGAGGCCCTCTACGCTGACATGGGCCATTTCGGCCGCTCCCCCATCCGCCGGGCCTGGTTCGTGCTCGTCTTCCCCGCGCTGACGCTGAACTACCTGGGGCAGGCCGCGCTGATCCTCCACGACCCCGCCGCGCGCAGCAACCCGTTCTTCCTGCTCTTCCCCGAGTGGAGCAGGCTGCCCGTCGTCATCCTGGCCACGGCAGCGACCGTGATCGCGAGCCAGGCCGTCATCTCGGGCGCCTACTCGCTGTCGCGGCAGGCCGTCCAGCTCGGGTTGCTCCCGCCGCTCACGATCCGGCAGACGTCGGAGCGCGAGGGCGGCCAGATCTACCTGCCGGCAGTCAACATCCTGCTCTTCATCGGCGTGATGGCCGTCATGCTCGCGTTCGGATCGTCCGACCGGCTGTCCACCGCGTACGGGATCTCGGTCACGGGCGCCCTGGTCGTCGACACCCTGCTGCTGCTCCTCGTCGCCAAGCCGCTCTGGAACTGGGCGCCGTGGAAGATGATCCTCGCCGCCGTCGCGTTCGGCGGGCTCGAGCTCGCGTTCCTCGCCGGCAACCTCTCCAAGATCATCAACGGCGGGTGGGTGCCGTTGCTCATCGCTGCGGCCGTCATCCTGGTGATGACGACGTGGCGCCGCGGACGCCAGCTGGTGCAGCAGGACCGCAAGCGAAAGGAGGGATCGCTCTCCGAGTTCATCGACAACCTGCGCGAGCAGAACCTCCCCCGGGTGCCCGGCGTCGCCGTGTTCCCGCACCCCAACAAAGACACGACCCCGCTCGCTCTGCGGGCGAACGTCAAGCACAACCACGTCCTCCACGAGCACGTGATCATCGTGTCGATCAGCACGGCGCAGGTGCCGCACGTACCGACCTCGGAGGCGTTCACGTACGACGACCTCGGGTACGCCGACGACGGCATCGAGCACCTCAGCATCAGGTTCGGCTTCTCGGACAAGCCGGACATCCCGCGCGCGCTGCGTGCCGCCTGCCGCGCGGGCGCACTGCCGCTCGACCCCTCGGACTTCCCGCGTGCGTCGTACTTCATCTCGCGGGGCGCCATTCGCACCACCCGGACGAAGGGGATGGTGCGGTGGCGCAGATCGCTGTTCGTCGCGCTGGCGCACAACGCCGCCGACCCCGCCGCCCGCTTCGGCCTGCCGCCGCTCCGGACGGTGACGATGGGCAGCGACGTCGAGATCTGAGCCGCGATTCGTGCCGAATGTGCGTTTTGCGGGCGCGTAAGCGCACATTCGGCACGAATCTGCCCGACGGGAAAGGGATGCGACTACGCCGCGGCCTCTGAGCGCGACTCCGCGAGGCCCTGCGCGAGGGGCGTGGTCGGGCGGCCGATCAGGTCGGCCAGCGTGCTGCGCACGTCGGCCAGCTCCCCGTCGCGGATGTTGCCGTCGAGCGCGACGACGAAGCCGGCCGTGCCCTCGTCGAGTCCCGCCTCGGTGAGGATGCGCGTGTGCTCCTCCGGCGAGACCGACCGGTAGACGACCTCACGTCCCACCAGCTCGCCGATCGTGGACGCCAGCTCGTCGAACGTCCAGGCGGTGTCGCCGCTCAGCTCGTAGACCGCATCCTCGTGGCCCGGGGTCATCAGCGCGACGGCCGCGGCCTCCGCGTAGTCCTTGCGGGAGGCACTGGCGACCCGTCCCTCGCCCGCGCTGCCGACGATCTCGCCGGTCGCGGCGGCCTGGTCGATCAGGCCGGTGTAGTTCTCGGTGTACCAGTTGTTGCGGAGGATCGTCACGGGCAGCGACGACGCGGTGAGCAGTTCCTCGGTCGCCTTGTGCTCCGGCGCCAGCACGAGCGCCCCGTCGGTCGCGTGCGGTGCGCTCGTGTAGACGAGCCGGCCGACGCCCGCGGCCTCGGCGGCTTCGATCGCATTGCGGTGCTGCTGAACCCGCTTTCCCACCTCCGAGCCGGACACGATCAGCACGGCGTCCGCACCGGCGAAGGCCTCCGTGAGCGTCTCGGGCTTCTCGAAGTCGATGACGGCGGTCTGGACGCCCCGCGCTGCGAGCGGGGCGAGCCGCTCGGCGGAACGGCCGGCCGCGCGGATGTCGGAGGCGGCGACGCCGCGGGCGAGCAGGGAGTCGACGGTGAGGCGGCCGAGGTGGCCGGTGGCGCCGGTGACGACGATGGTCATGATGGGTTCCTTTCGATCGGACATCGGAGGCAACTCATCTCCGCATCCATTACTTCCCCATCGCAGGTACCCACTTTTTGGTAAGTTACTGACGTGGACACCAGTCTTGCGTCACTCAACGGCTTCGGCTTCACCGACGGCGTGCTCCCATCGGCGTGCCCGACCCGGATCGTCCTCAACCACGTCACCAGCACCTGGGGTGTGCTGGTGCTCGTGGCGCTCTCGCAGAGCGACCTTCGCTGGGGGGAGCTGCGCCGGACGGTGCAGGGCATCAGCGAGAAGATGCTGGCGCAGACGCTCCGCACCCTCGAGGCCGACGGCTTCGTGCTCCGCACGGCGCAGCCGACCATCCCGCCCCGGGTGGACTACAGCCTCACCGCCCGCGGGCACGAGCTGACCGAGCACCTGCTGCCCCTGATGACGTGGATCGCGGCGAACGCCGACGACATCCTCGCCGACGAGGAAGCCGAGCAGCCCCAGCAGGCCTGATCCCGACGACTCTCGGTACGGTCAGCGGGTGCGCAGCCGCTGCGTGATGAACAACACCGCCCGGTCGACGGCTTCGTCCGCCTCGTCGAGCATCCCCACGAAGGCCGGGAAGACGTGGGGGACGTCCGCGACCACATCGAGGATCACGTCGACGTCCGCCTCTCGCGCCCGGTCGGCGAGCCGCACGGAGTCGTCGAGCAGCAGCTCGTTGGTGCCGACCTGCAGCAGCATCGGCGGGAACCCGCTCAGGTCGCCGACGATCGCGGGGGCGAGCAGCGGCTGGTGCGGATCCTGGCCGTCGAGGTAGAGCTCGCCGGTGCGGCGCATCCCCTCGGCGGTGAAGAAGGGATCGATCCCCTCCTTCGTCGCCATCGACCCTCCGGAGCGCGTGTGGTCGAGCCCCGGCGAGAAGGCGACGATGCCCGCCGGGACCGGGAGACCCGCATCCCGCGCCGCGAGGGTCGTCGTGACCGCCAGCCCTCCGCCCGCGGAGTCGCCGGCCAGCACGATCGACGCGGCGTCGGCGCCGTCGTCCAGCAGGGCCCGATAGGCGGACAGGCAGTCGTCGATCGCCGCGGGGAAGGGATGCTCGGGCGCGAGTCGGTAGTCGAGGGAGAGCGCCCGCACCCCGGTCCGCTCGACCAGATGCGCCGTCAGCGCCATCGCCGTCTCCGGCGAACCGAGCGAGAACGAGCCTCCGTGGAAGTAGAGGATCGTGCCGGCGCGCTGCCCCGTCGACGGCTCCACGAGGACCGCCGGTCGGCCGGCCACCTCGGTGGGGGTCCGGCGGACGGAGGAGGGGATGGGGAACTGGCTCATCAGCCGGGCGAAGCCCTCTCGCATGCTCTCGACCGAGGCCGGTCCGTCCGGCTGCGGCGCCTCCCGCAACTGCCGGTCGAGTGCTCGTCGCTGTTCCCTGCTCATGTTCTCTCCTCGTCGCCAACTACTTGCCGCGGCATGTATCTCATAGAATGTATGCCGTGGCAACTAAAAGTGCAACCGATGGCCTCATCCAGCTGTTCGACGACCTGGTCCGGTGCGAGACGCGGCTGTACAACGCGATCGGCGAGACACTGCGCCGAGAGCACGGCATCGCGACCTCGCAATACGAGTTCCTCCGCTACTTCCGCGACCACCCCGGCTCCCGCATCGCGGATGTCGCCACGAACTTCGCCGCGGGGATCGGCGCGATCAGCAAAGGTGTCGACCGCCTCGAAGCCCGCGGCTGGGTCACCCGCCATCCGAATCCGGCGGACGGGCGCTCCTCCCTGGTCAGCCTCACGCCCGCGGGCGCGGACCTGGTCGCCGAAGCCGAGAGCACGTTCCGCGAGCGCCTCGCCGAACTCGTGTCCCCCGCGATGACGCCGTCGGACATCGATGCGACTGGCCCGGTCCTCGCGCGGCTCCGCACCGCACTGGAGAGCAGCCGGGTCGGACTGCCGGTCGGCTAGCCGAGCAGGTCAGCTCGCTCCGGGATCGACCGGCGCGCCGTCAGGTGAGCGGTGCAAGCCAGGTGGCCGTCAGGTCCGCGATCCGAGCCTCATCGGCGTCCTTCAGCGGCGCGAGGTCGAGGAAGTGCCGGGCGATGGTGACGCCGAGGATGCTCGAGACGATCGCCGCCGCGCGCAGCTCGGCGTCGTCACCCGAGAACGTGCGGGCCAGGTTCTCGGTGCGCTCCTGGAGATACTCGCGCATCACCGCAGCCGCCTCGGCGGAGGTGAGCATCGACCGCATGAGCGCTTTGGTCGCAGGCGACAGGTCCGTCAACCGGGCCTCGAGCACCTCCGCCAGGTGGGCCGGCACCCCTTCGGCCGTGAGATCGGCGGCCGGGCGGACGGCGAGCGCGAACAGCCCCTGCTTGGAGCCGTAGTGCTGCAGCACCAGGGACGGATCCACGCCGGCGCGTCGCGCGATGCCCCGGATGGTCGCTCCTTCTGCGCCATGCGCACCGAACTCGGCCTGGGCGGCCTCGAGGATCCGGGCGGCGGTCGCGGCGCGGCGTTCGGCGCGCGAGGGGGAGGCGTCCATGCGTTCACTCTACAGGCGGTGAGCGAATGTGCTACCGTCACTCAACAGGCGATGAGCGAATCGCTCTGAGCGCCCGGACTTCGAGAACACAGACAGGAGATGCCATGAGCGGGACCACGCAGGCCACGACCCCAGGTCTGGTCGGCATCGAGGAGCACTGGACCTTCGACGGGATCGATGCAGCACTCCGCGCGCAGCCGCTCGGACTCCGCGACGAGAGCCTCGCACTCAACGACCACGGCGGTGCGCGAGGCCGGCTCGCCGACGTGGACGCCGACAGGATGGCGACGATGGATGCGCAGGGCGTCGCGCTGCAGGTGCTGTCGCTGGCGCCGCCCGGAGCACAGGGCCTCTCGAGGGCGGATGCCGCGGTGCTCAGCCGCGAGGCCAACGACGCTGCGGCCTCGATCGTGAGCGCGCATCCCGACCGGTTCCGGGCGATGGCGACCCTGCCGCTGGCCGACCCCGCGAGCGCGGCCGGGGAGCTCGAACGGGCATCCACCCGCGGCCTCACCGGCGCAATGGTCTACGGCCGCACCGGCGATATCCTGCTCGACGACCCCCGCTTCGACGACCTCTGGGCGGTCGCCGCCCGGCTACGGCAGCCGATCTTCATCCACCCGCAGATCCCGCCGGCCTCCGTTCGCGCCGCCAGCTACAGCGGTTTCGGCGACATCGCCGACCTCGCCCTCGCCACCTTCGGGTGGGGCTGGCACCTCGAAGCGGGCACGGCGGCCCTCCGGCTGATGACACGCGGCGTGCTCGATCGGCACCCCGACCTGCAGCTCGTTCTCGGCCACTGGGGCGAACTGCTCCTGTTCTGGCACCAGCGGGCGGACGGACTCGCGCGCGCCGCCGGGCTCGAGCGGTCGATCACCGAATACCTGCAGCAGAACGTCTGGATCACGGCATCCGGGATGCTGGACCCGGCCATGCTCCACCATGCGCTCGCGGTGACGACGCCGGACCGCATTCTGTTCTCCACCGACTACCCGTTCCAGCTTCCGACCTCCGACGAGATCGAGGTCTTCCTCGATGCGTTGCCCGACGAGACCGCTCGGGACGCGTTCGCATCCGGCAACGCGAGAGCCCTGTTCGGCATCGGATGACACCCGCCGTCGCATAGGGTGACCCCGTGACCAGCCAGAGCCTCGACCACCTGCGCACGTTCGTGACGGTGTGGCGGACCGGCTCGCTGACCCGCGCCGCCGACCTGCTGGGCATTTCGCAGCCGACCGTCTCCGCGCACATCCATGCGCTGGAGCGGTCGCTCGGATACGCCGTCTTCACCCGGGGGCCGGCCGGCGTCTCGGCCACACCCAAAGGCACCGAGCTGGCCCGCGAGGTGGCCGCGCACCTCGACGCGATCGAGGATGCCACCGCCGGGGCCGGCGCGCCCGGCCCGCCGCGTCGATCGGTGCACATCGGCGGCGCTGCCGACATCCTCTCCCTGCTGGTCCTGCCGCGCATCGCCGAGGCGCGGGACGAGGTGGATGCGACCCTGCGGTTCGTGTTCGGCCTCGCCGACGACCTGCTCGACCAGCTGGCCGCTCGATCCCTCGACATCGTCGTGAGCGCGGTGCCCCCGCGCCGCCGCGGCATCACCAGCGTTCCCGTGTACGACGAGGAGTTCGTGCTGGTGGCAGCGCCGCGGTGGACGGGCACGACATTCGACGAGGTGCCCGTGGTCGCGTACGCCGAGAACCTGCCGATCATCCGGCGCTACTGGCGCAGCGAGTTCGGGAAGCGGCCGGAACCCGCGACGATCGCGGCGATCATCCCGGATCTCCGCGGCATCCGCTCGGCCGTGCTCGCCGGCGCCGGCCTCTCCGTCCTCCCCCGCTACCTCGTGGAGGGCGACCTGGCGGAGGGATCGCTGGTCGCCCTCCACTCCCCCGAGGTGCCGCCGCTCAACACGCTGTACCTGGCGACGCGCGGTCGGGAGTGGGAGAGGGATGCGCAACTCGGCGCCGCGGCGGAGTTCCTCCGGCGCTGCCTGCGGTGACCATCCCAAGATTTCCGATGCCCGGGTGCGGTCGCACCGATCGGGAGCGACCGCGGCGGGCCGCGACAATCGGGGAGTCGAAAGGACCCCCATGTCGAACATCCTGATGGTCGTGACCGCGGCCGACTCCTTGACCCTCGCGGACGGCTCCGCGCATCCCACCGGCTTCTGGGCCGAAGAGCTGGTCGTCGCGCACCGCGACCTGACGGCTGCGGGGCACACGATCACCATCGCGACGCCCGGCGGCCGCATCCCGACCGTCGACCCCGGATCGCTCACGGTCGAGATCGTCGGCGACCAGGCGAAGGTCGACGACTTCCGCGCCTACCTCGCCCAGATCGCGGACGACCTGGCGCATCCTCTCGCGCTCGACTCGGCGGTCGCCGCCGACTACGACGCGGTCGTGCTGCCGGGCGGCCACGGCCCGATGGCCGACCTGGCGTTCGATGCCGCACTCGGCTCCCTCCTGACCGAGGCGGATGCGCGCGGGACGCTGATCGCGCCCTTCTGCCACGGCCCCGCCGGCCTGCTCAGCGCCGTCGACGCGTCCGGCGCGTTCGCCTTCGCCGGCCGGCGCCTGACGGTCTTCACGGACGAGGAGGAGCGCACGGGCGGTCTGGGCGAGAACACCCCGTGGCTCGTCGCCTCGACCCTGCGCGAGCGCGGTGCGCTCGTCGAGGACGGCGACGCGTGGACCTCGCACGTCGTTCGGGACGGCAATCTGATCAGCGGCCAGAACCCGCAGTCGAGCGAGGCGGTCGCGAAGGCGCTGGTGGAGGCGCTCGCCTCCTGACACGCGCATGCTGACACGCGCATCGTGACGGCGCGGTACCGCGGGTGCATCGCATCCGCGGTACCGTTGCTCCGCACCCCCGCCGATCAGGAGCCTGCCGCATGACCTTCGTCGCCGATCCCGCCCGCTACGACTCCATGCCCTACCGGCGCGCCGGCCGCAGCGGACTGCTGCTGCCCCCGCTGTCGCTCGGGCTCTGGCAGAACTTCGGGAGCACCCGCTCCTTCGAGACGCAGCGCGCGATCGTGCTCCGGGCGTTCGACGCGGGGATCACGCACTTCGACCTGGCGAACAACTACGGGCCTCCCCCTGGCGCCGCCGAGGAGGTGTTCGGCCGCATCCTCGCCACCGATCTGAAGGCGCACCGGGACGAGATCGTCGTCTCCACCAAAGCCGGTTACCTGATGTGGCCCGGCCCGTACGGCGACCACGGATCGCGCAAGTACCTCCTGTCGTCGCTCGACCAGAGCCTCACGCGCCTCGGACTCGACTACGTCGACGTCTTCTACCACCACCGGCCCGACCTCGAGACACCGCTCGAGGAGTCGATGGGTGCCCTCACCACCGCCGTCGAGCGAGGCAAAGCGCTCTACCCCGCGATCTCGAACTACGGCGCAGAACGCACCACCGCGGCAGCCGCCCTGCTGTCCGGTTCCGGCACGCCGTTGCTGCTGCACCAGCCGCGCTACTCCCTCTTCGACCGCTCGCCCGAAAACGACGTGCTGGATGCGGTCGAGCAGGCGGCCGCCGCGGCCATCGTGTTCTCGCCGCTCGCCCAGGGCCTCCTGACCGACCGCTACCTCGGCGGGGTGCCGGAGGGATCGCGCGCGGTCACCAGCGCCTTCCTCCACGAGTCCGACCTCACCGAGGACGTCCTCGCCCGGGTGCGTGCCCTCAACGACATCGCCGCCGGGCGTGGCCAGACGCTCGCCCAGCTCGCCCTGCAGTGGGTGCTCCGCAACCCGGTCGTCGTCTCGGCGATCATCGGTGCGAGCAGCGTGCAGCAGCTGGAGCAGAACCTCGGCGCGCTCGACGGCCCGGAGCTGACGGACGACGTGCTCGTCGCGATCGACGCGGCGCTGGGCTGACGAGGCGGGCGCCCAGAAGCCGGTCTGACCTGAGCGAGATGGCGCCGAGCGCAACAGACTACTCGGCTGGGAGATCCGAGAGCATGGCAGAAAACCACTCGGTTGTCATCGAAATTTCTTCATCATCGCCGTTCGGCTCAAGTACGCAGAGCCAGACCCTCACGAGTCGACCCTCGCGGCTTGATACATCCTGGCCGGGAGGATACTTCTTGAGAAACGACCAGGCGAGCTCCTTGGCCGCCATCAGCTGAGCGGGGTCGCCACCTGCCCCATACCAGTACCGGTGGGCCACCTCCCGGACAGGGACGACTTCTGCGGGTACCGGAAACTGTTCGAGTCGAGCAGTGAGCACCCGCATCAACCCGATCCACAGCGACGAATGGTGTCGTGACGCAAGGGTGTGTGCTTCCGCGACCAAGTCCTCGGGTTTCACTTCGCCCACTGTCCTACTCAAGCGGATTCGGCACCCGTCGTAGCCGCGTTTCGGTCGTGAGCCCGTCTTCGGGGATGGAGGGATCAACCCACTGGGCGCCCGCGTTCAACCACCGCGCCCGAAAGCGAGTCACACCCTCCGCCGTCGCGTCTTGGTAGCCATACTCCACGCCACAGCACGGGCAGGATTCCCACGATGGATCCACGCCGCTGTTGCCCCAGGGAGGTTCTGGGGATTCGTATCCACAGACTCGACAGTATGCATTCTCGCCCTCTTTGCCCGGCTGCCACGATTCGAGGAGTGGGCGAAGAGCGAAGCCGAACGTGCGGGCCTGAACGCGCATCTCGCCCCAGTCGCCCTCGAGGTCATAGTGCTCACCCGAGCGTGTCAGGGAATCGATATTGCCGTAGTCGATTTCACCCGATGCATCCACGGTTGGAGGTCTCATCGCACTCCATTCGACGCCGCTGACATCCCCGAAGGTGAGGGTGGCTGGTCGATAGCAGTGTGCCTGCCCCGGCGTCGGTGGGCGGTATTCGGGGTGGTGCCGCATGAGAACTGCCTCCAGCTCGAACTCAATCCGTCCTGGCACGACTTCGATGGAAAGCACCCAGCTGTCTTCGAGATAGATCGCCTCCAGTCCAGGAAGCCTGCTGTACGGTTCGTTGTTCATGGCAAATCCCATTCGATCGGCACGCGGTTTCCGGCCTTGCGATGGACAAACACCTTCCGAAACCTATGCGATGACCCCACGCGGCCACTCCTCTTTGCCCGGCTGCCACGATTCGAGGAGCAAGCGAAGGCTGTCGGCCGCGCGGGAGGCAGCCCTCCTCACGTGGCGCCATTCCGGCGCTGTGACGAGTGAATACACGGTCCAGAACCCTCGCTTGCCTGGCGAACTCATCCGGTTCAACAGATCGTCTATCTCGTGCAACTGAGCCGCCAGAGCATTCGGATAGAGGGGGAAGTCCATCGTGGCTGGAGCAAAGGCTGCATCGAAGTCCAGGGCGAGCTCGTCGACCGAGACGTCGCCGAGTTGTTTGAGCCGACGGCGCTGCTGACGCGCAGATCCGGACAGATGCTCCAGCTCCTCGAGCAGCCGCCGGCCGCGAAGCACTTCATGTTCCATCGGATCAGTCCCCCTGCATCACCATTCTGACCTACGGCGCGCCTGCTATCGCCGGTTCGTCTCCCGCGCGCGCTGCACTCTCAGAGGGAAAGCCAGCAGGCTGACGGCGGTGAGCAGCACGGCCGTCACGACGATGACGACGAACGCTGCGGTGTAGTCGGCACGAAAAGCTCTCACTCGTGCCGCCCAGACGACCCCGGCGAGCGCCGCACCGACGATCGCGGACCCGATCCGTGACGCCAGCGGCGCTCGTTGCCCCCATACCCCGTCGACACCGTAAGCAACGGCACTGCAGACCAGGGCACACGCGGGAGCAACGAGAAGAACGTCGAAGAGCACGAAAACCGGAGATACCCGCCCAGCCCGACGGCAGCCGTCACGCAGGCCGCGGCGACCGCGACGAACTCGAAGCAGATCAGCAGCGGGACGAGGCCCGGTAAACGCACTCTCAGGGCGCTCCTCTGGCGCGACGTTGTACTCACGCCTCGGCGGCGACCGGCTCCTCGTCGTCGGCAGCGTCCGCGGCGACCAGTGCCGGCGGCGTCGACTCTCGCTGGATGACGCGGAACGGCACCGCGATCTCCTCCGGCTCGAGGGTGTCCGCGTCTTCCTCGATCCGCCGCACCAGCAGTTCGACGGCCCGGCGGGCGATCTCGTCGCGTCCGGGGTCGATGGTCGAGAGGGTCGGCATCGAGTAGTGCGTCTCGTCGATGTCGTCGAAGCCGATGAGGGCGACGTCGTCGGGGACGCGGAGACCCGCCTCCTGAAGCACGCGGAGCGCGCCCAGCGCGAGGGTGTCGTTGAAGGCGACGACCGCGTCGAACTCGAGGCCCGTCTCCAGGAACGCACGCATGGCACGGGCGCCGTCGGCACGGTGCCAGGTGCCGGCGGGGACGACGAAGCGCTCGTCGTAGGCGACGCCCGCAGTCTCCAGCGCCTCGCGGTACCCCGCGAGCCGCAGTCCGGCCGAGCCGATCACCTCGCCGGGGTGCGCGCCGATCGCGAGCACCCGACGGCGGCCGCCGGCCAGCACCAGCTCGGTGGCGGCACGGGAGCCCTCGACGTTCTGCATGGTCACGTGGTCCTTCGGACCGTTGAAGATCCGCTCGCCGAGCAGCACCATCGGCGTGTTCACCTCGGCGATGGCGTCACGGTCCGACTCGTCCAGGCCGAGCACGCTGTACAGGATGCCGTCGACCATGCGACCGCTCCGGTTGCGCAGCACGGACAGCTCGCTGGCGCGGTCGTTTCCGAACTGCTCGATCAGCACCGACAGCCCCCGCTCGCGCGCAGCCCGCATCACCGAGTCCGCGAGCTCAGCGAAGTACGCGTTCCGCAGCTCCGGAATGAGGAGGCTGATCACGTTGGTCCGCCCGGACCGCAGGCTGCGCGCCGACAGGTTGGGCGTGTAGTCCAGCTCTGCGATGGCCGCGAGGACGCGCTGACGTGTGCTGTCCCGAACGTACGGGTAGTCGTTGATGACGTTCGAGACCGTCTTGATCGACACCCCGGCAAGCCGGCTCACGTCGTGCAGCGTCGCTGCCATTCGTCCTCCTGGTGGGCTGTCGTCCCACTGTACAACGTTGGATATCCGGAGGGCGATGGCCGCGGAGGCCTCGGTTCGACGGGCTACGCGGAGTACACCGTGCGCCCGGCGACGATGGTCTGAACGACCCGGGCACTCAGCAGCGACGCGGGCTCCTCCGCGAAGACGTCCGCGTCGAGCACCACGACGTCCGCCGCGTGGCCCGGCGCGATCCGCCCGCGCCAGGAGCCGTCTCCGATGGAGGCGGCGGCATCCCTCGTGGCGTGGGCGACGGCGCGCTCGAGAGGCAGCGCGTACTGCGGCTGCACCGCGCCGACCGAAGGCACCAGGGCAGACGCGCGCGTGGCGGCGACGTACATGTTGGCCAGCGCGTCGTGCGGCGCCGTCGGCGAGTCCGTCGAGAACGCGAGAAGCGCTCCAGCATCCTCGTACTCCGGCCACGGGAAGGCGCGTTCGACCCGGTCGTCGCCGAGCATCTGCATCCAGTTGTCGAAGATCGCCGGATCGGCGTGGACGGGCTGCATCGACGCCGTCACACCGAGGCGCGCCATCCGCTCGGCCGTCCCGGGTGCGGCGTACTCCAGGTGCTCGATGCGGTGACGCCTCGGGAGTTGGCCGTTCTCGGCTACCGCGCGCTCCAGCGCGTCGAGGGCAATCTGGCTCGCGTAGTCGCCGATGGCGTGCTGCGCGATCTGCAGTCCGGCGGCGTCGGCCGCGACCACGACCGGCGTCAGGCGCTCCAGCGGCCAGATCGGATCGGCGTTCGAGCCGTTCGCGTACGGCTGGCGCATCGCGGCCGTGCAGGCATCGATCACGCCGTCCAGGATGAGCTTGATCCCGATCAGACGGAGCCAGGGAGTGGCTGGTTCGGCCGCCACGCGCGCGGCCTCCGCGACCTGCGCCAGGTTCTGCTCGTCATCGCCCGTGTTGGTGACGAGCCAGTGCGCGGCGATGCGGATCGGCAGCTCTCCTCCGCGGCGGTCCTGTGCACGGCGGAGGGCCTCGAGCCCGTAGGCGTCCATCGCCATGTCGACGGCGCCCGTCACTCCGGCAGCGGCGTAGGCGGCGAGAGTCCGCTCCACCTGGGCGTCCCGGTCGGCGTCCGTGGTCGCGGCGTCCCGCTGCGCCCAGGCGTACTGGGTCGCTGCCGTCTCGAGGAGCAGACCCGTCGGCTCTCCGTCGGCGTCGCGCACGATCTCGCCGCCGATCGGATCGGGCGTCTCGCGGGTGATGCCGAGCTCGGCCAGCGCCGCCGTGTTGAGCCAGCAGGAGTGGTAGTCGTTCGCATCCAGGTAGACCGGGATATCGCGCACCGCCGCGTCGATCATGCCGGCGGTGGGCGCTCCCCCGGGCACCGCGTCGAACAGCCAGCCGCGCCCGCGCAGCACCGTCGCGCCGGGGTCCGCCTCCCGCGCTTCGCGCAGCAGCGACTGGATGCCGTCGAGGTCGCGGGCACCGGTCAGGTACACCTGGCCGAGGGCGGCGCCCATCATCAGCAGGTGCGTGTGCGCATCCGTGAACCCCGGCAGGACGACGCGGCCGCCGAGGTCGACGACACGGTCGGCCGCCGGCGTGGCGTCGCCATCGCGCCCGACCCAGACGATCCGGTCGCCGGCGACGGCGAAGGCGTCCGCCCAGGCGGCGCGCGGGTCCGCGTCCGCGGTGAAGACGCGGGCGTCGCGGTACAGGGTGGTCTCGGCGGGGTCGGTCACGGCCGTTCCTCCTTCCCGAGCCGGGTGCGGCTCAAGAGGGCGTACACGGTGGCGGCGACGATCATCCCGAGCGGCACCGAGAGGTCGATGTGGCCGATCGACGCGGCGATCGGACCGCTCCACACGTCGGTCGACAGGCAGACGGCCGTGACGAAGCCGCCCAGGACGAGCGCCGCCACACCCGGGATGCTCCACCCGCCCGTGAACCAGAACGCCGCGCCGCGCCGGGTGTCGAACAGATCGACGCTGTCGTACACGTAGCGGCGTCGAAGCACGTCGACCACGAAGATCGCCATGGCGGGGCCGGAGACGATGACGAGGAACTGCAGCATGAGGTTGGCGGCCTGGAGCAGGCTCGACGAGAGCACCAGGTAGATGGTGAGCGCCGTCCCGACCACGCCCACGATGATGGCGGCCGGGATGCGCTTGAGCCGGAATCCGATCGCCTGCAGCGCCATGCTCGAGGTGTAGGTGGTCATGGCGTTCAGCGCGATCGTGTTGAGGACGACTCCGATGACGAGCACCGGCCCGAGCCACTCCGGCAGCAGGTCGAAGAGCGCGACGTCGATGCCGGCGTCGAACGCGCTCGCCTTCAACCCGGTGGCCAGCAGCACTCCGACACTGGTGAACACGATGAACGGGAGCGCGCCGCCCAGCGCGGTCGCGGCGGCGATGTCCGCGGGCCGGGTCGTGCGCGGCAGGTAGCGCGCGATGTCGGGGCTGTTGATGAACGACAGCGGTGTGGACGCGAGGATCGTGAAGCCGATCGAGACGGCCGACCACAGCTCCACTCCCCCGAGCGGCTCGGGCGCGGTGTACTGCCAGTCCACGGTCGGGAGGATGAAGCCCGACACCACGATGAAGATGACGAACAGCACGATCGCGAGGATCGGATAGATCCGGAGGATCAGCCCGTGACCGAAGATCGCCACCAGGATGGTCACCGCCGACACCACGATCGTGACGCCGATCGGCACCCATACCGGGTCGTCCAGGCCGACGCGGCGCAGCAGGTCGGCGCCCATGAAGGAGGACGCGAGCCAGGTCAGCGACAGGAAGACCGCGCCGATGAACCAGCCGACGAAGGCGACGAAGAGCTTGTTGCCGAGGATGCCGTACATCGCGCGCGTCACGACCGAACCGGAGGTTCCGGCGGCGGGCCCGCTCGCCGCGATGACCCCGGGGAAGACCCACAGCAGGGAGGCGGCGACGATGACCGCGATCGCCTGCCAGATCTCGAGCCCGAGCAGGATGAGGGTCGCGCCGATGGTGAAGTTCAGGATGCTCACACCCGGGGCGGCCCAGACGAAGAAGAGGTCCCGGGCGCGCCCGTGCCGCTCGGCATCGCCGATGACCTCGATGCCACGCGTCTCCGGCTGCGTGGAGGCGTCGACGAACTGCTCCTCGCGGGCTTGCGTTCCGGACATGATGCCTCTTTCCTGACCGAGCACCGTTGCTGTTGGTCATGTGCCCAATAAGCTGTTGGTCAGTCATTCAATAGCATGGGACCCATGGAGTCAAGCGCATCCCCTCCCCGCTCCCGGAAAGCACCGGAGGAGCGACGGGAGGAGATCCTGTCCGAGGCCGCATCCATCGCCCTCGACGAGGGGCTGGAACGCATCACCCTGCGCGCCGTCGCCACCCGCCTCGGCGTCCGCCCCGGCCTCATCTCCCACTACTTCCCGGCGGCGGAGGACCTCGTCGAGGAGGCCTTCGTGCGGGCGGCGACGATCGAACGCGAGCGGTTCTTCCCCGCCGACGGCTCACCTCTGGAGCGACTCGCGCACTTCGTCCACCACATCGAGACGGGCGCCTCGCTCCCGCTCGCCCGGCTGTGGCTCAACGCCCGGCACCTGTCGCGCTTCATCCCGAGCCTCGAGACCACACTGCAAGAGCAGGATGCGCTCGACCGCGCCCGCCTGCGCGCGATCATCGAGGACGGCGTCGCGTCCGGCGACTTCGCCGCCGTCGACCCGGAGGCGGCCAGCATCCGCATCCTCATCGCGGTCGACGGCGGCGGCTCGTACGTGAACAGCACCGACGACCTCAGCCACCCGGCGCACGTGCACTTCGTCGCCGACGTCACCGAGTGGACGCTCGGCCTCGCTCCGGGAACGCTCGGCGCCGTCGCGAAGAGCTGACTCACTCCTCTCGGACGAGCGCCACCCCCTGCGGCTCCAGTCGAAGACCGGCCGCCGACCCTCCCGTGAGGATCTCCGTGCCGGACAGGTCGAGCGTCACCGCCTCCTGACCGTGGTTGATGGCGGCGAGGAACGCGCCGCGGCGGACGAACTCCACGCCCGGGATGCGCGGCAGCCGCTCCACCGCGGCCTCGGTCAGGATCGACTCCAGCAGCAGTCCGAGCGGTTCAGCATCGAGCCGGGTCGCGACGTACCAGGCCTGCCCGGAACCACGGGCGTTGTGGGTCACGGCCGGATGCCCGTCCAGGGCTCCTCCCTCGAAGACCGCCTCCACGTCGGCCGATTCGACGCGCACGTACTCCGACCAGAGCGACGCGGAGGCCCGGCCGCCGATGCGGTCGCCGCGGACACCGACGGCGGGCGGCTCGCCGCCGCCGAGCGCGGCGAGATCCGGCGCGGCAGGCGGGGCGAACTCCTCCACCCAGAGCCCGAGCGTCTCGCGCAGCGCTCCGAGGTATCCGCCGGTGCGCACGTGGAGGTCGGGGTCGAGGATGCCGGTGAGATAGCCGACGACCAGCGATCCCCCTCCCGCCGCGTACGCGTCGAGCGCCTCCAGCTGGGCGTCGCTCGCGACGAACAGCGACGGGACGACGACGGCCCGATAGCCGGAAAGATCGCCCGTCGCCTGGACGAAGTCCACCGTCACGCCCGCCGCGGTCAGCGCGATGTGCCAGCCCAGGACGTCGGCGAGGTACGAGATCGTGGTCGGCGACGCCTTCTGCTCGATTGCCCACCAGGAGTCCCAGTCGAAGACGATGGCGACCTGAGCGGGAACGGGTCGCCCGAGCAGGCCATCGACCGACGACAGCGTCGCCAGTTCGGAGCCGAGCTGCTCGACCTCGCGGAAGATGCGCGTGTCCGTGCCACCGTGGGGCAGCATCCCGGCGTGGAACTTCTCCGCGCCCGCGACCGCCTGCCGCCACTGGAAGAAGAGGATGCCGTCGGCCCCGCGCGCGATGCTCTGGTACGACCACGCCCGCATCTGCCCCGGGAGCTTCGCGGCGTTCCGCTCGCGCCAGTTCACAGCGCCGGGTGACTGCTCCATCAGCAGCCAGGGCGCGCCGCCGCCGAGCGAGCGCATCAGGTCGCGCTGCATCGCGCCGTAGGCCGGGGCGAGCGGATCGGCGGGGTCGGGGTACGAGTCGTCGGAGACGATGTCGACCTCCTGCGCCCACGTCCAGTAGTCGACTGGCTTGAAGAAGCCCATGAAGTTGGTCGTGATCGGAACGTCCGAGTGCGAGCGGATGATCGCCGCCTCTGCGCGGAAGCAGTCCAGCAGCTCGTCCGAGCTGAAACGGTCGAAGTCCAGTACCTGGGTCGGGTTCTTGAAGGTCGGGGCGGCACGCGGCGGGAGGATCTCGTCGAAGCCGGCGTAGTGCTGCGACCAGAAGGCCGTGCCCCACGCGCCGTTGAGCGCCTCGATGGTGCCGTACTTCTTCTCCAGCCAGACCCGGAACGCCGCCGCCGACGCATCGCAGTAGCAGTGGCTGACGTGGCAGCCGTACTCGTTGTTGACGTGCCAGAGCGAGAGCGCGGGATGGTCGGCGTAGCGTTCGACGATCCGCTCGACCAGCCGCGCGGCGTAGCGCCGGTAGACCGGCGAGCTCGGGCAGTAGGCCTGCCGGCTCCCCGACGAGAGCGTGACGCCGTCGACCGTCACCGGCAGCATCTCGGGATGCTTCAGCGCCAGCCACGGCGGCGGCGAAGCGGTCGCCGTGGCCAGGTCGACGCGCACTCCGCCCGCGTGAAGGAGGTCGAGCACCTCATCCAGCCAGGCGAAGTCGAACTCGCCGTCCCTCGGTTCGATGCGCGCCCACGAGAAGATGCCGACCGACGCGATGTTCACGCCCGCCCGGTTCATCAGGCGCACGTCCTCGCGCCACACCTCCTCCGGCCACTGCTCGGGGTTGTAGTCGCCGCCGTACCAGAATCCACTCACTCTTTGACACTCCCGCTCGCTAGTCCGGTCGTCCAGTATCGCTGCAAGAACAGGAACGCGATGACCAGAGGGATGATCGACACGAGCGAACCCGTGATGACGACGGAGAACAGCGCCTGCGATCCCCCGCCCGCCGCGCTCGTCGCCTGCTGTTGGGCGAGCCCCACCGTCAACGGGTAGAGCTCGGAGCTGTTCAGCATGATCAGCGGCAGGAAGTAGTTGTTCCAGGTGCCGACCAGCGCGAACAGGAACACCGTGACGATTCCCGGTCCGAGGAGGCGGAGACCGACCTGCCAGAAGATGCGGAACTCGCCCGCGCCATCCACTCGGCCGGCCTCGATCATCGAGTCGGGGATGGCATCCGCCGCGTACACCCGCATCAGGAACACGCCGAACGGGCTGACCAGCGACGGCACGATGACCGCGGCCGGGGTGTTCGTGATGCCGATCTGGCTGAACATCAGGTAGGTCGGGAGGGCCAGCGCGGTCAGCGGGATCATGATCGCGCCGAGCACCACGCTGAACATCAGCACGGAACCCGGGAAGCGGTACTTGGCGAACGCGTATCCCGCCATGGTCGCGAGCAGCGATGCACCGATCGCGCTCACCAGCGCGTAGACGAGCGTGTTGATGGCCCAGTGCAGGTAGATCCCGTTCTGGGCTGTGAAGACCGCACCGATGTTCGTGAACAGGTCGAAGGTGCGTCCGAAGGCGAACCCGAAGGTCGTGAACAGGTCGGCGTTGCTCTTCGTGGATGCGATGAACAACCAGACGATCGGGAGCACGAAGTACAGCGCGCAGATCCAGAGCATCACGGTGAGCAGGGTGCTGCGCTGCGTCTCCCGGTTGTAGGCCCGTGCGCCGCGGCGCCCGGTCCGGCGGCGCGGCGAGGCGTCGTCGACAGTCGGCAGCGGGCTGCCGGTGGCGGTCTCAGTCATTGCGGGCCTCCTTCCGCTGGGTCGAGAGCTGGACGACGTACGACACGACCGCGATCACCAGGCCGAGCAGGAAGGCGATGGCGGCGGCGTAGTTGACGTCCTGGTTCGTGAACGCCAGGTTGTACGCGTAGTAGTTGGGCGTGTAGCCGTTGTCGATCACGTTCGGCGCGAGCGCGTGCAGCAGGCTCGGCTCGTTGAACAGCTGGAACGTGCCGATGATCGAGAAGATCACCGTCAGGATGATCGCGGGACGGATGCCGGGGATCTTGATGCTCCACGCCACCCGCCACTGGCTGGCGCCGTCGATCTCGGCCGCCTCGAACAGCTCCGTCGGGATCGAGCGGAGCGCCGCGTACATGATGATCATGTTGTAGCCGACGAAGGCCCACGTGACGATGTTCATCATCGAGCCGAGCATGTTCTGGTCGCTCAGCAGGTCAGGAGCCCCGAGGCCGACCGCACGGAACAACTGGGCGATCGGGCCGAAGTCGTTGCCGTACAGGTAGCCCCACATCAGCGTCGCGACCACGCCGGGCACGGCGAACGGCAGGAAGATCAGGAGCCGCAGGGCGACAGAGCCGCGAACGCGGCCGCTGTCGAGCGCGAGCGCGAAGAACAGCGACAGCGCCAACATGATCGGCACCTGGATGACGAGGAAGAGCGCCATGCGCCCGACGCCCGCGAGGAAGTCCGGGTCGGTGAACGCGCGGACGTAGTTGGCGAAGCCGGCGAAGGTCTGGCCGCCGATCAGCTGCGTCGTGAAGAGGCTGAGGTAGCCGGAGTAGAACAGCGGCAGCAGCAGCATGACGATGAAGACGATCATGAAGGGCGCCACGAACAGGTACGCGGCGATGTTCAGCCGGCGCTGGTTCGCGTTCCGCCGAGGCCGCTGCTTCTCCGTGTGCTCGCGCGTGCGCACCCTCCCGGGTGCGACGGACTGGGTCATGGTGAACTCCCTTGTTCGAGCCGAGGGTGCGGGCCGGCGGCGGATGCGCATCCACCGCCGGCCCCGACCCCTACTTGTTGACGGAGAAGCCCTGCTGGGTCCCGTAGCTGACCAGCGCCTTCTGCCAGGCGTCGAGCCCGGCGGAGAGATCGCCCTTCGCAGCGAGCGCCTTGCCCATCGTCTCGGTGTAGCTCGAGTAGGCGTAGTCCATGTAGGGCAGCCAGTCGAACTTGGTGTCGACGGTGGTGGAGATGTTCGCGAACAGCTTGTTGACCTCCTGGCCGCCGTAGAACTCGGCCTTCTGGTCGACGAACGCCGGGTCCTTCAGCGTGGAGTTCAGCGTCGGGAAGAGGAACTGCTTGTTGGCGAACATCAGCGTCGACTCCGGGTCGTTGTTGATGAACTTGGCCAGCTCGTAGGCCGCGATCGGGTTCTTCGTGGTCTTCAGGACCGCGTCGGAGGACCCGCCCCAGTTGCCCGAGGCCGGCTTCGTTCCGGGTGTCTGCGGCAGCTCGGCCGCACGCCAGAGTCCGGAGGTCTTGGCCGCGGTGCCCTGGAGGAACACCGGAGCCCACGCCGCGGTCAGCCAGCCGGCGTACTTGCCGTTGGCGAGACCCTGGTACCAGCTGTCGGTGAAGTCCGGGTCGGTGGAGACGTATCCCTTCTGGATGAGGTCCTGCCAGTACGACGCGACCTTCTTGGCCTCTGCGCTGTTGACGTCGACCGTGACGCCCTTCTTGCCGTCGTAGCCGAACGGCTTCACGCCGGCCTGCCAGAGGAGGCCGAGCATCTGACCCGCCTGGCTGGAGGCGAGGTTCGACATGTAGACGCCGGTCTTCTCCTTCACCGTCGCGGCGTCGGTCGCGTACTGGTCCCACGTGGTCGGGGGCGTGGTGACCCCGGCCTTGTCGAGGATGTCCTTGCGGTACAGGTTGCCCATCGGGCCCGAGTCCTGCGGCACGGCGTAGACGCCGTTGTTCTGCTTCACCTGGTTCCACACCCACGGCACGTACTGGTCGCCGAGGTCGTTCGCGCCGTACGGCGTGAGGTTCAGGAGGCTGTCGGTGACGGTGAACGACGAGATGTACTGGAACTCGATCTGCGCGACGTCCGGGGCGCCCTTGCCCGCCTTCAGTGCCGTCCGCAGCTTCTGGTAGTGGGGAGCGCCCTGGCCGACGTTCTCGACCTTGACCTTGATCGCGGGGTACTTCTTCTCGAAGAGCGCGACCTCGTTCTTGATGTCGGGCACCCACGTCCAGAAGGTGAGGGTGGTCGGCGTCTTCATCGCCTTGTCGATGTCGGACTGCGAGACCGGCTTGGTGTTGTCGGCGGTTCCGCCTCCACCGCCGGTGCAGCCGGTCAGCACGAGGGCGACGGCCAGGAGGCCGGTGCCCAGCGCCACTGCTGTTCTCGGTGCTTTCTTCCTCATGAGCGTTCTCTTTCTCTTGGTGTTCCCGGTCACGCCTGTGAACCGGCGACCTCGAACACGGCGACGCCGCGCGGTTCGAGGGTGAAACGGGACCCGGCGGCGAACCGCTCGCCGGTGTCCAGGTGGATGCTGTCCGCCGGCACGGTGACCACATGCTCGGTCGCGGACCAGTTGTGCACGAAGGCGACGTCGTGGCCGCCGGTTCGCCCGGTGCTGACGGTGACGGGCGACGCGGTCTGCCAGCGCGCGGCGGCGGTCTCGGGGACCAGCCAGCGAGCGAGGCTGCGGGCGAGCTCCCGGTTGGGGACCGTTCCGACGTAGGTCACGCGCCCCGCACCGAACGGCGTGGTCGTGATGGCCGCGTCGGCTCCGAGCTCGGTGGGCTCGTACGACACGAGCGTTGTGGCCCCTTCGACGTTGAGCACGTCGACCCAGGCCGTCGCCTGCGCGCCCGGCTCGAGGTCGAATCCTTCGTCTGCGACCGTGACCACCAGCGGCTCGGCGAGGTTGCTGTACTCGTCGTACCAGACGCCGGCGGCGTCATGCAGCCGATCGGGGGCGACGGCGCGGCGGGCACGGGCGAGCTCATCGCCGTACCCGGTCCGGATGCCCAGCACGAGGTGTCCGCCCGCTTCGGCGTAAGCGCGGAGCGCGTCGAGGGTCGCGTCGTCGGCGACGTACTCGGCGGCCGCGACGAGGATGGGGTGCTCGGCGACGAGGTCGGCCGCGGACCGCTGTACGAACTGCCGGGTGTGCTGCACCCTGACCTGCGCGCCGACCTCGCTGAAGCCGCGGTAGAACGCATCGGCGATGCGGGCGTAGGAGCTGCCGTCCGGTCCTCCGTCGTCGGTCGCGAGCGGCGGATACGTCTCGAACGACCACAGGGTGTCGGTGGAGTGCAGCATGAGCACGTCCGCATCCGGCACGAACCCGTCGAGCGCGTCGCCCAGCCGCCCCAGGCTCGCGCCCAGTTCGGCGACCTCGCGGTAGATGCGGCCGGGCACCTGGCTGTGCGGGAGGACGCCGCCCCAGTACGTCTCCACCCCGAAGTGGAGGGTGTGCCAGTGCCAGTACTCGATCATCCGGGCGCCGCGGCTGATCAGCGCATACGCTGCCTGCTTGATCTGGCCGGGGAACGGCGGCTGGTTCTGCCACGGTCCGCCGATCGACTGGGCATTGGTCTCGGTGACGAGGAACCGCTCCTGCGCCGATGAGAAGGCGCGGTCGCCCCACTGGAACAGCGCCCACGGGCCGGTGTGCCACCACTGGGCGCGGCGCGGGAGGTCGACGTCGGCCGAGAGGCCGTCCTGCATCAGGTAGTAGGGGTTGCCCGCGGTGATGTCGAGGGAGGAGACGAGCTCGTCGTCGGAGATCTGCGGCCGGGAGTACGAGATGCAGGTCGTGACGAACTGGTCGTCCCTGGCGTACTCGCGCACGATCTCGGCCTGCCACGCGATGAGGTCGGTGGCCTGCTCGCCCTGGAAGCGGCGCCACTCCAGCTGGTACTGCGGCATCAGGTTGCCGCCCGGGCGCCACAGCTCCGACCATTCGGCGATGCGGTGCGACCAGTAGACGAGCCCCCACTCGTCATTGAGGCGCTCCACCGTGCCGTAGCGCCTCCGGAGCCAGGAGACGAACGCCTGGAAGGTCGTCTCGTTGTGCGGGAGGTTGTTGCCCGGCTCATTGTCGACCTGCCAGCCGATCACGGCCGGGTGGTCGGCATAGCGCGCGACCACCTTCCGGATGATGCGCTCTGCGTACCAGCGGTAGACGGTCGACGACTGGTCCATCTCCTGGCGGGCTCCCCAGCCGATGGCGTGCCCGCGCCCGTCGATCGCCGCGATCTCGGGGTGGAGCGTCTGCAGCCACGGCGGGATGGCGTAGGTCGGCGTCCCGAGGATGACGGCGATGCCGCGGGCGTGGGCTCCGTCGAGCACCGGCTGCAGCCAGTCGAGGTCGAATTCGCCGTTCCGCGGCTCCCAGGTGGACCACACCGACTCGCCGACCCGGATGACGGTGAACCCCGCCTCCGACATGAGGTCGAGGTCCCGATCGAGCGTCCCCTCCTGCTGGTACTCGGCGTAGTAGGCGGCTCCGAAGAGCACACCGGGGAACGGGGGGTTCTGCGTCATCGTCGACCTTCCGCATCGTTGCGTCCTGCTGTGTTGTCGACAACATCCTGCAGCGCGTTCACTCGATGTTGTCGACAACATTTCCTGCTCGCGATGCTACACAGACCGGCGCTCGGCGCACAACCACCGAGACCGGATGGTTACTTTCCGGCTGCCCGAGCTTCGGCCGTCGAGCCCCTCTGCACCAGCTCCGGCAGGCGGTAGCCCGGCACGTCGGCTGTGTCTGCGCCCTCGATCTTCGCGATCAGCACGTTCATCAGGTACGCGCCCTCGCCCTCGAAATCGAGGCGGATGGTCGACAGCGACGGCAGGTGGAAGCGCGACTCGGGGGCGTCGTCCATCCCGATCACACTGATGTCGTCCGGCACCCGGCGGCCGCGCTCCGCCAGGCCGAAGATCAGGCCGATCGCCATGCTGTCGTTGGCGAGCGCGACCGCCGTCACGTCGTCCGGAAGCTGCTGTGCGGCGCGGTAGCCGGCCTCGGCCGACCAGTCGCCCTCGTACTCCCACACCACATCGAGGTCTCGTTCCGCAGCCACGGCGAAGAAGCCGCTGCGCCGCTCCCCCGCCGCGATCCAGACACCCGGCCCGTTCACGAAGGCGACGCGGCGATGCCCGAGGTCGGCGAGATGCGCCGCCGCGAGCCGGCCGGGATGTGCTCGCGGGTTGGTGCCGGAGGACGAGAGCCCCTCCCCCGAATCGATCGAGATCGGGACGTCGAGTCCGCGATTGGCGACGGCCTCGCGCACCACGTCGGTCTGGGCCGTCGCGAAGACACCCGCGATCTGGTGCTCCATCACCACATCCAGTGCCGCATCGACCGAGTCGGCGTCCTCCCCGTCCATGGATGCGATGTCGAGCACGTAGCCGCGGCTCCGCGCCGCTGTCGTCGCCCCAGCGATGATGCGCCCGGGGCCGGAGAGCTCCATCCGGTGGGCGAGGATGCCGATCCGGTTGGACTGCCGCGAGCGCAGCCAGCGGGCGGCGCCGTTCGGCCGGTAGTTCAACTCGTCGATCGCGGCTTGGACTTTCTCCCGCGTCGCGGGCCGGATCCCCTCGAAGCCGTTGAGGAACCGGGTGACCGTCTGGTGCGAGACCCCCGCGTGGCGTGCCACATCGTAGATGGTGGCGCGTTTCATGGAATGAAGTGTAGCCACACCGCGCGAGGGCCCCGCCCGGTCAGTACTCGATGCGCCCGAAGCGGTTGTGGAACTCGCCGGTCGGGCCATCGGCACCGAGGGTGGCCAGCGCGACCGTGGCGTCCGTCCCCTCCTGGACGGTCTGGTGCCCGCTGTACCCGTTGAACTCCGTCGCGGTGTAGCCCGGATCGCTCGCGTTCACGCGGAAGCCGGGCAGTCCCTTGGCGTACTGCACGGTCAGGGCGATGACCGCCGCCTTGGATGCCGCGTAGGCGATGCCGAGCACCGGATGCTCGTCGTGCCCGGGCGTCGACAGCCAGCGCGGCCAGCCCACGCCCGAGGCGACGTTCACGATGACCGGTGCCGCCGAGCGGCGCAACAGGGGGAGGCAGGCCTGGGTGACCCGGGCGACGCCGACGACGTTCGTGTCGAGCGTCTGCCGCATCGCCTCGATGTCGAGGTCGTCGGCACCCTGCCGTCGGCCGCCGAGCACGCCGGCGTTGTTGACCAGCACATCCAGTTCCGGCAGGGAGGCGACCGCCGCATCCACGCTGCCCTGATCGGTGACATCGAGGGCCAGCGGGATGGCGCCCAGCGCTCGCGCCTCGTCTCCTGCCGCGATATCGCGCATCCCGGCGTAGACCGTGTGCCCGGCTGCGGTGAGTCGGCGGGCGGTCTCGAGGCCGAGGCTGCGGTTGGCTCCTGTGATCAGTGTCGTCGTCATGACCTCGATCCTGCGCGCCCGCCGCGGGGATGCCCAGGCACCGGCCTTCGGGGGTACCGTCAGTACCAGGGTCGGTCGGGCGGGCGACCGGACGTACGATGAGGCCATGAGCGAGTTCGCGGCGGTGCTGCGGTCGTGGCGCGACCGGGTCGACCCGGTCGAGGTGGGGCTCCCCGCCGGCCCGGGCCGACGGACGCCGGGCCTGCGCCGCGAAGAGCTCGCCGCCCTCGCCGGCGTGAGCGTCGACTACATCGTGCGCCTGGAGCAGGGTCGCGCGACGAACCCGTCGCCCCAGCTGCTCGGCGCGCTCGCCCGCGCTCTGCGGCTCTCCGCCGAGGAACGCGACCACCTGTTCCGGGTGGCCGGTGCGGCGTCGTCGCCGGCGGGCAGCATCCCGAGGCACCTCACGCCGGGCGTGCAGCGCATCCTCGACCGGATCGGGGATGTGCCGCTCGCGGTGTTCACGGCGTCGTGGGACTTCCTCGTCTGGAACCCGTTGTGGGCCGCACTGCTGAAGGATCCGTCGGAGATGACGGGACTGGACCGCAACCTGGTCTGGCGGCACTTCACCCACGGCCACTCGGGGGTCGAGTTCGACGACATCCACGCCGAGGAGTTCTCGGCCGACCTCGTCGCCGACCTCCGCCAGGCGCACGGCCGCTACCCCGCCGACCGCGACCTCGACCGCCTGATCGGCCGGCTGCGTGCCGCCTCGCCCGACTTCGAGCGCCGCTGGGCCACGGCCCGCGTGGCCGCGCACCGTTCGAGCAGGAAGACGATGACCGAGACGATCGTCGGCCCGATCACCGTCGACTGCGACGTGCTGACCGTGCCCGACGGAGACCTGCGCATCGTCGTCTACACCGCAGTGCCGGGCAGCGAGGATGCGGCCAAGCTCGACCTGCTCCGCGTCGCAGGCGTGGAGCGGTTCGCCCCAGCGCCCTGACCTCCCACGAGATTCGTGGGGGGTGTGGGGGTTGGGGGGGGGCAAGCCCCCCGACGGGACCGTAGAGGGGGCGGGGGGGAAAGGGCGCGGGCCCCCCACGGGCGGGGGGTGGGGACGGGGTGGGGGGGCGCCCC